>CAZOQB010000005.1:0-180984 GCA_964581995.1 uncultured Ignavibacteriaceae bacterium | reverse complement strand
CTTCGTCCAACCCGCCAAGATGGTCGGCATGGTAATGTGAACATACAACATAGTTCAATGATGTAATTCCGAGAGCTGTAAGATACGGCTGGATAATATTCGTTCCGTTACCCGTATTGCCTCCATCTATCAACATCGTAATTCCGGTGGGCGATTTGATAAGTGTTGCATCCGCCTGTCCCACATTGATATGATGAATTTCCAATTGCTGCGCAAGAACTCCGAAAGTTAAAAGGAATCCCAACACTAATGATAGTACAAAACAACGTTTCATGTTAACCTCATATTTTAATTATTATGATATTAATTATTGAAGCATTTTTTATAACGTTTACATCTTGTATCAATCCATGATTTTTCTTAAGAAAGCCGGTTTATTTGAATCAGTCTTATCTATTCTTTCCGGGTCAGATTCTAACACAGCACGATTTGTATTCAGTTCTATATCTATTCCGCGCCGGGTGATGGCAGGAACATCGTAACTCTTTATATCCTGAATACCACTCGGAACCCGCTCAATCACTCTAATGTCTTTTTTCACAGGCCGGACTGCAGCGCCGCCACGTTTATTGAAACCAGTCGCTATTACTGTAACCATAATTTCATCGCCGAACTTTTCGTCGATTACAGCACCCATAATTATGTTGGCTTCTTCACCCGCGGCGTCATAAATTACATTCACAGCTTCGTCAACTTCGATTAGAGACATATTCGGACCGCCTGAAACATTTATCAAGACTCCTTGTGCGCCCGCAATTGAAATACCGTCGAGTAATGGGCTCGATATTGCTTCATGCGCAGCTTCCGTAGCCCGGTTTTCTCCGCTTGCCTTACCCGAACCCATTAGCGCATCACCCATCTCTCGCATTACAGTCCTAACATCGGCAAAATCTACATTTATTAAACCAGGAATTGTTATCAACTCCGAAATTCCTCGTGTTGCGTTATAGAGTACGTCGTTCGCTTTGTTGAATGCTTCCTGAAGTGGTGTATTTTTTTCAACTATCGACAACAATTTCTGATTTGGAATTATAATCAATGTATCAACCTGTTTCTTCATTTCTTCCAAGCCCGATTCTGCAAAAGACATTCGTTGTTTTCCTTCACAGTTAAACGGCTTGGTAACAATTCCCACCACAAGCGAACCATTACTCTTAGCAATGTTTGCAACGACGGGAGCGCCACCCGTACCCGTTCCTCCACCCATTCCTGCGGTTATGAAAACCATATCGCTGCCGGCAAGCGCACGCGCGATTTCATCACGATCTTCTTCGACGGCTCTGTGCCCGATTGTAGGGTCGGCACCGGCTCCTAAGCCGCGAGTAAGGTTTTTACCAACCTGAATTTTGTTAGTAGCTTTATTCCGCTCAAGCGCCTGCAAATCAGTATTGATCGCAAAAAAGTCAACACCAATCAGACCCATATCTATCATACTGTTGATGGCATTACCACCGCCGCCGCCAACACCCACTACTCGGAGCTTAGCCCCACGATCAAAATAACTGTCAAGTTCTATCACTTTTGTATCTCCTTATGTTATTGATTAATTAATTATTTTATTTAAAAAAAAATTACCATCACATTTCTTTGAACCACTCTGCCATTCTATTTACTACGTTTCTCAAACCACGTTTCTTTTTTCCGTTCCTCGATGAATGATACAGATTTTCTCGGTTTCTTAATCCGTAGAGAACCAAACCCACACTCGTTGCATAGATGGGGTTTTCGATTTCCCTAACAAGACCTGCTTTGAAACCAGTTGGGATTCCAATCTTTACAGGCATTCCCAAGACATCGCGGGCAAGTTCGGCAGTACCTTTGATTAATGAACCACCTCCGGTCAGCACAATACCGGCTGACAAATGCTTAGATGACCCGGAACGTTTAATTTCCATCAAGGCAATTTCCAAAATTTCTTCCATTCGCGGCTGGATAATTTGAGCAACCAAGCGTTTATCAACTTCTACGGGAGGTCTGCCCCCGATTCCGGGCAGCACGATTGGAACATCATCCATAACGCTTGGGACATACGCAAATCCATGTTGGCATTTTAACCTTTCTGCTTGCTCAGTCAATATTCCTAAAACTTTCCGTAAATCATTTGTAACCTGGCTGCCGGCTATTGGAATAACGGCTGTATGCCGAATCGTTCTATCCTCAAATACCGCAAGGTCTGTTGTTCCGCCGCCGATATCGAGCAGGGCAATTCCGACTTCTTTTTCTTCTTCGTCAAGAACAGAGTAACTCGAAGCAAGAGGTTCTAAAACAATGTCATGTATCTGCAACTCTGCACGTTCTACACACTTATAAATGTTCTGTGCGGCTGATATTAATCCCGTGATAATGTGAACGTTAGCTTCGAGACGAACTCCCGACATACCGACAGGGTCTTTAACTCCATCCTGCCCGTCAATAATAAATTCCTGAGGAATGACGTGAATAATTTTTCTATCGGCTGGCAAAGCAACTCGCTTTGTATCCTCAATCAGTCTATCGACGTCTGCTTTCGTGATATCGTTTTCAGGATTACTTATCGCAATAACTCCGCGACTTTGAAAACTTTGTATATGTTCGCCGGCTATACCGACTACAACAGATTGTATCTTTATTCCCGACCGTGATTCGGCTTCAGCTACCGCGCTTTTTATTGAACGCACGGTCTTTTCGATGTTTGTCACTACACCGCGAGTGAGGCCATCGGAAGGACTTAATCCAACACCAAGAATATTTATATTTTGTTGTTCATCTATTTTGGCGACCACGGCGCATACTTTCGTAGTACCGATATCTAATCCGACCAATATCTCGTTTTCCATTTTTTTCCTCTTAAATCCTTGTTTCTGCTTTTTTAATTATTTCATCTTTCCAGACTACTACAATCTGATCATTAAAACGGACGTCGACAGAAATTAAATTTTCAGCGCCGCGCGTTTTTACGAGTTGATTCCAGAATGTGTAAGTTAGAATTAATTTATTTTTATATTCTTCTCTTCCGATATTAATAGGTATTCCATGGTCGGAGGAGATTATAACTATATCATCACCGTAATTTAAATTGACCTCAGAAATAAAATCGTAGATTTCCTTATTTACACTCGAGGCTGTTTTTAAAATTCGTAAAGCGATATTAATTTCATTATCTAGAACCTTTTTACCAACCGAAAGATTATTTACGTCTAACTTAACGCCCGTAATTATTGGTAAATCCATCATTACGTCAGTGTTGATTTTGGGGAGCAGATTACCGTCGCTATCTAAGTAAAATAGTTTATTGAGCATCAAAGATGCTACCGGCTGTCTTTCGGACAACTGAATATGAATAATGTCGGGCAATATTCTTGATACATGCACGTCTTCAACATAACTGTTTGCCATAAGGCGTATTCTGACACTGTCTAATGAGACCCTGAATATTTCCTTACCGATTGGAATTTTTGCTAATTTAATAATTTCGTTTTGCTGAAGTATGTAATTTCCTTCGACTTCAATATTTTCGACTGTTAGAAAATCTTTCCACTGGTGCGCAAATCCACACAATAGTATGAAGCAAGCCAGTGAAAATACGAATAACACTATGTATATTTTCTTTCGATTCATTTATAAAGCTTCAATCACATTTTTTTCAAAACCGATTAATTTCACTTCCGGTTCAAGAACAATTCCGAACTTTTCAAAAACCGTTCTTCTTGCTCGATTAATTAATTGAACGACATCGTCCGCTTTGGCTTTGCCAACGTTAATAATAAAGTTTCCATGTTTTTCGGAAATTTGAGCATCCCCAACCTGCAAGCCTTTCAATCCGGCATCTTCAATCAATTTAGCAGCATGCTGACCCACCGGATTTTTAAAGATGCTTCCACAATTCGGGTAATTTAACGGCTGTTTCTGACTTCGTTTCTGTAAATATTCCTGCCTAATTTTCATCAACTCTTCTGGATTACCTGTCGGCAATTCGAATTTTGCGCTTAAAATAACATCGTTCTTAAATCCGGAGTTTCTGTATTCAAACAGCGATTCTTCTTTCTTTACAAAAACAACTTCACCATTTCTCACGACTTCGATTTCCTTAATGTAATCGGAGATTGCACAACCATATGCGCTTGCATTCATGAGAATTGCTCCGCCTAAAGTGCCGGGAATTCCTGTTAATTTTTCTACTCCTTTATACTTATTCTGAATACAAAAATCCACAAAGCGTGTAAGCATTACCCCAGAGTCGGCAACCACCATATCGCTTTCAATAATAATTTTACTTAAGCCGCGTTCAAGATTAATTACGATACCTTCCACACCACTATCGCTTACAAGGGCATTGCTTCCGTTTCCGATAACTACAAATTCCGTCTTCTTCTGCTGCAAATATACTGACAGGTTAACGGCATCGGATTTATCTGCTGGTAAGAGCAATAAACTTGCCGGACCACCGATTCTATACGATGTATACTTCGAGAGGTACTCGTTAATTAAAATTTCGCCACGAAAATAATCTTTTATTTCACTAATTGAGATCATTTAATTGTTTTTAGTTTTGATAAAAACTCTTCACCGAATTTATAAATATCGCCGGCGCCCATAGTAACTACAATGTCGCCGCGTTTAACAATTTTTAGCAGAAAATCTGGAACGTTTTTTTTGTCGGGAACGTAATGTACTTCCTTGTGACCGAATTGTTTTGCGGCATTCGCAATTAGTTCGCCGGTCACACCTTGAATCGGCTCCTCGCGTGCAGGATAAACATCGGTCACTACCAATACATCCGAATGCATGAATGATTTACCGAACTCTTCGTAAAAGTCCCGCGTGCGTGAGTAAAGATGCGGTTGAAATACACAAACAGCTCTCCGCCGCCAGCCCGATTTGATTCCGGAAAGAGTCGCTTTACATTCCGTGGGATGATGGGCATAATCGTCATAAACAGATATCCCGTTTACTTCGCCTTTCTTTTCCCATCTTCTATAGACGCCCGTGAATTTTTCGATACCCGATTTGATTTTTTCGAATGGAATACCGAGTTCCAATCCGACAGCAATTGCAGCGAGAGCATTTTGAACATTATGAACGCCGGGGCTTCGTAATTCAATTTGTCCTAATTCATTACGATCTCTCACCACCGTGAACTTAGAATTATTTTCTTTAAAAGTAATATCCGCCGCTTGTAAATCTGCCTGGGGATTTAAACCATAAGAAATAATTTTTTTATGAGACAACTTCTGCATTATATCCTGAAGGGCTGGCTCATCTAAACAAAGTACAACGAATCCATAGAAAGGAACTTTAGTTGCAAACTGAACAAATGCACCCTTGATGTCTTCCAGATCGCGGTAACAATCGAGATGGTCAGTTTCGAGCGTAGTCAGCACTGCAATTGTCGGAGTGATAGATAAGAATGACCTGTCGAACTCATCAGCCTCGACCACGATAAAATCGCCTTTTCCGAGACGCGCGTTAGAGCCGCCGAAACCGTGAAGCCTTCCGCCTACAATAACAGTTGGGTCAAGCCCGCCTTCAAGTAAAACCAAACTCACCATAGAGGTTGTAGTAGTCTTGCCGTGCGTTCCCGCAATGCCGATTCCATATTTTAAGCGCATTACTTCGGCTAACATTTCTGAACGGCGGATAATTGGAATTTTCCGACGTTTTGCTTCCAATACTTCCGGGTTATCGTGCGGGACTGCCGATGAAAACACGAGAGCATCAACATCATCTTTAATGTTTTCTGAGGAGTGCCCTTCGAATATTACAGCGCCCAATTCAGCAAGACGTTCTGTAATCTCACTCAACGATTTATCAGAACCGCTTACATTAAAGTTTTGATCTAGGAGGATTTCGGCAATCCCGCTCATTCCAATTCCACCGATTCCAACAAAGTGTATTTTTTTAATCGAAGAGAACATTTTATTCCTGAGTCATTTTATTTATAAAATCTTGCCAGCGTTTTCTTTGAGGCACTTTTTTAGTTATTTCGTGAACCATTTGAATAAGTTCTTTTTGATGTTCGTATCTTCCGATTCGCAATCGAAACAATCTCCTCCTGCCTTTTATTTTGAAAACGATTACTTGAGAACGACCGGCAGTCTGGACTGCTCTTTCTCGTCCTATGTGCATCCATTCGAAGTTGGAGAATTTTATTTCCCGTTCGTGGAACTTGTTGTAAAATATTAAACTATCGTCTTTAACTATCAACTTTCGACCTCTTATCCAATTCAGAAGTAAGATGGTAAATGAGAAAATTACAAAGAAAGCAATTATATATATTATTGGGTCGTGAAAGATTAATGAAAATCTATCTTCAATAAAGCTACCTCTTAATCCTGCATACAATATTAAAGTAATGAGGTATATGATCGCTTGTTGATAATAAAAGTCGAGTTTATACTTAAATGATTTTTCCATATCAGTTCACCATAGTAAATATTTTTTTTGTGATATTGAGGGCTGCTTGTGGCTGTCCTAAATTCTTACTTCTTTCACTCATCTTTTGGCGCACATCGTCGTTGTTGATTAAATGCAATACTGTATTTTCCAATTTATCATCTATCTCTTTATCAGTCAGCATCAGCGCCGCACCGGCATTTGCCAATGTTTTTGCATTCATCGTCTGATGGTCAGCCGCAGCATAAGGATAAGGAACTAAAATCGCCGGTTTTCCAATCCGTGTCAATTCGGCTATCGTGGTCGCGCCAGCCCGGCATAGAACAACATCCGCGGCATTATAAGCATACTCCATACTCTCGATAAACTTGACGAGCAGAACACCTATAGACGTATTTACTTTTGTATTGATTAATTCTTTTTCAATCCGCTCGTAATCTCTTTCGCCTGTCTGCCAGATAACTTGAATATTCTTAGTTATCAATTTCTCAATATTTTTTAGGATTGCATTATTTATTGAAACAGAGCCTAAACTACCGCCAAATACCAGTAAGGTTTTTATATTCTCATCTAATCCAAAAAATCTTATGGCTTCAGTTCTGTTAACTTTATCTAAAACGTCTCTTGTTGGGTTTCCGACAACTTCTACATTTATCTCGGTAGTAAGATATTGTTTTGTTTCTTCGAACGTTAAAAATACTTTTTTAACCCTTTTTGCAAGCCACCGCGTTACTGCGCCGGGGTAACTGTTCGATTCGTGCATAACGGTTTTGATTCCTAAAATCGAAGCAACGAACAGAATCGGGCCGCTGACATATCCACCGGTGCCGATTACAAGATCGGGTCGGAATTTTTTCAAAATATTTAGCGATTGAAACATGGCAACGATTACCTTTATTGGAAATAATAAATTTTGAATTTGTAAGCTGCGCTGAAAACCACTAATCCAAATTGTTTTAAAATTATACCCTTTCTGCGGAACAACGCGCGCTTCAATTTTATTTTTGGTTCCGACAAAAAGTATTTCGGCGCCGGGTTGAAGCCTTTTAATCTCATCGGCAATTGCGATTGCCGGGAAGAGATGTCCGCCGGTTCCGCCGGCTGCAAATAAGTATTTAATATTTCTGTTCTGCACATTAACTCGCGTGTATCCTAAAAAGTGTATATGCTGTAAATGTTACAGCCGAGACAACAAACACAGCAGTTGTATTAATTAGAAACTTATAATTTTCTACTCTTTCACCAAATACATTCTTAAAACCAACCGCCATCCAGATTCCTATAGGAATAATTAAAGGGAACAAAAACCTGCCTTGTGCTTGACCATAAATAATTCCGTAATAGATTACAGTTATAAATCCGACAATGACACTTATCAACAAGGCGATTAAAAAACTTTTTCTGGCACTTATAATTTTTTGTATGTATGAATCATTTTTAAGGAAACCTTTTACTATTCCATAGAGTGCTATTAGCGCAAATAGATTTCCAAGCACCATCGCAGGAATAAATTTGATATTGTTAGTCATGCCCGCGACACCCCAGAAAGTGTTTAAAAAACTTTTGAATGCTCGGTACATACCATAAGATATCGAATCCCAATTCGGGAAATGAGCACCGATACTCAGAGGAATAAAAGCGCCATAAATTCCCTTGTTGTGTAGAAGGAAGGGCAGTATAAATAAACCAATTACGAAAACTACAAGAATAACAGATCGAAAATATGAACTGCTATTTTTTCGCCGGTGATAATCTAAAAGCATAAATACTGCAACAAAAGCAAGCACCATAACTCCGGTATATTTCGTTAAAAAAGCCAACCCTGAAAAAACACCCATCAAGATAACGTCCTTTATGGTAAGGTTTTTAATTGATTTTATCACCGTTAAAAACAGTACACTCGCCAGACAGGTAATCAGATTATCATTATTAATCATAGATGAAATAAACATATAAGATGGCAAAAAGCTGACGAATGCGACTATAAATAAATCGACAAAATGACTGTTAAATTCTAACTTCTTAACAATCAAACAAGTAGCGGTAATGGTAACCAACCAAAGTAAAACGGAAATAGATCGTACCAATAATACATTCGCATTATCGTCGAGATTGAATGATTTGCCGACAGTAACAAACAACGACATAGTTAAATAGTAGAGCGGCGGCTGATAGTACTCGTAATCGGAACGGCTTAAATCAAAAGTACTCGGCTGCACAGGTAATGTTTTATTTTCTAATATATATAGTACATAACCCATATGAGCTTTTTCATCGGGAGCCATATAAGCAGGAACCGAGAATGTAAAAACTAATCGACACAGTAATCCTAAAGCAATCAATGAAATTGTAATATTTCTTTTTTTTACGTCTGTCATTCGAACTGCACCTTTTTACCTTCAGCGCTTACCGTTCCTATGATAGGAACTTTTGCCGGTTTTGGATTCAGGTCAGTTTGTCTTGAAATATTTAGCAGAACTCCGATGGCATAACCTGAAACTATTATTGCAGTACCACCGTAACTTACAAACGGCATAGGTAAACCGGTAGTCGGAAGAAGCCCCAATGTTACACCGGCATTTACAAAAGCATAAATAACTATCGAAAGGGTAATACCTATGGCGAGAATTCTACCATAATCGTCCTGAGCATACCTTGCGACTTTGAAACCTCTTATCAAGATCACCAAAAATAAAAGCATGAAGACTGATGTACCAAGCAGTCCGTATTCTTCACCGACTATTGAGAAAATAAAATCGCCGAATGATTCAGGAAGAAAAAGGTCGCGTTGCTTACTATTACCAATGCCAACTCCAAACAAACCACCGCTACCGAATCCAAGAATCGACTGCCATAATTGATGCAGTTTATCGCTTGCTTTTTGCAGAATGGAAGTGTCAATCGTAAGCAGTGCATTAAAATAGGTGGTATACGTTCCCGATCTATCACTACGATAACTGCTTGTCATCAATAAATACACGAAGGGCAACATCGAGATAACTGTCCAGAACAAATGTTTTACACGTACCCCGGCAATATACATCAGCGTAAAACTGATAACTACGATCATTAAAGCAGTACTAAAATTCGGCTGCTTCATAACTAAACCGGTAACAATCAACAACCATATCAACATCGGGAGGTATCCCTTTTTCAAATCTCTTATCAATTCCTCCTTCTTAACGATCATAGTTGAGAAATGAAATATCAAAGCATATTTTGCCAGTTCAGAAGGCTGAAAACCAACACCGCCATACCTTAACCAGCGGGACGCGCCTTTAGCAAAAAATCCGATAAATATAGTAAGCACAAGCAGACCGATAGAAATGATCAGTATAGTCTTTGTATAGTCTTTATATTTATGATAGTCAATATTCATAGCTAAAAACATTACCATCAAAGCAATAGCGACTTTTAGAATATGAAGGTTTAACATCTGTTCGCTTGCTAGTTGGTTATCCAAAGCCCAGGAAACAGACGCCGAGTACACTACAAGCACACTCATACTCATTAACAGAATTACACTAAAAAGAGTGAGAAGGTCGACATAGTTATATTTCTTCTGTGTAATCATAATTGATAGATTAACTCTTTAAATACATTACCGCGATGTTCGTAATTTTTGAACCAATCGAAAGAGGCACAAGCCGGCGACAGCAAAACGGCGTCGCCACTAATTGAGATTTCATAAGCTTCGTTGACTGCATCCTGCATCGAAGTTGCCTTCTTGACTTCTGTATAAGGACGAAATTCAGTATATACTTTATCAGCCGATTCGCCAATAGCGATAATTGCTTTCACTTTATTCTTTACAACCTGAAACAGTTTTGAGTAATCATTTCCTTTATCTCTACCGCCAAGCAAAAGAATAATCGGTTTTTCGATTGCACTTATTGCATACCAAACCGAGTCAACGTTCGTAGCTTTGGAATCGTTGAAGAACTCTACTCCGTTCAGTTCTCTAACAAATTCTATTCTGTGCTCAACGCCCTTAAACGATTTCAAGGTAGACCGGATATCTCCGACACTTATTCCCACCGAATGAGCTGCAAGCGCAGCAGCCATCGTGTTATACACATTATGAATGCCTTTAATGCCAATTTCCGAAACCTCGATTAACTCATCTGCCATTTTTGAAAATCTAATAATTTTTCTTCCATCATCCGTTTGACTAAAATAAGCACCGTCAACTTTATTCTGAACACTGAAAGGCAATAGCTTACACTTTGCGCCTTCAACAATCTTCTTTGTCATTGGGTCGTCATGATTATAAATCAATATATCGTCTTCAATTTGATTCATAAACACTCTCGCTTTGGAACCGGCATATTTTTCTATCGAATTTTCATACCGATCCATGTGGTCTGGAGTTATGTTCAAAATAATTGAAACTTTCGGGCGGAAACTTTCTATATGGTCGAGTTGAAAACTGCTAACTTCAAGTATAGCTGCAGTATCTGTGGGTGCTGTTTGAACAAATTCCGAAAAAGCCGTACCGATATTTCCAGCAACAAAATGATTCCGGTTTGCCGTCTTGAAAATTTCTCCGATTAATGTTGTCGTTGTTGTCTTTCCGTTTGACCCTGTAATTGCGATAATGCGACCTTTAAAGAACCACGACGCCAGCTCTAATTCGCTAACCACTTTAATACCTCTTCGCTGCGCTTCAATCACGACTTTGGAGTTAGACGGAACTCCCGGACTGATAACCAGAAGTGTACAGTCGAATACTTTTTCGCTGTGTCCACCAAATTCGTACGGGATTCTCATTTTGTTAAGTGTAGCAATTGCATTTACCATATCTTCCGGTTTCGCCACATCGCTGACAAAAACTTTTGCACTTTTCGATCTCAGTAAATCAGCAGCAGCAATGCCGCTGCGGGCTGCACCGATTACACTAACTTTTATATTTTCTAAACTTTTCAAGTATTTTTCTATTTCACTTCTAACTTAAATTCTTTTTCGTTTAACTTTTCAAATTTCAAATGCAAACCGGCTTTCCAACTAATTAAATTTTTCACTTTATCGTCCCGCAGCCAGTAATGGTCGTGTGGTTTCTGTGGGCCCATGCAGGTACAGGATTCCGATTCAATATGAGTCGTAAAAGATTCTTTACCTATTGTCAGTTGGAAATCTTTCCATGGTTTTGGAAACACCTTCAATGCTTGCTTTGTTATGATAATCTTTTTATCCGCTACTTCACTGGCAGAAAGAGCTGTTTCAAACGTTGTAGATGTAATTTTCTTTTCCATAAATTTAAATCCTTTATTTTTTATCGAACCTTGAAGGTTGCCAAACTTAAAATTACCAACAGTATAGTGAGTATATAGAACCTTGTAACAATTTTCGGCTCATCCCATCCAAGCACTTCGAAGTGGTGATGCAGAGGAGCCATTTTAAAGACACGCTTTCCTACGCCGTATTTCTTTCTTGTATATTTAAAATAATACCGTTGAATAATTACTGATAAAGTTTCTATTAAAAATATACCACCGAGCGTGGGCAGCAACAGCTCCTTTTTGATTAGAACTGTTAACGCGCCGATTGCTCCTCCGAGCGCAAGCGAACCGGTATCACCCATGAACACTTGCGCCGGATAAGAGTTGAACCAGAGAAATCCAAGCGCAGCTCCCACCATAGCTGCGCAGTAGATACTCAGTTCACCGTTTCCTTTCAAAAAAGGAATTGTCAAATATTGGCTCCATATTGCGTTACCGCTTATGTAACTTATTACCGCTAATGCCAATGCTACGATTCCTACAGTTCCAATAGCCAGCCCGTCTAAACCATCGGTAAGATTCACGGCGTTGCTCACTGCGGTTATAATAAATACAACCATCGGAATGTAGAAGATACCAAAGTCAAATTCGAGATGTTTAAAAAATGGGACTGTCGTCGCCGAACTGTACTTCACTAAGCTCGGGTCGATCCAGTGTGGAAAAAAGTAAATCACTCCACCAACTAATAATCCGATTGCTATCTGACCGATTAGTTTATACTCTTCAATCAAACCCTTTGGTTTTTTCTTCACCACTTTTAAATAATCGTCTAAGAATCCGACTAACCCGAGCCACACAGTTACAATCACAATTAGTATAACATATCCATTTTTAAGGTCGCCCCACAAAAGTGTCGGTATTAATATCGCGCCAAGCACTATCAACCCGCCCATTGTGGGAGTGCCTGCTTTCTTCAAATGTGTTTTGGGCGCTTCAATTTTTGCAGATTCTCCAATCTGATGTTTTTTTAGAAGCCGAATTACTTTGGGTCCTAACCAGAACGCTATTATCAACGCCGTAATTACACTGGCGCCGGCTCGAAACGTAATATATCTGAATACACCGAAACCGGGTATCGAGAATTGCTGGTGTATGTAATCGAATATGTAGTAGAGCAATTTATCCCCTCAACTTTTTAATTATTGATTCGACTACATCTTCCATCTTCATACCCCGCGAGCCTTTAACGAGTAGTACATCGTTTCCAGAAACAATGCTATTTAATTTATTTTTTAACAAACTTTTATCTTTATAATGGAATTTTTTTGTCAAATTAGCTGCTTTATGAATATACTTCGCCATATTTCCAAACGTAAGCAAAATGATCGGCGTTTGTACTTCTTCACTAATCCTAGTGATTGCTTCTCCAACTAAGTTATGATGTTTTTGGGAAGCTTTACCCAACTCCAACATATCGGCAAGAACTATTACCTTTTTGCCTGAACTCTTAATATTTTTTAACGTTTCCAAGGCACACAACATCGAATCTAAATTAGCATTGTAGGCGTCGTTTATTATAGTAACTTTACCGATCGAAATAACTTCCATTCTTTTACTGGAAGGCTTAAAAGATTCTAAAGCTTTTTTAATATTCTTTGACGGAACTTTAAAATTTAAGCCGATGGCTGAAGCAGCTAACGCGTTCAACATGTTATGCCTGCCGGAAATCTTTAACGACACAGAAAAATTTGAGTTATTCTTTTTTGAATAAACATCGAATTTATATTTCCCTTGCCCATTCGACTTTTCGTTTAACAATCGCACATCGGACTTCTGATTTTCGATCCCGTACCGAATTTTATTCTTAAGTTTACGGGCGATACCAACTATTGTCTCGTCATCGGTATTAACAAAAGCCGTTTTCTTGCCTTTTACTTTTAACAAGTAGTCGAACAGAGCGCCTTCTTCTTTTTTTACGCCTGTAATGCTTTTTAAGAACTCAAGATGTTCATTGCCGATATTTGTGATAACTCCATGTGTTGGTTCAAGAATTTTGCAAAGATACTTGATTTCACCAAAGTGATTGGTTCCGATTTCTACCACGGCTATTTCGTGTTTTTCATTCAACCGAAAAAGAGTGAGCGGAACGCCTATCTGATTGTTAAGATTTCCTTCTGTAGAAAGCACTTTATATTTTTCCGAAAGCACGCTCGCAATCATATCCTTAGTTGTTGTCTTACCGTTGCTTCCGGCTACCGCTATCACAGGTATGTTGAATTTATTTCTGTATATATTCGCCAATTCTCCGAAAGCTTTTACTGTATCTCGCACAATTATAACCGGAACTGAAAGAAATGAACGAATTGACTTAGTATCATTTTTAATTGTTTTAAAAAACTTATCATCGACTACGACTGCTGAAGCACCTTTCTTAATGGCATTGTTAACAAAAACGTGTCCATCAATCTTCTCGCCACGGATTGCAAAGAAGATTGATCCTTTCGTCAATGTTCTTGTATCTATTGAAACGCCTTTAAATAAAAATGCTCTATGATCATCCGGAATATAGATGTTAGTAAAGTTTATTCGCAGTATGTCGCTCAATCTTAAATTCATACGCTATCTGAATAGCCTAATTTTATTATCATCAACGTCATAGATCATCGGCACCACAACGACATTCGGATAAAGCGACCTTAACCGGGCTGCTTCATTAAAAACAAAATTCTCTGCGTCAACTATTTCAAACGTCGGTGCAAACGAATTGAAAAAATTCTCTGCATACTTATGTTCCCATCCGGCATCCACCATTCCGTTAATAAAGTTGTCCTTCCGATTGACTAAACCAACCATGCCGCACTTTGTATGTCCTAACAGAACAATATGCCGGACTTCACCTACTGCAATAGCATAGGCAACTTTAAATTCGCTGAAGCGTAAATTGGCTCCACCCGTTCTGAGAATATATGCAAAATTATCAGGCACGCGTAAAGTTTTTCTGTTATCCATACACATACCGATAAGAATTTCAGCCTTTGTGCACGACTTGAATTCCGCATTGAAGTTATGATAGCGTAGAAATTCTCCGATTGGAGTTCGCCTTAACTCGTTCGGTATATCTTCTTCTGTATTTAAGGTGTATAATTCCGGCATTTTATAGTTTTCCTATTAGTTGCATAACTACTTCATAATCGCTGAAACGTATTTTTTCACTTCCGATAATCTGATAATCTTCATGTCCTTTGCCCGCTATCAAAACAACATCGGTTGCGTTTGCCAGGTTTAATGCTTTTTCGATTGCTCTTTTTCTATCTACTTCTTGTATATATTCGGTGCTCTCTCTAATACCGGAAGTGATTTCCTTAATTATTTGATAAGGGTCTTCAGTCCGGGGATTGTCGGACGTTACTATAACTAGGTCGCTAAACTCGCTTGCAGCTTTTCCCATAAGGGGGCGTTTTGTTTTGTCGCGGTCACCGCCTGCGCCAAAGACCGTAATAATTCTACCGTGCTTGGATTTATTCTGACTCCTTAAATCGTGGATGGCATTTAAACATTTCTCAAGCGCATCCGGAGTGTGAGCGTAATCTATTATAACTGTAAATCCTTTTAAAGAAGAAATCCTTTCGAAGCGTCCGCGAACGGGAGGCAGTGTACTCATAGCTTGTTGTATAATTGCAACATCAACATTTAATGCTAACGAAGTTGCTACGGCTGCCAAGGCATTGTACACATTAAACCTACCGATTAAAGGACAAGATATTCGGAACTTTTTTCCTTCAAACGAAACATCAAAGCTTGTGCCGTCTAATTCAAGAGTAAGATTTTCAGCTTTCAGCACTGCATCTGTATTAATGCCATAAGTAAATTTCGTTGCAGCGGTCGATTGTAGTATGGCTTCTCCATATTGGTCATCAATATTTGAAACCGCAATTGCTTTTTCGTTTAAATTATCGAACAAAATCTTCTTTGCATTAAAATATTCATCCATTGTTTTATGGTAATCAAGATGGTCTTGTGTCAAATTTGTAAAAACAGCGGCATCAAAGGCGATTCCATATACCCTTTTCTGATGCAGAGCGTGGGATGAAACTTCCATAACAACCGCGCTACCTTTGCTATCAATCACCTTCGAAAGAAACTCATTAATTTCGAGCGATTCAGGCGTTGTGAGACTCGAAGGCACTACCTCGTTTCCAATTTGATTTTCGATTGTTCCAATCATTCCAATCTTACTGTTTGAAGAATGTTTTTCTGCTTCTTCTAAAATATATTTAATGATGTGAGAAGTTGTTGTTTTTCCGTTGGTCCCTGTTACACCAATCATCCTCAGATTTTTCGATGGGTGATTATAATAATTAGCAGAGATTAGAGCCAAAGCTTTACGCGAATCGGGTACTACTATTTTTAATACACCTTGATGCATGAAAAAAGAATCGCTCAAAGCGGTGTCATCTTGCATTACAACCGCCTTTGCACCGCTGTGGATTGCATCTTGAATATATTTATGTCCATCGACTGCCGTCCCCCGAAGTGCAACAAACAAATCATTACGATTTATCTTTCGAGAGTCATATTGAATCTTATCGATAACCACATCGTGTGTCAGAACCATTTTTCCGTACATGGTCTGGAATAACTTACTTACACTAACTCCTTTTAACAGTTCTGACAATATCATAATATTTTAGAAATACTCGTATGAATACTTGACTACTCGGACGACATTACCGTTAAGTCCGTAAGAAATTTCCGTTTCCGTTAGTGGGCGACCTTCTTTATTGTTTTCATAACTATGAAGACGGATTAATTTATCTGTACCGTCAAAATCTTTTCGCTCAATAAGAAACTTTTTTTTATCATACTTATACACCCATCTGTATTTGAGCGAACCCTGTTCTTTGCCCTTTTCTTCTATCAAATTATTTTTTCTGTCGTATTTATATTCTTTTTCAGTATAAAGCTGTCCGCCAGGGTTGAATAAATTTTCCCGGATTAATTTCTTTTCGTTATTGTAAAAGTATTGTGTTTTAAATGACTCAGCGCCGCTTGGGAGTATTTCGACAGCTCCAGATGTCAAACCTGTGGAATCATAAAAATACGCTAGTTTGAGAACATTTTTCTCTCCCTCAAAAAGCACTGACGAATCCAGAAGATTATTATCGTTGTAATAATACTTTCTAATATAGACGATTGTTTTTTGCACCTGCTCCCAGAAACGTTTGTTGGATTCTTCTATCACTTTTCCTTTCTCGTTGTACAGCTTCACTATTTCAGAACCTTCGGCAATCAATTTGCGTTTCTCATCTTGCAGATAACTTGTCTGAGTTTCTTTTTTGATAACTCTCTCCTGAGCATTTAAGCTAATTAAAAAAATTAAAGACAATGAGGTCAATATTTTTATTAAACTAATCATCGGCTTGCTGTTGGTTTATGATTATTACAAACTAATGACACGATGGTTTTTTCCGAAGCAACAACTCCTGCTTCCGGCGACTGACTTGTTACAATCCCGCTGCCATACGGACGAGTCTCAAATCCTTCGATTTGCAAACGATTTATTGCCCGACGTAACGGAAACCCAACGACATCGGGAACTGTGCGGAACCCGGCTTTTTCAGCAGGTTGATAATTATTGACAGTTAATATAATCGTTGAACCCTTCTTGACTATTGTGCCGGCTTTGGGGTCTTGTGTGTGTATTATTTTTCCCTCTCCTACACATTGAGAAAGAAGACCCTGGTTTTCTAAAACCTTCTTTGCACTTGAGTACTGCATATTACACACTTCCGGGACAATAACCTTGGCTGCGATATGTAAATTTGATTTTTTTGAATGATCAGTATTTTGGACGTGCACCCCTTTAATGTTGCATAATTTATAAGCAATTTCGTGAAATATTGGTGCGCTTGTTGTGCCGCCGGTGTAGCCGCCGTACTTTGGATTATCTAGGATGACAAGACATACAACTTGAGGATCTTCAACAGGAAAAAAGCCGACAAAAGAAGCAAAGTATCTTTTATGCGAATATTTTTTATCAACGATCTGGCGTGCTGTACCAGTTTTCCCGGCTACGCTTAATCCCTCAACGCCGGCGGCTTTTGCTGTTCCATTTAGGATAACTCCTTCTAAAATCTTCTTTAATGTGTAAGCCGTATTCTCACTCATAACTCTTCGGATAGTTGTCGGTTTGTTTTCGTTGACAACCTCATTTTTTTCATTGACCATTTTTTTCACAAGGAATGGCTTCATGAGTACACCCTTGTTCGCGATTGCCGCATAAGCCGATGCCACTTGAAGGGGTGTCGCAGAAATTTCATACCCATAAGCCATTGTGTTCAGTGTGTATCCCGACCAGTCGGAGGGTTTATTTAACATTCCAGCCGCTTCTACAGGCAACTCGATATTGGTAGGACTGCCAAAACCGAAATCTCTTGCCTGGGTATACATTGCTTTATCTCCGATGATATCGCTAATTTTTGCAAACACTATGTTGCTGGATTGTTCCATCGCCTCTCTGAACGTAAGATAGCGATGCGGGATATGATCGGTTATCGTTCGAAACGTTTTGCCGTGATAAATTTTATAAGACCCGTTTTCCGAAAAAAAGTTTTGTTCGAGTTTTACCAAGTCGTTCTCTAATGCGGCTGATGCGGTAACAATCTTAAAAACTGACCCTGGTTCGATCATGTCCGTTACGGCTCTAATTCTGAGATAGTTCGAATCACCAGGTAAAATATTACTCGGGTTGAAATTGGGGTATTGAGCCATTGCGAGAACTTCTCCTGTAGCAGGTTTTAACATAACGATAATCCCCACGTCGGCTTCATATTTTTGTACACCAATTTGCAATTCTTCTTCGGCGATAGATTGATAGGCTAAATCGATAGTTAAATAAACATCATTTCCGTTCGTAGGTTCAACTCGCGGGTAATCAACTGTTGCCTTACTCATCCCCTTACCGTTGCGCTGCAAAATCATATATCCGTTTTTACCCTTAAGTTCATTGCTTAACGAACGTTCGATTCCACCCGCTCCGATTGTATCCGCCGTAATCCCACCAAGCAGTTGGCTTCCAATTGTGCCGTAATGATAAAGACGCTTTGGTTCATCAACCAATATCACTCCGTAGTAGCGATTGTCTTCAAAAAACTTTTTTACTTCTATAGCCGCTCTTTTTTTTACAAGCACGTATTGCTTTTTTGATTTGAATAAATCATCATATTGTTTATGAGACCCGCCAAACATCTCTGAAAAAATTCTTACTAATGAAGAGATAGAGTCTTTTCTGATTACAGAAGGATCAATATAAACCGACACTTCAATTGTATTTGAAACCAGGGTCGTACCGTTTCTATCAAAAATATTCCCTCGTGATGCAGGTAAAGGAACAATTTTTTCGTATTGGTCTTTTGCGATAACTTGCAGTTCTGCGGCATGAAAAACTTGAATTTGCCCGAGCCTTGCAAGAATTACAAAAAGAGCAACAAGAAGGAATACTTTCGTATAGAGGATCCTTCGTTTACTTACTTTTAGGATTTTTTCCTTGTTATTGTTTTGGCTCTGCTTGAATTTCATTAGTTAGATTAATCGTTAAAGCTTTTAAATTATTTTCATCGATTTCGAGCCAGAACGTCTCGTTCTTCGATTCTTTCATATTTAGTTCCCTTACTGCTATGGCTTTTATTCGGCTAATATTTGATTTATTATCAATATCTGCTTGTAAGAGTTTGTTTTTATTTTCTATAAGGGAATAATCGTCATGCATTCTTTTTATTTCGTCTGCCAGACGATCTACTGTAATAATATTTTTGATCGCAAAAACCCCCAACATAATTATGAAAAATATTAGAAAAATAGATCTGAATAGAGGAGGGCGGTTTTTCTGCACGGGTCTGTTTTTACGGACCAGTACGTCGGAAGGCAACGGACCATCGGAGCCGTTATAAACAAAACGCGGATCGGGTGTAACACTTTTCATATTATAGGATGTTTAATTTTTCAACTGACCTTAATTTCGCACTTCTGGATCTTGGATTAGTTATCAATTCTTCTTCGTCTGGTAAGATCGGTTTTTTCGTTAAGATTTTGATTTCCGGTATTACCTTAAAATTGGGAACTAATTTATTTCCTGATGGAATTTCGCTGATAGAATTCTTTTTAAAAATTTCTTTTACTATGCGATCTTCTAAAGAGTGATACGATATTACTACAAGTCGCCCGCCGGGGTTCAATATTTTTACAGCATCTGTAATCGCAGCTTCTAAAGCAGTCAACTCTTTGTTTACTTCTATTCTTATAGCTTGAAAAATTCGAGCTAATGTTTTGTTTAAGAACCTTTCTCCTACAACAGACCTGATTATTTGTACCAATTCTGATGTTTGAGAAATATTTTCATGGGTTCTTTCGGTAACAATTTTGTTAGCTATACGTCTTGAATATTTTTCTTCACCATATCTAAAAAATATTTCAACAAGACGTTTTTCATCATAAGTATTGATAACTGTACGCGCATCTAAACTCTGTCGCTTATCGAACCTTAAGTCAAGATAACCTTCGTTGCGAAAACTGAAACCTTTTTCGGGAACATCGATTTGATAGGAAGAAATCCCCAAATCGAAAAGAATGCCGTCTACTTTGGAAATGTGGATGTCGGAAAGAAGTTGGGAAAGATGAGAAAAATTGCCGTGAATAAAATATACTTTATCTCCAAAACGCTTTTTTGAAAAATTTATGGCATCTTCATCAGCATCTATACCAATCAATACTCCTGTGGGAAGAAGTTTTTCTAAAATTTTTCCCGAGTGACCACCACCGCCAAGCGTAGCATCGACATAAACACCATCCCGTTTCGTAATAAGGTACTCGAGAACTTTTTGAACAAGGACTGGTTTATGGTACTCGCAAGTCATATCGCAATATTAAAGAACGTCAAGCAGAGTCATTACGTGAACCGCCGGAACTCATAACTTTTTCTGCAACGCTTTCGTATGTTTCCGTCTGCTTGTTTTTATATTCGTCGTAAATCTTTGGATTCCACAATTCAATTTTATTTCTATTTCCAATAATTAAAATATCACCTTCAATGCTGGCATGTTGGCGTAATTCTACGGGTATAACAATCCGAGCTTGAGAGTCAAGTTGAACATCAGTAGCGTTTTCATAAACTAATCGAGAAAATAAGCGGTCTTCAGGTTTATAGTCGGAAAGTTTTTGCAATTCTTCTTCAGTTCTTGCCCATTCGTCGAGTGGAAAAACGTAGACGCACTTATCTAGACCACGTGTGACGACAAAATAGTCTTTTATGTCGTCGGATAATGATTTACGCAACTTGGATGGGATATTTACCCGACCCTTGTTATCGACACTAAATCGGTATGTTCCTTTGAAAGATGACATAAATATGATTTTCTAAATATTTCATTAATTTCCTACACACTATTACCCACTTAAAGATAATGGTGCATTGAAAATATATCAATTTTTATATAAAGTCAAGAAAAAAATGCAAATTATTTAATATTTTGTTGGTGGGTAACTTTATTGGAAGGGGCGATTCTATGAAATCCGCATTTATGAGCCATTTTTAAGGATTTCAAGGTTTTACTATTTTATAAACAGACGAGTAATCTTTCTTACCAAAACCCTCACTTATTGCCTTCGCGAACAATTCTTTCATGAGATTCATAGTGGGTAGGTTTAAATTTAATTTTCCAGCAGCATCAATAATTAAATTAACATCTTTAAAAAGATGCTCAGTTATAAAGCGAGGATTGAAATCGTCTTGTATGATAGATTTCCCTTTTGTCTGATACATGATGGAATTTAATGTTGACTCATTTAAAACTTCCAACAAAATCTCTTGTGGGATACCCGCTCTTTCAACGAACACCAATCCTTGTGAAAGTGTAACGATCATATTTGCAATAAAACTGTTACATGCTAATTTTAAATGAGTTGCTTGGGTATGTTCTGGAAAATACCAAATGCTTTTACCGATTGTCCTAAAAATATCTTTATGATATCGATATACTTTTTCATCACCTCCGACAAAAATTAAAAGTGAGCCTTCAACTACATTAGGAACGCTTCCCAAAACTGGCGCATGCAGGAAATTCATTCCAGTCTTTTGATATACATCTTTTAGTTGATTAACAACTTCTGGCGATATTGTACTCATGTCGATGTGGGTTTTACCGGCTCCGGTTTTTTCAAGGATTCCATTTTTCCCGAATACAATCTCACTTAACACGTCCGGCGTGGAAACCATAGACATAAAAGATTCGGTTTGTTCGATTACGCTTCGTGGATTATCAGCCCACTTAGCTCCCTGGCGAATCAGATCATCGGCTTTAGCCTTTGTCCTGTTATGAACAACAACTTCATAACCGGCATCTATCAGTCGTTGAGCCATTGGTTTTCCCATCATACCGAGCCCTATAAATCCGATTTTATTTTTCATAAACTACTCCAATATATTTTTCATTTTTAAGATGTCGATTAAATCATGAGTCGATGTGAAATGGACAGCATCTATACCTAAGAGTTTTGCACTTTCGATATTAATTTCTTTGTCATCAACAAATAATATTTCTGATGCTTTGAAAGGCATATTGACCAGCATATATTTATAAATTTCAACATCCGGTTTCATCGCACCTATTTTATAAGATAAAAAGTATTTATTAAAAATCTTCAATTGTGAAAATATTTTTAGAATATACTTAAAGTGAAGTTCGTTTGTATTGCTGAGTAAGTAGAGCGGATATTTTATACTCAGTTCTTGAATCAACTCGTCCATCCCAATTACAATATCAGTTGCCACACTGCACCATGAAAGCGCAAAATTATTATAAGTTATACCAAGCTTAAGTTCTTTATTTACAATAGAATAGAAGGATGTTGAGTCTATTTTTCCTTTCTCATATTTTTGTGTTGGTTCTTCAAGCAGGTTGTAAATTTCCATCTCATTAAATTTGCCATCAAGACCAGTGTTTACCAAGAATGGTTTATAATCAATGTGTACGAGAGTGTTCCCCAGATCGAAAACTATGGCTTTAATTTGTTTACTCATTTTTGTTCCTTATTAGTAATACTGATTTTATCGCCGACGTCAATAACAGCATAGTAACCTCGACCTGCTTGTCCACAGTTTACTATTTTCGTATCATCTAAAATATCCTGTCCGCGAGCTTCATGTATATGCCCGCATATAACGACATCGGGCTGATAGTCTTCAATAAACTCACGCACCGCAGTGCTGCCTACATGTATTCCTGAATGTGTAATATCAACCTTGCTGCCGTATGGAGGCGCATGAGAAACCATGATTTTTATTTTGGCTTCTCTGATTTTTTCATAACCTTGTTTTAGTGTATTCGTTATCATTTCTTCGCTTACCTCGTTAGGAGTATTCAAGGGAGAAAACGGAGAAGCTGAAGCTCCAAAAAAACCGATGCCGCCGAAGATTATTCCGTTTCCGTTCAGAGATATTCCGATTCTTTTCAGCATGTCATCGTGTTGGGGTAAGTCCATATTTCCGGTAATCGCGAATAACTTTTTTGAGATAGCACTAAACAGGTTTATTGCCCCTTCGGCTTCCTTCACACTTCCAACATTTGTCAGGTCGCCTCCAATCAGCACGACGTCGGCTTGTTCAGACTTTATTATATCTTCGACCCTCTGATAAGATCCGTGAATATCTGTAAAAGCTATTATTTTCATATTACTCAACAATTATTTCGACTCTATTGCTTTTCTTATCTTTGTCAATCGGTTGTAATTTAAAACTATGTTTCCCTTTTTGCAACTCTTTACGATGTTTCCATATTTTTCCTCTTTTTTTGCAGATTGAACGTCATACGAATTCATACGCCATTCATCTTTTTTTAGGAAAAAACTTGACATCAGCAAAAAAATGTATTATCTTTGCAAAGCGACAATTATGTCGGTATTCGATATAAATACAGACAAATCTGTCAAGTTACGTTATAACTTAAAAGGAGCAGATAATGAAATCAACAATAGGAATCCGAATCCGTGAGGCTCGCGAGAATAAAGAACTCGACCAGCACACACTTGCAGTAAAAGTAGATGTTGCAGCACGAACACTTCAACGCTGGGAAAAGGGAGAACAAGTTCCCGACAGCAATTACTTAATGCGGCTTGCAAAACACTTGGGTGTACGACCGGAATGGTTATTGACCGGAGAGGGTGAAATGTACCATTTGCCCACACCTCCGGGAAAAATTCTGCCTTTCCAAAAACCTAACGCACTGAAAAGAATTCCCTTAGTCGAAGTTCCGCTTCTATCTTCTGTGCCGGCCGGAAGAACTACGCCAATGTTCCATCCTGATTATGTTGAGAGTTATGTAACCATCGACAATATCAACGACCCGAATGCTTTCGCCTTAGTTGTAAAAGGGGCAAGTATGTCGCCGCGCATCGAAGACGGCGATATAGTTGTGGTCAGTCCAAAGCATGAGACAAGGAACGGAGATATATGCGTTGTGCGTGTAAACGAGGAAGATGTTCTAAAAAAAATAAAAATCGATGATACACACATCCATCTGATACCACTTAACCCGGAGTTTGAACCTGTCTCCGTCCGAAAGCGAGATGTTGCTTTTATATGGAAGGTTGTCAAAGTTATTAAAAACTTGTGATGCTGTTCATCAATATTCTATTTCAAATATAAAATCCCAACACAATTTTGGTTTTCCTGCATAAATTCTTTAAATTTGATACGAAATTAAAGAGACATATTGTCTCCATTTTTATATAACAATTATAAGGTCATAACACAATGAAGAACTTCGTTTTAATTTTTACATTTATAATTTTGATTACATCAACAGTATTTTCTCAACAAGTAATTATAAATGAACTTTATAATTCAAGCGGTAACGATGAATGGCTTGAGTTGCTCATTGTTCAAGATGGACTTGATATGAGAGGATGGAATATTAGAGATTTTGGAGGTACTCCTTTGGTAGCTCAAACACCATTAGTCTTTTCTACAAATGCATTGTGGAGTAATTTAAAGTCTGGCACTCTCATCGTGGTTGCACGACCTGAAAATACGTTTGCAGAAGATCTCGATCCGAGTGATTATACATTAACAATCAAATCAAGCAATGCAACATACTTTACCGGCAATGTATTTCTTTTTGCAGGAACTAGCGATGCTGTTCAAATCCGTAATACTACACAGACGCATATATTCGGTGTTTCTTGGGGAACTGCCGCTGTAGCCAGCATACCTTCACCAAAAGTTCACTTTACTGCTGCTTCTACTTCAAACACGGTAACAGCTTTCAACGGTGATAATGTTAGTCAACTTACGAATACAGCAAATTGGTTGCAAAATTCTCTAATTATCACACGCGGAACCGGTAATACAACTGCAAACTCTGCGTGGATATCTTTATTACGTGCACGTCCGGAAGGCTCGGGTTCAGTATCAATCACACCGACAGTTATAAATGGTAGTGTGGATACAACAATCAAAATTACTTATAGAAAAGACCCTGCTTTTGCGGTCAACAATTTAAGATTAATTGTTCCGCCCGAATTTACATGGTCAAAAAATATAAACGATGTTATTTATACAAATATGACTGCAATTGCGAGTGTTGTAGGTGATACAATTTATTTTACGGGTATTTCGTTCGGCGGAGATTCAACAGAAATTACAATCTCACCTATTACATCAGCAATTTTTACGGGCTATTATAAATTTAAAACTCAATCCGGCGCAAGCGGAAGTTATGGCGATGTTGCCCCCATTCCTGTAATCACTGTTTATGGTGCACCCATACCGATCTCGGAAGTAAAAGTAAACGATGCTAACGGTGCTTCCACCAGAATCGGTGACTTAGTAACTGTTCGTGGGATTATAACCGTTGCAAACGAATTTGGCAGTCCGAGTTTTATTCAGGATAATTCTGCGGGAATGTCGATATACGGAACTATTTTCTCGGCCGCCGTTAATATTGGCGATGAAATCCAGGTAACAGGAAGAGTAACACAGTACAGCGGATTGAACCAAATTGAGTTACCTGAACAGTATTCAGTAATTACATCCGGCAATTCTGTTAATCCTGTAATAGCAACCCCTACACAGATTAAGTCTGATGGTGTTAATGGGGTCGAAAATTACGAAGGTAAACTCGTGCATATCATCGGTGTTACTGTCACCAATTTAAATGGAACACCGGTTACAAGCTGGGCTGCAAATATTAACTATCGCTTGATCGGAGCGTCGCTAAGCGATACAGTTCAAATGCGGATTGATAATAACACAAACTTGGTTGGAGGTGTAGCTCCGGCAAGCACGTTCGATTTAATCGGTGTAGTCGGACAGTATAAATTAGTGACACCTTACATTGGTGGTTATCAGGTTATGCCTCGCTTTACTGCGGATATTATTTCATCTGGTCCATTATTCACAGAGTACCCGGAAGAAACTTACCTTGATTCAACTTCAGTTACCGTTAGTTGGAAAACTCTTCATCCCGGTACATCGCGTGTTCGTTATGGAGTTAATACTAACTATGAATTAGGTGTACTCGAACCCGATAATGATTTGAGGACATCTCATTCAGTAACATTAACCGGATTAGCAGCAGCAACAATATACAACGTTCAAGCTTTTTCAGTTTCAGGGGCCGATACAAGTTTTGCAGGAAATCTCATCGTTAGCACAACTTCAAAATCTCCAACAACTGGAAAAATTAATGTCTATTTCAATAAAAGTGTAAACACAACAGTATCGACGGGTGAAGCAGCTATAGGTAATTTTAATTTCACATCTAAAATTTTAGAGAGGATCAACAACTCGAAAAGGTCAATCGATGCAGCACTCTATAGTTTAAGCGGTACGGTTGGCGCTAGTGTCGCAAGCGCTTTAGTCGCTGCCAAAAATCGTGGGGTTAAAGTTCGTGTAATTGGTGAATATGATAACCGAACAACTTTACCATGGTCAACTCTAACAAATAATGGCATCACTGTTATCTACGATGCTTATGGACTTAATGACGGCACCGGCTTACATCATAATAAGTTTTTTGTAATTGACTACCGAGGCGGCGCTGCTGATAGTGTTTGGGTATGGAGCGGCTCATGGAATGCTACTGACCCCGGAACCGATGCCGACAGACAAAATGTAATCGAAATACAGGATGTGGCTTTGGCAGGTGCTTATACACGCGAGTTCGAGGAAATGTGGGGAAGCAGCACCGAAACACCAAACTCAACTATCTCCAGATTCGGGGCAAGAAAATTTAACAACACTCCACACAAATTCATTATCGGCGGTAAATATGTTGAGTCGTTTTTCAGTCCGAGCGACAGAACCACAACCTATATTGGCAAAGCTTTAGGAAAAGCACAAAGCTCAATTAATATCGCTATGCTGACTTTCACGAGAAAAGAGTTAGCCGATTCTATAGTTGTAAAAAAGAATGCCGGAAAAAAGACACGTGTAATTTTAGATAATAATACCGATTTAGGAAACCAATTCTCTTATTTACAAACTAGTGGCGTAGATATTTTATTAAAAGGCGGCAGTGGTTTATTACATCATAAATATGCTATTGTTGATGCAGAACCTTATGGCGGTACTGCATGGGTTGTAACCGGCTCGCATAATTGGTCATCAGCCGCTGAAACAAAAAACGATGAAAACACATTAATTATTAAAGATAACAGAGTTGGAAATCTTTACATACAGGAATTTGCCGCCCGTTACATAGAAGCCGGTGGAACTGACCCTGTTCAGGTAAACGTAAATGAAAATGGTGATGGATTTCCTGACGACTTCAATCTAAGTCAAAACTACCCGAACCCTTTCAACCCAACTACTACAATTGCGTTCAGTTTACCTATAGCAAATTTAGTTACCCTTAAGGCTTACAATATATTGGGACAAGAAGTAGCTACATTAGTGAACGAAGAAATGAAAGCCGGAAGTTACACTGTGAATTTTAACGCTTCAAACTTATCAAGCGGTGTTTACTTCTACCGTCTGACTGCCGGATCATTTGTGATGAACAAGAAGTTTACTTTGCTTAAATAGTATCATTTGATACTAACTATAAGTAGTTGAGAAGTTAAGAATTATCAAGCCCTGATTCTGTTTTAAAGGAGTCGGGGCTTTTTTATTGTAAGTCGATTTGACAAATCGACTCTTTAAATATGTCGCCGAAAATAATTGTATGGCTATGTTTGTCGAAATAACATTTCGACCTACAATTAGTCAATCGTCCAATGAATCAACAATAGAAGGCTACATTTTTTACAACCTTTTGATTTTCCCACTTCCTTTTTCTATATTTGTCCATCATGAACTCAAAACCAATAGGCGTATTCGACTCAGGCATAGGCGGATTAACAGTAGTCCGTGCTTTAATGAAACGCCTACCTAATGAAAACATTGTTTACTTCGGTGATACTGCACGTGTTCCCTACGGACCCAAATCATCACAAGTCGTGCGAGAATACGCAGCACAAGATACCGATTTTTTGCTTTCACAGAATGTAAAAATGATAGTGATTGCCTGCAACACAGTATCATCGGTAGCTTTGGATGTTGTCCAAAAACGCGCTAAGATGTCGGTAGTTGGAGTTATTCAGCCCGGCTCTGAAAGTGCCTTAATTGCTACGAAAAATAAAAGAATAGGTGTAATCGGCACACTCACAACTATTCTCAGCAACGCATATACTAATACAATCCGCCAGCTTGATTCTTCGATTGAAGTATTCTCAAAACCCTGCCCTCTTTTTGTTCCGCTTGCCGAGGAAGGATTTATTGAACATCCTGCAACCGAGCTTATTGTAAAAGAATATCTGTTTGAACTGAGATTGAAAAAGATCGATACATTAATTTTGGGCTGTACACATTATCCGATTTTAAAAAATATTATCAGCAAAGTGATGGGGGAAGGTGTTCGGTTAATTGATTCGGGTGAAAGCGCTTCAGCACAGGTTGAAAAAATATTAGATACTGAGGGTTTACGAAACCCCAGCAAGTTGAAAGCAAACATGAAGTTTTTTGTAAGCGATATTCCTCATAAATTTACTGAAGTCGGAGAAAGGTTTTTAGGACAGAAAATGGGAATCGTGAAAAAAGTCCATATAGAATAAAATTAGAACACTTATAACACAGAAAAAAGATTAGCACTGATCTGTGTAACTCTGCTACATCCGTGTCATCAGTGTTCTAATATTCAAATAAAGCTACCATATCCTCAATTTTGCCCCCACTTATAAATTGATTATATTTATTTCAGAATAAAAAATCTAAATGAATAAATCCGAAATTTTATCAATATTTACACGAGCAGAAGCCCTTCTCGAAGGCCACTTCAAACTGACCTCCGGACTTCATAGCCCTCAGTATTTCCAATGTGCAAAGGTTTTACAGCATCCGGAATACTTGCAGCTACTCTGCAGTTATATTGCCGGTTTCTACAAAGATAAAAATATCCAGGTCGTAATTTCTCCGGCTTTGGGTGGAATTGTAGTCGGGCAGGAAGTGGGAAGACAATTAAACGCGCGTACAATTTTTACAGAACGACATGAAGGTGTTATGCAGCTCCGGCGCGGGTTCGAAATTAAACCTGGCGAGAATGTACTCGTCTGCGAAGATGTTGTTACAACCGGCGGTTCTACTCAGGAAGTAATAAACATAGCGCACAACGCGGGTGGAAACGTAATCGGCACAGCATCCATCGTCGACCGCAGCAACGGTAAAGTAAAATTTGATACTCCACATCAATTCTCAGTGTTACAGCTTGAGGTTATTTCTTATAAGCCGGATGATTGCCCGCTTTGTAAACAAAATATTCCAATTATTAAACCCGGAAGCCGAGTTAATAAATAGAGCAAATTATGTTTGAAAACATTCTTTTAAAACATCTGTTAATAGCCTTAGCAATTGTAGTTGGCTCATGGATCATCGGTAAAGTAATAAAGTTTTTACTTAACATCTTCGGCAAGAAGATACTTACAAAAACAAAAACTACACTCGACGATAGAATCATCGATGTTCTTCGTCGGAATGCAACTCTGATTTGTGTAATAATCGGTGTTTACATTGGGATTGAACAGATAAGTAAAATTTCCAAACCCGACGATTTTACGCTCCATCAAATTTTATATTACATACAAATTGCAACATTCATTATAATTGTTCTAGTTATCGCGCGATTAGTCAGCCGGCTTATCGAAGCGACATTTGAATGGTACATGGATGAGGTTTCGCGCAAAACACAGAGCAACATAACTGCGACTATTGCACCACTTACGAACAAAATTATCAGCATCGTAATATTTCTTGCAGGGTTGATGATTATTTTAGAACACTTCGGTGTAAGCATCGGAAGTCTGCTTGTTTCGCTCGGCGTCGGTTCGCTGGCAATTGCACTCGCAGCGCAGGACACTCTCGCTAATATGATTGCAGGATTTGTTATCATGGTTGATCGACCATATCGTGTCGGCGACAGAATTCAACTTCCTTCAGGTGAGACCGGTGACGTTACACAAATCGGTTTAAGAAGCACACATATTTTAAACTTCGACAATAATCATGTTGTTGTACCAAACGCCGAAATGATAAAATCCCGTCTCATAAATTATTCCTATCCTCACCAGGCAATCCGAGCATTCGTAGATGTAGGAGTGAAGTACGGTACTGATATAGCAAAAGTCAGAAAAATACTCCTTGGCCTTGCCAACAATCATACTGACGTTATGAAGGATCCAGCGCCCGAAGTATTTATGATAGATTTTGGTCAATCCGCAGTAATTTTACGTTTGAATATGCGAACAGACGACTTCAAGAAAAAATGGCCCGTCGAAACAACAATCCGCGAAGAAATTTATAAAGCGTTTGCAGATGCAGGTATAACAATTCCACTCCCTCAACAGGTTGTACATTTGGTAAACAGAGATGAAACTAAAACTTCTTAAAAGAAAAGTAGTTTACAGCGGAAAGGTATTCAATACAATCGTTGATGTTGTTGAGTATGAATCCGGCAATCTTTCGATACGGGAAATCGCAGAACATTCCGGGGGCGCAGTTATACTTGCGGTGTTTCCAGACAAAAATATTCTTTTAATAAAACAGCATCGTTATCCGATAGATAAATTTATTTTTGAGTTGCCCGCTGGAAAGCTAAACCCTGATGAAGACCCTCTTGACTGTGCCAAACGTGAATTAGAAGAAGAAACCGGATACAAGGCAAACAAGTGGCAGAAGTTGACTGCTATTTACACTACTCCCGGTTTTTGCAACGAACAGCTCCACATCTATTTAGCTCAGAATTTATATCCTGCAGAGAATGGAAGAAATTTAGAAGAAGGCGAACTTACAATGACCGTTGAAATTCTTCCACTACAAAAAGCTGTAGAAATGATTGAGAATCAAGAAATTGTTGACGGAAAAACGATTTGCGGAATAATGATTGGGATGTTGAAACTAAATGATTGCAAAGATTGACAAGACTGGAATAATTAACACCTGACTTCAGAGGTCGTGTGATAACTATCGAAACTCATCCCCTGCCCCTTCTCTTAAAAAGAGAAGGGGAGAATTGAGCACAGATTCAGCAAGTCCCTCTCTTCGTAAGAGAGGGATTTAGGGTGAGTTCGGCATTATAACACAGTCCCTACAGTCAGGTGCCTGAATTACATAAACATAATAGAAAGACAAAATGACTGCTGTTGAAATAATCAGAAAAAAACGCGACGGACAAAAACTCTCCCGTCAGGAAATGGAATTTTTAATCAAAGGATATGTCGAAGGAAATATTCCCGACTACCAGATGTCATCTTTTTTAATGGCTGTATATTTTAACAAAATGGATTTCGACGAGACAGCCGTCTTCACAGATATTATGTTGAACTCAGGAATTGTAGTTGACCTTTCTGGAATTCCCGGAATCAAGGTTGATAAACATTCCACTGGCGGAGTTGGCGACAAAGTTTCGCTCATACTCGCACCTATGGTAGCGGTGTGCGGTGTTCCAGTCCCGATGATTTCCGGCCGCGGACTCGGTCATACAGGCGGGACCTTGGATAAATTAGAATCGATACCCGGCTTTAAAACTAATTTAACGCTTGAGGAATACAAATCCGTAATTGCCGATATCGGACTTGTGATGATAGGACAGACGAAAGAAATTGCACCTGCCGACAAAAAAATGTACTCTCTACGGGACGTTACCGGAACGGTCGAATGCATCCCTCTTATTGCCGGAAGTATTATGAGCAAAAAATTAGCCGAAGGAATAGATGCGCTCGTCCTCGATGTAAAAACCGGACGCGGCGCTTTTATGCAATCCAAAGAGAGCGCAATTGAGCTGGCAAAAACTTTAATAGCGATTGGGAATAGTTTCGGTAAAAAAACAATCGGGTTTTTAACCGACATGTCGCAGCCGCTCGGTTATGCTGTCGGCAACTGGTTCGAAGTCGTCGAGTGTGTAGAATGTATGCGCGGTAAAGATGTTCCCGATTTAATGGAAGTTACTTACCTCTTAAGCGGAGCGATGGTTATGTTAGGAGGTAAAGTAAAAACCATAGATGAGGGTGTCGCAAAATGTAAAGAGACGATCACGTCGGGTGCGGCTTATAACAAATTTCTGCAAATGGTTGAGCGGCAGGGCGGCGATATTTCGTACATTGAGAATTTAGGAAAATATCCGCCGAGTAAGTTTTCCGTTGAAGTAAAAAGCAATTCCGCCGGATATGTAGAAAACATTGATGCACTCGAAGTGGGCTTTGTGGGAATTATGGTCGGTGCAGGTAGAATGAAAGTTGACGATGTTATAGATATGAAATCCGGAGTATTATTCCATAAAAAAGTTGGAGATAAAATTTCTGCGGGCGACACACTCGCAGTGATCTTTGCCGATGACAAACCCAAGCTCGATGCTGCCGCAAAGAGACTCCAAGACAGTTTCAGGATCGGAAATAATATTCCAATCCTGCCGCCTTTGATTCATGCTTTGATAGATGAAAAAGGTGTGAAGGAGTGGAAAGGGTAAACACTTTTACAAATTAAACAAACTCAAGTTTCTACCACCTTCAGCGATTCTTCACCGAACTGCGAGATGGACCTTAAGAGCAATACATTTTTTAACCTATCAGCTTTAACTCCTACTTCTATACGTTCGTATCGCCGATTTTATACAGACATTGAGCATTTAATTACAACAGTTTTTAAAAACTGTTAAATCTAAATTTTTTACTTCGATACAACAAATGCACGGTATACTTCATCATTTAGACGACGTAATAACTTTGTGTAGTTAACAAACAAAATCCACGCAGCGAACAATGCACCAAGAGACCAAATATAACCATTAATCGGATTTGTCCAATCTGAGAACCAGGTAGCAGGGACCAGTAACAAGAAGCTCATACACATATTTCTGGAGAAACCATAGAGTTCAAGGAAGTGAGTTGCTCTTTTATAAGCAACTGGATGGTTGCCACTTACAAAACTCCAACAAAGCCAAAATATATCGTGTTCCTGTGTAGGTTCAATGTTAAACTCCTTTTTCAATTTATCCCTTACATTATCTTGAAACAATTTACTATAAGGTCTAAAATAACCTGGAAACAAGATTTTATAATACTTTGGTGTATCGTCATTAGGCTTAAACATTTGCTGGGTAGGCCATTTTAGAATATGTCTTAATATTAAGCGTTCAAGAGCATAACTCGACAGACCAGATAATATATGTCCAATTGTGTATGCGACTACCAAAATTATAACATAATCAGCATAACTACCTGATATTAACTGGTTGTGTATGTTGTCATAAACCCACTTAATTGATTTTGCCAAACCTATTATTAAAACCAGGCCGGGTAGCAAGTACCCAAATATATCATAGGCCCAAAAGCTTACCTTAGAGGATTCTTCTTTCATTTTTTATCTCAGATTATGTATACAATAGTATATGCAATTATTTCAAACTTCCAAAACTTTCATCGACTCTTCACCGAATTGCGAGATAACTCTAACTGCAATCTTCTGACCTTTCTTTTTTATCTCGATGGGATGAGAGATGTGCCCGTATAACCGTTCGAACGCTTCTTCATCGATTTCGATTCGCAGCGCGGCTTCGGCTTTCTTTTTGACTGACGAAAGTGCAAGTTTTGTCAATCCTTTTTTCCAGTCATCAAAATCATCTTTCTCTCCACCGCAGAAGAACGCTTGTTTTACAATGAAGTTACTGCCGTCATAATCATCGTCTACCATCCAGTAGGCAATGTCGTGGATGTCGCGCGGTTTAACTTCGTCTTTGATTGGATCATAAATATCAAGACCCTGGATTTCTACCTGTATGGTTTTCGACCCCACCCCAGCCCTCCCCTTAGTAATGGGAGGGTGTATAATCGCAATGTCCGGCTCAGCGATGGTTACAAACGATGCCGCTTTCTTATCCTTCTTCAACAATCCTTCCTGCATCAGGTCGTCGTGCATGCGGATTTTACTGACTTCAAATGAACCGAAATTCGTTGTTATATTTTGACTTGCAACATCGCTTTCAAACGAGAAGCCGAGTATTAAAAGCCAATCGGCATCGCCGCGTGTGCGGCATTCTTTGATGGCTTCGTTCACCGCTGCCTTGCTGACGGTTCCAAACTTGGGACCGATGTGTATGTACGCTTTCCGTTCGCCTTTCTTGGCTTGATAAAATCCTTCAGCGTGCAAGTACGGACTCGTGAGCGGATCGATGCGAGTAAACACTGCTTGCTCTTGCTTCACTCCGGTTTTCACGCCTGCCGACTTAAGATGATCGAAAACCTTCTGCTCAAAGTTATCATCAATGTCATGAGATTGATTGAGTTCTTCCGGTGAGAGAGGATTTAGACTTTGTAATGTTTCAACTGTAAACGGACCGGCGACACGTAGCTTTTTGTTGTCCATTTCGGGGCGGTCGTAGAGCGTTTCTTCTTTTGCCGGCTCGTTGTTGGCTAAGCTTTCCAGCATGACGTGCGAGACTTTTTTGTATATGAAGCCGTGACGGAGGTCGCCGCTCTTTTCATCGTAGAGTTTGTAGTATGGCAACACCGCCGCCATAAGCCGCTGCTTGGCAATGTTGAGTGCGATGCGGGATGTATCCGTGGTGATCCAGCGCCTGCCCCACTGCTCGGCGACTGCTGCTGTTGTGCCGCTGCCGCACGTTGGATCAAGCACAAGATCGCCGGGATCAGTGGTCATGAGTATACAACGCTCAAGAACTTTCTTCGTCGTCTGGACAACATATTTCTTGTCCTGTTCTGCCGTCCCCATCGTATCCGACCAAAGATTGGAGATGGGGACAAAGGGAAAATCATCAAAATATAGTTTGAAGTTCACATACATTTTTGTTGCAAATATCCTCCCTCTACGGATCAAATTCATCATCCCCTCATAATTCGTCTTCCACCCTCCAGTATTTGGTCGGTATTTCTTCCCATCAAATTCAAATTCAAAGATGGTCGAGTTACTACCAGTCTGAGAAGTCAAGGGTCCACCCAAGAAGATTCTCGCACCTTCTGGCAAGAGATTTGGGTCGAGCTGTTCATCACGCCTGATTGGTCGAACTGTTCCATCGGGAAGTTCGACCTGATTATATCGTGCACCTGTACCAATCGAAAGATCTTTTGGCTGGAATAGACTTTTATATTTTGCAGCCTGCCTATCTTTGGCGTACCATAACAGATAATCACTGATGTTGTCGATGTATGCCTCTCCCATTCCGCCTGTTTTCTTCATCGTAATCAAGCTGATAAAATTTTCACTCCCAAACACCTCATCCATCACGCTACGAACGAGGTGAACATTCTCATCGGAGATTTGCATGAAGCATGAGCCGCTTGGCGTGAGAAGCTCTTTGGCAACGAGGAGCCGGTCTCGCAGGTACGAGAGGTATGTATGTATGCCGTCAATCCACGTGTCGCGGTATGCCTTAATCACCTCCGGCTCACCGCTTACGTCTTCGTCCTTCTCGCCCACGGTGCGGTTGTTGAGCTTCATCTGCCAGTTGCTTTTGTAGGCAATGCCGTAGGGCGGGTCCATGTACACCATCTGCACTTTGCCTGCCATCCCTTCGCGCTCGAGGAGCGAGGTCATTGTCAGCAGTGAGTCGCCCAAAATCATACGGTTCTTCCAGTCGTCCTGGTGCTTGTAGTAGCTGCCGGGCTTCTCGGCTTCCTCCACTTTTATCATGCCGTTGAACTCGGTGATGAGCGAAAGCTGGTCGGGGTTTTGCTCTATGTAGCGGTAAAGATTTTTTATGAGCATTTCAGGCGAGATGTGCTCATGCCTGTAAAGCGAGCGGATATCAACCTTGAGCAGTTCTTCGCGGTTGTCGTTGCCGTATTTATCTTTCCAGAAAAGCTCCGGGTCTTGCCCGCGATGAACAACGGGATTAAGTGGAAACTCGGCAGAAGTTTTCGCCTGCACCTTTGGGTTAGATTGCTCGTAACCCGCTTCTTCCTTAGAAGGGATGTGCGGGCGTTTGTCTTTGTGTTTAAATGATGAGATTGACATAATTATTCAATTTTAAATAATAGTGAAAAGTTAAAAAAGTGTTCTGGACAAATTTTATATGTGCTGTTGAACATTTATAATTTATTTCGGTTTATAAAGACCGTTCTTAATGTTTTTAAAGATTATTTAAATTCAGCCAATGCCTTATTTTTGAATAACTTAGGGGGCTTAAAGTCCTTCTAAAAGCCCTTGCAGTAGTTTTTTAAAGTATTTTTCCAGTTCATTTTTCTTTGCCGGTAACAGGGAAATAACGTGTATGTTTCCGAACGCCGCGCTTCGCTATCCTTCTGCCTTCGATTAAGCGATTAAGCTCGTTCCTGATTCGTTTAAGTGAGATTTCTTTACCTATTCTTTCCTGGATATCCGGACTTGCGCTGCCGGGGAATTTGATAACATCTTCATAAATCAACTCTCTTAATCGGTACGGCTCAATTTGTTTAAGTGTAGTTTTACCGCGGTATCCGAGGTTTTGTAAAAGTTTTGGATTTACGGAATATTTTTTTCCCTTTGTCTTTCCTTCGGAGATTACTATGTGTTGCTCGATTAATCTATCTATCCAAGGATGTAAATCTTTTACATCCTTAATCGATAGATATTTGCTGAGTTCAATTGCTGTTAGCGAGGTATGCTGGGCAATCAAGCCGAGTGTGATAATCTCTTTCTGCTTCAGTTGATAATCGGCCGAAACTTTCTCCATTAAACGTATAGCTTCAGCGTTGAACTGTTTTCCATAGATCGTAACGATTACACGATCATATTTTTCGGCTACTATTGGAATTCTTTTGCCGTCAGAAATTAGAATTTGGTAGATGCGGTCGTATCCGCTTCCTTCCCGCTCCATAAGTTTAAGATCGTAAAAGACCTTTGCAAGATGCTCATTACGCCTGACCGATTGGTGAAGGATATTTTCCGGAGTAACGCCAAGAGGAAGTAGACCGGGATTATGTACTTCTAATCTGTCGGGGAACAAGTTAATAAAGATATCTCCCTGCATTACATAAACTCGATGTGCAAGAGCGTTGGCAACTAATTCCCGAATCACTTCACGGCTGTAAATAGGAATTTTGTTTCTAAAAATTCCGGATGGAAACTCTATAGATTCATTCCAATCATCGAGCTTTTCAACTGCCGATAAAAGTTCTCCGGGATTGAGAGAATAATCATCAAAAGAAATCTTCTTCACCTTGTTATCCAAATTATCATAACGAATGAAATGAATAGTAGGTGCATACAATAAAGCAGCCCTGTCTTCCCTCTGTCCAATCCATAGAATGCCAATATTCGTTAGGTAGCCATCTTTAACAAAAAAATAATGTTCGAGTAATTCATCATCAAATTTATTCTTGATAAATTCGGAGACCCTATCCGAGTGGCGAATTCCATCCAGAAAATCTTGGAGCTTTTGTCCATCAATTTTGTTGTTGGGTATTCGCTTTGTTGTTTGTAATTCCCAAACTCGACGCCGCTGCAAAGCGACTCCAAGACAGTTTCAGGATTGGAAAAAATATTCCAACCCTACCCCCTTTGATTCATGCATTGATAGATGAAAATGGTGTGAAGGAATGGAAGTAAATATGCTAATTCATGTTTAACTTATATTTGTCAAAATCTCAATTGGTGTAATTTAACGTATGGGATCTCACCGACATTGGTATCCTTTCCAAGTACGTACACATACCAATTTTTACCTTTTCGTTGAAAGAATAAGCGATATTTGTCTGTAGTTAATAGTTCAGTTTCCCGAATCAGTAAATACCGATAGTACAGGTCCGAGAGATCCGCACTTGGAAGATTTGCCTTAGCAGGATATATGGTAGAAAAAAAGTAAGAGTAGTAGTATTCATAATTTTTATCTTCGTAGATATCGAGATAAATATTTTTCTTGTGAAAAGCCCATCGAATAATAAACTCATATAGATCAAACCGAAATGCACAAAAATTCTTTAGCTGAGTCCGCGCAGTTATCTCAGTTAGCAACTCATTCCAGAAATCCTCTCGATTGTTCCAGCAGAGAAACGCTCCTTTCTTTTTCGGCTCAGCGGCAGGCTCTAATGATTTCACAAATTCCTTGACATTCAGAGGAGGAGGACTTTGCTGATCAATAAGTCGCTCGCTTCTTTTTTTAATGTCGGTTAAAAACGTCAGAAGCTCAAGAAAATTTTCTGTATGTTTCTTTGGACTTTCAAGGTGGTTGTTCTTATGCAATCCAAGCAATTTCGATTCTAAAGAGTTCCACGTTGTAAATAAAAGGTTAGTGTTATTTCGCATCAGTTCATCATAGCCCAACTTTTCTGAAGCCCTTTCATTGCGTGATAAGAGAACAACCCATCCGCTCCGGTAACCCGCCGCTTTGATGTATGACAGATACTTATTCAACTGACCAAGCGTAGCTTCTGTTTTTATTTTAAGTTCAAGAATAACGCATGCTTCATTTCCGAAATCAATTTTCTGGTCGAACCTGCCGTACTCCCTGAAGTTCGCATCGTAACTATCCCATTTGTAAATACGGCACTCTTTATTTATGTCTGGCAGCGGAAGATCGAAACAGTCCCTCAGCACTTTTTTCATATCCTCAGTAGAAAGTGTGTTCAGCCAGAGGTTGAGTTTCTCATTGAAGTAGAGTTCGGAGTTTACATCAAAGAATCCGTTCGCGGTTGTATTCATATTATTTTGAGTAAATTATATCTTGTATGATTAAACTTGCCAATTAAGGTTTCCAAGTTCTGATAATTTTTATCGTAATCATTGTCAAGAGATTAAATCATTAACGAAATCTTTCACCTCAAGATATGTATTTTCATAATTCTTCTCTGGAAATGCTCCTTTTTTACCTACGTTCACACACGGTTGGTTCTCGATGATAAAATGTGTTTCAATCAGATCCCATACACAGTAAGGTATCTCATCACTCGATATCCAAGCTAAACTATCAAATCCTGCACAATCTAAACATTCTGTTTGCCTCTTATACTCTTCTATATATTTCTTGTATTGTTTCTTTTGTCCATAGAACCATAAAACTTCTTCGAGAAATTTCTCTTTCTTTTTTGGAAAAGCTAAAGAATAAAATATGTAGTCCCTTCTCGTGATATGTTCTCCCATTCTTCGTTTAATCGAATCAGCAATACCAATGTAATAACAATATTTTAATCCTACCTTCTTATTGAAGAAGAAATAAATACCTGGCGATTTGATGTTATTTATCAATAGGTTTTCTTTAAGAAAGTTTGATTTGTAACTACCAAATGCCTTTTCATTTTCTACTCTTACCTCACGATCAGGAATAGTAATTGGTAGTGGATCTTTTTGTCTTAGCGGTAATGCTTGACGGTCTGCTGTCGTAGAATTTTTGATTTGATCGACTAATGGATTAACTGAGGTAATATGTCCTATGACTAACCTTCCATCTTTCAATCTCCATGATTTAATTTCATTCATTTTTACTTTCCTCAAGTTGTTTCAATGCCCACTCTGCAACAGTTCTTAATTTCTCATTCTCAGAAAAAGTATACTTTAAAAGTAAATCGTTGCATTCAGAGATTTTCAAATTAACAATCTCCTGCATTGCAAGGCATTTCATTAATGTTTCGTAAGTATCACTATCGAAATCAAACAAAGGGTAATCAGCCACAATGCTATAATTACAAACTAAATCAACTTCTTCATAGAATTCCTCATAAAGGAGATCCTCTAATCTTTTCAAATCTGCTATCAATTCACATTTATAATTTTCGAGCACTTTCTTACAAAGTTCAAACCGTATTTCTTTGGGAAATGAAACTGAATTATACAGTATTCTCAAATGTATATTATGGAAATTAAGATTCCAAAAAAGACATGATATTGCCTCTGCTTCTTTACTACTCATCTCGGGAGATGTGACTTCTTGATAATTTATATCAAAAAAATACAATGGCAGAATTTCCCAAATATATTCTTCATTTATACAATTAAAATGTTGTTTGGCTGCTATAAGTCTGTAAATAATTTCTTGCTGATTGATATGTCCTAATCTACAAGCGTGTCTTAAATCAATAAACATCTTTGCACGCACAGCAATTTCAATACTCTCATCTAAAACAATAGATAATAATTCGTCAACTGTTGTAACTTTTGTAAGTCGATAATAAAGTTCAAACCCTTTTTCGTTTTGCGCTTGTGGACATTGAGCTATCTTCCACATCATTTCAGTATCCCACTGAAATTTTGGTTTATCTTTGTTAATCATATAAACATAACGAAAGGTATTTTTATACTTATCAGAAATTTCACCAATACCTAATTTTTCACTTTTGTAAATTTCCCAGTCAATCTTATGAATTACGTCTGAACGAGTTACATCCTCCAAATAATTGGTCAACTCTTTTATGCAGATTCGCTCTCCATATAGTTCTACATATTTAAGAAGATGATGCTTCTTGAAGCAAGAGTTATCCTCAGACTTCTTTATAAGACGATTCGCTATGTCTGATATAAGATTGAACGAATGGTTCTCTGTACGGCATAAACATTCTAAAGACAATTCAATCTTATCGGCATCAAAAGCTTGGAGAATAATTGCATCATTTACAGAAGCTTGCGGTTCAATACCGCAAAGCATCACCAGTGTCTCGTTCTCATCTTCATTTGAAATAATTTTCTTTAAAAGTTCAAGATCTTTCAATCTTCCAATAAGCGATTTTGCTATGTAAAAATCTCTGTATGTTTTATGATAGAACTGTACTTTTTCTTTATCTTTTCTATGCTTGCCTGTTGTGACAATGACTGGGACGAGTTTGAGAATTTCTGCATAAAATAAAAGGTCATAATGCTCAGAAATATTTTCACCAATCTCTTCCTTTACCAAATAGTAGACAAAGTCCTTTCCAAAAAACTGTTTGCTTTCTTCAATTGCATTTTCTCCAAGTTGGATCAGCACATTATCAAGAAGAATATCGGAAATACGCCCAAGATTTCTTTTTTTATTATGACACTCTTGCTTTAATTTTAGTTCGAAGAACTGCTCGAACCACTTTCCCTCATTTTCATAGGTCAGCTTACCACCACTACGATAAATTTCCACAGCCATCTCAACAAGCAACGGCGTAATCTCGGGGAGTTTGCTTAAGAACAATTCAATAGCTGCTTTGCTTTCTTCAGAAAACTGATCACCAAGTCGCAGGGATAGAAGTTTGTTTAATTCTTCAGGTAAAAGCGGATCGACAACGACTTTTTCAAATCCACTTCGTTCCTTACGCTTGGTAAGATTTTCAAATTCCAATTTGTAATCATGATTCTCAAAATACTCACGCCTAACAGAAATCGTGTATTTGTTTTTATCATACCGCTTAATAAAATCGGTAATATGTGAAAAATTTATACTGAAATTATGCATCTCATCAACAGCTTCAAATACGATCCATAATTTTCCAGCATTAAGATATTTTTCTATTATCTCATCAGCAATTCCAACTTCGCTGGCAACTTTTTGTAAGATATCTTCATTGCTGACTAACTTTAGAAGGCAAGGAATTTGCTCTAATCGTTTTTTTGCTAATTCTTGTTTAGCTTGTTTTGCTCTGAGCATTTCAAGCATCGTAGATTTACCCGCACCTGAAGCACCTACAAGAATTGTATTCTTCTCCCCAAGAATCTTACGTTCAATCTCAGGGCGACGTACGTAATCAGTTTTTGTAAACGAGTTTGCACAATGCTCAAGACAAGATTTGAATTCCTTATCAAGTTCTTCTTTACTTTTGTGTAAGCAATTAATAAGTTTTGTGTATATTTCGTTCGCCTCATCAACTTCCACTTTGCATTCTGTATTCCCCAATATACGTAAAATGCTATCTACCAATCTAATTGCTGACTTGGTATCAATGTCATTTTCGCTTGGATGCGACACTGGATCTCTGTAATCTTTTACTTCTTTAACTAGGCTTAAAACTATTTTCTTCTGTTCTAGCCTTTCAGTTCCCTTTAGGTGATTGAACTTTGGAAATATATCTTCAAAAAATGAATTGACAATGTTGTAGAAATGACTTACACTCAGACAGTCAAATTCATCCTTTAACAACGACTTAATCTTACCAGATTCTCTGAGCCTATTAGCGTTTGTAATTTCTCTATTCAATTCGTCGCTTCTAAACAGCTTTCTTACTTTCTCAAAGTCGTTTAGACACTTGCGAATCTGACCGACCATCGTGTGCCGATAAATCTCTATTGCTTCATAACAAAGGGCACTGTTTCTTTTTTCTTCGGGAGACATATATAATTATATTCTGTTATTTATTTTTGTACCACACCGCCGCCTTCACAAACTCCCTGAACAAAGGATGAGCGTTTGCAGCGCGCGATTTTAACTCAGGATGGAATTGAACTCCCACAAACCACGGGTGGTTTTCCAACTCTCTAAATGCGATATTCAGGTGTGCCAAGTTAATAATCAGTCCGATCATTTTATACGCGACAATTTTTCGTTAATGCTCTTTATGTTAAAAGTTTCCGGGTTAAACTCGCCACCTATCCATCCGAGCATTTGCTTATGTTCTTCATGCATAGGATCGTGGATAGCATCCAGAAAATATGCGTAGCCGCCGATGCCGCCGCAATCTTCAGGAGGACAAGCTCTGGCTCCATCAATACAAAAAGGATAACTTATATTTGCCTCCATCTCAAATAATTTTTCTACGATAATCTTGTGTTGCCATCCGTCTCCAAAATCATAAATATATGTAATCTCAACTTTTTCAGGTTGTGAAATCTGATTGAGCTTAACACCTTTTGCGTTTTTCATTAAACCATCATAATCAGAGTGAGGTTCACCATACGAAATACCGCCTAACTTGAATTCATAAAGGTGGTAATTTTTCCATCCCATAACAATTTGGAGAACTTTGTGAAGTTTGTGCAAAGTATAATTTTCAGGAACTTGAAAAGTCCGCCATATTTCCGGCTCTGAACCAAGAAGTGTAACTTTTATCTGGTAGATAAATTTTGTGTCGATATTATATATTTTTGCCATAAATTTTGAATAGTTCTAATTATTTTTGGGGTCGCACATACGGAGCTTCCAAACATATCTTAATATATTTCTATAAACATTACGCTCCTAATGGAGCTTTTTTACATTTCCTAATTTATTTATATCAAACAGTATGTTCCTACGGAACTTTTTAACATTTGACTATTTATTTCCATATACAGGTCGGTCCTGACGGAGCTGTCTGTTTTTTTTCTTACAAATCTACGATATTTTCGCTTCACTCAAAACCATGCTGCTTATAGGATTTTATCTTTTTCACAACTTTCGAACAGCGGATTGATTTATTTTTTTGATTCTGAATCCATTCTTACCAATAAGTCCCGTAGGGACGGACTGCTTGTAGCACAGAAAATAAAAACAATTGATAACCCCATCGGGGCGACCTGTTTCTATTCCTCAATTGTTTCAAAAATATATTCATCTTTAAATTCTATATTGAATTTATTCAACATATCGATATATTCTTCTCGGAACGTTTTACGTATGTGGTGTTTATCCTGCTCAACGATATATCTAACAACCGTGTCAATCTGAGAGTGCGAATACGAAAACGCACCGAATCCTTATTGCCATCCAAATTTGCCTTGCGTCCATTTTTTCTCATTAATAAATTTTGATGAGATTGCTTTTACATCTCGCATCAAATCAGACAACGACTGATCCGGATGCATTCCAATAAAAATATGCATATGATTTGACATGCTGTTTATCGCAATCAATTTATGGCTTCTATTTTGGACAATACCGGTTATGTACTTGTGTAATTCTTCTTTCCATGCTCTTCGAATCAGCGCTTGTCTGCCCTTTACAGCAAATACGGCATGGATATAAATTTGTGTGTATGTGTTTGCCATTAGAAATAATCCTTATGAATAAAGATAGGTCGCTCCTACGGAGCTTATTATCTATTTTTCTTTTTTATCTACTACACACAGAACGCTCCTGACGGAGCGAATTAGATTCTTCTTTACTTTTGTCAAATTCATCATCGTTACCACTGCTTACAGTTTCTTCAAAATTTTCTTCTCGTTCCAATTACTTTGCATCCAACGCATATCCTTGTCCGATATGATTATGTTAGCTCTTTACTTTCATACCCCACCGCCGCCTTCACGAACTCCCTAAACAGCGGATGTGCATTTGCAGCTCGCGATTTTAACTCGGGATGGAATTGCACTCCCACAAACCATGGGTGGTCTTCAATCTCAACAATCTCCACTAAATCGTTCTGCGGGCAAACACCGCTTACAATCAACCCATTTTTTTGAAGTTCTTCACGGAATGAATTATTAACTTCATAACGGTGGCGATGCCGCTCATGAATGAGTTCGCGTTTGTATGCAGCGTGTGCTTTTGTTCCATGCTTTAATTTACAGGGAAACGCACCAAGCCGCATCGTGCCGCCATAATCTTTAACTTTCTTTTGTTCTATCATCATGTCTATTACATTTTGGTCGGTTGGTTTGAATTCGGCACTGTTGGCATTTTTCATACCACAAACATTCCGGGCAAACTCAATAACTGCGCACTGCATACCCAGACATATTCCAAAAAACGGAATCTTTTTTTCGCGAACATATTTTACGGCGAGTATCTTTCCCTCAATTCCCCTGACTCCAAAACCGGGCGCTACTAAAAGTCCGGATTTGTCTTTCAAATATTTTTCTACTCCATCGCGCTCAATATCCTCCGCTGCCACCCATGTTAAATTCACTCGAACGTTATTTGCCGCGCCAGCATGAATGAAAGCTTCTGTTATACTTTTATACGCATCCTGATGCTCTGTATATTTTCCACAAACCGAGATCTCAACCTGACCGGCTGGTTGTTTTACTCTTCTCACCATTTTTTTCCATGCAAGCAAATTCGGACGTGCACAAGTCAAATCTAATTTCTCAAGTACGAGATCATCCAAGCCCTGCTCTTCAAAAAGAATCGGCACCTCATAAATTGTTTCCATATTATGTGCACTGATTACACTTTCAGTTTCGACGTTCGTGAACAGTGCTATTTTTTCCCGAACTTCTTTGTTAAGCGGTCTATCGGAACGACAGATGAGAATATCCGGCTGAGTTCCAAGTTCCAGCAGCGCCTTCACGCTGTGCTGAGTTGGTTTGGTTTTAATTTCACCGGCGGAGGAAATGTATGGCACAAGCGTTACATGAATGCTCAACGCATTCGTCCTGCCAAGTTTAAACATAAACTGTCGCATCGCTTCCAGAAACGGTAAGCTCTCAATATCGCCGACAGTCCCGCCGATCTCTGTTATAATTACATCATAATTCCCCGTCTTACCCAAAGCTTCGAAACGTTTCTTTATCTCGTCGGTAATGTGTGGAATAACCTGAACAGTCGCGCCTAAATAATCGCCGTGGCGTTCCTTGCTTATTACTTCGTGATAAACCTGTCCGGCGGTCGTATTATTTTGTTTCGTGGTGCTTATATCTAAAAATCTTTCGTAATGCCCTAAATCTAAATCAGTTTCTGCGCCGTCGTCGGTAACGTAAACCTCGCCATGCTGATATGGGTTCATAGTTCCGGGGTCAACATTTATGTAGGGGTCGAATTTTTGGATTGTTACTCTTAAACCCCGCTGTTTTAAAAGTAATCCTAAGGAAGCGGCAGCAATTCCTTTTCCGAGCGACGAAACAACACCTCCTGTTACAAATATATATTTTATCGCGTGTCGATGTGCCATCATATCACCTTTACGATTTTATCTTCTTTTTATCAAACCCGACCCTACCACACCGCCGGATAGAACCAACTTCAAACCATCTTCGATAGTAAGATTTAATACATGCACTTCATTCTTAGGAACAAAAACCAGAACACCCGACGTAGGATTCGGTGGATGTGGAAAATAGACGCTGATTGTTTCTACTAATTTATCAGGTTCAAGGTCAAGACTGATTTCGTTTGTAGCAAACCCTATTGAATAAATACCAGCCCGCGGGTATTCTACGCAAACAACATTACGAAAGCTTTTACTCTTGGCGCCTATTGCAAACGCTGAAATCAAATCCCTGATGGCGCTATAAATAGTTCGAGCTAACGGCAACGATGCAATGAATTTATCAAAACCTTTTATAATCACTCTACCGACAAGGTTTCGTGACATTAAACCCACGACAATTATCAGCAATAGCATCGAGAAGAAGCCTAATCCGTAAATGTGATATCCAAGGAACTGGTCGATTAGCGGAGAAATAATACCATCCACAACTTCAAACAACATTTTTAAAACTGCCACTGTAATAACAATTGGAACAATAACTACGACACCGCGCATGAATGTAATACGCACATTCACTAATAACGAATTTTTCTCAGTGCTCATTTTTTGCCATCCTCTTTGTTTTGTAAAAGTAATCTTACACGTTCAGCATCTTCCGGTGTGTCTACAGGTATGCTATCATATTCTGTAATAACCACTTTAATTTTTTCTCCGTTTTCTATGATGCGAAGTTGTTCCAACTTTTCAGCTTTCTCCAATTCCGACTCCTGCCAGGACGTATAAATCTTTAGAAACTCTTTTCGATAAACATATAGCCCGATATGTTTATAGTATGTGTGCTGCAGGTGCCACTCATCCATGTCAACGTCTCTCAAATAAGGGATTGGATTTCTGGAAAAATATATTGCACACTGATCTGTATTGACTATAACTTTCGGCACGTTAGGATTGTGTAATTCTTCCGCTGTAGTTATTTTTTTAATTAATGTGCTTACATTGTAAGAAGAACTCTCCAGTAATGGTTTAATTGCCTGATCGATCATTGCGGGTTCAATTAAAGGCTCATCACCTTGCACGTTAATGATTATTTTAGCATCACACAATTTATTCGCCACGAATGCAATCCGGTCGCTACCGCTTTTTATGTCTGTAGGCGTCATTATAACATTTCCGCCGAAACTTTTTACAACGTTTTCAATCCTCGTATCATCGGTCGCGACAATCACATTATCAACCAATCGGGATTTGTGTGCTCGTTCAAACACGTGCTGAATCATCGGTTTGCCGCAAAGGTCAACAAGCGGCTTTGCCGGCAGACGTGTCGATGCGTAACGCGCGGGTATTACTGCTACAATTTTTCCACTCGAAGCCATTCAATTAACTCCAATTACGATTTATATTATTGGTCGATATAATTACTCGAAATAACGCTGTGAACTTCATCCATCAATCTTAATTCTTCTTCCTTGCCACCGTTTTCTTTAACGGGAATCGGTTTTTCTATTGTTAATGAAATTTCACCCGGCACTATTCTAAATTTTTTCTTTGGAAGTATTTTGTAACTGCCATTGATCGTAAGCGGGATAACTGGGATGCCCGCTTTAACGGCAAGATTAAAAGCTCCGCGTTTAAATGGCTGAAGTTTTCCGTCTTTTGTTCGAGTTCCTTCCCCATATAAAAGCACCGAGGCACCGCTTTTAAATTTCAAAGCTGCTTCTTCCAAACTACGGGCAGCGTTGGTTCCTCTTGCTCTATCAATTGGTATATAAGTTTTACCGAACTTTAACGCCCATCCGAAAAACGGAACTTTCTCAAGCTCCTTTTTGTATACGATTCGAATCTGGTCTGGAATACCCGCCACGACTGCCGGTATATCGAAAGCGCTTGCATGGTTTGAAACATAAATATAACTTTGTCCTTGAGTAATATTTTCAGATCCTATCGTGCGAATTTTAATTCCACTTGCGGCTAACAGAACCCTTGCAAAGGATCGTGTGAGCTTATGATAAACCCTGCCACCTTTATTAAACGGTATCGTAATCAAAGCCAGTACAGACCATGCTACACTGATAAGAATAGCCAAAAATATTTTAAGTATTGATAAAAGCATAGCTCCATTTTTCTTGCTTATCTTACAAAAATATAGCTTGAAAAGCAATTGCCAATAAATAATATTATTCTTATCTTTAGATAGGAATTAGTGAGACAAAATAAATTAGGAAGGATAAAATATGCCGACTTTTATATTAGCCACTAAACTGTCGCAGGACTTGACCAAAAATCCCGCCCTAAGGGAAGACATTGGGAAAGAATGGAAATCTCAAGTCAACCGTAAGTGCCCACAAGTCAAATGGTTAGCGCACTATGCCCTTCTGGGACCATACGATTTCTTAGATATTTACGAGGCACCCTCTGAAGAGGACGCGGCTAAAGTTTCAATGATTACGCTTTCAGCCGGCGCCTCGGTGGCTGAGAGTTGGACAGCTATCCCTTACAAGAGATTCCTTGAGTTGGTGAAAGAGATCTAGAAAGAGAATATAAAATATTATATTTTATTTATTGATTTTCATTCAGATTGTTCGCATATTTATATAGGCTTTTAAAGCAAATCAAATATTTGTATTTTTTTTTATCCGAAATAAACTTTTAAACTATAGGAGGGTTAAAAATGATTACAATTGAAAAAACTAACCTCGAAGAAAGGTACAGTCGAATACTAGAGAACTGGAACCATAAAATCCATAAATTTGAACAATGCTGTCAGGATGCGAATCCATCTTTCAATCAACCATCGAAAATATTGCTTCAGAATAAAATAGAGAACTTGAAATCATATTTTTATTCCGCACGTTATTATGCTGCATCCATTGAAGAGGATTCGAGAAAGAGGCTTCGAGAACTAGTTAATGAGATGAAAAATCTTGAGTCGGAAATTTCTTCAATTCTCACTATCCAGACTGATACTTCATCCCGAACAACACAGTAGAGATACTTTTAGCATCCGGTTGGTTTTTAGGAAAGTTTTTGCTTCAAGTTTTGCCACCAGGTGTAGATGTATTTTGAACTCCATACTGTAAGAACCATTAATATTGCCCCCGCTAATAAGTCCACTACGTAATGATAACGGAGATAAACTGTCCCAAAAATTAATAGTATCCCTGTTATCCATATGAAAACAGTAGCTCTCATCTTATACTTCATCGTGATGAACATGAGAATAAGCGTAAGTTGTGTGTGTCCGCTCGGAAACACATCCCGTTGAACTATAGCCGCAGGGTTTGGATTCCCTTTGACTATCGATTCACCATAATTTACAAAATCGCGGAGAAAATTTGTAATAAACAAACCCGGAAGCTCGGTGTTAATTGTAAAAAAATTGTGCAGTGTGAACCTCGGTCCTACTGCGGGTAGGAAAAAGTATCCTATGTATGAGAGGTAAAAGCCATAGATTATCAAGAATGCCGCATGTTGAAATTTTTTCATTTCCTTTTTACGATAAAACTCATATCCGGTTATAATAAAGAGGAAATAAAAACTCGAATAAGCAATTTGAACAACTTCAGTTAATATAGGAAAAGAAATTTGATAGAGCCAAACCGTTGGGTCAACGCCGAATATCCATCTATCAATGTCTATCAACAAAGAATCATAGTCCTGACCGTGAATTGGCGCAATCATAAAATAGAGCTGTTTAAATGTTAAAAGTATCATCGGGGCGATGTACCAACTATGAATCCCTCTTAAAATTTTGCTGTTGTACTCATGCGCAAGGCGAGCAACTAATATCACAAAAACTATAACCAGAATGTTTATCGTGATAAGATTAAAGTAGTACTCTATCCTATCCTGGAATATTATATCCACGAAAATAAGGAGTACACTGGATATTATAACAATGACGTCGGTTATCTGTAATGCTGCTAAGGTTTTTTTAAAATTCATATAATTATGATTAGGAGGTTAATATTTCTGATATCTCATTAGTCAGCGTTACGAATTCTTCTATACTCAACTGCTCGGGCCTTTTCTGCAGCGGATAATCTAATGAATCAATGATTCTTTTGTTCATCTGTTCATCAAACGGAAGATATTTTAAACTGTTTTTGACTGTCTTCCGTCGCTTACCAAATGTTGTTTTAACTACAACCTTAAATAATCCCGCATCGACACGATAAGGTATTTCCTCGGAAAAATCCAATCTGACAACCGTAGATGTAACTTTGGGTTTCGGGTAGAAACAATTGGAAGAAACATTAAAGAGGATTTCAGGCTTACCGTAAAACTGTGTAAGAACTGAAAGAATTCCATAACTTTTCGTGCCTTTCTGACCAACTATACGCTGGGCGACTTCTTTTTGGATCATAAAAGTGAAATCGGAAATGTACCGGCGGTTCTCAAATGCTTTAAATAAAATCGGAGACGTCAGATGATATGGTAAATTACCTACCAAGCGGATTTCCCTTTTATACTTTTTAAAAATTTCTTTATAGTCGAACTCAAGGAAATCCTTATTTATTATATCAATATTTTTTGAGAGAAATTCGGATTTAAGTTTCTCTGCAACCCTGGTATCAATTTCGACTGCAAGTAGTTTTGATACGTTATCTACGATATACTTTGTTAAGGCGCCTTGTCCCGGACCTATTTCAACTACAACATCTTCCGATGTTAGTTCTAAACTCCCTACAATTTTGCGAGCAATATTCTCATCGACCAAAAAATTTTGTCCGAGCGATTTCTTAGGTTTCACTTCAATCGCGCTTGTTTTAAGGTCAGAAATTTTACCCAAACCTATCGATTTCATCAATTATTACTTTTTAAACAGTTTTTTCAATTGGTCTTCGGCTTTTTTCTTCAAATCTTCGACTCCCTTTTGTTTGAGGCTGTCCTGTAGTATTTTTTTAACTTCTTCACGAGCTTTGCTTTCAATTTCTCCCTTTCTCTTATCCATTTCTTGTCGTGCAAGTTCTTCTAACTGCTTTTGCTGTTCTTTTGTATCGAGAGCTACCGATGGTTTGCTCGAGACTCCACCCACCAATAAATTCAGATTAATCCTGCCCTCTTTATCTTTTAGCAAATTCATTGCTTGTCCACCCATTCCGCCGATTTTCAAACGGTCTGAAACTGAGCCGGGCAATTTAACAGCCATATTATAATCTAAAGTACCGTCAAATCCCTGAGAACCGTTTACGGTGAAGTCCGAGTTCAACGAATTAATTTTTAAATCTTTGATGTTAATTCTTCCGTTAGAAATTGTAAATGTGTTCGACCAGTTTTTAAAATCGACCTCTCGTAACTCATTCAAACCAGAAAAATTGGCAATCTTTTCCATGATGGGATAATTCTTCAACCGCCCATTGTACACTTGTACTTTCCCTTCTCCTAAAAGAGTTTTAGATATGATGCCTAGAGTATCATCTAAACTTCCTTTGAGTGATGTATTCATTGTAAACTTACCGAACAAATTATTACCGAATGAGGTAAATTTGGGTAAGAATGAATTAGCCTCTACGCCAACAATATCGAGATTCAAATTGAATGGGCGGTCTTCTGGTTTACGAAGGTCAAGCGTTCCATCCGTTAGAATATTTCCCTGAAATGCATTAACTGAAAAATTTTTCAGATTAACGATACCATCTGAAAAACGAAGTGAACCGCGAGCATTTTCAAAGTCGAATTTTTCCGTAGAAAACTTCTCAATATTCACATTCGCATCCACATCAACGTTGGGCAGAATCATTGGCGCGGCGGGTTTTAATTTTTCACCGCCTTTCGCAGCATCCTCCGATTCAGCAATCAGGTCGGCGGTCCTCAATCGATTCGATGTTAAAGTAATAGTACATGCGGGCTTGAAAGCATCGGTAACACCCTCTATCAGAAAAGTAAGATAATTGTTCAAAATAAATGCAATTTTTAAGTCAGATTCTCCAATATTTAAGGTCATTTGTTTCGATTCAATAAACCGGTTAGTAAGATTAATTGTACCGTTCAGATTTGTTATCGGGTTTGGAAACACATCAACCACTACCGAAACATCACGAAATCCTAGATTACCAAAACCTTGAATCTTTGTTGCCAGACCTGATTTTCTAGTCACTGAAAAATTTGTTGATATCTCTCCTGATAATTGAGTTTTGTTTTCAAGTGGGTAAAATTCTTTTAAATGACTCAAATTAATGTTACTTTTCAGGCTTGCTGTAAAGTCGAGGTCTTCAAATCCATGTATTTGTAAACTACCCTCAACCTTGTTTGTCCCAAGACTCATTTTCATCTTAAAAATCTCAAAGATTTCTATGTTCCTTGATTTCTCAAATCCCCCGTCAACATTTATATCGGTGATTGCTTTGGGTAGCTGCGAGTATCGCACCGAACCATTAACGAGCGAGAATTTACCGCTCATATCGGGCATGATGGTATCCTTAGCTTCTCCTCTAATCAGCATTGCGAAATTAAAATTCCCAGATGCTGAAAAACCTTCGGTTGCTTTTAAAAATTCTTTTGGTACTAACGAAAGCAATTGCGCCAACTCTGTCGATTTAGATTCCAACTTAAGGTCGAATAGCGGGGTTGTTTGCGTTTGCTTCACACTTCCCGTCATTTGTAAAGCAACATCTTTAATTCCAATCAAGACTGAATCAAACACAAGCTCATCCTTCTTACTCATGTATGTCAAGGTTTGGTTTATATTGAGCGGCATATTTTCTATCAAATAACTTTCTGTAGACCCATAACTAATCCCGCCAACTTTCCATTCGCTTTTAATGAAAACGTCCTGTGTAGCTGGAGAAGTTTCGATGCGGGTTTTCTGATTAATGGTACTTACCACAATGTGTGTGTTTTCTTTCTGATTAATATATTCGAAATTTCCATCTATAATTTGAAAATTAGAGAGCAATAATGTAGCCCCGCTTCCGGTTTCTATTTTTACATTAACCGGAGTCTCCGGTTCAACCTGAGTTGTATCTTGAGGCACGCTATAATTCGCTAAGCCATCTTTTGTTACCTCGAGATATATGTAGGGTCTGCGTAAAATTACTTCGTCAACTTCCAACATATTTTTAAATAACGGAAATATTTTAACCTTCAGCAGCAGTTCATCGAGTGATACGTAATCAGGTTTTTTGAATTGCCCTGTTTCGGTGTTTGTAATTTTTAATCCTTCAATCTCAACACCGAATGTGGGAAATAACGAAAGAGAAATATCTTTGACCTCCACTTTCTTATTAATTGCAGTCTCCACTTTCGGTATCACGAAACTTTTAAGCCGGTCGCTGGAAAAATATATTTTTAAAAATACCACTACAGCAATCACTAAGATTACTGGAATTGATAGAAGAATCAGCCAAAATCTTGCTTTTTTGTGTGCCATGTTCACCTCTATTAAAATTATTATAACTACGGAATCGGTCCGTTGTTAAAAATATAATTAATTAGGCAAGGAATGTCAAAAAAAGCTGAATACATATCCGTTGATTTTATTCATAAATAGTCGTATCTTAATTGCATAAAACAACAAAGAGGATTTAATGCCCGAAGAAAACGAAAAAATAGAAGGACAAGTCTCCGCTGAAGTGCCTCCAAAAGTTGAACAAAAGGAGCAAAAGCAAAATAGACCGTATAGACGCAGATACAGACCTCCACAAACAGGAGAACGAAAAGATAGAAATAGAGGAGAACAACTACCTAAGCTGCCGCAGTTAATAACGGTACTAATTCCCTTGTACAATGAGAGGGAATCGTTGAGAGAGTTGTATGAAAAAATTAGACAAACTTTAATTTCGATGAATGCAAAGTTTGAAGTTATTTTTGTTGATGACGGAAGCAACGACGGTTCCGATAAAATCTTAAAAGATCTGCGCCAGCATGACACAAGGGTCAAAGTTTTTATTTTCCGGCGAAATTATGGGAAATCTGCCGCCCTCTCAGTCGGATTCCAACAAGCTAAGGGTGATATCATTATCACAATGGATGCTGATTTACAGGATGACCCCTCAGAGATTCCTAACCTAATAAACGAAATCAACAAAGGAAAAGATTTGGTTTCGGGTTGGAAAAAGAAGCGCCGCGATCCGATAACAAAAACAATCCCATCCAAATTTTTCAATTTAGTAACATCCCTGCTCACCGGTATCCGTATACATGATTTTAATTCTGGGCTTAAAGCTTACCGAAAAGAAGTAATTAAAGACCTGAACATCTATGGCGAATTGCATCGTTACATCCCAGCGCTGGCTCATTGGAAAGGTTATACTATCGGCGAAATTCCCGTCCAGCACCATCCTCGCAAATATGGCAAAACGAAATTCGGACTCGGCCGTTTCTGGAAAGGTTTACTCGACCTGATTACAATGTTGTTCACCACTCGATATTTGCAGCGCCCGCTTCATCTTTTTGGATTTTGGGGTTTGATTTTTGCACTCGCCGGATTAGTAATAGACGGCTGGTTAGTAACTGAATGGGCGATGAATCTTACAGTTTTGAGTAACAGACCGCTATTCTTAGGTGGAATTTTATTAATGATTGTGGGAGTTCAATTTATTTCAATTGGGCTTATCGGTGAGATGATTACAAAAACCAGACAGACAACTGAAGAATATTCTATCAAGGAAAGTTATAAATAGTTATTTATTTTCGAATGAAAACTTCCACATCTGTAAAGCTAAAAACTGATTGTAGATTTTTTCGAGGTGATATTCCCTGCAAGCCTCATAAAAAACATGGAGTTCATTGCTTCGATAAGCGAGGGAAACTTTGCCAATACTACGACCAAACCTCCAGGAAAATACTGATTATAAAACTAGGTGCTATTGGTGACGTTATTAGGACGACACCCATTCTGCATAAGTTGAAATATGAATATCCAAAAGCAGAAATTTGGTGGCTAACTTTAACACCCGAAGTTGTTCCGAGTATTGTCGATATAGTTCTGCCGTTTACTGTTCAAAGTATTACTACTTTGCATGCGGTCAATTTTGATATAATATACAACTTCGACAAAGACAAAGAAGCCTCTGCTCTATGCACTCTGCTCAATGCTCGAATCAAGAAAGGCTTTATTTTAAAAAACGGCAAGTGCGCTCCAATTAACAAGGATTCTGGGCATAAATTTATAACGGGTCTCTTCGATGATATTAATAAAGTAAACACGAAAAGTTATTTAGAAGAAATTTTTGAGATTGCCGGTTATAAATTTACAGGCGAAAAATACATTTTAGAAAACCATTTGCCCAACTATGAATGGAACCTACCGAAGAATAAGAAAATAATCGGTTTGAACACCGGATGCGGGGGGCGTTGGACTTCACGTTTATGGTCGGAACTGAATTGGATCAAATTAGCTAAGAAGCTCAAAAAAGCCGGCTATATACCGTTACTCCTCGGCGGTGAACAAGAACATGAGAAAAATTTAAAAATAGCCCGGCAGAGCGGAGCAATCTATCCTGGACACTTCGCTCTCAAACAATTCATAAGCGAAGTCAATCAGTGCGATTTAGTTGTAACCGCAGTAACTATGGCAATGCACATCACTATCGGACTGGGCAAACAGATTGTGTTATTCAATAATATTTTCAATAAGAATGAATTTGAACTGTATGGCCTCGGTGAGATTCTAGAACCGGAATTTGAATGCAACTGTTATTTCTCGCCTGCTTGTAAAAATAACTGCATGCAGTACATTTATGTCGATAGAGTCTTCAGCACAATTCAGAAACTTCTGAAGAAGTGATATGGGAAAAAAGGAAAAACCGAAACAGCTTCAAGAAAAAAACAACTTCAATATAAAAGACTGGCACGCTATTGTTGTAATAGTTTTATCTGTAGTAGTATTCTTCAGAGATATTTTGCTGCAAAAAGCATTTATGTGGGAAGATTTTATTAATCAATTTTATCCGTTCAGAAATTTTGCCGCAGTCTCGCTCGCGAACGGAGAGTTGCCTCTCTGGAACCCTTACACGTTTAGTGGAATGCCTTTTCAAGCCGACATACAATCGGCAGTATTTTATATTCCCAACTTAATTCAAATGTTATTCGTCAACGGGGATAGATTGCATTTTTTCTGGGTTGAATTTTTTATGATTCTGCATTACATACTCGCCGGTGTGGGTATGTATTTTTTGATGAAGCATTTCAAGGTTGAAAAACTTCCTGCTCTCTTCAGCGCTATGGTTTATATGCTGTCGGGATTTATGATAACGCACGGGATTCATCAAATTATTATTAATCATGTAGCATGGCTGCCGCTTGTCTTACTTCTTTTTATTAAAGCCATCGAACAAAAATCTCTGTTTTACACAATCCTCGGAGGCTTGGCTCTCGGACATTCGGTTCTTGCCGGATTTCCACAACTCAGTTTATATATCTTTTTACTGTTGTTGTTTTATTTTGTTTTTTTATTCATTGTAAAAATAAAAGAAACAAATTTTAATCAAGCATTCTCAATAACTCCCGTTGCTGTAGGTTTTGTTATAATAGCGGTTCTATTAACTGCGATTCAAATTTTGCCGACAATGGAACTTGCGCCATTATCAAACCGCGCAGAAATTTCCTATGAAAAATCTCTGGAAGGAACTTTCCACCCTCAACAAATAATTACTCTCTTAATTCCAAAATTTTTCGGTGAACAAAGCGCCCAAGTAAGTAATTATTGGGGTCAGGGCAATTATTGGGCATATTGGGAAACAAATTTTTATATCGGTATTGCGGGTTTGCTTTTTACTATTTTTGCTTTTTCAATACTTCATAAAAATAAAACAGTACTATTCTTTTCAATTGTTTTTCTATTTTCTATCTTATACGCATTGGGAGATTATTTTATTCTTCACAATTTTTTCTTCCATTACATTCCAGGTTTTCATTTGTTCAGAAATCCGGGTCGTATGTCCCTCTTGTTCACATTTTCAGCCGCAATTTTAAGTGGTTTCGGTTTAAATGAATTCATAAAATCCTCAAATAAAAAACTTCTTACCAAAATATCTGTAATAACAATTCTGGCGGGTGTTTTTGTTTGGGGACTGGTGCAACTTGGTTTATTCCAGGAGCATCAAAATGTTCAATTCATTCAAGAGATTCGAAATATCGCCCACTATCAATCGAATGTGATGTTGGCTTTCGCTGCTATTTTAGGAATATTAATATTTATTTTCAGCCGATCTAAGATTTCTACTTTAATTTTCACCGCTTTGATTTTATCAATTCAATTTATTGATGTTCATAATTTCGGATTCAATTTTAACAACGGAAAAGTCAATCCCAACGAATACTACCAACGAGGCGAACGATTAACAAACATTTTCAAAACAGAAGGTAAGAAAGAATACTTCAGAATTAATTCGCGGCAGGGCAGCAATATGCTCTTAGACCGAAATCAGGGAATGGTTGATAAACTTTTTTTGATGGAAGGATACACACCTTTGGCGCTACAGCGGGCTTTCACAATCGGAACGAGTTGGGATAAGATTTGCGATTTGCACAACGCAAAATACCGCATACAAATTGACGAACAAAAGCAAACAATGGGATTTTCACAATCAACAACTTACTTACCTCGTGCCTGGTTCGTTTACGATTACAAAATAATTAGCGACGATGTAAAGATTAAAGAACTCATGTCGCAGCCTGATTTCGACCCTGCGCAAGTCGTTGTGATAGAGGAAGATATAAAATTACCGCCGCTACAGAACATATCCAGAGATTTTTGGAAAGCAGATATCATATCTTATAAATTAAATTCTATTTCATTGGACGTTTCAACGCGGGAAGATGGGATATTAGTGCTGAGTGAAATTTACTATCCGGGATGGAAAGCATACGTAAATGGAAAAGAACAAAAAGTCTTACGTGCAAATTGGAATCTACGGGCTATAAAAGTAAGTCAAGGAAAACACAAAATTGATATTCGGTTTGAACCGAAAGAATTCTATGACGGTGTATGGATTTCACTCGGTACGATTGGTTTATGTGTAATCGGAATCGTATATTCTTTAAGAAAGAAAAATAAAAACTGATTTGACATGTATTCGATAGTAATACCAATTTTCAATGAGGAAGAAACAATTCCTGAATTATATCGGCGGTTAAAAAACGTAATCGACGAATTGGACCAACCCGCGGAAGTCATTTTGGTAGATGACGGAAGCGGGGATAAGTCGTTTGATTTGTTAGAAGAAATACATAAAAAAGATTCAAGAATTAAACTGATTAGATTTTCTCGAAATTTCGGTCATCAAGTTGCAATCTCTGCTGGAATGGATAATGCAAACGGCGAGGCGGTAATCTTAATGGACGGCGATTTGCAAGATCCGCCTGAATTAATTCCCTCAATGATTGCAAGTTGGAAAGAAGGATTTCAGGTAGTATATACTATAAAATTGAGTCGTAAAGAGAACCCGTTAAAACGTTTTGCTTTCCATTCATTTTATCGACTCATGCACGCTTTTGCTTCGATTTCGATTCCTATGGAAGCCGGAAATTTTTCATTGATGGATTCGAAGGTTATCGGTGTTCTACGAAGGATGCCCGAACGAAACCGCTACATTAGCGGAATGCGTGCTTGGGCTGGCTTCAAACAAACGGGAATACAATTCGATAGGGATGCAAGGTTCGCCGGCAAACCACAGATGAGTTTAAAAAGATTGGTAAGTTTGGCATTCGACGGATTATTTTCTTTTTCAAACGCACCTTTAAGATTTGCTATTTACATAGGATTTTTTTCAGCATTAATATCCTTCTTTGTAGGTTTGTTTGTCATTTATGAAAAACTTTTTACCGACAAAGCGATTTTAGGTTGGGCTTCAACTATTGTTTCGATAACTTTTCTTGGTGGAATGATTCTATTAACACTCGGATTCATAGGAGAATATATCGGTCGTATTTATGACGAAGTAAAACAACGTCCGTTGTATATCATAAAAGATAAAAAAGGGTTCTGAATTTTAGAATGAAAATCACCATCGTTGGCACAGCTTACCCTTTACGTGGTGGAATTGCTCACTTCAACTCTCTGCTTGCTAATTACCTTAGTAATAAACACGATGTTGAGATAATTACTTTCACGCGGCAGTATCCAAAATTTCTTTTCCCCGGTAAAACTCAAGACGAAACTGGCGGCGAACCACCGGCAGCTCCTGTTAGACAAATGATCGATTCGATTAATCCTCTTAATTGGTTCAAAGTGGCAAAAGAGATCCGAAAACAAAAACCCGATTTACTGATATTTAAATATTGGCTTCCCTTTTTTGGACCTTGCTTTGGAACGATTGCCAAATACGCAAAGAAAAATTCAAACACAAAAGTTTTATTCATTTGCGATAATGTAATTCCGCACGAAAAACGTCCCGGCGATGTTGCTTTTACTAAATACGCATTTAAACAATCTGATTACTTTATAGTTCAATCTAAATCCGTCGCAACAGACCTCCTCTCTCTGTTCCCTAACGCAAAATATAAATTCGCAGCGCATCCTGTTTATGAGATCTTTGGATCGCCCATCGAGAAACATCAAGCTCGAAACACTCTGAACATCAACTCGGAAAGAGTAATTTTGTTCTTCGGCTATGTTCGTCAATACAAAGGACTGATGGTTTTATTGGATGCGATGGAAGAAATTTCGAAGCGAGCAACGCCTCCGCTACTATTGGTAGTCGGAGAGTTTTACGATGACAAAAACAAATACCACAACCGAGTAAAAGAATTACTGATTGATAATTATGTACGCTTTGTTTCCGATTACGTTCCAAACGACAAAGTAAGCATATACTTCTCAGCCGCAGATGTTGTAGTGCTTCCCTATTTGTCGGCAACGCAAAGCGGCATTACTCAAATTGCCTACAACTTCGATAAATCTGTTATTGCTACAAATGTTGGCGGACTCGGTGAGGTTGTGATTGATGGAAAAACCGGTTTTATCGTTCCTTCCAACGACTCTCAAAAATTAGCTGATGCTATTATAAAATTTTACTCCGAAAAAAAAGAAGAACGGTTCTCGCAGAATGTTAAAATCGAAAAGCGTAAATACTCGTGGGAACATTTTATTGAAACAATTGAAGAGCTTGTACAAAAAGCATGAATAGTACACCATTAAATTGTCCGGTATGTAATTCAACCAGACTCGGCCAAAAACCTTTCGGGTATAATTTTAATCAGAAATGGTTAGGAGCTTATGAGTGTATGCAATGTGGAGTAATATTCATACATCCACAACCGACCCAAGAAGAGCTTAAGCAATTATATTCAAAAGAATATTTTGAGGGAGATTTTAGGTGTGGACATGCGGGGAGCTACTTTGACGATGGAACGATTGATAAATTAAACGACTCTAAATTTTTAGAAAAAATAAAAGAATATAAAAGTAAGGGCAAGTTACTCGAAATCGGTTGTGCGGGCGGCATATTTCTGAACGCCGCACGTAAAGCGGGTTACGATGTGTACGGAGTTGAGTATTCCAACGATGCTGCTGAACTTGCGAGAAATAAATTTGGTCTCAATGTCGTTACGGGTGAACTCAAAGAAGGAATGTTCCAACCTGAAATGTTCGATATAGTCTTCATGGGAGATGTAATAGAACATTTACCATATCCAATGAGCACTCTGAAACTATTAAATACAATTATGAAAGAATCAGGCATCCTCGCAATTGTATGCCCCATGCAGACTAACACAATATTTTCCCGTCTCGGTTTTAAGCTGTATGAAATAATAAAAAAGAAAGCAACCGTACATTTACCCCCTTATCATTTGTTCGAATATCGCCCAAAAAGTTTGTCTTGGTTGTTTCAAAGCGCAGGTTTTAAAATTATCAAAGTTAACCAATCAATAATTCCTCCCAACAAGATTTCTTTGCGTGGACCATTTTACCAACGTGTTTTTAAGAAAGTTTTTCAATATCCAAATTTCATCGTAACAAAAGTATGGAATCTTTTCGGCGATCGCATAGAAATATTTGCGGTGAAAGAAAAATAATAACCTATGCTGAAAATTTCCGAACACGATAATATATACTGGCAATACGAATACGATGTGGTTGCAAAACATTTAGTGCCGTTATTAACTGAATGGGGTTTAAATTCAAAAAGCAAAACTCTCTTAGATGTCGGATGCGGCGACGGCGGCGGAGTTTCCGCATTTTATGATGCCGGATTTGTTTGTAAAGGTTTCGATATTGAAACACGACGTGTCGAGCTTGCGAATGCCATGCGTGCCACCAGAGATTTCGAGATGGTATATGGCAATATATATGATGAAAACTTTCCATATTCTAAAGAGCATTTCGACCTCATCGTTTTGCACGATGTGTTCGAACATTTAGAAAAAAAAGAATCGGTTTTAGAAAAATTAAAAAGCTGTTTGAAATCCGACGGAAGAATTTTAATAACTTTCCCTCCTTACTATTCCGCTTATGGCGCTCATCAACAACTCTTAAAATCGAAGATGGGTAAGTTCCCCTTTTTTCATCTTCTCCCTTTTTCGATCCCTTTTCTGATTGATAAATTCCCGAATGAAGAAAAATTATTTGTTGAGGAAATCAAAAAACTCGCATCGTTGAAAATGGGAATTCGAAAATTCGAAAAGTTATCGAACAGTAGCGGGCTATCTATCGAGAAGGTAAAAAAATATATAATAGGACCGAACCACATTCGCTTTGGACTTCAACCAGTCAGTGCGGGATGGTTTGGAAAGTTTCCAATTTTAAACGAACTTATATCAAGTGGTGTTATTTATCTTTTTAAAAAATGAGAATTACTATAATATGAAAATAGCAATAGTATTTGGCACAAGGCCTGAAGCCATAAAAATGGCCCCGATTGTAAAAGAATGTGAAAAACGAAAATTAGATTTCATCACAATCGTGACGGCACAACACCGTGAAATGCTCGATCAAAAGTTAGAAGTTTTCGGCATCGTACCTGATTACGACCTGGATATTATGCAAGCAAATCAGGATTTGTTTTATGTAACTTCCAGCGTTATTAATGAGATGAAGCCAATCCTGATCAGAGAAAAACCGGATGTAATTTTAGTGCAGGGCGATACTACAACCACTTTCGCAACGAGCCTTGCAGCTTTTTACTTAAAAATACCAGTGGGACATGTTGAAGCTGGTTTACGAACTTGGAATAAATACAATCCGTTTCCAGAAGAAATAAACCGGCAGCTTACTACACGACTGGCTGATTTTCATTTCGCACCAACGGAATGGTCGCAGAAAAATTTACTCAACGAAGGAGTTGATAAAGCAAAAATTTTCATAACCGGAAACACTGTTATAGATGCTTTACTGATGATTGTCGACCCTAATTATCAATTCGAAGATAAAGTGTTGAATGAAATAGATTACATAAACCGCAAAGTAATATTATTAACTTCGCATCGACGTGAAAACTTCGGAGAACCCATGCGGCAAACTTTTTCGGCATGTAAACATCTTGTAGAAACAAATGCTGATGTCGAGCTTGTTTACCCTGTCCATCCGAATCCAAATGTTCAGAAAATGGCAAACGAGGTTTTCAAAGGTGTGAGTCGTGTTCACCTGATTGAGCCACTCGATTATCGCCCCTTCGTTCAACTTATGAACAAAGCATACTTAATAATGACCGATTCGGGTGGTGTGCAAGAAGAAGCTCCAACACTCGGAAAACCTGTTCTTGTCTTACGTAAAACCACAGAACGTCCCGAAGCTATCGAAGTCGGAACTGCAAAATTAGTAGGCACAGACAAAGACGTAATCATAGGGGAAGCACAGAAATTACTATCCGACAAAGCAGCTTACGTTGAAATGTCAACCAAAGCCAATCCATACGGCGACGGTAAAACAGCTGAAAGAATTATAAACATTATTTTAGAAAAACTCGGATGAAAAGTCCGTTGGTTTATATCATAGTTTTAACCTGGAACGGCAAGAAGGATACACTCGAATGTCTTGGCTCGCTAAAAGCATTAACATATCCGAATTATAGAGTTTTAGTAGTTGACAATGCGTCGGTAGATGGAACTGCCGAACAGGTTAGGTCTCAATTCCCGAATGTGGAATTGATTGTAAACAAAGATAATTATAGGTTTGCAGGTGGAAACAACGTCGGGATCGAATACGCACTTTCAAAAAATGCAGACTATATTTTATTGCTAAACAATGATACAACAGTTGACCCTAATTTTCTCGCCGAACTCGTAACAACAGCAGAATCAGACGATCAAATTGGAATCGTCGGTCCTAAAATGTATTACTACACTGACCCGAAACGGATTTGGTACGCAGGCGGAAAAATCGAATGGTGGAAGGGCTGGATTTCACATATAGGGATTCGAGAAATTAATAGCGAACAGTACTGTCAAACAAAAGAAACTGACTTTGTCTCCGGTTGTTGTATATTAGTAAAGCGAGAAGTGGTGGAAAAAATTGGAATTCTTGATACTGCTTATTATATTTACGGTGAAGATGTCGATTGGTGCATAAGAGCTTCGCGTGCTGGTTATAGAATATTGTATGAACCGAAAGCAAAAATTTGGCATAAGCTCTCTGTCAGCACCGGTGGACATCTTTCGTGGTTTAAAAATTGGAATAAGTTGAAGGGTCAATTAAGAATAATGACAAAGTATGCCAAGTGGTATAATTTTTTCACGATACCAGTCGGGATTGTCTTCAATGTTGCAGCAAGTTTTATAAATTTAAAAAAAATAAAATAACAACTTTATCGTCATCTATTGAATAATTCTAAAACACCATACAAGATATACCATCCCGCAACCGAGGTCGATCTGCTTGTGACTCATGGCCAATGCTGGGTAAATGAGACTGTGGAAGAAAATATCGAGTTATGCGATTATCAAACGATAACTCCGTCTTTTATCAAGTATTTGCCAAAAAATGGCACAATACTCGAATCAGGTTGTGGGCTCGGCAGATGGGTGTTCTATTTAAAACGCAAAGGATACACAATTACAGGAATCGATCTTGCATCAACGGCTGTGGAGAGCGCGAAAAAATTTGATCCCTCTATATCTATCCTGAAGGATGATGTGTTGAATTCTTCTTTTTCCAGTAATTATTTTGACTCCGTTATCTCTCTCGGTGTGGTCGAACATTTTGAAGAAGGTCCCGAGGCAGCACTACGCGAATTTTCCCGACTATTGAAAGACGACGGACTACTTTTTATTTCGGTGCCAACACAGAATTTATTACGTATTTCAATTACTAACCGGCTAAAAGAATTATTCTGGTGGTACAACAAAAAAAAGGGAGTGAAATACAAATTTGAAGAATATCGTTACACTAAAAAGCAATTCAGTAATATATTAATAAAAGAAAATTTTCAACCCCTTGAAATAGTGCCCGATGATTTTCTTCCTCCAAAGAATATGGGAATATATGTCGATTTCCCTTTCCTTCGTAATAAGGGCAAAAAATGGGAATTGAATTTTTTCGGTAAAATCATACACAGAATTTTTTCCACATTTTCACCACTGCTTGTAAACTCTGGGGCACTGTGGATTTGTAAAAAGATTAAAAGGTAAATGGAATTCGGAAAACATATAGGCAAAGGATTATGGGGATTTGCGGATAAATTACTGACGGTGGTCTATGGATAGGATTTATCTTACTGGTTATTCGCTTCTTACCGGCGAGGAAATGCGGGTCATTTGTCCTTATCCAGGTAATTTTCACAATGCTTACGGTAGTGAGGGCGAGTTTTGCACTTCAGTATTTTATTAATTATGCTGTCGAATCGGAGGAGAACGGCAGCATCCTGATAGTTTGAGCCCTGTATTTCTGTGGATGTGTGGGAAAATAATTCTTCTTCTGATGCCATAAGTGAAATAAGGAAGTTTTTTTTTAATGAGAATACTACCCATTGACCCTATACCGGATTGAAAAGGTTATGAGCCTACTTAAAAAAAATATTGTTGCAAATTTTGCTGGTAGTATATGGCAGGCCCTCATCGGATTGATATTCATACCACTCTACATTAAATTCATGGGGATTGAATCATGGGGACTCATTGGTATTTTTACAATGCTCCAAGTAATGTTTGGCCTTTTTGATATAGGATTAAGTAGTACATTAAACCGTGAGATGGCGCGACTTTCCATATTGCCGCATAAGGAACGGGAAATGCGCAATCTTGTCCGCACTCTGGAAGTTCTTTATTGGGGTGTCGCTGTTATTATTGGAATTGTTGTGGTGTCATTGTCACCCTTTATTGCACAACAATGGATTAATGCAGGACAATTATCGCCCACAACCATCGAGCAGACACTTTTAATCATGGGATTTACAATAGCTCTCCAGATGCCTATTGGATTTTACTCTGGTGGGTTAATGGGATTACAGAAACAGGTTCTGCTTAATGTGATAAATATTATCATAAGTACACTGCGTGGTGGCGGGGCTGTTCTGATTTTGTGGTTAGTTTCACCGACTATTCAGGCCTTCTTCTTGTGGCAAATATTTATGAGCACAATTAATATAGCTATCTTAGCGATAGTTCTCTGGCGTGTACTTCCGCCTGATGAGAAAACAGCAATTTTCCAAAAGCAACTTCTTAAAGGTATCTGGAGGTTTGCTGCCGGGATGAGTGGAATTACCATTCTTGGTGTAATCCTCACTCAGTTGGACAAGGTCATATTAAGCAAGATGCTCTCCCTTGAGGAGTTTGGTTATTACACACTGGCCAGTGTTGTTGCGATGAGTCTTAACCGCCTTACCGGCTCGATTTTTTTAGGCATCTATCCAAGATTAACGCAATTAGTTTCTATCAAAGATGAAGAAAGAATAATACGACTATATCATCAGAGTTGCCAATTTATGTCGGTTCTGATCCTGCCTGTTGCCATTATTGTTGCCTTATTTTCATATGAAATTCTGTTTCTCTGGACACAGAATCCGGAGACGGCAAAAAATTCTTATGTTCTAGTAAGCATTCTGATTTGTGGCACGGCCCTTAACGGACTAATGAATCTTCCCTATGCATTGCAATTAGCATTTGGTTGGACCAGGTTATCTTTTTTTAAAAATGTGATTGCTGTTTTTTTACTTGTACCGCTAGTTATTTACATGGCGGCCCACTATGGCGCTGTAGGTGCAGCCAGTGTGTGGTTGGTTTTAAACATGGGTTATGTCTTCTTTGAAATTCCAATGATGCACAGTCGATTATTGCGTAAAGAAAAGTGGCGATGGTATTGGAATGATGTATGTTTTCCACTTGTGGTATGTTTTTTAATAGCCGGTCTCGGTCGAATATTTATGAACGGACCGATGTCTCAATTTATGATGTTGCTCTATTTAATAATCATTTCGGTCTTGACAATCGGGATAACAGTAATAACAATCTCTACAACGAGGACATGGTTATTTGAGCAATTAAAGAAAATAAAAATAGTATCCGGAACTAAATGAACACAAGCGTATCAGTCGTATGAAAAAGCAATATATTGAAGTTCCACTGCCGATAGAGTGTAGCACAGTTCACAAGTTATGGCGGAAGCTGGTCGGTATTTTCCTCACGCCCTTTTATCTGATGGCTGCACAGATTTTGGGAACACCGGGGATCACTATACACATTAGATGTGCCTGTCTTGCCGTGCGACTGTTTCTTTTGCGTCGTATATCGTTGCGTACATGTTACTTCCTAATCTGCTTCCCAATGGATTCTACGCGTTATTTCGAGTTCCATGAAGTGTTTAAGAGCCTTGCTCAAGTGCCTTTTTTTAGGTATCTTGACGTGTCTTCACCACGAATTGTACCGCTTATGTTGTTGATGCAGAATAGAGCTGCTGTTGCTGATTTGATAAATCCGGATAAGCAGGATTTGGAGGAAGTGCAACGGTTAACCAACGCATTGGGATTGGGAGATCGCTGTACGTTTTCAAATACAACGCTCGAAGCTGCATCGTATGCAGAGAAAACATTTGATCTCATTACCTGTATATCAGTATTAGAACACATTCCGGCCGACAGAGAAGGGCTGAAAACGATGTGGTCGTTGCTTCGTCCCGGTGGACGACTTATTCTCACACTACCCTGTATGGCGCAGCCGCAGGAACAATATATCAGCCATGACTACTATGGTATATTAACTCCTGATTCTGATGGTTATACATTCTGGCAGAGATATTACGATGAAGAACGCCTACAATCAGTTATCTTCAATATCACTGGTTTGCCAGCCAAGATGGTGGTTTATGGGGAGCGAAGCTATGGTCTTTTTCATAGAAATGCAAACATGAAGCGTCTATTAGGTCAACTTTACCCCTATTGGCGGGAATCTTATATGATGGCTAAAGAATATCGGTACTTTCGGACGGTTGCCGAGCTTCCGGGAGAGGGTGTTGTGATGTTGGAGTTCGTAAAGCCATGAACAAACCTCGTTTATCCATCTGCATTGCTACATATAATCGTGCCGATTACATTGGCGAAACACTGGAGAGCATCATACCACAAGTAACTGATGAGGTTGAAATTGTTATAGTTGATGGAGCTTCGACGGATAGTACAGGTAGTATAGTTAAGAGTTATATTGAAGTGTGTAACCAGATTCGCTATATACGGCTTCCATCGAAGGGAGGGGTTGATCATGATTACGACCAAGCTGTGGAGCTTGCACAGGGTGAATACTGCTGGATGTTTACGGATGATGATTTACTTAAAGATGGTGCTATAGAAAAAGTCCTTCTTGAAATGTCACGAGGATACAGCCTGATTATCGTAAATTCCGATGTGTGGAATCGAGATTTCTCTACACAAATTTTTGAGAAGCAGCTTTCTGACAAGGTACAAACTATTTACGAGTTACACAAATTTGATGATTTCTTTCAAGACTGTATCAAGTATTTGTCATTTATTGGCGCTGTTGTAATTAAGAGAGATCTATGGAAAGAACGTGATAGAGAGTCTTACTTTGGAACGGAATTTATTCACATCGGAGTAATCTTTCAGAAGTTATTGCCTACTGCTGTTCGCGTTATTACTTATCCTTTTATAAAAATACGATATGGCAATGCACAATGGACGAACCGAAAATTTGAAATATGGATGATAAGTTGGCCTAAATTGTTATGGTCGTTTCAGTCAATATCTCAAGCTGCAAAACAGAACTTTATTGCAGAGGAACCATGGCGCAATTTAAATTCGCTATTTGTTAGCCGCAGCCTGTCCGCATATAATAACACAATTTTTAAGAAACTCATTTCTAATTATAACACTTCTTATACATGGCGGTTTTTTGCTAAGTGCATTTCTTTGTTTCCTATTAAAATAGCAAATATTATAACTATTAAATACTTTATCATCAGAGGTAAAACTAAAAATGTAATATTTTATGACTTGTTAGAAAAAGGTTTTAATAAGCCCGGAAGTTGAAATTGTCAGAAAAATTGAAAAAACAAAATTTATTTGTTATATTTAACCACAATACTGAAATAAATTCAGCAAAAGTTTTTAGTCTTTGAAAATAAGTTGTAACTAAATTTAACTATTTCAACAACCTGAGTCGTACATTGAACAATATTTTAGGTGCTTAATGAAAGTTATTGCTTTTTACCTTCCTCAATACCATCCGATCCCGGAAAACGATGAATGGTGGGGAAATGGTTTTACTGAGTGGAAAAATGTTGCAAAAGCAAGACCCAAGTTTCGCGGTCACTATCAACCCCATATTCCTGCCGACCTGGGCTTCTATGATTTGCGTCTGGAGGAAACACGCATTGCCCAAGCGGAATTGGCACGCCAACACGGAATCCATGGTTTTTGTTACCATCATTACTGGTTTAACGGAAAAATGCTTTTGGAAAGACCTTTTAACGAGGTGCTGAAAACCGGCAAACCTGATTTCCCTTTTTGCCTGTGTTGGGCAAATGAGAACTGGACAAGGCAATGGGACGGGCGTACTCATGAAATCTTGATGAGCCAAGACTATTCCAAGTATAATCCTTCTGAGCATATTGAGTGGTTAGCGGTTGCTTTTAAGGACCGGCGATATATCCGGATAAAAAACAAACCTCTATTTTTAATATATAAGGCAGCTCAAATACCAAACATTGAGAATGTCATTCAAACATGGCGGCATGAGGCGAAAACCAAACACGGAATCGAGTTGTATCTGTGTTCCGTTAAAAGTTTGGGAAGGACAACTATGAAAGAGGAAATGGCTATAAGTGCTGGATTTGATGCTGTTGTGGATTTTCAACCGGATATCAACCTTGCGATTAACGATAAGCGCCTGAATCTTTTTAGACATATCCCTCAAAAGATATGGAATGTAACTGTGAATCAGCTTAATATGTCTGGACTGGGATTACTTGATGATTGCAACATATACAGTTACGAGACAATTGTCCATGAATGGATCAAATTACATCCCGGCCCATATAAAAAATTCCCTTGTGTTGCTCCAAGTTGGGATAATAGTCCACGAAAAAAAGCCTCTGCTGTAATACAGAATGACAGACCCGAATTATTTGGACAATGGCTCGAAGCTGCGTGTAATCGGGTGTTGAAGTATGATGAGGATGAACACATTGTTTTTATAAACGCCTGGAACGAATGGGGAGAAGGCTGCCACATGGAACCGGATATTAAGTTTGGCAGAAGGTTTTTGAAAATAACTCATGAGGTGTTGAATAGGTATACACACCCCATAAAAAATAATTTATCAACTCAGGGATGACATATTATGCATTTAATACACAGAAAAAGTTGTAGGGTGTGCGGTTCCACGGCTCTGACACCTGTAATTAATCTTGGTTATCAGCATCTTCAAGGATCATTTGTAAAACCAGGGAAAGAAATACCTCCCCTCAGAAAAATTCCCATGTCTCTTGTTAGATGTGATCCTACAAGAGATGAAAAAGCCTGCGGCTTACTGCAAATGGAACATACGGTTCCGCCTGAAGTTCTTTACTCTGCGTATTGGTATCGTTCGGGAACAAACAATACAATGAGAAATCACCTCAGGGGCATTGCCGAAGAAGCCGTTTCGATACTTAAGAAATCGAACGGTTCAATTCTTGATATTGGATGCAACGACGGAACATTGTTTGGTTTCTACCCGGAAGGATTCCACAAGTATGGGATTGACCCGTCAGATGTTGCTCAAGAGATTGACACACCGGCGGTAAAAGTCATTCAGGATATATTTCCATCGGATGAACTTCTAAACTGTTTACAAGACACAAAGATGGACATCATTACTTCTATCGCAATGTTCTATGATTTGGAGGATCCGGTTGCGTTTGTTAAGGGTATAAAAAACATCCTTGCACCGGAAGGCATCTGGATTGTCGAGATGTCCTATATGCCTATGATGTTAAAAATGACATCATACGATACAATTTGCCACGAGCATCTGGAATTCTACAGCCTCGCGGTGATTGAATATATACTAAAACAAAGCGATATGAAAATTTTCAACGCTACGTTCAATGATATCAATGGCGGGAGTTTGCGCTGTTATGCAACGCACACAACAAACTTCAGATATAAGAGTGAGCATTATCTGCGGAATATCAAGGCAATACACAATGAGGAGTTCGACCTCGAATTGGATACCGATAAACCGTATAAAAATTTCCAGGATAGAATTAATGTCCATCGGGAAGAATTAATTACTTTACTCAAGAAGCTCAAGATGGAAGGAAAGAAAATCCATATCTACGGGGCGTCGACCAAAGGCAATACCATCCTGCAATGGTGCAATATCGATAACAAAATTATCGACTATGCTGCCGAGAGGAATCCAGACAAATATGGTGCACACACCCTGGGGACGGATATTCCGATTATCAGCGAGACCGAGTCGCGTGCGATGAATCCTGATTATTACCTTGTGCTGCCGTGGCATTTCAAGGATGAGTTCATAGAGCGAGAAAAGGAAATCCTTGAGCGGGGGACACATCTGATATTCCCGCTTCCTAAGATCGAGGTCGTCTCAAAGGGAAAGGTACCTGGCAGGTGAAAGCGTTACTATTTGGGGCCAGTGGGCAGGATGGATACTATCTATCCGAGCTCTGCCGTAAGCGGCAGATAGAGGTCATCGGTGTATCACGGAGGGGTCAATGGTTGCAGGGTGATGTTGCTTCACCTGAATTTGTGGAAGAGCTTATCCGACATCATCGTCCAGCAATGATATTTCATCTCGCATCTACATCAACGACCAGGCACGGTGTAATGTATGAGAACCATGCCACCATCGGTACCGGTACTATGAATATCCTGGAATCAGTCAAACGATGGTCTCCCGGGAGTAAAGTATTCATAACAGGAAGCGGTCTACAGTTTACTAATACAGGGAAACCCATATCCGAGAAGGACCCCTTTGACCACAGTAGTGCATATGTTGCGACCAGAAACTATTCGGTGTATTTGGCACGGTACTTCCGTACCTTGGGAATCCAGATATATGTTGGTTATCTTTTTCATCACGAAAGCCCCTTGCGAGGGAAACAGCATGTATGCCAGAAAATTTCTCAGGCAACACGGCGAATAGCCGAAGGAAGCGAGGAAATACTTGAGTTAGGCGATATCTCAGTGAGGAAAGAGTGGGCGTTTGCTGAAAATATTGTAGAGGGAATACTTACACTCATCGAGCAGGATCAAGTATTTGAGGCGACGATTGGGTCAGGGCATGCATATTCTATCGAGAGATGGCTCGATGAATGTTTCAAGCTAATTAATAAGGATTGGCGACACTATGTCAGGGAGAAGAAAGACTTTAAGGCGGAGTATCAGGTATTGGTCTCAAATCCAACGACAATTAATTCTTTAGGATGGTTCGCTACTACAACAATAGCTGAATTAGCAAGAATTATGGTGAATCATCCAAATTAAAAGTAATTTCACCCTTATGGATTTTTTTTGGTTGGTGTATATTTGGCGTATAGTGTATAAGCTGATAGCGATTTCGATGTACACCGACATCCGTTTTGTTGGTAATAAATCTTACTTTTTTAGATAAATCAAAACAATTCCCAATATTTCTGCATTTTTTAGGCAATTTTTAAAAAATTCATTCTATTGCTTTTTCGATAATATCAATTTATATTAAAACGAGACTTTTAAGATAACTATCATTAAAGTAATTTGAGGGAAGTAGTATGGTAATGAAGATATTTTTGTCCGCGATGAGATATTTTAGTTTTATACTGTTAATATCTCTTGTGTGTAGTCTCACTTTATCACAAGTTAAAAACGAGAAGCTCACAGGTTGGCCCCCTCTTTTCCATTTAGATCCAACAGCTACTTCTTATCCCTTACCTAAATCAAGCAACTCTGATTATTTAAAAACCAAAAGTGTTCCGATATGGGAAGAGAATAGTGAAATTTTTATCGATTCAACCACATTTACAGAAGTTGCTACTCCATTTCCCGGTGTAATGGCGGGTGATGCTGTCTGGTTCGACTATGATAATGATAGTGATCTAGATATTATTGTTTCAGGACTTATCGATTCAAAAGATTTTTTAACAAAGATTTATAGAAATGACCTTGGCGACTTTACAGATATTGAAGCCCCCCTGATGCAATTATGGACAGAAAGAGGAGTTGCATGGGGCGATTTTGATAATGACGGTGATTTTGATCTGGCAATTCAAGGAAGAATAGATACAACAGGTTTCACTAATGTTACTAAAATTTATCGAAATGACGACGGCAAATTTATAGACATTAACGCATCACTAATGGGGTTATGTGGGGGATCAGTAATTTGGGCTGATTTCGACAACGATGGCCTTTTAGATTTACTGATAAGCGGTTCGCCAGATAACGGTTCAACTTTTTACACAAAAATTTATAAAAACACCGATAACGATTTTGTTGATATTAATGCAAATTTACCGGGCGTTTGGGGCAGCTCAATTGCATTTGGTGATTACGACAATGATGGAGACCCTGATCTATTACTGACTGGTTATGGATATTACAGTACAATATCTAAGCTTTTTCGCAATGATCAAATAAATAATGCAACAACATTTGTAGATACAAATACTCCGCTACAAAATGTAAATAGTAGTGCTATAGCTTGGGGTGATTATAATAATGATGGGTTTCTTGATATCGCTTTAAGTGGAATTTCATTCGGTGTACCAATTACAAAAATATATAAAAATAATAACGGCTTAAGTTTCACAGATATCAATGCTCCATTAAAACCTATGGCTATCAGCGCTTTAGCCTGGGGCGATTATGACAATGATGGTGACTTAGACCTGGCAGTCTCAGGCGCAGAAGATTTTTGGTATGGAACTAATCCTACAACAAAAATTTACCGAAACGACTCAGGAACGTTTATAGATATAAATGCATTTATAATCGGAACTTGGTTTGGATCTCTAACGTGGGGGGACTATAACGACGATGGAAAATTAGATTTGCTCATGACGGGAGGAACAGTTTCAAGACCATATTTTCAATATTTAGGTCCTTACTATCCTGTTACAAAAATTTACAAAAACAATTCTCAAAACTCAAACACATCGCCCTCAACACCCAACAATCTTTCAATAATTGTATCACAAGAAAAAACACAGTTAAAATGGGATCCGTCGACAGATAATCAAACTCCTAATAACACATTAACGTATAATTTACGTGTCGGTAAAACTCCTGGAGGTCATGAGGTTTTTTCTCCAATTTCTGATATGTCAACCGGATATCGTCGGACACCCAAAGAGGGTAATCAAGGTTTTCTTAAAAATTGGAACATCCGTAATTTACCGCCCGGCACTTATTACTGGAGTGTCCAAGCAGTTGATAACGGGTATGCAGGATCGTCATTTGCTGTTGAACACACCTTTACCGTTATGTCAAGCGGTGACATCATCGAAGAGAATTTACCAAAAGATTTCTACCTAAAACAAAACTATCCAAATCCCTTCAATCCATCAACTACTATAAGTTTCACATTAGTAGGACCTTCACTTGTTACACTAAAAATTTACAACTTGTTCGGGCAGGAAATTGAAACATTACTTGATAGAAAGGAATTAGACGAAGGAGAGCAATCAATCGATTTCATTGCGAATGGCTTATCTTCAGGAGTTTATTTCTATAAAATTATTGTTGATAACGGTAGGTTTCAAGAGGTTAAGAAAATGTTATTGCTCAGATAAAATGTACCTGTTACAATATTTTAGTCAAAGCCGATTCTATTATGAATTGGCTTTTTTATTTCACTCGACCTTGAAGCAAATATATGCAATTGAACAACATTGTTTATTTATTGTTGGAGTTTTATAGGGTTTTGTTTATATTTTCAGAAAATATTACTCAATCATGAAAGTGTTAAATGTCAAAAATTAAAAAGACCCACCAGACAATATCAACAACCCCAAAAACCGGCTGGTTCGATAATCTCTCAGATTTGAAAAAAGACTTAATTTCTGTAGGTATAATTTTCATTCTGGTTCTGATCCTATTCAATCAAGTTATTTTCAAAAACATGATTTTTTCTGAGTCAGGGGATACAGCCGCTGCTCAAGCCTGGGCAAAAGCGGGTGAATATCTTGAACAGACAGAAGGACAAAAACCACTTTGGTTCCCTTATGTCTTCAGCGGTATGCCGGGCTTCGGCAGTCTTGCTTCTATTCCACATGATGTAAGTTACCTTCAAACTGTTATTCACTTTATAGGAAAGCCTCTGTTCGTTAATGCTGACATGAGTTGGTTTGTGCTTCACTATTTACTCGCGGGTATATTTATGTTTTTGCTCGCCAGAACCTGGAAATTTTCACACCTCCCTTCACTGTTTGCCGCTATTGTTTTTGCGCTTTCACCTTATGCGATAGCTCTTGGGGTCCACGGGCACGGCTCAAAAATGATGGCACTGAGTTATATTCCTCTTCTTTTATTACTAACCCATAATTTATTTCAAAGAAGGAACATTCTCAGTCTGGGACTTTTAGCAGCGGGTGTAGGCACAGCATTATTAACCAACCACGTTCAGATGGTTTATTATGGATTTATGTTGATTGGATTATATTTTTTGTATGAAGTCATAGTAAATTTAAAAACTGAAAAGCTACTCATCGGGAAAAAAGCTGTATTATTTTTTATCGCTTTGATTATTGGTTTTGGAATTGCTTCATATGTTTATTTGTCAACCTACGAATATTCTCAATACTCGATACGTGGCGGAGGCGAGCCAGGTGTTGCCGGTGGATTAAACTATGATTACGCAACTAATTGGTCGTTCCATCCGTTCGAAATAATGAACCTGTTTATTCCTTCCTTCTTCGGTTTCTCAACCCCTTACTATTGGGGATGGATGCCTTTTACAGACACAACTGTATATTTTGGTATAGTTCCTATCATCCTCAGCATAATTGTTTTGATTTACAAAAAAAATAAAGGAACGATATTCTTCGCACTCTTTGCAGTTCTGTTATTTTTAATTTCCTTCGGGAAACATTTTCCATTTTATGATTTGCTCTTTAACTACCTCCCGTTCTTCAACAAGTTCCGCGCACCTTCAATGATACTGCATTTACTACCGCTTACTTTTGGAATGTTAGCAGCATACGGATTGACCTTCTTATCAGAATTACCGGTAAAGTTTGATATGGCTAAATTTAAAAAGGGCTTATACATTGCTGGTGGTATAATTACGCTCATTTTAATCTTAGGGTTTCTCGGAAAATCGTCAATCTATTCTTCTCTGTCAAGTTCAATGTTTGAGAAAGAAGGCGACTTGCAACAACTTCAACAACAATACGGAGCCCAAGCACCGCAAGTTTTACAGCAGCTTAAGGAAATCCGTTTCGATATGCTCTGGAAAGACTACATTAAATTTGCTCTAATTTCGTTATCCTCACTCGGTTTAGTAGCATTGTTTATCAACAAAAAAATACAATCCACGCTTCTCGGTTTTGCTCTTATACTTATACTCGTGGTAGATTTGTTTATCATAGATACAAAATTTATCGAACCAAAACCAAACACAGCGCTTGATCAAACATTTGCACCAGACCAAAATGTTCAGTTTTTAAAAACAGACAGAACTCAATATCGCATTTTCCCACTGGGGCAATTATTTATGGATAACTCCAACATGTACCACACAATTGAATCGATTGGCGGGTACAGTCCGGCGAAAATTAAAATATACCAAGAGATGATTGACTCGTGTTTGTATCACGGTTCAGACCCTAACTTTCCTATAAACATGAACATCGTAAATATGCTTAACACAAAATATTTTATAGCGCAGGGAAGATTGCCGGAAGATAAATTTCAGACTGTTGCTTACGACCAAACCAAACAGACAGTAACACACCTGAATCCTGCTTTTCTGCCCCGTGCATTTTTTGTAAACGATGTAACTGTTGCAAAAAATAAAAACGAAGTATTTCGAACTTTGAACTCTTCAGTTTTCAACAGCCAAACAACTGCGGTGCTTGAAAAACAGCCCTCAGTATATCCCCAGAAATCAGATTCGGTTTCAGCAGTTATTACATCTTATAAATCTTCTCAGATCGAAATCGCAACATATTGTAACAATACTTCGTTGTTGGTATTGAGTGAGGTATACTACCCCGCAGGCTGGAAAGCTTACATAGACGGCAACGAAACAGAAATTTACAAAACAAACTACATACTAAGGTCGGTTGTAGTTCCTTCGGGAAATCACAAAGTAGAGTTTAAATTTGACCCGCCAATATATCGAACGGGTTTTACAATTACTCATATTGCCTGGATAATCACCATATTATTAATTTTGATTGGCATGTACCAGTCTCCGATGGGTCGGAAATTATTCAAAAGCAGGTCGAAAGCTGCATAATCGGAGCAATCTAAAAAAATCGGTAAAAAGCATAAAACAATTGACATTATGCTCCCGATTGCTTATATTCGTAACAAACGTAAAACATAATGTTAACATATTAAGGAGATTCAAATGTCAGATATATCCCTAGATGCATTAGGAATGGTAGAAACAAAAGGTTTAATTGGATCAATCGAAGCAGCAGATGCAATGGTTAAAGCTGCAAAAGTAACTTTGATTGGAAAAGAGGTAATTGGCGGCGGTTATGTTACCGTTATGGTTCGTGGCGACGTTGGCGCCGTTAAAGCAGCCACAGACGCCGGAGCCGCAGCAGCACAACGAGTTGGCGAGCTTGTATCAGTTCATGTAATCCCACGCCCACACATTGATGTAGAATTAATTCTTCCTAAACGTCCACAAGGAAAATAACTCAACCCGGTAGGATAACAATATGAAAATGTTAGACTTCGCACTCGGGCTAATTGAGACACGCGGGTTAGTAGGTGCTATTGAAGCAGCCGATGCCGCCACAAAAGCCGCTGATGTTAAACTTGTAGGTAAGGAAAAAATCAGGGGCGGATTGGTTACAATAAAAGTGATTGGGGATGTAGCAGCAGTCCGCGCCGCAGTGGATGCCGGTAGTGCAGCCGCAGCACGCGTTGGCGAGTTAGTCTCGACACATGTAATTCCTCGTCCCGTTGCAGACCTTGAGGACATAATTTACTCAGAATCGGTTAAAGCCGAGATATTACCAACTCAACCCGAAGTTAAACCAATCGCAAAGAGAGGACGAAAACCAAAATCGTCTGTCGTGGTAACTAAGACCGCACCGGAACCAGAATCGATTGAAGAGATTCCTCAAACAGAACCGATTGTACCGTCGAGTGAAGATGAATCTGAATATCTAAAACAACTCCAGGCAATGCCGGTCCATGAACTCCGGCGCTATGCAAGAGGTGTTGAAGGATTGACGATATTTGGAAGACAAATATCAATGGCTAACAAAGACGTTTTAATTAAAGAATTAATGAATGCGAAATTTCCAAAATCAAATTAAGAAACATAAAACTTTTCGACTCCATCTTCAGCAAATAGAAGATGGAGTTTTTTATTTCATTTCAGCTATACGGATATAAATGAAATTCAAGGGTTATCATATAATAATCGGCGCTTTCTTATTCGCATTATTGATGTGGGTATCAGTCAATATGACGTATGAGTATACAACCAATTATTCAATTCCGATCAAGCTTGATCATTTACCGAGCGGAAAAATTTTAAAGCGCGCGATTCCAAAGATATTACATTTATACATCAAGGGAAATGGCTGGCAACTGACTACGTTATTTATTTCCGGAAATGTTGAGTTAAAAATAGACGCTTCAAATTTAACCTCTAACAAATTTAAATATTCGAAAGAGTTAATATTAGAGAATCTGAAACTACCCCCTTCAATATCGATATTAGGATTAAACCCCGATTCTCTGAATCTTGAAATCGAAGATTTTCACAACAATAAAGTTATCGTAAACCCTTTAATAAATATTGACTTTATGGAGGGATACGGACAGGTCGGCGAAGCGGAAGTATCTCCTGAAAGTATATTGATCATTGGTGCATTATCTAACATTAATACTATTACTGAATGGAATACAAAACCAATTAAGATTACAAACGTAAATAAATCTTTAAACATGAAATTACAACTGCAGGAACCGCCTGAATATATCATAAACCTCGAACAGAAAGAAGTAGACTTAAGAATAAATGTACAGCCATTTGCAGAAAAATCTTACACTGGAATAAACGTAGAAACACATTATTTACCGGCAAACCGCGAAGCCATATTCATTCCTCCAAAGATGGATATTATATTACGCGGGAGTATTGAAAAGCTATCGAATATCACAAACGACAGTATTCGTGCCTATATAGATTTTACTACTTTGATCTCGGATACTAGCGGTTACGTCAATCCGGAAGTAAGCTTACCAGCCGGTGTAAAAATTATTAAAACATTTCCAGAGAGGTTTCAATTTATAATTAGGAAGCGTTTATGAGATTCGCTATTAACATAGACCATATAGCAACGCTAAGAAATGCGCGAGGAGGAAAAGAACCAGACCCGGTTGTTGCTGCAAAAATTGCTGAAGAAGCGGGAGCCGAGTGTATAGTTTGTCATTTACGTGAAGACCGCAGACATATCAAGGATGATGATGTAAAAAGGTTACGAAAATCGGTAACAACAAAGTTAGATTTAGAGATGGCTGCTGCAAAGGAAATTATCAAAATCGCAAAACGAGTTAAACCGGATTTATGCACTTTGGTTCCTGAGCGGCGTAAAGAGTTGACAACCGAAGGTGGACTTGATGTAATTAAATACAAGAAATCATTAAAACGGGCAATTGAAGATTTACAAGCAAGCGGAATCAAAGTTAGTCTTTTCATCGACCCGGTAACCGAGCAGATACAGGCTACAAAAGAAATTGGCGCCGACATGATGGAAATTCACACAGGAGAATACGCCAACGCAAACCATAGAAGCAAGATTCATAATCAATTAAATAGAATAAAAGCTGCGGCAAAACTCGGGAAAAAATTGGGATTGATAGTTAATGCTGGACACGGATTAGATTATAAGAATATTAAACATATTGCAAAAATCCGCGAGATAGATGAAGTAAGCATCGGATACGCGGTGATTGTAGAATCGATGTTTATCGGTTTAGAGAAAGCAGTTAAAAAGATGGTTATGCTTGTCCGTGGGTAGCTTTAATAACTCAAACAAATTTAAAACTCTAATTACAATTCTAATTCTTTAGGTTCCAATGTTTACACTCCACTTTTGATTACAGCTCGGGATTTTTAAAAACACCTATAATTCATTAAAGCGCTCTTTTACAGTCTTGCGGTTAACTCGGCGACCAGCGCAGAATCTTTGAGCGACGCGATTGATTTGAAAACTGTTCTCCCCTTATTCGCGCTTGCTTTAGCAGCGATTGCGGCTAAAATTATAAAACAAAAATGGGAAGAAAAAGAAAAGCCGATTAAATAATTATCGGCTTTTTATAAAATGTAAAATCGGAAATTATTACCAAGAGTTGACTAATTATTCTTTATCTCTTCTAACAATTCTTTTGCTTCTTTTCTAAATCTATCATCATCCTCATCTTTTGTCGGTAACGTCTCTATTATTTTAAGGTGTTCCTTTGCTTTAGTGTAGTTGTCCTCCTCAATGTAAACTCTCGCAGCATCCAACCGGTACATTATAAAATCGGGTCTTAAAGAAATAGACTTCTCATAATTCTTTACTGCGTCATCCATGTTTGCCCAACCCAAACCGAGGGGCCAGCGAATGATTTTACTTTTCTCGCTTACTTTCGTATGTGTGCGCCCCATAACATAGTAAGCCGTTGCATTATTTGGGTCAAGCTCTATTGCCTTCTCCAAATCGGCTTTGGTTTGCTTTACCAAACCGATATTATCCCAGATACCTTTAAACAATGCAATGCGTCCGTTTGCGATTGCCCGTCGCGTATATCCCATTGAACCGATAGAGTTCACTTTTACAGCGCTGTCCGCATAGGCATACGCTTTTTTGTAAAATTGCTCCTGTTTGCTTTTCTCCTCGTCAGTTTTATTAGGCATATGCTCACCGATATCGACATAAGCGCGACTGATTCTCCAGTGAGCTTCGTAATAATTTGGAAAGGTTTTTAGCGCTTCCAGATATTTATCAAGCGCATTCTGGTTTTCGAATTTTACCTCTGCTAATTCATCACCCTCAAAAATTAATTTATCAGCTTTTTGTTTTGGAGTGATATCTTGAGTAAAAAGTGGAGACTCTTGGATAAACAAAATAGTAATTATGACAATAAAACACTTAAAAATATTTTTAAGAAAAATTGTTTTCATATTTCACCTGATATTGGTTTGTATTTTAAGATTCGCTTAATTCAAGCTTCTTGATTTCATCGCGTAGCCGAGCAGCGATCTCATAATCCTCCCGTTCAATTGCGTCTTTTAATTGCTTTTGAAGTGTTTCTAACCTCTTTGATTTGTTTGTTGACGTATCTTTTGAGGTTGCAAGATATTGTTTTTCTTCTTCCGACTCCGGAACAAATGCAGCTTCCTGCATCACTTTCTCCGCAACATATATCGGTATGCCACATCTGACTGCCAAAGCGATAGCATCGCTCGGTCGCGAATCGATTTGTTGACTATCCAGTATTATTGTCGCGTAAAATGTTCCCTCTCGAAGCTCACTAATTGTAACCTCCAACACTTCAAAACCTAATGTATCTATAACATTCTTCAGCAAATCATGTGTAAGCGGACGCGGTGGTTTAATTCCTTCCATTTCTAAAGCTATCGATTGTGCTTCGTATGCGCCTATGATAATAGGAAGTTGTCGAGTGCCTTCGACTTCCTTAAGCAGCAATGCATACGCGCCGCCGCTTTGAGGACTCGTCGTTAACCCGACTATATCAACTTGAATTTTATCTAAATCCATAAATAAGTAATGCTTTTCATGCTCAAAGCATTTTAAAAAAAATCTTAATCAATTGCAAATAACTATTTTCCGAGCAGCGCTTTTATCTCTTCGTTTAATGCCGGTAGAATTTCCATCGCATCAGCCACGATACCGTAATCAGCAACTTGAAAAATCGGCGCATCTTTATCTTTATTAATTGCCACTATACATTTCGAAGACGACATGCCAGCCAAATGTTGTATCGCACCCGAGATACCGCACGCGATATAAAGATTAGGTGAAACTGTTTTTCCCGTTTGACCTACTTGTTCATCATGCGGACGCCAGCCAGCATCGACGACTGCTCGTGAGGCGCCAACACCCGCGCCTAATGTTTCTGCTAATTGTTCTACTAACTGAAAATTTTCAGGTCCCTTCATACCACGCCCTCCTGAAACTATAATACTTGCCTCAGTAACATCGGGCCTGCCCGTGCTCACTTTTGTCTCTACTGCTTTAACAACAAAATCATCGTCGTTCAAATCAATTTTCAACTTTTCAACCGATGCTGCAGTTCCGTTGCTGCTGCCAGCTGTGAATACATTGGGTCTAAGCGTAAACATCTTTACGTCGGACGTTACCTTGATGTCGCTTAAAACCTTTCCAGCAAAAATTGGTCTTGTGGCTATTATCTCATTTCCTTCCACCTTTAATGCTGTACAATCGGTGGCTAACCCGGCATCTAATTTCACTGCAACGCGGGGAGCTAAATCCCTACCTAATTGTGAGGCGGGAAAAAATAATATTGAAGCAGATTCTTTACGAGCTACTTCTGTAATGATCTTAGCGTAAGCCGTAGCCGAATAAAAATTCAAGCGTGCGTCATCAACCGCAATTACCCGCTTGGTGCCAAACCCGCCGAGTTCGGAGGAAATCATTTCTATTCCGCTCCCAACGACTAAAACTACTAATTCGGCGCCAAGTTTTTCGGAGATATCGTTTGCTGCTTTTGTAACTTCAAAAGCTATTTTCTTAAATTTACCTTCTCTTTGTTCTGCGAATGCTAATATTTTCATAATTTCCCTGTTAATTTTCTTAAATTATTTTTGCTTCTTCGTGTAATAAACGAACTAATTCTTTGGCAGCAGTCACGTCATTACCGACTATTTTACCTGCCTGCTTTGCGGGCGGGAGACGAAAAGAAATAACTTCCACTTTTGCAGTAACGTCTGTAGCTTTTTTTTCTTCAATGGGTTTAGATTTAGAAGCCATGATTCCCTTAAGAGACGGGTATCGCGGCTCGCATAAACCTTTTTGAACGCTAATGACGGCGGGTAGGTGTGTCTCTACTTTTTCATGTCCACCTTCAATTTCGCGCTCGCAGATTACCTTAGAATTTTCAATCTGCAGCATAACTACGACTGATACCGATGGCAATCCTAACAACTCTCCGACAAGTCCAGGCATTTGTGAGTTATCGTAATCGATAGATTGCTTGCCTAATAAAATTATATCAGGGTTTAACTCCTTAAGGACATCGGAAAGTGCTTTCGCTACCGCAAATGAATCACGCTGAGTTTCGTCTTTTATATGTATAGCTTTATCTACTCCCATCGCTAATGCTTTTCGAAGGGTTTCCTTATTTGAATCGGAGCCAAGCGAAATTGCTACGACTTCTCCTCCAAATTTTTCTCTCAACCTTAACCCCTGCTCGACGGCAATCTCATCATAAGGATTCAGAATAAATGTAATTCCGGTTTTATCGATGGTTTTCCCGTCTGAACCGATTTTAATTCGAGCTTCTGTATCGGGCACATGGTTAACACATACTGCTATTTTCATTAATTCTCCTTCGTATTTGATAAAAATTTCTTTACTGAATATATGTAGATTTAAAAATAAAGGCAAACAAATATTGCTTCTTAATTTTTTGTTTGATAAATTAAACAAAAGCATCCCCTTTATTAATCAATTGGAAAACTTATGGACTCAAAACCAAAATTCATGACCCTTGAACGCTTCATAATGGAACAAGAGGAAAAATACCCGACGGCAACCGGTGAATTTACATCCGTGCTATATGGTCTAACTTTGGCTGCAAAATTAATCTGGCGTGAAGTTAGCAAGGCAGGCTTAGTTAATATCCTCGGCACTACGGAACAGACAAATTTCACGGGCGATATTTTAAAAAAATTAGACCTGTTTGCGGATGAGACCATGTACAAAACAATGTACCATAGCGGTCACCTTTGCGCAATGGCATCGGAGGAAAGCAATGGCTTGATTGAAATCCCTGATAAATATCTCGGAGGGAATTACGTTCTCACATATGACCCTCTCGATGGTTCATCTAATATTGATGCGAACATAACCATAGGTACAATATTCGGTATTTACAGACGAATATCTAACTCCGGACATGGAACTCTGGAAGATTGTCTTCAACCCGGTTATAAACAAATCGCCGCCGGTTACATTATTTACGGAACCAGCACAATGTTCGTTTATACAACCGGACAAGGAGTTCATGGCTTTACGCTCGACCCATCAGTCGGCGAATTTTTACTGTCCCACGAAAACATCACAATCCCAAAAAAAGGAAAAACGTACAGCATCAATGAGGGCAACTATTATCTTTGGAATTCCAAGATGCAAGAATATGTACAATACTTAAAACAAATTGACAGCGCCACAGACAGACCTTATTCACTCCGGTATATCGGAACCATGGTGGGAGATATTCACAGAACACTTCTTTATGGCGGTATTTTTTTATACCCCGCCGATCAAAATAATCCAGATGGCAAACTGCGCTTGATGTATGAGTGCAACCCGATGGCATTCGTAATGGAGCAAGCCGGAGGAAAAGCAAGTAACGGCAAACAAAGAATACTTGACATAATCCCTACATCTTTACATATGCGAATCCCAATAATTATCGGCAGCACAGATGATGTTACGCTCTGTGAAGGATTTTTGGCAACTGCGAGGTGATGGTAAGAAAGGTATTTGTATTACTTCCCTTTTTTACGTAGATTTGTAAATAAATGGATAGCGTAAATGTAGAAAATATTTCTTTCATTTATCCCCTCAAAAAGAGTCAGGACAGTGGAAAACCATTCAGCCTTACCAATATATCCTTTTCATTACCGGAAGGTGTATTCCTAAGCGTTTTGGGCCCGAACGGTTCGGGCAAATCCACACTCTTAAAGTTAATTAATAGAACTCATCTCCCCGGGTCGGGAAAAATAAGAATATTCGACACCGAAATTAAGAGCATCGGTCGAAAAGATTTATCGAAGTTGATAGCTTTCGTTCCACAGATACATCCCGTCGTTTTTCCGTTTAACGTTTATGAATTAGTTCTTATGGGCAGGGCACCTTATTTACATGGTTTTGGCTTTGAGAGCGATATTGACAGGAAAATTACCTACGAGGCTCTTCAAAAAGTTGATTTACTGCATCTGTCATCAAAACCATTCGAGCAATTGTCCGGAGGAGAAAAACAAAGAGTATTTCTTGCCCGCGCCTTGGCTCAACAGTGTCCGATTCTAATACTCGACGAGCCGAATACTCATCTCGATTTATCACATCAACTTGAGATGCTTGCTTTAATAAAACAACTTGCAACGGAACAAAGCATCTCGGTGATTTCCGTATTTCATGATTTAAACTTAGCAGCGATGTTTAGCGATAAGATACTGCTTCTTAAAGAAGGAAAAGTTTCCGCCTATGGGCCGGTGAACGAAATCCTCTGTGAGAGAAATATCAAAGACGTATTCGGGACAACAGTTAACGTAGATAAACATCCTTCGCTCAATATCCCACGAATTACACTTTTACCCGATAAAATTTATAATAGATACAACACCGGAACAATTTAACAAAATGGAGAAAGATATGAACATATTTGAGGAAATCAGGAAAAAAGAGCATGAACAAGTTGTGTTTTTATCGCATAAAGAATCCAACTTACGAGCTATAATTGCAATTCACGACACAACTTTAGGCCCCGCCTTAGGCGGCACACGCATGTGGATGTATGCTTCAGAAAATGATGCGTTAATAGATGTATTACGTCTATCACGGGGTATGACTTACAAAGCGGCGGTCGCAGGTTTAAATTTAGGCGGCGGTAAAGCGGTCATTATCGGCGACCCAAACAAGGATAAGGATGAATCGATGTTCCGTGCCTTCGGAAGGTTTGTAGACGGGCTTGCAGGCAGATATATCACTGCTGAAGATGTAGGCACAACGGTAGAAGATATGGAATACGTTAGAATGGAAACAAAGTACGTAACGGGAATCGATAAGGCGCTTGGCGGCAGCGGAGACCCTTCTCCTTTCACAGCTCATGGCGTGTATGTGGGTATGAAAGCCTGTATGAAACAACTAACAGGAAGCGATTCATTGGTCGGGAAAAAGGTTGCCGTTCAGGGTGCAGGACAAGTTGCAAAATTTCTTTGTGAATATCTCGCAAAAGAAGGGTCAAAAATTTATGTAACTGATATTTACGAAAACAAAGCCAAGGCTGTTGCCGCTGAATCTAAAGCAGAATATGTCCATCCCGACAAAATATATGACGTTGATGCTGATGTATTTTGTCCATGCGCTCTCGGTGCGATTGTAAACGATGAGACAATACCGCGTATGAAGTTCAAGATTATTGCGGGTGGAGCAAACAACCAACTCGCCGATGAAAACAAACATGGTAAAATTTTACTGGAGCGCGGTATAATTTATGCGCCTGATTATGCCATTAACGCCGGTGGATTAATTAACGTTGCCAACGAACTTGGGGGTTATCATCCTGAACGGGCAATGAGACAGGCGGGCCAAATTTACGACACGATTAAGAAAATTCTTGATATAGCCAAAAAGGAAAATATTCCAACTCACGAGGCATCCAACAAGTTAGCAGAAGAACGAATAACGTCTATCGGCAATATTCGACAAATTTATTCAGGTAAGTCGGAATTTGCCGGTCGATTAGGCGAACTATACCGCTAGGATTCAATTTAATAAGGCAGGGATGCTGCATTAGCCCCTGCCTCATGATTATTGTTAGAAAGTTAGTTTAAAATTATGGTAACATTCCGCAGACGGACAATCAGGGAAAAAGTTTTACAGGTTTTATATGCTCACGATATTTCCAAAGAACCGATAACTTTTGTGATAGATACAATTCTTGTTGACTTACACGACCACAAAGCTGATTTCGATTTCGCTAAACAGCTTATATATAAAGTAATACAACACCAGGAAGAATTGGATAGTGTAATCAAATCTAAAGTTGCAAATTGGGAATTCAATAGAATTGCAGTTATAGATAAATTCTTGCTCAGAATGGGCATTTGTGAATTAATGTACTTGCATGAAATTCCTCCCAAAGTTACGATCAACGAAGCGATTGAAATTGCAAAAAATTACAGCACTGAAAAAAGCAGCAAATTCATCAACGGTGTTCTCGACTCGGTTTATGAACAATTAAAAATGGATAACAAGCTCGCAAAATCAGGCCGTGGGTTAATATCGACTTCAACTTTGCCGTCTGCAAAATTATCCAAGCCAGCTAAAAAGGAATAAGCAAGCTGAAACGCTGACATGCGAAACCGTTCTCAGATATTTGTTTGGACCCTCTTCGATTTTGCCAATACTGCTTTCTATGTACTAATACTCACCGTCGGATATCCGCTTTACTTCAAAGAGATAATTGCAAAAGGGCAAGACGGAGGCGACTTCTTGTGGGGCTTGTCATTCAGTATTTCAATGCTAATCGTTGCAATCATCTCCCCAATTATTGGCGCCGTTGCAGACTACGGAACCGGCAAAAAAAGATTCCTTCTAATCTTTACACTCTTGTGTATTTTAGCAACCACAGGCCTTTTCTTAACCACTGAATCTATGGTTTTTATGGGAATGCTGCTTCTAATACTAGCGAATATCGGTTTCGAAGCCGGGCTTGTTTTCTACGACGCATTCCTTCCTGAAATTACAACTGAAAAAAGTTACGGTCGTGTATCGGGGTACGGCTACGCAATGGGCTACATCGGTTCTCTTGTAACACTGCTTGTTACCTATCCTCTTTTTTTAAAGGGTTTTACATCCGACAACATTATAAATATCCGTTATACTTTTTTAATCGCGGCGGCTTTTTTCTTTTTCTTTTCCTTACCATTATTTTTATTCCTGAAAGAAAAAGGGAGAACTGCAAGTTTAAAAATAAATTTCATTAAAATTGGTTTCGACAGAGTCATAGGCACTCTTAAGCAATTCAGTCAATATAAAAATATCGGCAGGTTTTTGCTGTCATACTTTATTTATATAGACGGCATAAATACAATTATTATATTTTCATCAATCTTTGCCAGAGAATCTCTGCACTTCGAAATTATCGACATAGTTATTTTTTTCGCAATGGTTCAAACCTCGGCTATCGCAGGCTCGGTTATCTTCGGGATACTCGCAGACCACTTCGGACAGAAAAAAACATTAACTGCTACACTTTTGTTGTGGCTTGCAATCGTGATTGTTGCATACTTCGTTACCGACAAAACTCTTTTTTACGCGGTGGGCATATTAGCCGGTATTGCGTTAGGGTCTTCACAATCCACGAGCAGGAGTTTGATGTCGACCATTACACCGTTGGATAAGAAAACGGAGTTTTTTGGGTTTTATTCTTTTTTTGGCAAGGCATCTGCAATAATAGGTCCCCTCCTATTTGGTTATATCTCATCAGCTTTTAATCAACGCACAGCGATACTGTCGGTTGGGATATTAATTCTTACAGGCATGCTTTTACTTCAGAGAGTCGAGGTAAAAAGAAAAGCATAGATATTCCCAGAGTTGTTTCATACTCTCAACCTTCTAAGTATTTCCCTCTCTTTGTTATGTGGTTTTCGCTCTAAAATACTCCACTAACTTTTAACAGCATAAATATCACTGCAAATATAAGCACAACAATTAACAATATTAAACCCTTAGAAAATCCTTCGTCAGTTTCCGACGCCTGTTTAGAAATATTTTTATCTATCATAATAGTTCTCCGTTCAAATATGTTATATTTATCCATCTTTAATTATTAGGATGGATTTAAATTATTGTAGATGAAATTATTTAGTAGGAAAACTATACTACAGGCGGGTCACGCGGCAGGTAACGACGATATTCTCCCGAGGAATATGAAACCAGGGTTAAATTTACATTACTGTATCTGAAGCTGCAATTAATGGGAAATTGAAGAGTTGAGATTGAGGCTTCCGACGGAACTTCTACACGTACAGAAATAGCAATATGTTTCGTAGGAATAACATAGGGACGTGAATCGATGGGACGCGATTTTTTTTCATCTGCCACCAGAAAAAGTTTGTCTCCTCCATTTACAAAACTACCGAGAATTGCAAAATGTGCAAGAAGACTGATATTCAAATAAGTAATAAAAGAAATGTAAACAATAATATGATTTATTTTTCTCATCACAATATAATCATACACAATATTTGAAAAAGAAGCAAGCATTATTTGACTATAAATTAACTATATTCTCACCTTGATGATCTAACGAAAGGAATAACAGTAGATAATCTTTCAGATGCCGGGTAATTAAATAATTTTTCTTTATATGCTCGTGTCCATTTTCACCTAAGCGTTTAGCATAATCTGGATTCTGCAGTAATTGTTTTAACGCAAAAGCAGTGCCTTCAATTGTATTAGTCAATAAACCTGAGTACTTGTTAGTGATCTGTAAAGGGATACCGCCTACAGCCCCAGCAATTACCGGTTTGGATTTCCAGAGCGCTTCGGCAACTGTTAATCCAAAACCCTCGCGGAGTGATTTTTGCAATACCACAGAAGATGCTCGCTGTAAAGCATTTATTTCAATATCGCTTGCCGGAGGAAGTAATAATAGAAAAATATCTTTATCATCACCAACGGCTTCTTGAACTTCGGTGAGCACTTTTTCACCCTCAGGATCATCCGTCGCACCGCCCCCCGCAAGGACGAGTTGACAATCTATATACTTTTTAACTTGGTGATATGCCTTTACAACTCCCACCGGGTCTTTGAGATAATCGAAGCGTGATATCTGTGTAACGATAGGCCTGTTTTTATCAATATTAAATTGCTCCAACACACGGGCTATAGTCTCCTGTGGTAAATCACGATTCTTATCGCTAAGCGGGTCAATTGATGGAGATATCAAAACTTGGGGGATTAAAAGTTGACGAGCAAACGATGGCGCAGAAAAAATACTAATGTTGTATTTCTCTATATAATTTTTCAGAAAATTCCAAGTGAATTCGTCCGGTCTTGAAAAATCAATATGGCACCTCCATATCCATTTTTGGTCTTTGACCTTTTTTTCCACGAGACCAATCGGCTGCGGGTCGTGGATAAACATAATATCTCCTACTAAATCCATACTTGCCGCATTCGTTTTATTTGTTTCTATAAATATTTCTATTTCTTCTTTAGAAAAATTCACCTTGCTGCCGTGTAAGGCATTGTGCATTTTTTTTGTAACCTGGAAGAATTTCTCGTCGCCTTTTATCACATCCCAGCGGGCGTCAACGCCGATGTCTTTTAGAAGCGGAATCATACGAATTAAAATTTCTGCAACACCACCTCCTACGGCCGTCGAATTTATGTTCTGTATGACCTTACCTGATAATCTGCCCGCAAAAAGCTCAAGCTCATCTATAACATCAGCACCAACAACCGGTTCGTAATCTCTAATTGTTAACATTTGCAGCCTCCTCGATTCGTTTAGTGATAAGTTTGATAATTTTAGACCTTAAACTTTCGAGAGTGTGAGTGTACGGGTCAAGTGAGCTGAACTCTTTGGCTAATTTATCTTCACCGAGCGAATCTCTTAACCAAATCGAAAAATCGCATAAGTCGCTTTCAAGCCTAAGTCTGGATTCAAACATATGAAAATAAATTGAGTTTAACGAAACCTTACTTAGCGACTCTTTAAATTCCAATAAATTTTTTGCTTGAATTTTCGTCGGGAAAATAAACGTCTGAGCTTTCATAAAATGAAATTCCATGCCTTTTGGTACGTTACGGTCGGCGAACTCTTCACTGTTTATCACTTCTTGAATAATTTCAATTAACCGTCTGCGAATATCTCTTAATCTATTAAACGTTCTTAGATCCATACCCGCCAACCGCTCCGCCAGAACGTTTTCTTGATAAACATTTTTTATCCAATAAGCAAAATCGTTTGGCGGTTCGGGCGATAAATACTCGTGCTGCTGTAAATAATGGTGAGTATGATAATATATCGACGAGCTGGGCGCTTCTTTAATACCATCCAACAATTCTTTCAAATTTTTCGCTTTTCTTCCTGTAAGATATATTAAGTTTTGCCGGGTATGAAAATAAAATGGTCCTTTTTCAGCCATACTATTATATCTCCTTTCTAAAAACGAGTGAATGATTCAGTTTCTTTAAGAATAAAATAACTTCGTTCGGGTGATTCAAAAAATATTTTGCTTTCGAAGAGGAATTGTTGCCAACATAGACAGTAAATGCCTCTTTTGGTAAAAGCCGAAAGGCATCCTCATCCGTTCTGTCGTCTCCAATATATACGATAAGCGGTTTGGCGGTAACATTAAATAATTCTATCAATTTAAAAATTGCTTTGCCTTTATTCCAATTATTTTTCGGTCTTATTTCAAAAACCTTTTTACCTGAAGAAATTTTTAGGGAACGCGAATACTCCTGCATTTTACTTTTTATTATTCTTTTAAGTGAATAAACGGGAATTCCTGATAATTGTCTGTAGTGAATACTTAAAGTAATATTTTTATTTTCAATCAGAGCACCATGAACTGTTTTAAGTGCCTTTTCAATACCAGCAAGGAGTTTTTTCAGTATTGGTAGAATATCAGTTACTATTGGATGATGCCATTTAATTTTTCTTGAATATATTTCGTATCCATGGTTTGCTATGTAAAACAGAGATGTTAGTTTTATCATTCCTCTGATATCGGTCATCGACCGACCGCTGACAATACCCACATAAGCGTTGGGATGATGAGCTAATCCGTCGAGTAGTAATCTTGTAGATTCGGGTAGTATTGCTTGCATAGGTTTTTCTTGAATAGGAACAATTGTGCCGTCATAATCCAGAAAAATAAAAATAGGTTTTTTCAAATTAAGCAATTCATTCTGGAGCGTATTCCAAGCCTTATATTTTTTATCGAATAAATATTTAGGTTTCATTTCGTCATACTGGTTCTTCGACCGCTTTGGAAATTCGAATGCGATTTAATGTTGATACTAAATTACCTGCCCATCTGTAAATATTTCGTTCTCTTATTACGCCGCGAAGATGCTGCATCCTTTCTTTTCTCTCTTCAAGCTTCATATTTAAAGCGGTATGTATCGCATCAGCCATTTGTTCAATATCATAAGGATTGACCATGATAGCGTCCTGTAATTCTCTTGATGCACCTGTAAACTGGCTTAAAATCAGAACTCCATCTTCATCATTTCGTACGGAAACGAATTCTTTAGCCACCAAATTCATCCCATCGTGTAACGAAGTAACCATACACACATCGGAACATACATAAAAACGGTTAATATCTTTGTGATTATGATGTGCTTTAAGAAAAACAATCGGTTTCCAATTTTTTGATTGAAACTTCCAGCATATTTTTTCTACCGTGGTTTCTACTTCTGCAATCAAATCGTGATAACGTTTTATATGAGTTCGGCTTGGCGCGCCTAATTCAACAAAAGTAAATTTTCCTATGTAATTGGGATACTTTTCGAAAAACCTTTCGATGGCTTTAAACCGCTCGATTATTCCTTTTGTATAATCGATCCTATCTACTCCGACACCTAAATATTCTGCTGTTATACCTAACTCATTAAATATCTCCGATTTAATTAATTCGTTTGGTCTGGATTCGGCAAATTGCGTAGCGAGAAGGCTTGGAAAAGCAACACTAATCGGAAATGGTTTTACAAATGTAGTTTGACCACCTTTTTCTACAAAAAATTGTTCCCAATTAATTTTTGATTCTAAAACCCTATCAACAGTTTCCAAAAAATTATTGCAGTGAAACTGGATGTGAAATCCTATTAAATCGGCGCCTAATAAACCAACTAAAATTTCCTTTTGCCAAGGACAAATGCTAAACGCTTCTGGATTGGGCCAAGGGATATGCCAAAATATAGCAACTTTTGCATCGGGTCTCCTTGATTTTATCAAAAAAGGTAATAATGCAAAATGATAATCTTGAATAATAACTAATGGTTCATTTTCATTTTTTATTTCTTCTAAAACAGCTTCAGCAAATTTTTCGTTTACTTTTTGATAATATATCCAATCTGCTAATCTGAAATCAGGTCTGGTATGTGTAATGTGGCAAAGGGGCCAAATGCCTTCGTTTGAAAATCCATAGTAGTAACCCTCTTCTTCTTCTTTGGTTAGCCAAACGCGCTTGAGTGTATATAGTGGCTCCTCGGGTGGTACTTTCAATTTCCCATCTTTATCGGCAGTCTCAACATCGGCATCTCCACTTCCGTGTGCTACCCACACTCCGCCGCATGCACGAAGCACCGGGTCTAAAGCCGTAACCAAACCTCCTGCCGGGATAATACTTTCTATTTTTCGACCTTTTTTAATATGCATATATGGTTCTCGATTTGAAACTAAAATTAAATTTTTTTCACCAAGTTCCAGACGCACATGTTCTTTTAATCGTTCTGCGGTCCAAGTCTTCTCGCCGATAATTCTTAATCTTGCTTCTTCTTCAGCTTTTGCTCTTGCAATCGATAAACTTTTTGCTAAGTGAGTTACTTCGATAGCGAGTGGACCTAATAAATCTCCTTTCGGTATTTCAATATTTTTTGTGCTTTTACCCATCCTTATATTTTTTAACCGCTCAGCTATCTTAGCTATCGGGCCGACTATACTCCAACGAACAACCAATACTGTAGTAACTATAATTAATAGTGATAAAGTCAGAAGCCGAATAAAATTATATCGCCAAATGCTTTCGAGTCGCGTGTTAATGTATGAAATGTCATGAAAAAGCCCCAGCTTCCCGAGTACTTTCCCATCCTCCTTCATAAGATAGATATAGGTATGAATTTCTTTACCCTGTAAAGTTTCAACAGAATATTTTGTTGTGTCTTCATCAAATGAAGATTTTAGCTGTGCTATATGTTCAGGAATTTTAACTTTAAGCCCTAGAGTTATAGCTAAAATATCGTTTTGACCATCGTATATTACAATTCCGTAAAGGCGTTCCCGATTACCAAATTTTTCGACTAATTGATTTAACTTTGTTTTATAATTAGGGGGTAGTAAATTTTTGATGGATTCCTGAAGACTCTCCGCCAATAAAATACAGCGGCGATTGAGTTCTTCAATCTGGTCTTGTCTTTCGAGGCGAATTTGAAAGAATGAGAATACGCCTGCAACTAATATTGCTACTAAAAGTAGCGACAATATTAAACGAATTGTAATTTTCATAATCTAACCCTTTATCTTATTTCTATCTCCATGGCATACTAACCGAGATAGCACTTACTTGGTGAATACGAGAACTACTATATACATGATATAAAAAAAAGATACCATTAGCAATAGTATTATTTGCTTTTTCCCTTAAATTTTCGTAAAAATGAGTAGTCTATTAATTAAAAAATCAATTATCTTATGAAAAAACTCGTTTATCTAATAATCCTTTGTTCATTTTTCTCATTCGCTAAAACCGGAGGAGAAAAAATCGAGAACGAGTATGTTGATGTAACAATCACTCTTAAACCAAACGAAGTCAGGTCCGGCGGTAAAGCTCAGTTATTAGTTACATTTAAACCTCAGAAAGGAATACACATAAACCTCGACCCGCCTATAGAATTTGAATTTGAGAAAGAGCTGGTAATTAACGGCAAAGCGAAAACCTCAAAGATGAAAAAAGATAATTACCTCGATACCGAAAAACCATTTATACAGAATCTAAGAATAAAAAAGAATCTGTCTCCGGGAACTCACACGATTAAAGGTAAATTAAATTATTTTTATTGCTCCGACGCAGAAGGTTGGTGCAGCCGCTTCAGCCAGCCAATCAACTTGAATATCACAATTATTAAATAAACTGAATGTCGAAAGCATACTTCATATCCGACGCGCATTTAGGTCTTGGAACTAAAGAGGAAGAGAAAGTAAAGGAACAACGGTTAATTTCTTTTTTAATGAACATACAGAAGGATGCCGATTCGCTTTTTATATTAGGCGATTTATTCGATGCCTGGTTCGAATACAAAACGGTAATACCAAAAGGTTTTCATCGTATAATTTCAAAGTTAGATGAGTTAGTCCAAAATAAAATTGCGGTTCATTATTTAGCCGGCAATCACGATTACTGGATGGATAATTATTTTAGGGATGAAATAGGAATTAAAATTTACGCAGACCCGTTTGATGTAAAAATTGACGGAAAAAAAATTTACATGCACCATGGCGACGGTTTGGCGACAAATGACAACGGGTATCTGATAATCAAAAAGATATTCCGTAGTCCGTTGAACATACGTCTTTTCAAATTGCTCCATCCCGATTTAGGAATTCGCATAGCGAGAAAGTTCTCGGTTACCAGCAGAAAACATACAGCGCATAAACACTACGGCGAAGACGACGGCATGAAAAAAGCCGCTGAACAAAAAATAAAAGAAGGTTACGATATCGTAGTTATGGGACATAGGCACGTTCCGACCATCTTAAAAATTGAAAACGGCTTGTACGTGAACCTTGGTGATTGGATTAATCATTTTACATACGCGGAATTTACCGACGGCAAGATTGAACTTAAAAAATGGGCAGATAAAGTTTAAGTAAAAATGGCTGCAAGAATGGCAAAAAAAAGTTTTTGGCAAAGACATAAAAAGAAGTGGATAGCAGCGATTGTAGTGTCCCTTGTTTTTCTTGGCATATACATACCATATATCATTTCCGGGTTACCTTCTTTAGAAGAACTTGAAAACCCAAAGGCAGAACTTGCCACAAAGGTTTATTCAATCGACGGCGAAGTACTCGACCAATTTTATATCAAGAACCGGACATACGTCAGTTTACACCAGCTTCCTCCCCAAGTCATCAATGCGCTGATTGCCACCGAAGATAAAAATTTCAGGGATCATTGGGGAGTTGACCTACCGCGATTTATACGTGCGATGGTAAAAAACATTATAACATTCCGGCTTCGCGAAGGAGCCAGCACTATTACGCAGCAGCTTGCAAGAAACCTTTATGATTTAAAAGTCGAGCGTAAAAAATTGCACGACAAAATCACGCGAAAGTTCAGAGAGTTCATTACCGCAGTCCAGATAGAATCGAATTACACAAAAGACGAAATACTAGAGATGTATTTGAACGTTGCGTACTTTGGGAGAAGCGCTTATGGAATTTCTGCCGGTTCACAGATATACTTTGGTAAACCTCCAGCCGCTTTAACTCTGAGCGAAGGAGCATTGTTAATAGGTATGCTGAAAGGACCCGCTAACTACGACCCAATTAATTACCCCGACCGTGCAAAAAGCAGACGCAATACAGTCCTTGATCAAATGCTCAAATACAACTACCTTGAAGAAAAGGAAACCGAAAAAGAAAAAGAAAAAGAAATTCAAGTCCGATCGTCAGAAGGTGTAGGAACTGCCGGAATCGCTCCGCATTTTGTTGAGTACATCAGACAGCAGTTGATGCAAAAAGCAGATACGTACGGATTCGATATATACCGGGATGGTTTATCAATCTATACTACACTCGACAGCCGCATGCAAAAGTATGCGAATCAATCTGTAGATGAACATTTAGCGGAATACCAGAATTTATTCAACAAACAGTGGAATTGGGAGAAAAACCGCGACGTGCTGACTTCAGCTATATCCCAAACGATTAGAACTTCCTATGAATACCGTAATGCAAAATCTATATCAGAACGAGACAGCATTGCTAGCAGTTTAAAACACAACAAAGCATTTATTGATTCGGTTAAGAAAACGTCTCAACGCGTTGAAGTTGGTTTTGTCGTACTCGACCATCGAAACGGTGGTATCGCAGCTATGGTTGGCGGCTCGAATTACAAAAACTTCAAGTACGGACTCAACCACGTTACACAAATTTACCGTCAAGCCGGTTCTACATTCAAGCCGTTTATTTATACAGTTGCAATCGACAACGGGTATGCAGCGTCATTCGAGATTTTAAACCAACCGGTTACAATGGTAATGGCAAACGGACAAAGATGGACGCCGTCAAACTTTGACGGAACATTCGGCGGTAAAAACACAATACGAGACGGAATAAAATTTTCTATAAATTTGCTCGCAGTTCGGGCAATTATGGAAATTTCTCCTATTCATCAAGTGGTTGATTATGCAAATCGTATGGGTATTACTTCAAAACTTCCGCCATACGAGTCTTTAGCATTAGGGACAGGAGAAGTTCAGCCGCTTGAGTTGGTAGCTGCCTTCAGCGTTTTTCCGAACGAAGGAATACTCGTCGAACCGATTTCAATTCTTAAGATTGAAGATAAAGACGGTAACATCATCGAAGAAAACCAACCCGCAAGGAAAGAAGTGTTAAGCAAGGAAACCGCTTACATAATGACAAATATTATGGAAGATGCAGTGAACGGAGGCTCGGGTATGCGTGTTAGAAATTATTTTCATTTACCGGCTGCGGGTAAAACCGGAACGACTCAGGAATACGCCGATGCGTGGTTCATCGGATTCACTCCACGTTTGACGGCAGGTGTCTGGATAGGATTTGATAACAAGAATGTTCATTTTACAAACTGGGACGGGCAAGGTGGAAGAGCAGCAGCTCCTATTTGGGGTCGTTTTATGAATTACGCTTACCAGGATAAATCGATTGGGCTGCCGTTAGAATTTTTTACGGAGCCTGAGGGTATAGTTCATGAAATAATTTGCTCGGAAACCAAAGACTTAGCAACTGAATACTGTCCGGAGACGGTTGATGAAATATTTAATAAAAAATATCTTCCTCCGCCCTGTTCGGTCCACACAAGTCCCAATTGGCAATATAATAGACCGAGAAAAGGTGCAACTAATTTTTGAAATTTATTCTAATTCAGAAGCAAATATGTTCTCGTCATCGTAATTTGATGCAGTATCTTCTTTTTCAGAAATATGCTTTACGACAAAATATACAGGCACGGCAACAAGAGCAGCAACGCTGATCCACTTAATAATCTTGAATATGTTTATGTCATCATCCATAAGGTAAACCACCGAAATACGTTAGATTAGTTTATAAGTTAATTTCAAATTAAATATAATCATTAATGAATATAAATTCAAGGAACTCCTCATGGAATTAACATTCATCGGAGCCACGCAAACAGTTACCGGTTCAATGCACCTCGTTTCAGTAAACGGAAAAAAAATCCTTTTAGACTGCGGAATGTATCAGGGCAAAAGAATCGAGGCAAATGAACGAAACAGGAATTTCCCCTTCGACCCCAAATCAATAGATGCGGTTATCCTCTCACACGCCCACATCGACCACAGCGGAAGTTTGCCGAGTTTGGTTAAACGCGGTTTCGACGGGACTATATATTCAACACCAGCGACCAGAGATTTATGCAGCGTAATGTTAATTGATAGCGCTTATATACAGGAGAAAGATGCCGAATACTTTAACAAACAAGCAAAGAAAAACGGTAAACAAGAAATTGAACCAATCTACGCACCACAAGATGTGTTGAACACTTTAGGAAATTTTCAATCGGTTCCTTATCACAAAGAATTTAGGGTTTGCGACGGTGTAAAGGCACAGTTTTTCGATGCAGGGCATATAATCGGCTCGGCGGGTATTCGGATAACAGCAACAGACAATGGAAAAACGACAACCTTAGGTTTTTCTGGAGACATCGGAAGATGGAATCTCCCGATAATTAAAGACCCCGAATTTATGGGGGATGTAAATTATCTGATAATGGAAAGCACTTACGGCGGTGTGAAGCATGATCCCCCCGACCTGATGGAAAGCCAACTCGAACGCATCATACGGCGCGCTTTGGAGAAAGGTGGAAAAATTATTATTCCGGCATTCAGTGTCGGCAGAACGCAAGATATTGTGTACACATTGTACAAACTTTCCGAAGCCGGAAAACTACCTCAGATCCCGATATTCGTGGATAGTCCTTTGTCGGTAAACGTGACTGAAGTCTATAAACTTCACCCCGAGTGCTTCGATAAAGAGACAGCATCACATATATTGCAACGCCACGACCCATTTGGGTTTAACCAAATCCGATATATACAGAACACTCAAGACTCGAAAGCTTTGAACGACAAAAAGGGAACGTATATAATCATCTCAGCTTCTGGTATGTGCGAGGCGGGCAGAATATTGCACCATCTTGCGAACAATGTAGAAGATTCGAGAAACACAATCCTGTTCGTCGGATATACGGCTGAGCATACATTAGGTCGGAGAATTGTGGAACGACAACCGGAGATAAAAATTTTCGATAAGTTCTACAGACTAAACGCAGATGTCGAAGTATTAGAATCCTTCAGTGCACATGCAGACGGAGGCGAGCTTTTAAAATACGCGACACAGTTCAATTCCAATATTCTAAAAAAACTATTCATCGTGCATGGAGAATCGGAAAGGTCTGAATATTTTAAGAAGGAACTGGAAGCGCGTAACTACAAGAACATATCGATTCCTACAAGAGGCGAAAAATTCAAATTAGCGTAACCAATGTAAATAATAATTGAGAAAACAATATGAACGTACTTGTAACAGGCGGCAGCGGCTCAGTAGGAAAATACGTAGTCTCGGAATTATTAAAGCATCACAAAGTCGGTATATTGGATATCAAAGAACCGGAATGTCCGCAATGCCGATTTCATTGGGTGGATATGATGAACTTACCCGCTTTGACAAAAGTGGTTTCAGAGTATGAAGCTGTTATCCACCTTGCCGGCATACCCCATCCATTAAATCATCCGCCGGAGAAAGTTTTCAGCACGAATGTATTAGGAACGTTTAACATCATGGAAGCCGCTTCGAAGGGAAATGTTAAAAAAGTGATACTCGCATCAAGCGAGTCCACACTCGGCTTTGCCTTCCGCACTAAAGAATTTTCACCGGATTATTTTCCGATAGACGAGGATCATCCAACGAACCCACAAGACCCGTACGGTTTATCGAAAATAACGTGCGAACAAATTCTGAAAAGTTATTCACTCAAAACGGACATTAAAACAATTTCGATTCGTATGCCCTGGGTATGGGTTCCGGAAGAAACTATGATCGATTTTTACAAAAACCTCGTAACCGATTATCCCAAATGGCACAAAAATCTCTGGGCTTATGTCCATGTCTACGATGCTGCACGGGCTTTTAATCTTGCATTAACCACGGATGGACTTTCTCAGTACGATGTCTTTTTCATTACTGCCGACGAGAACTGGGCGGGTGTGGATTCAAAAACATTAATTAAAAATTTCTATCCTGCAACAAAGAGCACACATCCGAATTTTTCGGATAAAATGTCATTAATCTCATCTCACAAAGCAAAAGAAAAACTAAATTACTCGCCAAAATATAATTGGCAAGATTTATCCAAACAAGTTAACGATTCAAACAAAAATTCTTAACCTAAAGAAGGTAATTAAATGAACACCGGTTTACACGGAAAAGTAGCAATAGTCACAGGCGCCAGTCGTGGTATCGGAAAAGCTATTGCTTACGCTTTAGCTAACGAAGGTGCCCGCTTAATACTTTGCGCTAGAGGAGAAGAAGAACTTAAACAGGTCGAAAATGAAATTAAAGAAAAGTTTCATACCGAAACTTATACCGTCAAGGCAAATATTTCAAAATCAAACGACATCAAACGTGTTGTTGCAAAAACTATTGCTAAGTATAAACGGATTGATATACTGGTCAATAATGCAGGCGGGTCAACGATAGGCGGGATAAGCCAAATAAATGATGAGCTTATCGAGGATTACTTTCAAGTAAAATTATTAGGTTATATTCGCGCGGCGCGTGAGGTAATTCCTTATATGCAGCAACAAGGCGGCGGTAAAATCATTAACATTATTGGAGTAGCCGGAAAGGAACCCTCTCCTTTGATGATGATTCCCGGAATTACAAACAGCGCTCTATTAAATTTTACAAAGTCACTCGCTCTTGAGATCGCTAAAGATAATATAACGGTCAACGCTGTTAATCCGGGATTTACAGAAACATCGTCGACGGAGGCGACTTTAAGCTCATTGGCTGCAATCCAAGGCAAGACAATCGCAGAGATTCGTCAAGCCATGACAACCGAAAATCCTTTTGGGAGATTTGCTCGACCTGATGATATTGCTTCAGCAGTGATTTTTTTAGCTTCAGAAACTTCGGCATTTATCTCCGGTATATCAATAAACGTCGATGGTGGAATGTCCCGTGGGTTTGCATAATGTTTTCTAAAATTTTATCTGCAATACTTTTTTTATTTTTTTCCTCCCATCTTTTATTTGCACAAATAGATACAGCATCTTCAACACTCTATCTTTATGGACATACTCCGCTGCCTAATTCAGTGGTTTTTGGTTTCGATAACAACATTAATACTTCAAAGTGGGATGGAGTTATTTTTTACCGAAATATTTTCGACAAATTTGACTTTCAATTAAACGAACAATTTAAATCTTCAGTTATACGAACCGCTAAAATTCTTACCAGGGATGAGCAAAACGCGGAGTTGTTGATGCACTACAAAATCTCACCGTCCCTGAGTGTATCGTCCCGTCTATTTTCACTGATATTGTCAGATAACCAGAGCGAAAGATTGGGCAACGTGTCCTCACAGTCATTTTACGGAGGACTTGAATACCGTCCGGCTAATGAATTCACAATCGAACCTTTGATAGGAATGCGTTTCGACAAACAACTGGAACAAGATGATCGCGGGTTTTCATACTTACTAAATGCCAGGACTGATAACTTTGAACTTAGCAGCTTTAAAACATCTTTCTTAGGATATTTCGAAGGTAATTACCTGAGCCCGAGAAAATTAGAAACACACAATCTTTCTTTATCGATACAGAGAGATTTCTTCCAGAATACACGCAACGTTATAAACCTTTCTTACAAAAAGAATCTTAAGGAATTCTACTTTACAGCCGATTCAAAAATCCAATCACAGTATAACGTCCTGAACAATATAGAGCGCAGAAACGAATATACGTTCTCAGCTTACGATACTCTCGATTATTATGCCGGTAACGGTTTGCAAATTTCTTTAAATGGGGCGGCATCCTTAAGAGAGATTGACAGGTCGATCAGATATAAACCGTCGGATATTACCGGTTTCGACTCAAGGTATTTTGACAATAAGATTCACGATTTCAAGATAGAAGGCGTAAGCCAACTGAGATATATTCCTTCGAATCATTTTAACACTCAGGTTCAAATTATTTATGGGGAAAGAGATGTTACACACAGCTTAGTTGGGGATTTGAACATTCCGACTCTTCTTTTTGAAAATAAAAAAAGGGACGAAGACAAGAAAAACAATATTTCCCGGCGAAATACTATCTCGGGGGTCATGAATATTGCTTTATCAGATAACCATAAGGTTGCATTGTCGGGTTCGAGCAGCATATTGCGTTATGATACACCAAGCACCCTTAACGATGACGACAGGGACGAATTGTGGATGGTTTATAACCTTACAACCCATCACACTGTGAATCAATATTTTTCTGTACAAATACCGGTCAATGCTTACTTAACTCATGTCGTGTACTTATTGAAAACAAGGAGCGCTAACAATAACTGGAATCGTATTTTTAGATTTGCTCCGCGTTTGCAGTACAATCCATATAAATCATTCTCAACTACTAATACGTTCGAGGTTTTAGCAAATTATACAGCGTACGATTTTGAAGATCGGTTGAGTTCAATAAAAAGTTTTTCATTCAGACAGTTTTCATTCACCGACTCAACATCGATAAACATCACTAATAAAATTGCCTTCGACTGGTACAATCATATACGCTTGTACGAAAGAGGCGAGCTGAATTGGAAAGCCTTCAAGGGCAGACCCATCAACTACTTCGAGGATAAAACTTACATCGGACAAACGCGTTACTCGCCGACACAATATTTGCTTTTCTCAGTCGGTATTCGTTACTTTAGTCAATCAAGTTTCAAGTACGAAGGAAAGTTAAAACATATCGAGAGTTTTCTTCGCAGCATCGGTCCGATTGGTTCAATATTTTGGAATATAGATTCATCGGTCGAGCTAATGATAAAAGGATTTTACGAAAAGATAGAATTTACCGGAACAATAAACCACAGTTCAACGAATTTATACATGAACATAAAGATTTTTTTATAAACTTATGCGCCGCTCCTTGGATAAAATATTTTTACTCTCTCTAAAAAGTAAACCGAAAGAGGTTATTAAGGTTGAAAAATTTTTATATGAAGTGAATAATTATATACGTTTAGGAGAAATACAATTCCACAATTTACTTGTCGCAACAACCGAAGCTGTTAACAACAGTATAACTCACGGTAACCTACGCGATCCGAAGAAAAAGGTTATAATCACTTGTAAGGTTACAAAATCATCTATCGAAGTAAAAGTGCATGACGAAGGTTTAGGGGTTACCGAGCAAGAATTGCCCGACCCTTTGGAAGAAAAGAATTTACTTAGAGAAAGCGGACGTGGAATATTTCTAATGCGGCATTTGATGGACAGTATAAAATTTAAACATGATGAAACCGGCAGCGTAGTGATTATGAGAATGAAAAAAAGGGATAAAGTTTAGAGTGTAAGAAGATTGTGTATTTTCCATCTGAAAATCACAGTTTTTCATTATAAAACTAAACCGTTCGCCAAAAAAAATGTGAAAATTGTTGACAAAATTTATTAATTTGTTTATATTCAATTGTGGGATACCAAGTTTTTTCAGTTCTTTGTTTTTGATAAATATTGAATATTATTCGATGGGTCTCCTGGGGAAAGGTAAGTTGCACATAGGATTCGAGATGGCAGCTAACTCGCGTTATTTAATATTAAAAAATAAAAACTTCCTTCTCCGGTAGCATCAGGATCCTTAGAATCTCATCAACACCAAGTTTAATCGCACCACCGAATAGAGATGACACAACATCACAATTCAACACCCCCCTGCGTAATTTTGGGGGCTCAAGCTATTCACATTTATTTATTATGGAGGATTTATGAAACTTTATAAGTATTCTATATTTATTCTACTGTTCGTTCTTTTAAATGTCGGAGTTGCACAATGGTCGTCCAACCCTGCAGTAAACAATGCTATTTGTACTTTTACTAATGATCAAATAGACCAGATTTTATGCAGTGATGGCGACAATGGAGCCATCATTGCATGGAAGGATAAACGAACGGATGCGGGTGATATTTACGCGCAGCGCATCGATAAAAATGGATATGTTCGATGGAATACGAACGGGGTTGCTCTTTGTACCACTATGTACGAACAATTGACTCCAAAAATTATTTCCGACGGTAAGGGCGGGGCAATTATAGTTTGGGATGACCGACGAACCGGTTTGTACAGCGGAAATATATACGCCCAGCGCATCAATGCAAATGGGCAAGTTCTCTGGGCGACGAACGGTGTAGCCGTAAAAGCCGAACTTGCATATACAACTGTAATTACCACCGATGGTGCTGGCGGAGCCATCATCGCCTGGAGAGATGATCGTAGCGGTTGGGCTGCTTGCGATGTTTATGCACAGCGCGTTGACTCTTCTGGAAATATTGTCTGGACATCTACCGGAGTTGCGATAGCAACCGCCGCAAGTCAGCAATATCCATCATGTATCGTAAGCGATGATTCAGCCGGCGCAATAATTATCTGGACTCATGTACGCGCTGATGCAACAAGAAATCTTTTTGCTCAACGCATAAATGCCTCAGGTACAAAGAGATGGGATGCAGCAGGAGTTACGATTGCTAATCTGGCAACCTCTTCACAAATTCCTACAGCACAACCCGATAAACAAGGCGGTGTCTTTATTATCTGGGAAGATAGCCGCGGACCATCCTATAACAGAAAATACTATGGGCAGTACTTGAACGCTTCAGGTGTGAACCAGTGGATCGTGAATGGCAAACGTCTGACGAGCGAAACCCAGGATTTATCCGGATGTGCTAATTTTATTGTGGACGGCTCAAATGGTCTCATTTTTGGCTATTCAATCTATATCTCATATTACGACAATCACATAATGGCGCAGCGTGTCAGTAACAATGGGACGGTTCTGTGGGACACACTCGGTGTTCCAATATGTTCACGTAAGTGGGGCCGCTCTACGCCTGAAATGATTAATGATGCCAATGGTGGTGCAATAATGGCCTGGCATTGCGACAGAACTTCTGAAACAGCAGATTATCCGGGCTACCTGTACGATATTTACGCTCAGCGGGTCGATACATCCGGTAATATTCTTTGGGCGACAAACGGCGTTCCGGTAAGTACGGCAACTAATGGACAATCATTTCCAAAAGTCCTTCCTATTGATGGCGGTGGTGCGATACTTACCTGGCGCGATCATCGTGGAGGTGCTAATTTAGATATTTATGCTCAACGGCTAAATGCGAATGGAACAATAACGGACGTAAAAACATCCGCATCGATGCCGGATAAATTTGAGCTTTATCAAAATTATCCCAACCCGTTTAACCCATCAACAGTTATCAGTTGGCAGTTACCAGTTGGCAGTTGGGTAACGCTGAAGGTGTACAATATGCTTGGGCAAGAAGTTGCGACGCTTGTGGATGAGAAAAAAAAAGCGGGAAGATATGAAGTTGAATTTGACGCTTCCACTCTTTCAAGCGGTGTTTACTTGTATCGTTTACAGACTGAGACTTTTACAGAAACAAAGAAACTTGTTTTGATCAGATAACGGGGTCGATAGACTCGTTGAGAACCATCCCGCTTACCACATAAAATAATTGATTTATCATAGTAACAAGCGGGATGGGATTTTTGTTGCAGACGTTAATTGGCATTTATTTTAAGAATCAGTATATTAAATCAGTTTAACAAATATAAAGGTGTTGTACCATGGACGCCAATGTGATCCCAGAAGAAATAGAGAACCAATTACTGCAAATGTCCGCAGAACAGCAACGACAAGTGCTAGAGTTCATCCGCACACTCGCTCTAAGCAAACAAACAGGTGTAGCGGGAAAGTCCTTACTATCTTTCGCCGGAAAAATCCCACTCGATGAATTAGAATTGATACAACAAGCAATCGAAGAAGGGTGCGAGAAAGTGATTGCCGATGAATGGTAGAATACTTTTGGATACAAATATCGTGATACGACTATTTGCTAATGATCAAATTGTTCAACAACGACTGGAACAAACAGAACAAGTTTTCATTCCAAGTGTTGTCTTGGGTGAACTTTACTATGGCGCTCACAAATCTATGAAAATTGAGGAAAATATTTTACGCATTAAGGAGTTTGCACAACAAAATTCAATATTAGCTTGCGATACTCTTACAGCTCAACATTACGGTCGCATCAAAAATGCATTGCGGCTCAAGGGTAAACCAATCCCGGAAAACGACCTTTGGATTGCTGCATTAGGTGTACAATATAGCCTCGTAGTGGTAACCCGCGATGAACATTTCAATGCAATAGACGCATTAACAGTTGAACAATGGTAATGTTCAAGAGCCAACCCCAACTAACCTATATATCCTATCTCCATTAATTTGGCTTGGATCAACATCAATACTCTGTTAAAGTCCCCCTTCTCGTGTACGAAATCTACCTCGTCCGATGGGATCACCAGCAGAGGACCGAGTTTGTAGTTACCGATCCACTCTCTGTAGTTTTCATCGAGTTGTTCCAAATATGCCCTAGGAATGCTCTGTTCATATTCTCGTCCTCGCTTCGCGATTTGCTTGAGAAGTGTGTCGATCTTCGCTTCAAGGTAGATAAGCAAACCTGGAGGTTGGAGGTATTCCATCATTACTTTATATAGCTCGACGTAATTTTTGTAATCGCGGTCGTCCATTTTTCCTATCTTGTTCAGATTCTTTGCAAATATTTCAGCGTCTTCGTAAATCGACCTGTCCTGGATTACCGATTTATCACCTTCAACGATGGATTTATGGTCGCGGAAACGTTTAGACAGGAAATAAACTTGTAAATTAAACGACCATCGGCTCATATCACCGTAAAAATCGCTTAAATAAGGATTATCATCTACAGACTCATAATAAGCTTCCCAGCTGTATTGCTTTGCTAAAAGAGTTGTAAGTGACGATTTGCCCGAACCTATATTACCCGCTACCGCTACAAAGATTTTCGATTTCATATAAATTAAATTTATGTGTTGGATATTTTATAAAAGATTTGCGGGTGAAAGATAATAGTATTTTTTTAGAATTGCAAAATGTATTCCCGGTTCTATACAACCTTCAATTCACGCAGGTTGTTAATTTGTTTTTTGGTATATCCAATCGAAAGCAATACTTCATCCGTGTGTTGTCCAATAGTTGGAGCCGGCTTGTATTGGTATTTCGTTGTGCCGCTCAGCTTTATCGGATTCCCTACTGTCTTCATTTTACCGACAGTGGAGTGATTTAACTCTATTATCATTTCCCTCCCCAGAACCGTCGGTAAATTTAATGCTTCTTTCACCGTGTTAATTTTTCCAACCGGCACGTCATGTTCGGCAAAAATCTTGAACCATTCGGCGCTTGTCTTCTGCTTCAATATTGGTATCAATTCCTTCTGTAACTCTCCGCGGTTTTCAACTCTCTTTGGGTTAACATTAAATTTCTCAACCGCCAATAAGTCAAGCCGGTTTATTGCTTTACAGAAATTTTTCCAAAGCCCTTCATTGCCCGCCGCAATATTTATGTAACCGTCTTCCGTCTCGAATGTTTCGTACGGAGTTATTGTAGGATGCAGGTTGCCTTTGCGTTTCGGTGTTGTTGCTGTTGATAAAGCAATCTGCGATTGAAACGTAAACATCGAAATTAAACTGTCGAGCAAACTAATATCAATGTATTGACCTTTACTTGTATTTTTTCGCTGGTACAACGCCAGTAATATTCCTTCAAACGCCGCATGTCCTGCTGCAATGTCTGCAAGTGAAACACCCGCTTTTGTTGGACTCGCATCCGGAAATCCTGTTATATCCATAAAACCCGATTCGCCTTGCACAATCAAATCAAAACTCGGTTGATGGCTCTGTTCACTTGTCTGTCCATAACCGGATATCGAGCAGTAAACTATTTTAGGATTTATTTTTTTAACAGATTTATAGTCGAATCCCAATTTTTCCATCACACCCGCACGGAAGTTTTCTACGACTATGTCGCTCTTGCGTATCAACTTCTTGATGATTTCTTTGCCTTCTTTCGATTTCAGGTCGAGTGTAATACTTTTTTTATTTCTGTTGACACTCAAAAAGTAAACGCTCTCGTCGCCGACATAAGGCGGAGCCCAGTAGCGGGTATCGTCGCCCGAACCGCGGGCTTCTATTTTTATAATTTCAGCCCCCATATCGCCTAACTTCATTGTGCAATAAGGACCGCTTAAGATTCTTGTAAAATCAAGAACACGAATTTTAGATAATGGTAGAGACATAACAATTCAAAAATTAAAAATAAAAATTAAAAAATTAGTAAATTATATTTGGAGAAAAAGGGTTGCGTTTGATAAATTTTCCACGTCCGGGTTTAACTAGAAACTTATTTTTCTCAACGATTACTTCGCCACGTGCAATAACTGTTTCAGCATTTCCTGTAACTTTAAAACCTTCAAACATATTATAATCGACACGCATGTGATGAGTTGCTGACGAGATTGTGTGCTGAGTATCAGGATTCCAGATAACGATATCAGCATCGCTGCCGGCTGCAATCTCGCCCTTCTGCGGATACATTCCGAATAATTTAGCGGGGTTCGTTGATACTAATTCGACCCACCGATTTATAGAAAAACGCTTTTGATTAACTCCGTATTCGTAACTGAGATGAAGTCTGTTCTCGATTCCCGGTGCACCGTTAGGGATTTTCGTAAAACCATTCCGCCCTAATTCCTTATCATTCTTGAAGTTAAAGGGACAATGATCGGTAGAGATGGCTTGCAAATCGTTAGCGATTAAACCATTCCATAGTTTTTCCTGATGCTCGATTGGTCTCAGGGGCGGAGACAAAACATACTTAGCGCCTTCAAAGTTTGGTCTTCTCAAATCATCTTCACTCAACAGCAAGTAGTGTGGACAGGTTTCGCCGAACACTTTTTGTTCTTGCATTCGTGCCTGCCTGATAGCATCAACTGCTTCACTGCAAGTAACGTGCACAATATAAACCGGCACATCGGCAACTTTTGCAAGAGCGATTGTTCGGTTTGTAGCTTCGCCTTCAAGCACAGGCGGACGAGTAAGAGCGTGATAAATGGGGTCAGTGTTTCCTTCAGCAAGCGCTTGTTGAATTAGATTATCTATTACATAACCATTCTCGGCGTGCATCATTATCAGGGCGCCGTTTCTTTTTGCACGTTGCATTACTCTGAAAATATCTGAATCGTTTAGCATTAATCTGCCGGGATACGCTGTGAACAATTTAAAACTTGTAACACCTCCCCGGACAACTTCGTCAAATTCACGAAGAAATTTTTCGTCCGCATTTGTTATAATGATGTGAAAGCTATAATCGATAACAGCTTTGCCGCTTGCTTTTTGTTTCCAGATGTTCAATGCATCTAAAAGCGATTGTCCTTTTGATTGGACTGCGAAATCGATGATTGTGGTTGTTCCTCCGAAGGCGGCGGCGATAGTTCCGGTTTCAAAATCGTCTGCGGATTTTATATCGCCGTAAGGCATATCGATGTGTGTGTGAACATCTATACCGCCGGGAATTACATATTTATTCGTTGCGTCAATTACTGTTTTCGGTAAGAGATTTAGATTAGTACCGATTTTCGTAATCTTCTCATCCTCGATAAACACATCGGCAAGAAAATCATCCGAAGCAGTAACAACGCGACCGTTTTTAATTAAGATTGACATAAAGATGGTGTAAATATAGACAAATTGAGAGATTTAAACAAAAAATTTTGTTTGATTATTACAAACGAATAATATATATTTCATACAGTTTTACTGCTGCATTTGTGAGGTTCAGAACGTTTTACATTCTAAAGAGATTTGAGAAGATAAGGTTTTATAAAAAAACAAATCAACAATGAACCTAACGAATAAAATACACAATATTACGAATTTACAAAGGTTATATACCAATTACCCTAAATAAAAGGAATGTTGCCCCGATGCCTTTATACAAAATAGCACATAAGCAGCTTGAACTTATAAAAGAACACCCATTCAAGTTTGAAAGGGATATCCAAGCAATTGTAGAATCTAATCTGAACTCGCTTTTTGGATTACAGTTTGTCCGGGGAGAGTATCAACTTGGCACTCTTCGGATGGATACACTGGCTTATGATAAGGATTCCAAAGCTTTTGTTATCATCGAGTTTAAAAAGGGTGCAAACTTTTCAGTTGTCGATCAAGGTATGAGCTATCTCGGTTTGATGCTCAATAACAAAGCGGAATTCATTCTTGAGTACAATGAAAGGTGCAACGGCTCATTAAAAAGAGACGATGTCGACTGGTCGCAATCAAAGGTTTTTTTCATCTCTCCTTCTTTTACCACCTTCCAACTTGAAGCCATCAACTTCAAAGACTTACCCATCGAATTGTGGGAAGTTCGTCGATATTCAAACAATACTGTTCGATTCGATCAACACAAGCCGGCGGCTTCAGTCGCTTCAATAAAGACGGTTTCCAAAAAGAGTGACGTTGTAGAAGCAATTAGCCGAGAAGTTAAGACCTATACCGAAGAAGGCCATTTGAAGGTTGCACAGCCCAACATCGCAGAGTTATATAACCGTTTCAGAGAATTTGTTCTTTCGATTAGCCCAAATATTTCGGTCAAACCGATGAAGCAATACATCACTTTTCGTACAAAAACAAATATAACCGATGTTGTTGTGCTCCAAAAGTCCCTCAAGGTTTTTCTCAATCTACCAAAAGGCAAATTGGATGATTCCAAAAAGCTTGCACGAGATGTGGCAGAGGTTGGACATTGGGGCAACGGCGATTATCAAATTCAAATTAACACTGATGACGATTTGGAATACATTATTTCTTTGGTAAGACAATCGTTTAAATTTAATAGTTAGTTTGCCCGCAATCAGCTTATAACAGAACAGATTTTCTTCAGAAGGAACACCTTCGGCAAAAGAAAAAGCAAAGCAAGTTCATCAGTTGGTGATTACTTTCCCTCGAGTTTAGAATAAACAAGTATGCTATCATGCTTACAATACAACTTAGCTTTTTGTTAATATTTCTTTTTCCAACTCTTTATCATCCCAAAGAATTGGGCTTGCGGAAGGCAGGTACGATATCCCTCGACAAGTCCAGTAAAACGGAACAAGCTCGGGACAGGCGCTTTAGCGTGTCGACAAGTGAAGCTAATACTATCGGGGCTAACCGAAAAATAAATATTTCTTAGTGAACTCCGTGGTCTTAGTGGTGAAACATTCACCACCAAGACACATAGTCGTTACTCAATCCCGCTTACTGCACGGGACTGAGTTAAAAGCAGGATTATAGAATACTTATAAAAGAGAGTCTCGTGCAGGTGTGATGAATCCTCACACTTTAGATGGCGGAAGTAACTCAATATAAAGCAACAGCTTGCATATTGTCTGTAAATTATCTATGTTATACCATCAATAATTTACAAAGGACTGTTAAATGATTGATTTACAAGCAATTTTACAACCTTATAATTTGTGGTGGGCTGAACCTCAACACGGTTTTGAAGATCTTCCTATGTTTCGCCGCCCCATCTTTCATCAAATCTACGAAGAACTCCACACTGTACCACAAATTCTTTCTATAACGGGACCTCGACGCATCGGTAAGACTACCTTATTATATCAGCTAATTCAACGGCTTCTCGCTGAAGATGTACAACCTCATCGACTTATCTATTATTCTTTTGATGATCCGGCTCTTATCACCAAGAGGGTCAAAGTCGATGAGTTTATTGACAAGGTAATGAAAATGATATTAAAACAAAAAGATGTTGGACCAACCTATTTATTTCTCGATGAAATCCAACGATTAGATCGATGGGAATTGTATCTTAAAAAGTATTACGATTTGAGATACCCGATAAAGGTTGTGATTTCAGGGTCCGCCTCCTCGCCAATTTTCAAGAAGAGCAGAGAAAGCTTATTGGGTAGAGTGAAAGATTTGCACTTATTGCCTTTTTCTTTTCGCGAGTATGCGCTTTTCTCACTTCAACAGAAGCAACCGTTATTCATGGAAGTCAACACACTCTACAAGTTAGGAAAAACAGCACAAGGAATGTTTACTGAAGATCCTAGTGTTACAATCGACAATGTCAGCCTTCCCGTACCAAGTGAAGCTCTTCAACGTGAGTTAGACAGATTACTTGAGCGATATATTCTCGAAGGAGGGTTCCCGGAAGTCTGGACACTTCCTTCATGGGTCGCAAAGCAGGAGTATTTGTATGACAATCAGGTTAAGAAGGTGATTTACGAGGATTTAATTTTAGCGGCGGAGTTTCGTAAGCCGGAGTTGTTGAAACGATTCTATATTTCATTGCTTGAGATGCCCGGACGAGAAATCAATGTTCAATCGGTCGCTAAAGAAACGAATATCGGCGCACTGCAAATTGAGAAGTATCTTCCGCTGTTAGAAATGACAGATTTAGTTTATCGAATCTCGAAATTTCGAACCGGGCCATTGCGAGTTCGCAAGGGATTGATGAAGTTCTATCTGGTTGACTTAGCACTCAGAAACGCAGTGCTGCGGTTAAGCGACAAACTTCTTTCGGATGATACAACTCTTGGACTGTATGCAGAAAATCTCGTGTTCCTTGCTCTCAAAAAATGGAAAGGAACCATCCAAATGGACTATTATCGTGAGCGACACGGAGAAGTAGATTTTATAGTCCACGTTGGGCCACACCGGTTTTTGCCTGTGGAAGTGAAGTACCGGAATGAAATTAAAGTTAGTGATTTTGCAATTTTACATAAGTTCAGTGCAAAATTCAAACAATCGACACAATCGATAATGGTAACCAAACATTGGTCGGATTTCGGGAAACGTGAGAATGCCTTTCTACTACCGCTTCCGATGTTCTTAATTCTTTTTGATTGAGAAGAATCAAACAGAAGTCACTCAATCCCGCTTACAATACGAGACTGAGTGACTTTTTTGAGTTTTGTAATTTATTCTTTTGCGCGTTTACTTAATTCCTTATCAACCCAAAGAATCGAGCTTGCCTTTTCGCCCACCATTTTAATTCGTTCGATGATGGCAACAGCATTTGCCTCTTCTTCAACTTGCTCGGTTATGAACCACTGCAAAAAGATTTGAGTCGGATAATCTGTTTCTTTTAAGGATTGTTCATATAGTTTGTTGATTAATGCAGTAACTTTCTTCTCGTGTGTTAACGTTTCTTCGAAAGCGTCTAAAAGCGACTTAAAATCGTGCTGCGGTTCATCAATCGCTTTTAGCATAACCTTGCCGCCCCGTTCCATCAAGAAGCCATAAAACTTCATAGCATGTGCCCACTCTTCTTCGGACTGCATCTTAAACCATTTAGCGGCTCCTAAATAGTTGTTCATTTCACAATATGCCGACATCGACAGGTAAAGATAGGATGAATACATTTCGGCTTGAATTTGGTTATTTATTGCGTTTTGAAGTGTTTTTGATATCATTTTATCTCCTTTATTTTATTTGTTTACTACAAATTTGATTTGACTTAATATAATCATTTATTTTTTAAAATTCGAGAGGGTTAATTATTAACAATTCCCGATAACATCTCAAGCCCATCAATGATTCTTGGACCGGGTCGGGATAAAATATTCCCCTCAACGATAAATACTTTCTTATGCCTGAATGCGTTTAAGTTTTTCCATTCTGGAAAAAATCGAAGTATTTCATAAGTGTTATTTACAACATCATCCAACGCGATAATTATATCAGGGTTTTGTTTCAAGACTTCTTCTCTGTTGAGAATAGGATATGGCATCGGTGCATCTGCGGCTATATTAATTCCACCAGACATTCTAATCAACTCATTAATAAAAGTATTATTTCCCGCACAGATCAACGGCTGCAACGATATTACTGTGAGCACTTTTCTTTTTCCAGTACCACTCATCGAATAAATTACTTTCTCCTGCCGCTGACGCATCGAATGTATCAACGTTTCGGCAGAACTATCAGCCCCGATAATTTTTCCGATATCTGAAATAGATTTGTAAATACCCTCTATATCTTTCGGTCTTGTTACAAATATTTTGTAACCGAGGTTTTGCAGCTTATTGAAATCATCTTGATTGTTACCTTCCACTGTAATGATTATCAAGTCTGGTTTAAGCTCGGCAATTTTCTCAAAGTTCGGTGTAACCATTCCGCCAATGCTCGTTTTCATTTTTGCGGCTGGCGGGTAATCACAATAATTAGTCACAGCTATCAATGATTTTCCATCATCTAAAACAAACATCGTTTCGGTAATACTCGGGGCGAGCGAAATAATACGTGTCACTCTCGATTGAAACTCAACCTCGTGATTCAAGTCGTCTTTAATTTTCAAAAAAGGAGGTTTGTTACCGGAGGGTTGTTTTCCACAAGTGAAAATCAGTATCGCTAAAAATAGTAATAAAAGTTTTGATATCGAACGCATCGTTTACGGATTAATAGGATGAACCTATTGTTTTGCCTTCGTCAAGCGTCTTCTCATACTCAAGTTTATAAAGTTTAATCGCATTTAAGAGCGCCTCGGCTATCTTTTGCTGCCCGATTGCAGATTTAAGAAATTTTTCATCGCTTCGGTTAGAGAGATAGCCCATCTCGACCAATACATTAGGCATAGAAGCCCCAACCAGAACATAAAACCCTGCTTGCTTTACCCCCTGTATATCGAGGTTGGTATATTTTGCAACTTGCTGTGTTGTGACGTCGGCAAAACGCTCGCTGTATTTTATATATGCGCTCTGTGCCATCGTTAAAAGTATAAAATTTTCTTCCGTAAGTTCCTGGTATCTTTTTTCGTAGCCCTCCTCATATTGAATGACTGCGTTTTCTCTTTCTGCAATCCTTAAAGCACTCTCTGTTTTTCCGGGCCGTAGCAAGTAAACCTCGAAACCGTTTGCTGGATTTGGCTTTGTCCGCGCAGCATTGCAATGTAAACTTATAAACAGCTTCCCGTCTGCCTGGTTTGCAATTTGTCCACGGCGATATAGTTCTACGAACTCATCTGTTTTTCTGGTATAAATTACTTTTACATCATCCAAATGCTTTTCTAACAAGCTTCCGAGCTTTAACGCGACAGCAAGCGTAACATCCTTTTCTTTGGTCTTTGTAACTCCGATTGCACCGGGGTCTTTTCCGCCGTGCCCTGCGTCTATTACTATTGCATCTAACTTCCAGCGATCTCTTTTACGATTTAAAGTATTGTCATGTTCCTTTTGTTTCTTCTCAGTTATCTGTTGTTCTGAAGGTGTGTAGATCGTTATAAGTAAATCATTGCCGGTTTCGGCGTGCATAATTTCAGTGCTTGTTACTGATCCCGACAGCCCGAAAGTCAGTTGCACCGAGGTCGGTGATGGAAAAACCAATATCTGTTTAACCATGCCCGCGGGTTGAACTTTCTTAATTGCTTCAACATCGGCATTGGCATTTGCAATCGTTACATACAGCCAGCCCTTTTTCTTTTCCAGGTCGCCGGCATCGTATTTTATCCAACTGTCATAGTCTGTAATTTTTTTCTGGGAGCGAACACGTATTAAAGTTCCGTTAGCTTTGCTTTCATAAGTAATACCGGTAATATTAAAAAGGGTGCTCGGCTGGGTTTTTCCGATAATAATTTTTCTATTATCGGCATTGTAAATTATTTCCTCGGCGATGAATCTGCTGACCAAAGATATAAATGATTTTGCCGGAACAAAATATGAATTTACTGCATAATATGTTTTACTGGATAATTGCACGATGCTGGCTTTATCTTGTAAATCAGTAATAACCACATAATTATTATCAGCAGATAATTTAATCCGATAACGGTCGGTTTTAATTTCAATTTTCTTTGTTTCCGTATTAACGAAAGTTGATAAATTTAGAACAACCGCTAAATCGCTTAAAGAAATATATTCTACTCCGCCTCGATTGAAACTTCCGACAACCGTGTTGAGGGAAGGATGTTCAGTATTATCAACCGGTATTGTATATTGGGAGAGAGTAATTGAACTTACGAACAGAAAAACCGCTGCTAAGTAAAAAAGATGCTTCATACTTTTAAATCGAAAAAAGATTTAATTAAGATTTTTAACAAACCCAAACGGGGAAAAGAACTAACAAAATCATACTGATAGTGCATTTCCTTCTCTGTTTTGGGGTTTTTTAGCATTATTGTAACCGACATCGGTCGTTTCATTTATAATCCTCAATAATTTTTTTACTTATAATAATATTTCTTTTTTTCAGCTCTTCGATTAAACGGTCGGCTGACACACAATTTTCCGGGGGGATCACACCCCGGGTTTTAATTTCACCATTCACAAGCATTTGTGCAATAATAGACGTAGGGAATGCAGTCGTTCGCATCATAGCCGATAGTTTGGTTTTATTATCATACAAATCTATTAATTCATAAGCAAGTGTTTGAGTTTTTCCTTTTATCGAACCTTTTATTATCGTCCTCAACAATATAACGTCGGTGTCTTTATAGTCGAGTTTATTCTCCAGCATTTCAGTAAATAATTCCCTTGCCGTTTTTACATTATTGCCTATCATTATTGGCTCATTGCTCGCAAAACCGAGGTCGAGTAAAATTTTAAATTTTTCGCAGTGCCCTTTATAACGGATTGTTTTGTAATCTAATTCTCGAACTTTTCCTTGAAGATAATGACAGAGTGTGGATATACCGCCGGAGGTATTAAAAGCTTCGAGCGCGCCATAAGGTTCGGGGAAAATTATCTCTTCGACATCATGCAACGAATCAACGAGAATAATATTTCCGTTTCGGATTACTTCAGTTGGTTCTATGTACTCGTTAATCAGTCCCTCTGCTGAAAAAACAATTTGATAATTAAGCGGAGGTTGTGGATGTTGTGGAAGTCCACCCACGCGAAGGTGAATCGAATCGATAGTATCAAATTCTTCCGCTCCGCCTACAGCGAGGATATTAACAAGCCCGGGAGCTAAACCACAGTTAGGCAGAACACACACATTTTTCTCCGCAGCGACTTTATTCAGCAAAAGCTGCTGCTTAACTACATCATTATTTCCCCCCAGATCTAAAAAATGGATTCCCATCTCAATCGCAGCGTTTGTCAGTAAATAATTATAATTGTAAGAGACGGACCCTATAGCCACATCCATCCCGACCATTGACTCAATAATCTGGTCAATATGGTTGAGGTCGAGTTTTATAGGCATCACTTCCGGGGTGATGTTTCTTGCAACCCTGGATGCACGTTCATAATCAATGTCTGCAAGCACAACCGATTCAACATTCGCGGAATGAGCGAGGTCGTATGCCAATGCACTTCCCATCATTCCCGCTCCATAAACTATAGCTTTCATATTTTTATTTCTTTAATTTATTTAAGTACTTCACCGGTTTCCATGCTCCAGAAAAGAAGGTCTAATTCATCCATCGAAATATTTATTTTCTTTGAATAATTCAGAAATTTTTTTTCGATCTCGAGATACATTTTTTTGGGAAGAGATTTCGGCAATTCTTTTAGTACTCTAACTCGAACTAAGTTTTTCAGTATGTGCCTGTCGAGTATTGCTAAATTTGTGTAGCCAATGTTTCTTAGAAAATGAGAAGCTTCCTTGTATCCAATTCCTTTTACATTCTTTACTAACCATTCGCGTATATCATCTGCCGAGTACCCGAAAAAGAGTTGATATTCAATTTTAGGATATTTGTTCTTCATCTCTAATAAATATCTTGTTTTATTCTTATGAAACCGGATATAGCTATCCTTGTTAGACAGAAAACGCTCAGGATTCACATTTCGTGTTTGAAAATTTTTCTTCCTTAAAGAATCCACGACCAACCCAGCATTAACCGCACTCGATTGCGGGGTTAAAAGACAGTAAACAAGTTCATAAAAATAATCATCTGGTCTGATACGTTTAAATTCATTCAGACGTTGTTTTATTAGAACTTTATCTCTTTTATAACATGCTTTTACGTCTTTCATTATCATAAAGAAATATATAAAAAATGGATGGAAAATGAAAACTGCTGGAAATTTCCGATTTAGGTACGATTGAATTTTCTACAAAACATACATATAGTGTTGTAATATGTAGCAACGGAAGCAATTCCGATTTAAGTATGTTTGAATTTGGTTGATTTATTTCTTAATTACGTTGGCACGCCATTCATACCTCTTTTTACTAAATTTAAAAAGATAGGAATAGGCGATGAAAAATAAGGGTGTATACACAGTTGTAATGATTTTGATTTACGAGTTCACCTTCGCACAACCGGCATACAATACGGCCAACTACGTCCCTATTAGCGACCTTGATCCGATTTCACAGACCTGTATGAAGTGCCACGACGGATCTCGAGCAAAACACGTAGATTTACGCCGAGCGGGCTCGCCGGTAACTTTCGATCAATTAATGCGAACTACAAACCACCCCGTGGGTATGAGATATTCAGATTCATACGCGAAAAATTCTAAGGGATACGTTTTCCCGCCATCAATACGCGAAGATGTTAAGTTCATTGATGGCAAAATGGGTTGTTTAAGTTGCCATCATCAGAAGCAAACTTTATTCGTGAGTACCTCGGATGAGTTTGTAGTGGAGGAAGAATGTACAAACGACAAGGCAGCAGATTCACAGGTCTCCGAGATGCAGTTGTGTTTGTCGTGTCATATCAAATAATGGATTGCACAACTGACTCATCGATTTGTCTTTCCATTGTATGATGATTCATTCCTTCAATCGGTCAATGGCCACCTAATAACTTTTCCTCAATTTCTTCGCTTTCAATTTGTCCTGTATCGCCTCTTGTTGTTTACCAAAGCGTTCATAGATTTCTGACCGTAATTTAGGTATTCGAAAATCAGCACTGTCTAATTCTTCAGCTCTTTTAAATTCATTTAGTGCAGAGTCTAAATTTCCAGAAACTCCCCATGTATATCCCAAAAAGCCACGAGCTAAAGTGAATGTGTCGGCTTTTTGTACAACTGACGCTAAAAGCTCTTTCGCAGCAGTAGTGTCTCCTGCCATCGCCTTAAGATAACCTTCATAAGCGATAACTTCTAATGAGTTCGGGTTGAGTTTTTTTGCTTTATCTATAAAGATTCCGGCTCCATCTATCTCTTTGTTCTCTATAGATATTTCTGTAAGCAATAACAACGGTTGAATAAACAAAGTATCGCTTTGATAAGCTTCGTTCGCATATTTTTTTGCAATGTCTAAATTACCTTTTCTAAACTTTACATATGCGAGGTTGTAGTTTCGCAGAGCATTTTTATCGGGTTCTTTTTCATACCGCTTATGGACGGTGGGCTTCCTTTTCCCTTCGAATTGTTCATATACAAATTCAAAGAGTTCTTCACGCCCCACAATCGAAAAACCTGACAGATGTTTGATGATTCTTTTATCCTTATCGATCACAAAAGTGGTGGGGACTGCTATCACACTATACTGCCGAAATGTTTGGAGTTGGTTATCTAAGGCGATTGGGTAACTTACACGATTTTCTTTTACAAACTTAATTATTTTTTGTTTTATTGAATCTGATATATTCTGCTGTTCAACACAAATACCAATTGCCTTTAAACCTTGATCGTGATACTGTTGATAAAGATGTTCAACGCTATCCATCATTTCGCTGGAATCGTGCCCCCACGTTGCCCAGAATAATATGATTGTAAGTTTCTTCCCTAAGTTTTCATCCAATTTAAAACGTTCTCCGTTTAGGTCTTGCAATTCAAACGAAGCTGCAATCGAGTCCGTCTGGCAATGTGAAAAACAATATTCCACATTGAAAATATTCGAGCAAAAAATTAGTACCGCTGTCAGAAAATATTTCATTTTAGCTACTGCCCTTTTTTTGCTTCGGTTGTTTTTCTTTTATATTCTTTAGGAGCATGGCATCCGGGCGAACATTTTCCGCCATTGAGTTCTTTCTCAAATTTAATCGGTAACATCCAATTACCAAACGGAACTGTTTCTCGAACGTGTTTATCGTTCATACTTGCGTGTGTTTCGTGGCAAGCGCGACAAGTCCTTCCTTTTACTTTTTTATTGACATGCAAGTAATGCATATTTACATCGCCGTCCCTAAATCCAGTCAGCGTTACTGTCTTCGGGTCCTGCGCAAGAGTCGGTTGATGGCAGTTAAAACACATATCATATTTATCCGGAGAAAATGAGGTGTAAAATTCTGGAGGATAATAGTTCGTCAATATTCGGAAGTTATTCGAGCCGTGTACTTGATGACAACCTGAACAATCTCTGTCGCGAATCGGTCCATGCCAGTTTACATTTTTATCAAACCATTCCTTTATATCAGTCAATCCGTTAGTGCCGGATTTCAAAATCTTGTTATCGTGGCAGTTCAAACAAGAAGTCATAGGTTCGTCTTTTAGTAATTTAATATGTTCTGCCGTGTGTGAGGTGTGGCAGGCAAAACACTTACCCTCTCCATCTATCGCTTGGTGTTTTACAGTCGATTTTATGACTTGGTCTTGAATGTTAGGGTGGCAAGTAAAGCATTGTTCAGGAGTATTTTTGGAAAGTAAAAATTGTGAGTCGTTGCTGTGCGGGTCGTGGCAGTTTGCACAATTCTCCGATGCTGGCTTATGAATTCGTTTCGCTGCTGCAAATTTTTCTTGGTAGTCGGAATGGCATTGGAAGCACATTTCGTTTGTACTTTTTATAAGCAGTTTCGGTTTGTCGCTCGAGTGCGATGTATGGCAAACATCGCATTCGCCTTGTTCAGCAGGGCCGTGTGTATACTTTTTCTTTACCAACTCGTTCTTATGACAGGAAAAACACAATTCCACCTGTGTGGATTTTTTCAGTTGATATTGTCTATCCGACTGGTGCGGGTCGTGACACCCCGTACATTCACCTTTTGCTACGGGTGCGTGCATCACGGTTTTCTTTTCGAGTGGATCGTGGCAGGTATAACATAACTCACCAACATTTTTAATAGGTTTGAACTTATGCTTTTGTTCGGGAAGTAGTTGGTGACAAGTAGCGCAATCGAAAACCGCCGCAGGCCCATGAACAAATTTTGCTTTCCCAAAATTCACATGGCACTTAGCTGTTACACATGACTGCTTCACATTTTCCTGACCGTATCCCATCGTAACTAAGGAGAGTAGCGATAATATTGATAAGGAAAAAAGAATAAATATTTTTTGCTTCATAAAATGTACCTCGTTTATGATTTGATTTTGCGGAGCATTAAGAAAAAATAGTTTACTTTATTTACTGCATAATAACTGTTCAAATTAAATTTCGTTATGGTTCATATGTACCGCTCTGTGTACCATGGCATCCGCTAGTGAAAGTGCAATCACTTTTGATGTAGTTAGTCGGACTCGATGCTTTCCGAAACCCACTGATCACTAATTTTTCATACTGTCCGAGGCCATTGTAATTATACGGATAAACATCCGTTCTATAACCAATCAGGCGCGATCGCTTCGCTCCATGCGGTACTGTTACATGACAGGCAACGCACTTGACGGCTACACCTTGATGTTGATTTCTGGAATGGGTGTTGTTTTTAAAACTTCCACCGCTATAAATCGGATGACAATTCACACAAAAAAGATTCGTCGACCAATTATTAAGATTGTTCCTTAAGTCATTAAGCGACCAGAGAGCCCCCGAAGAGTTCAGTGGCCAATATTTTGCCGTACCCGTTAATATGAATTTCGCATTCGATCCATGCGGACCCTGAGGAATGGTTGCAGAAGTAGCTTGATCGTTACCGTGGCAATCGCCGCAATACATTGTTTGTGTACCAACGCTGTTCCAAGTTGTACTCATTTGCGTTGTAGTGAGTGCCTTCGGCGCCGTTGATCCTGTTTGGTTGTTTGTAGACACCACAACCGGATGTGCTGATTTATTTGCCGTGTTAAACTCCATCGCTTGATCGGTGATATTCACGCCGGATGGTCCAACAATGTTTGTAACTCCGTTTAACGCAAATCCAAAAGCATTATAAGAATGGCATTTAAAACAAATCTGATTCTCTTGTGTAGCCGGATTTATTATGGTAAATGTTGTCGGCTGCGTCCAGATTGTCGCTGTTCCGGGAGTAACTCCAAAAACACCTGTTAATACGTTTGAGACGGCATTACTCTTTAGAGTGTGTAATCCATCTTTTGCCTGATGTGCATTATGACAGTCGTAGCACTCGGCATGGCGGTTGGGAACATTCAGACTAATTGAATTATCAGGATTCTTATGTTTGCCGCTAATTGTATTTATAGGATGCGTATAAATTTTATTGGCTTGCGTTTGAATATCTTTAGTATTGAAGCCGGGCAAAGTAGAACCATGACAGCTACTTTGATAACATGTATTTTCTTCGGATAATTTTAAAAGATATGGAACACCTTGTCCGTTGTGAGATTGATGACAGTTGCGGCATGCCCACTCTCCAATTGTAGTTGCTAAGGAGCCGGATGGTGTATAACTTTGTGTCGATGTTTTATGAATTGATGCTACCCAGTTTGTTTTGTTATGGCAAAAAGTGCAAACGGCAGCGTTTGTGTTAGATATTTTTAAAAACTTTGTATTCGTGTTGTCGTGAGGGTTATGGCATGTATGACATTCAACTTTTCCAGTAGATGCGTCGGGGTCTAATTTGATGGGTGTATTCCAGGGCCAAGTGCGAGAAATAAGCTGGGGATCTTTTGAAGCATCATAACCGAAACCCACAGGGTGGTCATTTGTTAGTGTGGTACCAATATTTCCGGATGAACCTAAAGGCATCGTGGTAACACCGCCCGATATAGCAATCGTTCCGGTTGAGCCAGAACCAGAAGTGCTATAAACAGCCCCGAGAGCGATAGTTCCGTCGTGGCAAGAAAGGCACAATTTTGATTTTGCACTCGGTTGATTCGGTGTGTTATAGGAAAGGTTTGTGAGATAATCGCTCGAATAAAGCGTGTAAGTGGCTGTGGTTGGCTGATGATTCCAAAGCTGGGTTGTTACCGCTTTGCTATGGGGTGTGTGGCAAAAAATACAGACCTGCGTCTCCACAGACGCTTTGATTGTTCCCGTTCCCGTTGTGCTCAGATTGTGTTTTGTAGTCTTAATAGTTGCTTGGCTTAATGCTAATGTTGTAATTAACAATGAACAAAACAAGGTTTTAATTTGATATTTAAAGATTCTATTCACTATTTCAAATATCTGAAAATTTGAATACGTCTATTTAAAGCATCTGCAACGTAAATATTATCGGATGAATCGACTGTGATTCCACTTGGACTCATAAATTCACCGTCAGCAATGCCCTTGCTTCCCACAACTAATAATAACTTGCCATCTTTGTTGAATAGTTGAAACACATCCATTAACGCATCCGTTACATAAATATTCCCGTCAGAATCAATTGATGCCGATTTCGGATGAGCAAACGTACCGGCGGCATTTCCTACATCACCGAATGTTGAAATAAATTTCCCATCCAAATCAAAAATCTGTATACGATAATTCATCGCATCGACGCCATAAAGATTAGACCCGAATGCCGTAAGATGGACTGGATAGTTAAATTCACCCTGACCGCTTCCGCGGCGTCCGAATTCGAACAAGAAATTTCCGTTTAAATCGAAAACTAAAATTTTATGTTGTGCGGTGTCGATTACATAAAGCTTACCTGCTGCAATAGTAATACCCGTAGGCCTGACAAGTCTATTTTTTATTCTGAATAATGCATCACCATATTCATCAAGAACAATTACTTCTCCCCGCTCGGAATCAGAAATGAAAATCTTTTTATCCAGAGAGAAAGCCAAACCGACTGGAGAGATAAGATTTCCATATTTTGTTTCTGAAATAAAACGATGTTTCTTATTCTTTAAATCTAAAACATGTATGCACTTTGCACCCGGATCTGAAATATACAACTCGCCATCTTTTGATACGGCAACCGCTACGGGCTGAACAAGCCATCTCGTTGCTTCCTCGCTTCCAAATAACCATCCGAAAATCCTAGATAAAAAACCGGGTTCTGAAGAAACGTCTTTTAATGATGAAATTGTTTGCACAAATTTGATCCGCGCTTTTTGAGGCGTAGGGGGCCAAACGAGATCTGTTTTCCCCGGTTGTGCGTATGGAAATTCGCTAACAAGAATGAGGAGAACAACCGTTAATGATATGTAGTTAAAAACAACTTTCAATCTGAAATGCTTTTTTTGTTAATATAACTTTTTTAATACAAAATGCCAACCACTCATATGAATAGATGGTTGGCATATTTGTACTCAATTGCTTGACTACATGAAATTACTATTTTGTATGACACGTAAAACAGAGTTCACTATTCTCGTTGGAGGTACGCAAAAACATGCTTACCCCACTAACTCCGTGAGGATTATGACAGCTGCCGCATTCTAAAGTAGCTGTAGCGGCTGTTGTACCATATAGCGGCAATGTTCGTAATGGCGAAGTAGCTTGAACAGTAACTTTTATACCAGAAACAGTTTCGGTTCTTAATGTTCCATCGGTTGTGCGGCTTGTATTGTAGACAAAACCAACTGGATGGTCATTTGTTAAATTTGTACCGAGACCCTGAGGAACTGCCGCCGATATCGTGTCCATTTTCCCGGGTGCTGCGAATACCGGCGCAGTACCCGAACCTGTTCCGGGATTATTTATAACGCTCGCAAAAGTTATCGTACCGTCATGACAGCTCAAACAATTTTTCGATACTGCGCCGGGTTGCGGTACCGTCAATTCCATTGTCGGGCTTGAATAAACTGAATAAGTTGCACTCGATGCCGTTCTATTCCATAACAGCGAAGAACTTTCCTTCGAGTGTGGAGTGTGGCAGAATACACAAACTTCCGTATAAGTAGCTGTTGAAGTTTTTGGTCCTGTTGTAGTAGAATTATACGATAAATCGTGCTTACTATTCTTGATCTGTGCTGAAACTGACACAATAAAAATTAATAGTATTACAATCGCTGATAAAAAATATTTCACAACTGGCTCCTTTTCATTATTAGTTATTAGAATATTATTGTTATTAATTTTATTTTAAATATTTAAAAACTTGTACTCTGGCATTTAACTGATCTACGACGTATACATAATCTTCTTTATCTATAAAGATTCCAGCTGGCAATTGAAACTGCCCAGCTTCTGAACCCGCTTGACCGATAAACAGAAGGGTTTCACCTTTCTCGTTAAATATTTGAAAATTGTCGAACCCTGCATCGACTACATATATATTTCCATCAGAGTCAGCAGCTATACCTTTAGGCCTTGAAAAATGGCCAGCTGAGGTGCCGAGTTTTCCAAACTTAGATAAAAATTTTCCATCCGTATCGAATATTTGTATTCGTCCATTTATTGTATCGACTATATATACCTTCCCATTTGCGACCGTCAAGTTTGTCGGAAAATTAAATTCACCATCTTCACCTCCGCGCGTTCCAAATGAAAAAAGGAATTTCCCCTCTTCATTATACACTCGAACATTATGATTATTTGTATCGACTACATAGAGACGGTTAGTTGTTGAATCGAACGCTAAACCTGTTGGCGATGCAAACTCGCCCACTTCGCCGATACCACTGATTAATTCTCCTTCAAAATTATATATGAAAACCCTTCGGGCTTTCGAATCAGAAATATAAATCTTTTTCGATGGAGATACTGCAACACCGATGGGAGTATTTAGCTTGACGGTACCCGCATCTCCGATTGTTCTGAATATTTTTTGCGATTTATCGAACACGAGAACTTTTCGTAAGCTCGTGTCTGTCACATATATACTGCCGGTTGCATCAACAGCAACAGAGTATGGGCGCTCGAATGCAGAACCAACAGATTCGCCGGCAAGCACATTCAACACCTTCTCAATACCTGACTTTTCGAAGTAATCTTTTCCTTTTATTATGCTAACCAACTTGATTCGTGGTTTCTCTGGAGGAAATGGCCAAACGTAATCGGGTAATGTTTCTTTTGAAGAACCACAACCAATCAGGATTAAGGAAAAAACTATGAGTAATATTTTTAGAATCGTTTTCATATTTTTTTACTCTGCGCCTTTGCCTGCCCACCGTCCATCAACTGACGAACTTCGGTAGGCTCGCCTAAGCTCTCCGAGTGTCGGTGAGTAGGCGGGTGTTAATGCGATGTAACATTTATCGCATTGCCTGCTAAGGTTAGCTTAATTCATAGGGACAATATGTATGCCCAAAATATATCGTTAAAACCTTCAAACAAGGTGTGTGTAATGTCACATTCAGCCAAAATTGGGTTATATAACGCATTTAGACAATTTGTATTATAAAAAATGAGAATCGGAGTGTCCGCCATAAGCGGACAACTCCAATTCCCACTCTCTGGCAAGGGGGATTGCAGAGAGAATCTAATATAATTTCGTATTGTGAATTTAGTTATCATCTTATCTGTGACAACCTGAAATCTGCAATTTACAATCCTATATTAAACGGTCGTGTAACCACAAACCAAATTTCTCTTCTAACTTCCGTGAATCTGAATTCATGGTATCGAAGCTGAAACGATAACGCTCGCCACTGATATGTAAACTCAGCCGCCTGATCCAAATTGGGTCTTCGATAATAAATGTCATACGACCTGTTCAATCGATAACTCATCGAGAGATTTTGAATGAAAAAATTGCTGCTGCTGAGGTTTAAATTTATTCCATAAGTTCTCCCCGTAACGCCGCTCCAAATCCAATTCAATGTCCCACCCGCAGCAATAGTTAACGGAATGTAATAGTAAAGCGACGTGCTGAACATCTGCCGGAAATTCAGAGTTTGCATTCTATGCGTAAACTCACTCGTGTGAAATCTTCTATCATTTCTAAAATCAATACTAGTTTGAGAATTTATGTTATAAGGCAATGCCCCAGTAACCATGAGTGTAGCAATGTTGTTAATCTCATCTCGAGCATAGTTGCCTGATGTCCTAACAACCGAAAGACCTTGAGTAGCCGATACATGACAACCAGCAAGCAACGCTTGAACTGAATTGTTTATACTAGCCGATGATGAGCTCTGCTCTAAAATCGAAACTTGTCGCGAGTACCCAAACGACAAACCATTTGAGATTCCCATTCCTGATATAGTTCTCATATGTTGAATTCCTCCAGACCCGCCATAACTATTAAAATTGTTTTTATTAGCCATTCCATCGGTAATATAAACATCGGTCCCAAATTGATTCTGAAAACCCAGCGTATAATTAAAATTTTCATTCTGGAGATATTGAACAGTTTGTCCAAGGCCTGCTATGATTGAAGAAGTAGTTGCTGAATATAAATTTCGTCCCATAATATTAGTTAACAATCTGAATTTTCCTGAGACCGAGCCGTTATAGCTGCCGTTTATGCTCAACATTGAGATATTTTCATATTTGTAATATTCACCAGTTACGTCAACACGCTGTGTAGAAGAGAACTCTTTGCTTCCATTCATTTGCACACGATAGTATTGAAAATGAGTTCCGGTTGTAGTTTCTTTATTATCACTTATAGTTCCTGTCATACTGATGTTAGCATCTTGTGCTGATTGGGATAGATTGACTGTTAAATCATGCTGATATTGGTTGAATGTGGATAGCGGCGAGCTCGACCAGTTTCTTGTTCGCGTTAAATATACTGAAGTTGAAGGTAGAAACTTTATGTTATTTGTAGAAAGATTCAGACGCTGCTGTTGCTGCCGATAACTGATAAGCCCACTACTAAACCTATTATATTCTGAGATTGATTCTACTTCGTTATCTCGTGCAGAAAAATTCACCTTGACAAAATAACGTTGTAATGCATCGATATTTACATCATAAAAATTAAACAAATATTGTTTTGAAGAAAGAGACGCGCTTCCAAAAGTCGTGGTTGTGTAATTTGCATTGATTGATGTTCTAAGATTGACTGAAAAGAGAGATGGTGATACTAAATAGCCGCTCGTCCCAATAATAAATTGTGGATTTTTCCTGATGCTTTTATGATAAAATCCATAATAGGTCGTCGCTTCCTGAAATTGGTGTTGATAGCGTAGCTCACCGTTAATGGACGTAAATTGGCTGTACAGTGGATAAAATACCACCAATAACAGCCATAATATGATTGTTACTCTTCTCAATTTCCCCTTGCCAATTATTTTATACGAAATGCGACACACCCCGTTTTAGGGGATGCGCCGCATTTGACTGAACATGTTGATTATTTAAGATGACATGAAATACACAGTGATCCGTTATCCGTTGATACACGTGTCATTTTGCTGCTGAGATGTGGATCGTGGCAGCTTCCGCATTGCATCATTCCATCGTAAAGTGGAGGTGCAACATTCGCATCAATGGCTCGTGGTGTTGGAAGTTGAATTCCAGCGCCGCCATCAGCATATGTGAAGTTTACAGGGTGAGTATGGGATAAACCTGTTCCATACTTTGTTCCCGTGTGTAAATTCGCAGCATCGCCAACTTTTGCGGTATCCGTCATGTAAGTAGTCCAGGCTACGGTACCGGCATGTGGACGTTTTACATACGCTGCAGAAGCAAATAACAAGCTTCCATCATGGCAACTCATGCACAATGAGCTGTTGTTTTCATCTCCGGATGCTAATGCAGCTGGAGTTGCATCCATTGTGGTATTATCGTAAATACCATAACCGGCTGAAGCAAGTTTTGCACGTGACCACAGCGGGGTCTTGATGCCGGTGGCTGGAACGTGCGGTGTATGGCAGTAACTACATAATTTTTCAGATGCTCCTTTTATTCCAGTAGCTTTTGAGTACCTGAAATCATGCTTACCATTAGCCATTGTTGGAAGCGTTTGTGCCATCACGAATGAAGCCGCAACGAGCACTAACACCGCCACTAATAATAGCTTTTTCATATTATATCTCCTTTAACTGATATATTGTTTATTATGCCTCATGATTTAATTATTATCCGTTTCTCTCTGAGGCGGATGAGAATTTGGATTTTTTTAATCACCTTTAAGTAATTGGAATACCTGAACTCGTTGATTAAGCTGGTCGGTAACGTAGATAGTGTTCTTTTTATCTATAAAAATTCCGATAGGATTCTGAAAGCCGCGGTTATCGGTGTTGGAAAATCTTCCTACAAACATTAAGAATTCAAAATTGTTATTGAATATCTGAATGTTTTGATGAAGAGCATCGACAACATACACGTTCTGATAAGTATCGAGTGCAATACCTTTAGGTCGGGCGAATGTACCAAATACTTTACCTTGCTCGCCGTATTTCCTTAGAAATTTTCCGTCGGGACTGAAGACCTGAACTCTAAAATTAAAAGCATCGACGATATAAATGTTTCCAGCCGTATCAATCGCAGCACTTTGAGGATAATTATACTCACCATCTCCGTCTCCACGTGTTCCAATAGTAAGTAGCGAATCCCCATTTTCTGAATAAACGAAAACTTGATGCTTCTTGTTATCTACAATTACTACTCTCTTATTCACCTGGTCGTAAGCTACATCAACTGGATTTGGGAATGCACCCGGTGTTCCGATTGTGTTTAAATATTTTCCATCGGGTGTGAGCACTACGACTTGTTCAATTTCTGCAATACCGACAAAAATTTTATTGTTGCCGTAATCAATGCCAAGTGGATTCCCTAGGGGAACTGGCACCTCGCTACCGAATGCTTTGACTGCTTTTTCTACTTCATCAAAAACAATAATACCTTGAGAGACATCGGTTACAAATACACGCCCTTGTCCATCTGTACAAACATCGAATGGTCTATCGAGTCGTATGTTGGCTGTTTTTCCTGCGAGCGCTTGTGTAAACAAACCGAACTTAGAGAGAAAGTCATCTTCGCTCTCATAAGTTTTCACATATTTAATCCGCGGCTCATCGGGAGCGGGGGGCCATACGATCTCCTCCTTCTGTGCATCTTTCGATGCACCGCATCCTATTAACAGCATCGCCGTGATAAAAATACTTAATATATTTCCTGTTTTAATTCTAACATTCATATGTGTTCGCTTATTTCGGTTCATCGTCTTTCTTTTCGTCTTCCGGTTTATTTTCTTTATCAATTTCTTTTTTTGTTAAATCTTCCATTTCCTCAAATGAGGGAACAATAACTGGTGGAGGTTTTTCTAATTTTTGAGTAAAATCAATATCAGCCGTTCCGATAGAAATTCCCGCCGATAACAACCAGCTCGATAATGTTGGAGATGCGGTATAACCAGTGCTGATTTGCAAACCAATGTTTGAAATAATTCTGATAGTACCTGATAGAAGACCTTGCACATCGTTTTGCCCGGCATAATTATACATCATCTCTCCGCCTAACTTTATGAAGTTATTTAAAGAGAAATTAGCGCCAACACCACCCAAGGGTTTAATTACCTTATCTCTTTTTGATATTCCGCAGAGTACAATTGGTTTTAATCCTACTATTTCCGTGTTTGCTAAAATTGCACCCCGGAAAATATTTTGAGGTAGATATGCTTGCTCATTAGAAATAGGTGATGAAACTGATTCGACCCATAACGCAGCTTGATTGAACAAGGGCGGTTTAAAAGGCATTTGTAATTTACCACCTATGCCGAATGAATTGAGCGATGTTATCATCCCTGCCTGTTCACTCGTTAGTTTCAAATAGATTTCAAGATTAGAAGATAGCCCAGCTTGCATTGTGTACACATTTACACCTCGTTGACCACTGCGTAGTAAATCCAATCTTCCTGCCTGAATCCGAAATTGTGAAATTGGCGCTACATTTATGGCCGGCAAAAAAACATATCCTGAGCCGCTCATTAAACCCTGCTCGTTAAATGTTTGGGCTGTAGCTGAAACTAATCCGCAAACCGACAATATTAAGAGGCAATATGTTTTTACTTTTGATGACATTGCATACATACAGTTATTGAACCACCGCCTACTTTCAATAATGATTGATTTTCGGAACCGTGCGGTTTATGGCAACTTATACAAGAAATTTCTTCGTCCGATTCTTTATTTAATTTCGAGAAACGAACCGGATGTCTATCCACAGGATGATTGACGAGATAGTTTGGGTGGCATCCGGTGCAGAGACGATAGATTTCACTCTTCAAAAAATTCGGTTGATCGGTTGCGTGCGGGGAATGGCATATAACACAATTGCTCGCAATACGATGCTTAACTAATGCATTTTCAACTTCTTCTTTCTTTTCGGTGTGGCATTCGAAGCATACACCCGGCACGCCTTTTGGAACAATTTCAATATTCTTTTCGCTTGACCGCGCATGACAGACCGAACAATCTTTTGGTTCAGTCGCTGGTCCGTGTTTCACCAATCCGCCGGCGGTTTCGGTATGACAAACGCCGCATTTATCGCGTAACCCATCGGCATTAGTTTTACTCGGTAATTCTTTATGACATTTTGCGCACGATACCTCAAGGGGAAAACCATGAAATCGTTCATCCCGTGATTCGCTGTTTTGCCCTTCGGCAACAAAACGTGCATAAAACTCTATTGCATTTTTTTTTATCCCGTTACTCGCAAAATAGATTCGGTTTACTCCAGGCAATAATTGTATTGCAGCATGAAACAAAAGTCGATCGGGATCGGTTGGGTCGGGATGATTTGAAGTGTAAACCTCATCTTTCCATCCTCTCATCTGAAGTAAAACATGGGATGCGTTCAGACTCTGAACCTGACGAATGATTTCAGCAAACTGTGGTAATTGCCAAAAAGAACGAGCAGTCATCGTATCGGTATAAGTGAAATTAATTGAATCGTGTTTTGAGAATCCATTATAAAACAGATAAGATGTTGAAACTAATTCGAGGGTTGATTTTGCTGGAAACAACTTATAAACTTCTTTTGCAAAATTATCTTTGTTCGTTTTATTGCTAATATCTATAAGCTTCTCAACCGCCCATTGAGTAGAAATTAATAAACCAGAAATTTGTTCCTTGGGTGCAGATATTAAAAATAATTGACCTTGGTCGTTAGTCGTACTTTCAGTTAATAGCGGTCGAATTATTCTAATATCTGAACTACTCTTACTACCTAGGAAAAGAGCCGGAAGACACAGGATAAATATTCTAAAAAGCATTCGATGAAACATATCAGTTACAAATTTTACACTTTCGGTGCCAATATCGAATTAAACATTTTGTTGCAAATTTATTAAACATTTTATAGAAGAACTGGGTGAAAACACACAATCGGTTGCGTGGTATAACGCAATGTTCACAATCTCGCGGGTACAAAAAACAGTAATCTTCATGGGCTTTTTGAATGGAAATCACAGGCAATAATACTTGTCATTTCTTCTATATCGAAAGGTTTATCGAAAAACTTCCTGAAGTTGTTTTTCTCGGATTTACTGCGAGAATCCTCGTCTCCGAAGGCACTAACCATAAAGACTTTGATATCCGGGGTTAATGTTTTTGCAGTTTTTCCTACAAAAAAACCATCTACACCGGGTAAATGCAGGTCGGTAACAAGAGCATCAAACTTCTGCTGTTTAAGAATTTCGATTGCCGTTTCACCGCTGTTAGCAGTGGCAACTTTAAAACCTAACATTTCAAGCTTCTTTTTTAAGGACCAACAGACCAGAATTTCATCGTCAACTACGAGAATTTTTTTATCTTCCATTTTCACTTTTATGACATTTCTGTATAGATAGGTTCAACATCCGTGCCATGTGGGAAGAAAGTGATGGATGGAGCATCGGGTCAATGAATAAACAAATAATTGACCCCTCAGTTTTCCTGTCCGTTATCCATTCCAAATTTTTTCATCCTATAGCGGAGGGTATCGCGTGTTAGGTTTAGAAGTCGTGCGGCTTTGCTTTGGTTGTTCTGAGCGGCTTCTAATGCTTTTTTGATTAATGTTTCTTCTACTTTTTCTAAGTCAATTCCTTCTTTCGGAATTACTAGTGTTTTCAAGAATGGATATCCTGACCCGTTTTCATTTTTCGATAAACTTTTGAGAAGGTCAGGAATAACGTCAGTATCATTGTGCAACAGTACAATTCGCTCAATTAAATTTTTTAGCTCTCGAATATTTCCGGGCCAGGAATATTCTAAGAGTATTTTTTCTGCATCTTTAGTTATGTTGGAAATATTTTTCTTAAAATCTAAACTGTATCTCTGTAAAAAATATCGAGCAAGCTGAAGAATATCGTCGCCTCTTGAACGTAAAGTGGGAACATAAATGGTAACCACCGATAAACGATAATATAAATCATTACGAAACAGCTTTTCACTAACTAATTTTTCTAAATTTTTATTCGTGGCAGCAATTATTCTAATATTTACGGGTATATCAGCACTACCACCCACACGGCGAATACTTTTTTCTTCTATTGCCCTTAATAACTTTACCTGCAAATTAATGTTCATTTCGCTTATTTCGTCGAGGAATATTGTGCCCCCGTCTGCGGATTCGAAATATCCTTTTCGCGTATTTATTGCATCAGTGAAAGCACCCTTTTCATGACCAAACAATTCGCTCTCGATTAATGTTTCTGAAATGGCAGAGCAATTAACCGCTATAAAAGGTTCCGATGCTCTTTTACTTTCGAAATGCAATGCTCTTGCTACTAGCTCTTTTCCCGTTCCGCTCTCGCCCTGTATTAAAACCGTTGCCGCGTTAGCGTGAGCTACTTTCTCGATGATGTTTTTTATCTCCTGAATGGCTTTTGAATTGCCTATCATCGAGTTTATTCCCCATTCTTTCCTCTCCTTCTTTGTGCTCGTTTCGACTTTTTGTCGAAGATGATAGACCTCGAGAGCTTTTTGGATAACGATTACAAGTTCATCCATGATGAATGGTTTGGATATATAATCAAACGCACCGAACTTCATTGCAGTAACTGCCGTTTCAACCCCGCCGTGTGCTGTCATAATAATAACGGGTGTGATTGCTTCTTTCTCACGAATCTGTTGAAGCATCTCAATACCAGAAAAACCGGGCATCTTATAATCAACGAGTACAACCGCAGGAGCTTCTTCGCAATAGAGCTTCCATGCAATTTTTCCATCTTCGGCAGACAAAACCTGATACCCAAGTTTCTGTAGCTCTTTTTCAACCGACCATCGGATCAGTTTTTCATCGTCGACGACAAGTATTTTTATATCGCTCACTTTGTGTTCATCCTTGATTTATGGGCAGTTTTATAAGCATAGTCGTTCCCCGGTTCTCCGTTGAATCGAGTGTAATAGAACCATTATGCTGTTCGAGTATTTTTTTCGAAATTGCTAAACCGAGTCCGGTTCCTTTATGTTTTGTTGTGTAGAATGGTTTAAAAATATTTTCCTTAATATCTTCTGGAATTCCATCACCATCATCTGAAAATTTCATCAATACGCTACCGTCAAATTTAGAAAGTGCAATCTGTATTCTCCCACATTCCTTTACAGCATCTATTGCATTTAGGATAATGTTAAAGAATACTTGCTGGATTAGTTTTTCATCGATATATAAATCTGGAATTTCAGTTACATTAAGTATCTTAAAGTCAATTTTCTTTTCCTGAATTTGACGAGTAAGCAGCGATGCAGTTCTACGTATAAGACTGGTTACGTCGGAGAGAATACAGTGCGGTACGGATGGTCTGGCATAACTTAATAAATCAGTTACAGCTTTGTTAACACGTTTTAGCTGTATCTGCATTTCTTCGATAATTTCTTTTTTAGGTTGGTCGTGTTCAATTTCGGATTTAATTATTTCGAGGGCGCCTTGAACACCCGCTACTGGATTACGGATTTCGTGTGCAATACTTGCAGCCATTTCGCCCACCACAGCCAACTGGTCAGCCCTCATCATCCGATTTGCATGTATCTCTTGAATTTCTTTATAGGCGCTGTTGAGTTCATCGATTAATCCTGCTAATTGTTTTTGCAAATCTCCAATTTCGTCGTCAGAATTTACTACCTTTCTTATCTCTAGGAAACTTTTTTCCTCTTTACCTATGTGATGTATCGTGCAGGAAACTCTTTGCATCTCCTTCGAAAGTTTTTTGATTGGTATTATTACCCATAAAGATAACATAATAAAAAGGCTGAGTCCGGTACTCAACAAAGTCACCACAACTAAAACAAAATTACTCTTTTGATGCTTTGATGAATTTTCCTGGATATCTTTCATCGAGATTGTCATCATCAAAGATCCGACAGTCGAGTTATTGCTCTGATGACATGACCGGCATTCCTGCCGTTTGAAAATCGGATGGATGGCTTTATACAAGTACACACCATCCTGAACAATCACTTTATATTTTGTATCGTGTCGGTTATTAGTGAGTATAAAGTCGTGAAGCTCAACCTTTTTTCCAACAGCGAGATTTTTTCCGTCGATAATAATTTTTCCATCATCGTTTAATATAGAAATTTCTTCAACTGACATCGAAGAAATCATGCCGCTTACTAAATTTTGAATTCCATGGTATCTACCCTCCATCATCGTTTTAGAAATAGCATTTTCAACAAGGTCAAGCACCGAGTGTGTTTTTGCAAGCATCAATTGGTCGAGCAAATCAGTACCTGTCTTCTTTGCCCAAAAGACTAAGATGGAGAAGAATAGGGTTAAAATTACGATAACAGAGATTGCGATCTTTCCATAGAGGCTATTTATGCGGAATACTATTTTTTTCAATATGAACTCAGTTAATGATAAATTGCGGTGAAACATCAAGATGGGTGAAATAACGCAATGATTATGCCACGATAGAATAGCCTAAATGTTTGAGGTTTTTGGAAAAATCCAACTATTTTCTCTCAATTCTGACAAAATTAAGAAAGTAATTTTAAAAAATAGGAATTTGTTCACTTCCTATATTTCGAAATAAACTCCTCCACTTCAGGTATACCACCCTGGAAAATCAAATAGCCGTTGCTCGGTTCTCTTTCTGTAATCTCCCCTGCAATTGGTGTAAGCATTATCTCTTTTAATTTTTCCGGGTCATCTGTTTGACCTAACGCCCAGCCCAATTTCATGTATGCAACCTCTGGCAGCATATTAGCCGCGGGAATTACACCAAGCTCCATCATATCCCGCCCCGTATCATACACATACATTTGAACATAACCCCACAAAGTTTGCACAGTCATATATACAGCGATATTTTTTTCCTTTGCTCGCTTTAGCGACGGATAGAGCGGCTTATTTACATGGCCGAGTCCTGTGCCGGCAATTATAATTCCTTTGTAGTCATTATCGATTAGTGAATCGATGATATCCGGTTTCATGTTCGGATAGTAGTAAACAATACAAACCCGTTCTTCGAACGCAGTGTTAATAATAACATTTGTGTCATTCCGTCGTCGTTTGTAATCGTGGCGGATTGGAACAATTTTTTCCCTGCTTACCATAGCAATCGGTATATCGCCGATGGTTCGGAATGTCGAGCGGTAACTTGAATGCATTTTCCTTACACGTGTACCTCGATGAAGCAAACCATACACATCGGAAGTTGGACCGAACATGCAAACCATTACTTCGGCAATATCACTTTCTGCCGCCGTTTTTACACTGTGCATCAGGTTCAAAGCAGCATCGGACGACGGACGGTCGCTTGAACGTTGTGAGCCAACCATGACAATCGGAACAGGAGAATTTTGTACCATGAATGAAAGTATCGCCGCCGTATGGTGCATAGTGTCGGTGCCGTGTCCGATAACAATTCCCTGCACTCCTTTTTCAATTTCCCTGCCGATGGCTTCAGCAGTGCCTCGCCATTGTTCGGGTCCCATGTTCTCGCTGAAAACACCGTAAAGTTTTTCCGTAGTCAGATTGCAGATATCCGCAAGTTCAGGAACTGACCCGTACAACTCTCCCGGAGAAAATGCGGGTATTACTGCGCCAGTGCGGTAATCCAACCGACTCGCAATGGTACCACCCGTACCAAGTAATTTTACATTCGGCTTCTTTGGGTCATAAGGAAATTCTTTCTCGGGAATTTTATAATTGGCTTCCTTACGTCCTGTAATTTTAATATCCTGAATTTTATTTGCCGCAATTCCGATGTTATAACCGGAACGGAGTTTAAGGACGATATGATACGGGTCTGCAGTTTCTGAACGCGGCAAAATAATGCCAACATATTTTCCGCGACTTGTTGTTATCTCGACATCGCTCCATATCAACGCGCTAAAATTCTTAAGAGTTGAGAGCGCTTCACCCCTGTAACCTTTATACGAATCATCGGATGCCATTACTTTGATTCCTTTCCTCTAAATCCAATCCGTTGTGCGACTACCGAACCGTCAATTCTTCCTCTTAGTTTAGGCATTATCAATCCCATAAGGACTTCTCTGTTTTTATCCTTATTGTATAATTTCATATTCGATAAACTTTGCTCAGAAATTTTGATAACCTCTGTGAGTTCTTTCTCCGTACATTTTGGTGAAAAAATTAATTCACCATTCATTGCCGTCTCTTTCATTGCAATAAATATCCCATCCCGAGCAACGTTATCATTTTTATATTCCTCGAATATTTTTTTTAACGTCTGAGGATCAATCCCTCTTCCATTCTTCACTATTTTCTTTAGTCTTTTTGGAAACTGTATTATTGCTACAGATGCAAATGTTGGATCAATCTTCCACTCTTTGACGAGCATCTCAAACATTTTTGAATAAGCAGAAATCGCGAGAGGTTCGATAATGTCGTTAGGAATTTTTAATTCTCTGTACCACTCTTCATTTTCCCAGATACGTTTTGGCAACGTGATTTTTATTTTTTCCAAACGTTCGTCTAAAATTCTTTTTGGGGGAAGGTCGGTGTCGGGGTACATTCTATTGGGACCGGGTAGAATACGTTCGAAACCGTTTGTACCGTCTCGAAGCGCCTGGCGAGTTTCGGAGGGAATACCGATAGTTGCTTCTTTAGCTCTGATTGCAATTTCTTGAGCTCCCGAATTTGCATCTTGTTCGTCACCCCAGACAAGGACAAGTGTATCATCTTCTGTTCCGCCGATAAATTTCTTGATGTTCTGCCATTCGGCTGTCGAAATTGTTTCAGCCGTACTGTCTGAATGTACGATATTAGGTAGTGTAGTTAAACACGCAACAACCCTGACTCTATCTGAAATCTCTTTCGAGAAATAAGTGTCCGTCTGCGTTTGCCAGCGGAGTAACCCCTTGAATCCTTTAAGAAGAACGCAATTGACGATCATCCCTTGCTCGACTGCATTTTGAATCGGAAGATAACGAGTTTTACGGAGAAGCTTGGTTACATTCTCCGTCTTCGATTTGAACGACTCCTTAGTGATTCCACGACGATGAAGTTCCGTTCTTAACCGGAGCAAGTTCCACTGACGCATCGCCTCATTATAAGTGAGCAGAGGAATATTTACTATATGGGAAACCCCTTTGATTTCAACACGAGTTCCACCGGTAACGCTTACATTCACATCTTCTCGCGCCGCCCCGATACCGACGCGGACTTTTCCTGTGCTTCTAACAAGCCGCCGACAAATTTGAGCTACATCCGCAACTTCATCCGGTGTGCGCATATCAGGAGCTGTGACAGTTTCTATGAGCGGCATTCCGAGTCTATCCGTAAGATATGTGCGAAAATGGCCGATATCGCTTACCTCGCGGCAGGCATCTTCTTCAATAGAGAGTTGAATGATTTTAATTTCCCGGTCTTTGTAAGGAATTTTCCCATCAACACCGACTATTGCGGTTCTTTGAAATCCTGTAGGAATACTTCCGTCTAAATATTGTTTACGCGCAATATGAACCTCATCAACCATTGTGCAGTTATAAAGCATGCCGGCACCGAGTGCGATATCGAGAGCTTCATCGTTTATTTCAAATGGTGGTGTATCGTCCATCTCATAAGTACATACTGTGTCGCGGTGAATACGATATATGATTTCTTTCTTCGTTTTAAATTCCATTAAAGCTGTTCCGTCGTACTCGCCGAGTTCAGAAAGTGTTGGGCGCATATGACGCAAAATTTCAGCGTTGTAATTATCACTATACTGTCCGGCAGGACAACGACAGAAGAGTTTCTTTGCTGTGAGTACTTGCTGATGGATTTCCAATCCTGACATGAATCCAACTTCGGCATAATCAGCTTCGGTCATTTCGCTGAATGGTTTGAATAGAAATTCCGACATATTATATTTTATCCTAAACTCCCTATAGTTTTCTCAACTTCTTCCAATATCTCGCATAACTTAACAACTTCTTTCATTATGTTATTTTCCACATAAGTCAGTAATAGCACTGTGTACTAATCCTTTTCAGGATTTTTTCTCGGACGAGGTACTATCTCCCAATTTGGGCTTCCCCTTTATTACCCGAATCTTTGTTTCCGAAACGACAACAAATTGGTCATGTAATTGATTCAAATAACTCTTCAACAATCTTTCTAGTGTCTCTATTTTAATGTTTGTTCTTTCATCATCGAGTCGCAATAAAATAACTCCGTGATGAGGATATTGATAACGATGTATCTTCTCTCCAAAATGTTTGTCACATGTTATTAAAATCCAATCTTCAATTTCAGCTTTTTGGATAATCGTATCATCATCCATACCCCGCGCTTCATCATAAACTGAAAATACTTTATAGCTTTGGTCACGAAGCCAATTTGCGACGTTTGGTCCAACGCATTCATCAACGAGAAAACGCATTTAAGCGCTCTCCGTAATCAAAGGCATAAAAGATGTAGTTTCTAAAGTCTTTGTAGCATAAAGGATACAAGCTTGCACATCCTGTCTCGTTATACCTTTATACTCATTCAGAATTTCATCAATAGTTGCTCCATGAGCCAATAAATTCATCAGATATTCTACAGTCAAACGCGTTCCTCGAATAATCGGTTTTCCAACCATTACCTTTGGATTAATTGTAATCCGGTTTAATAATTCGTCATCATTCATAAATATCCTCGTTCTACTTGTAAAAATATTAGTAATCTACATTAAAAAGTTAAATCTTTTTTCAGTTAAAACAAAGTGAGACTAACCTTCAAGGAAGAGTCATCTCTGGAGGTCAGCCGCACGTGATAATCTTAGCCCAAACTTCCTGCAACTTTCTCAACTTCTTCAAGTATCTCGCACGACTTAACAACTTCTTTCATCTTGGTATGGTCAGGATAAAGAGGACGGTCAACATCAAGATGCTCGACATGTTTACGAATAACTTCTTTTGCTTTCCGAACACCAATACCCTGCGTAAACTCACGGAAGTCGAGCGCTTGGGCTGCAGCCATAAATTCAATACCAAGAATACCGTAAGCATTATCAAGAATTTGTCCATTCTTAATTGCTGTGTTCATTCCCATAGATACAAAATCTTCCTGATCTGCCGCCGCAGGAATAGATTGGATGGATGCTGGTGTCGATAGAATCCGTTGCTCAACAATCTGCATATCTGCAGTGTACTGGCTTAGCATCAAACCTGAAAACATTCCGGCACCTTTGGTCAAAAAAGCCGGTAACCCCACACTCAACGCCGGGTTAAGCAAGCGATTCAATCTTCGTTCAGAAAGTACACTTACCATTGTTACAGCGACGCCAACCATATCCATCGGAAGCGAAACTGGAGAACCCTGAAAGTTCGCACCTGTAAGTGTTAGCTTGTTTTCTGGAAGGAAGATTGGATTGTCGCCAACACCGTTGAGTTCGGTCTCAACTTGTTTCTTCGCCCATGCAACAGTATCATGCGCAGCACCAATTACCTGCGGTGATGAGCGCATGGAATACGCATCCTGAACTTTTGTTTTCATCTTTCCGGTTTGCAAATCGCTTCCATTAATGCATCTCATGATTGTTTTTGCGCTTCGGACTGCGCCGGGGAAGCCGCGTAGCTCATGGAGCCGAACATCATAGGGTTTCAGGTTTGCAAGTAAAGCTTCAAGCGACATTGCACACGCAATCTCAGCCTGCTTCAACCAATTATTAATATCGTAAAGATGTATAGCGCTCATAGCAGTTAAAAGATTCGAGCCGTTTATTGTTGCTAAACCATCGCGCGCTTCGAGTCCGGGGATTGGAATTCCGGCACGTTCCATGGCAACCCTGCCCGGAAGTTTTTCACCTTTGTAATATGCTTCTCCTTCCCCCATAAGTAACAGGGCTATCTGCGACATTGGCGCGAGGTCGCCGCACGCACCAACCGAACCTTTTTGACAAACGACCGGTGTTACATCTTTATTCAGCATTTCAACAAGCGTTTGTGTTATCTCAGGTCTGCAACCAGAATTCCCATGTGCATGCACGTTAATTCTACCAGCCATTGCACCGCGCACATATTCGATTGGCGCTGGTTCACCTATGCCGGCTGCATGGTTGTATATGAGATATTTTTGAAATTGTTTTACCTGGTCGTCGTTCAATACTAGTTCTGAGAATTCACCTATACCTGTATTCACTCCATACATGATTTCATGAGCTTGGATTTTTTCTTCAAGCATTGTGCGGCAAAGTTTGATTCTCTCCAGAGCTTCAGGAGCGAGAACTACTTTTTCATTGAAACGAGCTATTCGAACAAGTTTTTCTATTGTTAATTCAGACCCGTTTAAAATAATTGACATATTCTTTCCGTTAAAATTATTATTTATTGAGAAGAACTAAGAAATGATTGTTTGCGCTACTTAAAATAATAAATGTAACCGAGACAAGCAAGCGGTGTGTGTACTTATGTTTAGAAGTTCCTATTTCCAAACCAATATAGTAATAGTGATTTACTCTTCGTCAGATATTGGCAGTGCTTTAAACCTTCAAAATCAATATTTACATCGTAAATTATGGAAAGATTTCAGAAATCCTTTACAAGCCCCTCTCGTAAATCTATTGTAATGCGTTATATCTTCAAACATTTCTTGTGAGTCTTTGTTCAGTGAATTTATTATCCCCATCAACATTTTGTAGTTTTTAGTTACCGGCGATTTTTCAAATTTCGGTAGTTTGTATATTCCTCTCGCGATAGCATGAGCGAGTGCCTGTGTGTAAGCCATAGTTTTATCGTGTTCAGTCGGAGTTAGCTCGAATACATTTAAGCCAATGCCAGACGTTGATCGTTTTATTTGTTTATATAATTTGTCTTGGATTCTCACTGGACATAGAACTATATCGTTTTCTTTAAAATTTTTAGAAACCGAATCAGGCCCAAACAATGGGTGAGTTCCGAGTAATGAGACATAATCCGGCAAATATTTTTTCATCCATTCAACAGGTTTTTCTTTCACAGAGCAAACATCACAGACCAAAGCTCCACTTTTGACAAAAGGTGAAATGCTTTTTATAACGCTCTTCATTTCTCGTATTGGAACAGCGAGAATTACAATATCTTGCGCCGCAGCGACTTCAAGTGCAACTAACTTTATACCCTTTGGAATCTTCAACGGTTTAATATCATAAGCTACGATATCAAAATACCGACTTATGATTTTTACCGCCAATGTGCCAAACCTTCCTAAACCAATTATCCCCACAGTCATACTAACCTCTGAACTTTCCTTGAGTTTTTAAATATCACCCGGTAAATCCTGTCAATAAAATCTAAATCAATTTTCTTCTTTTCTCCTTTCGACAATATTCTTTTCAGAATTTGTTTTTCTCGGTCTGCGCTCAAAATTTTAACTCCACTACGCTTTTTTATTTTCCCTATCAACTCCACCATCGATTGACGGTTTCCCAATAAGCTAATTATTTCATCATCAATCTCGTCCACTTTCTTCCGAAAACGTTCTAACTCTTTGATAGAGCACTCGACTTTGCGCGTTTCATTCTTTTTCATCTAAACTCCTTCTAAATTAATCTACTCTTCTTTTCTGAACATCTTTCAATCGCTATATTAATCCAGTCCCTAACCCAATTGCGATGGTAAACAATAAAATAGAAACGATAATTTGAATAGTACGCAGTGTAATTTTTTTAATCAGACGGTTACCGAGGAAGGCGCCCACAAATGCCGATACCGTCGCGGATATTAACAGAGCAATATTGTCCTGAATATTTACAGTCGCAAAGTGCGTGCTGTAAACAGAAAGGCGAGTTATATCCACAAGACATGCTATGACTACTCCCGTTCCGATAAAACTTTCTTTGGCTAAACCGGTTTTGAGAAGAAATGCGCTGCGCAAAGCACCCTGATGACCGGATAAACCTCCAAAGAATCCACTCATTATTCCTCCGAAGGGTAGATACTTTTTTTCGAATGCGATATTTTGGAAACTAGGTAAAATTTCTAAGAGAGCGAAAATGACCATTAATACAGAAATGATAAGTTTTATTGGCATCACATCCAGCTCTTTGGAAAAAAACCGATAATTGAACAACGGTTCCATACCCGACAACGAAAGCAAAGCCCAAGCACCAATTATTGCTGCCAAGATTGCGGGTAAACCAAATCTTAATACGACGCTTTTATCGGCATACCTTCCGACTAATATCAATTTGAAAATGTTGTTTGCAAAATGGACAACGGCTGTCATTGCAACAGCAATATCTACCGGAAAAAATATTGCAAAGACGGGCATCAGCAAAGTACCAAGACCGAAACCGGAGAATAGAGTTAAACCTGATGTTAAAAATGCAGCTAACGAGATGATGATATATTCCATAATTTAAATAATCCTCACTTTCCAAACAGTTCTTTTTTCAAATACTTACCCGTAAAACTCTTTTTCACTTTGACAATATTTTCGGGCGTACCTTCAGCCACAATTTCTCCGCCTTCATCCCCGCCTCCCGGTCCCAAGTCAATAACCCAATCCGCACTCTTAACAACATCCATATTATGCTCGATGATGACAACTGTATTCCCTTTATCAACAAGTTTGTTTAGAACCGATAACAGCATTCTGATATCTTCAAAGTGAAGTCCAGTTGTTGGTTCGTCGAGTATGTAGAGTGTATTTCCGGTTCCAATTTTTGATAGCTCAGTGGAAAGTTTAACACGCTGCGCCTCACCGCCGGAAATTGTTGTCGCCTGCTGACCGAGCCGAATGTATCCGAGTCCGACGTCATGAAGTGTTTGAAGTTTGCGAACTATCTTCGGTATTTCGCTGAAAAATTTCAGCGCCTCCTCAACAGTCATCTCCAAAACATCCGATATTGATTTACCTTTATACAAAACTTCAAGCGTTTCTCTGTTGTAGCGCCTGCCTTTGCACACCTCACAAACGACATAAACATCGGGCAGGAAATTCATTTCAATTTTACGCACACCATCGCCTTCACATTCTTCGCATCTTCCACTTTTTACGTTAAAGCTAAACCTTCCTGATTTGTAACCACGAATTTTTGCCTCGGGAAGTTGTGTGTACAAATCGCGAATCAGTGTGAAAAGTCCTGTGTACGTCGCTGGATTCGAACGCGGAGTTCGACCAATCGGTAACTGGTCGATATCGATTACTTTGTCGATATCTTCAAGCCCTTCGATAGATTTATACGGAAGAGGGACTTCTTTAGATTTATAGAATTTTTTCGAGAGGATTCGGAAAAGCGTTTCTGAAATGAGAGTAGATTTTCCGGAACCGCTGACTCCCGTAATACAAATAAATTTTCCAAGTGGGATTTTTAGATCGATATTTTTCAGATTATTGCCGCGGCATCCACTTAATATTAAATATTTTCCGGCACCATTTCTACGGCTTCGAGAAATCTCAATTTGTTTCTTTCCATAAAGATACAGCGCTGTTAACGAGGTGCCGTCATAACCGTTGTCGCCATTAATAATTTTTTGCGCCAAAGGTGCATCCGCCTCTGGCGGAAATTTTTCATTTTTAATCTTTTGCGCCGAGGGCGCATCCGCCTCTGGCGGAAATTTATCATTCTTAATCTTTAATTCATTTGGCTTTCCAGATGCTACTAAATACCCGCCATGTTCACCCGCACCCGGTCCTAAATCGACAATATAATCAGCACTCTGCATCATCTCTTTATCATGTTCGACTACAATGACGGTATTCCCCAAGTCCCGCAATTGCTTGAGCGAGTTTATCAGTTTAATATTATCCCGCTGATGAAGCCCGATACTCGGTTCATCGAGTATGTACATCACTCCGACAAGCTGCGAACCGATTTGAGTTGCGAGCCGAATGCGCTGCGCCTCGCCACCGGAGAGAGTGCGAACCGGACGGTCGAGTGATATATAGTCCAACCCAACATTCAGTAAAAATTCCAGACGCTGCTTAATTTCTTTTAATATTTGATTTGCTATGAGAGTTTGCCGTTCTGTCAGCTTCAATTCCTGGAAAAATTTCTTTGAATCTTTTATCGACAACCGAACAATATCGTGTATGTTGAATGCTTTCTTTGATTTCCTGTCGGTCAGCTTTACAGCCAGGCTTTCCTTTTTTAATCTTCCCCCTTTGCATTCTTTACATGGGTGTACCGCCATAAACGACTCTACCCAATTTCTGACGCTACTCGAGGTCGTTTCATCATAGTAATGTTTTAATGTGCTGATAATGCCGTTGAAGCGATGCTTGTAGGTTGTAGTCCGACCGCTGCCGTAAGTGTACTCGATTTCAAACTTTTCATCGCCCGCACCGTAAAGAATAATGCTAATAATATTCTTTGGAATATTTTTAATCGGTGTATTGTAATCAATTTTATATTTTTTCGCGACAGCATTAACCTGACTCCACATCCAAGTCGGCCGGGGCTTTCCGAGCGCGGCAATTCCTTCCTGATTCAGTGATAAATTCGGGTCGGGAATTATCAAATCAACATCAAACTCTCTGGTTTCTCCTAACCCTTTGCACGATGGGCAAGAACCGTAAGGTGAGTTAAAGGAAAATGTGTTGGGCGCGGGGTCTTCAAAACTTAAGCCGCAATAATTACATGAAAGATGAACGCTTAACAACTCATCTTTATCTCCATAATTAATAATCACAACTCCGGAACCAAAGCTCAAAGCTGTCTCTATCGAGTCGGCGACGCGGGACCGAATGTTTTCCTGAATTACAATCCTATCGACAACAATTTCAATATTATGAATCTTGTATCTATCGACCTGCATCCCCTTGTAAATTTCTTTTACTTCGCCGTCCACACGCGCACGTAGGAAACCATCTTTCAAAATTTCTTCGAACAACTCACGGTAATGCCCCTTCCTTCCCCGAACGATTGGAGAAAGTATCTGAACTTTATCCCCCGCGGGTAATTTCATGACACTGTCGATGATTGCATCTACGTTTTGCTTCTCAACTTTACGCCCGCATTTGTGACAGTGTTGAATACCGACACGTGCAAACAACAAACGCAGATAATCGTATATTTCAGTTACTGTTCCTACAGTTGAACGCGGATTGTGTGAGACGGACTTTTGCTCGATTGAGATTGCGGGACTCAATCCCTCAATGTTATCGACGTCGGGACGCTCCATCACTCCCATAAACTGCCGGGCATAGGCGGATAAGCTTTCCATATACCTCCGCTGACCTTCAGCATAGATTGTATCGAAAGCCAAGCTCGACTTTCCCGAGCCGGATAGCCCGGTTATGACGATAAGTTTATCGCGCGGCATCTCAACATCTATATTCTTCAGGTTGTGGACACGCGCACCCTTAACTATGAGTTTATTGTTGACCATTTTATCTTTTTAAGATATAAAATGAGATAGGGAAAAGCAAGAAAAGACGGGTGAACGAATTTGTTGAAAGTAAACAACATTTTCCATATATTGATAAAAATAATTCACTAAACAAAAGGAGAATTATCATGTATTATCAAACACACCGAACACTCATCACCATTTTTTTACTTATTTTTTGCGCGAGTTTCGCATTCAGCCAGGGATTATATTGGGAAAGCGTTACCACAGTATCAATGGCAGGCGAACATAAGATGAATTCCAAATCATACTACCGGCCCCATATGTTCAAACAAATGTCGGACGAAGAAGCCACGATTTTCCGCCTAGACAAAGAAGTGCTTTACACTATTGATTACCATCAGAAAGAATACTCAGAGATGACTTTTGCAGAGCTCGAGGCATTAGTTAAACAAGCGAATAGTGAACTGGAAGGACAGATGGCTGAGTTGAAGAAACACTTAGCCGACATGCCCGCCGAGCAGCGAGAAGCGATGGAACAAATGATGGGAAACAAAACTAAAGGCGGCAGCGGAGATACTAAAATTGATGTAACCAAAACTTCCGAATCAAAGACCATTAGCGGATACTCTTGCACGAAATATATTTTTAAGGAAGACGGAAAAGAAATGGGAAGTATATGGACTACAACCAATGTACCCGATTTCAGTTCCATGCAAAAGGATTTTAAAGAATTTAGCCAGCGGTTAGCCTCACAGATGTCGATGAAAGGATCTCAGATGGCGGAAGCCATGAAGAAAGTGGATGGTTTTCCGATACAGACGACTATAAGTGGGATAACAGCAATGGTCACTAAAATCGAAAAGAGGTCGATAGCCATGAGTGAGTTCGAAGTTCCTGCCGGTTTCAAAAAAGTGAAATCAGAAAACATAATGGATAAACGACACAAAGGTCAACAGGATCCATCACCGGTTGAAGAGGAAGAAGAAAAAGATTAGATTTTTTTATATTTGCATTGGGAATTTATTACAACGGTTCAAGTAAAGCTACAGTCATTTTTTATGCTATGTAAGGGGCTGTGGAAAAGCAAAACGGTGATTACTTAACTTGACATAACAACATCAATCACCACTGTGCATTAATAAAAATCTCTCATAAACGCACAGTGGTTATATTTGACTGTGATGCTATGCGATTTCTGGAATTCCTGCTAAACTGCGTGTAAGTTCTTCATTCGAAAAATGATTAGATGACAACTCATTATTTAAGTAGGCATCGTACGCACCTAAATCCAAAAAACCGTGCCCTGAAAGATTAAACAATATCGTTTTACTTTCACCGGATTGTTTACATTTCTCGGCTTGCACTAATACTTCTTTTACTGCATGGGCGCTTTCAGGAGCTGGAATTATTCCTTCTGCCTTTGCAAATATTTGTGCCGCAGTAAATACATCTATCTGATTATGTGCAACTGCTGTAATATATCCATCCTTATAAAGCTTTGATACAAGTGGTGCCATACCGTGATAACGCAAACCGCCGGCATGTATTTTTTGAGGAATAAATTTATGTCCTAATGTGCACATTTTGATTAACGGGGTCAAACCCGCTGTATCGCCAAAATCGTATGTGTACTTTCCGCGAGTTAGTGAAGGACACGATTCCGGCTCCACAGCTATCACTTCCAAATTCGGTCGGGTGCCGCTCAATTTGTCTCGTAAGAATGAAAAACTGATTCCCGCAAAATTACTTCCACCGCCGACACAGCCCACTATGATATCCGGATAATCACCAACTGCTTGAAACTGCAACTGTGCCTCTTCACCTATTATCGTTTGATGGAGTAAAACGTGGTTTAACACACTGCCTAAGCTATAATTCGTATCGTCTCTTTGAGCCGCTACTTCGACCGCCTCGCTTATTGCTATACCGAGTGAACCGGGAGAATCGGGATTCTCTTCTAAAATTTTTCTTCCCGATGCAGTAAGCTCAGAAGGACTCGGAAAAACTTTCGCACCAAAAAGCTGCATAAAACTTTTTCTGTACGGTTTCTGGAAGTAGCTTACTTTTACCATAAACACTTCACACTCAAGCCCGAAATGACTGCATGCAAATGATAATGCGCTTCCCCACTGACCGGCGCCGGTCTCAGTAACAAGTTTTTTGATTCCCGCTTTTTTATTGTAGTACGCTTGCGGAATCGAAGTATTGGTTTTATGACTTCCAGCCGGATTCACCCCTTCGTATTTAAAATAGATTTTGGCGGGTGTATCCAAAACTTTTTCTAAAGCCAAAGCCCTTATCAACGGCGTAGGACGGCTTAGTTTGTACACATCCAGTACTTCGTCAGGAATTTCGATAAACTTTTCAGAGCTGACTTCTTGCTTTATAAGCTCATCAGGAAAAATTGCCTGAAGGTCGGAAGGTTTAATCGGCTGCAAAGTTCCTGGATGCAGAGGCGGTTGTAATGGAGTTTTAAGATCCGCTGCTATGTTATAGTAATAGCGCGGTAATAGATTTTGATTAAGATTGAAGATTTTTTGTGTGTTCATGATAACCTCATATGTTTTAGTTAGTAAATAAATAAACCGCGATGGAAGCTGTTCACGGTAAACGAGGTTATAAAAACACGAAAGCCATGAACGGTGTGCCACCATCCATGGCTTGGTTAATTAAAAAATTAAATGCTTCAGGAGGGCGGACAAAATACTGTCCACCACCAAGAAGATAGATTTAATATTTGCGAATTCAATTTCACGTTTAGAAAATAGGAAAACTATTGATGAATGTCAAATATTTGATATTATTTTAAGATTTAGCTATAATAAGGAGAGTTAGAATATAAAATAAGTTTTGCTGTTGAAAACGATAATCATGGAGATACCTATGAAAAATATTAAAATCGTCATCGAACGTCATGAGGACGGATACATCGGGTATCCTATCGGCTTTACTCGCGGTGCAATTGTAGGACAAGGGGATACTTATGCAGAAGCCCTTAAGGATACCGAGAGCGCTATTCAATTTTTTGTCAAGCATTATGGAAAGAAAAAATTTTTTGAACATTTAGAAACTGATGCCCCCACACTCGAAGCGTACATAGCAGAGACAAGTGTAGCAATATGAAATTTCCCGTTGATGCTTCACAGCGAGATGTTCTTAAAGCTTTCGGTAAACTCGGTTTTGTTTTTGTCCGGAAAGCAAACCATATAATATTAGAACGGAAAAATAATGATGGCTCAGTTACTCCATTAGTTTTACCGAACCATCGAACGATTAAGAGCAGTACACTAAGGTCCGTGCTTACTCAATCAGGAATTGAGCGTAATGAATTCATCAAAGCTTTTTACGATTAATAAAATTAAACCAAACAACTATTAACTAATAACCAATAACGACTAACCAATAACCATTAACTAAAAATAGAGTAGCCCCGCTTCTTCCGATATGCGGAATAAGCGGGATTTCTTCCGCCATCCTTCGACTTTGCTCAGGATAACGGGATCAACTTCGGCTGCCTATGCGAAGCTGAGAAATTTAATGAACAATTAATTAACAAGGTATACTCAAATACTAATAGACTAAACTACTAACATACTTAAATAGCGTAGCTTCGGCTGCTGTCTTCCAGTAAAATACGACAATTACTATAAGCAAAGACACAGAAGCGAAGGTGCGCCCCGAAAGGGGTGCGCTTCGTTTCATCTTTTGCTTAGGGAGTCGTATCCCGACTGGAAGGGTGAGATGAATGTCGCACCCTTTTTTGTTGAGACTGTAGAGCGAAATTCATTTCGCTCATTGGCTCGAACTGAAGTTCGAGTTACAACTCCCTGACCCAAAAGAAGCCGATTAAATGTAGAGCGAAGTATCACTTCGCTTTACGAGACACACCCGAAGCTCTGGAACCGAACGGAGCTTATACTGAACAAGAAATCAAAATACGAGAAGTACACACGCGAAGAACTCATCAAGGAAATTGATGCGCTCAAGAGGCGCAAGAAGTATGGTTTAGTGTGGGATGAGGAAAAAACAAAGGAGAAGTTTGAAGCAGATTCAGAAGGCAAACTTCCAGTACTAAAAGAAGTGAAGTCTAAGGAAATCAAAACTGATCCTGATAAACCCACACACATTTTAATTGAAGCTGATAACTACCATGCCCTGTCAGTATTAAACTATACTCACGAGAAAGCGATAGATGTAATCTACATTGATCCGCCATATAACACTGGTGCAAAGGACTGGAAATATAACAATAACTATGTAGACATCAACGATTCATATCGCCATAGCAAATGGCTTTCGATGATGTCCAATAGATTGAAGTTGGCAAAGAGACTACTGAAAAGGGATGGAGTGTTGATTTGCGCTATAGATGAGAACGAACGGGATCGACTAGGATTGCTCTTGGAAGATACATTCAAAGAACACGAGATACACTGTATAACTATTGTTCATAATCCACGAGGCATCCAAGGTAGTAATTTCTCATACACCCATGAATATGCATATTTTCTTTTCCGCAAGGGACTTAAAGTAATTGGTCCCCGAAAGATCCGAGAAGAGCAAGTAGATTGGAGGAATTTAAGAGACAATGGAGGTGAATCCTTAAGAACCGACGCTAAAAATTGTTTTTACCCGATAATTGTTGAAAACGGCAAAGTCATTGGATTCGGTGATGTATTACCCCATGACATATCTCCAACAAGACAAACAGAAAAAAAAGGCTCCAGATTTTTCATTTACCCAATTGACAGAAAAGGAATAGAAAGAAAATGGAGATATGCGAGGCAAACTGTTGAAGAAGTCAAACATCTATTAAGAGCTAAGAATATAAGGACTGGCTTTGAGATTGAGATCGGTAAGGATTTTGGAACCGTTAGGACTGTCTGGCAGGATAGTCGATATGATTCTAATGAAAATGGTACAAAATTAGTACATGACCTTGTCCTTGATACGGATTTTGACTTTCCAAAATCAATATTCAACACCTATGATTGCATCTCTCCAATTCTCTACGATAGAAAGAATTCAATCGTACTAGATTACTTTGCCGGATCGGGAACGACTGGCCATGCCGTAATGATCCTAAACAAAGAAGATGGCGGTCAGAGACAATTTATATTATGCACCAATAACGAAAATGACATCGCACAAAAGGTGTGCTTCCCTCGGATCAAGAAAGTTATTCAAGGTCATGATGATTATCCGGATATTACTGGTATTCCTGGAAATCTCAAATACTACAAAACCGATTTTGTCGATTCAGAACCAACTCACCGCAACAAGAAAATCCTTACCGATAAATCCACGGAGATGCTTTGCCTTAGAGAGAATGCATTCGAGGAAGTGACCACAGGAAAAATGTATCGCATCTTCAAGAATGCAGAGAAATATATTGCCATCCTGTTCGATGAGAGACAACTCGATGAGTTTAAGAAGCGAATAAGTAAATTTAAGCTCCCTGTGCGAGTCTACATATTCTCACTTGAGGGAGATGATTTTCAGGAAGACTTTGAAGATCTAAATAACGACATCACTTTGTGTTCAATCCCAGAAGCTATTCTCAAAGTATATAAACGAATATTCGAGCGATAACATATGAGAAGAAAATTAGATTACCAGGAAACTGCAGTCAGCGAATTGCTCAAAATGAGCAACAAGCTCCTGGAACGTAAGAAACCAGAAACAATTGTCTTTAAGGCACCAACTGGCTCAGGTAAAACAATAATGATGGCTGAGTTTCTTTCACGGTTCGTAGAGAAACGGACTGATGGAAAAACGTTTTCATTCATTTGGGCTGCACCACGGAAACTTCACAACCAAAGTAAAGAAAAACTCGAAGCATTTTATAAAGACACAAGAATTTTGCAATGCTCGAACATTGAAGACTTAACGGGCAAAAAAATACAAGAGAATGAAATACTGTTCATGAACTGGGAAAGTATCAATAGAGCGGACAATGTTTTTGTCCGTGAAAATGAGAATGACTTTAATCTTACATCAATCGTTGAGAACACATTAGAAGAAGGGCGAGAGATTGTTCTCATTATTGATGAAAGCCATCATACAGCAACAGCAGATAACACAGGCGGACTTATCGAGATCATGAAGCCTATGATTACAATCGAAGTTTCAGCTACTCCTCACATGAGTTCAGATTATCGAATCGTTGTAGAGTTTGAAGATGTAAAGGACGCTGGAATGATCAAGAAGGAAGTGGCTATCAATCCCAAACTAAAGGCAGAACACTTAGAAGGTAAAGAAAGCGATGAATTTATTTTGGATAATGCTTTAGCAAAGCGTGCTGAGTTAAAAAAGCATTTTGAATCTATGGAAAAAGATATCAATCCGTTGCTCTTAATTCAGCTTCCAGACAGAAGTAATACAGATTTTTCAAACAAACAAGAAGAGATAGAAGATTTACTCAGTAGGAAATTTAATATTAACACTGACAATGGCAAATTAGGGGTTTATCTCTCTGAGGATAAACGGAATTTAGAAAACATCTCTAAGAATGAGAACGATGTGGAAGTGCTGATCTTCAAACAAGCTATCGCTCTTGGATGGGATTGTCCACGTGCTTACATTTTGTTGTTGTTCCGAGAGTGGCACTCAGAAACATTTTCAATTCAGACAGTCGGAAGAATTCTTCGGATGCCTGAAACTCAGCATTATCCGGGGATTGAATCGTTGAACAAGGGATATGTTTACACCAATATAGCCAACAACAGGATTCAGATTGAAGAAGATCTTGCAAAAGGATACTACACTATCTACACAAGCGAGCGAAGGAAATCGTACAAGGATATAAATTTGCTATCGTGTCACTCAAAACGCCAGCGTGAGACGACTCGGCTCCGCCCTTCGTATATTACTCTATTTCTGGATGAGGCAAAAAGAAGCAAACTGAAATCGAAGCTGAATTTTCGTGTATCAAAGATAACCGACCATATTCCGGTAGATGGTGTACTGCATATAGAAAAAGTGGGAAGCGTCCATGATCCTGTTGAGATTTACAATGATATTGCACTTGCAAAAACTTTAAAAGAATTAGAGAATGCATTCAAGCACTTCGCTGCACTTGCTTTGCACGATGGGGAAATGTTCCCAGAAGAAAGAAGTGTTGGCAGGATTTGCAGTGCGATCTACGATTTCTTTTCGGATGAATGTGGAATTGAGTACGAACAGAATCAAAAGGAAATTATGACAGTTGTTCTTCATCCGCAGAATCAACAGCACTTCAAAGATGTCGTCAATCTTACCTTAAGAGAATACCGTGTTCGTCATCCAAAAGGGAAAAACGAAATCGTTGTTGACAAAGATTGGAATATTCCTGAAAAGCGAGAGTATAATGCTCAGTATAAGGAATACGATTCTAAAGTTGCTAGGTCAATTATAACACCTTTTTATACTATATCAAATGTCAACCGACAATATGCGACTGAAAAATCTTTCATCGAATTCTTAGAGAAGAACAACAAAGTAGAATGGTGGTTTAAGAATGGCGATCGAGATGGTACTTACTTTGCAGTTCCTTACGTCGACACTGATGGTGAGGATAAACCATTCTATGTCGATTTTATTGTACAACTTAAAGGCGGAAGAATTGGATTGTTTGATACTAAGTCGGGATTAACGGCAGAGATTGCTGGTCCAAAATCTGATGGTTTGCAGAAATATATTAAGGAGCAAAACAAAAAGGGGAAAAATTTATTTGGAGGAATCGTTTGCCCTAAAGCTGGTTCCTTCTGGCTCTACGATAAAATACCGTATGCGTACGATAAGGAATTGAGTGATTGGGTTATGCTTGAATTATAACTGTAGGAAATAAAGCAGACATAAAGTTTGCTCTTAGTTGTAGCCATAAAGCATTTGCGCTTCTCGAACTACATTCTCTCTAAAATATTGACTGAGACTTGAGGCTGTATGAAGATCGACTTTTCTGTGAAATAACGCTGAAAGCTCATCCTCCAAATCTACAAACGCAAAACCCGGAGTTCGTTCAGGTAAAAATTCTACAAGTATATCAAGATCACTCTCATCTGTTGACGTACCATTAATTAACGATCCGAATATTGAAAGATTTTTAACCCCATATCTCTCACAAATAGCATGAAGTTTGTCGGTTGGAATATCGAATGCCGTCGATTTCATTTATTTAATCTCATTGCTTGTATAATCTCTAATTAAATTTAAGATATTTAATGTTAAATTTCAATATTGTGATTAATACCCGTCTTGACCGTCTTACCTGCGGCTTGATCAAAAAATAAAATTATTCATTGTGTAACTTTGTGCATTTGGGACTTTGTGGCAAAAAATTTTACTTTATTAACTAACTCATTGCCACGAAGGCACCACATCACTAAGTCACACAATGTAGTTGTTGGTCAGCAAGATAGTTTTCACCCCATCCTCTGCCTCTTACTCAAATACTGAAACAGCGCCGTATCAAACGGAGTGGATGTGTCTAGTAAAACGTAATCGATGTTATTCTCCCTGCATTCTTTTTTGTAGAAATCCAGAAATTTCTTCATCTCTTCCTGATATGCTTTTTGTAAATGATAGGGTTGTGTCATAATTTCTTCGGAAGTTTCCATATCCTTGAAAACCGCATCGCCGCCGAAAGCAAAGCTGCGTTCGAGCGGGTCGAGAACCTGCATTACAATTACTTCATTCTTCTTATGCCGGAAATGTTTGAGTGCAGTGGTAACCTCATTCGGCTTATCGAAAAGGTCGCTGAGTATAATTACAAGTCCGCGGCGCTTAATTCTTTCGGCAATTTGGTGAAGCGATGCCGCTGTTCCGGTTTTGTTACTTGCCTCAGTCAGTTCAAGCTGTTTTAGTATAGCTTTCAAGTATGACTTGGTTGCATGCGGCGGCATATGTATACGAACTTTTTCATCGTAAACAGTCAAGCCGACTGCATCGCGCTGTTGAACCATCAGGTACGACAAGGCAGCCGCGATGTATGAAGCATATTCTAACTTACTCATCTTTCCGTTAGAAGAATAAGCCATCGAGCGGCTCGCATCTAAAATTATGTACGACTTTAAATTTGTCTCTTCTTCGAACTGTTTGATGTAATATCTGTCCGTCTTGCCGTAAATTTTCCAGTCGATGTGTTTTGGTTCATCTCCCGGCATATACTGGCGGTGCTCGGCAAACTCAACGCTGAAACCGTGGTAAGGACTTTTATGTAAGCCCGTAATAAACCCTTCTACTACCAGTCGGGCGACGAGTTCCATATTGGCAAGTTTTGCTACAACTTCGGGCTGCAAATACTTCCGATAGTCATCAGAAATCTTCATTTTTTCTTCTGAACTTTACCCGACTCAGGTTTCATTGCAGTGTTTGGTGTTTCCTCTTTCAACGCAACTTCCGGTTGGATCAATTCACTCGGGTCTTTGCCAAGTGTCATTATCTCCATCTGTGCAGATTGAGCAAGTTCATCGTTAGGATATTTTGAGAGGTAGGTTTCGTATGCAATTTTTGCGCTGTCAATATTATGAAGGTCGTTGTTATAAATAAATCCAATCAAAAACATTGCCTTCGGAGTTTGTGCATTATTCGGATATAATTCAATATATTTTCGATATTCTACGATTGCGCCGCGGAAATCTTTGAGATCGCTGTTGTAAATTTGAGCAATTGTCCATTGCGCAGTGGGGGCTTCCTTGCTGTCCTTAAATCTATCTACTATCTCGCGATAGTTTTCTATTGCTTCTTTAAATTTTCCTTGTTCATAATTTTGTTTAGCAGTATACCAAAGTTGTTCTTCGGACATACGGCTACAGGATGAAAAGAGTAATGCTAAAATTAATGATGTTAGTGCTAATCTCATTCTAGTGTTCCTATATTGTTAAATTGATTTAAACTTGTTAATAAAGGGTTAAAACCCTTTGCTTGTTTTTTTTTATATGTTTACCACGAACTAAAGAGGCTGTGTTATAATGCCGAACTCACCCTAAATCCCGCTCTTACGAAGAGAGGGATTTGCTGAATCTGCGCTCAATTCTTCCCTTCTCTTTTTAAGAGAAGGGGCAGGGGATGAGTTCCGATAGTTATCACACGACCCCTAAAGTTAGGAGCTATATATTATACGAAAACTTTGAATTCATTCATCTCAGAATTCATGTAAGCCCGCGCCATACGCGGTGTATTAAAAGCAATTCCAAACTCTCCTTTACTATTCAGGACAATAACTCCTCCGAATCCGTCTGCTTTTTCCTTAAGAATTTGAATTCCTTTTGTTGCTGCCGTCTGCGGGTCGCTGCAATTCCATTCCATTAAATTGATAACTGTTTTTGCCATCACCACTTTGATCATTGCTTCACCCCATCCGGTTGTTGAAACCCCGCCTACTGTATTATCGGCATAAGTACCGCAGCCGATTAACGGAGAATCACCGACCCGACCGGGATACTTGTTGAAGGTACCGCCCGTAGATGTACCCGCACAGATATTTCCTTCTGAATCCAAAGCAACAGCGCCTACAGTGTCGCTTGGCTTTTGAGCTTGAAAAGCATGTTTTGTTGAAAAACTTTTATTTCCTTTTATCTCCTGCCATTTTTTTAGTTCGCGATCTATCAGAAGATCCATCTGGGAACAGGTTTGTATTCCGTGTTCCTTTGCAAATCTCTCGGCTCCTATTCCCGTTAATAAGATGTGCTCGCTTTCATCCATTATTTTTCGACAGAGAGTGATCGGGTTGCTGATATTTTTTACAGCAGCAACAGCCCCCGCGCGGAATGTTTTTCCGTTCATGATGCTTGCATCGAGCTCTATTTCACCGTCAGCATTTACATGAGATCCTTTACCTGCATCAAAAGTAATGTCATCCTCCATGTAATTGATGGCTTTTTCTACAGCTTCGACGGCGCTGCCGCCGCTTTTTAGAATTTCCCATCCAATTTGAAGGGCTTTGCTTACGCCATTACTATGGGCATCGACTAACTCGTTTGGAATATCCCAAGCGCCACCGTGAATGATAAGTGATAACATTTTAGATTTATGATTAGATATATTAGAAATTAACTTTGGTAAGAAATTTACGAAAAAGTTGAGGGATTAGCAAAAAGAGAATCGGAGAACTATAGACGGGAAGATATGACGACAAAGTAATAGAAAGATATTCATTTACTCGACTAAAAACCTATTGTCTTACAAACTCAATCAGTCCCCGTCTGTCTAAACGGACTTCGATTGTATCGCCGGCAGAGAATTCATTAGAAAGTATTTTTTCTGAGAGGTGATTTACAATATATTTCTGGATTGTCCGTTTCAATGGTCGTGCCCCGAAACTTGGCTCGAAACCGAGGGTTGCCAGCCATGACTTGGCTTCATCTGTAAACTCAAGCTTGATTTCTTTATTCAACAGCATGTGTTCAACACGTTTTAACTGTATATCCACGATCTTTCTTATATCCTCTAACGATAGAGGTTTGAAAAGAATAATTTCGTCAATACGATTTAAAAACTCGGGCTTGATTGTTTGTCTGAGCAAATCAAAAAGCCGGGCTTTAATAGAACTAAACACCTCATCCCGCTTTTCGCTGTTTAATAATTGAATGTGCTCCTGAATTAGCGGCGTACCGATATTGGAAGTCATTATGATAATAGTATTTTTAAAATTTACTGTCCGTCCTTTACTGTCGGTGAGCCTGCCGTCATCTAGAAGCTGCAAGAGAACATCGAAAACTTCGGGATGGGCTTTTTCGATCTCATCGAGCAGCACAACTGAGTACGGTTTGCGTCGAACCGCTTCAGTAAGTTGACCTCCTTCTTCGTAACCAACATAACCCGGAGGCGCGCCGATGAGCCGGGATACTGAAAATTTTTCCATGTATTCGCTCATATCTATACGAACCAATGCGTTTTCATCATTAAATAAAACTTCCGCAAGCGCTCGTGCAAGCTCTGTTTTCCCAACTCCTGTTGTACCCAAAAAGATAAATGAACCAACCGGCTTTTTCTCATCCTGCAAACCCGCCCGACTTCTTCTTATCGCTTCTGCAACCGCGCGAACTGCTTCCTCTTGATTTACTAATCTTTCATGTATGCGATTTTCTAGATGCAACAACCTCTGACGTTCACCCTCTATCAATCGTGTCACTGGAATTCCGGTCCACTTTGCTACAACCTGAGCAATATCCTCCGAGTCGACTTCCTCTTTCAACATCTTTTTATATTTCTGAATATCTTTTAATTTTGCGGATGATGTTATCAATTCTTTTTCTAAAGAATTGATGACGCCATACTTAAGTTCGGCAACGCGCGCCAGATTCCCCGCACGTTCCTGAAGTTCAATTTCCTGGTTCGCATTCTTAATATCTTCCTTCATTTTGCGTATAGATTGAATCAAATTTTTTTCATTTTGCCAATGAGCTATAAGCGGTGAGCGCTGAGAGTTTAATTCAGCGATCTCTTTTTCTATTTCATCAAGTTTATCTTGAGTGGTTTTTTTGTCAGATTCATCGGTGAAGTTAATAAACTCGCGCTTGATTGCCTCGCGTTCGATTTCCTGTTGCTTTAACTTCCTTTCAATCTCATCAAGTTCTTCGGGAAGTGAATCGATCTCAATCCGGAGTTTTGCTGCAGATTCATCTACCAGATCGATCGCTTTATCCGGTAAAAATCGGTCGGTGATGTAGCGATGGGACAACTCGGCTGCACTGATTAAAGCGCCGTCGGTGATTCTTACTCCGTGATGAACTTCGTAACGCTCCTTGAGTCCGCGCAATATCGAAATAGTTTCTTCGACACTCGGTTCGTTTATCGTGACGGGCTGGAATCGTCTTTCAAGAGCCGGGTCTTTTTCAACATATTTTCGATATTCATCGATTGTCGTTGCGCCAATAGCCCGTAGTTCGCCTTTTGCAAGAGCGGGTTTTAACATGTTCGCCGCATCGACTGAACCCTGAGCAGCGCCCGCACCGACAAGCGTGTGTAATTCATCTATGAATAATATAATTTCACCGTCAGACTCGGTTACTTCTTTCAGTACAGCCTTGAGTCGTTCTTCAAACTGTCCGCGGAAAGTTGTTCCCGCCACCAAAGCACCGAGGTCAAGAGCAACAATTCTTTTTGATTTTAAACTTTCCGGCACATCGCCCTGTACAATTCTCCCTGCAATTCCTTCGGCGATTGCCGTTTTACCGACACCGGGTTCACCGATTAATACAGGATTATTTTTTGTTCGTCGCGATAGAACCTGAAGTACACGACGGATTTCTTCATCGCGCCCGATAACAGGGTCGAGTTTGCCTTTGCGGGCAAGTTCATTCAGATCTCGTCCGAACTTTTCAAGTGATTGATATTTTTCTTCGGGCGTCTGGTCAGTTACTCGTTGTGTTCCACGAATATCTTTTAACGCTTTGTAGATTTCTTCTTTTGTAATCCCTTGGTCTCTAAGAATTTTGGATGCACTCGATTGTTTCGCTTCTAACAATCCCAATAAAAGATGTTCGGTGCTGACGTACTCATCTTTGAGCTGTTGGATTTCTTTGAGTGCCGATTCAAATACTTGATTAAGATTAGAGCTGATATACTGATTGCCCACGCCCGCACCTGTAATTTTAGGAAGATGCTCAATCGCTTCATTTATTTTTATTTTGATGAAGTTAAGGTTCGCCCCGATTTTTTGCAGCAGCGAAACAACAATTCCTTCCGAATCCTGAACAAGTGCCGCCAATAAATGTTCCGGTTCGATGGATTGATTGTTGTAACTCGCAGCAATTTCCTGCGCCGTTTCTACAGCTTCCTGCGATTTTATTGTGAATTTTTGGAATTGCATTAGTTCCTCATTTAAATCTTAGCATGATTTGAGATTTGGGATTTGAGTTTAATATTTCTACATCTTCATTTTTGCCGCTCTTTTGTTCTTCCATTTTCTTTTCGGCTTTTTCTTCTATCACGTATTCAATTGCTTCCTGTTTATCTTTCGGTTGGAAGTCGTGGAAGGCGGTCATCGAAGCTATCGGACTTCCGCCTTTCCATCTAACCCAACTTTTAATTGTTGCAAATACTAAGAACACGGCAAGCGCCCCAAATAAAACGAACACCCATATCCCATCTGTCATTGCCATCCAGCTTACCAATCATTTGTTAATTGATGATTGATTATTGGTTATTGCTCGCAGCTTATTTATCTTTATCATCAACTACTTCGAAGTCGGCATCTTCAACAGCGGCTTTACCTTTTTCCTGTTTTGGCTCAGCCGCGGGCTGTTCACCTGTTGGGGGAGCCTGTCCACTGCCGGGAGCGCCGGTACCCGGTTGATTTTTCATCTCCTCATACATTTTTGAAGACGCTTCATTCCATGCATTATTAAGAGCTTCTGTCTTTGCTTTAATTTCTCCGATAACACCGGCTTTTATGGCAGCATCGAGGTCATCGGCAGCTTTTTCAACTTTTGCTTTCAGGTCGGGAGGAATTTTATCGCCAAATTCTTTTATCTGCTTCCGGGTTTGGAAAACGAGATTATCAGCCTGGTTTTTAGCTTCAACTTCCTCTTTACGTTTTCTGTCTTCTGTGGCGTGTGCCTCTGCATCTTTTTTCATTTTTTCTACTTCCTCTTTGCTCAGACCGCTTGAAGAAGTTATGCGGACACTTTGTTCTTTGCTCGTAGCTTTGTCCTTTGCCGCCACATGCAGCATACCGTTGGCGTCAATATCAAAAATTACTTCAATTTGTGGAACACCGCGAGGCGCAGGAGGAATACCGTCAAGATGGAATCTCCCTAACGTCCGGTTATCGACTGCCATCGGTCTTTCACCCTGTAATATGTGTATCTCTACTGAGGGTTGACTATCCGAAGCTGTAGAAAATATCTCGCTCTTTTTTGTGGGGATTGTTGTATTTGCAGGAATCATAGTTGTCAAAACTCCGCCAAGTGTTTCAATACCGAGTGAAAGCGGTGTAACGTCGAGAAGTAGGACATCTGTAACATCGCCGCTAAGAACGCCGCCCTGAATAGCTGCGCCTACCGCAACAACCTCATCTGGATTTACACCTTTATGACCTTCTTTACCAAAGATATCTTTAACGAGTTGTTGAACCCGCGGCATGCGAGTCATTCCACCTACGAGAATTACTTCGTCAATCTGGTGTGGAGATAAACCTGCTTCTTTAAGAGCTTTCTCTACGGGAGGAATACAGCGGTCGATTAAATCAGAGACCAACTGTTCGAATTTTGCTCTCGTGATCGTCATGTTCATATGTTTCGGACCTTCATTCGTCGCGGTGATGAACGGCAGGTTGACTTCTGTTTGCATTAATTGAGAAAGTTCCATTTTTGCTTTCTCCGATGCTTCGCGCAAACGTTGCAATGCCATTGGGTCTTTACGTAAGTCAACCCCATCCTGCTTTAAAAATTCATCTGCAAGATATCCAACCAGACGATGGTCAAAATTGTCTCCACCAAGGTGTGTATCACCGTTTGTCGATTTTACTTCAAATACGCCTTCACCAAGTTCGAGGATAGAAATGTCAAAAGTACCACCGCCGAGGTCGAACACTGCTATTTTCATATCCTTATGCTTTTTATCCATACCGTAAGCCAGCGCAGCAGCAGTCGGCTCGTTGATAATGCGCCTTACATTTAAACCCGCAATTTCACCGGCTTCTTTAGTGGCTTGACGCTGAGCATCGTTAAAGTAAGCCGGCACGGTAATTACTGCTTCGGTAATTTTCTGACCAAGATAGTCTTCAGCAGTTTGTTTCATCTTTTGCAGCACCATCGAGCTGATTTCCGGTGGTGAATAAACACGGTCGCCGATCTCAACCCGAGCGGTGTTGTTGTCGCCTTTGATTACTTTATAAGGTATGATCTTCATTTCTTCGTTTACTTCATTATAAAATCTTCCCATAAAGCGTTTGATTGAGGAGACAGTATTCTGTGAGTTGGTTACCGCTTGACGTTTTGCGGCTTGTCCTACAAGGCGTTCTCCACCTTTTGTAAATCCAACAATAGAAGGAGTAGTTCGCGCTCCTTCTGCATTGGCAATGACCACGGGGTCGTTTCCTTCCATCACGGCAACAACCGAGTTTGTTGTGCCTAAATCTATTCCTATTATTTTTCCAGCCATTTTTTGTACCTCTGTTTATTTTGTTAATAACAAAGACAGGAATTCCCTTTGATCCGGGAATCCTGTCTAATTAATTATATTATATTTTCGTTTTTAATCTTATTTAATTTCAACTGTCCTAGAAATATCTTTTGGATTAATTTTAGGTAAAAGAATCTTAAGTAATCCATTTTGAAAAACCGCTTCTACTCGTTCGCCGTCAACCTCAACGGGCAAATTTATTGAGCGGTTGAAAGCGCCGTAGCAAGATTCGAGATGAAAGTAGTTCTCTTTCTCCTCTTTGGTTTCTCTCTTACGTTCGCCACTGATTGTTAAGACGTCGTTGTGCAACATAACTTTTACGTCCTTTTTCTCCATTCCTGGAATCTCAGCTTCGATGTTAAGATTTTTCTCATCCTCAAATACATTTATTCGAGGAGAAAAGCTTCCACCGCTGAAGTCCCATTTGAATGGAAAATCGCTGAAGATTCGGCTCATCTGCTTTTCAAAAGATTCTATCTCTTTTATGGGTGAAAATTTTACTAATGTCATGGTTTTGTTCCTTTATGTTAATTTATTATTATTCGTTGTAGTTTTGAATTTATTTATTGATCTGCCAATTTAACATTCAAGCATTATGCCATTATTCTAATAATGCGTTGCTATTCTTATAACCAATTATATATCAATAACTTAAACGAATATTGTTTCCAAACAATAAAACAATGAAGGTTTTTTAAAATCTGCCAGATTGTCTTACTAATTGTATTTTAATCATATCAAGCTTTAATTTGTCACACATATCTGAAATAAATTCACTTGCTGCAAACTTTTTAAGAACTAGTTATTGGGTTTTGACTTTGGAATATGATTTTGGTATAATAAAACTTACAAGAAGACATTAATGATTGATTTAGAAGAAATAAAAAAATATCTTTCTACCACTATTATTGGCAGTAAAATATTTTATTTCGATAGCATCGACTCCACAAATATATATGCGAAGAATCTTTGTACTGAAGAAACTCAGGATGGAACCGTAATAATTGCAGAAGAACAAACGCAAGGGCGCGGAAGATTCAATCGAAAATGGCAGAGTGAGAAAGGGAAAAATTTAACATTCTCAATTATTCTTCAACCGACAACCCAATTAGAGAATATAGGGCTCCTCCCTATTTGTACAGGTGGAGCTATCGCGAAAGCAATCGAACGACATATAGATTTGAAAACGGAATGTAAGTGGCCTAACGATATTTTAATCTCAAGCAAGAAAGTATGCGGTATTTTAATTGAATCATTTTTATCCAATAATTTTAAGAATAGATTCGTTTTGGGTATAGGTATTAATGTAAATCAAGAAATATTTTCCGGCGACATTATAAATACGGCGACGTCATTAAAACTATCTAACGGAAAAACTGTTAACCGCATCCAATTACTCGCTGGCGTTCTCAAATCGTTAGATGAGATGTATATAAATATTCAAAACGTAAATTTTGATATTCCTCTTAACGAATGGTTGTCAAGAAGTTCAATGTTTGGGAACGAAATAACAATACAGCAAGGTGACAAGGTTTTAAGAGGTAAAGCTGTACGACTTGACAATGACGGTAGTTTAGTGCTAAATTGCGAAGGAAAAGAAATTAAAGTTTTTTCCGGTGATGTTACTATTAGAAAACAATAATAAGGATTACTATGCTTCTATCAATTGATATAGGAAATACTCACACAGTTGTTGGTATTTTTGACAAAGAAAAACTTGTCGCACATTGGAGATTATCGAGCACACTCTCCAGAACAGAAGATGAGTTCTGGCTAATTATGAAATTGTTGGGTGAGCAAATAAATATTTCGACTAAAGCGATCGATGGCGTTGTTATCTCGTCAGTAGTTCCAAATTTAACCCACATTTTCAAAACGATGGCTGAAAAATATATTCACGTTAATCCTATTATTGTTTCTGCGGAATTAAAACTCAGTATAAAGATAAAATACGACGACCCCAAAGCTGTGGGAGCCGACAGGCTTTGCAATGCGGTTGCAGCTTATAAAAAGTACGGGGGACCGGCAATCATCATCGACTTCGGTACGGCGACGACTTATGATGTAGTATCTAAACGAGGAGAGTATCTTGGCGGTGTGATAGCACCGGGAATCGAAACAGCAGGAGCCGAACTGCACCGCCGCGCTGCACGGCTTCCAAAAATTGAATTACGCATTCCGACAAACGTCATCGGTAAGAACACTGTCGAAAGTATGCAGTCGGGAATATTATTCGGCGCGATAGACGCTATGGAGGGGATGATAAAGCGAATAAAGAAAACCACCGGGATCAAAACCAAAGTAATAACAACGGGAGGCTATTCAAAGTTATTGTGCCAGAAAAGCAAATTGGTAGATAGGTGTGAACCTTGGTTAGTGTTAGAAGGAGCGATGATGATTTATAATATGAATAAGGGGAAAGGGAGAAAATAAAAGAAACTAATTTCTAATTTTCCGGTGATTTATTAAAACCATAATTAAATATTTTTATAACAGCTTCAGTTCGCGAATGTACATGCAGCTTGTTGTAAATATTTTTAATATGAAACCGTACTGTCTCGACACTAATGAATAGCTTATCTGCGATTTCCTCGTATGTTAACCCCTTGGCTAATTGGTCAACAATTTCATGCTCCCGTTTTGTCAATTCTTCTTCCTCTTTTTGAGGTTTATGGTGGAACAACCGAATTACTTTTCTGGCAATATCGTTCGACATGGGTGCGCCGCCATCGTGTAATTCTTTTATTGATTTAAGTATCTCTTCCGACGGAGTATTTTTAAGTATATAACCACTTGCACCCGCAGCTAAGGAACCGAATATATTCTCGTTCGAATCATAAACAGTCAGCATCATTACATTCAAATCTTTCCGCTGGGTTTTTAAACGTTTCATGCATTCAATACCCGTCATTCCCGGAAGATTTATATCCATTAGAATAACATCAACCTCATCAATACTCAAACTTTTAATGGCTGTTTCTGCCGAATTATAAGCACCGATACATTCGTAACCCTGAGAATGAGTTAAAATATACTCAAGCCCACGCCGGATTACATCGTCATCTTCGACTATCGCTACTTTAATTTTCATTTCCATCGTTATAATACGGAATTAGCTGATTGAATAACACACATTAAAATGGAGTTTATATTTTTGACGTTTTTAAAATTGGCACATAAATTATCACAGAGGTACCTTTACCGTTTTGGGATTTTATCTCTACTCTTCCACCGAGAATATCGCTCCTTAATCGTATATTTTGTAATCCTTTCCCATGTCGAGGATCTTGAGCTTCATCGCTAAAACAGAATCCGATACCATTATCATGTATTCCTAACTCAAAATCGCCTTGTTTCAACATAATTTTTATGTCGACATTTGTGGCTTTCGAATGTTTACATATATTATTCAATACCTCTTTGACGATGAAAAATATATTTCTTCTGAACTCTGAGGTCAATTGAATGTCTTGGCCGTTTATGTTCGTATCGAATGTAAGTTTAAGTCCTTTAGACTGAAGCAGTCGAGCAGAATAAAATCTGATATTCACAATTAAATCTTCTAATTTATTATGGCTTGGATCGAGTGTCCAGATTATTTCTCTGAGTGTTTCCATTAAATTGCGAAGAGTTTTTGAAACAAAATTTATTTCTTCTCCGGCACCCGTTATATCACCTTCGGACAATTTTTGATTTGCAACATCTATTGAAATAGAAATTTGAGATAACGTTGCTCCTATCCCGTCGTGAAAATCGCGGGCGATGCGGGATCTTTCTAAATCAACTGCCTTTTGCTTTTCTTCCACAACCCGCCGCAGCAAATATTTTTTCCTAATCTCATATCGCCTAAAAAAGAGAATCAAAACTCCTAACACAAAAGCAGCCATTATTCTGAAAAGCCACGTATCCCAAAATGGCGGTTGGATATCTAACTCTAACATAGTTATTTTAGTCCACTCGGTATCGTGCGATAACCGAGCTCTTACCTCGAATTCGAATGTCCCCGCAGGCAGATGCGACCACAGTTCTTTATGAACACCGTTTACATTACGCCACGCACTGTCGTATCCCAATATTCTGTATTCATAAGTAATCGAATCTATAGTATTCGGAACTTCCCTTACGGAATCTGACGCGCTAAAAGTAAGATCACGGCTACTTACTTGAGCAGTAAAAAAACTTAGACACATTACAAAAAGAAATATCAATTTCACACTTTATCCAGAATATTTGTGCTAATAATAAATAAATATTTTCAATTAAGTGCAAATTATACAAAAAAGCCCATGGGATGTAAACACATGGGCTTTCAAGGAGTACAATGAAAAAAATTAATTAAAACTTACCTTTATTTCAACAACTTGAATGCGTCCATCCAGCTATTATACAAAAGTCCCGGGATGCACCAGAGCATAGCAAGCGGCTCAATGGCGCGTGCACCTCCAACTTTTTCCATATCTTCCACCTCCCAACCGAATTGATCGAGGATCGCTTTCACTTCATACTTCGCGACATTATTGTTTCCGCATCTTAGGTTTACATTTTTTTATGATACGACTTGATCTGTTCTAATGTATATTGTCCGACTTTTATTACTTTAGCATCTTTGCGTTCAAGTTCGGGTATCATCTGCAAAGCTTCGGCTTCACTTGCTGCTTGCAATGTTGTCCAACCTCTATGATCGCCCACACCACAGCCGAATAGAGTCTCGTTAAGGAGTTTCGGATTCTTGGTTGAAATATCATCCAGCGCTGCAAGGCATTGCTCCGCAGTATGAGTAGTAACAATTAGATATGTAGATTTTGTTGCTGAGCCTTTTTGATGCGCCTTCATCTCTTGCGCTACCGACTCGAAAGACACTGATAACAGCATCACGGCAAGTACCGCGATTACCGTAATATATTTTTGTTTCATAACTTTCACCTTTGATTTATTTTTATATATTAATTACACTTTAAATATAGAAGAGTTAAACACAATATAAAACACATCTTTATGTGGTTTTTATACTGGAAAATGCTTTTTTTAATGAAATTCGGGGATTTTGTCTTTAATTTTCTTGATGTGTGCATAGAAAAAAGCCAATGGAATATAAACACATGGGCTTTTAAGGAGTACGATGAAACAAATCTTTACTTCAGCAGGATCATTTTGCGCTGCTCAGTGTACGAGCTTGTGTTCAAATCTGTTTGTGAAATCCCTTCAACATTCAAACGATAGAAATAAACACCCGACGAAAGTTGGCTTGCATCAAATTTAACAGACTGATTGCCAGCGTCCACAGTTTCGTTATCCAGTAAAGTTGCAACCTGTTGACCGAGTGTATTATATATTTTTAACGTTACATGATTCTTCTTTGGCAGATTAAAGCTGATAACAGTAGAAGGATTAAAAGGATTTGGGAAATTTTGTTCCAAATGATAGGAAGATGGATAATTGTTATTCAATCTTCGGACATCTGTAGAAGAATTGACTATAATTTCTCCTTTCATACCGAACGACGCGTGCGTAACGCATACGTAGTAATGTGTTCCGACTTGAGTGATTAGTACAGTCCCACCGCCAAATGGCGTTTCGAATCCACCGTTCGAGGTTATGCCTCCCGCATTCCAAGTTGCTAACTCTACTTCGCGGGAGTTATGCGTTGTGCCGAGAACGAACTTAACCGTATCACCAAGGTTTATTGAAAGTGTGCTTGGCGAAAAGATAAAGCCAGAATTGATGATGGTGTGAGTTACACTTACCGATGTGGAATAAATTAATATCGTTAAAGCGGATATAAACATCAATGTTCTCATTATTTTCTTCTCTTTTTTTCTTGTCGCAGATGGGAGCAAATTATAAATTTAACTCCCACCTGCAACGGTTTGCGTGGACAAATGTCCTTATATCAGCAGGATCATTTTGCGTTGTTCAGTATATGAGCTTGCGCTCACTTCTGTTTGTGAAGTTCCTTCTACATTCAAACGATAGAAATAAACACCCGACGAAAGTTGGCTTGCATCAAATTTAACAGACTGATTGCCAGCGTCCACAGTTTCGTTATCAAGCAAAGTTGCAACCTGTTGACCGAGTGTGTTATATATTTTTAATGAGACTATTGAGTTTTCTTTCAACTCAAAATTAATCACTGTTGTAGGATTGAACGGGTTCGGATAATTTTGTTCTAAAGAAAGTTGTTTAGGAAGAATATTTATCTCTTCGTTTACAACGGTTACAACTTGAGATAAGGGACGGCGCCAAATGCTTGAAGCACTTGTTCCGGCAAAAATATATTGATTATCCTTACCTAATGACAATACGTAATAGGCTCCACTGCCAAATCCATCATTAATTTGACCCCATGTATTTCCATAATTTGTGGACCGCCAAACACCGTTACCAAAAGTTCCAACAAAAATGGTTGAACCGATTGTTAGAATTGATGTAATCCAAGGATCTGATTTTGAAAGAGCCCAGTTTGCTCCGTTATCCGAAGAAAGGTATACCCCTCCAACTGTACCCTGACTTGTACCGGCAATTAAGTATCCACCGATACTTGCAAGTGCAGTTACATTTGTGTTTGTTAATCCAAAATTCTTTTCATCCCAGCTAGTACCACTTCTATGATAAACTCCGGCGTTTGTTCCGGCAAAAATTTCTCCGTCTTTTTCTATAATTACTCTTACTTTTGTTTCAACGGAGGGTAAGCCGTCGTTTATTGGTATCCATGTAGAAAGTGGATAATATTGAGGTAATAGGTAAGCTCCTCTCTCAGTTCCTACCAAATAATTTGAACTATTGCTTCGTTCTAGAATACAATTAATATTAGCTAAAAATGGGAGCTGTACGGAATCCACAGGAAATCCTGTAAAATTTCCACCGTAATTTGTCGACATTGAAATTCTTCCAGATACTATACCTGCTAATAAATTAAATGGATAAGATCCCACAGTCAACAATGCACGAACATTTGGGTATGGCAGTCCTCCCCCGGTATTAGTCCAACTTAATCCGTTATTTGTAGAACGCACCAATCCCCCATCTGTTCCTGAGAGTATTGTCGTGTCCTTGACTGCAAAACACAGAATCTGCCTGCCGGTTAGTGTTAAGTCAGGGTTTGTCCATTGAGCATTACTGCTTTGGAATAATATGATGACAATTATAATTGGAAAATATTTAATACATTTCATACAGTTCTTTCTTTTAAATGTGTTTTATATTTTTGGTAGTAGAGACTTGCCATGGCAAGTCTCTACGCTATCGCATGTATTGATACTATCTCAAAAGTATCATCTTTTTCATCTCGGTAAATTTACCGGCAGTCATGCGATAGAAATATACACCGCTTGATAATTCATCTGTGTTAAAATCGATTTCATAACTTCCTGCGGGTTTTTCTTCGTTAACTAAAGTTGCAACTTCATTACCTAAAACATCAAATACTTTCAGAGTAACCCGCGACCTTTCGACTTTCCCATAAGGAATTGAGTAACGAATTCTGGTTGATGGATTAAATGGATTGGGAAAGTTTTGATCTATTGAGAATTCAGTCGGAATATTATTTTCGTTCTCGACAGCAGTTACAATGTTTAGTCGTGCAAAACCGGAAGTCATTCCTGCTAATGGATTAGTTGCTGTAACTGCGATAGCCTCGACCGATGGATCATTAATAATAAATGAGAAGATGCCGGTTGCATTAGTTGTTGTTGAGCCAAGCCATTCATAAGCAGAAGCTGCAATTTCAAATCTGTTTGCTTTATAAACGTCAATGACCATGCCGGGTAATAAATGTAATCCTGATAGTGTATTGGCAATGAAAGAAAGACCGGAAGGTGGATCCAGTCCTAAATTAGAAAGTGAATCGACAAAAAGATTTATCAGACCATTTTGATAAATAATATTTTTTCTAAAAACAATTTCATTCGGAGAGTATCCAAAATATGATTTAATTTCCAATCCGGTTTCTTCGTTGCCCACGATTGTGTTAGGTATGTAGTTATTTATTTCATCCGTGCCGATAGTAACATCCGCAACATTTCCATATAAACTTATTCCGGTACCATTTGGGTAATTAACATCATTTTTATTAACGCCAATTCTGTTCCGGTAAATTAGGTGTCCGCTCGTATAGCTAACATCATCATAAGCAAATATTCCAATCCCTGTACTGGTATTGCCTGCTATTACATTATCATAAATTTTTGTATTTGTTACTCCGTTTGAAATGGATATTCCGTGATTATTAGGAATTACACTGTCTTGAAGGGATGATAAGCCAATTATATTATTTACTATTAGATTCTGATCGGCATATGTATCGGGAGGAGCGGCAGTGATAGCTATCCCAATCTGATTACCGGAGATAGTATTGAAAGAAAATGTTCCTGAACCACCAATTAAATTTTTGTCTGAATTGATTGCAATTCCTATTGTATTACCAAGTCCCGATTGCCCTGAAATATTTGTACCGATATAGTTTCCCTCAACAATATTTCCAGTTCCAAAACCGATTATTATTCCCGAATTACTGTTCCCGCAGATAATATTACTCGCACCTATTGCATCTTTGCCAATTTCATTATCTCCTTCTGAAATTAGAATTCCAACTTGATTTGGCTGGAGATCATCATGAGCAGTTATCCCGATAAAATTGTTGTATATCTTATTTCCCGTACCAGCTATGACGATAGCATCAGCGCAATTAACAATTTCATTATAGTTACCGCCAATGACACCGACAATATTATTATTCCCCTGCACAGTGATGCCAACCATGGCACCCGATATTTTAAGTCCCTGAACAGTATTTCCATTTCCCAAAACCAAAGGAATCATACCTGATAAAGTAATTTGATTATTGCCGTTAATAGACGAACCATCATAAGGAGCGATATCGCTTATCAAGTTTATCGTTCCGCTAACGCTGAACGTTAAGTTAACAGGTTGATTTATGTAATTACCTTCTTCAACCGCAGCTCTGATTGTACATCTTCCAAACTCATCACTGCAAACTCCATCTGTTGATTCGTCCAATTCAGTATCAGGATTATCGTATGGATAAGAGTGAATATCATCTACTAAAGAGTTGACAACTGCCGCCATTTGGGCGTGAAGGCTGGAAAAAGTACCAATCGCTAACCAACAACAGATAAGTACTGAAACAACCCTTACTAACTTATAAGAATGCGAATACATAATGACTCTTTCTAATATTATTTTATGCTAAAATTAAATGGTTACTGACTCTTTCGAATACAAAAAAGTCCGACTACCGAAAAGATTCGGCAGCCGGAATTCATTATAGGAGAATTGTCTTTTATTTCAATAAAGACATCTTATGGATTTCTGTGAACAAACCAGCTTTTGAACCATCGCTATTTTTTTCTTCAACTGTCAGTCGATAGAAATAAATTCCCGATGCTAACTTATCTGCCGTAAATTCTGTATCATAAGAACCAGCGCTAAGTTCTTCATTATTGAAAAAGGAAGCTACTTCCTGACCAAGCATGTTGAATACTTTCAATGTTACCAACGAGTTATTTCGGATAAGGAATGAAATAGTTGTTGTCGGATTGAAAGGATTCGGATAGTTCTGGAATATCTTTGCCGCAACAGGCATGTCGGATACATCGATTTGATTGAACTCATCGGAATCCGATTCATAATCAGAAGATGTTTCGGTCGTAGTCGGAATCAAACGAGTTATTGCTACGGGATCATCAGAGAATTTTAAGAATGATACGGTTGCAAGATCAACAACTCCATTAACCGTCAACGACTTACCATTCCAAAACGATGCAGTATCGAGGGGTCCTACAAATGCACGGTTTATTTTACTTATGGTCTTGGTTAGATCTTCGTATAAAGGATTAACACCCTCATGACCACCGCCAGTATAGAGCGGATTCTCTTGAGAATAATATGTCATTGCGCTGTCTGCAGTAACTGATATTTCCAAAATCGATTTGCCATCGAAGATGCTTGTATCGTCTTTATATTCTAATTCACCAAATCCAATTGGTGTCTTCCCTAACTGGCTCGCGGCGATGTTAAACTTTAGCGCTACAAGTTCGGCAAATAGACTATTAGGAGTTTTCTTCGGGTCTAAACCTTTCAATTCACCCTTCATAAATTTGCGCTTCAAACTTCCGGGTGTGCCGGTAGAATCAAATCCCCTTGCCAAACCGGTGTGCAAGAAAGTTTTATTGCGTAATGTTTTCTGAATAGTACCCCAGTTTTTACCTTGATTCTTTTTAGGATCCCAACCACGAACCACAACCCACGCGCGTACTTTTGCTGAATCCTTAATCGGTTTCCATTTGCCAGGCGTTGCTTCGTAAATATGAGAGATACCTGCTCTCAAACCGCCTGCCGCATCGCTTTCGGTCGCACCCGGCTGGAATCCACCCTGCACAACAACTTCTTCTAATAGATTCGTCCAGTTCGGGAACAACATCTTCTTATCACGTTTTACCGGTTTCAAAAATCCACCTCGTGAATCAGGTAAAGTCAATGAATCGGGTGGAAGTGAAACAAACATATCCGGAGCAGCAAGAATTGTGATTGGAGATGCTAAACCAACCGATCCTTCAGCGTTAGAAATAGTAAGGAATTTATCTCCATAGCTTGATGGAGCTACGAACACAAGCTCCGTATCAGAAAGTGCAGCAAAGCTTGTAACACTTTCACACGGTTCACATACTTCCACTGTCGTTGTAAAAGGTAAATTTCCACCCAAACCCCATACCGATCTGCCGGCAACTATACGGCTTGCTGATAAAGCATCTATGAATGGCGGTCGTACAACCGTTGAAGAAGTTCCAGTAACAACAATATCCTGAACACCATCGCCATCGAGATCACAAACTGCTACGTTATTATCACCTGCATCCCAATCGTCCATTGCCATAGTTTTTGAGATAAAACTTACTGTTGTATCTAATGGTTGTGTTTGGTTATAAAACACAGTCCATTCAATTTTTTGATATGTAAAATCAGAAATAGTTTTTGCAGACTTTGCAGATGCAAATTGAACACCCGGTTCGTCGATTGCTATATCGGAATGACCATCACCATCGAGATCGGTAACAACGAGATGCAGTCTTTTACCCAACGATGGTCTGCTTGGGGATTCTCTGAGACGGAAAGTTCCATCTCCTTTATCCAAACAAACTGTAACTACGCCGGAATCATCATCAAGAATTACAGCATCTGTTAAACCATCGCCGTTCATATCGCGGCATGCGAGTGAACGTCTGGTAGGTGATTCACGCACAAGAACACTATTAACTAAAGAAAATGATCCACCGGCACCGCCGCCACCGCTTCCGTAACGATATACGTCGAGACTGTTATGTGAAAGACAGAAAATATCGGATGAGAATGACCTTTTTACATTTACTGCATTAAGACCCTTCTTGCCCTCAGAAACTTCATATACAACACGGTTAGTTTCAGATAATGGATTGGTAATAACTACAAGAGTATCTTCTGTTGTTCCTTGTTTTGTAAATACGATATCTGCTTTACCGTCGCCATCGACATCGTTCATTTCAGTTGCCAATGTGCCAAGACGGAAATTCGCTGGCAACCATTGTTTCTGAATTTTTGTAGGACTCTCACGGAACATTCCCGGTCGTGTTGCATCACCGAATAAAAGTTCGAAATTTGTAGCGCCGGTACTTCTGGAAGTTAAAGCAACACAAACATCCATAAGCCCGTCTCCGTTAAGATCACCGATTGATAAACCGTCGCAATCATCATCTTCTCCATCAAAAAAAGAGGTAACCATAGCTCTTAAAGAACTACCGTTATCAGATCTCTTCATGAGTGTAATGTGTCCGGTTTTATTATGCATACTCAGCGAAACTATATCTCCCTTACCATCTCCATCCATATCGCTACCGAGGACAAAACTACTTTCCAACTGATCGATACGTTGACGCATATGAACGAGCGCCGGAGACACGGTAATCGATTTTAATGTAACACAAGCACCTGATGGGCAGGTTACAGTTACTCTATCCAAAACATGTGGAGCTGCAAAAGTACGCGCCGCAATCGGAACTGTAACTCGCAATCTTGTTGGACTTTCACGAATAAATGTTGCATCAAAATCTCCGATCTGAACCGAAGATGCATCTTGTAAATTATCACCCTCGATAGTTACCAAAGCTCCAGCAGGACTAATATCAGGTGAAAAGCTTGAAACTACCGGTGGACTAAGTGTGGTAGAGCGGCAGCTTGCGAATGCAAAATCACAATCCAGGTCAGTATCAAATTTACCAACTGCGAATAATTTTGCATCAGGTAAACCGTCAGCATCAGAATCTTGATCATCACAATCATCTAAATCAATTCTTGTAGAACTAAGAGCTCCACCAACAATGGGTATTGAGCCAATGGCTGCTAAAGCAGCTGTCTTTTGATCTGATCCTCCGCCCGGACAAATTATATCGAGATGACCATCGCCATCAACATCAGCCAACTTTATTGGTTTGTGTTGACGTTTGCCAGTCGCCATGCCGGAGCCGGCTTCGCGTGCAGTTAGTACTCTACCGGCAGAAAGCGGATCGCCAAAGAATACATTAACAATTCCGGAATCGCTTCTTAAAGCAACAACATCCGAATGTCCATCACCATCGATGTCGCCAACAGCGACACCTGAATACGGTTTACCATCGTCTGCAATTTGAGTTCTTAGAAATTCAAAATTTGATTGATTATTCTGGAAAATATAAATTCCAGTTCCAGTTGCTGCAACAATATCTAAATCTCCATCGCTATCCATATCATAAAAATCAAGATCATCGCAATCGCCGCCTCCGAGTGGAATTGTAAATCCAGTTGCTGCATATGATGCTGCTGCAGCGCCTCCTCCGGGGACATTCTTTATCACCTGAAGCGATGCAGGGAATCCATTCCCGGCTTCATACGCGCAAACAACATCCAACGAATCATCACCGGTTACATCATCAAGAGCCACCGTACTTAAGACACGATCTTGCTCAAGCAATACCCTGCGGTATGGTTTTAACCTTCCACGGCTTGCTGGATCGTTTTGGAATACCGCCAAAACCTTCTCTCCGAATGTTGCCCCCTGAGTTTGTTTTGGTACTGTTACATTAAGTGCCACGTAATCAACTATACCATCATCGTCGCAGTCGGCATCGAGGAGACCTGTAAATTTGGAATCCAGACTCAACTCGGGGAATGAGAATACGGAAGATACGCTTTGTGTACCATCGGCATGTTGTTTAAGAACTGTGACATGTCCGTCATTTTCTTTTTTACCAAGCATCATTATTTCGTCCAGACCATCGCCATCCAGATCACCGGTCTGTACATCCAACGGAGTCAAGTCGCTGATCTTTGGAAGATATGATACGATGTTTGGTAATATTGTAAACTCATGCCCCGGAGGAAGATTCGATAAACCACCGACAGTTACACTAACCGGAAAAGTGCCGCCCGTTAATGGACTGATCGGCTGAGTTAAAACAACTCTCAATTCAGTTAAAGTTGATCCTTTTATTATCGGAGTGTTATCTCCGAGTGTTACAAGATTTTCTGATGACACCGTTGAAAAACCGGAACCCGTTATAGTTATGATTGTACCAACCGGTCCAGTTGACGGAGAGATAGAAGTTATTGCTGGACGTGGATTTGCGGTCGCGTTAGTTAGTTCTAAATGCGTTGGTCCGGTTGCAGGCGACCAGGTAGCTCCGCCATCCAAACTTATCTCCGTGAATATATCGAAGAAACTGTTAACTTGAAATGTTCCGTCGGCTTGCAATCTTAATGATGTTTTACCTGTTGAAGCTTTTGTTGGACTTTCGCGAAGCATGACTGAAGCTGAACCGCCGCTGGGTAGATCAAGCTGATACATTTCGGTATCGTAATAACGGCTGCCGGCATCGTCATGAACCTTAACTGCGAAACACCATTGCTTTTGAACATTACTACTCGGACTCCATGTTGATCCATCTAATGAAACTTCTGTGAATATATCGAAGAATGAACTGACAGAACTTCGGACACCAAGTGGTGCATCAGGCATCGGTTCGTTAATGCCGATACGACGGAGTTCCATATTTCTAATCATCGCACCGTTTTCGAATGTTGTTACTCCATAACTCGCGGGCGTAAAGTCCATTCCATCGGGTGGGAAATTATTTGTTGCCGCTGATATACTCGGCGGTGAACTGCTGAAATCTAAACATACCGGTTCGCTTGCAGGCGACCATGTAGCTCCGCCATCTAAACTTATTTCAGTAAATACATCGAAAAAACTTGAGATTTTAAATCGTGAATTTTCGGGGATCGATCGGAGACTTGTGCGACCCAAAGATGCTTTCGACGGGCTTTCACGAACCATAACCCCGGGTGGTAATGTGCCACCGGAAAGATTCATCATAAGCATTTCTGTATCGAATACGCGAGTACCTCCAACATCAGCGACGTGGGAAAGATGAACCTGCATCTCTCCTGTCGCGGAATAATCGGTTTTAGTTACGCCGCCATCATAAGAAAAACTTATCTTTGTAAAATTCAAGCTAAGAGTTTGAGTGGAAGACGAACCAAGCGGCGGTAAAGATGAAGAGGATGGATTAGTTGAAACTAATAAATTTTCTAATTGAGTTGTTTGGCTGAAAGAAACGGGCGGACTGCCTGACGCTGATGAAAACTGACCTTCGGGCGGAAAATTATCAGTCGCAAAGATATGTGCCGGTGAATCGTTATGTAATTTTACACGCGATGCTGCTGCCGAGCGTGTCCATGTCGCACCGCCGTCTAAACTAATTTCTGTAAATATATCGAAGAAACTGCCAATTCTATAAGAAGCATCTGCTACTCTTTTTATTTTTGTTGTGCCTGTTGATTGAAGTGTAGGACTTTCGCGAAGCATTACGCCACCCAGCGATGAGCCACCGACTTCCATCGAAAGCATTTCCGTGCTGAATGTTCTTTCATCCGTTGTAGCCGATGAATATTGAGTGCTGAATGATAACGCGCCGGGCGCATCGTAAGTTGTCCATGTTGTACCATCATCAGTTGAGACAGACAACATATAACTCACTCCAGTAGAATATGTCAACGACATACCGGGTTCCGGCGGTGCCGCCTGCGTCCGTCCATTGTGAATTGCATGTACCCTTAGCCGCGCCGTTGTTGGCGGATAAAAAATTTCGCTGGAACCGATATACAGACCGAAAGACGGCAGGTTATCGTTTGAATAAGAAGCACCTTGAGCTATTACTGCTGTCTGCCCATAAAGCAGCACAAAGAGTAAAAGAAAAACGTATTTTTTAAAATTGTTTCCTTGGTTCATGATATTTCCTCGATTTTTTATTAATTAAGTGGATATACTGTTGCTTAATATAATTGAAGGGGCAGAAAGATAACACACATCTTTATGTGGGATTTGTGTGGGAGTACATTTAAAATTGCTTGTTTGCAGAAATATTAGCTCATTATTCCCAATTCCAAGCATAGGATCAAGTAATTTGACATCGTAAAAATTAGGTGTAATATATTTTGATTATTCGATTAGAAGGATAAAAAAATGGAAATACAACACAACGTTGTGGGCTGGTTCGAAATACCGGTTACAATCGAGGATGTAATAGTTCATTGAGTTGTGAAAAACTCAAGATATTGGTTCGATAAACTTTAGTGTGTAGTTTGGTTACACTAATCATACCGACAGACTATCCAGAGGGATGGCATCGCCAAAGTCCGTCGTACCGGTTGTGTGCAAGTCGGTACGATATCCCTCGACGAGCTCGGGACAGGCGCTTTAGCGTGTCGGTTGGTTACACTTCATAACCTAATATTAACCCGAAAACTCAAGACCAACAACTCATGGTTCATTCATCGACCGGGTTCACTGGTTGATACACACGGCAGTGGCTTTATGAGTGTTAATCGCTTCCTTCGTACCCAAGCCATACTCCTGAGGATACATGCATGACAATTGAAGAATTTGAGCAGATTTTGGCATTTACCATAAAAATCAGTTCGTTTTAATAGATATAACTTGGAGGATCGGGGAATACAGCTTCTTTGTGTTTATGAATATTTTTTATTCTCTTTTCCTTAAAGCTTTTATCTTTAAATTTTTACTTTTGACTTTTAAAATGGATTATGATATATTTCAAACATTAAATTATCGAAGACCGGATGGAGTTAGATGGTTGAGATAAGCTTAAAGCGAGCGCACTGAATTAGAATGAAATCCGAAATGATAACAGACAAACTATCAAAAGCAAAAGAGGAGTACGCGAGGAAAACTGGCTGGCGCGCACTCGTTAATCTGATTCCTTATATAGGAAGTTCCCTTGATGTACTTTTGACAGCAAAAGCTCAAGAAGTGACGCAACAAAGGATTGAGTCGCTGGTGTCGGAGGTATCGAACCAACTCAAGTTAATTGAGGAATCGAAAGTAGATAAGAGCTTTCTCGACTCTGATGAGTGGTACGATCTTGTCTTTAGAACATTTGAAAAGGCAATCCGCACTCGATCAACTGAAAAGATCCAATTGTATTCCAAAATCCTAGTTGGGACACTAATTTCACCTGAGAATCGAGAACATTCCGAAGGCTTTTTAGATATACTTGCTGACCTTTCGGAAACCGAAGTGAAACTTGCTCGACTTGTATATGAACTGAAAGACATTAGCATTCAGAAAAAAGATGAGCATGGCTCACAAAAACCGAATATTTTTCTTGACCGATGCACATTCATTGACAAAAATGACATTCAATTCTACATGAAACGCCTCGAAAGGGTTGGCTTAGTTAATGAAGAAGTTGGCGGAATGTGGATTGGCTACGGTGGTGGCTGGTACAAGGTGACACCTACTTTTGACAAACTTATGAAGGTGCTCTCTTAGTGCACCCGCCTTCACCTAAGATTATCATGAACAAGATTTTGCTAAGCTCTTACGCATATAAACGGAAGAATGATGTATGAAAAACTTATTTCAAAAATGGACTAAATATATGAATGAAACCTCCGATAGAAATCCCGATGGCGAGCATAGCAACAGGAAAGCCGAACCCCGATATTGGATTTTCTTCAAACATATCTATGAAATAATAGCTCCAAGATTCTTACCCGCTTTTGGGGTAATGTGTGTTACTGCAATTGTCCTTGGTTTTTCTGGCAGTCCTTCTGGAGCTTGGTTTTGCGGTTGTATCTCCTTGGTATTCTTGCTTCTTTTTATTCTTGAACATATTAGAATTCACGACAATTTCACTTTAAACATTAAAAAACGGTTCTATTTGGGTTTTACAGTGGCAATAGTTATTAGCCTTGTTTTCGGCATTCTGAAACTTTTCCAAGAACAGGATATAATAGTTAAAAAGTCTATTGGACCAATAATCCAATCAAAAGAATCGGTTCAGGCGAATTCAAGAATTGATTCGACTAAGCACTATGTACCCACAGATAGTATAAAAGTCAAGCCACGAAAGAAAGCGAAATTGCAAGTCAAAGCAGAGCAAGCTAAACACGATACAATAATAAATGCCCCAAACTCAGTAATATCAATCAACCAGCAAGGTGGAATAACAGCCCATACTGTTAACATATCTGGGCTTCCTGACAGAACTTTACCAGAGGATAAATTAACGTCAGCCAAAGAAAAATTATCTGAAATAAAAATCAGGGGGATGGTTATCGGAAATCAATACTCCGATGAAGAAATAGAAAATTTTGCAAACCAAATAGAATCACTTTTCAGATCATCCGGATGGTCTGTCCATAGAGAACGCGCAATGCTTTACATACCACCAGATGAGGTAACATTGGCTGGCATATCAATGTGCTTCAAGTCAGATAGAGCAAAAAAAATATCTGAAATAGTGAGAGATTTTTTTAAAAACGATCTCGGTATCAACATCAAAATAATTCAAACTAATGATGCTCAAAACGAACTACTATTTTATGTGGGAAGCAAAGAGACACATAAATAACAAAACCGATTATAAGTAGTAATTGATTCCACTAAAAACAACAAAGGGCAGCCAAACCGGCTGCCCTTTTTAATCACCCTTCGAGTATAAACAAATGTACGCAGGTTTATTTTAAAATATTTTCGATATTTTCTTTTAACTCATCCAAATTATTAGAGATAATGCGCCACAATATTTTATAGTCAACACCGAAGTATTCGTGTATAATCCTATTTCTTATCCCCACAATTTTGTGCCAATCTATTTCGTGGTACTTATCTTTTACAGCTTCAGGAATATTATGCGCCGCCTCACCTATGATTTCAAAATTCCGAATTACAGCATCCAAAGTTTTTATGTCATCGACAAACTGCTCATAAGATAATCCCTTTGTATAAGTCTTAATTTTATCAATCGCTTCTAAAATATCTTCAAGTAATAAGCGATAATCCCTTTTAGACATAAATTAAATCTTCCAGCACGTAGCTTAAGTATTTTGGTTTTACTCCGGCTTTTGAAACCAGGTCGACTTTATGACCTAATATCTTCTCTAATTCATCCGCTAAATCTATGAATTCGAGACCGATATCTCCCTCGAAATCTACCAGGATATCAATATCGCTCTCGACAGTTTCTTCATTTCTCGTAAATGATCCGAATATACCGAGGTTCTTTACTTTATATTTTTGCCTTAGGTGTTCTTTATACTTTCCCAAGGTGGATTTTATTTCATCTACTTTTTGCATTGTTTTGTCAATAATCTTATTACAAAATAAATATATTATTTTCCAAAAACAACAAAGGGCAGTCAAACCGGCTGCCCTTTTAAATTTCTCCTCTGAATAATCATATCTTTGTCGTTGTGACCAAATCTGTACGGAATCAAAACATGTGTTATGAAACCAAAAACACCCTTCGACTGCGCTCCATTAGACTTAGAATGTTAAAATTATTAAATTTAAATAAAACACAACACA
>CAZOQB010000004.1:0-202905 GCA_964581995.1 uncultured Ignavibacteriaceae bacterium | reverse complement strand
TTAAAACTTTGCCTAAAATCACCCTAATCCAGCAACCGATAATCGAACGCTTTCTGCCAATGCGGGTTGATTGTTATACGCATCTTTTGTATATTTTTCAAGTAATTAAGTCAAATAATACCATAAGCCGATGATTGTAATGAAATTTGGCGGTACATCCACACAGGATGCCGCTGCGATGCTAAACGTAACACAAATCGTAAAATCAAACCGGGATAAAAAACCTGTTGTAGTTATTTCAGCCATCGCACAAGCCACGAACCAACTTGAAACGATTGGGAAACTCGCGAAGGAGAACAAAATCGGTGAGGCGGAGGAAATTCTAAAGAAATTTATAAACCGCCATTACGACATTCTTGACCAAACAATCGATGATGGAGAGAGAAGGGCGGTTATCGAATCTCGATTAAAATCGTCGCAAACTGAAATTACCGACTTGATCAGGGGTGTTGCAATTCTACGTGAACTTACTCCAAAAACCCTCGACCGATTTTATAGCTATGGTGAACTTTTGTCCTCTTCACTCGTCTGTGCGATAATGCAAGAAGCCAACCTGAGTGCGGTTTGGTTAGATACAAAAGATTTTATGATTACCGATGGTAACTTTAACAGGGCAATGCCTGTAATGGAGGTCGTTGAGCAGAAACTGCAACCTGTAGCTCTCTCATTGTTGGGCGCAGGAAAAATTATCGTTACTCAGGGTTTTATCGGGGCGACTGCTTCTGGTGAAAGGACCACTATGGGTAGAGAAAGCTCCGACTACTCGGCAGCCGTTATTGGCGCCGTGCTAAATGCGGATGATGTGCAAATATGGACTGATGTGGACGGGATATTGACGGGCGACCCGAGTTTAGTTGACAACCCTAAAAAGAATAAAGTTCTCACATTCGACGAAGCTTATGAGTTGTCGATTTTTGGTGCCAAGGTTCTTCATCCAAACACAATGCTGCCGGCGTTAGATAAAAATATTCCGATTCATGTATTTAACTCTAAGCGTCCTAAATTAACAGGAACATTAATCACCAACGTCTGTCCGGAGGATCGCCGCACGAATCAGAAATCCATATTAAAATCCATTACCTATAAAAAGGGAATTACACTTATCAACGTAGTGCCAAAGCAGCGATATAGTCGTTTTGTTTTTTGGGAACATATCTATAATGTTTTCACAGAGTATAACATTACACCGCTTTTAAGCTCGACATCGGAATCAAAATTTACCGCTGCCATCAGCACACCCACAAGTATCGATTCGTTACTCCATGAAATTGCTGATATAGGGACCGTTAAACTCGATAATCAACTAGCATTGGTCAGTTTGGTGGGAGATAATTTACGTCGAGATTCGAAGCTGTTGGAAAGTATTATGGTTGAGATTTCGGACATTGATGTTTCTTATCTGTCTTTCGGAGTATCTGATTCAAGTCTTAATCTGCTGATCGGAGAAGAGTTTGTTGAAAAAGCAGTCCGTAAGCTCCATAAAATCTTTTTCGAAAATGACAAGAACAACGATTACTTTGATTCACTTCAACCATCTTAATTAATTTATTCCCAATCGAAACGTGAAAACTTTTATTAGAATATTAAAATACTTAAAGCCATACAAAAAAACAGTATATCTTCTTTTATTTTTAATGCTGCTGTATGTAGTATTAAATCTATTTTCAATGGCGATGTTAGTTCCGTTAATCGATGTGATATTTACAGACATCTCCGCGGCTACATCTCAATCTTCCGTTTCAATCGACATCACAAAAGGAAACTTAAAGGATCAATTAACCGGCTGGTTATATCAGACAATGAATCAATACTCGAAGCATGACGCTTTGATGTATATTTGTATAATAATAGCCATCGGTTTTCTTCTCAAAAATCTTACGGCGTACTTGCAAATGTATCTGAACGCAGCTATCGAGCAAGGCGTACTTCGCGATTTAAGAAATGACCTTCAAAGGCATCTGCATAAACTATCCTTGCATTTTTTCATGGCTCGCAGGAAGGGTCATCTGATTAGCATGGTGATGAACGATGTCCGCCTCATTACTGAATCCATAATGGCGATTTTAAGTACTGTCTTCCGCGACCCACCGACGATAATCGTAAGTGTAACCATCCTGCTAATTTTTAACTGGAAACTGACGATGATAATTCTGCTCGTGACGCCAATTTTTGGTTTTATCATCGGTCGCATCGGCAATAAATTAAAAAAATACAGCTTGAGGTATCAAGAAAAATTGTCAGAAATTACTGCGTTGATGGATGAAACTATCAGTGGTGTTCGTGTTATTAAAGCATTTAAAATGGAAAAGCACGAAATAGAAAAATTTGAAACGCATACAGAGCGTTTGTATAAAATATTCGTTAAACTATCGCGTATTCGAAGCATCTCAAGTCCCCTCAGTGAATATTTAGGGATTCTCCTCGCGGCGATAGTTTTGTGGTTCGGCGGCCAGGGGATTATTGCAAAGACAAGCCCGATGACGGCAGGGCAATTCATTTTCTATCTAACAATATTATTATCAATGCTGCAGCCGATAAAAATAATAACTCAGGTTTATAACAGCGTAAGAGAAGGTACAGCAGCGGGGGAGCGGCTATTCGGAATTTTAGATATTAAACCCCGTATCGTAGATTCACATGACGCAACCGTAATTAAAGAATTTAAACATTCGATTGTCTTCGATAACGTTTCGTTTAAATACGATACCAGCGATCTTGTGTTAAAAAATATAAATCTTCAAGTGCCTAAGGGTGAAATAATTGCGATCGTCGGTCCAAGCGGTTCGGGTAAGTCAACCTTCGTCGATTTAATACCGCGCTTCTACGACCCGCTTGAAGGCAGCATTAAGATTGACGGAATTGATTTACGCAATGTTACACAGGATTCATTAAGAGACTTGATGGGTATTGTTACACAGGAGACGATATTGTTTAACGATTCTGTGGCGGCAAACATCGGTTATGGTGTTAAGGACGTGCCCCAAGAAAAAATTATCGAAGCTGCCAAAATAGCCAACGCCCACAACTTCATAGAAAATCTATCGGATGGATACAAAACGATGGTCGGAGACAGGGGAGTTAAACTTTCAGGTGGTGAAAGACAGCGGCTCGCGATTGCGCGTGCTGTACTGAAGAATCCGCCGATATTGATACTTGATGAAGCAACTTCAGCGCTTGACCCGGAGTCGGAGATGTTGGTGCAGGAGGCGTTAGAGCGATTGATGAAAAACCGAACCAGTTTCGTAATCGCCCACAGATTTTCTACAATACAGAATGCTGACAGGGTTGTAGTGATGGAGAAGAGTAAGATTGTTCAGGTAGGTAAATTTATCGACCTTGTGAGTGCGGATGGTTTGTTTAAGAAATTATACAACCTTCAATTTAGGTTGTAACTACCGTTCATTTAATAAGCTTATAATTTTTATATTCTCCGATTCTCAGGTTTGTTTTTTCCTCGATAAACCGAAGAAGTCGTTGCTTTATCTTTTGTTTTTGATTTACCGGCGGTGTAAAACTCCAATTGTATTTTGAAATCCGCTCTTCCATTACCGCGGGATGATCCGATTCATATTTCTTAATAGAATCCACCACAGAAAAATCAAATTCATTTTGCTGCGGTATATTTTGCTGAACCCACTTATCTTCATGCCACAGCTTGTTGAATGCAACCACCTTATCCTGCATAACTTTCGGATGTTTAACCCAACCGTAATGGTTCAAGTATGCATCTACAAATTTTACACTCATTTTTCTGTTATCAATCCGGAAGCCCTGCGCATCCTTCCACGATCGGACGCCGATGTTGTTTCTTATTATCCTAATCTCCTGCCGGTACCAACTGCGGGAGTTTGCATAATAATCATAACTGCCGTAAAAGTGAATGTACTTCAGTAAAAGACCTTCCACTCGTCTGGCGTTTAAATTCTGCTGCATTGCTTCTTTTATTATTGGGAGATACTTTTCGTGAACAACCTCATCCGCCTGTAAATAGATTCCCCAATCGCCGATAATGTTCGCAAGTGCAATGTTAGTTTGCTGTGCGAGTATATTCCCGCCGGTTCTGAGTTTCTCATCCCAAGTCGTTTCGATGATTTTTATCTTCGTGTCGTTGAGGGCAAGTATTCTGTCTATAGTTCCGTCCTCAGAATCACCCACCGCTACAACAAATTCATCGCATATTGGGAGGATGGATTTGATTGATTCGATAAACGGATAATCGAACTTGACCCCGTTACGCACTATAGAAAAACCACTTATTTTCATCGGATATTTGGAAGTATTCAGAAATTTTGTTTTAATATACAAAATCAATGTCGAATAAAAAATTTATAAATACAGTTAAACCTCATTCTAACATTTTCCTGTCACTAAAAGCAATCGCATTGCTTTTAATTGTCTTCACTTTAATGAGGTTCTTTTTTTACTTCACATATTTTCAATCGTTCAGCGGTTTACCGATATCGGAGATTGCGCTGTCGTTTCTGGTTGGTTTGAGGTTCGATTTAGCGTCGAGTATGATGATAAGCGGTTTGTTCTTATTGCTGCTGAATTTACCCGGTAAATTCAAACTGAACAAAACATACAGAATAATCGTTGTATCAATATTTTTTCTGGTCTTTATAGCCGCGCTTTTAATTTCGTTGGGAGATATTTATTACTATCAATTCTCGAAGCGTAGGATTTCTTACGAAATATTCAACCTGATGAAATCGATACCGGAATTGTGGACAATCGTCCTAAAGGATTTTTTATTACAGCTCATATTCGCTTCAGCCTTCATCCTCCTGCTTGGTTTTGTATGGTTTAAACTCTTGCTCAGGAAAACGAAGGGTTCTCATCAAGGCATTGCGAATGATATAATTTATTTTATACTCACAATCGCTGTTATCGTTCTTTCGATAAGAGGTGGATTTCAGTTAAAGCCGTTACGTGAGAGTTATGCGTTTAGAAACGACAATATCTCTTTGGGTCATTTATCTTTGAATGCTATTTTCACGACAATCCGCACTCTCAATCGCGGCGACCTCAGGCAGTATAATTTCTACCCGTTCTCAGAATCAAAGGAGACTGTGAGAGAGTTACTGAAAGCCGACAACGAGGTATATCTAAACAACGAATACACTTTGATGCGGCAAAGAACGATGGGGCACAACGGACAAAATAAAATGAATGTTGTAATATTTGTAATGGAAAGCTGGTCCGGTGGTCTGACCGACGGAAAGAATTTAGAAAATTCAACACCGAATTTTCGGGAATTGATGAAGAAGGGGATTCATTACACCAATTTCTATGCGTCCGGTCAGCGGACTATACAGGGAATTCAAGCAATCGTCAGCTCGATACCGAACGTCGCATACGACGATATACTCGGCAGCCCTATAGAACAGAACAAACTCCGCCCGCTGGGAAACATACTGAAGGAATACGATTACAAGACTATTTTTATTCACGGCGCTCGTTCTGGCTCTATGGGGTTCGAGGCGTTCTCAAAACTGAGCGGGTTCGACACGTACATCTCTAAAGATGATTTTGATTTGAATGAAGTGCGGGACGACGGAACCTGGGGTATATTCGACCATTATGTTTTCGACAGGGCAAACAAAGAGTTTCTGAAAACCGGTAAGCCATTTTTAGGTATCATCATGTCTTTATCTTCTCACACGCCTTATACCGTGCCAGCCGAAGAATTCAATTATTATGATTCAACAGTAACTAATTATAAATTCTTAAACTCATTGAGATATTCCGATTGGAGCTTGGGGAAGTTTTTCGAAGCCGCACAAAAAGAAAATTACTTTAAAAATACATTATTCGTCATTGTTTCCGACCATGCTGAAGGAACCGGTGAAAAATCCCTGATTGAGCTTTTTAGAATACCATGCTTGTTCTATGCGCCGTCATTCTTAAAACCCTCAGTCGACTCTACTGTCCACAGTCAGGTTGATATACTCCCTACGATTATCGATGTTTTAAATCTACCCGTAATTCACTCTTCTTTAGGATTATCTATGTTATCCGAGAAGGAAGGGTTTGCGTATATATCTTCCGGAAATATCTTAGGATGGCTTAAGGGCGACTGGTTTTTGATTGGAGACCAAGAAAAGAATATATCATTATATAACATACACGAGGATATAAAATTAACATCTAATCTGATAGGAAGTAACTCGTCGACTGCCGCTCTAATGCGGAGGCAGATGCTTTCCTACTTACATGTGAGCACACAATTGTTACGTAGTAATAAGATTTACAGGGAGTGACCTTATCCCTGCCAATTTTGAAATTTAATTTCTATCTCATATATTGTAAAATAATTATGGAGAATTAAAGAAAGATGGATGATAGTAAGGGCATAGGTTCACAAAAGCTTAAGAACGATAAGCCGGAAAAAGTTGGCGAGTATTTAAGGAATATAGACAAATTAATAAAAATTAATCAGTTGGATGCTGCTTTAGAGGAAATTGAGCGAGCTCGTGAACTTGACCCAAAAAATGCATACTTGACAGCTTTTGAATATCGGATTACTTCTATTCAGAATCCGCCGAAGGAAGAAAAGAAGAGACCTGTAGAAAAAGAATTTAAAGTAATTGATTCTCCCGCAAAATCACCCGATGTGTTAACGATCGAAGACATGAAGCCGGTCTCCGTTAAGATCGAAAAGGATATAGAGCTAAAATATCAGAAACGTTTTACAGAGGAGATGAAAAAAGCTGAGCAGCGTTCAGCCCAAATCCAGAAAGAGCTTGAGAAAAAATTTTCTGACGAACGGTTGGTTCTCCTGAAACAATTAGAAGAGGAAAAGGAAGTTTTTAAAAAACAAATCGAGGAGGAATATAAAGAAACTCTAGGACATGAGATACACGCCATAGAATTGGACTACCAAACTAAACTAATTGACCAAAGAAAAACTATAGAGAGTAGTATTCGGTCTCAGTTTGATGCGGAATACCAGGCGCGCGTAATGGATATGCAGTCGTCGTTGGGGCAAAAGTCCAAAGAGCTTGCCGATGATGAAAAACAATCTATCGAAGAGATCAAGAAGAGGCTCGAGGCTGAATATAATGCGAACCTCCAAAAAGAAATTGAAAGATTGAATCAAACTTTGAAAGACAAGACGATCGAGGAACGTCAGGAGACTGAAAATAAATTTAGAGAAAAACTTCAAAGTGAATTAGAGAATTCTCTTGAAAAAGAACGGAGTGCGATAGGCGCTGAATATCAAAACCTCAAAAAACAAACTGAAAAATCGTATGTCGAGCGTTTCAAACAATTGAATATGGAGTTTGAGCAGCAAGTTAAAACTCGTGTTGACGATGCAGAAAAACTTATGAGGGAGAAGTTAGATTCAGAGAGAATAGCGCTGCAGAAGAAATTAGAACAGAAATACAATAAAGACTTGCAGGCAAAGTTGGATGAAGAAGCAAAGAAAGCCGATTTACAAGTTCAAGAAGCTCTGGAAAAGGAAAGAAGCCTGCGCGAGAATGAGCGGCGGGAGTTGTTAGAAAAAGAAAATGGGAAGATTGAAGATTTACGGAATTCTATAAAAGAAAAAATTCAAAAAGAGTATGCAGATCGGTTAGAAAGTTCGATGATAGAGTTTGAGCTAAATCATCAAAAAACAATGAAAATGGTAGAATTCGCGCTTCCTGAAACAAAACAGGAAAGAATTAAACTCTATGAAGGAAGAATAAAAGCCGTTTTGTCGCATGCGCTGCTCCATGTCGGTGGAGGACAAATTCAAACGAGTGTTGCCGATGCTCAAATGCTGATGGAGATAAAGGATTTGCTCGGCATGAGCTTCGAAGAGCATATTACCTGTGAAACCCGGGTCCGTAAGCAATTATACAGAGAGCATGTCGAAGGTTTGATCGTCGATGGCTCGCTTAGTCCGGATGACGAACAGACCATAAATTTTCTCAAACAATTGTTTAACTTTAGTTCTGAAGAAAAAATAGAGCTTAACACTGAAGAAAAATCTGAATCTGAAAACGTTCCCGCCCCTTTTAGAATATTAGTCGTGGATGACGATGAGGCGTTACTTAACCTCATTGAAAAATTATTGATAAACAAAGGTTACGAGGTTGTTGCTTTTAACCAGATTGAAAAGGCCCTCGGGTTTATCAAGCTGGAACCTGTGGATTTGATTCTATCGGATATCCGTTTTCCTGGTGAAGAATTTGACGGCTACGAATTCTTTAAAAAAGTTCAGCAGAACCCTCATCTATTAAAAGTACCGTTTATTCTAATGAGCTCGCTTGATGACGGAATGTTTATAAAAACGGGTGTTCAGTTGGGAGTGGATGATTATCTTACAAAACCGTTAGATATGGAATTACTACTCGCCGTTATAGAGGGCAAGCTTAAAAAATATCAGATGCTGCGAAAAGAAAATTGAATCGCGCTCTAAACCGCATGGCGGATGGAAGTTAAGAAGCTAACGTTGGTAAAGTAATTACCCCACCCTGAAGAGACTGTGTTATAATGCCGAACTCACCCTAAATCCCTCTCTTACGAAGAGAGGAACTTGCTGAATCTGTTCTCAATTCTCCACTTCTCTTTTTAAGAGAAGGGGCAGGGGATGAGTTCCGATAGCTATCACACGACTTCTGTAGGGAGGGGTCGGAGAATAGCTATTAAAACACTTCTGCGTTTCCTCTGCGTACTCTGTCCGTCTCGTTTACGAGACCCGCTTAGCCGAGCGAAGCGAGGCGAGCGAGACCTCACCTGAAGGCGGGCGGTTAAATCTTTGCTCTAAACTTGACATTAAAAATTGTAATATATATATTTCACCAGTTTAAAATAGTCATAATAAATTAATAAGGTGGAGTTATGAACGTAAAATTAATTATTTATTTATTTGCATTTACCGGGTTGGTTGGGCTTGGAAACTCAGGTATATATTCACAGAATGAATATATTCAAGTTCCTGTGCAGTTTGAGTCTAAAATTCTGAGCGGCAAACTTATCGAGCGAATTAGCCAAAAACTTTATGCATCCCAAATCGGTAAAATAGATGCTGCGTCTGCTACTGAGTTAGTAGTCTTGTATTTTTCGCAGTATCCAACAAACGAGGAAATATCCAATCTTAAAGATATAGGTATAATCTGTCATGTAGACACCTGGATACCGCCGCTCCAAAAACACCCATACGGTTTTTTTATTGCTGAACTGCCAATCGGGCAATTAAACAAAGTTGTTGCTTTTGATTTTATTAAAAAAATAAATACTGCCGAGGAGCAAGCATATCCCCTGAACAATGAAGCCGCAAAAAAAATAAAAGCCGATTCCGTTTGGTTGAAGGGGTATACCGGAACAGGAGTCAAGGTCGCCATTTTAGATTCCGGGCTTGATTCAGAACCGGCTAACTCCGACCTGCCTTCGGTAATACAGAAAAGAGATTATTCAGCTTATCCGACATTGGATGACAATGTAGAGAACACCGTTACAGGGCATGGTACACACGTTGCAGGGTCGGTTTTGGGGCGAGGCGTTCTCTCAGCATCAAACATTGGAAACGGGGGCGGCGCATTCAAGGGCATGGCTCCCAACGCAAGTTTGGTATTTTTGAAGATAGGCAGCGATGCTACTAGTAATGCGACTTCTGCTGCGATGATAGCGGCGATGCAAGCAGCTATAAATACATATCAAGCCGATATACTTACAATGAGTTATGGCGGTTGGTATGCGTACCACGACGGAAGCTCTTCTGAAGAGCAAACAGTCGACTGGGTGTATAGCCAAGGTGTTCCATTTTTTCTCTCTGCCGGCAATAGCGCAGCAAGCGGAAGGCATTACTCAGGCACTGTAGCGGGCAGTGGTTCAACTGCTTTTATTCAAGTGAACGTTACTGGCGCTGTTGCAAATTCGACGAGATTGTTTTTCAATTTAGTATGGTCGGATGGAAGCGCAAGAAAAAACTTGAATCTTAAGTACTACAATTCTTCTTTTACAGAGATTACCAGCGGTATAACACGTTATACAACTACTGAAAGCACCCGTGGTACAGAATCTCAATACTCTACAAACACATCTTATGTCCCTTCTGGAAATAGCACTTACTACTTAAAAGTTGATAACCCCTCAGCCACTTCACAGTTCTTTCACATTTACGAAGATTGGGGTGATGGAAAAGTAAAATTTAACCTTCCCGACTCAAATTACACGATCGGTCAGCCGGCTTCGGCAGATAATGCATGCGCAGTTGCGGCGTATGTATCGAGGAGCTCATGGACAGCTTGGGACGGGGGTGGCTGGACTTACGGATACACATTGAATAATATTGCCCCATTCTCGAGCCGCGGACCAAGGGTCGATGGCGCACAGAAACCAAATATTGCCGCACCCGGCAGCGCGATAATATCAATAAGGGATAGGGATGTTTATCTATCTGCTACTTCTAACTGGATAGATAATGACGGAACTACAAGCGTAGGAGATAAGGATTATTATGTTATGCAAGGAACGAGTATGGCTTGTCCTGTTGCAGCCGGAGCCGCAGCGTTAATTTTAAGTAAATTCCCAAATGCACCACCTCAGCAAATATATAATGCATTCACATCATATTCTATTACAGATGGTTATACCGGCGCAGTACCTAATTCAACTTGGGGTTACGGAAAATTAAATGTGAACGCGGCAATTGAGGATAACACACTTCCGATTGTGTTGTTGTCATTCAACGCTGAATTAATAAATAATGGAAGCAATGTAAAATTAGAGTGGGTAACCATCAGTGAAATTAACAACTACGGATTTTATGTGCAGAAGTATAATGAAAACACAGATTTATTTGAAACGATAGAAAGTAGTTTCCAGCGAGGCGCAGATTATACATTGGAACCGCAATACTATTCCTGGATAGATGAAAATATTACAAGCACAAGCATCCAATATCGTTTGAAACAAATTGATAATGACGGGCTTGAACATTATTTCGGTCCAATTATGTTAAACCCAACCGTAATAAATGAGAGTGAATTAGTTCCGTTGGCTTTCAAATTGAATCAAAACTATCCAAACCCATTCAACCCAACAACGAACATTACATTCAGCCTGGCGAACTCTGGTAATACAACTTTAAAAGTTTATAACGTACTCGGAGGCGAAGTTGCAACATTATTCAACGGCAACGCCGAAGCCGGTAAATTGTACAGTGTAAAGTTTGATGCAACAAAGCTGAGCACAGGTATGTATATTTACAAGTTACAAAGCGGAAATAATGTAGAAGTTCGTAAGCTTACATTGGTGAAGTAGAAAGATTTCCGATTTCTTATGAAGCTTTAGTGCAGTTAGAAATCGGAAATCTAACATGCGAACTCAACCCCCTAACATGTTGCCTGCGCATGCAGTATTAAAGCCCGCCTGTGGAGCTAAAAGGGCGTTACCCATCTCTACACATTAAACCCGTATTTTTTAAATATTTCAGTATTATTTCTTGACATTATTCCAAACTCTGCCTATATTTTATATGAATAAAACCGATTTGACAATGACCCAATTAATAGATGAGTTGAAAGTAACATACAGCGATGTTTTATCGCTTGGCGAGTCGAACCAGAAAATGGAACTCATGGATGGAGAGTTTATTATGACTGCAATGCCCACGCCTTTGCACCAACTAATAGTTGTAAATCTGTCTGCTTATTTACAGCCATACGTGAAACAGAGGAAGTTAGGTAAAGTTTTCGCATCCGTTGATGTGTATATTTCGGAAATCACTGTGTTGCAGCCCGATATCTGTTTTCTCTCGAACGAGCGTGCATCTATTAATGATGGAAAGAAATTTAACGGTGTGCCCGACCTCGTAGTTGAAATACTTTCAGAATCAACCGAGCGGCGAGACCGCACATTTAAATTCCGCGAATATGCTATCGGCGGCGCAAAAGAGTACTGGATAGTTTCGCCGGAAAAAAAAGAAATTGAAGTTTATAAAAACACCGAGCGGGGATTTCAGCTCGTAAAGATATTTAAACCTACTGATTTTTTGAGCACACCCTTGCTAAACGAGATAAATATTAACATAACTGCAGTTTTTGAATAATGAAATATTGCTATGTTGAGCATTGCAGACTTTTACAAACTGCCAACTTTATAAACAATCGACTTGGTTGAACTTGTGGTGAGTTCGTGGTGAGCCTGTCGAACCACTTGTCGAACCATCAAAACTATTAATAATAAACAAATAAAGGCATACGAATTAGTGCAAATTAGTGTAATTCGTAGCAAATTCTGGCACAATAAACCCACTTGCATCTTATTAAGCACTGCGTTATATTATTATAAACCAAAACCGCTAATACTGGCTGAATGAGAAAAATATTTAATACATTTATCAGCATTAGTCTGATATCTCTCTTATTTATTCAAACTGAGTTGTTCGCTCAGGATGAGTTAAAGGAAAATATTCAAGATATTAAAGAGAGAGTTATTCGTTTAGAAGAAGGGCAGAAAAATTTTGAAAAACGCATGGATGCTCTTGAAACCCGAATGGATAAAAGATTTGATGAGCTAAAGAACGACCTGCAAGGATTTATGTTCTGGGGTTTTGGTGTTTTATTCAGCGGTATGTTTATATTAGTCGGTTTTATATTGTGGGATAGAAGAACCACGCTTGCCCCAGTTGTAAGGGAACAAAAATATATTCAAGCTGAAATTGACGAATGGAAAAAGAAAGAAAAGACCATTATAGAAGTTCTAAACCAATATGCTGAGAATGATCCTAAACTGAAAGAAATAATGAAAAAGGCATCTCTGTTTTGATGCAACCGAATGCTCAATGCCCCGGGGTGAGCTTGTGGTGAGTTTATCCCATCAAACGGGACGAGTCGAACCACTTGTCGAACCATCAAAGCTCTTAGCTCAATACTCAAAACTAAAATCTAAAATCTTATACATACTATTCACAACTAACATGGAAGCAATAAAAAAAATTGTGAGAGTTTCAAAAAATCACGAGATAACAACAAAGGTTCCTTCACATATTTCTGAGAATGAACCCGTAGAGATTATTTTAATATTTAAAAAGAAACCTGATAATTACAATCAAAAAATTAAAGAATTAAAAGAGACGATGACCGATAATCTTTTTCTTAATGACATTTCAGCCATTTCAGAAGATTTCAAAATAGCTGATTTACAAAGTTGGGAATGAGATATTGGATTATAGATGGCATATATTTTTGGCTAATCTTGACCCTGTAATTGGTTCTGAAGAAGGCAAAACTCGTCCAGTTTTAGTAGTAAGCGAAGAAGAAATAAACAATATTTTACCTGTAGTTAATATTTTACCAATAACTTCAAAAAAACCTGAAAGAAAAATTTATCCAAATGAATTTTTAATAACACCGGATATTTCAGGGTTACAAAATGACTCAATTGTGCTCTGTTATCAAATGAGGACACTCGATAAGAAGCGACTTATTAAGGAAATAGGTAAAATTGAAAATTTAGAAATACAAGAAGGTATTATTGATGCATTATGCTTTCAGCTAGGAATTATTAGATAGAAATACTTGCTTTAACAAAAAACGTAAAAAAGGCGCTTGTATTTGAATCTATGCAGATTTATATTACAGTAGCTCAATCACGACTATCAACAAACATAAGAAACAAAACTCAAAACCCTGTGGTGAGCGATCCGCCAAAGGCGGAGAGTCGAACCATCAAAACCCTGTGGTGAGTTTATCGAACCATCAACGAACATAGTAAACATAAGGTACATAAAAGGACTTTAGCTTTGCCGAATTTTACTTTTGAATACGACCAAGAGAAAAGTCTCCTTAATAAAAAAAAACACGGAATTAGTTTTGAAAAAGCAGAAGAGTTATGGTTTGATAGTTTTCGCGTTGAAATAAAAGCCCGAACATTTGATGAAAATCGTTATTTGGTTATTGGTTTAATTAGTAATAAATTGTGGTGCGCTGTAATTACTTACAGAAACCAAAAAATACGGATTATCTCCGTTAGAAGAGCAAGACATGATGAAGAAAAACTCTATAAAAGCATTGGATTTTGATAAAAAGTTTGACAAGAATGAAGAAATTCTCAGTCATTTAGATTTATCTGATTCCAAAAGACCCGGTTTGGCAGCTAAATCTATTAGAATTGATTTCCCTATGTGGATGATCGAACGTTTAGATAGAGAGGCTAAAAAACTTGGGATTTCAAGACAAGCCGTTGTTAAACTTTGGTTATCAGACAGATTACAAAACGTAGTCAGCAGTCAGAATAATTAAACTCATTAACAATTAATTACTCATAACTATTTACAATTAACTATTCACTATTTCTATATACTACATACTAATAACTAATAACTTCCGCCGAAGGCGGATGCGCCTCTGGCGCAAAAAACTATTAACAATTAACAAATATCAATTAACTAACAAAAAAATCCGCCTTTGGCGGAAAAAGGAGTTGTTATGAAAAACTTTTTTAAACTATTTACACTTGTCCTCGTCGCCGGCTTAGTACTAAGCTCGACTGCTTGGGGACAACTAGTTAACGAGAATTTCGATTATCCTGACGGAGATTCGCTCAATGTCATACACGGCTGGACTGTGCAGCCTATAGCAAATTACTTGCTACCGATCAGAGTGGCATCACCCGGATTGACTTACTCTGGATACCCTTCTTCTGGTATTGGAAATTGCGCAAAGCTTGATACTACAGGACAAGATCTTTACAAGTCGTTTGCGTCACTAACCTCGGGAAGCGTATACACATCGGCTCTTGTTAATATAACAAAAGCTACTGCTACTGGTGAATACTTCTTTCATTTATCAACGGCCAACACTACAACTTTTAACGCAAGACTTTGGGCAAAGCTAGTCAGCGGTGCTGTTGCCTTTGGAATTTCTAAAAGTAGTACGGTTGCGAATGTTCAGTACACTGTGGCGACTTATTCGCTAAATACCACCCATCTGGTTGTTATTAAATATACTTTCAACCCATCCGCATTGGACTCAGTATATCTCTGGATTAACCCCGATCTAAGTGGAGCAGAGCCAACACCCAACATACGGTACGGCCACATAACTGACGCAGACATCGCAACCATAAGCGCAGTGAACATTCGGCAAAGTGTCGCTGCGAATGCCCCTCGCCTTTTTATTGATGGAGTACGTGTTGCAACAAGTTGGTTAGATGCACCTCTCCCAATTCAGCTCGCATCATTTGTCGGCAGCTTTGTCGGCAATGGTACTGCAAAATTAGAATGGGAAACAATAAGCGAAGTTAACAACTACGGCTTTAACATCCAACGTATGAACAAAACTACAGAAGTTTTTGAAACAATCGGCTTCGTAGCAGGTAAAGGTGAACCTTCAACATACGAATACATAGACGTACAGGCAGGAACATCATACCGCCTCGAACAAATAGACAACGACGGTTTAACAACTTTATACGGTCCTATCATGCTCAACCCAAGCTCAGTCGGCGATAATGTACCGGCAGTGTTTGCGTTAAACCAGAACTATCCAAACCCGTTTAACCCGTCAACAAAAATTAGCTTTAGTTTGGCTAATGCGGGTTACACAACTTTGAAGGTTTATAACATCGTTGGTAAAGAAGTTGCAACATTGTTTAACGGCAATGCAGAAGCTGGCAAACAGTACGTCGCCAACTTCGATGCAAAGAACCTATCAAGCGGAATGTATTTCTACAAATTACAGAACGGTAACAGCGTAGAAGTTAAGAAGCTAACGTTGGTGAAGTAAGTAGTTATTAGTTCATAGTTAGTTGTTTTGGTTTGTTAGTTGGTAGTTGCAGTTATTAGTTTATCAACAACCAAAACTATAAACCGAAAACTGAAACTAAAAACTATTAACTGAAAACCTTGAGTTTCATTTATTAACCGCGGTGTTCGCAGCGGATCGCAGCGTTCTCTGCGGTTGAATTTAAAATCGTAGAACTTGAGAAATGTTTTACGTTTCGAGAGCAAGAAGCCGACGTTGGTAAAATAATATCAACCTCACCCCTCGGTGGGGCTGTCCAAAAAGTCTTTGTGTTGCTATGTGTTCTTAGTGTCTTAGTGTTGATGCTTTTATTTTTAAATCATAATCAAAGGATTTTTACCACTAAGTCACCGAGTTCACTAAGAAACACTAAGAAATATTTACTTTTTAGTCAACCACAATATAACTAAACCGGTACGATGGACTTTAGTCTGTCGATTGTTAAAGCTGGTCACGCCGACACGCTGAAGCGTATCGTACCCGCGGTAGGTTTTTTTGATTCTCTCCCTTAGTGTGAGGGAGGGGCGTTATCGAGAAAAACAAAAATCAAAACCCTGTCCTGAGTACCAGGATAGGGTTTATTATTAATCAATCATATTTTAAAAAGTTATGAAAAAATTAGTACTAATCCATTTATTCTCCCTACTACTTTTATTAGGTACAACAGGCAATACAATCAAAGCACAGGAAATCGCTGAAGAATTGTGGCGCGACGTAAGTGAAACAGCGATACTCCAAAAACAAAACCGGCAGATCGTTCCAATCTTTTATAGAACACTCGAATTAAATGTTGACCGCACCCGCGAAGTTTTAAACCGTGCGCCCGTTGAATTTACCGAAACGGCAAAAACGGCAAAGGTTGTGCTCAGTCTTCCAATGCCTAACGGAACATTCAGCCGCTTCAATATCGTGAACTCGCCGGTAATGGAATTAGACTTAGCAGTAAAGTATCCCGAGATACAAACTTATTCGGGACAGGGAATTGACGACCCGACTGCCACCGTCCGTTTCGATTTGACCCCCGCCGGGTTTCATGCTATGATTCTTTCTGCGAACGGAACTGTTTTTATCGACCCATACAGTAAAGGAAATATATCTAATTATATCAGCTATTATAAAAAAGATTTTATTGTGGATGATTTACGAAGACAAGATTTTATATGTTACTTCGAACCCGATGCTAATGTCGCAAAGGAAATATCTAAACTCGTAGCTACTGGTATTAACAAATATAGCGGAACTCAATTACGCACCTATCGGCTTGCTGTGGCAACTACCTATGAGTACACTACATACCATGGCGGAACTGTTTCTGCCGGGCTTGCGGCTGTGGTTACTTCAGTCAATCGCGTGAACGGTGTGTATGAAAAAGAAGTTGCGGTAAGAATGATATTGGTTGCAAATAATAACTTAATTATCTATACAACTGTTTCGGATCCTTATACCAACACCGATGGTTCAACAATGTTGAGCCAAAATCAAACTAATCTCGATGCCGTAATTGGCAGTGCAAATTATGACATTGGACATGTTTTTAGCACCGGCGGCGGCGGAGTGGCTTATCTTGGATGTGTTTGCCAGTCGAGTATTAAAGCGGGCGGTGTTACCGGCTCATCGGCTCCTATTGGAGATCCGTTCGATATTGATTATGTAGCACACGAGATGGGACATCAATTTGGCGCCAATCATACTTTTAATGGTACTACGGGTTCTTGTGCCGGAGCTAATAGAAATGCATCTACTGCCTATGAACCCGGTAGCGGTACAACTATTATGGCTTATGCAGGAATATGCAGTCCTCAAAATATTCAAATGAACAGCGACGATTATTTTCATCTCGCAAGTATCGTGGAAATTGTAACTTACACGACTATAGGCGCTGGGAATGGCTGTCCTGTTATTACAACTTCAGGGAACAACGCGCCTGTTGTAAATGCAGGAACGCGAGGTTATTCAATTCCAATCAACACTCCATTTATACTGACCGGTTCTGCAACAGACCTGAATAGCGACCCTCTTACTTATTGCTGGGAGGAATATGATTTAGGTGTAGCAGGCGCTCCAAATTTACCCGTAGGAACAGCGCCCATATTCCGAAGTTTTAAAGGAGTTACAAGTCCATCTCGCACATTCCCGAAAATAGCAGATATAATTAATAATACACAGGTAATGGGCGAAATTCTTCCATCGTATTCAAGAGCAATGAAATTCAGATTAACTGCCCGCGATAACCGCACAGGCGGAGGCGGCGTTGGGTGGGATTCGATTTCTTTTAGTGTAACGAGCACTGCCGGACCTTTTCAAATATCGGCACCAAATACAGCAATAGCATGGGCGTGGAACACTACACAAATGGTAACGTGGAGTGTAGCAAATACAAATATCTCTCCCGTCAGTTGCAGCAATGTAAAAATTCTTCTTTCAACCGATGGCGGTTATACATACCCAACTGTAATGGTAGAAAGTACTCCGAATGATGGGACTGAAAATATTTCTGTTCCGAGTATATTAACTACACAAGCACGAATCAGAGTCGAAGCCGTTGGCAATATTTTCTTTGATATATCGAATGTGAATTTTACTATAGCTCAATCAACGATTGCTGTTACAGCTCCCAACGGCGGCGAATCATGGGCGATCGGTACTAATCAAACAATCGCATGGACATCGGGAAATATTCCGGGGAATGTGAAAATTGAATATACAACAGACGGAACAAACTATACAGTTATCGCAGCAAGCACACCGAACAGCGGTACCTATTCATGGACAATTCCAAACACTCCGTCAACAACAGCAAAAGTGCGAGTATCAGATGCGGCTGACGCTGCAACAAACGATATTAGTAACGCAAACTTTACAATTGGTTCTGCACCGATACAAGCATCAACTAATAAGTTAGATGATTTCAACAGAGCCAATAGTAATATAGTTGGGAACACTCCAACAACTCCCACTTCATTAACTTGGAATGAAATTGAAACTGTTTCAAGCACAGCCATTCAAATCAATTCAAATCGTTTGCAGCTTGGTTCAACAACAGCGGGCAGGGATTTTGCTTATGTAGATTTAAATTCCTTAATCGGTTACCCCACTCAATTAAACCTTTCAGGCGGAGTTATAACCTGGGCATTTAACTTTAGAAATACCCGAACAGACCCTTCTGGTTTTGATGCCGGTAATTACGGGGTTGCTTTTATTTTGGGTAAAACAACAAACGACGTTACAACCGGCGACGGTTATGCAGTGATAATTGGTCAGTCGTTAGCAACTGACCCAATAAGATTAGCACGTTTCACTGCCGGACCAGACGCTAATTCCAATTTCACCAATATTATCTCTGGTAATGATTATGGAGCTGAATATATCAGCGTTAAAGTAACGTATAATCCGGCTGGAAATAATTGGTCGTTGTATGCTGAAAGTAATGCGTCAAGTTTCCCTCAAGCTAATCCAGTAAATACAACAACTCAAATTGGATCCACAACATCTAATAATACTTACACCGCATCAGCTTTAAGGTATATGGGATGTTTATGGAATCACTCTACGGGATCGGAAAATGCTATATTTGATGACATTTATATTTCAGATCCATCGGGGAACTTACCAATCCAACTCGCATCATTCGTTGGCAGCTATGTTGGTAATGGCGCAGCGAAGCTTGCGTGGGAAACAATAAGCGAAGTAAACAACTACGGTTTCTGGGTACAAAAGTACAACGGAACTGATTACGAAACAATCGTAGAAAGTTTCCAAGCTGGCGAAACAAATGCACCTGATGGCAAGAGTTATTTTTGGATAGATGATAATGCAACAGGCAGCGATCTGCGATACATGCTCAAGCAACAGGACAACGACGGACTTGTAAATTACTTCGGTCCGGTAATAATGCTTAACCCAACCAACGTCCCTGTTGAAGCAGTACCGTCAGTGTTTGCGTTAAACCAGAACTATCCTAACCCGTTTAACCCAACAACAATTATCAATTATCAATTAGCAACCGACAATTACACAACGTTGAAAGTTTATAATTTGATTGGTAAAGAAGTGGGCACGTTAGTAAACGGTCATCAAACCGCCGGATGCCATCAAGTAACATTCGACGGCACACAATTGTCGAATGGAATTTACTTCTACAAATTACAGAGCGGCAAAAATGTTGAAGTAAAGAAGCTAACGTTGGTGAAGTAAGTAGTTATTAGTTCATAGTTAGTTGTTAGTTGCAGTTATTAGTTTATCAACAACCAAAACTATAAACCGAAAACTGAAACTAAAAACTATTAACTGAAAACCTTGAGTTTCATTTATTAACCGCGGTGTTCGCAGCGGATCGCAGCGTTCTCTGCGGTTGAATTTAAAATCGTAGAACTTGAGAAATGTTTTACGTTTCGAGAGCAAGAAGCCGACGTTGGTAAAATAATATCAACCTCACCCCTCGGTGGGGCTGTCCAAAAAGTCTTTGTGTTGCTATGTGTTCTTAGTGTCTTAGTGTTGATGCTTTTATTTTTAAATCATAATCAAAGGATTTTTACCACTAAGTCACCGAGTTCACTAAGAAACACTAAGAAATATTTACTCTTTAGTCAGCCTCGAACTTTGTTTGAATGAGTTAGGGGATGAGTTTGGTAAAGTGAAGTATTCATAACTTAACCGGTACGATACGCTTTAGCGTGTCGAGAACTTACTACTGGAAAGATTTCCGATTTCTATCCGTGCAAGGTCTTGAAAGAAATCGGGAATCTAATAGTTTGAACCCTGTCCCGCGCAATCGGGGTGGGGTTTTTGTTTGTTGGTCGATTTGTTAAATCGACAAAAATTATTAGACGGGATAGCATCCCGTCCCACAAAATTCCTAATCTTCGGGATCGGGGTTATTGTATTTCTTCTAAAACTTTATTATTATATACCAAGAATTAAATAAATTTATAAGTATAACCAGTAGGTATTAAAATGCAAAATCGCCCCCCAACCGCTGTATCAGCGGTTTTAATTTATATAAGCGTTCTTTTATGTTTTTCGTTTCAGACCGCATACACACAAACTTACAATTATTATTTTGGAAATACACACTCTCATTCATGGTATTCCGACGGTAATGCAGATAAAATACCAGCCAGCTACCCTCTTCCTGTAGCAAAAAGCATCGAATACGGAAGAACACAGACTAATAATTTTAATTGGCTCGCAATCACCGACCACAACCACAATGAGGGTTTACGAATGACATTGCCATACTGGCGGTCGGGTGTAGTCGAAGCTGATACCGCAAACAAAGACGGAATATTTGTCGGGATGTACGGAATGGAATGGGGTACAATAAGCGGCGGCGGACACGTACTCGTATTAGGAACAGATAAATTGATCGGCTGGAATCCCGGAGTTTACGATGTGTACGTTGCAAAAAGTGATTACACAAATCTTTGGCGGATAACTGATTCGTTAAATGCGTTTTGTTATTTAGCCCATCCAAACACGAGTGATTTTGGCAACCTTGCCGTGAATCCATATAATGCCGCTTACGATAAAATTATACAAGGCGTTGCAGTTAAAAGTGGACCAGCTTTTTCAACGAATACAACACAAACCGACCCTTCGACCGGGAATTATGAATCATACTACCATAGTCTCTTAAGAAAAGGATATCACGTTGCTCCTTCATCGGACCAGGACAACCACAACACAAACTTTGGTATGTCCAACCAACAGCGCACCGTAGTGTTAGCGCCATCTCTAACTCGGGCAAATATCCTTAACGGACTGCGTAACAGAAACACATACGCTTCGGAAGATAATAACATGCGGGTAAAGTTCGAAGTAGGTACTCATATTATGGGCAATATTTTTTCTTCCACGAGTCCATTTGTAATCAATGTAAAAGTAAGTGATGCTACACCGGGCGATGCTGTATCGAGAATTGAAATTAGATATGGAGTGCCTGGTTCGGGATTAAACCCGACAGTGCTCGCTTCTGCAACCAATGTCGATTCACTAATCTACAACGCAAATCAATTAGTCGGTTCAACTTACTATTACTATGTTTATGTTCTACAAGTGGATGGGCATAAAGTGTGGACAGCGCCCATGTGGATTACAGCAGAAGAATTCCTCGCAGTTACTTTTGGCCCATTTACGGCAGAAATTATTTTGCCTAACGTAGGAGTTGCTCTCCAATGGACTACACTGACCGAGATCAATAATTATGGTTTTTATGTACAGAGGAAGAAAGATACGGATCCGAATTTTCAAACTATAACCACAGACATTATTCCTCCCGCAGACTCAACATCTGGAATAAGATATTATTTTTTCAACGACACAACTCTAACAGAAAGTGGAAATTACACTTATCGCATTTTGCAAATCGACAGCAATGGTCTCGAACATTATTCGTCCGTTGTAAGTGTCAGTTATAGCGTTTTAGGTGTGGATGGGGAAGCAGTTCTGCCGAATAATTTCAAACTCTACAATGCATATCCAAACCCGTTCAACCCGTCAACAACAATCAGCTTCAGCTTGGCTAATGCGGGTTACACAACTTTAAAAGTTTATAACCTCATCGGTAAAGAAGTAGCAACATTATTCAACGGCAACGCCGAAGCCGGCAAGTTGTACAACGTAAAGTTTGATGCGACAAAGCTTAGCACCGGTATGTACATTTACAAGTTACAGAACGGTAACAATGTAGAAGTGCGGAAGTTGACATTGATGAAGTAGAAAGATTTCCGATTTCTTATTTAGATTTAGAGCAGTTAGAAATCGGAAATCTAACATTATAAAACCCTGTCCCGGAAAAATCGAGGCAGGAGTTGTTTTTGAATTAATGCACACCAATTCGTATATTTCTAAAAAACATTATCTTAGTTAAAACATCATCGGAGGATATATGTATAGAACAATTGAAGATTTTGTGTACGACTGGCGAACGGAAAACCAATCGACATTAAAGATACTAAAAACTCTGACGGACGCGTCGCTCACTCAAAAGATAAACGCCGATGGGCGATCACTTGGTTTTCTTGCATGGCACCTCGTCCTTACACTCGGTGAGATGGGAAGTAAGATGGGTATTCAAGTTAATGCACCGCCGGAAAACGCACCATCACCTAAAACTGCCGCTGAAATTTTTACCGCTTATGAAACGGCGTCCGAATCCATTGCTAAGTTCGTGGGTACGCAATGGAAAGACTCGATGCTCGAACAAGAGATTGAGCTTTATGGTGAAAAGTGGAAGCGCGGCTACGCATTGGCTTCTTTAGTAAAACATGAAATTCACCATCGGGGACAGATTACCGTATTGATGCGCCAGACAGGATTGAAAGTACCCGGTGTTTATGGCCCTTCTCGCGAAGAGTGGGTACAATTAGGTATGCCGCCGATGGAGTAAATATTTGCTGTGTGCTTTATTTCTTGACAATCAACGCTGAAAGTGTTATAATAATACATAATTTTAGATCCTATAGAATAAGTTTCAATCCGTTAAAGTGCTTCTTTGATTCATAATTAAAATCAATCTCGAGACAGCAGTTGACAAAATTTTTATATTTAAATATACTGCTCTTTTTTACGCTGAGTCTAAATCCCGCTGAAATAAATTCTCAGCAAAAGAATAATTTCGAGGTGCTAAAATCTACGCCTAAATCGGATGTCTTCTTACAAGCTTTCTACTGGAACTCAACACCCGGTGGAGTTTGGTACGATTCGTTGGCAAAGCTTGCACCACGTTTAGCTTCGGCAGGATTTAGCGCTGTGTGGTTTCCGTCTCCTGCAAAGGGAATGGCCGGCGGCTGGTCTATGGGGTACGACCCTTACGACCACTACGACTTCGGCGAGTATAATCAACAAGGCAGTATTGAAACCCGCTTCGGGAGCCGACAGGAGCTAATAAACTCAATCAATACATTCCACTCTGTTGGTATCCAAGTTTGGGCTGATGCCGTTATCAACCACATGAACGGTGCAGAGAAAAAACAGAAATATGAATGTAAGCCTTACCCGGCTTTTCCCGATTCCGAATACCTGCAATTTTATTATCCCTCTGGATCAGGACGTTTTAAGAAAGATTCGTCCTGCTTTTATCCGAACTTACAAACTTGCGATATAAACTCACCATACCACGGCGACCCGGTTTATCAATTCGGTGTTTGGCTTGCACACGATAGACAAAAGGTTAAAGATAGTTTGATAACGTGGGGGCAATACTTACGCAATGACTTAAAGTTCGACGGCTTCCGGCTCGATATGGCAAAACATATCGACCCGATTTTTATGGGACCTTGGCTGCAAAATGCTAATCCCGGCGGATACGCAGTAGCAGAATATTTCGGAGGCATGGACGAAATTAAAACCTGGCTGCATTACTGTCAGAATGTTTTTGGCGGCGACATATCTATGTTCGATTTCCCACTGCGTTTCGACTTGAAGGATTTGTGCAACAACACTTCCGGCAGTTATGATATGAACTGGTTAGACGGCGCCGGCTTAATAAATAATGGTGTCTCCGGCTTCGATGTAGCAACATTTGCCGACAACCACGATTTCGATAGAATCGGTTGGGATGGAAGTATAGATATCGGCCATAGTCCGATTATTTATGATAAGCAATTGGCTTATGCTTATATATTATTTTCAGAGGGAAGACCCTGCGTATGGTTTAAAGATTATTTCACTTACGGTCTTAGCGGTAAAATCGATACGCTTATCTGGATACGTCAAAATTTCTTGTCGGGCGGAACGGTTAAAAGAAGCGGGCTTAATCCCTGGTATGTCGGCGGAACCGATCAGGTTGAACAGTCGCGCGATATTTATGTCGCTCGCCGAAATGGCGGCGATGGAAAACCTCAAAGCTTTTTAGTGATTAACGATAATCCTTCACAATGGCGTGGTGTTTGGGTCAATTCTGACCATCCGAATACTGTATTCAGAGATTATACCGGCAGAGCAATCGACAAAAACTCCGCTGGCGACGGAAGGGTGGAGCTTTGGGCGCCTCCTCGCGGTTATGCTGTGTATGTACCCGATACATCTACTTACATCAATCATCCCCCGTATATTCAAAGTATCCCCGACCTTAAAGCATTCATAAATTCAACTTTTGAATATCAAACCATTTACGGCGACCCGAACAATAACCCGGTTACATTTAATTTAACCTCTAATCCATTCTGGCTCTCAGTTTCGAACACGGGTAAATTATCCGGCACTCCTTCCGTACTTGACACGGGCACTTCGCAAGTAATATTAACTATTACAGATTCATACTCGGCGAGTGTTCAGGACACTTTCCAATTGTCGGTTAAATCATCTCCGGTAATGGACGGAATTTTTGACGGTCTTGGAGTGTGGGATACACCTACTGCAGTCGCTGATTCATTAGCCGGATGGGCGGGAGCTATGGTTAAAGATTTATACGTTTCAGAGGATCAAACATATATTTACATTGGCGCTAATGTTAAAGCAAATCAAAGTATGAACTGGGTGTTCTTGATAAATACAAAAGGCGGCGGCGGGTCGACTGAGAGTTGGGGAAGAAGTATTAACTATAATCATGCAAATCTTCCGGATTATATTTTAAGAGGAACATTTGGCAGTTATGCTGAATTCCACACATGGACAGGTTCATACTGGAGTGGAGTCGGAAACGCGTTGAATAATTCTGAGTTCGGAGAAAATATTTCGGCTGATACAATTCAGAGCAGTTGGCTTGAAGTAAGAATTTTAAAATCTTCAATCGGTAATCCGCTTGTGTTTGCAGTTCAGTGTTATATAACAGGCAATCAAACATCAAACGCGACTTTTGACGCGTGTCCGAATGACGAAAACACTACCGGTTGGAGCGGTATTACTACGCATCTGCGGTATTATGCTATTGAGGGTAATAAAACACTCACATTCTGTAATTTACAATATCCTCAAAGTTCTGTAATTCCTGGCGGGGGCGCTGTTACTGTTTATGCAAGAGCTTTTGGTATAGGCGTTACTGACTCCACAGGGCAAGGAAGTGGTGTCAGTTCATGGATTGGGCACAGTACTTCAAATACAAATCCTGCATCGTGGACTAACTGGATATTGGCGCCATACTATACTGACGTGAATAACTATGATGAATACAGAATAAACATAGGTGTGGGTTTGCCGGGTGGTACATATTATTATGCGAGTAGATTCCAATACGATGGCGGAAATTATTTTTATGGTGGATACAGCGGCAGTGGCGGCGGTTTTTGGAATGGAACAACTTACATATCAGGCGTATTAACCGTAAACGCCCCGCCTGCGGTGCCTACATTAATTTCTCCTGTCAATTGCGATACAAATGTTACTACGATTGCAGTATTTAACTGGAGTATTGTTCCCGGTGCGGTGAGTTATCGCCTGCAGGTTTCAGGCGATAGTAATTTTACTACAACCTTTTTTGACGATTCAACGATAAGTGCGGCTTCTAAGCAGTTAACGGGATTATCACCTACCACAACTTATTTTTGGAGGCTCAGGTCGAAGAACGGTTATGGTTCAAGCGCTTGGTCGGAACGCTGGAGTTTTAAAACGAGGTATGAGTTTACGAATGAATATTATTTTTCGAATGCCTGGAATATGATATCCTTACCGTTAAATGTGAGCGATGCGAGAAAGAGTATCGTTTTTCCGAAAGCCGCCTCGGATGCGTTTACATTCAGTACGGGTTCGGGTTATATTAAGCACGATACACTGGTGTCGGGAAAAGGTTACTGGTTAAAATTCTCTGCACAAGATACAGTTAGTATTACTGGTATTCCCATCCCTCATGATACTATCGATGTAGTTGCCGGATGGAATTTGGTTGGCTCAATTTCTATCTCGATGCCAACCGATTCAATCGTACAAATCCCAGATGGTATTATCCAATCTAAATTTTATACATACGACAAAGGATATATTATTGCACTAACGATTGAACCCGCTAAAGCGTATTGGGTAAAGTGCAATGCCGGGGGTAAGCTGGTACTTATTTCTAGTGGCGAATGACGAATTGCAAATGACGAATAACTATTAACAAATTAAAGGAGTAGTACAATGAAACGCTTGGTAACAATTTTATTATTGATATTTTTGTTGGTTATAGTTTTTAACCCATCAACTCAAGCACAGATATATAATCCTCAAGGATTAAATATGCCGGGTGGATGGAATGGATGGACAAACCCACCGACCAATGTTCTTGCCTTGGCGAGCGCCACGCAAGTTACAGGAGGCAAGGTTGCAGTTATTACTACAGGTACACGGAGATATCATACAAAAATAAAAGTAGCCGCTTCCGGTGGTGATGTTGTGGGCGGAACTTATGCTTGGCTTTTTACAAGTGGACCATCCGATGGCGTTTGGAATAATAAATGGGGAAGTGTTACTGTTAGCATGAACACATTACAAACCTATACTAAAGAGGGCTCGGATAATAGTATTACTGTTACTAATGACAAATGGTACACTGTGAACTGGAAAGATATTGGTTATGTCAATACAGATGCAATATTTATGGAAACTTCAGGCGAACCGGTTACAATTGCATCCGTCTCGCACAGTCCTTTAAGCATAAATCCAAGCGATATTATAACAATCACCGCTAATATCAATGCAGTAAATTCTGCTGAAGAAATTTTATACGTTCGCTGGACAACGGATAATTGGGTCTCTTCTAATTTGGCTTTATTAAGTTTTTCCGGCACAGTTGGCACGACGCAAATAGGTCCTTTTGCTGGCGGTACGGCTGTTTCATATTATGTCTTTTCTACAACGGTTGCAAACCCTGTGGCTAACTTCGACCTTTATTCTATCGATATAAACAACAACGGCGGGTCAAACTATTCGTTCAGTGTTCTATCGCCTAATTATACAATAGCCGCATCAGCGGGTCTGAACGGGGCTATATTACCATCGGGCGATGTTATTGTGCCTCATGGAGGCAGTCAGACATTCACCATTACTCCGGATGTTGATTATAGTGTGGATAGCGTAATTGTAAACAGCGTGAACACCGATTCAACGACAAGTTATACTTTCAATATTGTTACAGCAAATCACACCATTCGTGCTGTGTTTGCACGGAAGGTTGACGTAACCTTCGGAGTCAATATGAAACCGATGATGCGCAACGGTGATTTCATCCCTGATTCAGGCGATGTTGTTGCTGTGCGTGGGAACTTCAATAACTGGAAAAATAAAAATTTACTCGCGACTATACCGGACACGCTTTGGGATATTGACAACGACAGCATTTACACAAAAACCATTGCCATAAATGAAAACCAGGTATTGGATTATAAATTTTGGAAAACTCTACGTAATGGCTTGGAATGGGAAAATGATCCAAACCGGTCTTTGAGTTTGGGTGTGAACGATACTATTTTGCCCGTAATCTTTTTTAACAATGCTAATGTTTCATTAACTTTCAGTGTCGATATGAAAATCCAAATGCGAACGGGTTCCTTCATGCCGGTACTGGGAGATATTCTCACAGTTCGGGGCACTGTGAATAATTGGAATAATTCGACTCAATTTTTTGACTTAGACGGCGATAGCATTTATACAAATGTTCTAACGGTCGAAGGTAGCAAAACGCATTATTATAAATATTGGAAGACCTATCGTTCCGGTGTAGATTGGGAAACTATAAGCGACAGAGCGGTTAACTTAGGAAGCAACGATACAGCGCTGTCGGTTGTTTATTTCAACAATATATATCCGTCAGTGAACATTACTTTCCAGCTCGACATGCGCGTTAAGATGAAGGAAAAAACCTTCCTTCCAGAGGCGGGCGATTTTGTAACAGTGCGCGGCTCGTTTAATAACTGGGGAGATGAACCGGTTGGGAATCTCGATACGCTGATAGACCTCGACGGCGATAGTGTTTACACAAGGACAATTCCGATTTCAGGTAATCAAACTATAGGTTATAAATTCTGGAAGTCGCCGCGCGGTGGGATCGACTTTGAAACCATACCGAACCGCGGCTTCAACGTGCAGCTTGTTGACGACATAATTCCTACAGTTTATTTTGACGATGATGCGACTGTTGATATGGGTATCTTTATTGTCGCGAATGGATGGAACATGGTCTCGGTACCTGTAAATGCAACGGATTACAGCAAGACAGCATTATTCCCCACTGCACAAACGAGTGCGTTTACTTTTAACTCAGGTTATACAGCTAAGGAAACGCTTGAGAATGGAGTAGGGTATTGGATAAAGTTTGATGGTGAACAGTCAATAAATATTATTGGCGGTTCAATTGTGTTGGACACGATTGTTGTTTCCACAGGTTGGAATATGATAGGATCAATATCAACTCCGGTAGATGTTGGCTTAATTGTGCAAGATCCGCCCGGTATCGTGAGTTCTAAATATTATGGTTACAGCGCGGGTTACCAGATTGCAGAAACATTATACCCTGGTAAAGGATACTGGGTAAAAGCAAATGCGCCCGGACAGCTCATTTTTGATGTTTCCGGTTTTAAAAAATAATATATTTTTATTGACTTAATTAATAATAATCATTATACTAAGACTAACTAATTCACTAATTAACAATTATCAATTAACATTTAATAGGAGAGTATTATGAAAAATTTAATTTTCCTACTTTTATTTGCGGCAGCATTTTCATTTGCTGGCACTCCAACCATGGATGGAACCTTTGATGGTGTAGGAGTTTGGGGTTCACCCGTTGCGACAGCAGATGTGGATGCAGGATGGGCTGGAGCTCAAGCACGTGTCTTATATGTTACATATGATGCTAACTATGCATATTTCGGTGCTGAGGTAAAAGCATCAACTTGGATGGCTTGGGCATTTGCTATTAATACAAAATCTGGTGGTGGCAGCAGTGATAGCTGGTCACGGCAGATAACATATGGTCATACCGACAAACCGGATTTTGTTGCCCGTGGACATTTTAATGGTTATGCACAAATTAACTATTGGGATGGATCATCTTGGCAAGGATGGGATGGCTTAGCTGCTTCTGAATTTGGTGAAAACATCACAACAGATGATAATCCAGAGGGCTGGGTTGAAATTAGAGTCCCGATGTCTACTTTAAATGCAGGAATTGCTGATGCCCAATTTTATATTACTGGTAATGATAATAACCATGGAACCTTTGATGCATGTCCAGATGATCAGAATGCTTTAGGTTGGAATCCACCCGAGTCAGTTACAATCTTAGATAATTATCAACCTAATGTGCCACTTCCAATCCAGCTCGCATCATTCGTCGGCAGTTTTGTCGGTGACAATGTAAAGTTAGAATGGTCAACAATCAGCGAAGTTAATAACTACGGTTTTAACGTCCAGCGCTTAAACGAAGCTTCTAAAAATTTTGAAACTATCGGCTTTGTAGAAGGTAATGGCTCTACTTTAGAACCACAATCATACTCATACATAGACGTTCAGGCAGGAACAACCTACCGCCTCGAACAAATAGATAACGACGGATTAATCACATACTACGGTCCGATTATGCTCAACCCAAACAGCGTAGGCGATGAATCAGTGCCAGCAGTGTTTGCATTAAACCAGAACTATCCAAATCCGTTTAACCCGTCAACAACAATCAGCTTCAGCTTGGCAAACTCCGGGAATACAACTTTAAAAGTTTATAACGTACTCGGAAACGAAGTTGCAACATTATTCAACGGCAACGCCGAAGCCGGCAAGTTGTACAACGTAAAGTTTGATGCAACAAAGCTGAGCACCGGTATGTACATTTACAAGTTACAGAACGGTAATAATGTAGAAGTGAAGAAGCTAACGTTGGTTAAGTAGAAAGATTTCCGATTTCTTACTTAGATTTAGTGTAGTTAGAAATCGGAAATCTAACATGCGAACTCAACCCCTGAGCAATGTAATAGCAGTGGTTCCCCTTCTCTTACCAAGAGGAGGGGAGTTTTGTTTGAACTTAGTTAGGTGATGAGTTTGATATTCAAGTTATTCTACAAATTACAGAGTGGAAGCCCTCCGAATTTGTGGATGGAAGTTAAGAAGCTAACGCAGGTGAAGTAAGCTCACCAAGGGGAAAGGTTAGCTAATCATTGCTCAAGCGGTACGATAGACTTTGGCGAAGCCATCCCTCTGGATAGTCTGTCGGGAATAAGGCGTGCATCGACATGCTAAAAGCATGTCGTACCGTCTGCGAAGAGGGCAAGCTAAATCGACAAATAAGTTTAGACGGGATAGCATCCCGTCCTACAAAAAAAACGTGGGACTTCGCTTTCCAGAAGGAACAGGATGTCAATCTGAGTCCACCTAAATGGGCGTTGCCCATTACCGATTAAAAATTCCAATTTTTGATATGTTAATTGTCTCCGTAGGAGACAAATGTTTGTAGCAATGCAAAGTAAATGTTCACCCGACCCCAGATGGGTCGAATGTTCTACTAGCCATTAGGAGTAAGTAAGCCCTTTCGCATCGTCGAGTGAGTGAACGCATCGAAGGATATAGGGAGGTTAATGAGACAAATATTCAAATTATTTTTATTTCTAAAATTCTCCCGACATGAAAATTGCGGTCGGCTTTTTGATTGTGACAGTAGGCTGAAAGATAAGTACCGTTATCTTTCTTAATAATCTGATGTGGAGTTACAACCCTTTCGGAAATCTCATATTGATGAGGCGAAAAATACTTTATCCATAAATTACTTTCTGTTGATAGCGCGTCAGTCACCATTCTTAATCTGGTTTGCTCAAGGTTAAAACTGATTTTGTTGGTAGTCAAATCGCCAACTTTGTTAAAACCGTGAGCTTTTGAAATTCCGACTATGGTAGAAAAAATTTGTGATGTTACTATTACGTCTTCGAGCGCTCTATGTAAAGTATTTGTGCTGATGTTTAAAGCAGCGGCAACATTTCCTTGTTTATAGCTTTTAATTCCGGGCAGGAGAGACCGCGAAAGTTTTAAAACATCCAGAGTAATAAAGTTAGGTAGTTTAATTCCAGCCAACCGGAATTCGTATTCAATAAATGAGAGGTCGAATGGAGTGTTGTAAGCAGCTAAAACGCTATTCTCTAAAAATTTTAAAAGATCATTGGCTATCTCGCAAAACCTTGGCTTATCGGCTACCATTTGAGGTGAGATTTTGTTGACGAAGAAGGCGCCCGCAGAAAGAGGCCTTTCAGGATTGATTAATGAGGTGAATGAATCGACTACCGCACCCGACCTAACTTTAACAACTCCGACTTCGATAACTCTATCGCCCGACTCAGGAGATAATCCGGTTGTTTCAACGTCGAGTATTGAAAAATCTACCTCGTCGATTAATGAGTTAAGTATGTTATCAGTTTCTAACATTCCTAATCTTTAATATTTAGGAATTTATTCCAGGTATTGAATAATTCGGCTTCGGCTTGAACGTCTCCGACGCAATAGCGTGCAATATCCCTAAATCTTTTTTCATTAAATAATTTCCCCAAATCCAAACCAGTAATACCCTCGCTCTTGGGACTTTTTATCCCGAATGCTTTGCAGTAGAAATCTAAGTTAAACTTTTTTACAGCGCCATAAAATGAAAGCTGGTCTAATAAATCGCAGTGTGTGGTTGTTTCGTAGCGGTAGGGGACTAAGTTTCTGGTTGGAACCACACCGGTAATAGCAGACCTGAGCATAACGAACGGGCAATCAAACGTCCGTCCGTTGAATGTGATGAACTGGTTGTAATGTTTAATTGCGTCCCAGAACCATGTGAGAATGTCCTTTTCAGAGCCTGATACATAGCCAACCTTGTCGTCATCACTAGTAAATTCCTCCTGCACGTCCGACTGATAAAATACTTTACCCGCATTAGTGTCGGGGTTCAACATACCGATAGCAATGATCTGTGCTGTAGGTGCGTATAGGTTCAATTGCAGGAGGGCTTGTTCTCTTTTCTCCTCGGTGTCTGCAAATTTCATAAGGTATTCTTGTTGGACATCGTCGAAGGTTTCAAAAGGAAATGCAAGTGTTTCAATATCAAAGACGACGCGTTTCATCAGATTTGTTCAGTAATTGTTTCATCTGAAATGCGTTTAAATATCTGACGTATAACCTGCGATATTATGTCCCATGAAAAACCTCTTTGAGCAAGGAAGTTAGATAATCGTATTTGGTTTTCTTTATCGGTAGATTTATTTTTCCTGTTTTCGTATTTCTTTAGCTGTTTTTTAGCTATCTGAATGGCTGTCTCTTTTTCGTTGATTGTTTTGTAAGTATTTTCGATAACTGGAGTGATAACGTCCTTCGGAAGACCTTTATTCAGTAGTTTTTGTTTTAATAACGCTTTTCCTATACCTTTTTTCTTTAGTGTATCGCGGGCGAAGCTTTCGGCAAATTCTTTGTCGTTTATTAAACCTATCTTTTTGAAATTTTCTATAGTGTACTCAACGATTTTTTGCTTGTATTTTTTTTGAGTTAGTTTTTTGCGGATTTCATATTCGGTTCTTTGGCGATAACTTAAATACCTTAATGCTGTATCTTTCGCTATGTGAAATTCATTCTGTAACAGCAGTTCCTTTATTTTCAATTCAGAAATGTCGGCGCCCTTCCTCAGTCCGAATTTTACGGCGACATCTTTGTGGAGAACATACTTATCATTTTCGTCGATTAATACGCTAACGAATCTCGGTTTATTCTTTAGCCTGATAATGTTTGTAATCTGCATTTAGCTTTTTGCTGTTTTTTTCTGCGCTTCTGGTTTTGTTGCCGGTTTTGGTTCTTCTTCTGCAATCAATCCTAATTTATTTCTGAGAGTAGTTTCAATTTCTTGCGCTAATAGTGGATTTTCCTGCATAAATTTCTTGACTGCATCTCTGCCCTGGCCAATACGTTCTTCTTTGTAGGCAAACCACGACCCGCTTTTTTGGATTACGTTGTGTTCAACGGCTAAGTCAATTACATCTCCGAGTTTAGATATTCCTTCATTGTACAGTATATCGAACTGGGCTTCCTTAAACGGGGGGGCAACTTTATTTTTCACAACTTTTACTCGTGTGCGGTTACCGATTACGGACTGTCCTTCTTTAATCGCTTCGATACGTCTAACATCTAACCTGATTGATGCGTAGAATTTAAGAGCGTTACCGCCCGTAGTGGTTTCAGGATTACCAAACATAACACCGATTTTTTGCCGCAGTTGATTTGTAAAAATAACTGATGTTTTTGACTTGTTGATTGCCGCAGCAAGTTTACGAAGTGCCTGCGACATTAACCGGGCTTGAACACCCATCGTGGGATCGCCCATCTCGCCTTCAATTTCTGCGCGCGGTGTTAAAGCTGCAACCGAGTCGATAACTATCACATCAATAGATCCACTTCTGACTAACGTTTCAACTATTTCGAGCGCTTGCTCGCCAAACTCGGGTTGCGATAATAAAAGATTGTTGACATCAACACCGAGCCGTTTAGCATAGCTGATATCGAGAGCATGTTCGGTATCTATAAAAGCTGCTAAGCCATCTCGTTTCTGAGCTTCTGCGATGATATGCAAACATAGCGTAGTTTTACCGGAAGATTCGGGTCCGAATATTTCCGTAACCCTTCCGCGCGGAACTCCACCTATACCTAAAGCAGCATCGAGCGATATTGAGCCGGTTGGGATAATTTCTACTTTGGTTGGAGGTCTGTCGCCTAATCGCATAACGGCGCCTTTTCCATGCTGCTTCTCAATTTGGTCGATAGCAATTTTTAAAGCTTGAAGTCGTGAATCTTTATTTGAAATATCGCTCATAAGTTCTCCTTAATTCTATTTAATGTAGGTTGTAGAAAAAACGTTGATTCAGGCAGCGGATAAATGTTACAGCGTTTTAAACCTGGTGAACAAATCCAAAACAATGCGCTTTATCTCCTCTGTGTCAAAAGGTTTTACGACATAATCGTCCGCGCCGATATTTTTTGCAACGCGCTTGGCGTCATAATCATCGAGTGATGACATAAAAACAAACGGGACTTTATTCAATCTTGGATTTGCTTTTACCTTCTCAAAAAAATCATAACCGTTCATATCCGGCATCCGAACATCGCTAAGGATAAGGTCGGGTTTGACTTTTAATAGTTTCGAGAGGGCAATATGACCGCTGTCGGCTGTTACTACGTTGTATGACTCGGATTCAAGTGCGTGTTCCATGGTTTCCAGCCATATGTTCTCGTCATCTATTAAAAATATTTTCTTTTTAGTTTTCATTTAAGTTCTATAGATTTTATAATTGAATATTCTGACCCCGAAGGTTTTAAGGTGCTTTTCATTATTAATATCTCACGGCATTCGGTTACCTTTGATGTAAAGTTAAGATTTTCTAAGATTGGAATCAAGTTTTTTATTCCCTTCAAAGATTTTATTCTACCCAAGGTTATGTGCGGCTGAAATGTCCTGTCTTCGGCCTCAAAACCAGATTCCTTTAATTTCTCATCTAACAATGTTTTGATTTTTGCAAGAATTTGGCTTATATCCTTGCAACCAATCCAAATTATCCGTGGATTTTTTGTATTAGGAAAACAACCCAATTTTTCGTACTGAAGCATGAACGGGGGATGTTTTATAACCACCTCTTCTATTATTTGAATAGTTTCTTTAATCATCAACTCTTTCACTTCGCCGAGAAATTTTACCGTGATGTGAAATTTGCTCGATGGTTCCCATTTAACGTCGGCTTCTGAACGTTTCAATTCAGATTGAATCTCAATCATTTGTTTTTTGATTTCTTCAGGTGTATCGATTGCTATGAAAGTACGCATGATATATTAGTTAAATATTTAAAATATCCAATTGGATACCTTCTGTAAATAAAATCTCGCCTTGCTTTACTTCCTCTTTCCCTTGTACTCATCGTAGTTTTTTTGATGTGAAGGGTCTGTCTTGCTTAATTTATCGTAAATGCTTTTATCCGGATAATCTAAAAATACATCGCAAAGCTCTAGGTATTTTGTGTCAAAAAATGATTTAATTAAAATGCTTCTCTCATTGATTTTATTCTGAAAATTCCCTATACTTTCTACAGCTTTAAAGATATTCTCTTGTGCCTTTGCTTTGTTACGGCTTAAGAGATCTAGCCCTTTATAGTGGTAGTTGTAAAACGCCTCCCGAACGACCTTGTACTTTTGGTTCGTTATTTCTTCAATGAACTGTACACGGTTATAAGTACCGGACGACTTAGCTTCCCAACCGGAGCTTGATCCGCCCCCCGAGCGAGCCTTACTTGCGATGTCGAGAGCTTGTTGGTAAAAAGCTCTACCATCGAACAATTTGTACGTGTCGTAATCGCAGCCTAAGATTATATAAATGTAAAAATCTATAAAACTGACTAACGGGTCATACTGAAAAGTATTATGATACAGCGGTTGATTTCGAGTATAAGAAAATTCCCATTTATCGTCGAGTATGCGAATTACACCGCTGCTCTTTTCCGACTTGTAGATTTTGCGCTGACTACCAATAAAAACTTGAGCAGTGTATTTATTTTCGGAAGGCGAACCTTGGAAAAATATATCAAACGAACACTTAATCTTATCGCCCCCAAAATCGTCCCGCGTCCAACGGTATGTATTAATGTAATCCTCTATCTTTTTCTCGAGGTCAGAAATGTTTTCGCGGGCTTCCGTAGTTAGGTTTTGTACGTCTATCGTAATATTGCAATCTATCTCCTGTGCCCTTGCAGAGTTGACAAATAAGATTAAACCGATAACAACAGCGGTTAATATTTTCATCATAGTCCTTTTCAATGTTTTCTGTAATATAAAGATTTTATTTACTCTGGTCAAATAAAAAATGGAGGCGTTATGAGGTATATTGTTTTAACACTATTAATAATTGCATTAAATGTATCAGGATTCAGTGCTTTTGAACAAAATGAAGCTGGCGCTAGACCTTATGCACTAGGAGGGGCTTATGTAGCAATAGCTGATAATGCTTGGGCAATTTTTTATAATCCGGCTGGGTTTGCGCGCTTGTCGCATAATGAAATATCTGTATTTTACCTGCCGCAACAGTTCGGGCTTAAGGAATTATCTACAACCGCGATAGCGGGGAATTATTATTCTAATGCGGGGACATTCGGCTTTGGAGTTAGAAGATTCGGTTTTAATCTTTATAATGAAATAACTGCTTCTTTGTCTTATGCAAGTATGTTTTTAGGTGTATGTGCCGGTGTCAACTTAAACTACTACTCACTTACAATCAGTAACTATGGCAGTGATGCGGCTATCGGCATGGATGTAGGGATTATTTTTCCTCTGGTTAGAGGCCTCGATTTTGGTATTTGTGCAAAAAATCTCAACATGCCGACGATAGGAAAGGGACGAGAAAAACTTCCGCAAATATTTTCCACCGGAGTTAGTTATTCTCCTGTCGAGAACCTTGTTGTAGCCGCTGATTATCGGAAAGAAATTGCCTTCGAAGGTTCGCAGCGTTTTGGTGTAGAGTATAAAGTGTTTGAGTTCGCATCATTAAGAGTAGGTGCTGCAAACAATCCGCCGACATATACAGCCGGCATCGGAGTCGAATACGAATTCATCCAAATTGATTATTCATTCTTTAAGCATCAAGAACTTGGTATAAGCCATACTTTCTCCGTCAGTTTCATATGGGGAGGTGTAAAATGAGTAGGTATCCGTGTGCCGTGATATTACTGTTCTTTTATAACGTATCGATTGCCCAGGACGAGGTTGATACTACTTTCAACATAGATTCGACCGAAGTACATGTCGAAAGTTTGGATGACCAAATTATAGGCGATGAGGATTCGCAGTTGTTAGACGTTTTTGAGACAGAAAAACCCGTCCCCGCTGATATCGACTTTTGGAAAACATCAATCGAAATACGATCGAGGTTCACAAGGAAACTTCAAACTGCAAAAGGATATGAAACGGGGAAATATTTAGGCAGTCCTTTGAAATCTTATCAACGCGTAAAGTTAAATCAAGGGAAATATATTACAGCCGGAATATTGATTGAAAAGGACGAGGGGGAAAGAAATCTTAACGATTTCATAAATGGTTTTATAAGTTATAAATCAAGGGGTACTATATCCGGTGTTACTTTAGGCGATTATGTCGTGCAAGCTGGACAAGGCCTGGTTTTATGGCGCGGTTACGATTTTAGCAAAGGAGCTGATATAACGACCGGTACAATCCGAAAGAGTAGAGAAGTGCGATCTCAGCTTTCCTCCGATGAAAATGGTTTTCTGAGGGGCGCTGCGGTGAACCTTCAACTGTCTAATCTGTCGACGTTGTTATTTTATTCTCAAAAATATTTAGGAGCGTCTATTGACTCACTAGGGGAGATTAAAAGTATATATACAACCAGTTACTATAGAACGGAAACTGAAATATCAAAGAAGGCAAATCTTAAAGAAACATTGCTCGGTGCGAGAGGTGTATATGAATTTGGCGAGGAGAAAATACTTGGAATAACTTATTATCAAACTTTTTTTTCAGATAAATTGCGGTTTGAGGGAAGTGGTAAATTTATAGGGAAAAGATACTCCGTCTTAGGTATGGATTATTTATTAAGGTTTAACGAGCTAAAACTTTATGGCGAAGTTGCAGCTAACGACAACAATAATATTAGTGGTATTTCAGGGATATTAATCAGCCCTTTCAGGACAGTTCATATAGTATCTCTTTACCGTAACTATTCACCCAACTACTTTTCACGATATTCTAATCCGTTTGGAGAAAAATTCGGAGGTTCAAATGAAGAAGGATTTTATATTGGAATCGAACTCCGTCCGATGAAGCCTATCATAATAACAAGCTATTTTGATCAGTTTGTTTTTCCTAAGTCATCATCTATTAATTATCCATCGCGAGGGAACGAATATTTTGTACAACTGACTTATCGATTAAATCCACAGTTTAATTTAACGGTTAGATACCGAGAAAAACGGACTGATGTTAATGAAAATATTCTTGATACATTCAGTCGAGATATACAAATTATTGACGAACGAAGACGGCAATCGTATAGATTAAACTCGGATTATTATTTTTCTTCAAAGATGAAAATCAGGTTCCGGTTCGAGTATCTTACAGTAAAAAACCTGTTGACCAATAATGAAGAGGTTGGAAGGTTGGTATATCAAGATTTTAATTTCAAACCGACAGAAAGGTTATCGGTTAATTGTCGGATTAATTATTTCAAAACCGATTCTTACAATTCTGGTATAGGACAATATGAAAACGACATTCCGGGAGTTCTAACAATTCCTTATTTTTATGGAGAGGGTATTAAGTGGTATTTGTTGATCAATTATAAAATATTGAGGACGCTTGAATTATCAGTCAAATATTCTACTCTGATTCGTGAGGATGTAAAAAGGATTGGCACCGGTTTAGACGAATTACCGGCGAATTATGATAATAGGATTGGTTTGCAGGTAGAGCTTAAATTATAATTTAAGCTGTTAATATCCCGAAGTCTCTTGAGGTAGACGTCCTAAAAACACTAAACCCCATCACCGAATGGCTCGGGATGGGGTTTTTGAATTTCAAACTGTCGTTTATTAAATCTTTGAAACGTTCGTTGCTTGAAGTCCTTTTGGTCCACGTTCGACTTCGAATTCGACTTGGTCGCCTTCGTTTAGGTTTTTAAAACCGCTGCCGACAATAGCTTTATGATGTACGAATACATCGTCTCCGCCATTACGTGTGATGAAGCCATAACCTTTAGCTCCGTTAAACCATTTGACTGTTCCTTTTTCCATGGAACTATCCTTTCATATGATGTTAAATTATCTCGATGCTCCGAGATTGAGGTACGCCGGTGTTCTATGCTCTTACTGTTGTTGCTGGCGACTCTCATGCAGACAAGGATCTTGAAGGTACATCAGCAGGATTACAAAGTGTGGTTTCCCACTCTACTAAGGGCAAAAAACGGTGTACTGTTGTTTGCGTATCAAATATATGTATATAATTTATAAAATCAAAATATTGAGGTGCAAACGATTCTGCTTGACTGTAACTGTTTATTATTTTAAATTTAAAAGGTTATTTATCAATGAAATTATTTTTGAAAGGAATCTGTTTTGAAGTTCTTAAAATTGTTTTTAGCACCCATGATGTTTTGTGTTTCCATCTCAACCGCCCAATCTTTCGACTCATCTAAAATATCCCACTATAAAAAATTAGCGGATAAAATATTTACTGCTGCGTTAGATTCAGGGCGAGCATATAAACTGCTCACGGAGTTAACTGATATCGGCCCACGACTCAGCGGTTCTCAACTCTCGTGGAAGGCAATAGAATGGTCAAAGAACACGATGGAAAAATTTGGTTTTCAAAATGTGCACACAGAAACCTGTATGGTCCCTCATTGGGTACGCGGACCAATCGAAGAAGCTAGCATTATGGGTCTGCCCGCGAAAAAAGCAATTAATCTGTCGATAGCCGCGCTGGGTGGAAGTGTTTCAACACCTAAGGAAGGAATAACTGCTGAAGTATTAGAGGTAAAATCTTTTGATGAACTTCAAGCTAAAAGCAATGATGCAAAAGGGAAAATCATTTTCTTTAACAGACCGATGGATAGAAGCAAGATAAATCCGGGAGAAGCGTACGGAGGCGCTGCTAACCAGAGAACACAGGGTGCAATTGAAGCAGCGAAAGTCGGTGGGGTTGCAGCGCTCGTAAGGTCTTTGACAACTGCGTTAGACGACATCCCGCATACCGGTGTTATGAGTTATGACGATTCAATTCCCAAAGTTCCATCGGCAGCAGTGAGCACAATGAGTGCAAATTTGTTGAGTGATATTCTTCAAAAAGAAAAAAATATAAAAGTTTATATAAAACTTACATCCCAAACTTTACCGGATACGGTATCGGCAAACGTCGTAGGTGAACTTGTGGGGACTGAAAAACCTGAGGAGGTGATTGTAGTTGGGGGACATCTTGATAGCTGGGATAAAGGAACAGGCGCACACGATGATGGCGCAGGATGCATACATGCGATTGAGGCTTTAAGATTGCTTAAAGAACTTGGGTTGAAACCAAAGCGGACGATTCGTGCGGTAATGTTTATGAATGAAGAGAACGGGTTGCGGGGTGGGACGGCTTATTCAAAAGTAGAACGCCTCGGTGAAAAACATATTTTTGCGCTTGAGTCGGATGCCGGTGGATTTTCGCCGAAGGGTTTTGGTGTAACTGCTGATTCATCCACTTTTGGAAAAATAAAGCGAATAGAATTTCTTTTAAAACCGATTGATGCCGATAGAATAACAAAGGGGGGTGGAGGGGTCGATATTTCGCCTTTAGGAAGGAATGGTGTACCGATGGCGGGTTTAAGGGTAGATGGGCATAAATATTTTGACTACCACCATTCAGACAAGGATACGATTGATAAAGTAAACGAACGTGAGCTTGAGCTTGGAGCGGCTGCTATTGCGATATTGATTTATGTAATTGCTGAAGAGGGATTATAAAATTTAACAGCAGCAGTTCCCAGCGGATTCACCAACAGCAAATAAGGAATTGGTCTTTTGATAAGCGAGAGGCTAACGATGTTCACTTATCCCACTGCAATCTACTGCTGTTTTGTTACTCTTGACTCAAGACTCGTATTACGCTTTCATCCTTTCACCAAGTTCTTCAACTGTAAATATCCAACCCACTAGCTTACCCGGTTCGATATCTTTAAAATTCTTCCAATATTCTTTTGTTCGCATAAATCGTGAGCTGGTGTCGTTATTCGGGATTTCGTCCAATTCCTTGAATATTTTATTCATCCTGTCTTTCCATGATTGCATATTTGTTACACTTAAATCTACCCAGCCATCATGAGCCCATAATGCTACGTTTTTCTTATTTAACGGAATTTCGTTCTCGCCACGGTATGGAGGTATTTTAATGTCTTTCCCCCGTAGTAAAGTTTTACCATCGGGCATGAGTATTGGTATCCCGATTGAAATAATTTTTGTACGTAAATCAGAATTCTTTTTAATTAGCTCAGTCAACTTTTTTGATAATATTTTCTTGTCAGTCTTTACCACAGTCAACATATCCTTAAAGCAAAGTTTTAACAAATACGATTCATAAAGCAATTTGGACAGACGTGGCGGTCCTAACATTTCGAATGCAACGCTGTCGATGTTGTGTGTTTTTTCCAGTTGTTCCATTTTATTAATTGCGCTCTTAAGCAGAACTCCGGCCCTGAAAGTCGGCTCAAGTGTTGCGTGGTCGAGTGCGTTAATAATATCATGACCGGTGTTGCCGCCCAATATTTCGTAAACTACAGATTCAGCAATTTCTTCAGGTGTTACGTATTCCATCTGTCCGGGCATTGAGATAGCTTCGAACTCTCCCTTGGAGAAAATGCCATTCTCGCCGGTATCGATAAACACCGATTGAAGTGTTTTACCCGTAGGTTTACCGAAATCCTTCATTTTTAGTTGAAGTGTTTTTGTCAGTTTCAATCCTTTTTCTGGAGGACAGTCAACTAACTCAACCGGCTTGCCGCGTTTTTTAATTTCTCCGTATGCAATTTTCTTCCATGCTATTGCCGCAGTCGGTTTAATTTCTTTTGTAATCGGCGCGTCGGGTGTTCTACCCATTAGGAAAAGGAGTAACGTATGTGCACCCGCTACAGAAGATTTAGACAATAGTACGCGTGAAGGTTTTTCTTCGCTGTGAGTGTAAGGAATGTTCAAACCCATACCGCCGGTACCGCTGGTTCCAATCTTGACGTATATCTTTGTCCCGACTGTCTGCATAGATCGATACATTATTTGAACATGCCGGACTATCTGAGGGACGTAAAGTGTAGCTAGAAGCCGTTCTGCCACATCTATAAGATTATTCTCTTTTTTTAATTTTGCTGCTTTTATTTCCTTCATTACCTCGCGGGAACTTTGGAAAATATCCTGGTACGCTATTGCTGTCGCTGAATTAACACAATCTACTACAACCTCGGGTTTATATTTTGAAAGAAGATTATAGATAGATGTTTTTTTAAGTGAGGCTTCATTCATTTCGCCTAAGATATCTTGTATAAACTCGAGGCGTTTAGCTTCATCTGAAAGTATTTCTTCTCGCGGTATGTCTTTGAATTCGTTTCGGACAAAAATATTACCCCACCACGGTACGAAAAAATCTTTACCGGATTTCGGGTACTCTTTTTTAAGTTCATTGACCGCATCGATCGCTTCTTCACGACTCAATGATGTTACGATTATGCGTTTTGGTTTTCTTTCCATCAGTTTTCTGCAAACAGCAGAACCGACTAAACCCCATCCGCCGATTACACAAATAGTTTTTCCTTTAATATCCATACGAGACTCGCTTTCAATATTTTGTTTTAAGGCTTAATAAATAAAAAGGCGATGATACTTTGTTTTCTTAATCATCGCCTCTGGTAGACATTTTCAAATCTTAATACTTAATTTATTATTTTAGTTTTAGGCTATTAACAATTTGTTCGAACACAGGTAAATAATTATCCTTTTTTGGATTGAACCAATTTAGTGAAATACGTACGACTTTATCATTCTTTACGACAAAGTAGGCGCGGCTCTCAATATCTTTAACCATTGAGTAATTCAGATAAATGGCTTTCTCTCCGTTAAACTGCGCCTCTGCAGTACCTTTAACATTGATATATCTTGATTTATTCTGTTCAAATACTTTTTCAACCGTGAGTGCCTGGGCGCCGAATACGTCGAACTGGATACTGCAATCTAATCTATCGGCACGCAGCCCAACGGATAGTTCATTTTTTCCTTTTGCAGGTTTTGTAAATTCCATATTATCCGGATAGTTCATTGTAAAGAACGGTGTTTCGTATTTCTCTAAATTTGTTGAAGCAACCCAACCATCCGGCGTTTTAACAACGGGGACAGGCAGGTCGAATGTTTTGTAGAGGGAATCAAAAACTGCTGAGTAGGCGGAATAGAATTCCCCAAACCCTGCAAAACTAATTGTATAAAAGGTAGTATCGGTATGGAATAAAATTTTGTAACAATCAAGGTTCATTTTGGTTGTTATCGGAATCGAGTATTCGATTTTTAAACCTTCTTTGCCTTTGACTGTAACAGGGGTTTCGCTTAAAATTTTTCCGTTCTGATTCTTTATTTCATCTCTTGCTTCGGCAAGAAGGCTATCCACTTGTTCTGGACTTGCTACGGTGACGTAAACAAAAACCTCGGTTCCTAATTCTCCGGGTTTTCCAGGTTCCATAAATTTATCGGCGACTGCTTGTGATAGATAAAAGCGTGCTCTGCCGGCTTGTCCCAACTGTTTCCATTCTGTCGGGTATTTTATTTTAAATCCGTATACCGGGTCTTTGTACTCTTTCAGGGTTCCTATTTTTGCCGGCTCCATTTTTTTTCCGCATGAAAAAAGAGCCACTGATAATAATATTGCACTAATTATGATATAGTTTTTCAAAGCCATGACCTCATTTGTTTGTTTGATTTGTTTATTGTTTCATGAAAAATAATAAAATATTTATGACTTTCAAAATTTTACTTTTGATTTATATTCCGATAAATTCTTTTGAATTTGTTGCAAGTGATTCTCTCCGTGCTTCGCGTATGTTTTTAACATATCCAAGAGCGTTATTTCACCTCGTTCTGAATGAATGCCTTTCCGTTCCCAAACAGATTCCGGTAACGTCTGGAATAACTGATACATTCTTTGTCTTAACAAACCGAATGTTAGCACGGCTACTTGCGGGTCAAGTTTATCGTATCCTAATTCCGATGCCCATTTATTCTGGTCGTAGGAGGGGAGGTTAGGCTTTTCTTCTGTTAAAATTCGGAAGACTCTTGTTGCTGCCATCATCTCAGTATCGCACAGATGATGCAGTATCTGACGAATAGACCATTTGTCGGGGGAAGGTAAGAAACTAATTTCTTCATCCGTTAGATTGTTAATTTCATCCTTAATTTTTGGATAAGCTTCAATGTATGTTTCGAGCAGGGGTGTTATTTCATTCTCCATGATATTTATCTATCGACTTAAATTAATTTTGTCTGACGAAAGCAAAAAACCTTATTGGAGTTTTCGGTTGCTTTTTATTATTTGTATGAACAATAACGTCTGCCTGTGCCATACCTTCACTTACCGCGAAATAGGTTACGGATAATTCAGTGGTTTCTTTAGGCATAAGTTTGCGCTGCATAATTTCAACTTTGAGACCATGAATCTTGTGTTCAAAAGAAGTAATCTCAACGGCTTCTTGAGAATTGTTGGTAACTTTAATTTTCATCGCTGCTATCGAATCAAGTTTCATGTTTTGGAAATATATAAACTGTGGGTCGAACGTTAAGACAGTTGATATTGTTGCTGTAAATGTTACGTTTAAAGACCGGTTGGTGGGGTCGTTGGAGGTTATCGAAATGGATTTATGGACTTTTCCGTTGAAACCTTTTGAGTCGAATCCGACATTAAGTGTTGCCGTTTTGTTAGGGGCGATTTTATTTTCACTCATCAATACAGCCGTGCATCCGCAAGAGGGTTGCACTTGTCCAATAATTAAAGTATCAGTTCCGATATTTTTAATAGTAAGTATTTTATCGATTTTCACGCCCGAATAAATCTCGCCAAAATCAAAGCTAGTTCCGCCTACAATTTCTATTTTAGGCTGACTGAATATTGCAGTAACGGTCAGCAGAAAACAAAAAACTGGATACAAAAAGAATCTCATTTATAACTCCTAAATATTTTTCTAAATATCATAAAAATCGTATCAAAAACCAAAAGAGAGGGAATAGTTTTGTTATTGGAAATTACTCATAATTACACCCAAACCAATAGTTCTCACTTTTTCACCGTGATTGTCAGCTCTCGATGGTATTAAAATGGGAATTTTCCCACCGACAATAACCTGTGCGTGCGGAAGCTTTGCAAAATATTGTGTGCTTTTTGCTAAACTGTTTGCTGTTTCGATAGAGGGACATATGATAATGTCTGCATTGCCTGCTACTTGAGAGTTAATGTTTTTCTCTTTTACTGCTTGGGGACTAATACAAAGGTCGAGTGCGAGAGGCCCATCAATTGTGCAGCCGGTAATTTTCCCCTCGCGATTCATTTTAGTTAATTCAGCCGCATCGAGGGATGATTGAAGTTTTGGGTTTACTTTTTCAGACGCAGACAGCAAGGCAACTTTTGGATTCATGTTTCCCAAAGCGTGAGCAACTTTTACGGCGTTATTAATTAATCCGATTTTTGCGTGTAAATCCGGTTGAAGATTCAGACCGCCGTCAGTAATCATTATTAATTTATTTTCAGTTCGCTGCGGATATTCGAATATAAAAACATCGCTAAACAGTTGACCCGTTCTTAAATTATATTTTGGGTCGAAGATAGCTTTCATTAACGTAGAAGTGTCAACAGATCCCTTCATTAAGATATGGCAAGTTTTACTGTTGATGAGTTGGATTGAGTTTTCTATTGCCGAATCAGTATCAGAAGAGTGATGAATTGTGTAATCGCCCGAGTTTCCTTTGAGGTTAGAGATAGTTTGCCGGATGATAGTTTCGTCACCGACCAGATGAAATTCCGCTAAACCTAATTTTTTCGCCCCGATGACTGCTGCGAGGCTTTCTTCGTTATGCGGTTGAACAACGACTGTAGATTTACCTTGTACAGTGAGTGCGTATGTTAAAAAATCTTTAAAATTCTGTATCATGAAATTTATGTAATATGATTTTGAGTTATTTAATAAGTGTTGACTTCTTCACTTCCATCTAATACTCGCAATGCAGCTTTCGCCAGCGCTTTCATCTCGTCGTCTTCGGGAAAAATCAAAACTTGCGCGATGAACTTCACACGTTCAACAATCCAATCGGTCAGCATTTTCGATTTTGCAAGTCCGCCGGTAATAACAATTGCATCCACTTTTCCTTTCAGTACTGTTGTCATCGAACCGATTTCTTTTGCGATCTGGTAAGCCATAGCTTCAAATACTTCTTTGGCTTTAGCATCACCAGCTATTATTCGTTTTTCAACCTCTTCAGCGTTGTTAGTTCCTAAATAGGCAACCAAGCCGCCGTTACCCATAACAAATTTCCTGAGTTCTTGGTCAGAGTATTTTCCTGATAATGCTAATGTGATAAATGGCTGTAGTGGAAGTCCGCCGGTTCTTTCGGGAGAGAAAGGTCCATCGCTGGAAGCATCGTTAACGTCAATAATTTTTCCGTTACGGATTGGTGCAACGGAAATTCCACCGCCGGTATGTGCGATTACAAATGATGATGTTTCATATTTGAGATGTAATTGTTCTGCGGCGTTGCGGGCAGCTTCGTGTAAACTTAATGCGTGCGATAAACTTCGTCGTTGAATTTCTGGATGGCCTGAATATCTTGCAAGTGGTTCAAATTCATCTACAGAAACAGGGTCAACTACATACGCTTTGCAATGAGCTTCGACAGCTAATGAATAGGCGAGTGCACACCCGAGGTTTGAAGCATGCTCGCCCTGTAAATTCGCACGAGCATCCACTAACATTTTATCGTTAACTTCATAAACTCCGCCTTCGAGTGAGCGGAACAAGCCGCCTAACGTAACTATTGCTGAAAATTCTTTTAGGTTGATGTTTTTTCCGTGAAGCCATTTGTCAATTGCATTAAATCTGAAATCAAACTGATTCCATATGTGGGGATGAGCTTTAATTTCTTCAGCCGTATGGCGTAAAGTTTCTGCCCGTATCTGATCGAAGTTCGAAAAGATAGCAATTTTTGTAGAAGTTGAACCGGGGTTGATGATGAGTATTTTGTGCATAAATAGTTATTTTAGTATCGGAGTAAATATACGGGAATCTATAGTAATCTTCAAATAAAAAGCCCCGATCCCGAATGTATTCGGAATTGGGGCTTTGGGAGATTTCCGATTTCTAATATCCTACCGCATCAATACCATCTTTTTTGTGTTTGAGAAATTTTCTGTTTTAATTCTGTAGAAATAAATTCCGCTTGCAGCGTAAAGACCTTTGTCGGTTGTACCATTCCAAGTTGTTGTGTAGCTGCCCGCAGTTTTATCTTCGTTTACAAGAGTTTTAATTTTTTGTCCGAGTAAGTTGAAAATTTCGATTGCGACTCTGCTGGACTTTTGTAAATCGTATTTGATAGTTGTCTGTGGGTTAAACGGGTTTGGATAATTGTGGTATAACTTATAACTCTCTGGAATTTGATTTTGGTTTTCAACTGATAATAATTTTAAAGGATTAAATGTAAATACATCATTTTCAGTTAATGGATAATAGGGAAGAATGCTGAGAATATCTTCCTCCTGAAATGTAGTATCAATTTTTATGCGTCGCATAGTTATTCCGTACATTATTGGTCTCTGTGAAAATGAGTAAAGTAAGTCAAAGTGAGGCAAAGAATCGTTTCTTTTTGTATATATGGTTTTAGCCGTATCAGTGTATTCAGTATCAAAGATTAAAATTGTTTCATCACCGCGTTTACTGTAAGGAATCGTATTATTGAGTAATATCTGTGGAGATGGATTCCACCTGCCGTCAATGTTCCCGTAATAAATGTATTCTTTAGTAGAATCTATTGTAGAATCAGGTTTAGTATATTTTGTCCACCGATATAGGGTATCGTTTCTCTCTACAATTCCAACATCAAGTTGTTTGTTTGTTCCCGCTCTTTGGTCCACTTCCCAAACAGTAAATGGAACAACGTAGCCACTATCTGGAATGCCTAAGCGATATTTCTCAAAGTCTTGATATAAGAAACCTGTTCCATTACTATCGATAACAAAAGGTCTGAATTCCGGATGTTTAACGAGTCTTAAATATAGCGGAAACGTGCTAAACCCATCAATATAACGATAGGCTTTTTGAGTCTGTGTTTTACTGAACCTTATCTCAACCCGTCTAAGACTATCTGCACTCAAACCACTTGGTCTGTTTACAAAATTATAAGCGGTTGGATATGCGATGAAGCCGTAACCTAAATATACATTAGCGACAATACCTTTTGCCCCAGTAAACCAACGATTAGATGGAGAATAACTAAAGGATTTAGGCCCTGACCATGTAACAATATTGCCTCTCGTAACCACGAAGCCATCGGTTGCCGGGATGTTTGTGCCCATCCAATCGGGTAATGGGTATAATTTTAATAATGTGTCGTTGATGCTCGTGTTCACTAAGTTAAATCGCATATCAATATCTGAAAGTCGCTTCATGTAAATATTGTATTGGTTGTCTTTTAGTTTGCTGTAATCAACGAGCCTTACGCCAAATTTACATTCGCTTATTCCGTTTTGTTGAGTGGTTGTTGTATCAATTGGCTGGTATGTAAATCCTTCAATAGTTATGCTTAAAGTATCTGACCAAGTATTTTCTTTATCATCATAAATCTGGAAAACAAGTTTTGCTTCATGTCCGGGGGGTGTGTCACTACTTATATCGAGAGAAAAATACGTGTCCGGTTGCCAAGAAGTTGTATCGTTAGAATTTATGGAAGATATTTGCCCACTGTGGCCCGAATAATTATATATATACGGGCTTAAAACATGGTGGAGAGAGACAACGAGATTTTGTAAATTGTAAGCAGTGTGATTCTTCAATTTAAACTGAAAAAGAATCCGTTCTCCGGGATTAGGAATTTTATCGTCGTTGATATTATCCTTAATTATTTTATATGTTTCTAATTTCACTCTGCCTATCGTAGTAATTCCACTCAAAACATTTTTCCAAAATATTGTATCATTATTTTGATACGTTATATTGAGAGATAAAAAAGCACCGGCTGTATCTTCTGATGACGAGATCCAATTTCCCCATATACCATCGTTTGTTAAGCTGTCGTTATGATTTCCATCGTCATACAGTGATGCAACACCTAATATTTGGTCTGCTCTATTTTTAAGAGTAGCTGTAATATTTGTTGCATCTTGTACTCGGACGTTAATCAAAAAGGGAGGAGTATATAAGTTTTGCGATATTATTTGTGCAGTTGGTGTACTTCTATTTTGGTATTCGTATGAGAGATTAACTAATTCTGACATTGACCGTAGGCGAGTAATGCTGTTAAGATTGTTGTTCCCCCGATCTATTGACACGGCATAAATAACTTCCTGAGAATCTCCCGGTGTTATAGTAAGTGGACCGGTTGGCATTGTAAACCGAACATCTGATGGTGGCAAAAGATGACTATACAGCCAGCCTGTTCCTGTAACCGGATCTCCAGCGAAAACAAACTGAGTTGTATGTCCATTTGGGTCAATCCAGGGTTTTCCTGTAACGGTTAAACCCTTCATAACATTGTATGTTTGGGCGTATCTAGAGGGTTCGTACCAGTCTGGGTTAGTGCACCCGCCTTGTCCCGGATTGCAGAAAAAATTAAAGGCGGAGATTTTACCATTTTTATATCCGATCCATTTTTTCCCAAAAGCAATCGCTGTGTCGGATGTTGTTCCAGAAACTAAAGGTCCCTGCATTAGCTTGAATCCGACAGCAGGTGGTGCGCTGCCATAGCCGGGAGGACCATCTTGATTATCCCCATTATAACAGTATCCTAAATTGTGAGGTTTTCCTCTCGAATCGAGTGTTGTATCCACACCGACACAATCATCAAATGCATCTCCCAGATCCGGATCAGACCAAAAAGTTAAGTAAGTGCTGTCGAGAGTGTTCGTACTCTTGTTGTAAATTTGAAATCTTAGAAACTGATAATCACCGAAAGAGGTTGTGTATGCCCAGTTAGTTTGACGAACTTCAACACCAAGCGGTTTTGATTGTCCCCAGATCCCAGTATGAAATGCTTCCTCGGCGTCGTTATAAACATAAAATGTAATCATATCGGGATATTCAGGTCCTTTGGTCCATTGAATCCCAATTTTATCGACGTATGGTTCCCATATTCCATTCGAATTAACATCAATCCATGGTGCGCCTTGATCTACAGGCCATTCCAAATAATCCACATTATTAACTGGAGAATCAAGTAACGGAAGGACACGATAAACTCTTAGTTGAGGAAGTGTGTAATCTTCCGGTAAACCATCAAGCATGATACGACCAGGACGGAATTCAGAAAAGAAGTGTCCAACTGTAGCGACACGTATCTCTTTTTTAGTTGTATCTGTAGGATTTTTTACCTTAGCACCTATCCACATAGAAGATGAGAAGACAGCATATATACCGCTTCCTTTGGGCCACTCGAATCCGGGACCGGTTGTTGAATGGTCGGAATAAAACTCGCCGTCGTTACGGAACCAAGCAGAAATCCGGTTCACGTCCATCTTTTTTCTATCGATGGTTTGGATTGCAGAAGCGTCGGTTGTTTTAGAGAGAGTTTTCTGTTTTTTCTCTTCTGTGTAAATTGTTCCTCTGAGAAGAACTGAAAGAACAAATATTAGTACTATTACTGCTACCGCTTTGTACTGAAACATTTAAACCTCCTAATTAATTGGTTACAAAACGCTGATTAATTTAAATTACCTCATCAATATCATCTTTTTTATATTGGAGAAATTTTCAGTTTTAATCCTGTAGAAATAAATTCCGCTTGCAGCGTAAAGACCTTTGTCGGTTGTACCATTCCAAGTTGTTGTGTAGCTTCCCGCAGCTTTATCTTCGTTTACCAGCGATTTAATTTTTTGTCCTAGTAAATTAAAGATTTCAATGACAACCTTTCCGGGTTTCTGTAAATCGTATTTGATAGTTGTCTGTGGATTGAATGGATTAGGATAATTGTTGTATAACTTATAGGTGTTGGGAATTTGATTTGAATTTTCAACAGAGAGCAATCTAAGCGGATTGAATGTAAATACATCGTTCTCTGTTACCGGATAATAAGGAGTTATTACGAGTGTATCGCCATCGTACCAGTTTGAATCGGGTTTAATCTTCCGCATCATAACTGTGTACATAACCTGTGTCTGTGGAAAAGAACTAATGAGATCAAAACCTCTTGTACTGTCTGACTTCGGAGGTCCTGTATAAATAGTTTTGGCAGAATCAGTGTACTCAGTACCAAAAATTAGTATGACTTCATCACCACGCCTGCCATCGGGTACAGGGCTTAGCGGGGTCGGTTTGTATTCCGGCGATGGATTCCATCTGCCATCAATATTTCCGTAATAAATATATTGTTTAAACGAATCTGTAGGCGATGTCTTTATCCACCGATAAAGCGAATCGTTTCGCTCCACGATTCCTACATCGAGTTGTTTATTGGAACCGGTGCGTTCATCAACTTCCCAGACAGTAAATGGTACGACATAACTGCTATCTTCAATCCCTAAACGATATTTCTGATAGTCTTGATATAAAAATCCTGTTCCGCTGCTGTCTATTACGAACGGTCTGAATTCCGGATGTTTGGGTATGCGCATAGATGGGGGGAATATATTAAATCCATCAAGATATCTGTATGCCTTCTGAGTTTGAGCGTTACTGAATCGGATTTCAATTCTTCGTAGACTGTCGGGAGGTAATGCGCTGGCTTTTAGTACAAAATTACTAACTGTTGGATATGTAACAAAGCCGTAGCCATTCAATTGCACATCTGTTGACCAACCTTTTACTCCATTGAACCAACGCATTGATGGTGAGTAACTCCAGGATTTTGCACCTTTCATGTCCGTGAAATTTCCGCCTGTAATTTTAAAACCATCGGTAACAGGAATATTATGTCCGTACGTATCCGGCAAGTCGTGAAGTTTGAACAAAGTATCGTTGAGAGTTGTGTTCACTAAAGTCATTTTTAGATACGGATAGCTGGCTACTTTATTCGGAGTGAGAAGATAGTTGTTATTTTTTAATTGTGTGTAATCTACCAGTCGGACGCCGAAACTCCCTTCACAAACTCCGGATACGCGAGTAGGGATCGTGTCGATAGGGGCGTATGTAAAATTCTGAACGACAAAGCTTAACGTATCGTACCAAATGTTGCTATAGTCGCCTAAAATTTTTAATTCAAATTTTATCGTATCACCTACAAGAGCCGAAGGAGAAATGGTGCACGAAAAATATCCATCTGTATAGTATTGTGAGGTTATAGTTGCGGTGCTGTCGGGTGGGATGTTTTCAGTAATACCTGATCCGAAAAGATTCGAGGTATTCATGCTAATAATTCTTGGGTCTTTGACATATAAAGTATTTTTCTTGAAGGGAGTGTTGTTTCTTAAATCAAAAATGAATTTGATATTTTCACCTACATTTGGAATCGAGTCGCCATTTATATTATCGGAGATGATTTTCATATTTTCAATTTTGATTCTTCCGGATGTCGGAATATTTTGTAGTTGATTCTTCCAAAAGATTGAATCTCCAAAATCATAATGAATATTCAAATGAATATTTAATGACAAAGAATCAGCAGCAGTGTAAAGTGAATTTCCCCAGATACCATCATTAGGAGATCCGTCGTTGTGTGTGCCGTCGTCATACAGTTCGATAGTGTCTATGATGACTTCTAGAGAATTTTCCAGAATTGCATCTACAGTTAATGCACCTTTCACATTGACATTCAAATTGAGTGGAGGTGCATATAAATTTGGAGGCACCAGTTTTGCTGTTGGGAAATACTTTGCATTGTCGTTTTTGTAGTAGAAATTTAAAAATTTAGATGTGTTTCTGAGTTCGGTGATGCTGTTCAGATTACTGTTGCCTCGTGCCATGAATACAGAATAGATTACTTCTTGAGAGTCGCCTATTGCGATAGTCGCCGGACCAGTCGGTAATGTAAATCTGACATCACCGTATGGAAGTGTATTACTGTTAAGCCATCCGGTTCCTGTTACCGGGTCGCCCGCAAAAACGAATTTTGTAGTGTCCCCTTCCGGAGTTATCCAAGGTTTTCCTGTTACAGTTAGTCCTCTCATGACATTATAAGTTTGTGCATACCGGCTGGGGTCATACCAATCAGGGTTTGTGCAAGCACCACCTCCCGCTCCACAATAGAAGTTAAAGGCTGAAATTTTCCCGCTAGCATACCCAATCCATTTTTGTCCGAATGAAATTGCAGTATCGGAAATCTCACCTTGAATTTTCGGTCCTTGAAGTATTTTATATCCCACAGCTGGCGGTGCAACGCCATAACCATAACCATAAATATCATCATCGTTATTGTCGCTATTATAGCAAAATCCTAAATTATGTAGATAGCCGTTACTATCTTTTGTAGTATCGCATCCTACGTAGTCATCACGAGCATTGCCTAAATCTGGGTCACTCCAAATAGTAAAGTAAATGCTGTCTAAATTTTTTGTTCCCTTATTGTAAATTTGAAATCTTATAAAATGTGCATCGGGGAATTTGTTTTCGTATGCCCAGCCAGTTTGTCGGACTTCAACTCCAAGCGGTTTCGACTGTCCCCAAATCCAGGTATGATAATTCGAATCAGCATCGTTGAATACGCAGAATGTAACCATGTCAGGATATTCAATCCTTTCGGGGAAAACGATACCAATTTTATCGACGGTTGGATCCCATTGCCCGTTAGAGTTCACGTCAATCCATGGCGCGCCTTGGTCGATGGGCCATTCTGCGAAATCAATGTTACCGTCCGGTGTATCGGTGAGTGGGCGCACTTTGTAAAGTCTAAGGTGGGGGAGAGTGAAATCTTCCGGTAATCCGTTTGGCAAAATTCTGCCCGGCCTGTACTCCGACCCAAAATGTCCGACGGTAGCAACGCGTATTTCTTTTACTGTATCCGTTTGAACTTTTCCACCTATCCAAAATCCGGTGGAGAAGACAGCGTAGATTCCACCACCTTTGGGCCACTCAAAACCCGGTCCTGTAGTAGAGTGGTCGGAATAGAACTCGCCGTCGTTACGGAACCAAGCAGAAATCCTGTTCACATCCAATTGCTTTCTGTTGATTGATAGGATTGAGTTTGTGCCAAGTGGTTTTTTAAAATCAAATTTTGAAATTGTCTTGCGATTATTTTCCTCGCCCGCTGTAAGATTAATAATGAACAGCGATGTGAGTAGGATGGTTGTAAAATATTTGTTTCCCATGTTGCCTCGAAGTTAATGTTTATATTATAAAGAAATTAAAATCGTCAAGCTCACTACTCAAATATAGAGATATTTAATTTTGCAGTCAACTAACTAAAGTGCAATATGTCCGCCGGGACTTAGTAGCAGTCCAACTCCGTAAGCAATTACCGCCGTAATAATACCGATTGCAGTCATTTCTAAGCCACTCTTAAACCAACCTCTTCCTGTAACGATTGTTTTTAAAACTCCGATGGCAAAGTGTGCTAAAGTGCTTATCACCAGACTTACAATTACTGCCGACATTCCTGATGTGAAGAAGAATGGAATTACCGGAATCATCCCACCTATCGCGGTTGAGATACCCGCTGAAAAAGCTTCACGAATGGGATTCGGGAAAGTAGTTTCGGATAAGCCGAGTTCTTCACTCGCCAGAACTTTTAACATTTGCTCAGGTTGTTCAATCAATTTGGCAGATAATTTTTCGGCTTCTTCTTTACTGAAGCCTTTTAACTGATAAAAAAGTGAAAGCTCTTCACGTTCCTCTTCAGGGTTTTGCTCAATTTCTTTTCTTTCACGTTCCATCTCTGATAAATAAATTTCCTTCTCCGATTTTTTTGAAAGGTAAGCCCCGGATCCCATTGAAAGGGCGCTTGCGAGTGAGCCAGCAAGCCCTGCAACTAAAACCACGCTGCTGCCGCCGGAATAACCAGCCATTCCGCTCACTATTCCAAAAACAGCCCCGAGTCCGTCGTTTGCTCCGTATATCGCTTGTCCGATCCAACCGCTCGCGCCGTGTGAATGCCATTTTTCTCTTTTTAGAATTACATCGAGCGTTGTCTGCGGATGCACTGGCTCGGTCATATCATGCAATACCTTTGAATGAACTTTTTCTTCTTTTTCAACTTCTTTTATTGCTTCAACATCTTTTTGGTCGCTGAACACTTTTACTTCCTCCTGATATGCCTGCGTGTCGTTGTCCTCTGCCTGTTCGAGCCGACGTATGGCATTTTCTGTTCCTGTTCTAATTAAAAGCCAGCGTTTTATTTTTCCTATTGTACTTTCAATGTTTTTAGGAATTTCTCCACCTAACTCCGTTAAACGTGACTTCCATTTTTCTGCGTGCTTTTCCTCGGCTTCAGCGAGTCGGGTCAATATTTCTTTTCTCTCTTTCAAAGGTTCACGCTCGGCAAGTTCGCTGTAAACTTTTGCACCGCTCATTTCACGTTTGTAAGTTTTTTGTAAAGTCTTAATCAGTTTTTCATTTTCCATATTCAATCTTCCTTTATCAATTCTTTAAAAACCCAATGGTCTTTGTCTAACTCAACGTTCAGTGGTTGAGATTTTATTTTGAAATCGTAAGTTTGAGAAGCATTATCTATCGTGATATTATAATTTACGGTGTCGGAGGCCGATGATATCGTAACCTCCATCGGTAGCTTGAATAAATACAGATGAGAGCTTGTTTGACCGATTGTCAGTGATATTTTATAGCCGCCATCTGTTTTTTCTGAATTCCATCTGTAAGAAAGTGTTGGCCTATCTATTGAAACTATATTTGCATACACCCATTGTTTAAAAAACCAATCTAAATTATTGCCGTGAACATTTTCACATTCAATAATAAAATCTTCAGTCGTTACATTTGAATACTTGTACGCAGGATTTGTAGAATAATTTTTTAAAATATTGAAGAATGAGGAATCGCCAATAATTTTTCTAAGCATATGGAGAACGATCGCACCCTTGTAATATATCCGATCAGAAAACATGTCGGAAAAGGACGTATCAGATTTTAGAAAAAGTGAACCAGCATATTTTCCGTCTTCGGCTTCCAAAAAACTATTGATGATGTGGTGATACCACTTTTTACCTAGATAATATTCGTAATAGAGGGCTTGTATATATGTTGCAAATCCTTCACTAAGCCAAATATGCTGCCAATTTTTCGGTGTTAGCATATTTCCAAACCACTGATGTGCAAGCTCGTGAATTAAAAATTGTTCAACTTCGCCGGTTCCGGTAATCAAATCTTCTTTGATGCATGAAATTGTCTGGTTTTCCATCATCAATTCACCGGGCACGAGTGCAATTCCATATTTTTCATCGATAAAAGGATATTCACCGAACATATCTTCCATAAACTTTAACATATTTTTTGTGTTTCGAAAATCTTCTTTTGACTTTTCTAAATATTCGGGGAACACAAAGTAGTTAATGCGTAAATCTTTTCCATTGATTGATTTATAAATATCTTCTGAAGAAATATAATTGCCAACGGCAAACGAAATCAGATAAGTAGCTATCGGATAGTTTGTTTCCCATCTAAAAGTTTTTGTTCCGTCGGTGTTATGAATAATATTTTTTAAGATTCCGTTCGAAGCCACGCTAAGCGTGTCGGGCAGAGTGATGTTGATGGAAGCAGTTGCTTTATCGGAAGGGATATCTTTGCAGGGAAACCATTTCTGAGCAAAGGAGGGCTGACTGCTGGTCGCAGCTTTTAAACCAGAAAAGAAAACTCCGCCGTTATCAAATTCTCCATTAAAATCAGAGATCCCCCGATAATAAATTTTTAATTTGATTGTTTTAGACTCGCTTTGTGCCAGTGTAATACTTAAAAAATCTTTTTGATGTTTATAAAAACAATTGTTTTTTTTATTTGTGTGATCTATTTGGAATACAGAGTCTATCGTCAGAGTTGAGCTTGAGGCTGAAAGAGCAACATCGTCGATAGAGTCGACTAGCTTTGCGGTGAGAAGAAGGTTGCCAGCGAAACTCTTATTTTGGAAATTGAGGGAGAGAGATAAATCATATTTTTCTACATCGAATTTGCTATTTATTTTTTCGGAAGTTTGCTGACCATATATGGATAAGAATGAAAAGATGAAGAAAATGAGGGCGAATTTCGATTTCATTAGTACTCGATTCTTTTTGTAGAAAGATATTAATAAAAGGGAAGAGGTGCAAATAATATTGGATTTTTCATTCAAATTAATTAATTTAACGAACTCAAAAAAAAGTAGACGCAGAAATACCATGAAATTTGTTAAAATCAAAAATATGCCTGAACTCGTAATCGGGGTCTGCGTTTCGTTGTTTGTATTTATTGTTTACTTGTTTACTCTCGCTCCTACCGTTACGTTTATTGATAGCGGAGAATTAGCCGCTGTTGCATCCACCTTAGGTATTGCGCACCCAACGGGTTATCCACTCTTTACAATTATAGGATGGATATTTTCAAACTTGCCAATTGCAAGCACTGCGATTTACAAACTCAATGTAATGTCGGCTTTCTTTTCCTCGTTGAGCGTATTTTTCTTTTTTAAATTGATTCTGTTAATATCTAATAATTATTTTTCAAATACGACAGTCGAAGCAAAGAATGTAAGTTCGGCGAAAAAATATTTAACATATATTCCCCCCATCTCGGGTTCACTAATTTTAGCTTTTTCGAAAACGTTCTGGTCACAGGCGACCGCGATAGAGGTTTATTCACTCCATGCTCTTTTCCTTTCTTTAATTCTTTTTTTGTTTTTAAAAGCAAATCTTCAAAGGACAGCAATCGAAAGGATTAATAAAAATGAGATAAATAAAACTTGGTTTCTTTTTACCTTCATTTTGGGATTAAGTTTTACTAATCATCTGACTACTATCTTGTTGGCGCCCGCGTTACTGTATATGTACTTTGTTGTATCCGGTTTCTCAAAAAATTCATTGAAAAACATTTTTAGATTAGCAATTCCTTTCATTATCGGTTTATCAGTGTACTTATATTTGCCAGTACGTGCCAGCAGCGTACCTTTAATTAACTGGGGTAATCCCGTTGACCTAGAAAAAATATTATGGCATGTCAGTGGAAAACAATACAGAGTATGGATTTTCTCGTCCACTGAATCTGCTGCGAAACAATTAAATTATTTTATTAACGAATTACCCAATGAATTTAATTTTGTTTTCCTCCTAATCGCGATGATAGGCATTTGGTATATTTTTACAAAGAGTCGTCAATTGTTTATTTTCTCGTTATTACTTTTTGTGGGATGCGTGTTGTATTCTATCAATTATGATATTCATGATATTGATTCATATTTTCTCCTTGCATATTTAACATTAACACTTTGGATTACATTTGGGATTCAATGGATCATCGAAAAAATTAAAACCACGAGAGCGCTGAGAGTAATTAGTGTATCAATAGTAGTAGTTTCAATTATTCCTTTTTTCATAAATATTAAACAAAACGATGAGAGTAAAAACCATTTGGTGGAAGATTATACTAAAAATATGTTTGGCTGTATCGAGCCGAATGGTGTTATAATTTCTTATCAGTGGGATTATTTTGTTTCAGCTTCTTATTACTTTCAATTTGTAGATAACTACAGAACGGACGTAATAGTTATCGACAAGGAATTATTGCGACGCTCTTGGTACTATAAGCAACTCCAAAAATTGTATCCTGAATTAATAAAAAATTCTCAATCAGAAATAGAAGCTTTCCTGATAGAGTTATATAAGTTCGAGCATGATTTGCCCTATTCGTATGAAATTATCGAACAACGATATACGAATCTGATCAGAAGTTTTATTGAAAGGAATATCGACAATCGTCCGATCTACGTAACGGCTGAGATCGAACCTCAATATCTTCAGGGGTTTGAAAAAATTCCCACAGGACTTTGTTTCCAATTAGTTAACCCCCAAAAAATTATTCCGGGAAAAGAATATGTATTTAAGTATAGAAAGGTGGGAAAGTCAGATAAAAATTTTGAAATAATGAAGGGCTTGTATTCAAGAGCGTACGAAACTAACGCAGCTTTTCAGGTGCGGTTGAATAACAAAGCCGCTGCTATTAAATATTTAGATGCGGCGATTGAAATAAATCCAGGAAATGTTGATTTGAGAGCCAAGCGGAATTATTTATTGAAACTAAAGGAAAACACTGTTCCGCCTGAATAAAACCATGCCAAAATATTGACTTTAATTAAAAAAATATTATATTACAATGCTTATTATTCATTAGTCTAAGTATATATAAACACATTACTACCAAAGAATTATCAAATTCGGTCAATTTTCGGAAATGCTGGCGTAGCTCAGCTGGTAGAGCAGCTGATTTGTAATCAGCAGGTCATCGGTTCAAATCCGATCGCCAGCTCCAGAATATGATGAAATTATCAAATGGAGTTGGGTAGGTAGCGAAGCGGTCAAACGCAACAGACTGTAAATCTGTCGGCTCAGGCCTTCGGAGGTTCAAATCCTCCCCTGCCCACAATGAAATTGAAGCTTTGCGGGAGTAACTCAGTTGGTAGAGTCACAGCCTTCCAAGCTGTTGGTCGCGGGTTCGAGTCCCGTCTCCCGCTCTCAATCATACTGATGAAGCTCAATTGTTAGAAACACCGCTAAGCGGAGAAAAAATTGAGCTGGTTATTTAGTAGATCTTGCTGATGTAGCTCAGTTGGTAGAGCACTTCCTTGGTAAGGAAGAGGTCACCGGTTCAATCCCGGTCGCAAGCTCTTTAACTATATAAACAAAAATATTTTTGGAGAAAACAGTTGCGCGATATAATTACATTAGAATGCACAGAGTGTAAGAGAAGAAATTATACCACGACAAAGAATAAGAAAAAACAAAGTGGTCGGGTAGAATATAAAAAATATTGCCCTTGGTGCAATAAAAGAACTTCACACAAAGAAACAAAGTAATCACTAAAATATTTGTTTTTTAGAATACGTGTGTGGCTCAATGGCTAGAGCAGCGGTCTCCAAAACCGCAGGTTGGGGGTTCGAGTCCCTCCACACGTGCAAAAAACTCTTATTGAGAATTATTAAAGGCTAAAAATGAAAGAAAAAATTATTAATTTCTTTACCGATGTGGTTAAAGAAATGAAAAAAGTTACATGGCCCAAGAGAGAAGAATTAAGGGAAACTACAGTTGTTGTTCTTGCGGTCTGCGGTGTAATAGCTACATTCGTTTATGTTGTAGATACAGTGGTTAGTCAGGCTCTTAAAGCTATTTTATAAGGTGATTTCACATTGAGCGAAAAAATAATCGAAAAAAAATGGTATGTGGTACGAACTTTTTCCGGGCATGAGGTTAAGGTGAAAACCTTCATCCAAGATGAAGCAAAAAGGCTTGGACTTGAAGACCGTATTACGAATGTTTTTGTACCTTCAGAAAAGGTGTTTGAGATAAAGGATGGTAAAAAAAAGAGTAAGACAAAAACATTTTTTCCAGGTTACATATTAATTGAAGCAATCCTTGATAAGGAGACTAAACATTTAGTTGTCAACGCTCCTTCGGTGATGAGTTTTGTAGGTTCTCGCACGGAACCAACACCACTTCACCCCGATGAAGTCCGCCGAATTATAGGTTCAATGGAAGAAGAAAAAGAAGTCGGTTTTGTAGAAGTTCCATTCGTCATGGGTGACGCTGTAAAAGTTATCGATGGTCCATTTAACAATTTTTCAGGTTTCGTCCAAGAGATTAACAAAGAACGCATGAAGCTAAAAGTAATGGTCAGTATCTTCGGAAGAAAAACACCGATCGAACTTGATTTTAGCCAAGTTGAAGTCGAAAAATAATTAATCATTTATAAAGGTTAGTATGAAAAAGATATCAGGTTATATTAAACTACAAATCCCTGCTGGGCAAGCTAATCCAGCGCCCCCAGTTGGTCCCGCACTCGGACAAAAAGGTGTGAATATAATGGAATTTTGTAAGCAATTCAACGCTAAAACAAAAGACCAATCAGGGCTTATTATCCCTGTTGTTATTACTGTATTTTCCGATAAATCGTTTGTATTCATTACGAAAACTCCACCCGCCGCTGTTCTATTAACAAAAGCAGCAAAAATAGAAAAGGGTTCGGGTGAACCGAATAGAACGAAAGTTGGAAAAGTTACTTTAGCACAAGTCCGCGAAATTGCCCAGACAAAAATGGAAGATTTGAACGCTCACGACGTTGAGGCGGCAATAAATATGATTGCCGGTACAGCTCGCAGCATGGGTATTACAGTAGAAAGATAATTAAATATGTGGGAGTTTCCGAGGGAACAGTTAGACCTTGAAACCCATAAACGAAACATTATTACCACAATTATAAGGAAACACAATGAAAGAAAGTAAAAGATTTAAAGCGCTTGCATCACAAGTCGAATCCAAAAAACTCTACAGTGTTGAAGATGCCATAAAACTAGTAAAACGAACTGCAAATGCTAAGTTTACTGAGTCAGTAGATATAGCAATTAAACTTGGTGTTGACCCGAAGAAAGCCGACCAGGCTGTCCGGGGTACTGTTTCGCTTCCTTTCGGAACGGGCAAAGAAGTACGGGTGCTTGTTATAGCAAAACCACCAAAGGATGAAGAAGCAAAAGCAGCCGGTGCCGACCACGCAGGCTTTCAAGATTACCTTCAAAAAATTCAACAAGGATGGGCTGATATCGATGTTATAATCGCAACTCCTGATGTTATGGGTGACCTTGGTAAATTAGGGAAAGTACTTGGCCCACGTGGGCTAATGCCAAACCCCAAGAGCGGAACAGTAACAACTGATGTTGCTAAAGCTGTAAAAGAAGTTAAAGGGGGAAAAATTGAATTCCGTGTGGATAAAGCTGGAATACTTCATGCATCGGTCGGTAAAGTAAATTTTGAAGAAAATAAATTAGTCGACAATATTAATGCTTTTTTAAACACTGTAATGCGTCTCAAACCAGCTACATCTAAGGGACAGTACGTAAAAAGTATAGCCATCTCGAGCACAATGGGTCCCGGTGTGCACATCGATAAAAACGTTACAGTCGTTGCTAAATAATAAATAAGAAATTACGCACTCAAATAAAAAATAATAATTTGCTGCCCGCTTTTTTAGCAACGGGGCTTCTCGGCAAATTTTATCAAATAAGGATCATATGCTACGAAAACAAAAAGAAAAAATAATCGAAGATCTGAAAGACAAGATTTCTCGTGCCCAGGGTATGTACTTTGCTGACTTTACCGGAATTACCGTCGAAGAGGTTAATAATCTCAGAAACGAATTCTATAAAGAAGGCATAGATTACAATGTCGTAAAAAACACACTCGTAAAAAAGGCGCTTGAATTGGTTAGTGGTTACGATAAAGTTTACAATAAGCTTGTCGGACCCACTGCTATCGCATTCGGATACGATGATCCCGTTCTACCGGCAAAGATAATAAAAAAATTCAGTGACAAGACAAAAAAACTCACAGTGAAAGCTTGCATATTGGAGAAACAAGTCTACGACGGTTCAGAGTTGGTAGCAATCGCCAACATGCCGTCAAGACCTGAAATGATTTCTGCAATTTTGGGAAGCATACAAGCTCCTATCGCAGGAATCGCGGGTGCAGTAAATGCCGTAGCAAGGGATTTGGTATACGTAATCGATGCAATTGAAAAGAAAAAAGCAGCTTAAATAAATCATAAGAAATTTAAAATATAAGGAAAATATAAAATGTCAATAATCCAAGAAATAGTTGAAAAAATTGAAAAACTGACCTTACTCGAAGCATCAGAATTAAAAAAAGCTCTCGAAGAGAAGTTCGGAGTAACTGCAGCCGCACCAATGATGATGGCAGGCGCAGCGCCAGCCGCAACCGCAGCAGTTGAAGAAAAGACTGAATTTAATGTAGTACTTGTTAGTTCAGGAGCACAAAAAATTAATGTAATTAAAGTTGTCCGTGCTGCAACCGGGTTAGGTTTAAAAGAAGCAAAAGACCTTGTCGATAGCGCACCAAAGCCAATAAAAGAAGGTGTAAACAAGGAAGAAGCTGAGAAATTAAAGAAAGAACTCGAAGAAGCGGGTGGAACTGTAGAACTGAAGTAATATAACTTTTGTTCAAGTAACAGCATAGATAGGAGCTTATTACTTATTGAGCAGCCGATAATCACTTTTTGTACAAAAATGGGTTTATCGGCTTGACATTTTAATTTTAATCAAGGAGCAACTAAATTGAAAATATTAAATAACAAAAGCGAGCGTATTTCTTTTTCACGGATTCCGCCTGTTGTTGAACTTCCCGACCTACTCAATGTTCAAATGGAGTCGTGGGAAAGTTTTTTACAAGCTTATACACCATCGGCAAGACGAAAAGTAAAAGGATTACAGCAAGTCTTTGTTGTCAATTTTCCCATTCAGGATTCAAGAGAAAACTATTTACTCGAATTCATCGAGTATTCTGTCGAGAAACCGAAATATACTATGACTGAGTGTCAGGAACGGGGACTCACTTATGCTGTTCCTATCAAAGCCAAGTTACGGCTATCGAAAAAAAGTGAAGATGGCAAATCTTATGTCGACTCTATCGAGCAGGAAGTATATCTGGGCAATTTACCATCGATGACTAATCGAGCAACTTATATCATCAACGGTGCTGAGCGAGTTGTTGTCAGTCAGCTTCACAGATCACCGGGTGTTTTCTTTAGTCAATCAGTGCATCCGAACGGAACGCCGATTTTTTCAGCGCGCATTATTCCATTCCGTGGATCCTGGATCGAATTTACTACCGACATAAGCAACGTTATGTATGTTTACATCGACCGAAAGAAAAAATTTCCCGTAACTACTCTTCTCCGTGCTTTAGGCTATTCTTCAGATGATGAAATCCTTCACTTATTTAATTTGATTGAAGAAGTGGATGTAAGAGACAATGATTTGAAAACTCACGTCGGGAGAGTGGTTTGCAGCGATGTCGTCGATAAGAAGACAGGCGAAATATTTATTAATAAGGACACCCCATTAACTGAAGAACTTATTAAAAAAATTAAAAAGACAGAAATTAAAAAGTTATTTTTATTAAAAACCGAAGGCAGCGGCGACCGTTCAATAATCGCAAATACCATCCAGAAAGATGCTGCAAGATCCGAAGAAGACGCACTCGAAGCAATCTATAAACAATTACGTTCCGGTGACGCTCCTGATTTAGAAACGGCAAAGAATTTAGTCGACCGTCTTTTCTTTAATGAAAAGAGATACGATTTAGGCAACGTTGGAAGAAACAGGATGAATTCCAAACTTGGTGTTGACGTTCCGTTCACAACTACAACTTTGACAAAAGATGATATCATTTCGATTATCAATTATCTCTTAGAATTACAACAGGGTAAACGAACTGTTGATGACATCGATCATCTCGGCAATAGAAGGGTTAGAACTGTCGGAGAGCAAATTGCCCAACAGTTTAACATCGGTATGGTTCGTATGGCGAGAACAATTCGCGAAAGGATGAACCTGCGCGACAATGAAAATTTAACTCCTCAGGATTTAATCAACGCACGTACGATTACCAGCGTAATTAACTCTTTCTTCGGAACAAACCAGCTTTCCCAATTCATGGATCAAACGAATCCATTAGCGGAAATTACGCACAAACGCCGTATGTCGGCTCTTGGTCCAGGTGGATTAACGCGTGAGAGAGCAGGCTTCGAAGTACGAGACGTTCACTATACTCACTACGGACGGTTATGTCCGATTGAGACACCCGAAGGTCCGAACATAGGTTTAATTTCATCACTCTGTATTTTAGCTCGGGTAAATGAGTTTGGTTTTATTGAAACTCCTTATCGTAAAGTTAAAAATGGTAAAGTTTCTAATGATTTAGAATTTTTAACTGCTGAGAAAGAAGACGTATATACAATAGCACAGGCGAATGCTCGCTTAGATAGTACGAATTCATTTGTTGAGGATAGGATTAAAGCCCGTTATCAAAGCGATTACCCAATAGTGAAACCCGAAGAGTTACAATATATGGATGTGGCTCCGAGCCAGATAGTTAGCGCCGCCGCTGCCCTGATACCGTTCCTTGAACATGATGACGCTAACAGAGCTTTAATGGGTTCGAATATGCAACGTCAAGCAGTTCCGCTACTTAAACCAGAGGCTCCGATCGTTGGAACCGGGTTTGAAAAAAAGGTCGCACAAGATTCAAGAACGATGATCGTCGCCGAACGTTCAGGAGTTGTGGAATCGATAGACGCAAATGAAATCTATGTCAATTACGATATAGATGAAGAAAGTGTAGAAGCCCTTACAAGTTTCGATGAAAAAGTAAGAGTCAAATACCAGTTGACGAAATTTTTCCGGACTAATCAGGACACATGCATAAATCAAATTCCAATCGTGACGCAAGGTATGCGGTTTAAAAAAGGCGATGTGTTGGCAGATGGCAGCTCTACACAAAATGGAGAATTGGCATTAGGCAGAAACGTTTTAGCAGCTTTTATGCCATGGCGTGGTTACAATTTTGAAGATGCTATTATTGTAAGCGAAAAGGCTGTAGCCGAGGATGTATTCACATCCATCCACATCGAAGAGTTTGAGCTTCAGGTTCGCGATACAAAGCGTGGTGAAGAAGAATTGACGCGTGAAATACCTAACGTCAGCGAAGAAGCTGTCAAAGATTTAGATGAGAACGGAATTATTCGTGTCGGTGCGCTCGTAAACGAAGGTGATATTTTAATCGGGAAAATTACTCCCAAAGGGGAAACCGATCCTACCCCGGAAGAAAAATTATTGAAAGCAATTTTCGGAGAAAAAGCGGGTGACGTAAAAGATGCGTCATTAAAAGCACCTCCTGGCATGAAGGGAATAGTAATTTCAACCAAATTATTCAGCCGGAAAAAGAGGGATTCGGAGACAAAAAAAGCCGACAAAAAACGTGCTGAAAAACTTGATAGCAATCATAAAAAAAATCTGAAAGAAGCTTATGAAAAGCTGGTTAAGAAACTCGGTATATTGTTAGACGAAGAAAAGAGCTTAGGAATTCGTGACATCGATGGAAATATCATTATTCGCAGCGGAACAGTAATAAAGAAATCCACATTCGAGTCGATAGATGCACTTGAAAAATTAAATTACAATCAGGAATGGGTTGAGAATAAGAAAAAGAACATACTTGTTGTAAAAATTTTCGAGGCTTACTTTTATAAAATCGCTGACCTCGAAGATGCGTATAAACATGAGAAAAATAAAATTCAACTCGGCGACGAATTGCCACCAGGAATTGTACAGCTTGCAAAAGTTTACATAGCAAAAAAGCGTAAGTTAGCAGTTGGCGATAAAATGGCTGGTCGGCACGGTAATAAAGGTGTTGTCTCGAAAGTAGTTCCCATTGCAGATATGCCGTTTTTACCCGACGGTACGCCTGTTGACTTAGTGTTGAATCCGTTAGGTGTTCCCTCAAGGATGAATCTTGGGCAATTATTCGAAACGGCTTTGGGTTGGGCAGGTTATAAATTAAACCGTAGATATTCAACTCCGATTTTCGATGGAGCAACCTGGGAACAAGTACAGCAAGAATTACAGCAAGCTGAATTGGATGACAATTCAAAATCTACACTTATAGATGGTTTGACAGGCGAGCCATTCGATCAAAAAATAACTGTCGGTTATTTATACATGATGAAACTTTCTCATCTAGTAGATGATAAAATTCACGCACGGTCGATTGGACCATATTCATTAATTACGCAACAACCTCTCGGCGGTAAAGCGCAGTTCGGAGGTCAAAGGTTCGGTGAAATGGAAGTGTGGGCGCTTGAAGCTTATGGAGCCGCTAACATCCTGCAAGAATTATTAACCGTGAAAAGTGATGATGTACCGGGCCGTGCAAAAGTGTACGAAGCAATCGTAAAGGGCGACAATCTGCCTGAATCCAATATACCTGAATCCTTCAACGTTCTTGTCCGTGAATTGATGGGTCTGGGTTTAGAGATTAAGATTGAATAATATTACAAAATTAATTTAATTTGAAAATTGAATTTGGAGAAATAAATATATGGCATATTCACTCAGTGAAAATGTTGCAAAAAAAGGTTTTTCAAAAATAATAATTAGTCTTGCATCACCCGATGCTATTCTTGCCCGATCGCACGGCGAGGTAACGAAACCTGAAACCATTAACTATCGGTCGTTTAGACCCGAGAAGGATGGCCTTTTTTGCGAGAAAATTTTTGGTCCAGTCAAGGATTGGGAATGCCACTGTGGAAAATACAAGAGAATCCGTTACAAAGGCATTGTCTGCGATAGGTGTGGTGTCGAAGTAACACAGAAGAGTGTCAGGCGCGAACGGATGGGTCATATCCATCTGGCTGTTCCAGTCGCTCATATCTGGTATTTTCGTTCAGCCCCTTCAAAAATTGGTTATGTCATTGGTATAAGTGTAGGCGACTTAGAAAAAATAGTTTATTATGAATCGTATGTTGTTGTTCAACCTGGTCCTACTGGCTTAAGAGTGAACGACTTATTGACGGAAGAACAATATCTCGACATTTTAGTCGGCTTACCTGACAAAAATCAGGAGTTGGATGATAGTGATGAGAGAAAATTTATTGCAGACATTGGCGCTCCCGGCGTAAAGAGATTACTTAAGAGAATCGATGTTGAAGCTGAAGTTGCTAATTTAAAAGTCGGTCTTAAGGAAGAGACAGCAGCACAAAAAAAACTTGAAATGTTAAAACGCCTTCGAGTACTTGATTCCTTCAGGTCGAAAGAAGAGAACGTGGTGAACAAACCCGAATGGATGATATTAAACATTATTCCTATAATCCCACCGGATTTAAGACCATTGGTTCCGTTAGAAGGTGGTAGGTTTGCCACTTCTGATTTGAATGACCTTTATAGAAGAGTTATTATCCGCAACAATCGCTTGAAACGTTTGATAGATATTAAAGCTCCCGAAGTAATTCTTCGTAACGAAAAAAGAATGCTGCAAGAAGCTGTGGATTCGTTATTCGATAATTCTCGGCGAATGAATGCTGTCCGTTCCGACAACAACCGTGCATTGAAGTCTTTAGCAGATATGTTAAAGGGAAAACAGGGACGGTTCAGGCAGAACCTACTCGGTAAACGTGTCGATTACTCTGGTCGTTCTGTTATAGTTGTGGGACCTGAATTAAAGCTTCACGAGTGTGGGCTTCCAAAAGATATGGCTGTCGAACTTTTCAAGCCATTCATTATAAGGAAATTAATAGAACGCGGATTGGTTAAGACAGTAAAGAGCGCAAAAAAAATTGTCGATAAAAAAACTCAGGAAGTCTGGGAAGTTTTAGAGAACATAATTGATGGACATCCGGTGTTGTTAAACCGCGCCCCGACATTACACCGGCTCGGTATTCAAGCTTTCCAACCTGTTCTTGTGGAAGGTAAAGCAATCCGGATTCATCCCATGGTATGTACGGCATTCAACGCCGACTTCGACGGTGACCAGATGGCAGTACACGTTCCGCTTTCGTATCAGGCGCAGCTTGAAGCCAGAATTTTAATGCTATCCAGTCATAATATATTGTCTCCTGCGAACGGTTTACCTATAGTTCATCCGACGCAAGATCAGGTTCTAGGTTGCTATTATCTAACAAAAATGAAATCTGGAGAAAAGGGAGATGGAAAAATATTTTCATCGACGGATGAAGTTATTGTAGCATACAACTCAGGGAAACTAGCGCTACATGCCAAAATCAAATTACGTTATCAAGGCGAGTTGTTGGATACAACGACCGGCCGTGTAATTTTTAATCAGATACTTCCTGAAGGTGTTGACTATATTAACGAATTACTAAACAAAAAACGGCTCGTACAACTCGTCGGTTCTATTTATCGACAAGTTGGAAATTTTAAAACAGCAGAGTTCTTAGATCGATTGAAAGAGATTGGTTTCAGATATGCAACTAAGGGCGGGCTCTCCGTAAGTGTAGGCGATGTAATTATACCAAAAGAAAAAGAAGAGATAATATTAAAATCACAACGCGATGTTGATAACGTTCAGAATCAATACTACAAAGGATTTATCACAACAGGTGAACGTTATAATAAAGTTATCGATATATGGACACGAGCGACAACAAAGGTCGCTGATCGATTGTTCGAAACACTGCAACATTCTGCAGACGGGTTCAATTCACTCTTTATGATGATCGATTCGGGTGCTCGCGGTTCTAAGGAACAGATTAGGCAATTGGCAGGTATGCGCGGATTGATGGCAAAGCCTCAAAAAAGTATGTCTGGGTCTACTGGTGAACTTATTGAAAATCCGATTATTGCAAATTTCCGAGAAGGGCTACCTGTTCTGGAATACTTCATTTCTACACACGGCGCAAGAAAAGGGTTAGCTGATACAGCTTTAAAAACCGCAGACGCCGGTTATCTAACCCGCAGATTGGTAGACGTCGCTCAGGATGCAATAGTAACGCTTGAAGACTGCGAAACAATTATGGGTGTAGAAACCGGAGCTCTGAAAGAAGGCGAAGACGTAAAAGAACCATTAGCAGAAAGAATTTTAGGACGCGTTACTGCCGAGGATGTTAATGATCCTATAACTGGTGAACTCATGATCTCGAGGGGCGAAGATATTACGGAAGAAATAGCTCAAAAAATTTCTGAGACATCAATCGAAACTGTAAAGATACGTTCAGTGCTTACTTGTGAAGCTCCGCGTGGGGTTTGTGCGAAATGTTATGGTAGAAATTTAACAATCGGTAAGCTTGCCAAAGTTGGTGAGGCAGTTGGTATCATCGCTGCACAATCTATCGGTGAACCAGGAACTCAGTTGACGCTTCGAACTTTCCACACAGGTGGAACAGCAAGCTTAATTTCCGCCCAATCCCAAATTACTTCAAAATTTGACGGAATACTAAGGTATGAGGGTGTTAAGTCGATTAAAATTAGTGAAGACAGTGAAAAACGTATTGTGAGCGGTAGAAGCGGAACAGTTACAGTCTCCGATAATGAAAATAGACTACTAACTAAGTACGAGGTACCTTATGGCGCAATTCTATTGAAGCAGAATGAATCATATATTAAGAAAAACGAAATAATATATGAATGGGATCCATATAATGCAGTTATAATCAGTGAGCATAGCGGAAAAGTTGAATACTCTGGGCTAAAAGAAAATGTATCTTTCAGACATGAACCGGACGAACAAACAGGATATATCCAGACTGTAGTTATTGAATCCCGTGACCGTTCCGTCAGCCCTGTGATTACAATTAAGTCGGACAAGGGAGATAAGCTTGGTAGTTATAATCTACCGACTCATTCGCACATCGTTGTGGATAATGATGAGATAATAACCGCCGGAACAATTATTGCCAAGATTCCTCGTGCTATAGGTAAAACGAGAGATATTACCGGAGGTTTGCCAAGAGTCACCGAACTTTTTGAAGCGCGAAGCCCATCGAATCCTGCCCTAATTTCAGAAATTGATGGCATCGTTTCATTTGGGGCTCAGAAACGTGGTTCAAGAGAAATTACTATCCGCAGCTTAGACGGAAAAGATGAAAAACAATATCTCATTCCATTAGGAAAACATATATTGGTTCAGGATAATGATTTCATCCATGCGGGCGAAAGAATTACCGATGGTGCGATTGACCCGCACGATATTCTTAAAATTAAGGGTGTAGGAAAAGTTCAGGAATACCTAGTTAATGAAATTCAAGAAGTCTATAGGATGCAAGGTGTAAAAATTAACGATAAGCATATCGAAGCAATCGTTCGCCAAATGATGCAGAAGGTTAAAATCATTGAGCCGGGTGATACGCATTTTCTTGAAGGCGATATAGTAGATAAAATAAATTTCCTAAAAGCAAATAACGAAGTGAAGGACCAATTGTTCATCAATAGTAAAGGTGATTCAAAAACAGTGAAGAATGCTTACCTGTATCCGAAAAAGAAGGTCAGAGAATTAAACAGCGAGCTTCGAAAGAAAACTAAAAAATTGATTGAATACCGTGATGCTGACCCTGCTACTTCTGAACCTGTTTTATTGGGAATAACGCAAGCATCGCTCTCGACCGATAGCTTTATTTCCGCAGCTTCATTCCAAGAAACAACAAAAGTTCTTACAGACGCGGCAATAGCCGGAAAGGTTGACTACTTATTAGGTTTGAAAGAGAATGTTATTGTTGGACATTTGATTCCTGCTGGAACTGGACTGAAAAAATTTCAAAATATTTTAGTCACACCAAAAGAACCTTTTAAGATTGAAGAACCACTTCCGCAAATCGAAGAAGATGAAATAGCTGTCGAAGAAGTTGAGGTTGTAAAAAAAGAAACCAAAAAAAGAGTAAGAAAGTCAAGTAAATCTAAGTAATTTTTAATGGAATGCTTGACTATAATGATATTTTTAATTATATTTAAAATCTAAAATATTAATCAAACTATAAATCGTATCTGAATAATTAACGGAGTCATATATTGCCAACTATTAATCAATTGGTGAAATTTAGCCGACAGGCGGTTACATTTAAAAGTAAAGCACCCGCTTTGCAGGAATGTCCTCAAAAACGTGGCGTTTGTACAAGGGTTTACACTACAACCCCCAAAAAACCGAATTCCGCTTTAAGAAAAGTAGCCCGTGTTCGTCTGACAAACAGTATCGAAGTTACAGCCTATATACCCGGAGAAGGGCACAACCTTCAGGAACATTCGATTGTAATGATTCGTGGTGGAAGGGTAAAAGACTTACCCGGTGTTAGATATCATATTATTCGTGGGACTTTAGATACTGCCGGAGTGGCAGATAGAAAACAAGGTCGTTCAAAATATGGTGCGAAAAGGCCAAAAGCTTAAGGATAGGGCAAGTATATGAGAAAAAAACAAGCAGAAAAAAGAATAGTTCAACCAGATCCTAAATTTAACGATATCCTCGTTTCGCGTTTTATTAACTGCGTTCTAAAGGAAGGGAAAAAACATCTTGCACGGCGTATCATTTATGGTGCAATTGATATAATAGAACTTAAATCAAAATCGAGCGGTTTGGATGTTTTTCGGAAAGCGCTCAATAATACAAAGCCTATGCTCGAGATTAGGGCTCGCCGTGTTGGCGGTGCCACTTATCAGGTTCCAACCGAAGTAAGAGAAGACCGGAGTATTGCCTTGGCGATCCGATGGTTAATAAAATATGCGTCTGAACGAAAAGATAAGTCTATGTCGGCGAAATTAGCAGCAGAATTTCTCGCCGCCGCCAACAATGAAGGTAATGCAATAAAAAAGAAAGAAGACACACATAAAATGGCTGAAGCAAACAAAGCTTTTGCTCACTTTAAGTGGTAAATAAATGAATAAACAGTTTTCATTAAATAAAATACGCAACATCGGTATCATGGCACATATAGACGCCGGTAAAACCACCACGACTGAACGCATTTTGTTCTATACTGGAAAATTACATCGGTTGGGTGAGGTTCATGATGGCGCTGCTACAATGGACTGGATGGATCAGGAAAAGGAACGTGGTATTACAATAACTAGTGCTGCCACTACTTGCTATTGGGAAGATCATCGGGTTAATATAATTGATACCCCAGGTCATGTGGATTTTACTGTTGAAGTTGAGCGCTCACTTAGAATTTTAGATGGCGCGGTTGCACTCTTCTGTGCTGTTGGAGGTGTCGAACCCCAGTCTGAAACAGTTTGGCGTCAGGCAGATAAATATAATGTTCCGAGAATAGCATTCGTAAATAAAATGGATCGTGTTGGTGCCGACTTTCTCAACGTCATAAGTATGATGAAAGAACGGCTCGGTGCTCATGCTGTTCCCATTCAGTTGCCGGTTGGTGAAGGTGACCTATTTACAGGCATTATAGACCTTATTACCATGAAGGCGAGAATTTTTAACGAAACGACAATGGGCGGAACGTGGGAAGATATTGAGATACCTCACGATTTAAAAAAGAAAGCTCAATTATACCGCACTAAAATGTTAGAAGCAGTGTCCGATGAAGATGACACTCTATTAGAAAAATATCTTGATGGTAAAGAAATTTCACCTGAAGAAATTAAAACTGTTTTAAGACGTGCGTGCTTAAAAGTAAGCATTGTACCTGTGTTATGCGGATCATCATTCAAAAATAAAGGCGTACAAAATTTACTGGATGCCGTGATTGATTTTCTGCCTTCTCCAATAGATGTAGGTGAGTTAGTGGGTCATCATCCCAATATGACCGACAAAGTAGTTCGTAAGGTTTCGGATAACGAAAAACTTACAGCATTAGCATTTAAAATAATGAGTGACCCATATGTTGGAAAGCTCACTTATTTCAGAGTTTATTCGGGTGTTGTAAAAGCCGGAAGCTACATATATAATTGTAACACCGAACGTAAAGAAAGAATCGGCAGACTGTTGCGTATGCACGCTAACCATCGTGAAGATATAGACGAAGCACATACCGGAGATATCGTAGCCGCAGTTGGATTAAAATTTACCAGAACAGGCGACACGTTGACGGACGAAAGTGATCCGATCATTTTAGAAAAAATGATATTCCCCGAACCTGTTATCTCGATAGCGATTGAGCCAAAAACAAAGGCAGACCATGAACGGATGGGCGAATCTCTCAGTCGTTTGGCTGATGAAGACCCGACATTCCGAATAACTTCTAACGAAGAAACAGCGCAAACGATAATTAGCGGTATGGGCGAACTCCATTTAGAGATTATTGTCGACCGGTTAAAAAGAGAATTCAAGGTTGAAGCGAATATCGGTAAACCACAGGTTGCTTATAAAGAAACAATTAGCAAAAAAATTCAACAAGTATATAAGCATCAAAAGCAAACTGGTGGTCGTGGACAGTTCGCGCACGTTGAAATAGAAATAGAGTCGAATGAAAAAGGAAAAGGTTTCGAATTTATAGATGATATTAGAGGTGGAGTGATTCCTAAGGAATACATTCCTGCAGTTGAAAAAGGAATCATAGAGCAAATGAAAAATGGTGTTCTTGCAGGATATCCAGTAGTGGATGTTAAAGTGCGATTGTTTTATGGTTCATACCACGAAGTTGACTCTGACGAAATGTCATTCAAGATCGCTGGTTCAATGGCATTTCGGGAAGCAGCACGAAAAGCAAGTCCAGTTATTCTCGAACCAATCATGGCGGTAGAAGTTGTATCCCCTGAAGATTACATCGGCGATATACTCGGAGACTTGAATTCCCGCCGTGGTAAAATCGAAGGTATGACAACTCGCAAAGATGCTCAAATAGTAAAAGCATACGTTCCGTTGTCGGAGATGTTTGGTTATGCTACTCGGATGCGGTCCATGACTCAGGGACGCGCTTTATACACAATGCAATTTTCACATTATGACGGTGCACCGAAGAGTGTGACGGATCATATAATTGAAAAAAATACTGGAAAACAAGTATTAGTTGCTTAATAATATTAAATAATCACCCAATTTAATAGGAGATAAAAAAAATGGCAAAAGAAAAATTTACAAGAGATAAACCCCACGTTAATGTGGGAACGATTGGTCACGTTGATCATGGTAAGACCACCTTAACAGCAGCAATCACAATGGTGTTAAGCAAGAAGGGATTATCATCAGTCAGAACGTTCGATTCGATTGATAACGCACCAGAAGAACGCGAGCGTGGTATTACAATCGCAACTGCACACATAGAGTACGCAACAGAAAAGCGACATTATGCACACGTCGACTGTCCTGGTCATGCTGACTATGTGAAGAATATGATCACCGGCGCTGCGCAAATGGACGGTGCAATTCTTGTAGTAGCAGCTACTGATGGACCAATGCCTCAAACACGTGAGCATATACTTTTAGCTCGTCAGGTTGGTGTTCCTAAGATTGTTGTGTTCATGAATAAAGTTGATGCTGTCGATGATCCTGAGTTGTTGGAATTAGTTGAACTAGAATTACGCGATCTTCTGAAGGCGTACCAATTCCCTGGTGACGAGATTCCAATTATTCGTGGAAGCGCACTAAAAGCTATGGAAAAAGCTATATTACCTGATTCAAAAATTGATGACCCAGCATTTGATTGCATCATGAAATTAATGGATGCAGTTGATACTTATATCCCACTACCAGTACGTGCTCTCGATAAACCATTCTTAATGCCAGTCGAAGACGTATTTTCAATTACAGGTCGTGGTACAGTAGGAACTGGTCGCGTAGAACGCGGTAAGGTTCGTGTTGGCGAAGAAATAGAAATCATTGGATTAGGCGCACATAAAAAGACAGTTGTTACCGGTGTTGAAATGTTCAGAAAAGAACTTGATGAGGGTTTGGCTGGCGATAACGTCGGACTCTTAATGCGAGGTGTTGAGAAAAATGATTTAGAACGCGGAATGGTTTGTGCAAAACCAGGTTCAATTACGCCGCATAAGAAATTTAACGCACAGGTTTACGTTCTGAAGAAAGAAGAAGGCGGACGCCATACACCATTTTTCACTGGATATCGTCCACAATTTTATTTCAGGACAACTGACGTTACCGGTATAGCACACTTGCCAGGCGGTATCGAGATGGTTATGCCCGGCGATAATATCGATAATATGGAAATCGAACTTATCACAACCATAGCCATGGAAGAAGGTCTCCGTTTCGCTATCCGCGAAGGCGGCAGAACAGTCGGCGCAGGTGTTGTTACAAAAATTATTGAATAATCTTTTTTAAACGCTCAATTAGGAGTTCAAAAGTGACTGGACAAAAAATACGCATAAAATTAAAATCGTACGACCATAATTTAATCGACAAATCAGCCGAAAAAATTATTAAAACCGTCAAGGCAACCGGTGCAATTGTTTCTGGACCGATTCCTCTGCCGACTAAACGTACATTGATTACTGTTTTGCGTTCTCCACATGTCGATAAAAAATCACGTGAGCAATTCGAGACACGGTCGCATAAACGACTTATCGATATATTAAATTCTACGCCCAGAACCGTTGATTCGTTAATGAAGCTTGAACTTCCCGCAGGCGTTGATGTAGAGATTAAAGTATAATTAACGATTTAGTAAATCAAGAATTGTTTCAAAAGTACACGATATAAAGAAAAAAATGAACGGAATATTAGGAAAAAAAATAGGAATGACGAGTATTTTCGATGAACATGGCGATGTAGTACCATGTACAATTATCGAGGCAGGTCCGTGCCAAATTACTCAGATTAAAAATAAAAACACCGATGGTTATGAAGCTATTCAGATAGGTTTTGAGAATAAAAAAGCTATTTTAGTGAACAAAGCTCTCGGTGGACATTTCGCTCGGGCCGGAGCAACACCGAAAAAATTATTAAGAGAATTCAAAGGGTTCGATATATCGACGATCAAATTGGGTGATGAGATCAAAGTCGATTCTTTATTCTCTAAAGGAGATGTTGTTTCGATAGTTGGAAATTCAAAGGGCCATGGCTTTCAGGGTGTTGTAAAAAGGCACCATTTTGGCGGCGGTTCGAAAACACACGGACAGAGTGACCGTGTACGTGCGCCGGGATCAATTGGTGGAAGTTCTTATCCATCGCGCGTATTCAAAGGTCAGCGGATGGCTGGAAGAATGGGAAATACACGTATTACTATCAAAAACTTAAAGGTTGTACAGGTAATGGCTGAATCAAATTTACTGTTAATAAAAGGCTCTGTACCTGGACATAATAATTGTTACATTGAAATTCATAAAGAATCAAAATAGAAATGGATATTGAAGTTTATAAAAAAGATGGCACTGATAGCGGCGAGAAGGTAACTCTCTCTCCGGATATTTTCGAAATCGATCCGAACGATCATGCGATTTATCAGGCAGTGCGTGTTTACCTCGCTAATCAGCGACAAGGAACTCATAAAACAAAAACTGTAGGCGAAGTTAGAGGTAGTGGCAAAAAACCTTGGAAACAGAAGAAGACAGGCCGTGCCCGCGTTGGCAACCATCGTTCTCCTTTGTGGAAAGGTGGCGGAACTATATTTGGGCCAGAACCTCGTGATTATTCGATGAAGATTACTGATAAGATGAAATCGCTTGCTCGCAAGTCCGCTCTAAGTTATCGTGTTAAGGAAGCCGATGTAAAGGTTGTCGAGGATTTCGTACTCGATGTCCCAAAAACCAAAGAGATGGTAGCTATTTTAAAATCATTGAAGTTAGATACCAGAAAAACACTGTTCTTAATTCATAAGAAAGACACCACGCTTCAAAAATCGTGTAATAATTTACCGAACATACAAATATTGGAAGCTGCCAAAGTATCTACTTATGATATTATGAATAATCACGTAATATTATTTCAAAAGAGTGCGATAGCAGCTTTGGAAAAAACTTTTTAAAGAGATAAAACCTTATGACTGCAATTTTATACAGACCAATAGTTACCGAAAAGATGACGGCGTTAGAAACACGTCGTCAGTATGCATTTGAAGTTGAAAGAGATGCTAATAAGATAGAGATTCAAAAAGCAATCGAAAAAAAATTCAATGTTAATATAACGAGTATTAGAACAATTAATATTAAAGGTAAGCAAAAAACTCAAATGACCCGCCGTGGCCGTTTTACAGGCAAAACGTCACAATGGAAAAAAGCTATCGTTACGCTTAAAGAGGGCGAAAAGATAGAATTTTTTGAAAATATATAATCCATGACAAATAGCGGATCAGGAGAAGAGTAAGCCCTTACTCATATTAGCTGACCAAGGAATAAATAATTATGGCATTGCGTAAATTAAACCCTGTTACACCGGGAACCCGTTGGATGAGCATTCCTACATTCGAGGAAATTTCTAAAACCGTTCCCGAGAAATCGTTATTAGAACCGTTGCATAAATCCGGCGGCCGTAATAACAACGGACACATAACTTCGCGTCATCGCGGAGGCGGACACAAACGTTTTTACAGAATAATAGATTTTAAAAGAGATAAACTCAATATTGAGGCAAAAGTTGTAGCTATCGAATACGACCCTAATCGTTCATCAAGAATTGCTTTAATGAATTATAAGGATGGCGAAAAGCGTTACATCATCGCCCCCAACGATTTGAAGGTCGGCGACATTTTGACGTCGGGTCCTGATTCGGAAATTAAAGTAGGTAACTCTTTACCTATGGCAAATATTCCGGTAGGTACTTTTATCCATAATATTGAATTGAGGCCGGGCAAAGGTGCGCAATTAGCACGAAGCGCCGGCGCGTCAGTACAGTTGATGGCTAAAGAAGAAAACTTAGTCCAGTTAAAATTGCCTTCAGGTGAAATTAGAAAATTTCAAGCTACCTGTTACGCAACGATCGGTATGGTGGGAAATATCGACCATGAGAATGTAAGCTTAGGTAAAGCGGGCAAGTCACGCTGGTTAGGTATTCGTCCTCAATCCCGAGGTGTTGTAATGAACCCATGCGACCATCCTCATGGCGGCGGTGAAGGTAAATCTCCGCAAGGGAACCCTCATCCGGTTTCTCCTTGGGGTTGGCATACAAAGGGCAAGAAAACACGTAAGGTAAAGAGTCTGTCTACTAAATATATTGTTAAACGAAGAAAATAAACTAAGAGAATCGAGCTATGAGTCGTTCATTAAAAAAAGGTCCTTATGTTGACCTTAAGCTTTCAAAAAAAGTTCAGGATATGCAGAAATCCGGACAGAAAAAAGTAATTAAAACATATTCCCGTTCGTCCACCATAACACCTGAATTTGTAGGATTAACTTTTACAGTTCACAACGGTAATAAGTTTATTCCGGTTTACGTGCACGAGGGAATGGTTGGTCATAAGTTAGGTGAATTTGCGCCAACAAGAATTTTCCGAGGGCATCCCGGCTTAAAGAGTGAAGCATCAACCGGATAATATAGCACGAAAAAAAATTGGAGATTATTAATGGAAGCAAGAGCAATAAATAGATATGTTCCGACCTCACCGCGCAAAATGCGCCTACTGGTCGATTTAGTGCGTGGTAAAGGTGTCGATGAAGCGCTTTCTATACTTCATTTTTCTCCCAAACACTCATCAAAAGTGTTAGAGAAAACCATTCACTCTGCTGTTTCTAATTTACAAAATAAAATAGAAAGCGGTAGAGTCGAAAGTCATGACTTGTTCATCAAAACAGCTTATGTCAATGGCGGACCTACAATGAAACGGGTACTTCCGGCTCCGATGGGACGGGCGTTCCGAGTTATTAAAAGGTCGAATCACCTGACTGTCGTCGTGGCTGAAAGAGAAGTCAAGAAAAAACAAATAATTAAATCACAGAAACAAAAACCAACTAAGACCGAGAAAGCATAGGAGGTAAATTGGGCCAAAAAGCAAATCCGATAGGACTGCGTTTAGGAATAAATCGTAATTGGGATTCAAATTGGTACGAGAAGAGAGAGAGCGGACCAAAAATACTAGAAGATATCACTATACGAAATTATATTCGAAATAGGTTGAAGAAAGCTGGTATAGCTAAAATTTTGATAGAACGAACTCCTAAACATGCAAGAATAACGATTTATACTTCACGTCCAGGTTTAGTGATCGGTCGTAGCGGTAAAGAAATTACTCAACTAGAAGAAGAATTAAAAAAGATTACAAATAAAGAAGTAAAACTTTTAATAAGCGAAATAAAGCGACCGGAGTTGGATGCATATCTCGTAGCTGAAGCTATTGCAGGTCAAATCGAAGGAAGAATTTCCTTTCGAAGAGCTATGAAGAGCACAATTACTTCTGCAATGCGTATGGGTGCCGAAGGTATTCGTATAATGTGTGCAGGCAGATTAGGAGGCGCTGAAATTGCGCGTACCGAGCAATACAAAGAAGGTCGAATTCCATTGCATACACTTCGTGCCGACATCGATTATGCCACGGCAACTGCGCGTACCATCTACGGCGCTATCGGCATAAAAGTCTGGATATGCAAAGGCGAAATACTCGGCGGTATGTTTCAGTAAATTAATGAATGGTGAAATGAAATGTTATTACCAAAACGTGTAAAATATAGAAAAACGCAGCGCGGCAGGATGAAGGGTAAAGCTACCCGTGGCGCAACAATCGCCTTTGGCGATTTTGGATTAAAAGCTTTACAACCCGGTTGGATCACACAGCGGCAAATCGAAGCTGCTCGTGTGGCGTTAACCAGGTTAATGAAGCGAGAAGGAAAAGTTTGGATACGTATTTTCCCCGATAAATCCGTAACGAAGAAACCCGCCGAAACCCGTATGGGAAGCGGCAAAGGTGCTCCTGAGTTTTGGGTTGCAGTTGTTAAACCGGGGACTATACTCTTTGAACTGGGCGGTATCAAAAAAGGTATTGCTGAAGAAGCCATGGCTATCGCTATGCGCAAGTTGCCGATACGCAGTAAATTGGTTACTCGTATTGGATACGAAGGTGGATAATAATTATAAAGTTTGAAAGATATTGATATGAAATCACATGAAATCCGTCTCTTGTCGTTAGAAGAATTGAAGAAGCGCATAGAGGACGAAAAGACTAATCTAAGTCATCTGAAATTTCAGCTTGCTACGCGTCAGCTTACAAGCCCAATTCAGGTACGGCTTTCCCGTCGGTTGGTTGCAAAACTGACAACCGTATTGCAGGAAAAAGAATCACAAGCAACAGCGCAGTAGAATAATAGGAGTTTGAAAAGATAATGGTTCAACGAACAACAAATAGAAAAGTACGAGTTGGTAAAGTCATCAGCAATAAGATGCAGAAAAGCATTGTGGTTGCAATCGAGAGAAAAGTTCCTCACACTCTATATCGTAAATACTACAAAATGACATCTAGTTTAATGGCTCATGATGAAAAACAAGAAGCAGGCATCGGTGATGTAGTAAAAATAATGGAAACACGCCCTTTGAGTAAGCAGAAACGATGGCGTCTTGTTGAAATAGTAGAAAAAGCAAAGTAAATTAATTAGGAATTCTGATCATGATACAGGAAGAAACCAATTTAGTAGTTGCCGACAATTCTGGCGCAAAAAAAGTCCAATGCATACGGGTCCTTGGTGGGCACGAGCGGAGATATGCTGGTATCGGCGACTTGATTGTGGTCTCGGTTAAAAGTGCTATTCCGGGCGCCGGTGTGAAAAAAGGTGAAGTTTCCAGGGCAGTAATTGTCCGCACAAAAAAGGAGATGCGCCGAAAAGACGGGTCGTTCATCCGTTTCGATGAAAATGCAGCCGTGTTACTGAACGCTCAAGGTGAACCGCGCGGGACTAGAATATTCGGACCCGTAGCGCGTGAACTGCGCGACAGGAATTTTATGAAAATAATATCATTAGCACCCGAAGTTTTGTAAAAGGAAAAAAATGAAGATACATAAAAACGATAATGTCTTAGTGATTAGCGGAAACGCTAATGGAAAAACTGGAAAGGTTTTAAAAGTTTTCCGTGATGAAAAACGCATAATTATTGAGGGCGTTAATATAACAAAGCGGCATACCCGTGCATCGCAAAAAAACCCAAAGGGTGGGATCGTTCAGAAAGAAGCTCCGATCCACGTCTCTAACGTAATGGTGGTTTGCCCCAAGTGCACTAAACCCTCACGCGTTGGCCGGAAAAAAGTCACCGATGCTGCAACCAGTAGAAAACAGGTTATGCGGCTCTGCAGGAATTGTGAAGAAATGTTTTAATTAAAGATATCGAAGAAAGATTATGGCAAAAGATAAAGCACCTAAAAAAGAAAAAGCAGTAAAAAGCGCTCCTGATACCTCGCAGCATGTAGAAGAGCATGGCGTAACCCCGCGGTATTACGAACTGTACAAAAAAGAAATCCAAAAAGGATTAAAGGAAAAACTTCAGCTTAAGAGTATTTCCCAAGCTCCCAGGTTAGAAAAAATATCGGTGAACGTAGGCGTCGGTCAAGCTACTCAGGATCCTAAACTAATCGATGCTGTTGTAAAGGACCTTGAGGCAATAATTGGACAGAAAGCAGTCGTTACACGCGCAAAGAAAGCTATATCGAATTTCAAGTTGCGTGAGGGTATGCCTGTCGGTGTTCGAGTAACGCTTCGAAATAAAAAAATGTACGAGTTCTTTGACCGCTTTGTTAATATCGCACTTCCACGAGTCCGCGATTTCCGTGGTTTATCCGACAAATCGTTTGACGGACATGGAAATTATACAGTAGGAATAAAAGAACATATTATTTTTCCTGAGATCGATGTTGATAAAATTACAAAGATATTCGGAATGGATATAACCTTCGTTACAACGGCAAAGACCGACCAGCACGCTTATGAGTTGTTAAAATCTTTCGGTTTGCCGTTTACGAAACCACAATAACTAAGTCATTAATAAATCTTTAAAAATTACAAAGGAGATTACTTGGCACGATTAGCAATGAGGGTGAAAGCAAAGAAGACACCCAAATATAAAACACGACAACATAACAGGTGCAATATTTGCGGTCGACCGAGAAGCTATATCAGAAAATACGGAATCTGTAGGCTTTGTTTTCGAGCGCTTTCTTTAGACGGAAAAATTCCAGGTATTCGTAAAGCAAGCTGGTGAACCCTAAACTATTAGTTTATTTAAAAAAGGATATTATATAAAGCATGAATGTAACTGATCCCATAGCAGACTATCTTACACGGATACGAAATGCCTCAAAGGCACATCTTAAAAAAGTTGATATACCTTCGTCGGGTATGAAAAAAGAAATTACGAAGTTGCTTAAAGAGAAAAAATTTATAACTGATTACACAGAGATACCAGACAATAAGCAAGGTATAATCAGAATACAGCTTCGCTATGTAAATGGCGAAAGTGTTTTTAAAGGTTTGAAGCGCATTAGTAAACCCGGCTTACGTGTTTATGCCGACTCCGAAAACTTACCTCGCGTATTAGGCGGGCTCGGGATTGCGATAATCTCAACCTCAAAAGGATTAATGACTGACCATCGCGCTCGTCAAGAGCATATGGGTGGCGAAGTTTTATGTAATATATGGTAAAATTTTGGTATTAAAGGAGAAAATAAAGTGTCAAGAATAGGACGTAAACCAATTCCAGTTCCTAAAGGCGTTAAAGTAACAATAGATGGTAACACTGTTGCTGTTTCGGGTCCGAAAGGAAATTTAAAAACAGAAATAGATAAAACTCTTTCGATTTCTGTTGAAAACAATGATATCGTTTTAAAGCGATCCTCTGAAGAGAAAAAAGTCAGAGCACTCCATGGTTTATGGCGTGCCCTGGTTGCCAATATGGTTAACGGTGTATCGGAAGGTTATCAGAAAAAACTCGAAATAGTCGGGGTAGGTTACAAAGCGGAAGTTAAAGGTAAAGGAATCCAGTTGGCATTAGGGTATTCGCATCCGATTGTTTTCATTCCCCCTGCCGGAATTAAATTGGAAGTTCCCATACCGACTAATATTATTATCGCCGGATTCGATAAACAATTGGTGGGTCAAGTTGCAGCGAAACTTAGAGCATTCCGTCCGCCTGAGCCTTATAAAGGTAAAGGTGTTAAATACGCGGGTGAATACATACGTCGGAAAGCAGGTAAAACCGCTGCATCGGCTGGAGCCAAATAATCTAATTTCATAAAACATAAAGAATCATGATCAAGAAAAACAGAAATAAAAGTCGCGAAAGAATAAAGCAGCATATTAAAAAAACGCTATACGGCACGGGCGAGAGACCTCGTTTGGCAGTATATCGGAGTTTAAAACATCTGTATGCCCAACTGATCGATGACGAAAAAGGCAATACACTGGCGTTTGTCTCATCGCGTTCAAAGGAGATACAAGAGCAGTTATCGCAGACAAAAAATAATTTAGAAAAGGCAAAAATCGTAGGTATGAACCTCGCTAAGAAGGCGTTGGACAAAAATATTACGACGGCTGTTTTCGATAGAGCAGGATATAAGTACCACGGAAAAATAAAAGCAATAGCCGACGGCGCACGTGAAGGTGGATTAAAGTTTTAGCATATCTTATGAATTCACTCTTCAATACATACGATCCAAATTGCCGGGTAGTCTAATGGTAGGACAGCGGCCTTTGGAGCCGTACGTGGAGGTTCGAGCCCTCCCCCGGCAGCTATCAGTTGAATTAAATTTAAAAACATGGAGTAACTAATTTGGCAAAAGTTAAAGCAAGTGAGCTTGAATTAAAAGACAAAATTGTACACATTAACCGTGTGGCTAAGGTAGTAAAAGGCGGTCGACGTTTTAGTTTCAACGCTATCGTAGTTGTAGGCGATGGACATGGGCACGTTGGTGTTGGTTTAGGAAAAGCTAACGAAGTAGCGGATGCGATTGCAAAAGGAATTGATGATGCAAAGAAAAGCGTAGTTAAAGTTATGATCACTAAAGGAACTATTGCCCATCCTATAATCTCAAAATACGGCGCAGCTCAAGTCCTTTTAAAACCGGCATCACCCGGCACAGGACTAATTGCGGGCGGTGGTGTGAGAGCTGTTCTCGAATTAGCAGGCGTGAAGGACGTCTTGACAAAATCAATCGGTTCTCCAAACCCGCACAATGTGGTAAAAGCTACTTTAAAGGGACTTATGGATTTATCCGATGCACGAACTCTTGCAAGTAAAAGAGGAATATCATTTAATGAATTATTCGATAAACAAATTGAAGTAAAAAACGACTAAAAGCTTATGGCAGAAAAGAAATTAAAAATCACACAGGTTGTCAGTTCGATTGACACACTCGAAGTGCACAAAAGAACGATAATCGCTCTCGGATTAGGTAGGCCGAACTACACCACAATTAAGAAGGATTCTCCACAAATACGTGGAATGATAAATAAAGTTAAACATCTTATAAAAGTCGAAGAGATAAGTTAATATTATGGCAAAAGCATTATTATCAAATTTAAGATACAACGAAGGGTCAAAGAAGAAACGCAAAAGGATTGGGCGGGGCCAAGGTTCCGGTCACGGCGGTACTGCTACACGCGGACATAAGGGCGAAGGCGCCCGGTCAGGCGTTAGTTATAGACCTTGGTTTGAAGGCGGTCAAATGCCGCTCGTACGTCGAGTCCCTAAATTTGGCTTCACAAATATTAATAGGGTTGAGTATCAAAAAGTCAACGTTGAGAGATTGGAAGTTTTAGCTGCAACGGGAAAATTTAAAGAAGGTTTAGTTACTCCCGAACTATTATATTCATTAGGCGTTGTTTCTAAAAAATCTCTTCCTGTTAAGATATTAGGAAATGGTGAGTTAAAATCAAAACTAAATGTTACAGCTCATGCCTTCAGCAAAAGCGCTATCGATAAAATAGTCGCTGCTGGAGGAAAATCACAAACGATTTCTACTAGTAAGTAAAAATGGCAAAACTTAGCGAAAGTTTTAGAAATATATTCAAAATCCAGGAGTTAAGGCAGCGGATAATTTTCACCGCCACTCTGTTGATTGTAGTCCGAATCGGTTCACATATTACTTTACCCGGTGTCGATGCGTCTCTATTAGCCGAAGCAGTCCGAAATCAGGCATCTAACACTCTTTTTGGTTTGTACGACATGTTCGTCGGTGGAGCCTTCAGCAACGCCGCAATATTTGCATTAGGTATTATGCCGTATATTAGCGCTTCTATTGTAATACAATTGCTCGGCGCAGTCGTTCCCTACTTCCAGAAATTATCAAAGGAAGGTGAAGAAGGGCGTAAAAAAATTACCCAATTAACTCGATATGGAACCGTTTTGGTTTCTATGATGCAAGCATGGGGTGTAAGCGTGCGTCTTCTTAATATGAATGTTGCCGGTAATATGATCGTACCACCCGAAGTTCAAGGAATAGGATTCACAATCAGTACAATAATTGTACTTACGTCGGGCACAATGTTCATGATGTGGTTAGGAGAACAGATTACAGAACGTGGAATAGGAAACGGTATATCTCTCATAATTTTTATCGGAATCATTGCTCGTTTCCCGAATGCTCTATTGGACGAATATCAACTCATAAGCGCTGGTGCACGCAGTATAATTATTGAAATCATAATAATTGCCGCAATGGTCGGAATAGTTGCTGCAGTTATTTTGTTAACCCAAGGTACACGCAGAATCCCTGTTCAATATGCAAAACGTGTAGTAGGCAGAAAAGTTTACGGTGGAGTAACACAGTACATTCCAATGCGCGTAAATACTGCCGGTGTTATGCCAATTATATTTGCTCAATCAATTATGTTTATTCCAAGCACAATTATGACTTTCTTCCCTGAGAGCGAATTCATCGGAAGCATCGCCAAGTATTTTGAACATACTTCTTACTTTTACTCTTTCGTATATGGATTGATGATTGTGTTCTTCACATATTTTTATACCGCCATCGCATTTAATCCGAAAGATGTAGCTGAAACAATGCAGAAACAAGGTGGGTTTATCCCCGGTATTCGTCCCGGTAGAAACACATCAGATTTTATTGATAACATTTTAACGAAAATTACATTACCCGGCTCAATATTTCTTGCTATTATTGCAATATTGCCGACCTTCATGATGAATTTGGGCGTAACAGGATCTTTCGCAAGTTTCTTCGGCGGAACCAGCCTGCTGATAATTGTAGGTGTCGGTTTAGATACTTTGCAACAGATAGAATCGCACCTCTTAATGAGGCACTACGACGGGTTTATGAAGAGCAGCCACCTCAAAGGACGAAGAGGTTAAGCCGGAATCTGTTATTAAACAAATGTCGTTGGTTAAATCAAAAGAAGAGATCGAATTAATTTCAGAAAGTTGCAAAATAGTAGCTGAAGTTCTTAGAATTCTTGAAAAATATATAGCTCCGGGTATAACTACCAAAGAGCTTGATGAAATTGCTGAAGAGTATATAAGGTCGCAACATGCCGAACCCGCTTTCAAAGGTTATGGAAATGATAAAAATAATTTATTTCCAGCGACACTCTGCACCTCAATCGACGACGAAGTAGTGCACGGCATACCGAGCAAACGTGTTTTAAACGCGGGCGAAATATTATCGGTAGATGTAGGCGTAAAGAAAAATAATTATTTCGGCGATGGAGCTAGAAGTTATATCGTCGATAAAGTATCGGAAAAAAAACTTAGGTTGTTAAAATTTACCGAAGAATCTTTGTACAAAGGTATAGAAAAGGCAAAACCTGGAAACAGGGTACACGATATTTCTGCCGCAATACAAAAGCATGTAGAAACCGCTGGATTTTCAGTAGTTCGAGATTTGGTTGGTCACGGAATAGGAAAAAACTTACATGAAGACCCGCCTGTCCCAAATTTTGGTCAGGAAGGTACCGGTAAAGTTTTACAAAGCGGTATGACGCTCGCAATTGAGCCGATGGTTAACGCAGGTACATACAGAGTCAAGTTCCATTCGGATGGTTGGTCGGTTACAACATTCGACGGTGAGCCCTCAGCCCATTACGAGCACACAGTTTTAATAACAGATAATGAACCGAAAATTTTAACAGAGTAGAAAACATGGCAAAACAGGGTCCAATAAAGATGGATGGAGTTATAACTGAAACTCTCCCGAATGCTATGTTCAAAGTTAATTTGGAAAACAATCATGAGATTATTGCTCATGTGTCCGGTAAGATGCGAATGAATTTTATTAAAATTCTTGTCGGCGATAAAGTCACGGTAGAGTTGTCGCCTTACGATTTATCAAAAGGCAGAATAACTTACCGATATAAATAAGGAGATAATTATGAAAGTAAGGTCATCAATCAAAAAATTATGTGAACATTGCATAATCGTACGCCGAAAAGGTGTCGTTCATGTTATATGTAAGAAGAACCCAAAGCACAAACAGCGTCAGGGTTAATATTTTAAAGTTTAATAATATAAAATTCGAAAGGAATTATAAGTGGCTCGTTTAGCTGGAATAGATTTACCAAAAAATAAACGTACGGAAATCGGCTTGACGTATATTTATGGTATTGGCAGAACAACAGCTCAGAAAATTTTGTTAAAAGCTGGTATCGATCATAACAAAAAAATCAGCGATTTGACTGACGATGAGATTGCTAAAATCCGGTCCATTATCACTTCGGAAATTAAAGTTGAAGGTGCGCTCCGAAGCGAAACTCAGATGAACATAAAGAGATTGATGGATATAGGTTGCTATCGCGGTTTGCGCCATAGAAAGGGTTTACCCGCACGCGGACAAAGAACTCGTACTAATGCCCGAACAAGGAAAGGTAAGAGAAAGACAGTAGCAGGAAAGAAAAAAGTCGCAGCTAAGAAGTAGGATACTGAATGGTTAGAATATATAATTTTATGGATTGGAGATATTAATGGCAAACGCAACACAAGCAGTTACGACGCGTAAAAAGAAAAAACAACAAGTCGACATAAACGGTAAAGTTTTTGTTAAGGCAACTTTTAATAATGTTATCGTTACGATTACAGATATTTACGGAAATACTATAAGTTGGTCGTCGGCGGGCAAGAACGGTTTTAAGGGGTCAAGAAAAAATACACCATTCGCCGCTCAGGTATCTGCCGAGGCTGCCGCAAAAGATGCATGGGGTTTGGGATTACGAAAAGTAGATGTATTTGTAAAAGGGCCCGGCTCAGGCCGTGAAGCCGCAATCAGAGCATTGCAAACAGTGGGATTGGAAATTATGGTGATTCGTGATATGACTCCGATTCCTCATAACGGATGCCGGCCACCAAAACGCCGCAGAGTATAATACGGTTGAATTTGTAAGTGAGTATTTATTAAAAAGGAACATATTTATTAATTATAAAGGTCAATACTAAGCATGGGAAGATATTTAGAATCTAGTTGTAGATTATGCAGGCGCGAACGTCAGAAATTGTTTTTAAAAGGCACAAAGTGTTTTACTGAAAAGTGTCCTGTTGAAAAACGCGCTTATCCACCCGGACAACACGGGCAATCCAGACGGCAGAAAATTTCTGAATACGGAGTTCAACTGCGTGAGAAACAAAAAATCAGAAGAATGTACGGTCTGATGGAAACCCAATTCCATAATTATTTCGTTAAATCATTAAGGCAAACCGGACGTACGAGTGAGATACTCGTTAAAATGCTTGAGCGCCGGCTTGACAACGTAATTTACCGATTAGGATTTGCCCCATCTCGAAAAACCGCGCGACAATTAATCAATCATAGGCATTTTACTATTAACAGCACAGTCGTTAATGTGCCTTCATACTTGCTGAAACCGGGTGATGTTATTCACGTGCGAGATAAAAGCAAAAAGTTGGAAGCCATACATTCATCTATGAAAAGAATGCGTGATAATGCTATGCTTCCATGGTTGAGTCTCGACAAAGCTAATATGACGGGAACCTTTCTCAATGTTCCGGAAAGAGCTGACATTCCATTAAATGCAAACGAACAACTCGTTGTTGAGTTGTACTCGAAATAATCTTTCTGAGAATAAAAAAGAAAAGAAATCAAGGAGACAATTATGAACATAAATTCATATAATTTACATATGCCTGAAAAACTAGAGATGGATGACCAAACCTTCTCGAATACTTTCGGAAAGTTTATTCTACAACCACTGGAAAAAGGATTTGGCGTAACTCTTGGTAATGCGTTACGTCGCGTGCTCTTATCCTCCTTATCAGGTTCTGCTTTCAGCGGAATTAAAGTCAACGATATACTGCACGAGTTTTCGACTATACAAGGTGTGAAAGAAGATGTTGTTGAATTAATTCTAAATGTAAAATCGGTACGCTTAAAATTACTGAATAAAAAAACCAGCACAATTAGAATAGATTTTGAAGGTCCCAAAAAAATTACTGCTAACGACATCCAAAAAGCCTGCAATGACATTGAGATATTGAATCTATCTCAACATATTGCCACATTAGAAAAAAATGCTTCTTTTAATCTAGAGTTGTACATAGGATATGGGAGAGGATTTGTCCCAGCCGAAGAAAACAAGTTGAATGAACAGTCTATTGGTGTAATTCCGATTGATGCCATGTATTCTCCAATTCTTAACGTAAGATACACGATTGAACCAACGCGTGTTGGTCAGCAAACGGACTTCGAGAAATTAATACTCGAGATTCAGACAGACGGCTCAATAGCTCCCGATGATGCTTTAACGCAAGCGGCAAAAATTCTAAAAGACCATATTCAGTTATTCATAAATTTCGAGAGTGAACCACAAACTGGTTCTTACTCGGGTGAATCGGAAGCTGAGATAACCCGTATCAGGGAAATCTTAAAGATTCCAGTGGATGAACTCGAGCTTTCAGTTCGTTCACACAATGTTCTACGATCCGGTACCATCGCTACATTAGGCGATCTGGTGCGCCGCGATATTTCCGAACTTCTGAAATTCCGAAACTTCGGACGTAAATCTCTTTCAGAACTAACTGCTATCGTGGAAGAATACGGTCTCACATTCGGTATGGATGTAGACAGATACCTAAAAGAATAAACGAGAAACATTTTAAGCGCAAATCGATAAACGAATTCTGATAAAAATAGGATACATTAAACATGCGACATAGAAAAGCTGGAAGAAAATTAAAAAGAACTGCAAGTCATAAAAAAGCACTGTTGATTTCATTGTCAACATCTTTACTCAGGCATAAAAAAATAAAGACTACTCTTGCAAAGGCAAAAGAAACGCGTCCATTTGTTGAGAAGTTGATTACAAGAGCAAAGAACGCAGTTGCTGCCGAAGGAGACACAACACAAAAGAATGTGCACGCAAGAAGAGAAGTGTCAAGGTATGTTAAAGACCGCGAAGTGGTCACTGAACTTTTTAGTGAGATTGCACCAAAAGTGGCAACTCGTGCGGGCGGGTACACACGTATCGTAAAACTCGGACAACGTCTGGGCGATGGTGCTCAAATGGGTTTGCTTGAGCTTGTAGATTATATATCTGGAAAAGAAGCTCCAAAAGTATCTGAAAAAACTGTAAAAGCCAAAAAGGGCTGGAAGAAGAAAACAGAAACCAGCAAAACAAAAGAAGAAACAAAGTAATCATAGCAAAAATCTATGAACAATAATTAGGCACAAGGTATAAAGCTTTGTGCCTTTTCTATTTTTTGACAAAATATAATTATGAGAGTGTAATGAGAATCGAGAAAGCAGAAATAAAGTATGTTGTAGCATCACAAGCAGCGGGATCCTCATTTGTTTATCCGACTATTACAGAATGCCAGATTGCCTTTATCGGAAGGTCGAACGTTGGTAAATCTTCACTCATCAATACTTTGACTGGAGTTCAGAAATTAGCGCGTGTCAGCAATACACCGGGCAAAACACAGCAAATAAATTATTTTTTTATTAACGATAAATTCTATTTCGTCGATTTGCCTGGATATGGTTATGCCAAGGGATCGCATGATTTGCGAAATCAATGGAAAAAGCTGATTGATGGATATTTTCAGTCTCAGAAAGACTTTCGCTTGTGTGTCCTAATTGTAGACATCAGACATAATATCAGTCCGCTCGATCAGGTTATGGCGGACTGGCTCGAGCATAATCAGTTGGATTATATATTGGTGTTGAATAAATCTGATAAATTAACCTACAGCGAAATAACGAAGAAAACAAAAGAATTTGAAAGAATCTTCTCCGGGAAGCAATTTTGTAAAATGATATTTCCATTTTCTTCTGTTACAAAAAATGGAAAGAATGAAGTCCTTAAGCTTATTGACGGCTTAATAAATTGATTTTCGTATTGTATGAAACAGTACTTACTTTTCACACCTGGTCCAACGCCAATCCCACCGGCTGTCAAATCAGCCATGTCAAAACCAATTATTCATCATCGTCATGAAGAATTTAAAGAACTCTTAAAACGTGTGACCGAGAAACTTCGGTATGTTTTCCAGACAAAGAATGACGTTTTTATACTGACCGGCTCAGGGACGGCAGGAATGGAGGCTGCCGTATGTAATTTGTTTTCTGCCGGCGATGAAGTGCTCGTTGCAAATTCAGGCAAGTTCGGTAGAAGATGGACAGAAATTGCAAACATCTTTGGTTTACGGGTTCATGAGATTACCGTCGAATGGGGTGATGCAATCGATCCTGAGGTTGTCAAGAAATTGTTATCTAACAATAAAAACATTAAGGGTGTATTGCTGACACAATGTGAAACATCCACAGGCGTTACGCATGATATTAAAAATATAGCTGAGATTATTCGGTCAAACACTGATGCGTTAATAATAGTGGACGCTATAAGCTCTCTCGGTGGAGAGGAGTTAAGAATGGACGCTTGGGAAATTGACGTTGTTGTTTCAGCTTCACAGAAAGGGTTAATGACTCCACCCGGACTCGCGTTTATCTCACTGAGCCAACGAGCCAACGGTTATTTACACAAATCTAATTTACCTAAATATTATTTAGATATTAAAAAGTCGAAAGAATCGCTTAACAATTTTCTTACTCCCTGGACGCCAGCAACGACATTAATCGTTGGATTAGATACAGCTCTAGATATTATTATCAAAGAAAAATTAGAAACGATCTGGGAACGAAATAAAGTCATTAGCAACTATATTAGAACTAATTGCGTAGAGATGGATTTTAAAATTTTTTCTAAAAGACCGTCGAATATCGTTACGTCATTGCAAACACCAGAAGGAATAAATCCAACTTCTTTGCTGAACACTTTAAAAGCAGATTTTGGTATTATTCTGGCGGGTGGACAAGACAAACTAAAAGGTAAAATTATTAGGATATCGAATATTGGTGCCATTTCTAAGAATGATGTGGATATAATGCTGAAATCTGTCAGAGAAGGGATTAAAACCTGACCATTTCATAAAAAAACTCCTTAATTTGCACGAATTAAAGAATTCAGTGAAAAAAGGGGAATTTTTTAAAATTGGATGACTGCACAACGTGGCAATCAGTGATATTGCCAATATATATAAAAAATAACTTTTTCTTAAGAAAACACTTGACATCTATATTTTAATTCATTATATTTTCACCGAATGACAATGTAACTAATTTTGATGTTTAACAAATATAAGGTGATTATAACAAATTTGATAACAGTTTAAAAAACGTTTCTAATTTTGAACGTTTCGGAGATGACTTTACACTTTAATTACAAAAAGCAGATGTTGAATTTTTCAAAATTTTGTTTAAACCGTATTATTAACTAAATATTTAATTAATCAAATCAACAAACAAAAACCATGTATGGAGGTTTATTATGGCTTACAAGGTTACATTATTAGTTTTAATTATATTACTTCCCGTATTAGTTTTTGCGGGACCAGGTAAAATAGCGGGAAAGGTTACCGACAAGAATTCGGGTGAACCCCTTATTGGGGTTAACGTTCTGATTGTCGGTACAACAATGGGAGCCGCAACGGGAGTTGATGGTTCGTATTTTATTCTAAACGTTCCGCCTGCGACTTATTCGTTAAGGTTTTCATATGTCGGTTATCGAGATGTTACAATTTCGAATGCTATGGTTTCGGCAGACTATACAACAGAATTGAATGCAGCTATGACCGAAGAATCTATTGAGTTGAAGGAGGTGCAAATTGTTGCTGAACGACCTCTTATTCAAAAAGACCACACTAATACTGTAGTGACACAAACGGCTGAACAAATTGCGAATCTGGCAATTCGTGGTGCGGTTAACGTAGCCGGAACTCAAGCATCCGTTGTCCAAGATGAGGGTTCAAATTCACTATACATCAGAGGTGGCCGTGCAAACGAAGTTGCGTACTTCGTAGACGGTGTTTCCGTAAACAATCCACTCTCAGGCGCCGGTAGTGCTTCTTTTGCAAATCTTAACACAAGCTCCATTGAAGAGTTGCAGATGCAAACCGGTGGTTTTAATGCGGAATACGGTAGTGCAATGTCGGGCGTTATTAGTCTAACTACAAAACAAGCCCGTTCAAATTATTTTGCTTCGTTGGAAGCTATCACAGATAATTTTGTTGAGCCGGGTGAAAAATTGCTCAATTTTTCCTCGTGGGGTTATAACGTATACAATGCCACCTTAGGTGGACCGATTCTTCCAGGTAGTGACATGTTAACATTATTTGTAGCTGGAGAAAGACAATTTTTACGCGATAACGACCCAAGAGCCAGCGGAGGCATTAAAGCGAATTCTTCCACATCAAGTTGGAATTTAAACGGTAAATTAAGCTATAAACCAATGACTACTCTTCAATTTCTCTTGGGTGGTTATTTCTATGGCAGAACGGGTAATGTCTGGGATAATTTTAGGCGATTCAGGGCATCGGAAAATAATCAAATATTTGATAACGCGACATATACAGGTTTCTTAAAAACCACCCAGAATTTTGGTCAAAGCACTTTCTACACGATCCAATTAAATTATTTCAGAGAAGACCTTGAATCCGGTGATGGTAGATTTTTTAATGACCTTTTAAGTTATGGAGATACATTAAAGAATCCATATCTTTCTTCTCAGGGTGTTAATCCTGGTGCGGTTTTTAGCACCATCGCACCTATAGGCCATGTCCTCGACAGATATACTAAATCGAAGTCTGAATATATTGGCGTAAATGCTGACCTCACAAGTCAACAAGGTAGTCATCTTATTAAATTGGGTGGTGAATACCGATATAACACTATCAGGCGATTCACAATTAACCCCTTGGGACTTGCTCTCGGAACTACATCTACTGCTCAGGATGCGTTATGGCAACTGTATCGCAGTAATAATGTCGAATTCTATGGTTATACTTTTGATGGAAAAGATGAGAATGATGATGATGGATTCTTTGGAGCAAACGGTGATAAAGTAACAGGGAATAAAGCGGAAGCTCCTAAGAATCCTGTATATGGTGCATTTTATATACAAGACAAAGTTGAGTATTCTGATCTAGTCTTAAATATAGGTGCCCGTTTAGATTATTTTAATGCAAACGAAAAAATATTCAAAGACCCGAATAATCCTTTCGGCGCTCGCGGAACACTAAAAGGCGGAACATTTGACGAGGGCGATTTAGAGGATTCTAAAGCTAGTATTTCAGTTAGTCCGCGTCTTGGTTTTTCATTCCCCATAACTGACAGGGCTGTATTCCACGCTCAATACGGTGTGTTTTTAGCGCAGCCACCTCTGCAGAATATTGTGGCGAGTAAAACTTGGTTAGATAGGATGATAACCGATGCACCATTCTCCACAAAGATACCAAATCCTAACTTACGCCCCGAAAAAACTGTAGCTTATGAATTCGGCTTCCGTCAGTTAATTACTGACCAGGCAGCATTAAGTATAACAGCATTTTACAAGGAAGTTAAAGACTTAATCGAAGCACGCAACATTCAGCCAAGTTATCCGAACGGGTATGAGTCATATTTAAACGTTGACTTCGGTACCGTGAAGGGATTTGATGTTATTTTTGAATTAAGAAGAATGAAAAATATTTCTGCAACATTGAACTATACTTTATCTTATGCGAGTGGAACAGGTTCTGACCCGCTCACACAAACGAGAATAGTATGGATTCAAACAGAAAATCCGAAAGTTGTTTCGGCGCTTGATTTCGACAGACGGCATAACGGTAGTCTCAATATTGACTATCGCATGTTTGGCGGTGAAGGACCGATCCTTTTTGGTGTTCGGCCTTTAGAGAGGTTTGGAATGAATGCACTCTTCACATTCAATAGTGGTATTCCGTACACACAGTCTCTCCCGTATAATCCATTTTTTGGTGGCGTTACGGAAATTCCACCTACAGGAGGCATTAACCAGGCATACACACCTTGGAACTTCAGATTGGATTTAAAGCTCGATAAAACATTTGTGTACGATAAAATATCTGCTAATGTATATATTTGGTGGACTAATATCTTAAGTTCCGAAAATGTATACAGTGTTTACAGAGGAACCGGTGAACCTTCCAACACAGGCTGGTTGGCATCAAGAGAAGGAATGGAATGGGTTGCTCAAAACGGACCAGAAGCTGAACAAATATTCAAAGACCGGGAAGCGAATCCAGCTAATTATGGTGTCCCAGGTCAGATGAGATTTGGAATACGGATTTTTTATTAATGAATATTGGGGTGAATAATTTCACCCCGTTTGATTTTCCGTTTAATATAAAACAAGGTAATATAAAATTACGAAGGAGAATACTTCTATGAAAAGAAATAGTTTTTATGTCACCGTGTTGGTTTTTTTGTTTATCGCAATACTGTTGGTGAGTCAGTCCGATGCAGTATCTGCGGATAAACCGGGAAATAAGATTTTCCCAAAACCAACAATTATAGGCGATTACACAAAAATCGATATTAATAATATATCAACTTTTGTACGAAATAACGGTTCATTCAACAGGGACCCTGGAACAGGAGATGCAGGTTTCGAGTGGCCCAAAGGAAGCGGAAATACTGCTAATTACGCGTCCGGTCTATGGATGGGTGCGATTGATTCCGCTACAAATACTGTAAGAGTTGCTATCGCTGAATATGCTTACGAATATGTAGCCGGACCTATCGGCGTTGGCATTAATCCGGCAGATGACCGCTGGAGAATGTATAAAATTTCGCGGGGCGATGATGCATTAAGTAATCCCGATTATGCTAATTGGCCCGGAAATGATGGTGCACCTTATGTAGATGTTAATGGAAACGGCGTATGGGATTCAGGCATCGATACACCAGAATTAATCGGTGACCAAACTATATGGTGTGTTTTTAACGATAATGATCCCGCCGTACATACTAACCAAAATACGCCACCTTTAGGAATCGAAGTTCAATTAACAGCGTTTGCTTTCGCTCGTTCCGATGCTCTCGGTAACACCATTTTTTATAAATGGAAATTAATTAATAAAGGTGGACGCACCCTAAAGGATACTTATTTAACAGTATGGACAGACATTGACCTGGGTGATTCTGGCGATGATTACGACGGTTGCGATACAACATTAGGACTTGGTTACACTTACAATTATGATGCAATCGATGGCGTATATGGCAGTGCGGTTCCAGCCACTGGTTTTGACTTTTTCCAAGGGCCCATCGTACCATCCCCGCTTGATACTGCTTATGTTTCTGGATTACGAGTTCCGGGGTATAAAAATTTAAAAATGACATCATTTGTAAAATATAATAACGATACATCACCTCTCGGCAATCCTCAAACCGGTCAGGAGACATATTATTACATGATGGCTTATGATAGGAATGGAATAAAAATCACTGATCCAAATGGTAATCCAGCCGATTTTATGTTCCCCGGTGATCCGACAAAACCTTACGATGCTACTACAAACTGGATTGAGCAGGGCGCTGGTGGCGACCGTAGATTCATGATGAGTTCCGGTCCGTTTACAATGGCACCCGGCGATACTCAGGAAATTGTAGCAGGAAATTTGATAGCTGTTGGTGCAGACTTCTTAGGTAGTGTTACTGCTTTAAAACAGGCTGACCTTGTTGCTCAAACTGCTTATGACTTGAATTTTAAATTGGCTGCTCCTCCTAAAGCCCCAACCGTTAAAGCTGCAGCTTTAAACAAGATGATTGTCGTGAATTGGGGAGAAAATTTTGCTTTGGCAGATGAGATTGAGGTAACACATACATTTGATCCACTTGCTGATGCTGCTGGAGATCCCGAGCCATACTATGATTTTGAAGGTTATGTTGTTTATCAGTACTCAAATATTTCCGGTAGCAATGAAAAAATGGTAGCTACATACGATATTAAAAACAATGTGATGGTTATTTATGATGATGTTTTTGATCCTTCAATTGGTGCTTTCGTAAATAGACCCGTCAAAATTGGCAGCGATAATGAAATTCAAAGAGCATTGTTAATTAAAAAAGATTATATAACAAATTCACCTCTAGTTAATAACAAAGATTATTACTTTGCGGTAACTGCTTACACTTACAATAAAGAAAGTGTACCTAAAACACTCGAAAGTTCAAAGAATATTCTTGTTGTCAGACCTCAGCTTGAACCTTCAGGTTCAAAATTTAATTCTGCTTACGGTGATTCGGTTATTGGTGTTACTCATCCACTAGGTATCTCTAACGGTTCTGTTGTGCCTGTGGTTATTGATCCATCTAAGGTAACAGGTAATAATTATTCAGTCGGTTTTAATGATCTTGGCGCCGGTGCAACATCTTGGTTCCTTATTAATAAAACTACTAATGATACACTTTTGAATAATCAAATGAATCAATCTGGTGATGGGGTTTATCCTGTTATCCAAGGATTAATGGTAAAAGTAAACGATCCTCCTCCAGCTCTTAATCCATCCTTTGGAGATAATGGAGTGGCGGTTTCTCCCGCAGACGCAGATTCACAATGGTTAGGTCCCAATGGCAATTTTTGGCATATGACATATTACGCTGGCGGTCTCGACGTTGGTAATTTTATAGATCACTACCTTGGGTTCACTGCTAACAATTTACCGTTCTCTGCTTATCGCAATGTGGAAATATCATTCGATGCAGCCGATTCTGGTTGGGCACACCAGTACAGGAGAACCACTGTTGGTGGCGTAACCCGATATAGATTTGATGCCATGAGAATGATACCTATAAGAGCTAAAGATATTACTGATCCGGCTAATCCAAAATATTTAAATATTGCTTGGCGAGATCAGACCGCTGATGGAAATTGGGATCCAGTACCGGAAGCCGTAGCTGGGTCAGACGCAAGACGACTTGAAGTGTTGATAATCTGCCCGACTGAAAATAGCGGCTCTACTCCGACATATGGCGATGGTGGCCCATGGGAAAACGATGCGATGTACATCATGGGGCTGATGTTGAACGAAGGATTTACCGCTTATGCACAAAGACAGACAATTACAGTATTACCTTATTTTGTGAATACAGCCACCGACGTCTTCAATTTTAGTACGGCAAGTATAGCAGCGAAGAAAGGTGATCTGGCATTAGCGAAAATTCAAGCAGATAATATTATGGCAGTACCGAACCCATATTTTGGAACTAACGAGTACGAACGAAATCAATTCGGTCGTGTCATCAGATTTACTAATCTCCCAGCGCAATGTAAATTCCGTATTTTTAACTTACAAGGCAGCTTAGTGAGAACTCTCGATAAAGACGACCAAAGTACGACATTCGACTGGAATTTACTGAATGAAAACGAATTACCAGTTGCCAGCGGAATGTATCTAGTTCATCTCGATATGCCAGGTATCGGTACTAAAATACTGAAGGTTGCTGTTATTATGGCACAAGAACGACTTGATAACTTCTAATACGAAAAAAAATTTAGGAGAAACAGAAAATGATAACAAAGAAAATTTTTATAATACTTATGATAACAATCTTGATTGTTGTCTGCTCAATCCCAGCTTACACTGGCTCAAAAAATAGAATTGGTACTGCCGGTGCAACGGAATTATTGATTCCTGTCGGGTCACGCGGTACTGCGTTAGGCAGTTCCTTAAATGCTTACAGTTCCGGAGTAGATGCTATATTCTGGAACCCTGCGGGAGTAGCAAGAGGTTCGGGTGTCGAGGTAATGTTCTCACATCTGACATATCTTGCAGATATCGATTTGGAATATTTCGCAGTCAGTACTAACTTCGGCGAAGTTGGTACTTTCGGTTTTTCACTCAGAACATTGAATTTTGGTGACATCCCGATTACGACGGCGCTTAATCCTGAGGGAACCGGCGGCACATTTTCACCAACGTACATGACGCTTGGTATAACGTATTCAAGAGCGTTTACAGACAGGATATATGGTGGTGTGACGGCTAAGTTGGTTTCAGAAAAAATCATTCGAACTAGTGCCTCGGGTGTTGCATTCGATTTTGGTGTACAGTATAAATCAGGTGAAACAGGGTTACAGCTCGGTGTTACTCTGAAAAACCTCGGTAGTGGTTTGACTTTCGACGGAGCTGACCTCGAGAGGTTTGTAGATTTACCCGGAGTTGAACCGGGAAGTCGTCAAAGACCTCTGAGAGTTGTCGGCGCCGATTTTGAAATGCCGACTACTTTCGAAGTTGGTATCGCATATCCGTACACTATAAATGAAAGCAATTCGATAACGGCATTAGCGAATTTCCAAAATGCCAACTTTGACGCTGACGAATATCGCTTTGGAGTAGAATATGGTTTCAAAAACATGTTCTTCTTACGCGGCGGATATGCAGTATCGCAGTATTCGGATAATATTTATGGACCAACTTTTGGCGTCGGTTTAAATTTAGATGTTAGTGGATTCGCCGTAGGTTTCGATTACGCTTATCGTGTTACTGAATTTTTTGATGCAAACCAATGGTTCACGGTTAAGATTACACTTTAAGAGAAATACGTTTATTTTTAATTTCTCGCCTTAATCTTTAGCTTTGATGCATCCTGGATTTATTATCCAGGGTGCATCGAGTATTTTGCAATACCTACCGGAATGCTAATTCATCCTACTGTTCATTTCATTCTTATTTTTTAAAAAAAAATTTGATTTTGTATAATGATTTATATATATTTTGACTCTAATAATATGTAACCTTAATGAAAATTGTTAATAATTTAAACTATCAATTTGTAAATTTTTTAGGAGGATCTATGTTGCTCAAAAGATTTATTCTTATTATCCTTTTAATTTGTGTTATTGCATCTATTGCTATCGCACAGACGACAGGAAAAATAACTGGCCGTGTTTTCGACAAAGAATCTAAAGAACCGCTGTTGGGTGTAAATATCATTCTCGAGGGTACTGTGATTGGAGCGAGTACTGACCTCGACGGTAAATATTTAATCATGAACGTTCCGGTGGGAACCTACAATTTAATTACACGTCTTGTAGGATACCGCGAAGTTACAGTAAAGAATTTAAAAGTTATGGTTGGATTTAATACTGAACAAAACATCGAAATGGGTTCTGAGGCAGTTGAACTTAAAGAAGTCATTATTTCTGCGGAAAGGCCTATAATACCCAAAGATCAAACCGGAACCGTTCGCGTAGTAACGAGTGAACAAATTCAGTTAATGCCGGTACGAGGTTTCCGCGAAATGGCTGCTACAAGTGCCGGTGTTGTGCAGGACGAGAGAGGTGGCTCTCTGAACATCAGAGGCGGTCGCTCTGAAGAAACCGGTTACATTGTAGATGGAGTTTGGACGAACGACCCGTTGACTGGTGGTTCTTCTGCATTTGTGAGCCAAAGAGCAATTCAAGAATTAGTTGTAATGACTGGTGGTTATAGTGCTGAATATGGGAACGTAATGAGTGGTATCGTAAATGTTTCAACGAAATCCGGTAAAGCAAATTATTTTGGTAGTATTGAATACGTAGGCGATGAATTCATCGGCGACGGAATAGAAGGACTTCGGAATAATGGTGCGTCGTTAATGAATTTATCACTTGGGGGTCCAATAATACCAACGAATAAAAACTTAATACAATTTTTTGGTTCGTTTGAATACTCATTTAATAGGGACCCGAATCCCAGCTATAATTCTGAAGATCTAGGAAATGTCGCAAACTCTATTTGGCCAAAGTTTAAGGAAATCAGCGTAAATTATCTTCAGACATTACAGGGTAAAGATCCTTTTGATCCGACTACATCTGAAGGTTTGGCAGGTCTTGAACAGAAAGCTAAAGAACTTATGCTCGACCAACCTAGTTGGAATTTAGCCAGACCCGGTCAAATGCCAACAGCTTCATCTAAGAGATACTCATGGAACGAAAAAATCACAATGAACTTAGGCGACTTTAGATTCAATCTAGGTGGAATTTCTTCCCGGTCTGAAGACCGCCTAGGAGTATCAAGTTATTTTCTTATGAATTCTTTCCATAATCCTTTGAGTTATACTGATAATGATCAATATACTCTCAGAGCGACGTGGGCTCCTCATCCCAAAACATTTGTGGACGCACAAATCAGTTACTACAAATCCTCTAATGAAACTATGGATGCAGTACACAGAGATCGTGTGTTCGATTACGGCGACCCATATAAAAACCCATTATTTACAAATTATTCAAGCTTACCTATCGACGAGCTAAAAGGATTGCGAATCCCGATGGATCCGTACTTAGGTAACTTTGCTTTTCCGGGTAGAGTTTACAATTCATATTCAAAGAATAAAACAATTTTCTGGCAATTCAATACGAATCTAACTCATCAGATAGATGAGCACGAAATAAAATTTGGCGTTGACTACAAAATTCACGAATTACGCAGATACTCTGTTAGCCCGCTTGCAATGGCTATTATCGCTGATAGTATTAAATCTATCATTCTCCAAAACCCCGACCTACTTGACAGTGCGCAACAATATTACGTCTTTAAACAATACGCAGCAAGAGGTGTCAACACATATGGGTACGACTATTTTGGCAGGGAAGTAGAGTATGATTCGTACAACAAAGAGAAGAGAAGTGAAGGACCAAAGAAACCAATATTTGCTGCTCTGTACCTTCAAGATAAAATGCAATTAGAAGACTTTGTTCTCAACGCAGGATTGAGATGGGACTATTGGGATTCAAATACAGATGTATTCAAAGATTTATTTGATGTTTCTAACAGTAAAAATACACAACTATATGAAACTCAAGAAAAATTTGCAGAAAAATTTCCGGGGGAACCTATTCCAACTGATGGTTGGGGAAATCCGAATAAAATCGACGCTGCTAGTTTCGAAAGTGCTAAACCTTTCACGATATTTAGTCCACGCTTAGGATTTTCATTCCCTGTCTCAGATCGGACTGTGTTTTTTGCCCAATATGGTACGTTTGCACAGATGCCAGCACTAAGTTTACTATATATGAGCCAAGATCGTATTATAGAATGGTATGATCAACCCGGTTATTGGACCATGAATAATCCACAATTACACCCCGAAAAAACTACGCAATATGAGCTTGGTATTCGGCAACAAATTGGTGAGGTTGCGAGTGTGAACGTTACAGCTTATTATAAAGAGATCACTGGATTGATCCAGCTTGGTTTCATACAATCTAAATTTAATAAAACAACTTTCTCAGTTTACCAAAACGGCGACTATTCCACAGTTAAGGGCTTGGATATAACTTATGATTTACGACGTTGGAACAATTTTGCAGCTTCCGTAAACTATACACTATCGTACGCATCAGGAACGGGATCGAGTTCTGGAACACTGGGTACTATTATATGGTTGAATGCCCGCGCTCCAAAATTTGAATCCCCATTAGATTATGACCAGCGGCATACCTTGGCTGCGAACCTGGATTATCGGTTTGGTAAAATGGATAATATATTTCTCGACAATACTGGTATGAATTTATTATTCAGAGCAAACAGTGGGCGGCCTTATACTTTAAATGACCCAAATATTCCACCCACCGATTCACGGATCAGACCACAATCAACAATCAACGATAATTACAGTGGCTGGAATTTCCGATTCGACTTTAGGTTAGATAAAACATTCGAGTTGGGCTTAGGTAATTTACGTCTTAATACATATATTCTCTGCCTCAATCTGTTAGATAGAAAAAACATAGCAAACGTATGGCCTGGTTCAGGACAACCTGACCAAACTGGTTACCTGAGTTCCGTAGATGGACTAGAAACGATAAGTAGACTACAGGAATCCGGAAGAGAATCTGAAATACCTGTTTTTGAGGGATTGTATCATATGTTTGAAGCTGAACCGGGGTTTGTTGGACCACCCCGTCAGGTTCGTTTAGGTTTTATTTTAGAATTTTAATAAATATATTTTTAGAATTTAAGGAGCTAATAATTATGAAGAAAAGCTTATTCACAGTGGTTCTCTTAATGCTTATTGTTTCGACACTGTCTGCAGTGGATATGAAACATTTGAATGGGGTTCCCAGTTTTAAACCGACAGTAGTTGATAGAAAATTAATGGATATTAACACTATCAGTGCATGGTATCGGAATGATGGAGAATTTTTTTCTGACCACAGCACAACTGGGCCAGGTTTTGAATGGCCCAAAGGCGGAGGAGTACATGCTATTTTCTCTTCGTCCATGTGGATTGGTGCTAAAGTAAAAAATACTGAAGACACTACTAAAAAAGAGATAAGAGTCGGAACAGTAGGGCACTTTTTCTCTGAATTTAGACCGGGTATCATACTTTCGGATGGAAAAGCCGATGACTACACAAAATCGAAGTATAGATACTTTAAGGTAAAACCGAATGAAGACACGCCTTTCAACGTGGATTTTGCTGAGTGGCCTGTTGACCAAGGCGCTCCCTTCGCGGATTTAAATAACGATGGGTTGTACAACCCTGCCATTGATAAACCAGCATTGACTTGGGGTGACGATATTGTATACCCAGATATGATGATGTATTCAGTTTATAACGATGCTGAGGAGGCCTACCATACTGGAATTTGGGGACAAAGTAGACCGCTTGGTGCCGAAGTTCGTCAGTTAAGTTGGGCTTACAATAGAGCCGGTCCATTTGGACAGATGATTTTTATGCGTTTTGAGGTAATCAATAAAAGCAATGTTCAGTGGGACTCAACTTATTTAGTAGTTTGGTCAGACCCGGATTTAGGTGATGCTTTTGATGACTACGCAGGTGTTGATACTACAATATTTGACCACGTTACAAACGAAAAAAGAAATTTAGGATTTGCCTACAATGGAGATAATCAAGATGGACCTCCAGGTTACGGCTCGAATCCACCAGCGGTAGGTTACAAATATTTTCAGGGCCCGAAAATTAAAACCGATATAATTACTGATACCGCAAAATGGTCTGGGAAGAGACTACCGGGATATAAAAACCTGAATCAATCGGGGTTTAATTTCTATTGTAATCCCGGCCAAGGTGGATGTACAAACCCAGATTGGTATGACCCGAGTCGTTATGCACAATCTTATAATGTTATGCAAGGGCTTACAGTAACAGGTAAACCATGGATTGATCCTGATGGTATCGTCACGAAGTTTGTATTTGCAGGCGACCCAGTCGCAGATACGGGTTGGTTAAACAAGGATGTTCTACAGCCTTCCGATGTTCGTTTTACAATGCCCGCAGGTCCATTTACAATTATGCCGGGCGACACGCAACAAGTTGTTGTCGGAATAATTGTCGGTAGGGGCTCAAGCAATTTTAATAGTATCACTATTCTAAGACAGTACGCTGATCTATCTCAAACTTTATTCAATAACAACTTTAAATTACCACCTGCACCACCTACACCAAAGGTGGATTACAGTTATATTGAGGGCAATCTCTTACTGACCTGGGATAAGAATTCAGAATCCTTTGAGAATTATGATGAAAGATTTGCAAAAACCACGTGGAAATTTCATGAATATGCTATCTATCAAACTAATGATCCACTTCTAAGACCCTCTGCAAAAATCGAGAAACTCGGCGCTTGGTATGTACAGGGTGGCAGAAACAAAGTTTATGATTTTATTTCTGTTCCTAATGTTGATGATCCTGTTTGGGCGAAAATCTGGGAGGGTACTACTGAAGGTATTACAAATCAAATTCTTCTAACTGAAGATAGGATAGCTCTGAAACCGTTTATTCCTGGCAAACCATATTATTTTATTGTTACAGCTACTGCTATAGCCGATTATAATGATACCGATATGGTAAAACAAAGAACAATTAGTGGTTTAAAGGTCCTTGAATCGCCAAGATCTGTTATTACAATTATTCCAAGAAAACCGGTAGAAGGTACAGAGTTCCCATCTGGAAATAATACAGGTATTTTGGTTGAACACGACCGTTGGATAAACCAAAATAATTATGACGACGCCGTACAAATCAATGTGATGGATCCTTGGCGGACTGAGGCTGCAAAGTACCGGATAACCTTGAATGGTATCGATACTTCGGTGAATTCGTGGAATTTATTAAAAATTGATAACAATGGAAATATAATAGATACAGTTTTTGAGAATTATACAAACTTCGGAGCTGATCCGAGCTTCCCAGTTGTCTCTAATGTGATGCCCAAAGTGTTAAAATTACCTATCGGTGTACGTCGTTCTACACAAATACCGCGTGGTTGGGGATATAAAGGAAAACGATGGTTCAATGGTGCTAAAGGTACCGATATGGATGAATTTGTTCCGTTGTCCACGTATGGTTTGGTTTCTTACCCGACTGCGAAAAACTTTGTGAATCAACCGAGCGGACTCAGAGCTGATAGTTTAAGACGGGTGGAGATCAGGTTCAGTAACACACACACACAGAAAGCATATCGTTATATAGATGGATTTGGTACTTTCCCACCAATCTTACGAAGACCCAAACATCCTGAATTTAGACCGTTTGTAAAAGACAGCATGGGCAGTGGTTTTTTATACCAGGATTATGAGTTATATCGTTTAGGAATTCCAGACAGCGGATTCGTTGTTCCGTTTACAGTTTGGGAAGTAGATTCAGTCCACGGAACGAATAGGCAACTTGATGTCGGAATTGTGGAGAGAAATGATTCACTGTATCAATGGACTAAATTTACTAAGCCTGATTCTACGATCGATTCCATTAAAGAGTATATTTATTATGGAAATGTCGATGGTAGGTGGTCGCCCTCTCCGGAACGTAAACAAGGTATAACTGTTGTAAATTCTAAGCGGGGTGACGAAGTAATATTGATCTTCGCAACCGATTATAGCGACACTCTAAAACCAATCTACAAAGGCTATGATGCGTTGCATTTTGATATGTGGTCTAAATTTTCTGAAGTTCCAGTTATGTATGCTGTTCAAATGCGGCGGATAAAAGCGGATACTACTTTTAAAGAGGGTGATGTTCTTTATATTCGTCCCAATTATGCATTAAATGCTAATAAGAATTTCGAGTTTGAAGTTAAAGCGCCGCAAATTGGCTTGTCTTCTTTAGCGAAACAGAGAAACGAACTTGCTAAAATCAAAGTCGTTCCAAATCCTTATTATGCATCGCACCAGTTACAGCGAGACCCGTTTGACAGTTATGTTACATTTAACAACCTCCCTTCAAAATGTAAAATAAGAATTTTCAATCTTATAGGTGATATGGTCGCAGTGATAGATCACGATTTTAAAGGTGTGATCGATAATAGCTCTACGAACTGGGACTTGAAGAACCATGCGGGCATACCCGTTGCGAGCGGAATGTACATCGCCCATATTGAAGCCGAAGGCATTGGTGAACGAATTGTTAAGTTTGCGATCTTCATACAAGAAGAACGTCTCGATACATTCTAACGAATTTATAAGGAGAAGAAAAAATGAATAGCTGGAAAATAATAAAAATAATTGTAGTTGTCGTATTAAGCATTTGTTTAATTAATGATTCATACGCGGGTTCTCCTAATAGAAGAGGCACTGCGGGTGCGCCGGAATTGTTAATTCCAGTTGGATCCGTAGGCTCTGGCATGAGTGGTTCAGTTTTAGGTACAGCCAGCGGATTAGAAGCAATACATTGGAATCCAGCGGGCTTAGCTCGAAGCCCGTTAAGTGCAGAAGTGCTATTTTCTAGGTTGAGTTATATTGCTGACATAGGTGTAAATTATTTAGCAGTTTCCGGAAATTTTGAAGATTTCGGGTATATCGCTGCAAGCCTGAAGTCGTTATCATTTGGTGATATCGAAATTACTACTATCGATAAACCAGATGGAACGGGTATAAATTATTCACCCACTTACCTGACTGTCGGTTTAACATATTCTCGCAGAATGACGGATAGGATATTTTTTGGCACAAATTTCAAAATGATTTATGAATCAGTAACTCGTGTAGAAGCCACAGCATTTGCTTTCGATTTAGGTTTACAATATAAAGCGGGCGCAACCGGTTTTAATTTTGGAGTTGTGTTAAAAAATATTGGTTCAAAATTAAGGTTTGACGGGCCTGATCTTGAACGCACAGTTGAAGACCCTAACCAAGAGGTAGGTTTTCCACAACAACCGATGAGGCTTCGAACAGCTGCCTTCGATTTACCCACAACTCTAGAATTAGGATTGTCATACGTATACCCGTTTACCGCTGACCATGATTTAACATTTAATAGTAGTTTCGTTAACAACAATTATTCAAATGATGAATATCGTTTCGGCGCAGAGTATTCGTTTAAACATAATTTATTTTTACGAGCCGGGTACTCGATAACTCAAGGCATCCCGGGTGCTTTTGAAAATATTTATGGACCATCTTTTGGTGCGGGACTTCAATATGATGTAGGCGGTGTCCAGATGGCTGTCGATTATGCTTATAGGTCCACAAAGTTTTTCGCGGCGAATCAATGGTTCACAGTGCGTTTAGGTTTTTAGTTAACGGATATTGACAGTAAGGGGTTGCCTTGCTAATTTAAGGCAACCCCTTTTAATTTATGTCTAACTCACTTAAATATTATTTATTCTCGGTTTATACTTTATTTGTTTTCTTAAATTCAAGTATAGCACAAATATCAAGTTATAAATTGATCGACCTGAAAAACTATATATCCGCTGCTTCTTCAATATCTATCGATACTGAAAGAAATATATTCGTGCTTGATTCGGATAATAATAAATTAATAAAATTAAATGACGAAGGTAAATTTATTAAGGAAATCGGAAGTTGGGGTTGGGGAAATTATAATTTCGATAAACCGATATCAGTGCATGCGAGCGTTGGCTTAAATGTCTATGTCTCGGATTATTATAATCACCGCATCATAAGGTTTAATAAGCAGCTTGAGTATATTTCAACATTATATAAAAGAAACACTGATAATTTACATCTCACGTTTGGTTTACCAACAGCTATAGCGGTGGATCAATTTTCAAATCTGTTCATATATGACAACGAAAATAAAAGAATATTAAAGTTTGATAAGAACGGTGAAATAAATAGTTCATTCGGAGGTTATGAATCGGTTTCGGAGAGAGTTGCGAATCCGATAAAATTTGAGATAGATTTCGAAAGCAATCTTTATGTTTTAGAAAAAAATAAAATTTGGATATTCGATAATTGGGGAACGAGGCGTGGTATTATTAAATTCGATTCGAGTTACAGTGTGAGTACTTTTTGTCTTGAAGGAACAAATGTTTATACTATTCACAACGGTAAATATATCACGGAATATGATTCCTTTGGAAGGCAACTGAATCAGTTCGATTTAACAGGTTTCTTTGCCGACTCATTTGCCGGGGATATTATTGATATCGAATTGTTGGCTGGCAATTTTTATTTTTTAACTCCAAACACGATAATTATATCGGTAAAAAATACTATAAATAATTCAGTAAAATAGAATGTAACTAAAACATGCGTAAAGCAAGAAAGAAAAAATATATAATTCTGGTATATCTTGGAATATTATTAAGTATTTCAACGGTTATTGATAATGTAGCCCATTGCGGTGGAAAGGAAAGCAAGAAGGGAACAGCCGGAGCACTTGAACTTTTATTGCCATTCGGCGCACGTGGTTATTCTTTAGGGGGTTCAACTGTATCAGTCGCATCAGGTATAGAAGCGTTGAACTGGAACCCAGCGGGACTTTCTATAACTCAGAATACCGTTGAAATGTTTTTCTCACGTTTGAATTATTTTGCTGATATAAATGTGAATAGCGCTGTAATCGCATCTAAGTTCTGGGACTTGGGTTCTATAGCTTTTAACATCAAATCTTTGGATTTTGGTAAGATTGAAGAAACTACTGAGGATTATCCAGAAGGAACGGGGAATTATTTTTCACCTTCGTATATTACCCTTGGGTTATCTTATTCAAAGCGAATCTCTGATAGGTTATCCGTCGGGGTAACTGGGAAATATGTACTTGAAAAATTTTTCCATACTTCTGCGGCTGGTGTGGCATTTGATGTAGGTATTCAATATATTGCGGGAAACACGGGGCTACTATTTGGGATTGTAATAAAAAATGTTGGTCCTTCTATGAAGTTCGAAGGAACTGATTTGGATAGAACTGTTAGCCTCACACCTTTGCAAGGAGCGGAAAGAGTCGTGCGTATTAATTCTGCTCCTTTTGAGATGCCTTCTTCATTGGAATTAGGCTTTGCGTACGAAAAATATGTTTCTGAAGAAAACCATTTTATTCTGTCTGGCTCATTCGAGAATAATAATTTCGGCAACGATCTTTACAAAACAGGCATTGAATATTCTTTCGAAAACATGATATTTTTAAGAATGGGTTATATTTTAATTCCTGAAGAAACGAATTATATTTATGGTATCAGTTATGGTACTGGTATTAGGCAAAGTGTTGGCGGGATAGATTTTAGCATCGACTATGGATACCGTCCGACAAAATATTTTAGTTCTAACTCAATATTTAATATAATAATAACATTTTAAAAGGAGAGAACAATGGCAGGAAAAAGTTTAAATAAAGTTATGCTGATAGGAAATCTCGGAAAAGACCCTGAACTGAGATATACCCCGAATGGAACTGCTGTAGCAACATATTCTATTGCGACAAGCGATAGTTGGAAAGATGCAGAAGGAAAATTGACTGAGAGAACAGAGTGGCATAATATTGTTACATGGCGCAAGCTTGCTGAGATATCTGCTCAGTATTTAAAAAAAGGTCAGAAGGTATACATCGAAGGTAGTATTAGAAATAGGAATTACGACGATAAAAACGGGGTTAAGCGCTACATTACTGAAATCGTTGTAGATAATTTGATTATGCTGGGTGTGGGCAAAGGAATTGCAGGCGAAGAGAACAACTTACCGTCTGAATCTGAAACTATTTTGGAAGCCGAGAAAGATGACCTTCCGTTTTAGAGCGTAATTCAGACATATTCAGTTACCATAATTTATTTAGTATTTGGAGTTATTTAATGAGTTTTAAAACCTTCGTTGTTTTTATTTTTTGTCAATTTTGTTCAATTAATATTGTGTTTAACCAGAATGCTCCTCTCAATAAGGATGATTTCCGAAAAGCGAGTATTATGACAGGAAAAACACTCGACATTAACCACATTCTCGGTTGGGCATATAACGACGGTGAATTGTTCTACGACCGCAGTAATAAAAGTGCGGGTTTCGTGTATCCCAAAGGAACGCTCAAGACTGCCATTAATAGTTCTGGACTCTGGATAGCAGGCCGAGCAGGAGGAGGTACTATACGAATGTCAGTTATCCAAGGTAATCAGAGTGAATTCCAACCCGGGCAGATCAATGGAACATTCGATACGAAGAACAATGATTTTTCAGTCGCGGCAAATCCTTTAAACGAACAGTTCAGAATTTATAAAGTTGTAAAACACGACTCGTTAGCTGCTCAAAACGGAGAATATGATTCATGGAATTCTTGGCCCGTAAAACAGGGAGCGCCTTGGGTTGATCTAAATGGAGACGGTATTTATACTCCCAGACACGGAGATATCCCGGAATTCTTTGGAGACCAGATGATGTATTGGGTTTATAATGACTTAAACTACTCAGGGCATGTGAATATGAGTAAAGGTCTTCCGATGGGTGTCGAAATTCATGTTTTGATGTGGGGATATAATCAAGAAGGTGCTCTAGGGAACACAATATTTTTACGGTATCAAATTATTAATAAAAGTGATACCCCTTACTATGATACCTACATCTCTTCATACATAGACCCTGATATCGGTTACCCAAAAGATGATCTACCCGCGTGCGATACCTTGCTCAATATGGGATATGCATATAATGGAAATTCTGTGGATGTTGCAAGTAATGGTTATTATAGCCAACCACCCGCGGTAGGTGTAGATTTACTTCAAGGCCCTGTAATTTTTACGGGTAATAGTTTTGATAGTGCAAAAGTTAACAAAACATGGCTAAAAGGTTATGCAAACCTTAAAATGCAATCCTTTTCATATTTTGGAACTCAGACAAATATTGACCGCGTTCCCCCTATCGGTGATTCACAATATGTCTCGATCGCATATGAATATATGAGAGGTAGAAGGGGTTGGTACGATACTACACATCTTAATCCGTTCACAAGAACAGCTTCGAACTTCCCGCTAAGCGGCGACCCCGTCGAAAGCAAGGGATGGTTGCCAAACAATAATAGGATTGCGATTAACCCTCAGGACTTTAAAATCTTAGTATCTACAGGACCATTCACATTTGCCGCAAAAGACACACAAGAAATTATTTATGCATTTATCATTGCACAAGGCAAAGATAAATTAAATAGTGTATCTCTTCTTAAAACTTACGATGCGGTGGTTGAACAAGCTTATCAGTCGAATTATAAAATTCCCGGTCCGCCTCAACAGCCGAAAGTGGAATACTCTGAATTGGCGAATGAAATAGTTTTAGACTGGTCGGGCAACGATTCAACAGAATTATATCAAAACTCTAGTTATCGTTTTGAGGGTTATAATATTTATCAGGGTGAAACTGAGAAGGGACCATGGAAGAGGATTTCAACATTTGATCTCGTTAATGGAATACGGGAAATATACGATTGGCAAATAGATAAGGCTACGGGTTATAAATATTGGTCTCCAGTTGCTTTTGGAAATGACACAGGGATTAAAAGAAATTTACGCATTATTACTGATGAGCTAACAGGAGGACCACTTATTAATGGCAAGGAATATTACTTTGCCGTTACGGCTTATTCCTTTAACACAGATAGTTCTGTTGTCGGTATTAAACCGACCATGTTAGAAAATTTTATTAGGTCAATAATAATTGTCCCCCATCAGCAGCCGATTGGTTCTGAGATTACAACTCAATTCGGAAGCGTTCTCGAGACTAACCGAGTTGGTGATGATGCCGTAAAACCTGTGGTGTTTTTACCTACTGCTCTGGACGGAAAAACATATCAAGTTACTTTCGACGGAGAAGGTTTGAATATTGATTCGTGGAATCTTATTGAAAAATCGAGCAGGGACACCCTGATCAAAGCATCGAAAGATTTTTCTGGAGATATTAATTCTCCAACATTTAATGGTTTTCAGGTGAGAGTTACAAAACCGCGGTCAGGTGTACGTAGAGACACACAAATACCGCCAGGTTGGTCGTATTACAATAGTAAAGCTGACAAAGTAACGAGCACAACCTCAACAAACCTCACTTGGTTTAAAGGTCAGGGTAATACAACTATAGCGATGGATGCTATAGATGCCACAGGGTTGTCTTATCCAACGATGAAAAATTTTTTATTTCGAAATTCTGCTGTTCCGTCCGACTCTATACTAAAAGTCGAGATAAGATTTAGTAAAATAAATACACAAAAAGCTTATAGATATATCTCAAATTACGGTTTTTTCCCTCCATATCCACCTTTTGATTCATCATTTTATCCATACGCGAAGAGAAACGGTGCTGGCTGGGTCTATCAGGATTATAATAGATTTCCATCGCCCCTACCTGATACTTCCTTTGAAAACTCAGCATTAGGGCCAGTTGTACCCTTTACGGTTTGGGAAGTAGATTCAACTGACGGCGACTTCACACAGCGTCAGTTAAATGTGGCATTTGTTGAGAAGAATGATTCGCTTTGGTCTGCACCTTCATCATCAGTAACTCGGACTTACCGAGGCAGGGGTAGAATAGACGGGAAATGGGATCCCACCACAGCTATACTCGGTGGATCTGAATATTTATTTATTTTAAAAAGTACATATTCTGATACTGCAAAAGAATTTTATAAAAATCTCGATTTGGGCCACTTTGAAAATGTCGATGTCATGTATGTGTTTTGGCTTAGAAAAGCCGGTTTAGATTCAGTTAGGTGGAACGAAGGTGATGTTTTAAAAATCACCCCGAATTATCCTTTGCACACGCGGCGTGTTTACGAATTTGTAGCAAAGAAGCCAACTTTCGATAACAAGATGCTTATGAAACAACAAATGGATAGAATAAAGGTTTTTCCGAATCCTTATTTCGGTTATAATAAAGCTGAAAAATCTTCATTCGAAAGGTTTGTTACTTTTTCGAATTTACCCGGCAATTACCAAATCAGAATATTCTCCTTATCCGGTGATTTGATAAGGACTATTCTTCGAGGTTCGGGTTATACTAACGGGCCTAATACAACCTCTTTTGAAAGATGGGATTTAAAGAATGATTATGGTTTATATGTGGCGAGCGGAATATACATCGCACATATCGAAATCCCGGAAGTCAGTAATAAAATTCTGAAACTAGTTATTGTCCAACCCGACCAGGGGGTAAATACATATTAAATTATATAATCGTTGTCGATTGAAATAAATATAATAATCTTTTTTTTCTTGCTCTGCCTTTCTTCTTTTTTTTCCGGTAGCGAGGTGGCATTCTTTTCGTTAAAGCACTCAGACCTTGATAAATTAAAACTTTCACATCCATTTATTTCACATCGAATTAATTCTATTTTAAAAAATCCTTCGCGGTTACTTATTTCAATTTTAATAAGCAATACGCTTGTCAACATTACTTTAGCAATTCTTGCTGCTATGTTGACGCTTTCTTTGATTGAAAAATATCATTATAGCAAAGCAGTATTTCTTTTAGTTGAAATTGTTACAGTCACATTATTCCTGCTCGTATTTGGGGAAGTTACACCAAAAATTACCGCTCGTCGATTTGCAGTTGGCTTCGCCTTGTTTGCTACGCTACCCATGTCAATCTTGATATTCATACTCCTGCCTGTTACAAAAATATTCGAATGGGTCAGTAAAAATGTCCAATCCTTATTTAAATACGATAAGAGAAAATCAGCAATTGGCATGGGTGAGATAAAATATTTAACCGAAATAGTAGAAAGCCAATCTCACGTTGATTCAACAACAAGGTCATTATTCCAAAATATTAGCGAGTTAAATTATCTAACAGTAAAGGATATACTCACTCCTAGAATAAGTATAGAAGGATATGATATTGCAGCGAATACAAATAATTTGCTGAGTATAATCCGGAACAGAAAAATTAATTTTATACCCGTATTCGAGAATAATATGGATAATATAATAGGCGTTCTCAATTTAAAAGATATACTCAAGGGTTATTTTCTTAAAAATTTGTCAAAAGAATTCATAAGGTCTTCGTTAGTCAAAGCCAGTAATGTACCAGAAACTAAACCCTTACTCGATATCTTGAAGGAGTTTCAGTTAACTAGGACTCAGATCGCGATAGTAATCGACGAACACGGTGGTACGGCAGGAATTATTTCTTTTAGCGATATACTCAATTATTTAGCGGGTTATAACAGCCTAACCGATTACAATTTAGGGATAAGACAAATCGATAAAAATACTTTTTTATGCGATTCCTCAATTATTATCAAAGAGGTAGAAAAGAAAATGAACGTAGAATTAATCATCGAAAATGCAAATATCATGACAATAGGTGGGTTTGTCATTCATTTATTCGGTCATATGCCTACAGTCGGAGAAGAAATTAAATATAAAAACCTGCTGATAAAAATAATCGAAGTGAAAGGGAACCGTCTGAAGCTAATTAAAATATTTCAAGGAGCTAAATAAGATTTTGTTTATTGACTTTAGTTATTAGATTTCGTATAATTATATGTAAAATCAATAGGTTATAGGAATGAAGTCTTCTACAAAATGGTTAATCGGAATCTTGAGTCTTATTATTTTAATAGGGTTTGGGTTCATGCTATTTCTGTATGTGATTTTCTTGCCTTCAAGTGAAGATGATATTGAATATGTATCCGGCAGGGGCGAGAAAATTGCCTTAGTCGAGTTGAAAGGCGTTATTCTTGAATCTGAAAATATCGTAAAACAACTTAAGAAATATCAAAAAGATAAATCAATCAAAGCAATTTTATTTCGTGTTGATTCCCCTGGTGGCGGTGTAGTTACGAGCCATGAAATATATCAAAGTGTCCGCCAAATTCGTGATACGGGAAAACCAGTGGTGGTATCCATGGGGGCCGTTGCCGCGAGCGGCGGTTACTACGTTTCGTGTGGAGCTAATTTAATAGTTGCAAACCCCGGAACGCTTACCGGAAGTATTGGCGTTATTTCACAATTCTTACGGCTTGACCCGATGATGCAGAAAATTGGCGTTGAGATGAATACGATTAAAAGCGGTAAACATAAAGACGCCGGGAGTCCTTTCAGAGAAATGAATAAAGAAGATAAAAAATATTTCCAGGATCTCATGGACGACGTTCACCATCAATTTATAGCCATAGTTGAAAAAGAAAGAAAGCTTGAACATAATAAGATTATTGATTATGCTGATGGCAGGGTATTTACGGGTGAGCAAGCACAAACTATGGGACTTGTGGATTCTTTAGGTACGTTAGAGGATGCAATAAGAATTACCGGACATATCGCAGGGATCACAGGTGAACCGGCGATAGTTAAAGAAATGAAACGCAAGACCTTTATAGAACGGGTCTTTGGTGAAATAAAGATTAATAATATATTTTCGTTAAAAAACGAAATATTTAATCAATCAATTTTACAATATAAATTAACATATCCTTATTAAATATTTTTTAAACTAAGGAGGTTTAAATTGACAAAAGCAGACATCGTAGACGTAATCGCATCGGCAACTGGTTTAACGAAAGTTGAAACCGAAGCTGTCGTTGATGGGTTTATATCAACTGTCATCAACGCATTAAAAGAAGGAAAGAACATCGAAATTCGAGGTTTCGGAAGCTATAAAGTCAAAAAGCGAAAAGGTAGGATGGCGCGAAATCCTCGCACAGGTGTTCAAGTTCGAGTTGAGGAACATTTTGTTCCTCTTTTCAAGGTATCTAAAGAACTTAAAACTATCGTGAATGAGAATCTTAAAAAAAATATGCCACCGGCAATCAACAACGATGATGGCTCATCTTTCTAATCTAAAAAAGTCTCAAAAGAAAATTGAATGACAGAGAATAAACCCAAATCCCAGATAGTTATAAATAAAAACACTTATGTAATAATTGGAATTATTGTTTTCGTTATCGTACTCGTATTTTTCCTAAGGAAGCCCGCCATTGTTAATTCTGTTACAACATCCCCTGGTAATCAAGATCAGGAAAACCACGAAGGGCATAACCATAACGATGCCACGCTGGAAGAGATAACTCAGCTTGAGGCTTTTGTGAAAGATCATCCAGACAGTAATTCTGCGGTTCTCTCGTTGGCTCATTTATATCAAGACAACGGGTATTATGAAAAGGCTGTTATTGCATACTCAAAATATTTAGAAAAGGACACAAAGAATGCCGGAGCGCGCATCGATATGGGAGTAAGCTATTATCAATTAGCTTTTAATGATACTTTAAATCGCGTTATGCTTTTCAGAAGAGCGATTGCAGAGATGGAAAAGGCGTTATTATATTCTCCAAATCACGAATTGGGAAATTTTAATTTAGGAATTGTTAATTTTCAGAGCGGCAACCTTGATAAAGCAACAGAGTATTTCAAAAAATGTATATCGATAAATCCGAAATCTGCTGTAGCGCAAAAAGCGAAAGAAATATTAGATCAACATATTAATATCAAACCAAAAAACTAAGAAAGGACAAGTAAAATATGCCTTGTGGTAAAAAAAGAAAGCGTCATAAAATGTCAACTCACAAGCGAAAAAAACGCCTACGGAAACAACGTCATAAAAAGAAAATCAGATAACCATTAGAACATATCTTCGTTTGCTCGTAGTGTCCGGTCTTTTCACAGATTACACGAGCAAACATATCATTTTTTTGAACCTTTTTAAATTACAATGGAATGAATATGCCAGTATTTAAATATTTTTATTCTTTGTTGTTGATTGTTTTTATTCTATCGCTTGCTGGTCTGGCTCAGACACAGCAACCTAAAACAATTACAATATTACACACAAATGATATTCATGCAGGTTTCATACCGCATGAAGCATTGTGGAGAAAAGAAAACCCAAAGCCATTGGTTGGAGGCTTTTCAGAACTATCGTTCGTTGTTGATAGTATCAGAAAAGTTAAACCGACGTTATTGATCGATGCCGGTGATGTGATGACAGGAAATCCGATAACCGAGTACGAATATAAGGGTGCCTTTGGTGGTGCTCTGTTTGAGATGATGAATAAAATCAGTTACGAGGCATGGTGCTTTGGGAATCATGATTTAGATATTTCCCAACAAAATCTTAAGAAACTTGTAAAGATCGCAAAGTTCCCAACCCTTTCTGCCAACGTTGTAGATAACAAAGGTAAGTTTCCATTTAAGAACAAAAAATATGTTATCATAAACAAAAATGGTATCAGGATTGGGGTCATCGGTATTACCTCGCAATCTCTTTACAGCCTAGTCAATCAAAACAACCTTACAGGTCTGAAGGTTTTATCACCGATTGAGACTACACAAAAATTGGTAAACGAAATAGACCCGAAAACTGATTTGATAATTGCATTGACACATCAAGGTGTGGGGGATGACTCTGTGCTTGCTGCTAACGTGCAAGGGTTAGATGTTATTGTCGGAGGGCATTCGCACACTCGACTCAATAAACCAAAGTTTGTGAACGATGTGATAATTGTACAAGCTGGTGGTAACTGCGAAAATTTGGGTGAATTAGATTTGACAGTTGAAAACGACAAAGTTACACATTATGCTGGCAAGCTAATCCAGTTATGGTACCGTGAGGACAGGCCTAAAAATGAATTAACAAAATTTGTCGACTCATTTAAAGAAAAAATTGATAGAGACTACAGTGAAGTAATCGGAGAATTGAAAAGCGACTGGAAAAGAGGCGATGGTGAGAGCGCTATCGGAAATTTTATTACCGATGCACAACGTGAAGCTGTTCACGCTGATGTGGCTTTCATGAATAATCATGGAATCCGAAAGGATTTAAACGCTGGTCCTATAACAAAAAGAGACCTTTTTGAAATACTTCCATTCCGAAATGTTTTAACTACTTTCCAACTTAGTGGAAATCAAATTAAGTCGGTTGTAGAATATTATATTAAGAAACGACCGCCAATTCAAACGTCCGGAATTATTTGTACTTGGAGAGTTGATAGGGCAGGTGAAATCGAGATTATGAATATAGAAATAAACGGAAAACCTCTCGATGAAGACAGGCTGTATAGTTGCACCGTAAACGATTATTTAGCGGGTGAAGCGAAACGCCATATAGGTATTGAGGTAAACGATGCGATTTATTTGAAGCTTACTTTATTTGAAGAAGTAGAGAAAGCTATTAAAAAAGCTAAAATAATAGAATCAAAAATTGATAATCGAATCCAAGAGATAAAATAAATTAGTAAAGGTCGTTTAGATGTGGAAGACAGTAGAAGGTAGCACAAGCAGACTCATACAATTATGTATAGGGTATTTCTTTTTTTATGTAATATTCGGTGTAGCGGTTAAATATTTTACGGACTTTCTAGTTACTCAGATTGGACCCCCTGAAGCATTCAAAGTCTTACAGGTTAAGATGAATATGGAGTTTCTGATCTACAGTACAATAGGGGGTAATCTGTTTGCTTTATCTATTGTTTTCTTATTTAGATGGTTCAAATTAAAATCTAATTATTCGATATCTTTTTTAGGTATAAAAATGCCCGTTGAGTTTTTATATATTATTCCCTCTGGCATTTGTACCGCTGTAGTTATTCCAACAACCACTTTAATGTACACACTCCCAATTTCAGTTATGGTTGCAATGGTTATAATGAGAGGTAGTATCATTGTAATTTCCCGAATTATCGATGCGATACAGATAAAACAAAATATACTAAAAAGGAAAGTTTACAAAGAAGAAGAGTTTGCAGTTGTTTTTGCGATGCTTGCTGTAAGTATTCACTTATTTTATGATAGGGGCGTCGGGTTCGATTTTTTAAGCTATACTCCCGCCGTTATCATATTAACTAGTTATCTTGTGGCATATTCGATACGCCTTTATATAATGAATTATTTTAAAAATACCCGAGGGAAAGGTGTTCCCCAAGACAATAAAGGTTATTTTGCCATTGAACAACTTGCTGCTGCTGTTACCGTAATTGTAGTAGCATACATTTTGTTCTCAATAAAAGATTCATCGGTATTCCAGATTAACCTCTTTCAAGAAGTACTCAGAAGTCCTTCTGAATTTTATTCCTGGGAAATAGTTGCGGGTACAACTTTTGGTGCCGTCGCATTCTTCTCGGTGTTCTTGTTTATGTTCAAAGGCAGGACAGCCACATTTGCTGGATTAGTAAATCGTTTGACTTCTTTAATTGCGGGAACTGCATCAACACTAGCTTTTTATTTTCTTTTTGGTGGTAAATTTCCAAAAACCGCAGATTGGGTTTCGCTTGGATTTATTTTAGTAGCGGTTGGATTTTTATCGGTTGCCGAAAAGAAACGTATGGTCGAGTTGAAAACAGAGGGCGCATTAGAAGCTGTCGCCGTTAAAAAGTAATAAACTCGAATATCAATAACCGTCATATTGAAATATGACGGTTATTTACGGAAGGGATTATTTACTCACTAAAATTTTCAGTTTAGATACAGCTTTTTCAAATTCTTCGGCGATCAACTTTGTGTCGAGTGTTTTCTCCGGTTCATTCTGAAACACTGCATAAGGAATTTTTATTCCTTTTACTTCGATATAATTAGGGTCTTTGACCTCTAATTTATCCCAGTCGTTTACTTTATAATAAAAGTCCATCTTTTCATCTGGAAGCGAGTGATAAAGAATAGAGTCCTCTAATCCTTTTTTCGCTCGTCTTCTATTTTTTCGTACCGATTCTTCGTACGAAACTTTGATGTAAACTAAAACAGCTTTTCTTAAAATATCCTCGTCTAAAAAGTTTAATGCTTCGTATATTCCGTTTTCTCCCCCGCGTGCAAATTCGATTAAGGTAGTCATTTTCGAATGATAATCTTTATCTTTTGCCATTCTCTTTTTATACTCTAAATTTATTCGCTCAATGTATAGATTCCAGATGAAGTGTTCTTTGAACCAATACTTGTCATCTGTCCATAACCGCGGTTTACCGTGCTTTGTTAAAATGTCATCAACCTCAAAAGTTTCCCACACATACAGAAAGTCGTCTAACTCTTCAAAATTAGCGATTGAAAATCGTTTTGATCTTTCGTTGGGATCAAGATGCTTCAGAAAGTCAATCAATTCCGATTTACCTGCGGCGGGTCTGCCTGTAATAATCATAACAGGAAAGTTTTTATTATCCATTATTAATCCTTGTAATTGGGTTTGTTATTCACTTACTTGTTTTGTAAAAGTGGTTTAATGATAATACATAAATGAATAAAAATCAAATGTTTGCTTTTTAGGCATTTAGTTTGTAATTTTTAATTGCAATTAACAAATTATCATAACAAAACCAAAGGAAACCATATGGCAAACAACGATGACAAAACAGCCAAAGGCTTACTGATTGGATTTTTAGCAGGCACGATAGTAGGAGCCGTTGTCGCTCTGCTTTATGCTCCAAAACCGGGCAAAGAACTGCGTGCGGATATTAAACAAAAAGCTTCTGATTTGAAACAAGATGCCGAAGAATATTTAAAAATCGCAAAACAAAAGGCAGTTGATATCATTAAAGAGGGAAAACATCAATCCGAAATATTATTAACCGACGCTAAGAAAAAAGCTGAAACGATTATAGAAAATGCTGATAAACTGATTTCCGAAGTGAAAGACCGTACAGGCGAAGAAGGTAAAAAAATTAAAGATGCCTTCCATGCCGGCGTAGATGCCTACAAAAAAGATAGAGAAAAATCCTAATCATTTACTCTAAAACCTCAAGGAGAAAATAATGTGGAGATATTAAATATTGCCCAAATAATTGCATTGTTATCGTTATCTGCTCTCGCTATAGCATTAATTATTTTTATCAAAAACATCTTAACGTCAATCCGCAGCATCGAAAAAGATGTAAATCTTCTCGTCAATAAAGCAGCACCGGTTTTCGACAATTTATCGAGTATAACACAAAAAATGAACAATATGACAGATTCCATCGAAACACAAATTAACGGTGTGCTTTATTCGATTAATTCGTTAAAGGAAATAATTAACGATGTTGTGAAGTTTGAAAGAAAGATTCAGCAGCGTGTTGAAGAACCCGTACTTGACGCCGTTTCTTTTTTCAGCGCGCTAATAAAAGGCGTGAAAACATTTATATACCGGTTACGACAATAATTTAAAAAAATAACAAACATTGGTTCAAATTTATTCTTAGAAAAGGAGATATTTTTATTATATGAAGGAATATACACCCGACCTCATTCGTAATATAGCTCTAATCGGGCATGGGAATGCAGGCAAGACCTCATTTGCTGAAGCACTATTGTACACATCAGGAACGACTAACCGACTCGGAAAAGTTGAAGACTCAAACACAGTTTCTGATTTCCAGCCTGACGAAATCGAACGTAAAATATCTATCAGTTCATCGTTGCTTCATTGTGAATGGAAAAACGTCAAAATAAATATTATCGACACTCCCGGATATTCCGATTTTACCGGAGAGGTTAAATGCGGACTAAAAATATCAGATACTGCAATAGTATTCCTGAAAGCCGTCGAAGGGCTTGAAGTGGGAACAGAAATTGTTTGGGAATACACGAAGGAATATAAAAACGCATCTATTTTCCTCGTAAATAAATTAGACAATGAAAATGCAGATTTCGAAAAAACTATAAGTACTGCAAAAGAAAGATTCGGCAACGATGTATTTCCGATTCAATTTCCAGTAAAACAAGGGATAGGTTTCGAAGAAGTTGCAGATGTTCTGAGAATGAAAGTAATGAAATATGCACGCGATGGCAAGGGCAAATATACCGAAGCCGATGTACCCGCAGACTTGAAAGTAAAAGCTGAAGAACTTCGTTCACAATTGATCGAAAAGATTGCAGAATCGGATGAGAAATTATTGAATAGTTATTTTGAGCACGGAGTACTAACTGAGGACGAAATTAAAACCGGTTTACGGAATGCTATCCGTAATAGAAAAATCTTCCCGATTTTTTGCGCTTCCTCAACACATCAGATTGGAATTGCCGCGATTATGGATTTTATATCTGATTACTGTCCGAGTCCACAAGAAGTTCCTGAAGTGGCAGCAACAATGGTCGGAACAAAAGAATCTCAAATATTAAAACCCGACCCAAACGGACCACCTGTGATGTTTATCTTTAAAACACTTTCAGAGTCGCACCTTGGTGAATTATCTTTCTTTAGAGTTTATTCGGGTACAGTGGCACCTGGACTCGATCTTATTAATCAATCTAATGGTAAGCCGGAGCGTTTAAGTCAGCTATATATTTTAAACGGTCGAGAACGTAAAGAAGCGGGTAAATTGATGGCGGGTGACATAGGCGCTGCAGTTAAACTGAAAGACAGTCACACGAACAACACGCTTACTAGTAAAACATTTCAACTGCTATTGCCGGAAATAAAATTTCCTGAACCTGTAATAAGCATGGCGATAGCCCCCAAGGCAAAGGGTTCTGAAGATAAAATCGCAAATGCCTTGCATACATTTCATGCTGAAGATCTAACATTTCTTGTTAAGGTTGACCCTGAATTGCACCAGACAGTAATCAGCGGACAGGGCGAATTGCACCTTACGATATTGGCGAAGCGGCTGAAATCAAGATACGGTGTAGAAGCCGACCTGGTTGAACCAAAGATACCATACCGTGAAACCATCAAAGGCGTTTGTAAAGAATCGGAGTATAAACACAAAAAGCAGAGCGGAGGACGCGGGCAATTTGGGCACGTATTATTAAAAATTGAACCGAAACCTCGCGGAGAAGGATTTGAGTTCGAAGACGCGATAGTAGGAGGTGTAGTTCCCGGAAGGTTTATTCCAGCAGTCGAAAAAGGAATCATTGAGGCACTTGAAAACGGTGTGGTGTCAGGGTGTAAAGTAGTCGACGTTAAAGTCACTCTGTTTTACGGCTCTTACCACGACGTAGATTCGGACGAGCATTCATTCAAGATAGCCGGGCGTATGGGTTTTAAGAAGGGTTTCAAAGAAGCTAAGCCGATTATATTAGAACCTATATATGAACTACAAGTTACGGTCCCCGAAGAACATATGGGCGATGTTATGGGTGATATTTCCAGCAGAAGAGGTAAAATTCTCGGTATGGAATCGAACGGTTTTAATCAGGTCATTAAAGCGCTTCTTCCTTTGAAAGAGTTATATCGTTACTCTACAAATTTACGTTCGATGACACAAGGCCGGGGTATTCATAAACAGAAATTTTCTTTTTATGAGGAAGTACCGAGAGAAATCATGGATAAGATCATCGCTGAATACGAAAAGAGCAAAACAGCAGAAGAAGAATAATATATATGCAACGAATGCACTCACCTTGGCGGTCTAAATATATTGCCTCTTTTTCTGAAGCTTCAGAAGGTGAGTGTATCCTTTGTAAAGCAATTAAAGGTAGTGATGATGAAAGTTATATCGTTACACGTGGTGCTCACTGTTATGTAATCATGAACCTTTACCCGTATAACAGCGGGCATTTGATGATAGTCCCGTTTCGCCATATCCCAAGTATTATCGATTTAAATAATGAAGAAGATTCAGAAATAATGTCATTGTTGAAACGAATGACTGAAGCCATAACAAAAGTTATGCGCCCGGACGGATTCAATATAGGTTCAAACATAAGCCGGAGTGCAGGGGCGGGAATAGATGACCATGTGCACTTTCACATAGTTCCAAGATGGAACGGAGATACTAACTTTATGCCTATTCTTGCGGATACAAAACTTATCTCTGAAGACATAAGAGATACACTTATTAAATTGAGAAAAGCGATTGATTAAAACTAATTTCTATTATTGATGGTGCTTTTTTATTAATGGATCCACAACAAGTTTTATCTAGTTTATCTTTTGGTAAAGTTGATGCCGAAACAGACGATAAATTATCAAATTGTTTTATAGGTACCGATATTCTAAAGCAAGCCTTGCATGCCCGGCATTCACTACTACTAGGAGGAAAAGGTTCGGGGAAAAGTGCATTATTTAGATTACTCTCACAAGATACTTACCGGTTAACACAGATATTACAAAGTAATTTTAACGAAATCTACAGCATTCCTGCCTATGGAATCCACAGCGACGAATATTTGACGTATACAGAAATACAGGAAATCAATCCCCAATCTATCGATGATTTTAAATATTTTTGGCAGTTGTATTTCGGTTTAAAAACTGCAGCAACTATCGCGAATTGTCCTCGGATGCGAGAACGTGTTAATAAAAGCAATTCACCGATAATTAAGAATAATTTTCATTCTATCGTACAGCTTCTAACAGATATCGGTCTTCTACAAAAAGGTCAGAATAATTATAGTTTTCAAAACAAGATAAAAGAATTATTTTCATTCCGAGAGCCTACACATAATATTACAACTGATAGCAGTAAATTTGTTGCACTTTATACTAAAAGTAAAACTGGATTAAATATTATCTCTTTTCTTGACCTTGTCGATAAAATTTTAAAGGAAAGTAACTGCTTAGTTTGGATTTTAGTTGACCAGATCGATTTGTTATATCTTGACGACCTTGATAGAAGGAAAAAAGCTATCACCGCACTTGTGCAGTTACTGATCGAATACAGCAATAGATTTTCAAATATTAATTTAAAAGTTTTTCTCCGAACCGATATTTATAAGGAACTCCAGATAGTTAACAAATCGCATCTCGTTTCTATGATTATAGAGTTAAAATGGACAGAAAGTTTGCTGTTAAAATTATTTGTAGCACGGGCGGTGTATGACAAGAATGTGCGAGTCTACTGCGAAAGCATTCTTAAAGAAAATTTAGACGTCATGCGGGTTATTGCAGCGAATGACGAATTTATTATGAAAATATTTTACACTTTGTTTGATAACAATAATAAAATAATTCCGCCGCATTCTTGGATTATGAAAAGGTTAGTAGATGGTTTAGGATTGATGTACCCGAGAGAGTTAATTCATCTTGGTAATCAGACTGTATCTAAGCAAAGAGAAATTAATAAAATACGGAAAAATATACCAATAAATGACAGTGAGTCGATTTTTCGAGGGTCATTATTAGGTTCACGTGCTATGAAATTAGCATTTGAGGAAGTTTCAAAATATAGATGCGACACTTATTTGTATGCCGAATTTCCACATCTTTCAAAACATTTTGATAAATTTAGGGGGAAAGAGAAGGATAAATTTTCTAGAGAAGAGTTGATTGATATGTTTTCAAATGTTAGCCCAGAAGGAAATGAAGCTATACACGCGATTTATGAAACAGGGTTATTAAAGCCATCCAAAAATCAGAATGTGGATGCATGCCGCTCATTTTCAATTCCACGCCTATATAGAGCCGGTTTCGGTATAATTAATAGGCGGAACAAACACACAAAAGCTTGGGTTACACCGCAAGTGATATAAAAACAATAGTAAAAATCAATATCAAATATGATCATAAACGGCCAGAGATTTAAAGTTTTGCTTAGTGGTAACAAGTCTTTTATAAACGAGGTGCGAAAGTTATTTTTCGATCCGAAGGGCGTACATATACAATTTGTTTCTTCGCCTCGTTTTATTCAGAGCAGGGCTTTATTCAACAAACCTGACATAATAATAATAGATGCGAGCCATGAAAATAGACAATTAAAAGTATCTGTTGAGAAATTTAGAGAAACCGATCGTGAAATGCCAATACTCGCAGTTTCATCGATTAGCGATGCTCGATTAGCTGTCGAGCTTTTAAAAGTTGGTGTTAATGATTATTTCGTATTCCCTAACGAAACAAAGCAAATAGCGGTATTTTTAGGGGAGGTTTTAAGTAAGTGGAAATTATTGAAGCAGAAAAATGAGTTGGATAGTATCCATGGAAAAATGTATGATTTTTCCCAAATCATAGGGGAATCAGAACCGATCAGTGAATTACTGAAGATTGCAAAAAAGTTAATCGAAAGTAACACTAGAACCATATTGATTATGGGAGAAACGGGTACGGGAAAAGAATTACTTGCCCGGGCAATCCATTATAATTCTCCTCAAAGTATGTATCCATTTGTTGATATCGGCTGCTCTACAATTTCAGAAAATTTATTGGAAAGTGAATTATTCGGCCATGAAAGAGGCTCATTCACCGATGCTCACGACAGGAAGATAGGTCTATTTGAGTTGGCTGGTGAAGGGACAATATTTTTAGATGAAATCGGAGACATAACTCCTTCGGTTCAATCGAAGTTATTAAAGGTGATAGAAAGTAGAGTTCTACGAAGAGTAGGAGGTACCAAAGATATCACGGTAAAAGCTCGAATTATTGCAGCAACGAGTATTGACTTAGAATCAAAGGTGAGGAGTGGTGAATTCCGAAGGGATCTATACCATCGTTTAAAAATATTACCTTTAGTGCTGCCTCCATTACGTGAACGGAAGGAAGACATAAAACTGCTCGTAATTTATTTTATTTCACAATATAATCAACTTTATAACAGAAATATCAAAGGAATATCTCGTCCCGTTCTTAACGTACTATTGCAAAATAATTGGGAAGGAAATGTTCGAGAATTAAAACATTATATCGAAAGGGCTGTATTGGTCGCCGAGAATGATACTATCGGTATTAATGATCTGGAACTGGATAAAAGCTATCTTGGTAATAACCAAAAGATTATCAAAGCCGAGGGACAAAATATTCATATAGCAAATAAAGATACTAAAAATATTACCCTTATATTTCCTATCCATGAAGCGTCAATTGAAAATGTTCAAAAAGAACTGGCGAAGGAGGTACTGAAAGAGGTGGGTGGAAATAAATCAAGGGCAGCGTTAATATTAAGAATATCTCGCCCGAGGTTAGCTCGACTTATTAAGGAAAAGTGAAATGATTTGTTCCAGTGTAATGTAATGATACACAGTGGATTGTTTCAATACAATATGTAATCCTTTAAAGTATTTAAATATATACTTTAGTACAATGTTTATAACAACATAATATTTAAGGGGTTATAAAGATATTCTACTTCTTAATAAGTTGTGGCACATAGATTGAACCTAATTCTTCTAAAAATAATAAATAATAATATTATAGGGTAAATACAATGAAACAATTAGAAGAATTAAAGGTTTTAGTCATCGACGACTCTCAGCATGTTCATACAATGTTAAAATTTATATTACGAAAGGAAGGCATCAATTCTGTTTATTTTTCACTAAATGGATTAGACGGCATCAAATTAGCAGAAGAGATACAACCAGATATAATATTTTTAGATAATGTTATGCCAAAAGTCGGTGGCTTAGAAGTGCTAGCAGAGCTTCGCAATAAAGGTTATACTACAAAAATTGTAATGTTGAGTTCCGTAATTTCTGAAAATGGCGTTAAGAAAGCTAAAGAACTCGGAGCAGATTACTATATTGTTAAACCTTTTACACCTGAGAAAATTATCCAGGTTATAAATAAATTCTTTGTGATAGAAGAGATAGAAATTTAAAACAACTAACAGGGCATAGAATGGTTTGCAAAATATGCAATTGCAGCGATAATTACGGTAGGAAGTACTGCCGTGAATGCGGTGCGAGGTTAGGGCTAGAATGCTCGCAATGCAACTTTACAAATGATGAACATGATAAATATTGTGGAGGATGTGGTGCCTCTATGCATGAAAAAGTGGTGAATTTTGAGAAGGTTGATAAACTCCTCTTGAATGAGGGACACAAGAGATTTTTTTCACAATATGATTCAGCTACGCTAGATGATGTTATTTCTCAAGCAAAAAAACTAAAAAGTTCAAACGAAGAGAATATAATGCCAACCTTCCAGCAGGAAGATATCGATAAATTGTTTTCGGAATAAACTTAGTCGGACAGTAAATATGTTAAAAGAAAATAATATACTAATTGAGGCGTTAATATCTCAAGGTTATTTAGACATTGTAACCCACTCTAAGATAAAAACGAAGATACAGGAACATTATTTAGCCAAGGGTATTTCAGATATGAGAGACTTCCTAAAAATATTTGGATTTCTGGATTTCATGATAATCATGACGATAATTTTGATGAAGTTATGATTAATGAGATTCATACTGCGAAAGAAAAGCATTCGGGAACACTTTCAATTGATGAGTATTGTGCACAGGGCTTAAATAAATTATGCGATTTGATACCGTTCAATATTGGTTTTATTCATTACTATAAACCTGATAAAGATGAGTTTGTACTGGCCGCAAACTATGGGACATCTTCCGAGCTAACCCTTCCGATAATGAAGATTACAAATACTAATCCTGATTATCGTCTGTTAGTGGATGCATCCTTAAAAAATCGTTTAATAATCACGAATACTATCACTGAGTATCCTATTGGAGAGTATGTACTTGAGCAGCTAAAGGGGCAAAAATACAATACATTATTGATTGCACCGCTGGTGTTCGGAGACAAATTGCAGGGTGTATTTACTGCATTTAGTCAGGATAAATTATCCTCTCATAATAATAGTATTAAAAAGGTAAAGGGTTTTATTGAAGATTTATCGTCTGGTATTTATGAACGTACACTCATAAATAATTTAATTGAAGAAAATCTCCTTTATAAGAATAATACAAAATTGATAAGCGACCAGATTTCAAATAAATATAATTATCTTCAAGATATCTGTGGTGATATCAACAGATACTTAAAGAATATTTCCGGTTCTACATCAATATTGTCATTAGAGAATTATAAACCAGGTCTTGCCGAAGAGAAAATATTAATTAACGATATTTCAAAAGATAGTCAAAATTTATCAACACTCGTGAGCGATATTCAAATTCTATCGGAAGAAGAAACCGGCAAAACAAACATTGAGTATAAATCAGTTTCACTTAATACTTTAATGAACGAGATAATTGGAAATATTGAGCCGGTACTGGAATCTAAGAATATTACAATGAATCTCGATTATACACTGGAGAATGAAAATGTATATACCGATCCCAAAAGGTTGAAACAAATAATTAACAACTTGTTGACCAGCGCAATGAAGTATAGTGTAACTCTAAGCACATTAAAATTACAATTAATCAATAATGAAGAAGGACTATGCTGCACAATTATCTCGAAAGTTAAGGTGTATCCAGTTACATTTCAAAATAATGAAATTGGATTAGCACTGGCTCATAAATTGGTAGAAATGATTCATGGTAAAATTGAAGTAGAAATAAATGGTTCGGATTTACTAGTTTATGTATTAAGATTGCCAGCGCAAGACTCTGCCAGCACTAATTGTCTTTATTCTCAAGAACAGTGTCAACAAGACAACAATCAAAACTACACTAGCGAGTATCGTTGCCTTATTATTGGAGATAATTGTTATTCCAATAGATGGTTTGAGCATGTCCTTAGTAACAAGGGATTTCCTGTGTCTGTACTTAATGATATCTCAGATCTTAATAATATTATATATGGTACAGATTTTCATATCATATTATTTAATATCTCTCAAAAATCAGATTTATTATCAAATTATCTAATTTGGGCAGATCGCAATCCTAATTTTAAAAAGCGTGCAATTATTGTAATTTCAAAACCAGATAACAAATTAAACGCATTTCAACTGGGTGCAGTAGATTATTTCCAAAAACCGACAGAGTTAGATTTTTTAATTGATCGGATAAATAAACTGATAAGAGTAAGAAATGCCTGAAATCCATAACCAACTTCAGCCGGAATCTTATTCGCCGCTAATATTCATCGTGGATGATGATGTAAAAACTTTGCGATTGATTTCTCATATGCTATCTAAAATATCCTGTAAAATTCATTGTGTGTCGTCTGCCGAGGCAGCTCTGAAATGGCTCCAAAACTTTACCCCCGATATTATACTAATGGATATTAATTTACCAGGGAAAGATGGTTTCGGAATCTTGGAAAACATTAAAGATTATAATAACTTGGATAATTCAGTAATCGTTGCCTTTACTTCGTTTGCAAGACCTGGTGATGCAGAAAGATTTATCAAAGCGGGATTTGATTATCATTTCGCAAAACCATTCAGTAAAGAGAACTTATTGGCTTTTGTAAAGCAAATGACTGATCAAATAATAATAGATTTACAAACATAATAATCTAATCATAATTGATATGTTAAAGCTAAAAAGATTTGATCAAAATATAAATGATTTGTTAATTAATATTTATGGAATGAATCAGACATCTCTTTTTTTTGAACAAGCAGAAATTTCAGAATATATTGCCAAGTTAGAAATGAAATCATCCCGTCCATTGAATAAAAAATCGAAAAGAAATTCTAGTGGCAATCGAATATTGTCTAAAGCAGATTTATGCCAGATGTTACTCACAGTCGCCGATATTTTTAAGGACTCCGGCTCATTCGAAATTTCTAAAACCCTGTATAAGAAATGTATCCGTGTCGGAAAAGGGTTGAAAGATAAAAATTGTTTAGGTAAATCATTGTTTCACCGTGGCAATCTCTTATTCCTTACAGAGAATATTAAAGAGGCGAAAAAAGATTTTCAATATTGCAAAAAATATACTACTCTGAAATCTTTGAAATTGCTTGCGGAATATTCTTTAGGGTTAATATCGCTTACGACCAACAGCTATAAAGATGCTCTAATACACTTTCGACGTGTATTAAGTTCGCCACAGTCTAATGTCCATAACAGCTTAATCGGGAACTCTCTCTTGAATACCGGAATTGCCTTGTTCTTTTCAGGGAAGGTTAAGGACAGTCAATCTTTTCTAACCAACAGTATCGGCCATTTATCGAATTCTGGAAATATTAATCAATTAGTTATTGCCCATTATTTCTTAGGTTATGTTTATTTATATCTAAATAATTATAATGATGCAATAAAAGATTACGACCAGGCGTTGCAGTTATCAAGCGAGGTGAATGACAGAAGTATAATGGGGTTAATTGATCTGGCTAAAGCAAAAGTCTCGTTTTTATCTGATGATTATAAACTTTCACTTAAGTATTTAAACAAAGCAATTTCTGATTTTCAATATTCTAAAACCGAAACTCCGTTAGCTGAATCTCTTCATATTAAAGGGCTCATCTATAAAATATTAAAAAAGACAAATCTTGCAAAGGGGTACATTCAAGCATCAAAACGGATATTCCAAAGCAAGAACGAATCTTTTGAATTGGTAACTCCCTATTTCGATTATAAGTATCTCAAAACATTCGACGAGTAGTTTCCCCCCCTTTAAAAGCTGCAATATACTTCTTTATGTTCGAGGAATATCTTTTATTTAAAGATGTTTCTTTTTATATTGAATAAGTTATAAAAATAATCAGGAGAATTATGAAATTGAAGATACTGTTATTGATTGTTGCTCTTATTGCAATAATGGTAATATTACATTTATACTTTTCATACAATAGGAAAGCAGATATGATTTTAATAAATGGGAACATACATACCCTGGATGGTTCTAATAATCAGCCCGACGCAATTGTTATCAGAAAAAATAAAATATTCGATTTAGGAAAATCAAAAGAAATACTAGCGGAATATCAGGCGGAGTCGGTAATTGACCTGAAAGGTAAAACCGTAATACCAGGATTAATTGATGCACACGCACACATTTTCGGTTTGGGACAAATGATCAACTCAATTGTTTTGGTTGGTATAAATTCTGTGGAGAAAATAGTTGAAAAAGTTAAAGATAAAGCTTCAAGTACGGTGCCTGGCGAATGGATCTATGGCAGAGGATGGGATCAAACGTTATGGCAAGAAAAAACATTTCCAACAAAAGATATTCTCGATAAAGTTGCACCAAATAATCCCGTTATTTTGGGACGTATAGACGGGCACGCGATATGGGTGAATCAAAAAGCTATAGAATTGGCAAATGTTTCGTCGGCAACAAAAGACCCTGAGGGGGGAAAAATCCTCCGTGATAAGGATGGAAATCCGACAGGAATATTCATAGATAAAGCAACCGAGCTTATCGAAAAAGTAGTGCCTCAACCTTCGGATAAAGAAGTCGAGAACAGTATTCTCTTAGCCGTACAAGAGTGCATTAAGTCCGGCTTGACCGAAGTCCACGATATGGGTTTAAATTTACAATCAATACGAGTTTATAAAAAACTGGCAGATGAAAACCGATTGCCAATCAGAATTTATGGAGCGATTGATGCGCCGAGTGAAGCATGGAATGTTTATTCTTCAAAACCACCTTTAATCGGTTACGGCGATGGAAAATTAACAATAAGAGCGATAAAATTATATGCCGACGGTGCCTTAGGTTCCCGAGGTGCCGCACTTATAGAGCATTATTCAGACGATCCTACTAATAGGGGATTGACGATGATAAGTGAAAATGAAATGGAAAACTTGGCTAAACAAGCCTCAGCTAAAGGATACCAGGTATGCGTTCATGCAATCGGTGATAGGGCAAATTATATTGCGTTAAATGTAATTGAAAAATTATCGAAGGATAATGCTTTGCCAGATTCACGATTTAGAATTGAGCATGCCCAGGTTATTGCTCCTTCCGATATCTCCAGGTTTAAAGCCCTGGATGTTCTACCATCCATGCAACCGGTCCACGCAACCTCAGACATGGATTGGGCTGAATCAAGACTCGGTCCTGAACGGGTTAAAGGTGCCTACGCGTGGAAGTCTTTGATAAATTCGGGGTCGATAATTCCGGCTGGCTCAGATTTTCCAAACGATATTATGCAGCCACTCTGGGGATTCTACGCAGCGATAACAAGGAAAGATCAGGATGGAAAACCAGAAGGAGGGTGGCATAAGGAACAATGCATGTCGCGCGAAGAAGCTTTGAAATCATATACCATCTGGGCTGCATTTGCTGCCTTTCAAGAAAAAATAAAAGGGACAATTGAAATTGGCAAATTAGCCGACCTGACAATTCTTTCAAAAGACATTATGATTATCGATCCGAAAGATATTCTTACAACCGACATTGAAATGACGATAGTTGATGGTAAAGTTGTGTATTCTAAGTGATATGTAGATGCGATATCGGAAGAATATTTGATTATTCCACTCAAATTCCTTAATTTATGTCTGCTATTAAACCAAATCCAATAATAAAAATTTGTAATTATGAATTATCCTTTTACTGATATAGAAAAAAAATGGCAGAATTACTGGGATGGACACGAAACATTCAAAGTCATCGAGAGTAGTGATAAACCAAAGTACTACATCCTTGATATGTTCCCTTATCCCTCAGGCGCAGGATTACATGTAGGGCACCCGGAAGGTTACACCGCAACCGATATAATTTCAAGGTATAAAAGGATGAGAGGGTTTAACGTCCTGCATCCGATGGGTTGGGATGCATTCGGACTTCCTGCAGAACGTTACGCGATGCAAACAGGTATTCATCCGAGTAAAACAACACGGCAAAATGTTGCTAATTTCAAACGACAAATTAAAATATTAGGATTGTCCTATGACTGGTCAAGGGAAATAGATACTACCGATCCAAAATATTACAAATGGACTCAATGGATATTTTTACAAATATTTAATTCATGGTACGATAGGGAAGCAGGAAGAGCACGCATTATATCGGAATTAAAAATTCCTGAAGGACTTACCGAACATGAAAAGTACAACTTTATAGCAAAGAGACGCCTTGCTTACTTAGCTGAAATGCCTGTGAATTGGTGCGCCGACCTCGGAACCGTTTTGGCTAACGAAGAAGTTGATGAATGGGTCGGAAAAGGATATACAGTCGAACGTAAAATGATGCGCCAGTGGATGCTGCGAATTATTGAGTATGCAGACAGGCTTTTGAATGATCTCGAAGAACTCGACTGGCCCAACAATATCAAAGAAATGCAAAGGAACTGGATAGGTAAGTCGGAAGGAGCTGAGATTGAATTCAAGGTTAAGGATACCAATGATTCGATCAAAGTTTTTACTACACGACCCGATACGATTTTTGGTGCAACGTATATGGTGTTGGCTCCAGAACACAAACTCGTAGAGATAATTACTACGAACGAATACGTTGAGGATGTAGAGGAATATCGAAATCAAACGAAGCTGAAGAGCGAGCTTGAAAGAACAGCTCTCGAAAAGAACAAGACCGGAGTATTCACGGGTGGTTATGCAATCAACTCGGCGACAAAAAAGGAAATCCCACTATGGATAGCCGATTATGTTTTATTATCGTATGGCACAGGTGCCATTATGGCTGTACCTGGTCACGACGAAAGAGATTATGTTTTTGCCAAAACCTATCATTTACCGATTGTTGAAGTTGTTTCTGGCGATAAAATTCGAGATGGTGCATTTACTGGAGAAGGCATAGCAGTCAATTCATCGAATGATGAGATTTCAATCGATGGATTACCGACTCTAAAAGCAAAAGAGAAAATCATTCTCTGGCTTGAAGAGAAAAATATCGGAAGAAGAAAAGTCAATTATAAACTACGCGATTGGTTGTTTTCCCGTCAGCGTTATTGGGGAGAACCATTTCCGTTGCTATATGGCGAAGATGGAAAGGTAATAGCGCTTGAAGAAAAAGACTTGCCTGTTATCCTTCCGAATATAGAAACGTACAAACCGAGTGGCACCGGCGAGTCTCCACTTGCAACTATTGATTCGTGGCTGAACGTAATTGATGAAAAGACAGGAAAAAAATATCGCAGAGAAACACATACAATGCCTCAGTGGGCTGGTTCGTGCTGGTATTATTTACGTTATATGGATACAAGAAATGACGGAGAATTTTGTTCACAGGAGAAAGAAAAATATTGGATGCCGGTAGATTTGTATGTTGGCGGAACAGAACATGCGGTACTCCATCTGCTTTATTCTCGTTTCTGGCATAAAGTATTATACGATTTGGGGTTTGTATCCACAAATGAACCATTTAAACGGCTTGTGAATCAAGGTTTAATTTTAGGTGAAGATGGACAAAAAATGTCAAAATCACTTGGCAATGTAGTTAACCCCGATGAGGTCATAAGTCTATACGGTGCCGATTCACTCCGTCTTTTTGAGATGTTTATGGGTCCGCTTGAGGATGTAAAACCTTGGTCCACAAAAGGCGTAGAGGGTGTTTTCCGTTTCTTGAATCGTGTTTGGAGGATGCTTGTAGAAGAGAACGGCAGTTTGAATAGATCTATCCAGGATATTCCATTAACGGCTGACCATGAGAAGCTGCTTCATCAAACTATAAAAAAAGTTACCGATGATATTGAAACATTAAACTTTAACACTGCGATTTCACAAATGATGATTTTCGTGAATGAATTTTCTGGAATGGATGCAAAACCGCGATACGCTCTTGAACTATTTATTAAACTTTTATCACCCTTCGCCCCTCATATCACTGAAGAGATATGGCAAAAATTAGGGAATAAGCATTCGCTCGTTTTTGAAAGCTGGCCTGAATATGATGTGGAAAAAATAAAAGAAAATAATATCGAAATGGTTATTCAGGTTAACGGTAAAATACGTGCACGCCAGCAGGTAATTGTCGGGCTTACAGAGGAGGAAGTTAAAAAGCTTGCCTTCGCAGATGCAGCCGTTCAAAAACATATCGAAGGAAAACAAATTGTAAGAATTATATTTGTGCAGAACAAACTTATAAATATAGTTGTTAAATAGATTCGAGAATGAATCAAGCAGCATCACTTATTATTTCCGTATATAACAATGAAGAGCGTCTGAAACTTGTTCTGGCGGGTGTGTCTCGCCAAACTTATAAAAATTTTGAAGTATTAATTGCTGACGATGGTTCTGGCGAAAGGATGAAGGGGATTATCGCTCAATATCAGGAGTCGGCTATTTTTCCAATAAAACATATTTGGCAAGATGATATTGGCTTCAGGAAAAACAGAATATTGAATGAAGCTATTAAATATGCTACGACTGATTATTTGATTTTTATTGATGGTGATTGTATCCCTCATAAAAATTTCATTCATGCGCATATGAAGGAGCGTGAACTTAATACTGTTTTATGTGGCAGTAGAGTGATGCTGAGCGACAGAATGTCTAAGAATATTACACTGGAAGCCGTTTCTACAGGGAAGATCGAACGTTTTAATTTTAATTTATTAATTGATGCGCTTACCGGAAAAGCTTCACGTTTAGAAGAGGGAATTTATATCCCTCCAAGATTTAACAGGATGTTTAGAAATAACAGAAAGGTTAACATACTCGGATCGAATTTTTCCATCGAAAAATCTCTAATGGAAAAAATCAATGGTTTCGATGAGGACTACATCGGAGCCGGATTGGGCGAAGACTCTGACATTCAATTTAGGCTAACAACGCTCGGAGCTTGCTTCAAATCTGTAAGAAATATTGCGATACTTTATCATTTGTACCATCCCAAAACTACTGAAAGCTCAGAAAACATGTTAAGGTTCGAGGAGAAAAAAAGGTTACAAAAAGTGTTTTGCACAAATGGCCTCATTAAATTCAGTCAGAATCAATAAATATTCAAAATGCTCAATTCAATACATCAAATAATCTACTGGACACAATTAAATAAATTTCAAAAAGTGTTTTATGCTTCATTGATTTTGTTTTGTTTATCTATAATTACATCCCTGTTTATTTTTCAGGTCGCGTGTGGTATAGTTATACTATCCTGGTTCTATCGACTTATTTATGATAAGAGTTATGTGTTTAGAAAAACCGTGCTTGACATACCCATAATCATATTTATCCTACTAAGAACGTTATCAGTTATAACTTCTGTGAACCATGATGCTAGTTTAGCATTTATTTGGAAAGAACTTCCGTTCTATCTTTTATATTTTGCATTCACTCAAAATATCGACCTCAAAAACCGCAATACAATAAAGATGATAATATATGCATTAGTAATCAGCGGCTTGGTCGGCTCATTCTATGGCATCTATTTATATGCTCTGAATGATTATGCAAGAGCGCAATCCACTACAGCTGGATATATGACACTCAGCTTATTCCTCAGTTCTTTAATCGTACTCATATTACCTGTCGGTCGAGATTATTTTAAAAATAAAATAATTTTTTTGAGTGTGTTAGGTGTTTTATTTCTTGCTCTCTTATTGACATTAAGTCGTATGCATATTTTGTTGACTGTTATCTTGATTATTATTATTATGATAATAAAATATCGTAAATTATTGTGGCTTGTTCCTGTTCTGTTTATTCTCGTTTATGGGTTTTCTACTGATTTTAGAGACAGAATTCAAACAATTTTCGATTTAAAACACAACCTTAGCGATCGGGATGTATTGGTTATGGATGCTTTAGATAAGATAACCCAGAGGCCATTATTAGGTTATGGTCCATTGACTTTTTTAGATGTATTCACAAGTTTTGATAAATTAGAAGATAAGAAAGTGCACGATTGGCATAATGGATTTATTCAAGTGTATATTGAGAGTGGTATTTTCGCATTATTGTCGTTTTTATGGCTCATTTTTTATTCTTCTTCACTGGCAATAAAAATGACAATAAGAATGAAAAACACTGAGTTAGGTAATTTGGCATTAGGTTGTAGTGCACTGTTGATGCTTTTTTATTTCTCCAGTTTCTCCGGTGGTTCTATATTTGGAATTATCAACGGACAATTTTACAAACTTGGGTTGGCTATTACAGCATTAATACCTCATTATCGTGAGATCACATAAAATGAACTCCTTAACAGTTATAGTTATTACTCATAACGAAGAGCGGAACATTTCAGAATGTCTCGAAAGCACCAAATGGGCTGATGAAATTATCGTTGTTGATTCTAATAGTTCAGACAACACAATCAGGCTCGCAAAGAAGTACACAACCAAAGTCTTTACAAAAGAATGGAAGGGATACTCCGAAGCAAAAAACTTTGCTATCGACCGGGCAACAAACAATTGGATACTTTCAGTGGATGCAGATGAACGCGTTACTCCTGAATTATCCGACGAAATAAATTTAATATTAAGAAACCCAAGGAGTAAATATAACGCTTATGAAGTTGGTAGAAGGGCTTACTTTCTTGGCAAATGGATTCGACATTGCGGCTGGTATCCAGGTTATGTGGTAAGGTTGTTTAAACGGCAGGAAGGTAGGTATAACGAATCTCGAGTTCATGAAAAGTTGGAAGTTAAGGGAACCATAGGCAGATTGAAGAATGATCTAATCCATTTAACGGATAGAGACCTTTTTCATTATTTTTCCAAGTATAATAACTATACATCTTTAGCTGCTCAGGACCTTTTTGAAAACAACAGAAAATTTAGAAATACAGATATAGTTTTCAGACCGGTTTTCGCATTTATTAAGATGTACTTTTTACGTTTAGGATTCTTGGATGGAATTCATGGATTTGTGCTTTGCTTCCTCTCTGCATCTTACGTGTTTACTAAGTATGCGAAATTATGGGAAAAATATTTAATGAAGAATCGAAAGTAAATTAATAAGATTAGAAGGAATCAAAAATGGACCAATCAGGAAAAAGTGAAATATTACTGACTCAGATTGTATTTATGTTTCAAACTGCCGCAATGCAGCAAATGGGTAAGTTGAAAAATCCATTATCGGATAAAATCGAGATAAATCTTGAACAGGCGCAGATGTCAATAGATATTCTAGAGATGTTACACCAAAAGATGAAGGGAAATCTTTCGGATACAGAAAGTAGAATGTTTAACGATGTGTTGAGAGAATTAAAACTTAACTATGTTGACGAAGTTGCTAAAGGACAAAAAGAGCCACAAAAATGATTGAGAGGTACTGACGTGAAATTCGGAATAATGGGAAACATCAAGAAGCCGGCTTTGTCGAAGGTCGCCGCTGAACTAGTAACCTATTTAAAGAAAAAGAAAATTGATTTTATCTTAGATAGTGATTTGTTCGCTTATATTAAAAAAAATAGTAGTCCTCAATTTAAGTCTTTTCCTTCTTGTGCATTAAAAGATTTACCAGCAAATTGCGACGTTCTCATAGTTCTTGGCGGCGACGGAACAATGTTAGTAGCCGCAAGAACGGTGGGAGATAAGGGAACACCAATTCTAGGTGTGAATCTTGGCAAGCTTGGATTTTTAGCAGAAGTTTCTGTAACAGAGCTGCGCAAAAGTATTGATTACATTATTCGGAAAGATTTCGAGATAGAAGAGCGGATGGTCTTACAAGCATATCATGAGAATAATAAAAAAAAGTTTTATGGGTTAAACGATATTGTAATCGACAGGGGAGCTTATAAGCGTGTCATTGAGTTGCAAACGTTTGTGAATAACCAATATCTTGTAACTTATTCAGCCGATGGATTAATAATTACAACTCCCACGGGTTCTACGGCGTACTCGCTCGCTGCAGGAGGACCGATTGTGTTACCACAGAATAATGTAATTATGATAAATCCTATAGCAGCACACACACTTACTGCCCGTCCGATTATAATCCCGGATAGTAGTTTAGTGCGAGTTGTGGTTAAGACCGAAATGCCTGTTCATTTTACAGCCGACGGACAAGTCGAAGCATTTTATAAAACGCCGGCGGAATTCTTTATTCAAAAAGCTGACTTCACAATAAAATTAATCAAAAATGTAAAGCTCTCTTACTTTGACCTTCTAAGGACAAAGCTGTTGTGGGGACAAGATTTAAGAGTAGGGTTTTAGTATGGCAAAAACGATTACAAAATATATTTGTCAGGCTTGTGGTTACGAATCGCCGCGCTGGGTGGGCAAGTGCCCAAACTGTGAGGAGTGGAATACTTTCGCAGAAGAATTCACAAAATCTACTAAAGCAACAAGAGGAAAATCAAGGGGCCCGGTAAAAGAACTCCTTCCGCTTGCTCACGTAAAAGCTGATGAAGAACCAAGAATTGTGTCAACGATAAATGAATTTAACCGAGTATTAGGCGGCGGGATAGTAAAGGGGTCAACAATTTTAATTGGCGGAGATCCCGGTATAGGAAAATCGACTTTAATGCTGCAGATGGCTGATAGCTTAAAGAATAAGATAATTCTTTATGTCACGGGTGAAGAGTCACTCCAGCAATTAAAGCTTCGTTCAGAAAGGCTCCATATTACTTCGGGTGAGAAAATTTTTCCGGTTGCAGAAACTGATTTGGACAGTATCGGTAATTTGATTACGTCAACAAAGCCGGATGTTGTCGTTGTTGATTCAATACAGACAATGTATAGAAGTGAATTTGAAAGTTCGCCCGGCAGTGTTGGGCAAGTCCGTGAATCAACCGCGATGTTATCAAGGATAGCAAAGGATACTGGTATTCCTGTGTTTTTAATAGGACATGTAACAAAAGAAGGGGTGATTGCAGGTCCTAAAGTGATTGAACACATGGTCGATACGGTAATTCAATTCGAAGGTGAGAGGCACCATGCTTTCAGAATATTAAGATGTATAAAAAATCGGTTTGGCTCGACAAACGAAATAGGCATATTCGAAATGCACGATAACGGTCTCGGAGAAGTAAAGAATCCTTCTGAAGTCTTTTTATCCGAGAGAATTTTCGGGGCTTCGGGTTCTGCCGTAGTTTCCAGTATCGAAGGTACCAGACCACTATTAATTGAAGTCCAAGCCCTAGTATCTCCCACAAACTATGGAATACCTCAGCGAAACACAACAGGTTTTGATTACAGGCGGTTAACTCTTTTACTTGCGGTTTTAGAAAAACGAGTTGGGGTTCTCTTATCAACTCACGATGTGTTTGTTAATTTAGTGGGCGGTATTAAAATAGATGAGCCAGCAATTGACCTTGGTATAGCATCCGCCATTGTCTCGAGTTTGCGCGATACTCCGATTGATTCACAAACGGTGGCTGTCGGTGAAGTTGGATTGGGTGGAGAAATCCGGGCTGTTAATCAACCTGAGAGACGAATACAAGAAGCAGAAAAACTAGGTTTCAATAAAGTCCTAATACCAAAAAATAATTTAAGGAATATTCACAAAAGCTTATCCACAGAAATTATCGGTGTTGAAACAATCGACGAAGCTTTGAAGATATTGATTGGATAACTTCTAATTCTTAACAAGTCAAATCAGAAAGTACAATATGGAATACGTAGGTTATTTTGGTTTAATCTCTTTAACTATTTCTTGGCTTCCCCAATCATTTGAAACAATCAAACAAGGTAGAAGTGGAATTAATCTAATATTTTTAATCTTAGTGGCTTTGGGCAGCGCATGTTTATCAGTGTATGCAATGAGTATCGGGAACACGGTTTTTTCCATTCTTAATTTATTATCCACTATTGGAGCATTACTCAATCTTTATTATAAAATATTTTCGAGAAAGATACCGGTTTAGATATGGCTATTCTTGTATTAGCAACACGTAATAAGGATAAAGTAAAAGAAATTAAGGAAGTTCTCTCCGTCCTCAATCTTGAAATCCGAAGCTTATTGGATTATTCTGACATTCCAGATGTAATCGAAGATGGTTTAACATTCGAAGAAAATGCTCTGAAGAAGGCGAGAGCTGTTTTTGAACACACAAACCTTCCGACTTTAAGCGATGATTCAGGTCTCGAAGTGTCTGTACTTGGTATGAAGCCCGGGGTTTACTCAGCTCGTTATGCAGGTGTACCGACAAATTATGAAAACAATAATGCTAAATTGTTGGATGATATGAAGAATGTTCCTGTAAACAATAGACAAGCACAATTCAGGAGTATAATGGTTTTTATGTCAAAAGATATTGAAGAAATAGCAGAAGGAGTTTGTAAGGGGGAAATCGTATGTGAACCAAAAGGGAGAGGAGGGTTCGGATATGATCCATTGTTCATTCCGGAAGGATACAACCAGACTTTTGCAGAAATATCACCCGCAACTAAGAACGTTGTAAGTCATCGTGGGAGGGCGCTTTCTGTCATAAAGAAATCTATAGAAGAATATTTTCAAATCAAATCATAGTGTGAAGTCGGTCACCTAAAAAACTTCAATCTAAAAAATTTTGCTATCTACTTGATAATGATTATCGAGAATGTTATCTTATAGCAAATTTTTAACGAATCTTTGAATGCTTGAGAATATTTTCAGAAGAAGTACATATCCATCCCTTGGATGGGAACACAAATTTCAAAGTACAGTTTGGCGTCTCATGCCATCGCATCCGTCGTTTATAGTGGGGGAGTGTCGGGATGTGAACTTAAAAAACACTACATTTTTCTGTGTAGATATATTTACAGGTAGAATTCAGTGGACTAACCTTCATTTAGAAGAACGATGGTGGGTAGGAATAGAGAGCGTCGTTAACAAATTTATCGTTTTTCATAAATACCTCAGACCCGATATGCCCCAACATCAGGGGATTATCATTGTTGATTTAATTTCAGGTGTAACCGTATGGTCAAACGATCACTATAAATATTACGGTATTGATGACAATTGTATTTATGTACAGGATGAAGCGCTCATCGAGAATCAACTTTTAAAATTAGATATCAAAACCGGCAAAGTAATAGAAGAAATCACTTATGAAGCTTTTAATCATAAACCCGCAACACAATCTCCTACTTCTTATATTACTGCTGATATTATTAACCTTGAAGAAATATCAATCCCTGTAGTAAAAAAATATTTATCAAATAAAAAAGGGGATAAATTGATAGACCCCACAGAAATTTTAGTCTCCGGCAATCTTTATGTAATAGGTATTAACTATAAGAGCAGTCAACAACCTCAACAAGGATCTGTTTCTGAAGATATTCTTATTATGAATAAAGGAGGGAAGGTTCTCTATCAGGAGTGTATTAATACGGGTGGAAGTGTGCCAGTATTGACGAAATTCTTTTTAAAACAAAATATCATTATTTATATCAAAGATAAAAACAGACTGAAGGCAATTAAAATTACAGCGGACAATGAAAATATTAACTGAGAATATACAGGTTTCTACAAAAGGTCATAACCAAATAATAGATATTACAAACGATGTCGAAGCCATTATTAAAAAGTCGGGTATAACTGATGGTATGGCGAACTTGTTTGTGGTTGGTTCTACTGCGGGTATTACGACTATTGAATATGAGCCCGGCTTATTAAAAGATTTACTGGAAACCTTAGATAAAATAGCTCCGATGAACAAGCGTTATCACCACGACGATGCGTGGGGTGACGGGAACGGCTATGCGCATATTCGAGCATCTCTTCTGGGTGCTTCAATTACAATACCTATTACCGATGCTACGATGACATTGGGCACCTGGCAACAGGTTATACTGGTAGACTTTGATAATCGTGCAAGAGAACGAAAAATAATTTGTAAAATAATGGGTGAATAGATGAAGTCAGTCAAAATAAAACACATCGACTCTTTTACAAAAACTCCCTTCGAGGGTAATCCAGCGTGCGTGGTAAACAATGCCGATGGGTTGAATGAAAAACAAATGCAATTGATTGCGAGAGAAATGAATCTTTCAGAAACAGCATTTGTGTTGTCTCCTACAACCCCCCAGGCAGATATACAGTTAAGATGGTTTACTCCTACGGTCGAGGTACCTCTCTGCGGACATGCAACTGTTGCAGCATTTCACTCTTTAGCAGAAGACGGGCTATATGGGATGGAGCGTCCTGGAAATTTTAAATTTAAATTAGAGACCAAGTCCGGCATTTTACCGATTGACATCATTAAGACTGAAGATAATATAGAAGTAAGAATTGGTTTAACCTTTCCACAAAAATTCGATCGTTTTTCACAGTATAAATTAGACATCATTAGGATATTAAATTTGAATTTGAGCGACATAGAACCAAAAATGTTGATTCTTAGAACGGATAATCTGTTCGTTCCGATACGAAGGCTGCATGTATTATACAGTATGCATCCAAATTATTTTTCGTTAAAAAATTTTATGAATCAAAGAAATTTGCAAGGTGTTTGTTTATTCACTCAAGAGACAATTGACCGCGATTCATCCGTTCACCTGCGTTTTTTTGCTCCTAACGAAGGAATTTTAGAAGACCCCGTTACAGGTTCCGTTCATGGTGCCCTGGCTGTGTATCTTTATGAAAATGGCTTGATTCAACTGAAAGACGGAATTGCAACCTACGTGGCGGAACAGGGAGATAGCATCGGAAGAAAGGGTAGAGTAAAGGCAACCTTGGAAACAATTGAACAGAAAGTCAGCTCGGTTTATATAAGCGGCTCGGCAATTACAATTTTTAACGGCGAGATGTTGATACCGGAAGTTTCATAAAGAAAGGGAGTATATGAATTATCAAAATGTTATATTTATTTTTGTTTTGATTGCTGCTTTTAGCTTCTTCGGTTATAGTGTGAAAAACTTAATTGCATATTTGAAATTAGGACGCAAGGAAATCAGAACAGATAATTTAGCTGCGCGTTTAAAAAAAGTTATCACGGTTGCATTCGGGCAAAGTAAATTATTGCGCGAACCTGTGGCGGGTTGGATGCACTTTTTTATTTTTTGGGGATTCATAATACTGCTCTCTTCGATAATCGAGTCTATAGGAGAGGGATTTTATTCAAGTTTTAGCTTTTCATTTTTAGGTGGATTATATCCGGTGTTATGCTTCGCCCAGGAAGCTGTAGCCCTTCTGGTAGTTTTATCAATACTAACTGCATTTTACCGCCGGTTGATTCTGAAACCAAAACGGTTAGAGGGACACTCATCAAGCGAGGCATACCTGATTCTTACTATGATCCTGTTAATAATGTTGACGATGTACGGTCAATATTCAGTTAAAGCAACGTTTTCTTTTTCTGATGTAAATTCATACAGGTTTATCTCATCGTCGTTAGCTCCCCTATTCATTAACATGAATTATGATTCTGCTGAGAATCTTTACCATATCTTCTGGTGGTTGCATATTTTATTGGTTTTGGGATTTTTAAATTACCTTCCTTATTCGAAGCATACGCATGTTCTGACTTCAATTCCTAATGTATTCTTTGCAAAGTTAACTTCTCCTGGTGCGTTGCGCTCGATAAATCTGAGTGACGAGAACCTCACTCGTTTTGGTTCGGCTGATATTGAAGATTTCTCATGGAAGCAATTGTTGGATAGCGTTACATGCACGGAGTGTGGAAGATGTACGGCTGCATGTCCGGCAAATATCACCGGCAAGTCATTATCGCCACGAAAAATCATTGTCGATATGAGACAACGCTTGAACGAGAAAGCCCCGATAGTTTTAAAAAATAGAAATGTTGATTTATATAACGAAAACTCAATTGAAAAACAGATATTAAAAAGGCAACTTGTTGATAATTATATAACAGAGGAGGAACTCTGGTCATGCACTACATGTATGGCTTGTGTTCAAGAATGCCCGGTAATGATTGAACACGTAGACTCAATTATTGACATGAGGCGCTACCTTGTACTTAGTGAATCTCGCTTTCCGAAAGAAGTACAAATTACTTTCCAAAACCTCGAACGCAACTTTACTCCATGGGCATTCAGTTCTGCTTCAAGGGCTGACTGGGCTAATGGGTTAAACGTTCCGCTGATTGCTGATAAACCCGATTCCGAAGTTCTTTTCTGGGTTGGCTGTGCAGGCGCTTACGATGAGCGCGCGAAGAAAGTAACTAAAGCTTTTATAAAACTAATGCACGAAGCTAAAATCGATTTTGCGATATTAGGGACCGAAGAAAAATGTACAGGCGATATCGCCCGGCGAGCCGGTAATGAATATTTAGCTCAGATGTTAATGACGGAGAATGTTTCAACTCTGAATAAGTATAACGTAAAAACTATCGTTACAACCTGCCCGCATTGCTTTAATACATTGAAAAATGAGTATCCGCAGTTTGGAGGGAATTATAATGTGATACATCATAGTGAATTTATAATGAATCTGATAAGTGATAAAAAGCTAAATATCTCAAAAAAGATTGCTGAGAAAATAACTTATCACGATTCATGCTACCTCGGCAGGTATAACGAGATCTACGAATCACCTCGTCAAATTATCGATAGCATCGGTGAGAATCTTATCGAAATGAAAAGAACGAAAGACAAGGGCTTTTGCTGTGGTGCCGGGGGTGCAAGGATGTTTATGGAAGAAACAGTAGGCAAAAGAGTTAATCACGAGCGCACAGATGAAGCGCTTGCCTTGGATACCGATATTGTTAGTACTGCTTGTCCTTTCTGTTTGACTATGCTTTCCGATGGTGTGAAGGATAAAGGAGCTTCAGAGAAAGTGACTGTTCAGGATATCGCCGAATTAGTCGCCGATGCAATCGATAAGTAATACTTATTGAATCTCAGCATGAAGACCTATGAGATTAAAAACATTTCGATTGTAATCGCTTTATTTGCGGTTGTGTTTGCTTTAATCTTTTCACTAATAATCTTTCCAATAATCCAGCAGCCTCTTGGCTTGAATATCGACCCTGACAACTATGGAGACTTAAGTAAGAATATATTTGCGGGGAAGGGTTATATGTATTCCGATTCTGAAAAGACCGCTCTTGATCGGGGACCAGTTTATCCATATTTGATTTCTTTTCTGTTTACCGTTACCGGAACGTCTGATTATAGAGTTGTCCAAATATTTCAGGCTATCCTTTTTGCTGCAACAGGTTTGTTTATTTTTTCAATCGTTAAGTATGTTTCGAGTATTAGAACGGCCTTTTATTCCCAAATCTTTTATACGTTATATCCAATGTTCGTCTGGTATACTTCGCGTGTATGGATAGAGACGACACACATATTTTTTGTTGTTCTCTCAGCTTACGTTTTAATCAGAGTTTATCAAAGGTTAAATTTATCCGGGGCAATCGTATTAGGCGTAATTTTCGGACTGACAATTTTGACTAAATCTATTTTTATGTTATTTCCTGTTGTGTTGTTGTTTATTTTTTATTTCAAATGGAGAATGAAGGGTATTGTATTCGGAATCGTTACGCTTCTAACAGCATATTTGACAATCCTACCTTGGACGATTAGGAATTATTTTGTATCTAATGAAATTGTTCCAGTACACACATCCTTAGGGCTGAATTTAATTCAAGGTGATGCGTTGGCAAAGAATTGGCTGAAATACCCGCTCTCAAATATGCCATCATGGTTCATTGGTGACGCGAAAATGACTGAAATCCTTAAAGGTAACAATGCAACTCCCCAAGATGCAGTTGGCGATAAAATACTTGTGAGAAATTTTGTGAATGAAAATTTAAAGAAGCCTCTCTATTTGTTGTGGCGGACGTTGGTAAATTCCGTTTCATTCTGGTATTTGAGTGAATCTCCCTTTAAATCAATTATTCTGGCTTGCCTTCAATTTCCTTTGTTGATTCTATTTTTCATTGGCATGAGGCGAATATGGAGGAAAATACCCGCTTTAATTCCGCTAATCTACATGATTGCATATTTCTTTGTAGTGCACTCATTGATAATCGGTTGGGCAAGGTATTCGGTTCCAATTATACCTTTAATCCTCGTGGTTGTAGTGATATATCTTTTCGATTACACAAAAATATTTGGGAAAAAAGCAGTTATTTTGTGAGGTACTGTTTCGCGAGGAATGATTTCAATTCTTCAAAAGTATTAAAGAATTTTGTAGTGCATCCTAACACCCAGCCGGGAATGTCGGATAATGGAAAAGTAGTAACCAGATAAACAGGCTTCTCAAAATATTTTGCCATCGTTAATTCGCCCTTCGTTCCCGCGCCTTTTGCTGCCCCGTTATCCCAGTAACAGATTAAATAATCTGTATTCTTAGCAATTTCATTGCTGTCTATTTCAACTAACTTTGTTGCGATTGTTTTGTAGAGATCGATATCTTTTGTCTTTATTTCCCGGAAATCCACTGAGGGATAATTGTTTTCGAAAAATATATTACTCTCATGATTAGGATTAAAACATTTGTGCTTGAGGTTTTGTTCAATCCAGGCTTGGAGTTCTTGTCTCCACTGAAATCCTTCGCCGTCAGCATATTCCATTCCACCGGATAAGTAAGTCTTCATAAATTAACCTAAAATATAAATATTGAATGTTGGTAGAAACAGCCCAAATAATCCCCACATTGTAAAGCCAATGCTGAGCGGTATAGTGTAATTATCATCTACAACAACAGAGGATGCTTCCATGACTGTGCCCACACCGGCTGCAATAATTACAAAAGAGTATTCTAAAAAGGTATAATCCAGATTCGGAGTTACCAATTTCGGTGTTATGAACGAAACAATGATTGCACTTATGAAGAAGGCAATACTGCCTTCGAGAGATTTTTTAAAAAACTTATGCTTGCCGAATCTTCTGCCGATAAGTGCAGCAGAAGAATCGGAAATAATTAGGATTGCGAATGCGGTTACCACAATAAGTTTAGGAAAAACAATAATGCAGATAATAGCCGAGATCAAAATATTCGATGCGCCGTTTAACCTTTTACGTTTCTCGTCAATTTCATAATTCCTGAGAAGCCAGCCGAAATATTTATAGAAAAGCTTAGCTCCTGTTTTATTGTAGTAGCGCGCTAAATCGAATAATACGAAAATAGCAGTTAACGGAATTAGAATAGAAAGTGCAGCCGTTTTCGATAAGAAAAAATAACCGATGGGAATAGATAATGAACAAAAGTGTATTGCTTTGCGAACGTATTCTACATTGTAATTTCCGTCTATATTTTTTATGTTCTCGAACACCTGTATACTAAGCTTCTTTTACATTTTCGGGAGATGGTTTGTCTAAAGGTTCTAAATTATTCTGGGCTGCAACCAAAGGTGCTAATGCCTCTCCGCGTAGAAGCATATCAATCTCGTTTCCATCCAAAATTTCACGCTCTAGTAATGACATTGATATAGTATGAAGCTTGTCCAAGTTTGATTGGATAATTATTTCTGACTGCTCCATACAAGTATTTACAATCTTTTTAATTTCATCATCAATTAACACTGCAGTTGATTCAGAAAAGTTTTTTGTCCTGGTAATTTCTCTGCCTAAGAAAATTTCTTCTTCTTTTTGACCGTATGCAAGCGGACCCAGAACGTCGCTCATACCCCATTCGCAGACCATTTTACGGGCTAATGCTGTAGCACGTTCGATGTCATTACCCGCACCGGTTGTTAATTTATTGAAAATAATTTTTTCCGCAGCCCTGCCGCCTAAAGCATAGGTTATCATTGCCATTAAGTATTCTTTTGAGTAAGTATGCTTTTCGTCGATAGGGAGGTAAGTTGTAACGCCTAAAGCTCTTCCGCGAGGTATAATGGTAACTTTATGTACCGGGTCGGCTTCGGGTGTCATCTTTGCAACCAAGACGTGTCCCGATTCATGATACGCTGTAACTTTGCGTTCTTCATCGCTGATTATCAAGCTCTTGCGTTCTGTACCCATCATCACTTTATCTTTTGCTTCTTCGAAGTGAGTCATCGCAACACTAGTACAATTTTTCCGCGCTGCTAAGAGTGCAGCTTCATTAACTAAATTTGCTAAATCGGCGCCGGCAAAACCGGGTGTTCCTTTTGCGAGTATCTCAAGTCGCACATCTTCAGCAAGCGGGATGTTACGAGTGTGGACTTTTAGAATTCCTTCGCGTCCTTTCACATCAGGTCTATCGACTACAACCTGTCGGTCAAACCTACCTGGTCGCATTAGTGCGGGGTCAAGTACGTCAGGTCTGTTCGTTGCGGCAATAATTATTACGCCGCTATTTTGTTCAAAACCGTCCATTTCCACCAGCAGTTGATTAAGAGTTTGTTCTCGTTCATCGTGACCTCCGCCCAAACCTGCGCCTCTATGTCTGCCTACGGCATCAATTTCATCTATGAAGATGATACAGGGCGCGCTTTTTTTCCCTGTCTCAAATAAATCTCTTACGCGGCTTGCGCCTACGCCGACAAACATCTCTACGAAGTCCGCTCCTGAAATTGAAAAAAATGGTACGCCAGCTTCACCCGCGACTGCACGTGCCAACAAGGTTTTTCCGGTTCCGGGAGGCCCGAGGAGCAGTACGCCTCTTGGAATTTTTCCACCCAATCTCTGAAATTTTGTAGGTTCCTTTAAAAATTCTATTATCTCCTGTAACTCGTATTTTGCCTCGTCTGCACCGGCAACATCCTGAAAAGTGACACGTTGCGTTCCGCCAACTAGTAATTTTGCTTTGCTTTTTCCGAAAGAGAAAATACCTTTTGTGCCACCTCCTTGCATCCTCCGCATAAAAAATAACCAGACAAGCAAAATTGCCACCCAGGGGAGAATACCTATCAAGGCATTGATCATTGTATTGTCCTCTTGAACGATATTGAATTTCAAGTGTGAGTCTGTCCATTGCTGTATTATTGTACCGTCGAGGTAAGGCAAAGTAGTAATAAAATGAGTGACGTTCGTAGATACGCCGTCCGCAGTTTGAAGGAGCTTAACATCTTTGAGAATACCATGGAATGTGTAATTATTAAAATCTGTTTTTTTGATTTTAGCTTCTTTAATTTCTCCAGCCTTTAACAAATTAAGGTAAACCGGATAGTCGATACTGTGTTCTTGTGTTCCCGTTGTTTTGAAGATAGTCATCACGATGAACACGCCAATAAGTATAGCAAACCAGCTTAGAACAACTTTCGATAATTTCGTCCAGTTGAAATCGTCGTCGCTGCGTTTATTTTTGTTAGGTTTTTGTTTTTCTTGTTTATTTATCATATATAATAATGTAATTATTTTTCAATTAATCGGTATATCGCTTTTAAGTGCCTAACGCGTTGGGCATAATCGAGCCCGTACCCGATTACAAAATATGTGGGAATTTTAAAACCGACGTAGTCAATCGGGTAACTACTCCGGACAACATCCTTCTTCATCAATAAAGTAACAACACGAAGCGATTTTGGGTTCTGTTTCGAGATCAAATTTTTAATAAAATCCATAGAAAGCCCTGAATCTATAATATCTTCGACAACAATTATTTCGCGTCCTTCTATTTGGCAGTTTAACTCCTTAAGCATTCTAATGTTACCGGAGCTTATTTTAGCGTCTCCGTAGCTTGATAATTTCAGAAAATCGATCTCACAATCAATCTTAAGTTCGCGAATTAAATCGGAAAAAAATATTACCGAGCCATTTAACACGCCAATGAATATCGGTATGCTGCCCTTGTAATCTTTGCTGAGTTTTCGTGCAAGTTGAGCTATCCGTGTTTTGATTTTCTTTTCGGTCATATACAACTTAAATCTGTCGCCGTTGATCGTGAATTCTTTTTTCATTCGTTCTGTCAAGTTTTTGGTTTATAGATCAATTGGATCACTGTGTTTGTTTGTGAATTTATTTTAAATCTATCGTCCAACCTTAAACCGCAAACCCAGATAATACTACCGTTCGATTCAAGTATTGGTATTGTTGATTTTTTAAATATAGGTATTTTTTGGTCGACAAATAAATCGCTTATTTTTTTCTTGCCTTCCATACCATAAGGAAAGAACCAATCACCTTCAGTCCAGTTCCTTAACATCAACTGACCGGTAACTAAACTGCCATCAATATATTCCTCGTTTGGGTTATTATTAAACTTTGGCTCTTTTACAGTTTTGGATGTAAAGTAAAAATTTTCATAACTATACTCTTCACCAATATTTATATTGTACTTAAAGGGCACTGAGAATTTGACTCTCTTAAAAAATGCCAGATTCCTGTCTTTGTAGAAAAAGACATCCATCTTTAGCGAGCAGTAACTTCCCGATTCAGATAAAGTTGTTTTATGCAGTGCTCGTACGTTACTGAAGCTTATTTCTTGTTTTGTAAATTCTTTGGCGAGTGTAAAAAGTATATATTCCTGTAGAAAGATCGGCTGGTTGTGTAATTCTTTGAGGTCAAGAGCCAATTCATCAACTGAATTATTAGTAACGATCTTGGTGGTCAGTTGCTTGGATTCATTTATCAGATATTGGTCGAGTTCACTAAACAGTTGGCTAGTCCGTTGGAATGTCGCGGAAATATTCGGGTTGATATTTTCTTTGATTAGCGGTAAAACCTTTAATCTTAAAAAATTTCTTGTATAATCAGCTTTCAAGTTCGACGAATCTACGCGATAAGGAATATGATCCCTGAGGGCATACAATTCAATATCGTGTCGGCTCGCAAAAAGCAAGGGTCTGATAATACCAGAATCATTTCTGTACATTGGTATTCCTCTCAAACCTTGCACACCGGCGCCTCGGAAAATGTTTAAAAGTATAGTTTCGCTATTATCGTCAGCGTTGTGCCCGGTGGCAATTTTTGAGAATCCCGTTGAGGTGCGCACTTTTGTAAAAAAGGCATATCTTAAATTGCGTGCCGCTTCTTGCACCGATATCTTTTGTGTTTCTGCGGTCAATGAGGTATTCGCTCTTTCGATGTAACAATCAATGCCATGGTCTTTAGAATATTTTCTGACAAAATCTTCGTCCTCATCGGATTCTTTTCCTCTAATTTGATGGTTAAAATGAGCTATAACTAAATTCAATTTAAATTTATTCTTCAATTGAAGAAGAGATTGAAGCAACACCATCGAATCAATCCCGCCACTGACGGCAACGATAATTTTTTCACCCTCTCGAATTAATTTATTCTCAAGGATAAAATTACTTAACGATTCAATAAATTGTTTATTTTCGGGCATCTTGACTGTCATAAGATATATTTAAAAAAACCTTCAGCCTTCTAAATTTAGGAAAATGGCTGAACGGTAATTCCCAAACCTGTAGCGGAATTCGAAGTATAATGAATAAAAGCTATCTCTATGTTTATTTTCCTTTTTAGAAACTTTATAAAAACACGTATTTTATGTCGTATACATACCAAAAGGACTTAAAATGTTAGCAAATTCGAACTCACTACATAAAAATTTAAGATAATTTTGGTAAATAAACAATATTTCCTGAATTCGGCAACGTAACAAAAATAGATGAAAGAGAAATGAGCATTTACCCGTTGAATTCACACGGAACTAGTTACACATTGCGGTTCTGATTACTTTGTAAAACATCCTCTAATTATTTACATTATCTTAAACCCAAAGCTTGGGTTGTGGTCATATAAAGGAAAATATTCGTGATGAAGTTTGTTGTTGATAAAAATATACCGCTTGTGGAAAAAGCGTTTGGCTCACTCGGAGAAGTAACGGCAGTCGAGACTGGTGAGATTACGCGGTATGTAATACACGATTCCGACGTTATCATTGTCCGGTCAGAGACTAAAGTCAATCAATCGCTACTCGATGCAAGTCGGGTGAAATTTGTCGGAACTGCAACAATCGGCATCGACCACATTGATATAGAATACCTAACATCAAAGGGAATAGCAATCGCGAGCGCACCGGGATGTAACTCGAACTCTGTGAAGGAGTACGTTGTTGCCGCAATGCTTCATCTTTCTTCCGTTAATGGTTTTACGCTTAAAGGAAAAACCATCGGTGTCGTTGGTGTTGGTAATATTGGAAGCAAAGTCGTAAAAGCTGCGGAAGCTTTCGGAATGGCTGTGCTCCAAAACGATCCACCCCGAGCTCGCACCGAAGGCAACTCAATTTTTGTCTCCCTTGATGACCTAATGTCAGCAGATATTATTACGTTACACATCCCACTCACAAAATCGGGTGAGGATGCGACTTTTCATCTCTTCGATGATAAGCGAATCGAGAAGATGAAAAGGGGGGCAGTACTTATTAACACATCGCGAGGAGAGGTAGTAGACACAACATCACTTAAGAAAGCAGTCACAGAAAAACGAATTGCCTCAACAATTATCGACGTGTGGGAAAACGAACCGAAGATTGATGTAGGGTTTCTTTCAGTTGTTACTATCGGAACCCCGCACATTGCTGGTTACTCGCTGGAAGGAAAAACAAATGCAGTTCGTATGGTTCGTGATGCATATTGTAATCATTTTCGAATTGAATCATCGTGGGATCACAATAAAGAAATTGGTGTTCCTGAAGTTAAAGACATTAGAGTTCCTGATGATATTCTGCCTACGGAGGAAATCCTACACCGCATCGTTAGCCGGTGTTATAACATTGCTTACGATCATGAAAGACTTTCAGGTATGCTAACACTGCCGCCTACGCATTTTGCAGAATATTTTCAAAAACTTCGCACTCGTTACCACACGCGGCGTGAATTTACAAACGTAACAGTTCATCTCCCAAATCAGCACAAAACACTTAAAGAAATTATTACAGCACTTGGGTTTAAATGTATTATTAAGTAAATCCAGAACACGCTCCACATTTTTATATACGCAAAATCCCATCTACTTCTCAGCAAATAGGATCATCCTTGCGATATGTAGCGGGAGAGGGATTCGAACCCACGACCTACGGATTATGATTCCGACGCTCTAACCGGCTGAGCTATCCCGCCAAATTTTATTAAATATAGAATAATTCCTGAAAATATGCAAGGAAATCAACAAAAATTGTTGATTTTCGGGTTCAGTTTTGGTATTTTAGTAAAAATATTTTTAATACCATATTTAAGATGATGAACAACTATACACTTGATTCCGCTCAGAATAAAAAATATACACTTGATGAGGCTTATGCTTTCTGTACCGATATTACGCAGAAACATTACGAAAATTTTCCTGTTGCTTCCTTATTTTTACCGGCTGAAAAACGTCCTTTCGTCCAAGCAATTTATGCGTTTTCCCGAATTGCAGACGACTTCGCGGATGAGGAAGGTCTGGATCAACAAACACGTTTGCAACGATTGGATGATTGGGAAAATGCTTTAAAACTATGTTACGAAGGCAAGGCTGAGCACCCCGTTTTCATCGCATTGGCAGATACTGTCTCTAAGCTTTCAATCCCTATTGAACTTCTTATGGAATTGTTAAAGGCATTCCGGATGGACGTTACTAAAAATCGTTATGAGAATTTTGAGGAGGTACTACATTATTGTAGATACTCGGCTAATCCAATCGGGAGATTGGTTTTACTCATATTTGGTTATGGGAGTGAGGAATATTTCAAATATTCTGATTATATTTGTACTGCGCTACAGTTAACTAATTTTTATCAAGATGTTGCTATTGATTTAGAGAAAAATAGAATATATATTCCAAAAGATGAGATAGCTGAAAATGAATACAGTGAAGAAGAGTTAAAGAAAAAAATCTACAACAAGCAATTTGAAAATTTAATGAAACTACAAATCGAACGGGCAAAGAAATTATTTTACGAAGGAGCAACATTGCCCGCGTTGGTAGATAGAGATTTACAATTAGAATTAAAATTAGTTTGGTTCGGAGGAATGGCAGTTTTAAGAAAGTTAGAATTCCGAAAGTTTGATGTTTTTAAAAAACAATTTAAACTGAACACATGGAATAAATTTATGATATTTATTCGAGCTTTATTTTACAATGACTTGACAAAATATAGGAAACGGAGTCTATGGGAACTGACGTGAGTGTTTTGACTGATTACGGCAATCAATCAAGTTTTAGGTATTCCTTTTCTTTTTTGCCGAAAGACCAAAGAATCGCACTAAATACCGTGTATGCTTTTTGCAGAACAACAGACGATATTGTCGATAATGATGGAGACATAGATAAAAAAGCCCTTTTATTGCGTAATTGGCGTATTGAACTTGAAAAAGCCCTGCAGAACGGTTCCGAATACCAACTCTTAAATCAATTATCTCACATCGCAAAAAAATTTAATATACCGGTTCAGCACTTTTATGAGTTGATAGAAGGTGTCGAAATGGATTTAACGAAATCGCGATACCAGACTTTCGGTGAACTAAAACAGTATTGTTATCTGGTAGCTTCCTCTGTAGGATTGATGAGTGTAAAAATATTCGGAGCCGTTAACGAGAGGATTGTAAAATATGCGGAAAACCTGGGAATAGCTTTACAGTTAACTAATATACTCAGAGACATAAAAGCGGATGCAAAGGTAAACCGGATTTATTTACCGCAAGAAGACCTGAAACAATTCAAATACAGCGAAGATAAAATCTTTAATTCTGTCTACGACTCGAAATTTGTCGACTTGATGAAGTATGAAACACAACGGGCAGAGGACTACTATAACTTAGCTAAAGAATCTCTTCGACCTGAAGATAAAAAATACCTCTTTGCACCAAAAATAATGGAAAGGATTTATTATCACACTCTTTTGCGCATTAAAGGGAATAATTACGACGTTTATAATAAATCGATGAGATTACCGCATGCACTTCAATTTCTAATTGCCTTTAAATATTTATTGAAATATCGCTTATTGAAAACTGTATGATTCCCGATGTGATTATTATCGGGGGTGGATTAAGCGGATTATCTGCCGCAGTAAAATTATCAAATTTAGGCGCTAACGTTTTTCTCTATGAACAAAGCACTCAATTGGGAGGAAGGACTTACTCTTTTTTTGATAATAAAACAGGAGATGTTGTTGATAATGGCCAGCATCTGTTAGTAGGCGCATATCATAACACTATTCAATATCTGAAACTGATCGGAACTGATTCTTTTTTAAATAAACAAGACAAACCTAAATTAAATTTTTATCATCCCGAACGCGGCTTTGCAAAATTCGAAATTCCAGATCTACCAAAACCGTTCAACTTGACTGCTGCGATGCTAAAATTTAACGCCATATCGTTCCGTGATCGGCAAAAATTATTAAAAGTTGGACTTGCCCTGCGAAAGCTTAATCATATCTCCGAGCAAAAACTCATAAACAAAACTATTGATGAATGGTTGATTTCATTAGAGCAGTCAGAAGAAATAAGGCGCTCGTTCTGGACTCCAATCGTAATTTCAGTTATGAATGAATTTCCAAATCGAGCTTCTGCGTTATTATTTGCCCGTTCGATAAAAAAAACATTCTTAGGCAGTAAGGATGATGCTGCACTGTTAACACCTGTTATCGGTCAAACCGAACTCTACGTCAGTAGTGCAGAAAGCCTGCTTTCTAAAAACAAAGTAAAAATTTTCAACAGAAGGATGGTGAAGCGTATTTCAGTCATAAATGGAAGTGTCAGCGGAGTTGAAGTCGATAGAAAAGTAAAATCGAAATACGTAATTAGCGCAGTTCCCTATTTCAGTTTGAATAAAATCCTCCCGCATGACGTTCTACAAATTCACCCGTTCGATAAATTAAGACGATTTAAATCAGTTCCAATAATCTCGATAAATCTCTGGTTTGGGCAGGAAGTTATGGATATTGATTTTATCGGATTAATTGATAAAAACTTACAATGGGTTTTCAACAAACACAGAATTATGTGTGAGACTAATAAAACAGGGAATTATGTTACTGCAGTCATAAGTGGCGCATATAAGTATATACATCTTACAAAGAATGAGTTAGTCGATTTAGCTGTTCGAGATTTGGCTGAGGTGTTTCCGAAGATCAATAGTACAACTGTAAAACATGCTTTAGTAATAAAAGAAAAACGAGCGACATTTTCGGCGACAAACGAGGTAGAATCATTCAGGCCAAACCATAAAACTTGTATTGAAAATTTGTTTTTAGCCGGAGATTGGACGAACACCGGCTTACCGGCCACAATTGAGGGGGCAGTTCAGAGTGGATTTGAATGTGCTAAATTAATTGTCGAGAGTGCTGGATAATTAATTGTTTTTGATTATATCCTTTAAAATAATCAGGAACTTATCAGGCGGGTAATAACCTGGTATCAAAGAAATGAGGCTTCCGTTAGATTTAAGAAATATCGTTGTCGGAAAACCATCTACCCCGAATTGCTTAGCAATGACTGCCTCAGTCACCACTCGGTTGTTGTAATTCACTTTCGAATTTCCCTCACCATTCAATTTTACAAAAATAAAGTTAGCTTTAAGATACTCGGCAATCTCTACGTTAGAGTAAACATCGGCATCCATTTTTTTACACCATTTACACCAGTCGGTATAAACATCAATCAAAATCAACTTGTTTTGTTTCTTAGCTTCTTCTAAACCGGTTTCGAGATTATAATGTTTTGATTTAGGATCACTTTCGTTTGGCTGTATGGCGTAAATAATTATTGTTGCAGCAACTATAACAAGTATAAAAATCTTTAAAATTTTATTGGAGTCCATATTCTTAAAACTATAGGTTAATTATAACCGAGATAATATGTGTTGAACCAAAATCGTATTGGAAAGGTACAAATGCGTAATCGACAGCAAAGATGCCGTGTTTGAAACCCACACCCGTTGAAAAAAATCTTGATTGATAGTTAGTCTGAATTCCTGCACGCAGTGAAAACATATCTTGATAACAAAATTCAGTTCCGATATGGATGTGAGATTTTTGTTCTTTGAACACCGAGACAAATTCGGTAACTGCCACTACCGCGGAATTAATATCTTCAAAGTTAAAAACCTTTGAGCCACCTATTCGAATCATTGTCGGTAGAGTGGAAGATTCGTTACGAAGTTTATTCATACTTCCAATATTATTGATCGCAAGTCCTACCTGAAACATCCATGGAGTTATATAGACCGCTCCAATATCTAAAGCATAACCAGTTGCTTCATCAATTAAAATTTTTTCGTACAGGAACTTTCCAGTGAAACCAAACAAAATATTATCGAAGCCATACGACGCAGATAAACCGAGTGTTGAGTTTTTTGATGAGAAAGTTCCCTGAGACGGTCCGGGGACTGTCCTGATTTCGATATTATCGATAGATGTCAAATTTAAACCAACGCCAAAACGGAATTTTCCCGCAGGTAAAAGTGCTCCAAAATATTCAGTTCTGGTATCTTCTATCCACTCACGGTGCATCAACATAAGCATGCTATTATTCGATAATCCCATAGTAGCTGGATTATAATAAATAGAGGATGGATCCGATTTGTCTAAGGTCATTACATCGCCCATAGCAAGGCTGCGGGCGCCGACTCCGATTTTTAAAAACGATATGCCCGATGTGCCGACCTGGGAAGTTGAATGTTGCGAAAATGCAACTAAAAAAGTTAGATATATGATGATATATTTTTTCATAGTTATTAAAATATTGCAGATAATGATATAACGTGAATTCCACCGATTGAAAAAGGTTCAATTACATAAGCATAATTGATTTGAGGAGTAAAATTCTCGAATGGTTTTTTAAAAGTGAATCCAAAAGTTGGTTTGATGCCTTCAGTTTTCTCGCTTGGATTCCATCTGTCAATTCCTGTGCGGATTGTGAAGTATTCATGGAGATTCGCCTCTGCCCCAATTTTTAAACTGGTTGTTTTAGCTGAGGATCTTTCATATTCAAAAGCCATAGCCGCAAAGTTATTCGGTAATCTATAAGAATATGCAAGGCGGTATAAGCGGGGGAAATAATCAGTTGTCGGACCACCATCTTTTCCGTAAATCGGACCGGTATCCCACTTATATTTTGAACCTAAATCCTGAATTACTAATCCCACAGCCATCTGGTCATTTATCTTAACCAACGCCCCGGCGTCGAAACCTACTGTGGATGAGCTAACATTTTCGTACAATTTGTAATAGTACAATTTGATAGTTATGCCGAGTGATACTCTTTCGTGAACTTTATTGCCGAAAGCAAGATAGAATTGGTTTTCAGAAGTAGATAAATTTTCTGTTTGGTATCCGTCGTTGTCTCTTCCGTCAATGTTACTCACGCCGGCGTTAATCAAACCTACCGATAAACCCGCAGTCGGTTTTACTGCTTGAGAATAACTTAAAAAATTTAAATTCCGGTCAAGCGGCATTATCGAAAACGAAACACTTGCAGTTTTAGATTCTGAGAATGGCACTAATGCTGGATTGTAGTAGGAAGAGATTTCGCCTGTAGCTAAGGAAGAAAGCGCGTTACCCATTCCCATACCCCTAGCGCCAAATCCCATTCTTGCAAAAGAGCCGGGCTGCCCGCCTATTTGTGCGGAGGAGGTGGACAAAACGAAGAATATCAAAATAAAAATATTTATGTAAAAATTTTTAAGCATATAGAATTATCTCAAAACCATGATTTTACCCCAGAGCGGGTCTTCGGTGCCAATTCTGATTCTATAAAAATATATTCCATTCGTGGCGAAACGCCCGTTATCATCTCGTCCATTCCATAATTCGTCATGTTCGTATTTCCCCGATCGTTGTGCGTTTTGGATGACTGTACGAACTCTGTTCATTCCAAAGTCGAATATCTCAATTGACACTGATGCGTCGTTACCACCAGTGCTGTAATGAATTCTTGTATATTGATCATCGGGTGAGAAAGGATTAGGATATGCATAAGAAGTTTTATTAGAACCCACTATTTCATATCGCCTGTAAATTTTCCATACTGACCCAAAATTATTGTCAGCATTATCGATAGTACTTACAATGCCATCCGAGGTGCCTGCAAATACCGTGTCATTAACTACTGATACTGAGAAAACAGAACTTGTTGTGATGACCTGTCGAGTTTCCGCGTCTGTAATCAAGCCGGATCGATTGAAAGACAAACCTCCATCGTCAGTCCGGTATAAACCTTCGGCAGTAGCGATGTATGCGACAGAATCTTTAAACGCAAAATCGTATGACTTAACATCGTGAAGCAGGTTGATCCATATATTGCCGCCGTCTTCTGTGTAGCTTACACCATTCTTTTCGCTTTGGAGATCCGCCTGCCAGTTTGTTGCCCAAATTCGAGATTTGTTTTGAAAGCGTTGTTCCTTTATCGCAATTACCCAATCGCCGAGTATTGGATAATCCTGATTCTGATGTGTAAATTTCTGCCAGCTTATGCCGCCGTCTGTTGATTTATTTATTCCGCCGGCAGTTCCACACCAGATGGTATCACTATCTGTTGCATGAACGGAGAATGCTTTTAAGTTATTGTTTGGTCTGGGATCAAATCTAAAATATTTTTTTTGAGAATCATACGGTGCATATGTCCACAACGTATCAGTAGGTTTGATCGAATTCATATTATCGAGTGGAAGGAGGATGCGATTCCAGGTGGTTCCGTTATCTGTAGATTTTCGTAGTCCACCAGCCCAGCTTGCAATCCAAACGGCGCCCTGAGAGACGGAAAGATCGTATGTTACGTTTTGTTCAGGAACTACGATCGGTAAGATATAAACAGAGTCGTTAATGCCGTAATTTGTGATAATACTATCGCCGCGTTGGTCGAGTGTTTGTCCTACATGACTCCAACTTAGCCCGCCATTTGTAGAATAAGTATAACCGCTGCCAGTTGGAATATTTTCATTATCTTTTTCTTTTGAGTAACCGGTCGATGTCCAAATTGTATCGTTATAAATTGCTAAAGCATAAATCCCATCGTTAGCAAATTCGGGAACATTCTTAAAGTTTATCCAGCTTCTTCCGTAATTAGTAGATTTTGCCAAACCTTTGCTCGTGCCTATCCAGATTGTTGAATCTTGAGATACCATTTGTGAAACGCTGTTACTGGGAGGAAGCGGATCGTTGTTCGTATTTAGCTGAAATTTAAAATGTTTTGGCAAAAATTCTTGAGCAGGTAACTCTATAGAAAAAAGAGAAATTAATAAAAGAAAAAGAAATATTTTTTTGGTTTTTATCAAGGTCGAACTACGTTGAGTGTATGAAGAATTTTGTTGCTTAATAGATCTGTAAAATCTTTTGCTTGAAATTCAAACCTGTAAGGTTTCGCTGTCATGTTGTATGGAAGCTCGATCTTAATTGAATAAATTCCATCGCTTGCCAGTGAATCGCCGTTTGAATTGTAATTTCCATCATCAAATAAGAAATATTTTTTTTTCGGGTCCGATGAATCCAGGCTGCGGAAAAATACCTCTTCAATGTCAGCTAATCCATCTGAATCCGATGCAGCAATACTCATATTAAAAACCTTAGTGCCTGAGGTTGGTAGTGTTAGAGAAGACGGAGCATTAACCCCTGATATAAAGGGATAATTTGCTTTACGTGTGATATTTAGTCCGAGGATAATCTCATTGCTAAGCAATTCATCACGATCTTCAGCTTGAATTTTTATGATAAACAATCCTACCACAACCCGCGGAATGCTGAATGAAACCGACACGGTGTAGATTCCGTCATTCGAGAGTGAATCACCTTCTAAACCCAAATCATTTAAAGTTCCGCTTGCGATAACAGATTTTAAATTTTGGGAGATAATTTGATATTTTAAAAACATTACATCAGATTGACCGTCGGGATCGGTGGCTTGAACAAATATGCGATTAGGTATATTAATAGTGTCTGTAATAGAAAATTGTCCATTTGCACTAATAGTATCCGTATTGATGAGAGACTTATCTAGCTTTCCATTGAAAAGATAGGGGGGAGTAACGTTAATGTCGAGAGCCGAGTATTTATCTTTTTCACATGAAGTGAATAAAAATGAGACCACTAAGAACGATACAATATATAGGTAAATTAAGTTGAAGGATTTCACAAACAGTTAAGGTTGTTGTTTAATTTTGATTTAAGCTACGAAATCGCTGATAAAAAGTCAATTGTTAAGTGGGGATCAATTCATAAAATGGGACAGGTAAAAAAGTAAGAATAAAAATTGCGATAGTAATCCAACCGATGTACTTCCGGGTTCGGTTTAATTCTGTATTGTCGTAAAGAGGAGGGTGGTCAAGTTTAATCAAAAAGAAAACAACTAATGCAAACACTAACCAACCGACAGTTCCAGCATGTATTGAAAAATACGGTAACGGAATAAAACTCGATAATCCAATGATGATTAATGTTCCAAAAAAAATGCGAGCGAAGATACTTTGTTTTCTACCAATCAAAGCATATAGTATGTGTCCTCCATCTAACTGCCCGATCGGGAGTAGGTTCAGCGCAGTTATAAAAAGACCGAACCATCCAACACACAAAAAAGGATAATGGTAGATTTCATTCATCGGAGGAAAAGAATTTTGGTTTGAAAATAGTTCTCGCATTCCCAATGTAAATAAGGAATTACCAAATGTTAGACCTGTAGAAGGAATTATTTCCATCGTTTTATATTCAGGATGAATTGTGTAGATATAATCAATAGGTGGAAGCGTAAAAATTCCGTAGATAAGAATTATCAGTGTGACAAAAAATCCAGCAAGTGGACCTGAAGCGCCAATATCGAAAAGTGCACTCCGGTTAGGGATTGGAGATTTGATTTTGATGACGGCACCCATCGTTCCAAAAGGGTTAAGTAAAAAAGGGGGTACAGGAATGTAATACGGTAATGTAGAATCAACCTTGTGGTAGCGGGCTGCAAAATAGTGTCCGAATTCATGAGCGGTGAGAATAGCAAGCAGTGGAATGGAATAAAACAATCCTGAGGGAAAGTTATAAAGGTTAAAAGGGTCCTTATTAAGCCACATCACTCCGGCGAGTGTTGTAGTAAAGAAAGTTGTAATAAATAAAAGTGTATGAAGAATATAGTTTTTGATGGTATGAGCTCAGAATGTATTATAAAAATAAAATAGCTTTAGAGAATATAACAATATTCTCTAAAGCTATCAAATTCATAAAAAACTATATTTATGGTCTTGGCGTGTCTGTTGGGATTGACAGGGCACTAGTGGCTTTTGGTCTTGGCGTGTCTGTTGGAATTGATAGGGCACTAGTAGCTTTTGGTCTTGGCGTGTCTGTTGGGATTGACAGGGCACTAGTGGCTTTTGGTCTTGGTGTATCTGTTGGGATTGATAGGGCGCTGGTCGCTCTGCCTGTGTCTCCACTTGCGTATGAGATTGCGCTATTGATTGCGAATGTCATTGTTAAAACCACTAAAACTGATCCAAAACGTTTAATGTTTGTGTTTTTAATAGTATTTCGTAACATTTGTGTATCTCCTATTAAGTATTTATATGAAATTAATTTAAAATTTTCTGTTAAAATTTAAGATTATTTAGCCATTAGCGCAATTATTTTTGAGTTTTTTGGGCAAAAATATCTGCGATAAAATTAAGTGATTCATATCACGGATTTAACGTTTATAAAAAAATATTTACGAATTTACTTGACACGAGATTTAATATTTATTATATTTTAACAGAATTTTATATGAAGATATGAAACACATAAAGAAAATATTGATAATCTGGGGAAGTTTAATTCTATCATCTGGGATCATTTATGTTGCTTTTCCACACCGAGAAGCAAATATCGCAATTATTTTCAATTTGATTGTTCAATCTTTGCTTTTTCTAATTTCTCTCTATATTTTTGTTAACGAACCTACAAAAAGATATAAATACCTATTTCTTAATTTTTCAATATTTTTTGCCACTCCTTTTTTACAATATTTTCATCAATTTATAGGTCACTCAATTTTTGAAAATAATCCGTATGCCTCTGTATTTTCATTTCAATATACTCAATCTGCTATCATATTTTTTCAAGCGTTTGCATTAACGTATTTGGTCTTTGACCTCTTATTTAAGAATTTTAAAACATATCAAAAATATTTATTAACACTTGTTGTGGTTCTTACCGTTTTTCTGTATTACTTTTATCCTTTCTTTGAAAACCCCAAGTATATCTATAATACAGAAAACATTCAGAAATTTAAAACAGTAAGAGATGCACGAGATACATACTATTCCGAAAACCAGAAATATCCATCGGCAGAAGAGTTAGCTGCTCGCATTACTCTTCCTGTCATGAATAATGGAGAGCAGGTTGGATTATTATTTCCCGAAGAAAATTTAAGACAAATTAAGAGTTATCTTCCATATACAGAAGCAAATAATTATTTAGTATTAATTTGGCAGCCACTTTATTATAATTTGATCTATATGGATGTTTTTGTTTTACTATTTATTTTCTTATATTTTGGTTATCAATATGCGAAGGATCCACCGCAAGGCGCTTACGTTGATAAAATAATGTACATGTTTTTATTGATTGCCGGATTAGATATTTTACATCAATTTGCCGTAATTAAGAGTATAGAATTTGGTTCCTATATGGAATTGTTTAGTATCGGGCAGTACTTTACAACTGTAGTGTGGTGTTTAGTGTTAATATTCTTCTATGCGCGGTTGAGATTCATTAAATCTGTTGTCGGTGAATTTTATGAAACAGAGCTTCAAGAAAATCCGGAAAAAATCAGCAGATGGATTGACGGAATCGATAGATATATATTAAATCATTTCACAAGTTCGAAAGATTTTAAAACCAGATTATTCGAACAGAAAATTAATTAAACATAATAATATATTATAAAAAAATGAGCGATATGGAAAACGAAAAAGCAACTAAAACTTCAGGCGATAAATCAACTGAGAAAGTTGAATATCCAATCATTGGTAAAAGCAGAGCAGTTGACCAATTGCTAAAGCAAATTTCTCGGTTATCAAAAACTAAAAGAGATATTATAATCATTGGTGAACCGGGTATTGGCAAAGGGGCGGTAGCCAAAAATATATATAAATTATCGAAGGGCAATGAAGATTTGCCATTTGCTTCTCTTAATCTCTCTGTCTTGGATGATAGGGAGTTGGAATCAATACTGTTCGGTTTCGACTTTGGAGCTGAGGGGATTTCTTCTTCCTCAACAAAGCGAGGACTTTTCGAAATTGCTAACAAAGGCACTGTTCTCATCGAAGAGATTGAAGAAGCCAGTTTCCGTAATCAGTTGAAAATTTTAAATTTTATGAACGAGCGTATAACCAAACGGTTAGGCAGTTCTACCGGCGAGGCTGTTGACATCCGTTTGATTATAACAATGAAATCTGATCCAAAAGACTTGTTCGAAAGACGTAAATTACTCGAGGGATTATACAATAAAGTATCAGAATTCGAACGTATTGAGATACTACCTCTGCGGGAGAGGCCCGAAGATATTCCTGTTTTGGTAAAACACTATACCAGTGAGATTTGTAGAGAATTGGGTATCAATGATCTAATTATCGATATCAATGCAATCGAGATTTTAGTCAGGCAACCATGGAAGGAGAACATCCGAGAGCTGAAGGCTGTAATAGATAAGTCGGTACTATTCTCAACTGGCGGCAGGTTCACGTTGCCACAAGAATTGATAGACGAAAAGACTGAAGTTGTGAAAATGTTAAACAACCTCGATACAAATCAGGAGTTCATTCTTGAGAATTCATTGGACATGATCGAGAAAGGTATTATTGAGCGCTCTCTCAACAAGTTTGGTTTTAACCAGACCAAAGCTGCTCACTTTCTAGGAATGACTGAACAGACACTACGCTATAAACTTAAACGTTTAGGTGTAGCAAGCACGCGAGTACGTTAATTCAGAATTTCGAATCTTAGTACACAAAGCCCTTCAACACGAAGGGCTTTGTTATTTATAGCAATCGGTCTTTCCAAAGCACCTTCCTGTTTAATAACGCAACCCACGGTAATGCCACAACATAAATAACTAAATATATCTCAAAAAATATAAAGTATTTTATATATCCAATCGCTCCCATCCTTTTCAGTGAATAACCGATAAACATTATTTCAGTAATTAATTTGATCCCAAGGACAAGCAACATAAGATTTAATGGTACGAAGAAAATGCTTGTTAACAATATTAGCACAAATGCATAAGGAATTCCGAAAGCGAAAAACCCTGCAGTGACCATATCAAGAGCGCCAATACCCCATCGTTTTCTTTGATGGTATAATTGCTTCAATGTGCTACATGCCTTACTCAGTATTACTGTATTTCTGTTGAGAGGAAACCTCATTTTTAATCCCGTTTTAGCTAAGATCTCTCTTGTCAACAAGTAATCTTCTGTTACGCTGAATGGTATATTACTGTAACCTCCTACTGCATCGTAAGCGGTTCGCCGTACCGCTAAATTATTACCGACTGCTGTCAAAGGAAATCCAAGAGTAGCGGCAGCAGACGCAACGCTATAAAGGAAAACCCAATCGAGGGATTGTAATCCTTCAAAAATTTTATTTGCTTCCAGTATAGTAAAACCACCTACGATACCAACATCTTTCGCAAAATAAGAAATTGTGCTTTTAACCCAGGATGGCGGTACTAAGCAATCGGCATCCGTGAATAAAATAATTTCTCCGTTACTGATATCTATAGCTTGTGAAAGTGCATTTGCCTTTCCGATTAAGTGTCCCTTCCCAGCTTGAGCATTCACCAATCTAAACCTTGCATCCCTTTCTACGAACTCTCTTATAATGGATTCTGTTCTGTCTGTCGATTGATCATTGACGATAATTATTTCCAGCTTCTCAAAAGGATACTCAATTTTCGTTAATGACTCTAAGCAATCTCTTATAGATGTTTCTTCATTTCTTGCGGCTACGATAATTGATACTTTCGGTTCTTGTTCGATATTATTTGTTTTCTCGGATTTCCTTAGACCGTAAAAGAAAATTATGAATTCTATTACGAAGGCACAGCAAATGACAATTAAAAGGATTGTAATCATAATTTTATACTTCTTTCATTTCGCTTGACTATCCAGATAGTTTATTTTATATTCTCATAACTGGATACAATATAAGAAAAGGTTATACTATGAATCAACCCCTTATCATCGGAATTGCTGGCGGCACAGGGTCGGGCAAAACAACTGTGACCTACAAAATCCTGGAACGGCTTGATATGAATAAAGTTAGTGTAATACAGCATGACTCATACTACAAAGATATATCGGCTTTTCATGATAAATTGCCCGATAAAATAAATTTTGACCATCCCGATGCACTTGAAACAAGTTTACTTATCGAACATTTAATAAAATTAAAACAGGGGCAGACCGTACACCAACCTTTGTATGATTTTAAAACTTATACACGTTCCGTGGAAACCATAACAGTGCAACCCCGCAACATTATAATAGTTGAAGGCATACTGATTTTTGTAGATAGGGAGCTTCGACAACTTATGGATATTAAAATTTACGTTGACACGGATGCTGATGAAAGACTTCTGCGTCGTCTAAAGCGTGATTTGATCGAAAGGGGGAGGAATATCGAAGCCGTAATAAGTCAGTATATTTCTACAGTAAAACCTATGCACCTCGATTTTGTTGAGCCAAGTAAGATTTGGGCTGATATAATAATACCCAGAGGCGGCGAGAATACAGTCGCGATAGATATGGTAGCTGCCAAGATCAAAGAAATGCTTTATAGTTTTTAAATAAAAAGATATTGAATTTCTTGATTATTACGTCTAAAATTCCTATATTTTTTCACAATTGTTATATTTCTTTTACTGAAAAAAACGTAATCAATGAATAGAACCACATTCCCTATAAATCCTTTGAAATCTTTATCCTCAGATGTTTTCTATCAAAAAACAGTTCTCGATAATGGTATTAGGATAGTTACTGAGAAAATTCCACACTTCAGGTCTGTTACAATCGGCTTCTGGTTAATGGTTGGGTCAAGAAACGAAGCTTCAAATGTTAATGGGATTACTCACTTTCTTGAGCACATGGTCTTTAAAGGCACTAAAACATACTCAGCGTCCCAAATTGCACGAAGGGTTGAATCGTATGGTGGTTTTTTGAATGCTTTCACCGGTAAAGAAAACACCTGCTTCTATGGTAAAGTGCTGGATAAACATCTCGACAAAGCCGTTGACGTATTATCTGAATTAATTTTATACCCCCTTTTAAAACCTAAGGATATTGAAAAAGAAAAATCTGTGGTTTTGGAAGAACTCAAAAATATTGAGGACGACCCCGAAGATTTTATTAACGATGTGTTCGAAAAATCTTTGTTCGGTGATCATCCGTTAGGTCACCCCGTTATTGGTACTTCAAATAATATCCAACGTTTTAATAGGCCATCATTGGTGGAATATTTGCATCAACACTATACTCCAAAAAATATTATTATAGCAGCGGCGGGGAATGTGAACCATGATGAACTGGTTAAAATGGTGGAGAGACAATTCAAAAATTTACAACCGAATAACAGAGCAGTTATACGAAACATTTCTCCTAAGCTGTTGAGTAAAGGTAAATACATCGAAGAGGAGAAACCAATTCAACAAGCCCATATTTATTTAGGTACAAATAGTTATAGCATAAAAAGTCCACACCGTCACGCATTGATTGTTCTAAATACCATGTTAGGGGAGGGAATGAGTTCGCGCTTATTCCAAAACGTTAGGGAAAAGTATGGTTTTGCTTATAATATTTTTTCGTTTATAAACCTTTTAAGCGATTGTGGCGATTTTGGTGTTTATATTGGTACGAACAAAGAAAATATCACTACCTCAATTGATTTAATCAAAAAGGAATTATATAAGTTGAAATCAAAACCGGTCAGTAATGCAGAACTATACCGCACAAAAGAACAGGTCAAGGGATCAATGATGCTGAGTCTCGAAAGCACGACCAACAGGATGATGCGGCTTGGTACTACCGAAATCTATTTTAATCAATACTCCACATTAGATGAGATAACGGGTAGAATCGAGGCAGTAACAGCGGATGAGATTTATGAAGTAGCAAACAAAATATTTGATACCGACAATTTTGTAACAGTCGTATTTTCACCTACAAAAAATTGAAACAGGAATCTGAATTGAGCAAACCTACAATTTCAAAACGGGCGCAAGTAATGCAGGCATCTCCTTTGAGGAAGTTAGCCGCTAAAGCAGAGGAAAGAAAACGAAACGGTATTAAAGTTTATCACCTCAACATCGGTCAACCCGATCTACCGACGGCGCCGATAGTTTATGAAACAATCCATAATATGGATGTCCCTACTCTGGCGTATGCGCCATCTGCGGGATTAATGACATCGCTTACTGCCTGGAAAAATTATTTCCACCAAGTCGGAATTGAATTCGATGAGAGCGAAATGGTAGTTACTGCCGGCGGATCTGAAGCAATTATTTTTGCGATGTGTTCGGTCTGCGATAACGATGATGAAATTATTGTCTTTGAACCTTTCTACACTAATTATAACGGCTTTGCTACTATCGCAAATGTTAAATTACGCCCGGTTCCGCTTTCTATTCAAAACGGATTTCATCTCCCTTCGGAAGCAGAAATTGAGAAGTACGTCAACGTAAAAACAAAAGGAATATTAATAACTAATCCTTCTAACCCGACAGGCGCTGTTTATTCTCATGATGAATTAAAAAGCCTTGTGAATTTAGCGAAGAAACATAACCTTTTTCTGATGTCCGACGAGGTGTACCGTGAGTTTGCCTTCGATGCAAAGTTCGTTAGCATTATGGATTTTTCGGAAATCAATGAACATATAATTTTATTGGATAGCTGCTCTAAACGGTTCAATGTTTGCGGTGCGCGCATCGGTGTGATTGCGAGCCACAATGTCGATGTAATTCAAAGTGCTTTTAAGTTTGGAATGGCTCGGCTCTCGGTTGCGACTATCGAGCAATTAGCGGTAATTCCGCTTTTAAATTCACCACATCAATACAGCAAACCCATTGTAGAGGAATTTAAAAAAAGACGCGATATTGTCTATCAAACTTTAAAGTCAATTCCCGGTGTTACATGCTATAAACCAGAGGGTGCATTTTATATCGTCATCGGTCTTCCTGTCGATGATTCCGAAAAGTTTTGTAAATGGTTAATCGAGGAATTCGAGCACAATAAAGAAACTGCGCTCATCGCGCCGGCACAAGGATTTTATGCTACTCCAGGAAAAGGCCTGAATGAGGTAAGGTTAGCTTACACACTGAATTCCGAAGAATTGATGAAAGCTCTGAATGTCATCAAATTAGCTCTTGAAGTTTATAATAAAAAGTAAAACAATAATTCAACTTTAGTCGAAATGGTAAAAATAAAAATAAACGGTAACGAATACGAAGTTGACGCTTCTAAAACAATTATTGAAGCAGCAAAAGAATTTGGGATATCCATTCCGCATTTCTGCTGGCACCCACGGCTTTCAGTCTCGGGTAATTGCAGAATTTGTCTGGTAGAAGTTGAAAAGATGCCCAAGTTAGTAATTGCGTGTGCCACAAAAGTGGCTGACGGAATGGTGGTATGGACAAATAACGAACGTGTTGAGAAAGCTCGCGGCGCAGTAATGGAATTTATTCTAATTAACCATCCGCTTGATTGCCCGATTTGCGACGAAGCCGGTGAATGTAAACTGCAAGATTATTCGTATAAATATAGCAGTGGTGTTTCACGCTTCGAAGAAGAAAAAGTTAGGAAACACAAACGTGTACAGTTGGGTCCGAATGTTATGTTGGACGTTGAAAGATGTATAATGTGTTCGCGATGCATTCGCTTTACCGATGAGATTGTAAAGAAACCTCAACTCGTTTTTTCACAACGTGGAGATCATGTTGAATTAACAACTCCACCGGGAGAACAACTCGACAATCCATACTCAATGAATGTAATTGAATTGTGTCCCGTAGGCGCTCTCACAAGCCGCGACTTCCGATTCAAATCCCGCGTCTGGGATATGTCATCAACTGAAAGTATTTGCATCGGCTGTTCTCGCGGGTGTAACATCAATATTTGGGTTCGGAACAATGAAATTTTAAGGTTAACACCTCGCTTGAACTCAGATGTGAACGATTACTGGATGTGCGACTACGGTCGACTGAATACATTCAAGCACGTAAATACCGATGATAGAATAAAAACCCCGATAGTTTTACGCGACGGTGAATTAGTAGAAACCGGTTGGGAAGAAGCTATTGCACAGGTAGTTAATAAAATTCACAGTTTTAAAAAAGATGAGATCGCAGGATTTGGGTCGCCATTTGCTACAAATGAAGACAATTACCTTTTCGCAAAATTGATGAAGAACGTTTTAGGCACGCATAATATAGATTTTATGCCTCATATCGAAGAGGGAAGTCAGGATGAACTGTTGATTAGAGATGATAAAACTCCCAATGCTGCCGGGTGCCGGTCGATGGGAATCTTCCCAACTGACAAGGGCTTGAATTTAAATCAAATTTTAAAAGCGATTGAATCTCGTCAGATAAAATTCTTGTATGTTATCGATGACGACATAATGTTGGATCAGGATATCATATCTTCCTTATCGAAGCTTGATTTTCTTGTGGTTCACTCAACAAATATTAACGTGCTCACTACGATGGCAGATGTCGTTTTGCCAAGTTCTACTTATGCTGAAAAAAACGGAACGTTCACAAATTTCCAGGACAGAGTACAGCGGATACGTCCGGCAGTAGCCACCTTTGATCACGACAGGGCGCTGGATGGATTGTCGATGAGTAGGTTAGATAAATTTGGCGCTCAAAACGACAGGTGGATGAAGGGAATTAAAAGAGATTCGCGTCCAACATGGCGGATTTTAGCAAGCATCATCAACGCAATCAATCCCAAGTATAGATATAATTCTGTGGAAGAAGTTTTCAACGAAATCGCTTCCACCCTCGAAGATTACAAAGGTCTTTCATACCGCTCAATCGGTAACAAAGGCAAACTTATCAAGCAAAAAGTATTATCAAAAACAAAAGTATAATTTTCTAAAATGGAATTAGTAATCATATTAGCAAAAATTGCTGTTGTACTTCTGGTTATGTTGACTTCGGTTGCTTACCTCGTGTTAGTTGAACGAAGGGTTTCAGCATTTATCCAAAATCGTATTGGACCTAACCGTGTAGGATACAAGGGTCTGCTTCAGCCCATCGCCGATGTTATTAAATTGGTGATTAAGGAAGATATTGTCCCTAAACTGGCAATAAAACCGCTTCACCGGCTCGCACCAATAATCGCAATCATTGTGGCGCTTTCGACATTTGCAGTTATACCATTTGGAGATAAAATAAATTTATTCGGGTATGAAATTAAACTGCAAATTGCCTCTGTAAATATAGGTATCCTTTATATTCTTGCTCTTACCTCGTTAGGAGTTTACGGTATAGCTCTCGCTGGTTGGTCGTCAAATAATAAATATTCCTTACTCGGCGGACTTCGTTCATCGGCGCAGATTATTAGTTACGAGCTTTCGATGGGATTATCTATTATCGGTGTAGTACTCATTGCCGGCTCGCTCGAACTCGATAAAATAGTTGTAGCACAGCACGGGTGGAAGTGGAACATACTTTTACAGCCAATCGGTTTTATAACATTTTTCGTCTCAGTGTTCGCTGAAACAAACCGGCTGCCTTTCGATTTACCCGAAGCCGAGCCTGAACTTGTAGGCGGCTATCATACGGAATATACCGGTTTGAAGTTCGGTCTTTTTTTCTTAGCAGAATACGCCAACATGATTACAGCGAGCGCCGTTGTCGTTACACTTTACTTAGGCGGCTGGCAGTTTCCGTACCTGCAAAATTTTGGATTACCCGAGTTTTGGGTTAGTATAATTCAAGTAGGAACATTCGTATTCAAAGTGGCGGCTGTTATTTTGTTTATGGTAATAATCCGCTGGACGGTTCCGCGCTTCCGATATGACCAACTTATGGATTTAGGTTGGAAGTGGATGCTTCCTCTTTCGATATTGAATATAATTGTTACAGCAATAGCAATATTATTTTTAGGATAAATTTAATTTATGGCTATAGTTACTAAAGAAACAACGAAGATACGCGATTTAAGCTTTTGGCAGAAGCTGTACTTTGTAGAGATATTAAAAGGGATGAAGATAACTATTAAGCAAATGTTCCTGCCAAAATTTACACGCCAGTATCCTGAAGAGAGATGGAACCCGCCGCCGTCGTTTAGAGGGCGGCCTGTTTTGGTTGAAGAAAACGGACACGAACGATGTGTCGCATGTGGATTGTGCGGGCGTGTTTGTCCCGCTCTTGCAATTGAAGTCCAGGCATCGGAGACTGAACTTGACAAAGAGAGATATCCTATAAAATTTGAGATTAACATGCTTCGTTGCATCTTCTGTGGTTTCTGCGAAGAGGTGTGTCCTGAAGAAGCAATTGTTATGAGTAAAGAGTTTGAGCTTACATTCTTTAGTCAGGAAGAAGCGATTTACGGGAAGGATAGATTACTCGTCCCAAAAGAAAAGTTAGAGGAGAGGTTAAAGTTTTTGAGGCAGTATAGATAAGATTTGAGTGAGTTAGTAGTTTAGTAGTTGAGAGGGAGAGGGGTTGAAATAGGCGGAAAAATTTAAAAGATTGGAAGATTTAAGTTTAACCCAGCCCTTTCCAATCTTTGCGCGTGAAAGATTTTCTATAATTGACATTCCATTTAGAAATTATTATAATGTTATTGTTCTTGTATATAGAAACTATGGATAAACATCAAAAATTAACCGAAAAAATCATCTTTGCTCAATCTGACGCAAATATTGATTTTGATGATTTATGCCAACTTTTAGTTCGATTAGGCTTCGTTGAAAGAGTTCGTGGCAGTCACCACATTTTCAGGAAAGCCGGAGTTGAAGAGCGAATCAATTTACAATGTGATGGTGCAAGCGCAAAACGATATCAGGTTAAGCAAGTGAGAGAATTATTATTAAAATATAGATTGAGGGATTTGTTATGAACACAAAATATGAAGTAATTATATACTGGAGCGAAGAAGACTCTATTTTTGTCGCGGAAGTCCCAGAATTACCCGGATGCGTGGCCCACGGTAAAACTCATGAAGAGGCACTTCAGCAAGCGAAAGAGGCGATAGATCTATGGATAGAGACTGCGAAAGAATTCGGTGATACGGTTCCTCAGCCCAAAGGACGTAGATTAGTATTTGCATAGTAAATTGATATTCCATGGAGGAAGTTTTTCGTAAAACTTGGGTTTGAAGTAGTGCGGCAAAGGGGGAGTCCTGTTAGTATGAAGGAAGGTAATTTTCGAACGGTGGTCCCGCTTCACGAAGAACTATCAAAGGGGACTTTACTAACCATAATCAGCTTAATTTAGAAACGTTAAAACTAAAATTGTGGGAATTTAGTATTGATACTGTTAATATATTTTGTTATAATTCAGACAAATTTTATTGTGGTAACTAACGATTCATCGTTTTTTAAATGGTTGATTACAGGAATGAATAATAAATGACTGAAGCATACCAAAGGATAACACAATTAGTTAAGCACTTCAGAGAGCAGGAAACCGCCTATCTTTCGCCCGGCTATCAGGAGTCGCAGGTTAGGCAGGATTTTATCGACAAGCTCTTTACTGCTCTCGGTTGGGATGTTACTCATGAAGTTCAAAAGAATCCTTACGAGCAAGAAGTAAAGATCGAAAATAAAGTAAACACGTCCGGCTCGCAGCGGCGTGCTGACTATGCGTTTTTTACAGCGCCTAACTTCCGCGATGTTAAATTCTTTGTCGAGGCAAAGAAACCTTCCAGAAGCTTATCCAATCAAAACGATTATTACCAGACAATACGTTACGGATGGAATTCCAAAACACCTATAGCAGTGCTTACCGACTTCGAAGAATTGCATATACTCGACTGTCGTTTCAAGCCCGATATAAAAACCGCGCTTGATAGAAAGATTGAGGTATTCAATTATAGCGATTTTGAGGATGAGGAAAAATTCAAGCGAATATTTTATCTGTTCAATCGCGATGAAGTGGCTAATGGCTCTATAGATAAGTTCGCAGCCGCTTTACCTAAGCCGCGCGCTAAAGCAGGGCGAAAAGGAATGTTCAAAGCAGAATACAAGCCGGTTGACGAAGCATTCCTGGAATCGTTAGACGGATACCGCGAACAACTTGCGCGCGCTTTTAAAAATAAAAACCAGAATTTAGAAGGCGAGGAACTAACTGAAGCCGTCCAACGCACAATTGACCGGCTCGTGTTTATAAGATTTTTGGAGGATAAGTCGATTGAGGAACCGGCTATTGTTGCGATAAAAGATAAACCCGCTGTGTGGGAAGCATTCGCATCTTTATGCAAACGACTCGAACCGAAATACAACGGGCTTGTTTTTAAGCCGCACAGGATTATTGACAGTCCGGATTTTAATCCGCCGGACGATAAAATGTTTGCAGAGATTTGCAACGAGCTTGCCGACCCAACTTCGCCTTATGATTTCGATAAAATACCGATCTCAATTTTAGGAAGTATATACGAGCGTTTCTTGGGCAAAGTTGTAAGCACAACCGAGAAGCGCGCTAAGGTTATTGAAAAGCCGGAGGTGCGCAAAGCCGGTGGAGTTTATTACACACCTGAGTATATCGTCCGTTACATTGTTAATGAAACTGTTGGGAAGCTGCTGTATGAACATGCTTCGACTCCTTCGTCCGAAGAGCGGACTCAGTCGCTCAGCATGATGGTAGGAACAGATGTTAGTCATTCCGAATTTATTTCGGAATCTAAAATTGATAAACAAAAAATAGGTGCTGAAACAAGTTCAGCACGACAAAAAGCTAAGCTTCGTCTTACTCCCAAACAAGTAGAAGATTTAAAGATAATAGACATCGCCTGCGGCTCCGGTTCATTCCTAATCGAAGTTTATAACCAGTTGTTGGAATACCACACTAAATATTACAACGACTATCCTGATAAAGCTAAGAAGGGCGAAACCGAAACCCGTGATGGTAAAATTGTTTTATCGCTGAAAAAGAGACAAGAAATTTTAACAAACAATATATACGGAGTTGATATAGATTTTCAGGCGACTGAGGTTACGCAGCTTTCGCTTTATTTGAAACTGCTTGAAGATGTGACAATGAACGATGCTTTCCAATACAGTTTATTGAAAGAGAAGATACTTCCTGATTTGAAGAATAACATTGTATGCGGCAACTCGCTTATTGGGACTGATATATTGGAGGGAAAACTTTTCGACAGCGAAGAAGAGCGAAAACTAAACCCGATGAATTTTGAGGATGCTTTTCCACAAGTAATGATACGTGGAGGTTTTGATGTGGTAGTGGGTAATCCGCCTTGGATTGATATTAAGGGAATGAAACCAATTACAGTAGATTATTATTTTAAAAAGTATTCTACCGTTGAGAACAGGATGAATGTATACGCTGTATTCTTTCAAAAAGCATTATCGCTGATTAAGAAGGAAGGTAAATTCGGATACATTACCCCGAGTTCATATACAACTCAATCTTCTTATGAGAAACTTCGAGAATTGGTTCTTTCAAAATACAGTTTTGAAAAGTTAATACGACTACCTGATGGTGTTTTTAATGGTGTTGTGGCTGAGACCGTGATCTCGATTATGAATGCAGAAAAGATAGATAAAAATCTTGTTGAAGTACTTATTTATAATTCAAAACAACAAATTAATACAGTTGACACATGTGAAGGCATTCTTCATCATCAGATCGATCAAGAGTATTGGTTGAAAGATGAAAACAAGGTAATTAATCTCTTTGTAGATGAAAACGATAGACAACTAATTTTAAAATTAAAGTATAAAACTAAACCGTTGTACGATGTCTGCGAGTTTACTTTGGGAGTTACACCTTACGATAAATATAAAGGACATTCTAAGTCCCAGATTGAAAATAGAATCTTTCACTCTACACATAAAAAGAACAAAACCTACAAGCCATTACTTTCCGGCCAAAACATTGAACGTTATTTGGTTAAGTGGGACAAAAAGGAATGGCTAAGTTATGGAAAATGGTTGGGGGCACCACGGGATCAAAAGTTCTTTACTGAGGAAAGAATTTTGGTAAGACAAATTCTTAGCGGAAGTCCAATTCAAATTTATGCTGGTTATACTACAGAAGAACTTTATAACGCGCAAATTGCATTTAACGTTCTCTTGCGTGAACAAGTCAAGATTTCTATTAAATACATTTTAGCGATTCTAAATTCAAAACTTCTAAACTGGTATCATAGAAACAAATATCTTGATCAAACCAAAAATGTTTTTCAAAAAATCTTAATAGAAAATGCTAAACAGTTTCCTATAAGAACGATAGACTTTGCGAACGAATCTGAGGAAGCGAAGCACGACTACATCGTAAAGCTTGTCGAGCAAATGCTTGCCGCAAAAGAAAAACTAAGCAAAGCTAAATTAGATGTAGAGGGAAACAAATTAGAAATGCAAATCGTAAGCATAGACCGCAAAATTGATGAGGCAGTGTATGAACTTTATGGTCTTACAGAGGAGGAGAGAAGGATTGTGGAAGGGGAAAAGTAGGATGGAGGATTGGAGTATAGGAGTGTTGGATTATTGGATCAATGGAGTCCGTCAACTGACGGATGGATTAACGCCTGCCCACCGTTTGTTTGGCGGGGACTAGCGACGAAACCGTTTCAATTGTTATCAACATTACTCTGTCCCATTTGATGACACAACATTCGTTTTTATTCCGTAGATATCATACACTACTCTCGCTTTGTATCGCGCCCGTTTGTCGTCTGAAATAAAGTAGTCGCAATGCGAAGCAAAAAATATGTGATTTGAGTCCCAAAGTCGTGCATAGTTTGATGTTTCTGTTTCCCTGTCTTTCCAATAACCTAGCATATCTAAACACTCCATGATTCCAGCAATCTTGTTGTGAAGTCCAAATGTTTTACTGTCTGGATGAAATGAAATTGATTTTTCTAAAAGTTCAATAAGATTTTCTTTTGTTCCCCAATTAGTAAGCTTTGAATTGAGATGTTCAAGTACTTGTTTAGGGCTGTAATTATTGAGGTACTTAGTTTCAATGCCGAGTGTCTTACGAACTTGTTCCCTTTGTTCTGATGAGAATAAGTTGGTAAACATTTTCATTGCTGGCTTTGCGAATGAAACTTGACGAATTGTTTCTAAAACTATTTCAGGTTCTTCTGTCAACCAATGAATTTTATTGCTCGGATGTTCTTGGAAAATGTAAAGGCAGTTAGTTATCCGCTTAATTGTTTCAAGTCGTTTTGTAATAAAATCGGTTCGTTGCTGTTCAGTTTTACCATTGATGTTATCAACCTCCTGAATATGACCTGCTGAAAAAGGGAACGCTATAATATTCTTATCAACTCGGTCTAAAATTCTGTCTATCGCAAAGTCTCCATCTTCAATTGCCGTAAAAATGTTGTAATCAAGGTAAGCTATTATATTCATAAAATTGGTTGCAGCTAACGTTTCGCCAAACAATTGAAGTACTATTAACTCTTTTTCAACAAAGGGAGTGTCGTGGTTTGTGCAGTGCCTACTCGTCTGACGCACCACCACTCTCACCACCGCTCTCGCCACCTCTACCACTTTCGCCACTCGGTTGAACTGGCGGAACACCTGAGCCACCTTGCGGCGGATTTTGTGGACTGAGATTGCTTATGTCAGGCTTGTATCCACCTGTGAAGATGTCGCCTAGTGGGATCGGTTGATGCCCTTTTATTAAGGTTTCGGGCTGATGACCTTCTGTAATTGGCTTCTGCGGTGAAGAGGATTCCTCAGAGCTATGGTCAGAATATGTTTGTTCATTTGGCATTGGAGTTCTCCTATATTATTGAAAGAGTTCGATGGATTGAAATTCTGATGCAGAAATTATGATACCTTTTGATCGCTCTACCTTTTTCAAAAATTTACCTGTCTCATCAAGGTGCCAAACTTCTTCCAAGTAGATTTGCTCGGGGGTAGGATAAGAGGAAGCAAAAGATTTGGTGTCAAAACGTCCTCCAATTTTTCGACCATCTTTCAGATGAACGATAGCCCAATATGATTTCTTCTGCCCGAAAACATAATCCCAAGGTTTGTCAACTGGGTGAACAATTCTCTTGCGTAAGAATGCAGTTCCGAGAAGCCGTCTGTACAGAATAGCCCAAATAATCGGGGCGACAAAAACAATAAGAAGGAACGAAAGATAATACCAAAACGGATGATTCGTAGGGAAATCGTCGCTGTGAATTGCAACGATCGCCCAGTACATAAGAGCAAAGTTGAAGCAACTAAAGCTGACGGCTTCGAGTAAAGACTTTGAAAAATCTCTTCTCCCTGAAGGAACATAGAGGTCGTACACCTTCATTGAGATGAATCCGGGCACGAAGAACAGCAGGATGAGCCGCAAGGTTTCTGAGCTAAAAGGATTCACACTTCTCTCCGATTGTTTGAGTAGGCATTGTTCCTAAATAATGTAAATACGTATATCAAAGCATTTTTATTTCTTTTATGCAGTTTCATACTGAAAACTTTTTAGTTGGTCGGGATTTACTCTGACACTCAAATTGAGCATTTCCACACCAACTACTTTTCCCTCAGCATTAAAGTCTAAAATTACACCGGGTTGAACTTCTTCTGAGTCCACGATTGAAGATTCATCCAACCTGAAGTACAATGCATCGTTCTCTTTATCTACCTTTAATCTCATTTTTGTTTCCTTTCTCTACGATCAAAAAATACTGTTACCACTTTTTGTGGTGAAACATTTGGATTTACAACCACATGAAGAATTCGCTCACCATATTCAGTGATACATTTAAAATAATGAACATTATCTCCTTTTACATTTTGCCAATCAGGATAATTAACAGTTCGCCATAGCCATTCCTCGGAGATCTCTCGTTCTTTCAACATGTCTTGTGTATGTAACGATAACTCAATTTTCATAATTTATTAGCATTATGTATGTGTGAATATAAATTATTGTATATATATATACAAATCGCAAGCTTAGACCGGCAGATAGACGAGGCGGTGTATGAGCTTTACGGTTTGACTCCCACCTACGTCCTACAATACAGGACTTCGGTGGGTAAAGAGGAGGAGATAAGGATTGTGGAAGGGAAAAAAAGATGAATAATGAATATCGAACACTGAACCTCGAATTATGAAATAAAATATTACTGCGGGCTTTGCGTATCAGCTTTAGCTTAGCCCTTTGCGAACTTTGTCCATCTCGTTTACGAGACGAGACCTCGCCTGAAGGCGGGCGTGAAACAAACAGAGCCTAAACAAATTGCAATGAAAAATCGCGAGTTTAGATACCTGAATAGATGCGGCATTGTATAAGTGTTATGGTCTGATGCTTACCCGCTGTCTTTTTGATTGGGAGCAGGAGATAAGGATTGTGGAAGGGAAAAAAAGATGAATAATGAATATCGAACACTGAATTCTGAATGATGAAGTATTACGCCGGATAAATCGTGCGGTGTAAAAACTTTATGGTTTAACGCCTGCCCACCGTTTGTTTGGCGGGCTTGTCCGCCATCTTTTAGGCGGTGTGGAGTACACGTTGCGTGCATACTCCACTTACATCGCTACTTGCGCACTAAAGTCCAAAAAAATATTTGATGAGAATACAAAATACGATGAACCCAATCATAAAACCTGTTATTTTCAACATCATTTTCCAACCTGGTTCAATTTTTTCTTCCGACATAATTTACCTCTTATAAATAAAAAAGTTATTTCGGTCCGATGAAAACCGAACCGAAAAAAATATTGTTAATTAAGTTTGAAATGTTTTGAGGATGTGTTACAAATCGGAAGAAGTTTGCAGCGTATAAATAAGATGCTGCTGATATGGGGATGTTTTTTCCGTCGGAAAATCATTCAACACAACGGAAATGTGCGAGCTGGAGACCCGAGCCACGGTAGTTTGATAAAACCAAGCAATCTTTACAACCGGATCTTGGCTGTATTGCCTGGTTTGTATCCAACCGGTATTGAAACCGAATTCGGTTTGTTGAATTATCCGTGCTTCTGCGGGCGATTTGAATGCCGCATCTGCGGAGAAGGGTACTGTTAATTTCAATATGAGTATGAATAGATGAAGTATCAAGATGATACTCAAGGGAGATTGCAGTTTATGAAACTTATTTAACACACCATTTTTCATTGCTATTGAATCTACAAAATTGCTGGATAATTAACAATTTAAGTCAAAATGTTCTTGGGTTGCAGTGTGGCAAGAAATCTTTCTGCCCATGAACGCCACAAATTGTTTCCGCTCAGTCGTCGAGGAGATAAGAATTGTGGAAGATATAAAAGATGAATATCGAATACCGAACACCGAATATCGAATTATGAATTTTTATTTTACTGCGAACTTTGCGTTCCAGCTTTTGCAGAGTCCTTTGCGTACTCTGTCCGTCTCGTTTACGAGACACGCTTCGACGAGCGAAGCGAGGCGAGCGAGACTTCGCCTGAAGGCGGGTGTGAAACGAACAGAGCTTAAACAGGATCTATGTGCACAAATACTTTGTTGACTTCTTTAATGGATTCGATCTCCCTCTGAACTGCCTTCCCGATATCGTGCGAAGTTCCGGTATCTAAATTTTTATTTACTTCGATGTGAATTTCAACATGAACAAGATTGCCAACATAATGCGAGCGTATGTCATTTATTCCTTCTACGTGCTCAACTTTTAGTGTGCGCTGAACAATATCTGCGATGAGTGTTTCATCGGCAGCATGTCCCATCAAATATTTTATGTTGTCTCTCGCTATCTCGTACCCGCCTTTCATTATAATGAACGAAATGAGTATTCCGCCTATAGCATCAAAAATCGGATAACCTAAATAACTAATACCTACGGCTGCAAGCGCAAAGGACGAGGCTATCACATCGTTTATGCTATCGATTGAACTCGCGAGTATCACCGGACTTCGCTCCTCACGACCGATGCGCCGAAAATAGAGAAACATAATTGTCTTCAACACAATCGTAATAATAATTACAGTAAATGGCAGCCAATCGATATTTTGGACTGTTGGGTTTATTAACCTTGTGATCGATTCTTTTATAAAGTTAAATCCGACAACGCCTGCGAGTATGGCGTATAATAAACCTGTAATCGGTTCGGCTGCTTGATGTCCGAACTGATGGTCTTTATCCGCTTTCCTCTTACTGACATGTACGCTGTAAATAGTAGCTGTTGAGGCGACAATATCCATCAAGGAATTAAATGCATCCGATACCAACGCGATACTTCCTATCGAGATCCCGACGAGAATCTTTATCAGGAATAAGAAGACATTGGCTATAAAACCGAAAATAGAAGCGCTGATTTTTTGTGTTGACATATCAAAATTTTATTTTGTGTCTTCTTTGATTGCCGCAGTAGTAATCCAATTGTGCAACTCTCTAGTCTCTGGAATTCTTCCCGCACATTTCAGCTCACCGTTTATAGCTACGCCCGGAGTTTGAAGTATTCCTCTTTCTGCTAATTTGTGTGGGTCGCCTACTTTCACTATGTCGGCTTTCAGCGATAAATAATTAAGTGCCTCGCTTACTTTTTTCTCAGTATCTTTGCAGCGTGGGCAACCGGTACCAAAAATTTCAATTATCATTTTTTCTATTCATATTTTAAAATACATACACACTGCCGTTGCTGGGCAGGCGTCTTTAAACTCTTCGGAATTTAAAACTTCTGTTGCGACTTCCTCGCGTTTTATCATTTCAAAGCCTTTGTCCGCGAAATATTCTTCGGCTGAATTAGTGAGTAGAAAAATATCGCTTAGACTTAACGATTTAGCATAAGTGATTAGAGTATTAAAAAGTTTAGTCCCAATACCTTTATTCTGAAAATTCAGATGAACGGCTGCTGAACGCAAAAACCCGGAGTGTCCGTAGACTTCTAATCCAATGGTGCCGACGATCTTTCCATCTTGAGTCGCAACAAAGAAGTTATTAATATGCTGTTCAACTCCTGCAGCAGGAAGATCATATGCGGCTAATAGTTTCAAAATGTCAGGCAAATCTGAATTATCCGCAAGCCTGATTATAATGTCCAATCTCTTTCCTAAATTATTTTTATTAATATATCCTTATTGACAGAAAATTGCAAAACCGCTTATATTTTTTGTAATTTCAATTAATATCCTTATCTTCATAAAAATTTCAAAGGAGTATAATGGCGATATTCATAACTGGCGCAACCGGTTTTATAGGTAACAAATTAGCAATAACTCTTTCTCAGAGAGGGGAAACAATCCACGCTCTTTGCCGAAAGACTTCAGATGTATCAACCCTCAAACATCCGAACATAAAAATATTTTACGGGGATGTTACGGAATTAGAGCGTGTAGAAGAGGCGATGAAGGGCTGCGAATTTGTTTATCATCTCGCTGCTTATGCTCGAAGTTATTCAAAAGATTCGCAGGAGTATTTTAGGATTAATGTTGAAGGGACAAAAAATATATGCAAGGCAACTCAAGTTTGTAAAATAAAGAAAGCCGTTATCACTTCAACAGTCGTTACTTTCGGTCCAACCGGTCATGAACCCGCCGACGAGACGATAAAAAGAGACGAATCAAAGTTTTATACTATTTACGAGCACTCGAAATATGTCGCTGAAAAAGCGGTGGAAGATTTTATTAAATTAGGATTACCCGCAACAATCGTAAATCCAACTCGCATCTTTGGTCCAGGGTTGATGAACGAAAGCAATTCTGTAACGATTATGATTCAGATGTATCTTAAAGGTAAAATGAGAACGATATTAGGCAATGGAAACGGTATCGGCAATTACGGCTTTGTTGACGACGTAGTTCAGGGCTACCTTTTAGCTATGGAGAAGGGAAGGATAGGAGAGAAGTATGTATTAGGCGGGGATAATGTATCGTACAACGACTTCTTCAGGATAGTAAATGAAGTAAACGGGGAAAAATATTTTATTTTCAAAATTCCTTTCCCGATTGCCATTGCCTTTGGAAAGTTCGAGGAGCTAAAAGCAAAACTTTTTAACTTATATCCGCTTATTACACCCGACTGGGTTCGGACTTTTGGGTTAGATTGGGCATATACAAATAAAAAAGCTGAAAGAGAGTTAGGTTACAAGTTTACACCTTTCCGGGATGCGATTAAAACAACGATCGATTGGTTAAAACAAAATCAAAATAATAAATAGGTTATGTCGATGTCACTTAAATCATTTTATTTAGACAATCCGCCGTTACTGAGTACAAAAGATGTTAAACCAACTGTTATACTTTTACTTGCGGCAATATTACCAACTCTACATCGATATGTAGGTTCAACTGAATTTTATACTAAGGTAAGCTCTTCAATTTTGTCACTTAATGATAATATGGAATGGTTTGCCGTCAATTATTTCTTCTTGTCGGCTTTTATTCTAATGGGTGTAGTCCCTTTTTTCATAATGAAATTTTACTTAAAGGAGAATTCTGCTGATTTTGGGTTGCAGATTGGAGACTGGCAGAACGGGCTAAAGACAGTAGCTGTCTTGTTTCCGATAATTGCAATTGCGTTGCTCCTTCCGGCAGCATATCAAAAAGAGTTTAAAGATTTTTACCCGTTATATAAAGGGGCGGAGAATAATTTGTCTTCGTTTTTTGGGTTTGAATATTCGAGAGGGATATTATATTATTCAGCGTGGGAGTTTTTCTTCCGAGGGTTCCTGCTTTTCGGTATGCGTAAATATGTAGGCGATTGGAATGCGATATTAATTCAAACTATTCCTTCGTGTCTGTGGCACATCGGTTACCCTGCAGGAGAGATACTGATGGCAATACCGGGGGGAATTTTATTCGGAGTTATGGCTATCAGGACGCGGTCAATTCTTTGGCCCTTTATACTCCATTGGCTGATAGGGATTGCTATGGATGCCTTCATCGTTCTAACAAAGTAAGTAAAGATAGAATTAATATGCAGAAAAATATTGCTCGTTCTCCCATCGTTAAAACTTTAGATACTTCAGTAATCGGATTCACTCTAATACTTTTTGTTCTTACAATTTTCTTCCAGTCGATAGTTGAAAATTGGATGTTGGTAGCAGCCAAATTTTTAGCGGGCGCAATCGGTTATTTCTTATTGTCATCAGTAATAAATCGATTAACCCACACATTCTGGCAAACATTTTCGCGAAGCGTATTGACTGCCGCATCGACGGGATTTCTTTTTAGCGAGATAAGACACATACAGCATATTTTTGTGAACGGGTGGATGGACCACCATCTTGTAAATTTTGATGTTTGGCTATTAGGCATTGAATCTACACTCGCCCTGCAGAAAATTACTTTTCCTATCCTTACAGAAGGAATGATGTTCGCTTATACAGTGTATGTTCCACTTATTGTTTTAGTTGCGTTGTTTTGTTATCAGAAATCCGGAATTCGTGGAGGGGAAGATTACTGGTTGAATTTGATGCTCGCGTATATTGTGTGTTATATCGGATTCTTGATATTTCCAATCGCCGGACCGCTGTTTCATCAACCCGAAGTTTATACGGTTCCACTTAAAGGCGGAATTTTCACGTGGTTCGGTGAATGGATACGTCACAACGCGCATTATCCTGGCGGAAATTTTCCGAGTCCACATTGTGCAGCCGGCACAATCATGTTGATTATGCTCTACAAGTACAACCGTAAAGTATATTTTGTTATTTTACCGATGATAATTCTTTTGTATATTTCAACAGTTTATGGACGTTATCATTTTGCGATGGATGGAGTTGCGGGAATAGCAGCAGCTTTTTTAGTTGTCAAAGTCAGTCCAAAACTTGTTAAATGTTTTTCGCCTAAAACTGTTGGTGCAAATTAGTGTAATTCGTGGCAATCTTTTGGTGGCTAACCTCACAAAGTGGTTCTTCTAATTGCACTTCAATTATATTTCTGTTAAATTCAATAAACTTTCTTCACCATTTATACTGATATTCTATGACAAACTGGGTTACACGTCTGCTGATTGCAAATGTCATCATGTTCATACTCACTTATTCTTCTCCTTCTGTGACCAGCATGTTGATGTTCGTTCCGTTATTAATTCTTTCACAACCATGGACACTCGTTACGTATATGTTTTTGCATGCCGGAATTGGTCACTTATTCTTTAACATGCTTGGGTTATACTTCTTTGGACCACGGTTGGAGTCAGCTCTCGGCGGTCAGAGATTCCTAATGCTTTACTTTATCAGCGGTATAAGTGGCGGATTGTTATCCTTTCTGTTTGCACCATACACTCCCATCATCGGTGCGTCCGGTGCTGTGTTTGGGATATTTTACGCTTTTGCGCGCTACTGGCCCCGTGAGCAAATGTATATATGGGGAGTTTTTCCTGTGCAGGCACGATGGTTAGTTGCCGGTATGACCGCACTTGCCTTGTTAGGCGGCTTTGGTGGCTTCCAGCAAGGAATTGCACACTTTGCGCATCTTGGTGGTTTTGTAGGCGGATTCTTTTTTATTAAATGGGCTGATAGTAGTTCACGCGCAGCAAGATTCCAAAAAAAGATGACGCCGCCAACGCCAAAATCTTCTGAGGTACAAAGATGGATGAATATTTCGCGTGAAGGTTTGCACGATGTAAACCGCGAGGAGCTTGACCGTGTTCTGAATAAACTTAAAACAACCGGTGTTGAAAGCCTTACACCGGATGAGATTGCGTTTTTAAACAGATTCAGTAATAGATGATTTGTTGAACAAGAATTGTAAAGCGAAATTTATTTCGCTCACATCGCACTGTCCGAGGGACCGAGACTGTGTAAAAACAATGGCACAAAGGTTGTAAATTATACAGGTAAAAATTAACGTTATAAAGAAATGGAACACATAAAAGGAAAACAACGAGAACAAATCACACTATTCCCAGAAGCGATAGAAGATTATATCACGGATGAGAACTCCGCACGGATCATAGACGTATTTGTTGAAAGATTAGATGTAATAATATTGGGTTTCGACCATGCACAAGTAGATGCAACAGGTCGACCACCGTACCATCCAAAAGATTTGCTGAAACTATATTTATATGGCTATCTGAATCGGGTTCGTACCAGTCGGCTTTTAGAACGGGAGACTAAACGCAACCTTGAAGTCATGTGGTTACTGAAACGGCTTTCACCAGATCATAAAACAATTAGTAATTTCCGTAGAAATAACACAGATGCGCTTCGACAGGTTTTCAAACATTTTGTTACTATCTGCAAAGAGCTTGAGCTTTTCGGAAATGAACTTGTTGCAATAGACAGTACAAAGTTTAAAGCGTCTAATGCCCGTGATCGAGTCATGCACAAAGCAGGACTTGAGAAAAGTATAGGACGAATTGACGAATCAATCACACAATATCTTCAACAACTCGATGAGGGTGATGATGCTGATAATAAAACAAAAGAAATGACAAAGGCAGAACTCCAGAAAAAGATTGAATTGCTCAAGAGCCAGAAAACACATCTGGAAAAAGCAAAAATGGAGATAATGGAGAATGGTAACAAATATGTATCATTAACAGATGCCGATTGTCGCTTGATAAAAGGCAGACATGGTATTGAGCCGGCATATAGAATGCACGCATCAGTTGATTCAAAGCATTCTCTTTTAGTGGATTATGAAATAACAAACGATGCAGCCGACAATAACCATCTTGCGAGTATGGCGTCGGCAGCAAAGAGTACACTCGGGGTGGAGAATCTTAGTATTTGTAGCGATGCCGGTTACTACGATACTGTTGATTTGAAGGTTTGTGAAGATAACAACATTCTAAGTTATGTACCAATTCCAGCTCAGAAGGTACCAAAGAAAACGAACGTGCCCACAGCTGATTACTATCACGACAAATTCAGATACGCTCAATCATCCAATACATATAAATGTCCACAAGGGCAAATACTATCCTATTATACGACAACACAGAAATCAGATGGACGGAATATTTTTATTTATCGTACTACTGCGTGCAAAAATTGTGTTATAAGAGGATTCTGTACAACATCACCGCGAGGGCGATATGTTTACCGGTGGGAAAACGAATTGGTTCTTGATAGACTGAAGCAGCGATTAGTAGATCAGCCAGAGATCCTGAAACGACGTAAAGCAATAATCGAACATGTCTTTGGTACAATCAAGAGTATCTGGGACTACGGAGCTTTTCTGCTTAGAGGTATCAAGAACGTTTCTACTGAAGCTGCATTGACAAACACAGCATACAATCTTAGAAGAGCAATAACAATTATTGGAACAAAAAAGCTGATTGAACATCTACAGACCAGATAAGCCCGCCTCATAACGAGCGATAGGTTTGGTTTGTGTGATAATTATGGTAATATATAAAATAAATATTAACTTTTTACACAGTCTCGACCCCTTCGGGGAAGTTCGATTTACAATTTTGAAAATGTTATATTGTAGGGCGAAATTCATTTCGCAAGAACAGCATGCAAGATGAAAAGATATATTACCGCCGTAACTTACCTCATTACCAACCGTCCCATGCATCATATTTTATCACTTTCCGTCTCGCAGGCTCGTTGCCGAATGAAGTTATTATCAAACTTAAGGAAGAATATGAGTCGGCAATAAAGAAGGTTAAGATAAATAACCCTCAAGGTGTAAACGTTAAAGAACTTGATGATTCAAGGAAACGATATTTTAAGAGATTCGATGAATTTCTAGATAAACACACAAGTGGTCCAAAGTGGCTAAATGACGAAAGAGTTGCAAAAATTGTTGAAGATGCCATACGTTATCGAGATGGTAAAGAGTACGAGTTGATTGCGTATTGTATAATGCTGAATCATGTACATTTGGTTATTAATGTAGAGCGAAGTGATAACAGCGATGCAGAACGAACTTTAGTTCGTAAAGAGCCGGGTGATCGAACTGAAGTTCGATCTACAGTGTCATATAAAAATTATAAATTAACGAAGATACTTAGAGAGATCAAAGGTTCAACTGCTCGTGAGTGCAATAAAATCCTGAATCGTTCAGGTGCATTTTGGCAGCACGAAAGCTATGATCATGTAATACGTAACGGCAAGGAATTAGCTAACATCATCCCATACGTTTTAAACAATCCAGTAAATGCGGGGATTGTTGATGATTGGCAAAAGTGGAAGTGGAGTTATTGTAAATATGAAATGTGAATTGTAGAGCGTAATTCATTTCGCTCAATTCGAACTAATGTTCGTGCTACATTTATATTTGTAAAACGAAGTGGTACTTCGTTCTACACAATCGAACTGAAGTTCGATCTACATACTACTATGCCCGGTAATTATTTTCTTCCGTTTATTTTTCTCACCAAGATTCTTCTCCACAAACAACTTCTCGCCCGTCCATGGATTCATCTCGGTGTAGTACATCAATGTTGAGTATGTGGAAGGAGTTGGTGTAAATATTTGCACCTGCTCGGGATTGGTTTGCAATTCCTTCGATACGAACTGTTTCATTTTAACTTCATCCTCTAATGAACAGCCCGGATGAGCAGCAATCAAATAGTATGTAAGGAATTGGTTCTTCTTCTGCTTCGCGTTGATCCGGTCGAAGCGTTTCTTGAATTCCGTTAGGTACCGTGTTCCCGGTTTGCGCATCAGTCCGAGAACTTTGTCCTCAGTATGTTCAGGCGCGATCTTAAGCTGTCCCGAAACATGATGCTCAATCAGTTCATTCAAATATTCATCTCCCGATTCTTTATCGTCAATAATCATATCGTACCGGATGCCGGAAGCAACAAAAACTTTCTTAACGCCTTCAATTATTCTTAGCTTTCGCAATAGCTCGATCTGCGGACGATGATTATTATCGAGATTCTTACAGGTTGTAGGGAAGATGCAATCTTTCTTTAAACATATTCCATGTGTCTGCATTTTATCGCATCCGGTTGCATACATATTAGCCGTTGGTCCACCAACATCCTGAATGTATCCTTTGAATCCGGGATCGTGTACTATCTCATTCGCTTCTTTTAATATCGACTTCTCACTTCGGGAAGTTATTGATGTCCCTTGATGAACGCTTATCGCACAGAAATTACACTCACCGTAACATCCGCGGTGTGTGGTTATCGAAAATTGGATAGTATCCATTGCGCGGACTTTTCCATCCTTCAGATAAAAAGGGTGAACGTTTCGTTCATAGTCGAGGTTGTAAATCTTGTCTATCTCTTCCTGAGATAGATTTTGCGCCGGAGGATTTTGTATCAGGTAACGGTCGCTGTACTGCTGACATAATCCTTTCGATGTAACCGGGTCGTTGTTCTTGTAAAAGGTATGGAACATCTCTGTGAATTTCTTTTTGTCTGCCTGAACCTCTGTATAGGATGGAAGCTGTATGTAATTCTCTTTAGGAGTTTTGGAGATATAACATATCCCGCGGATTTCATCGACCTGTTCGTTAGCGGATAACTTTCGGGCGATTTCAAGTACAGCTTTTTCTCCCATTCCATAAACAAGAATATCTGCTTTGGCATCGAAGAGAATGGAGCGCCGTAATTTATCATCCCAATAATCGTAATGAGCAATGCGACGTAAGCTCGCTTCAATTCCACCAATGACAATCGGTTTAGTGTTCTTAAAATAGTGTCTGATGAGATTGGAATAAATTATAACCGCACGATCGGGGCGGCGGATATTTTCGCCCCCAGGAGTGAAATCGTCTTGACGTCTGCGTTTTTTGGAAGCTGTAAAATTTGCAACCATCGAATCAACACAGCCCGATGTTACTCCCCAGAATAATTCCGGTTCACCCAATCTTTTTATGTCTTTGTCGCTTTTTAAATCGGGTTGGGCAATTATTCCGACTTTGTAGCCGGCATACAAGAGAACTTTGCCTATTACAGCAGCCCCGGAATATGAGCTATCTATATAAGTATCACCGGAAATGACGATTATATCTAATTTCTTCCAGCCGAGTTTTTCGAGTTCTTGTTTTGTTGTGGGTAAAAACATAAAACAAACTACTAAAAAATAGTCTCGGATTCAATTTGATATTGGTTGTTGGTGTGTTTATATTTATTTTGATATTACGTTAGATTAGCATTTACTTTATCAATTGATTTGATAAGATGGTTGAAAATTTAAATAATTTATCAGTACTTAGGGAAGAGAACCACAGGTTGCGGCTTGTTGTTGAGGAGCTATCAATCTTGAACGACCTCGCACGTGTTATCAGTTCAACAATGTCTCTTGACGTTGTGATAGAGAATATAATCAAGCGTTCGGTAAAAGCAACCAATTGCGTACAGGGAATGATAACTCTGATCGATGAAGAGAAACCGACGGGGATGAGAACGCTGATACGCACACTCGATTCAACCACGAACCACGAACAATTTCATCTTAATCAGAATATATTGGGCTGGATGTTGATTAACAAAAAGCCGTTAACGTGTGATGATATTCGAAACGATACACGGTTTTCAGGAGTCAAGTTTGAAGAAGATATTTGTTCTTTGTTGTGCGTTCCTCTTCTTGTTAAAAATCAGTTGATTGGGATTTTAGCTATGTTCAATAAAAAAGAATCGAAACATTTTTCCAACGAAGATTCGCGTCTTCTTTCGATAATTGCAATGCAGTCCGCACAGATTTTGGAAAATGCTCGGCTGTACCAAGAAGAGCAGAAAAAAATAGCGATGGATAAAGAACTGATAGCCGCGCGCGAAGTGCAAATGAATCTTTTGCCTAAAAGCTTACCGCAGATTGCGAACTTTCAATTTGCCGCAACAACAATACCGGCAAAAGAAATTGGCGGCGACTTTTACGATATCGTAAGAGTACATGATGATGTGTATGAGATAATAGTAGCAGATGTCGCGGGTAAGGGACTGCCTGCTGCGCTTCTTGCAACGTTGGGGAAAGGTGTTCTCTGCTCGCAAGTCATCCAGCATAATTCGCTTGTCACACAACTAAAGCTAAGCAACCATATCTTGCGGGGAAGCATTCCGCATAAATCGTTCATCACGCTGTTGCTCGCCGCGGTAGAGCCGAAATCACGGACTGTAACCGTAGCGAACGCCGGGCACTGTTATCCGCTGCTCTTCAGGAATAATTCCCGGACAGTTGATATTGTTCAGGTTAAAGGATTTGCCTTGAATCTCACCGATGAGCATCAGTGTGAGGTAAAAGCGATTGCTATGGAACCGGACGATTGCCTCATTTTGTACAGCGATGGAGTTGACGAAGCCCAAAGCCTTACACAGGAATTTTTCGGTATCGACCGATTGATAAATGTTGTACAACGGCATGCTCATGGGACTGCCGAAATACTTCTTCAGGAAATTATTGAGGAAGTGAAACTATTTTCAAAAGGTGTCGGTCAATCCGATGATATTACACTTTTCGTAATAAAAGCATTATGAAAATAATGAAAGGAATATGTTATGAAAACAATGGTAAGTCTCACACAAAATGATTTGCCAACTCAGTGGTATAATATAATTCCCGATTTACCAGAACCTCTTCCACCACCACAAGATCCAAAAGATGGACCCTCTCGTATACAAAATTTACCGAATTTAATGATTGGTGAATGTCTCAAGCAGGAATTTTCGACGGAAAGTTGGGTTGATATTCCTGGTGGAATTTTTGATCTGTTTCTGAAAGCGGGAAGACCACGACAACTTTTCAGAGCGGTTAATTTAGAAAAACGTCTTGATACACCTGCACGACTTTATTATAAAGGAGAATTCTTCAGTCCGACAGGAAGCCATAAGGTTAATACTGCACTTGCTCAGTGTTGGTACGCAAAACAGCAAGGATTTGAAAGAGTAACAACAGAAACGGGTGCAGGACAGTGGGGAACAGCTCTTGCTTATGCAGCGGCGGTGGCAGGATTGAAGTGTACAGTTTTCTGGGTTCGAAGCGTATATAATTGGAAGAAAGATAGATTGTATCTAATGAAATTATTTGGTGCAGATGTTCATGCCTCACCGAGTCCTGTAACAGAATTTGGTCGGTCGTTATACGATAAAAATCCCGAGCACGTAGGTTCACTGGGTATCGCCATTTCGGAAGGGTTAGAAGATTCTCAAAAAGACCCCAAAGCAACATACTGCTTAGGATCGGTATTAAATCATGTCTTGATGCATCAAACAATCATCGGTTTAGAAACACAAAAACAATTTGAGATATTTGATGACTATCCTGACGTTGTCATCTCATGTCTCGGCGGTGGATCGAACTTTGGCGGGTTTGCCATCCCGTTTCTAGGAGATGTTTTGAAGAAAGGGAAGAAAATAAAATTCATAGCGGCACAAAGTCAGGTTGCACCAAACTTACAAGGTAAATATGAATACGATTTTGCAGACTATGCCGAAATTACACCGATGCTTAAGATGTGTACACTCGGTCATAAAACCGATATGGAACCGATTAAAGGTGATGGACTTCGCTATCATGGTAGCTCTCCGATTTTAAGCTTGCTGCGGTATAAAGGATATATTGATACAGTTGCTTATCCTAAGGATGAAAGACATGTTTTCGAAAATACAAAAATATTTATAGAAGCAGAAGGATGGCTACCAGCTCCGGAATCTGCATACTCAGTCTGCTGCGCAATCGATGAAGCATTAAAATGTAAAGAATCCGGCGAGAAAAAAGTAATTGCATTCAACATTAGCGGACACGGATTTTTGGATTTACAGGGGTATCAAAGTGTGTTAGGAATGAAAAATTGATGATTGTATTATTGTCCGAAGGACCCCTTCGGGGAATCATTGTTTCAATGAATAAATGAACAAATGAAAAAATTATTATGATAGGTCAGTCAATTTCACACTACAAAATTCTTGAGAAGTTAGGTGAAGTGCCAATCCGACTGAACTTAGCAAACGAAGTGCAGCTAAGTTCACTTGTCGGATTGAGCATCCCGCCTTCTTCGGGCGGGAGCGGCAGCAGGAGGTTGCAATGATTGGACAGACTATTTCTCATTACAAGATTTTAGAAAAATTGGGCGAGGGAGGTATGGGTGTTGTCTACAAAGCCCACGATACCAAGCTCGACCGTGATGTTGCGCTTAAATTTCTACCTCCGAACCTCACAGCGTCGTCGGAAGAACTTACTCGCTTCGAGCAGGAAGCCAGGGCAATCTCTGCATTGAATCATCCAAACATAGCCACCATCCATGATGTCGATGAATTTAACGGGCAGAGGTATCTCGTGCTCGAATATATACCGGGTGGTACACTGAAATCAAAGCTAAAACAACTGAAGTCTGAGGATGAAGAATTTTCCATTAGTGAAGTTCTTGAGTATGGTATTCAGATGGCTGAAGCATTAGCCCATGCTCACCGGCATCAAATTATCCATCGAGACGTGAAGACTGATAATATGATGCTGACAGAAGAAGGAAAAGTAAAGCTCACAGATTTCGGTTTGGCAAAACTCCGTGGCGATATCCATCTAACAAAAACGGGAAGTACAGTAGGAACTGCTGCTTATATGTCACCCGAACAGATACGTGGCGAGGAAGTTGACCAGCGGTCAGATATTTTCTCCTTCGGTATAGTCCTCTACGAGATTGTTACATCTCATCTGCCGTTTCGGGGTGAGTTTGAAGCTGCTCTAAGCTATTCTATCTTGAATGAGAATCCGCCATCAATCAAATCGTTAAGACAGAATATACCGCAAGCACTTGAACAGATTATCAATCGTTGTCTGGAGAAGGACAAAACGAAACGGTATCAGAATGTAGATGAGATTGTAAAAGAGTTGAAGAATGTAGAGCGAGATTTATCTCGCTCACCCAGGCGATCTGAAGATCGCTCTACAAAAAAACTGTGGATAGTTGCTGCTACGGTTATCATACTTGTTGCTCTTAACATTTATCTTTTCTATCACAAATTCGATTCAACTTCAGCAAATCGAAGATCAATTGCTGTGTTACCGTTTAAGAATATGAGCGACAGTAAGGAAGATGAGTATTTTGCGGATGGTTTAACAGAGGATATCATCACACAGCTTTCGAAAATTAGTGGAATTGACAAGGTAATTGCGAGGACATCCGTTATGCAATATAAAGGAATCAATAAGAGCATTCGTGATGTTGGCAAAGAACTCAATGTGGCTACAATCCTTGAGGGAAGCGTCCGACGTGCAGGAAATCAGATAAGGATCGTTGCCCAACTAATAGACGTAAATAGCGAAGGACATATCTGGGCTGATACCTACGATAAAGAATTGACGCAGGTCTTTGCCATCCAGAGTGACGTCGCACAGCAAATTGCTGCTGTACTCAGGGCGAAGCTTTCTCCGTCCGAAAAAGGGAGGATCGAAAAGAAACAGACTGAAAACACCGAGGCATATCAACTCTACCTCAAAGGACGTTTCTATTGGAATAAAAGGCGGCTCGACGATATAAATACCTCAATTGATTGTTTCAAACAGGCGATTGATAAAGATCCAGATTACGCACTGGCATATGCCGGATTGGCTTCGGCATATGTGGTGATGCCATCGTATGGACTTTCGCCCGGAGAGATGTATACTAATGCCCGGAATACAGCAATGAAAGCTTTGGAAATTGATTCCACGCTCGCAGAGGCACATACTGTGCTTGGAGAGATTGCACAGGATCGTTACTATGATTGGGAAGGTGCAGAGAAGCATTTCCGGCGGGCGATTGAACTCGATCCCGGCTATCCGACAGCACACCAATGGTACTCCATACTTTTGTACAATCTTGGCAGGTTTAATGAAGCGCTATCAGAGGCAAAACGAGCGCAGGAACTTGATCCTCTTTCGCTAGTCATTAATTTGAATTTGGGAGATGTGCTTTACATAATGCGGCGGTATGACAAGGCGATTGAGCAATATAAAAATACGATTGCTCTGGATGAGACTTTTCCATGGGCTCATTCAGGTCTAGGGAATATTTATGAAGTGCAAGGGAAATTCAATGAGGCAATCGCGGAGTACGATAAGGCGAAAACTCTTGGAGGAGGCATCCCTTATGCACTCGCACCTCAGGGCTGGATCTACGCAAAAGCCGGGAGGAAGGCCGATGCCCTGCATGTGTTGAAAGAGCTTCTGCTAATCGATCAACAAGGCATTAATATCTCTTACGGTATTGCCTTTCTCTATTACGAACTTGGCGAGAAGGACAAGGCATTTAAATGGCTCGATAAATCATACCAGAACCGGGAAGTCTGGTTGCTTTTACTTGGAGTGGATCCGCTTTTGGATGACATTCGTTCTGATCCAAGGGGCATTGCACTATTAAAGAAAATGGGGTTGAGAAAATGATAGGACAAACTATATCGCATTATAAGATTCTAGAAAAAATCGGCGAAGGAGGCATGGGGGTAGTATATAAAGCCCACGATACAAAGCTCGACCGCTACGTTGCCCTAAAATTCCTCCCACACTACCTCACCAGCGATCACAATGAGAAGGAACGCTTCTATCATGAGGCAAAGGCTGCTGCTGCGCTCACACACGCCAACATCGCTGTTGTTCACGAGATTGGAGAGCATGATAACCAGCTCTTTATAGCGATGGAATATGTGGAAGGGAAAACACTTAAACAATTCATCGGCGTAGAACCACTATCGATTAAGAAAGTCCTCGAGATTGGTATTCAGATTTGTGAAGGACTTGCAGCGGCTCACGAGAAAGGTATAGTCCACCGCGACATTAAACCCGAGAACATTATCATTACATCGAAGAGTCACGCGAAAATCACCGACTTCGGACTTGCCAAGCTCAAGGGCGCGACTAAGTTAACGAAAGCCGGCTCAACACTTGGAACTGCGGCTTATATGTCGCCAGAGCAAGCTCGTGGAGAAGAAGTTGATCAACGCTCTGATATTTTTTCGTTCGGTGTGGTACTGTATGAGATGCTAACTACACATTTGCCCTTTAGAGGGGAACACATTGCCGCTATTCAATACTCGATCGTGAATGAAGAACCTCCGCCGCTTGCCCGCTATAACGAAAAAGTAACAGACGAGCTTCAGCACATCGTCTCGAAAGTATTGGAGAAGGAACAAGACGATCGCTACCAACATGCCGATGAGCTGCTGTCTGATCTCCGACGTGAGCGGAAGAAGTTAGAGTACTCCAAGGCAGGATATGCAAAAGCTCCTGATAGTTTATCTCAAACATCAACATTGAAAACGATACCTCCTGCGGAAGGTAACACCGAGGTACTTTCGAAGTCCAAGTATTTGAACCGTGTTGGATTATTATTGGCTGGGGTAGCGGTACTACTTCTTGCCATTGTATTATATTTTACAGTCTTCCGAACACATACAGTTGAATTGAATCCGGACATGAAATTTCGAACACTACAGCTCTCATTTTCTCAGATATCATATCCCGGTATTTCGGCAGATGGCAACTGGATTGCGTTCCCGGCTGCGGATGCAAATGGGAAATGGGATGTGTATTACATGAATGTCGCTGTTGGTGATCCGCGCCGTGTAACGTTCGATTCCAGTGCAAATCCCAATGGCGCTGCCGGTGCGGACATCTCCCCAGATGGAGGATTGATTACCTATTGCCGATATAATCCAAGAATGGCTTGGTATGACGTATACGTTGTTCCGTCAATTGGAGGGAGAAGTAAAAGGATTGCAGAAAATTGTGTTGGGGCACAGTGGTGTCGTGATGGGAGTAGAATTGGATATTTTCATGGAACAGGAGTGAGAACTGCAATCTGGAGCATAAAACCGGATGGAAGCGATCCACGTCTGGAAGTTTCCGATACTCTCGTCGGTATCAGTATGGGCCGTATTTCGTTCGATTGGTCACCCGAGGGCAACTCCATTGTCTACTTGCGAACATTCCCCGAAGGTAATCAGGAAGTGATGCGACGTGACTTGGAGACCGGAAAGGAAACACAATTAACGTATGATAAAAGCAACATTGATGAGGTACGTTGGACGTCGAGCGATCAAATAATATTTTCCTCAAATAAAAGTGGCAATACGAACTTGTGGATGATACCGGCTTCAGGAGGACAGAGCGTTCAAATCACAAAAGGCAGCGGTCCCGATATGAGTATGAGCATCTCCGCTGACGGAAAGAAACTTTTGTATCTTCAGAGCCAAGAAGTAGGCCATTTATGGAGGGGCACAATTGAGGGTCATACAACACGACAGTTAACAACGGATGAACGAAATATAACCTGGCCCTCGTTTTCTCCAGACGGAAAACAAATTGCGTTCAGTATGTCGGACAACGATCCTCTAAAATCCACAAGCCATATCTACGTTTGCGACCGGGACGGCTATAATCGCAGGCAGATTACGACAGGCGATGAAATTGCTCGCTGGCCCACATGGTCACCGGACGAAAAGTGGATCGCTTACTATGCAATGAAAAGCGGACAACCATCCGATTCAGCAATAATCTACATCGTGGATCAAACAGACCCCGGCATTCCCCGCCCAATAGGTAGAGGATTATTTTCAAAGTGGATCGATACTACGACTCTCATCATAACTAATCCTTTTAGGGGCACGGGATCAATGGTTACCTTGGACGGAAAATCGGAATCCATTACCTATAAAGATTCAGTCAATCTCTGGCCCATACTCAATGGAAAAAATGTTCTTCTTATCGACATACACATTGGAAAAGAAGGCTGGTATATTGTTGCAGCTAAGAACAATCAGGTTATTGAAGGAGCTAAACCAAAAAGAATATTAAACCGTGGTTATGCACCCAATCTAAGCCCGGACAAGAAGTACTTTTATTATTCAGTAGGGGATGAAATCTTAAGGAGGATTACTCTTCCCGAGGGTAAAGATGAGCGAATACCGGGGACTTTCCTTGGCTTGTCCCGGGTGTTCAGTATAAGCGACGACGGCAAAGAGATCGTCTATAACGACAGCCGCCTTAATGCAAAACTCGTGATCATTGAAAATTTGTTTAGGTAAGTAAATATGATTGGTCAGACTATATCTCATTACAAAATGCTGGAAAAATTAGGCGAGGGTGGGATGGGCATAGTGTATAAAGCCCACGACACCAAACTTGATCGCGATGTTGCGCTGAAGTTTTTACCACCCAATCTTACTGCATCTTTTGAAGATGTACAACGGTTCGAATTGGAAGCCAAGGCGATATCTGCTTTAAATCATCCCAACATTGCTACAATCTATGATGTCGATGAATTCAGCGGACAGAAGTATCTTGTGCTGGAATATATCGCCGGCGGTACACTTAAGTCTAAATTGAAACAACTAAAATCGGAGGATAAGGAGTTTCCGATTAGTGAAGTCGTTAATTACGGTATACAAATGGCGGAAGCATTGGCTCATGCTCACCGGCATCAGATTATCCATCGGGACATAAAAACAGATAACATGATGCTTACGGAGGATGGAAAAGTAAAGCTTACAGATTTCGGATTGGCAAAACTTTGTGGAAGCACGCAACTTACGAAGACAGGAAGCACACTTGGCACAGCAGCATACATGTCACCCGAGCAAATCCGTGGCGAAGAAGTCGATCAGCGATCCGATATTTTCTCCTTCGGCATAGTGCTGTATGAACTTGTAACTTCGCATCTGCCGTTCCGGGGTGAGTTTGAAGCTGCTCTAAGCTATTCCATCCTGAATGAAAATCCACCATCAATTAAATCGTTAAGACAGAAAGTGCCACAAACGCTTGAACAAATTATCAATCATTGCTTAGAGAAAGATAGATCAAAACGGTATCAAAGTGTGGATGAGATAGTAAAAGAGTTGAAGAATGTAGAGCGAGATTTATCTCGCTCAGGTGAGCGATCTGAAGATCGCTCTACAAAGATGCGGTGGATAGTTGCTGCTGTTATTGTCGTACTTGCTGCTATCGGCATTTATCTTTTCTATCCAAAGTTGCCACCCAAAACAACGATAAGTAAATCTATTGCTGTTTTACCATTCAAGAATTTGAGCGACAGTAAGGAAGACGAGTATTTTTCGGATGGCTTAACCGAAGATATCATCACACAGCTATCCAAGATTAGTGGAATTGAAAAAGTGATTGCACGGACTTCGGTTATGCGATACAAAGAAACTAATAAGAGCATTCGTGATATCGGCAAAGAACTTGACGTAGCTACCGTCCTTGAAGGGAGTGTCCGACGTGCCGGAAATCAGATTCGCATAGTTGCTCAGTTGATTGATGTCCGAAATGAGGGGCATCTCTGGGCTGAAACATACGACCGGGAAATGACACAAATATTTACAATTCAGAGTGATATCGCATTTCGAATCGCGACAGCTATGAAATCAACTCTCACTCAGACTGAACGTGATCAAATACAGAAAAAACCCACCGAAAATATTACTTCTTACTCCTACTACATAAGAGGGCGTGAATATTATAACCTCTACACCAACGAGTACAATGAAAAAGCCATCTCTCTATTTCAGAAATCGCTGGAACTCGACCAACAGTACGCTTTAGCATATGCAGGTTTGGGTGATGCCTTTGCACAGAGAGTCCAGAGGTTTGGATATCCGACGAAATGGATTGATTCATCGATTGCCTACAGCACCAAAGCTATCACAATTGATCCTACACTTGCGGAGGGTTATAAGGCATTGGGATTGGGTTATTCTGCAAAGGGACGGTTTCAACGGGCTATCGAGATGTACAACAAAGCGATTGAATATAATCCCGGTGCTACCCCTGCGGCTACAAATATTGGTTTTGTTAAAATGTACACCGGAAAATTTGATGAAGCGATAGAATGGCTCAAAAAAGGAGTAGAAAATGATCCCATGAGTGCAACGGCACATGTTGGTCTGGGCTATGTATATTTTTTAGTCGGTGACTTCACAAAATATGAGGAAATAGGAGGGAAATTAGCTATTATAGACCCAGGTAACGCTAATCTTTATATTGGTCGCAGCCTGAACTACATGCGGCTGAAAGAATATCCGAGGGCGATGGATGAAATTATGAAGCCACTTTCTGTAATTCCGAAAAATGTTAATTTCGTCAGCATTGCAGGAGACATACAGCTCGCTATGGGCAATCTCGCAGAAGCAAAAAAGTATTATGAATCTGCAGTAAAAACAGACTCACTGGTTCGCTCTACAGTCACAGGGAAGTTGCCGCTTTTAGGATTAGGGTACATAATGTGGAAAGAAGGAAATCGTGATGAAGCACGTAAGGTGTTTACCAAAATTGTTAAGAATAACCAAAAAGAAATCGGGGAAGGAAATGAAAGTTTCACCTTACCGTTAGACATCGCATACATCAATGCCATTGAGGGTAAGAAGGAGGAAACATACAAGTGGCTTCAGAAAGCAGTCAACAGAGGTTGTCGTCTTTATAATTGGGCACAGGTGGATCCGCTGTTAGAGAATCTGAGGAATGATGAAAAGTTCAAATCCATCATAACATACATGCAGTCCGATGTTGATCGGATGAGAGAGCGAATGTTATCAAGGAAGTAATCTTATGGAAGAGTTGATTAAAAGGAAAATAAACCAATATCGTATTCAGGAGAAACTCGCCGTAACCTTTTTTAAAATTGAAGAGTTTTAGATGATAGGACAAACTATATCGCACTACAAAATTCTTGAAAAGTTAGGCGAGGGCGGGATGGGCGTTGTCTACAAAGCCGAAGATACAAACCTCAAGCGCACCGTTGCACTTAAGTTTTTACCTCCCCTCTTCTCTGCCGACGATGAAGTAAAGCAGCGATTCATCCATGAAGCTCAAGCTGCATCCGCGCTGAACCATACAAATATTTGTAGCATCCACACCATCGAAGAGTACGAACAGC
>CAZOQB010000003.1:207585-219429 GCA_964581995.1 uncultured Ignavibacteriaceae bacterium | reverse complement strand
CGTTCTATCAATCCTGCACTCTTAAAATGTGCTTGATTTTGTCATAGTATTCAGGGTGACACCAGCTATTTACCTCAAACCAAAAATACTCACCGATGCCTGGGCAACCTCTATTAGCGGTCCGAAGTATAATCCCAATACCAAAGTGGGTATAACTAATAATAATGTAATAATAATTTGTGTTACAGGAAATTTTATGGGTGGGTTTTCCGCGTCTATGTTCTTCAGGAACATGTTACGGAAAACGTTTACGTAGTAGTAAAGCGATACAACACTGTTAAGAACACCAACAACCGCAAGCCATATCCACTTACCGTTTATCAAGGCTGCAAACAAGTATAACTTTCCAATAAATCCTGCCGTAGGTGGAAGTCCGGTTAAAGATAACAAAAATATCGAGAGCGATACTGCCATAAATGGAGCGCGGTAACCTAAACCTTTGTAATCTTCAACATCATCGCTGCCAATTTTATTTGCGATTAGCATTACTATATAAAAAGCACCGAGGTTCATGAAAAGATAAACAGCAAAATAAATCAATATTGCCGCTATCCCCTCGTTACTTAAAACAACTATACCCATCAGCATATAGCCCGCGTGAGCAATACTTGAGTACGCTAGAAGTCGTTTAAGGTTTGTCTGCCATAACGCAATCAAATTACCGAGGGTCATAGTCAGCACGGATAGAATTGCGATTAAATAATTCCACTCAAAGCCCTGGAACATCGTAAGAGAACCTGTAACGCTGCTTACTGCCGAGTTGAAATATGTAACAAAGAAATACCTCATCATCATCGCAAAGCCGGCTGCTTTTGACGCGACGGATAAAAATGCAGTAATTGTAATCGGCGCACCTTCGTAAACATCGGGCGTCCAGAAGTGGAAAGGAACTGCTGAGATTTTATAACCGAACCCGACAACCATAAGAACATTTGCGGCAATCAGAGGAAGCAGATTTATTCCACCGGCGGAGAGTGCTTGGTTAATTCCATAAATATTTAAAGAACCGGTCAATCCATAAATGATTGAGATGCCGTAAATCATCAACCCGGATGAAAACGCGCCATAAATAACATATTTTAGGGATGCTTCGCTTGAATTAGGCACTTCTTTTTTATAACCGGAAAGTATATATGAACTCAACGACGTCAACTCGAGAGCAAGATACATCATTAACAGATTGCTCGCACCGGTCATTAACAACATTCCAAGCGCCATGGCAATTAGCAGAGAATAGTACTCGCCGAGCTTACGTTTGCCGTTGTTTAACTCTTTAGATTGGAATGAAAATGCCACAATAAAAATTGCGGTAATAAGAATTAAAGATTTGAAATAAACACTAAACGGATCAACGGTAAACATCTGGCTGAAAGTTGAAGTCGCAGCTAATTTCGTCTGCTCTATTACTAAATAGCCCGCAACGAACAACCCGGCCATTACAAATCCGCCTATAATATTCGGCCGATTCCTGAAAATCAGGTCGAGGACGATCGCAGCACAAAGCACAATTGTCAATCCAATTTCAGGTTGAAAAAATTTTAAGCTCTCTAATATTTGTTGTAACATAATATCCAATTAAAAATGATAAGTTTAAACTACAAATAACAATTTCCAAATCTCAAATAATGGTCAATAACCAATTTCGAAAATCATTCGGATTTGTTTATTATCGCGGAGAAGATTTTTTTCAATTCAACACTTTCATTATAAATCTTTGTTCCTTCATCTAGAAATTTCTGGTCATTAGTTTCCATCAAAAGCCGGATCCAATTTGCCGTTTCCTTTGCTTCTTTCCTACAAATCTTCACATGCATCAAAAAATCTTTTTTACCCAAGGATTCATTAGCTTCGATATAATTGGCACTCACTGAACCCAAAGACCTTACAACTTGTTTTGAATATTCCGAATTTGAAATCGAATAATTTAACGTCTTAACATATAACGCAACCGATTTCGCAAACTTAAACGTCCTTTCTTCGAGGTCATAATCATTTGGATTTCTGTCCATTGTAATTTATTTGTTTTTTGAAATTTGTCAATGAAACTTGTTTATTCTTTGATATTTGGTGATTGTAATTTTATTGTTATTTGTTATTTGTATTTTGTTATTTTCACCTACGGCGTTGGCATTGCCATACCCGCGTTAGCGCTGACAAAATCCACCAAATGATTAACCGACGAGTTCATTAAGTCAATCATAGGACCGGGATAAATACCTAAGAATATAATGATGATCGCAAGCGGGACAAGTGTAAACAACTCGCGGCCATTGATATCGGGTAAATCTTTCCATTTATCGGGAAGTTTACCGAGGAACACACGTTGTAATGTCCATAACATATACGCAGCGGTAAGAACGATGCCCAGCGCCGAAGCAATTGTAATCCAACGGTAAACTTGAAATGCGCCTAAGAAAGAAAACATCTCACTAATAAAGCCGCTTAACCCCGGTAAACCTAAGGCAGCAAAAAATGCAACAGTCATTATTCCAGTATATTTCGGCATCTGATTGGCAAGTCCACCAAAGTCATTTAAACCTCGTGTATGGGCACGGTCATAGAGTACACCCACAATCAAGAAGAGCATTGCTGTTATAGTGCCGTGGTTGAACATTTGCATTACCGCGCCGGTTACTCCTTGTGTGTTGAGTGCCGCCATACCGAGTATTACAATACCCATATGACTAACGCTCGAATAAGCGATTAACTTTTTAAAATCGGTCTGAGCCATAGCTACAAGCGCACCGTAAACAATATTGATAAACCCAAGTATAGCCAACGGAATTGCGAAGTAAACCATACCATCGGGGAACATCGGAAAAGAAACACGAAGCAAACCATAAGTACCCATCTTCAATAACACACCCGCTAAGATTACGCTGATGGCAGTTGGAGCTTCAACGTGAGCGTCGGGCAACCATGTGTGGAACGGAAAAATCGGAACTTTGATTGCGAAGCCGATAAACAATCCGACGTAAGCGACGTAGCGCCACCAGGTATGCAGCCCATATAAAAGTGAATTGGGGTCGTAGTTTGCCTGGTTCATCATGGCGAGCATATTAAATGTATGTATCTTCTCTCCTGTCGTGGGGTCAACTATCGAAACGCTGAAGTAAAGCGCTAACATTACTAACAACATCAACACGCTGCCAAATAATGTGTAGAGGAAGAATTTAATTGCGGCATACTCGCGTCTTGGTCCACCCCATATTCCTATCAGGAAGTACATGGGTAATAGCATAATTTCCCAAAAAACGTAGAATAGGAAAAAATCGAGTGAAACGAATACTCCCATCATGCCGGTATCCAAAAGTAATAGCAGGGCAAAATATCCTTTAACCGATTTATTAATATTCCATGATGCGAATACCGCGATAAAAGAAATTAAAGCAGTAAGAAGTACCATCGGAACGCTGATGCCATCAATGCCGACGAAGTAATCGATATTGATACTTCCGAACCAGGGCACACTCTTAACTGAAATCCATTTCGCTTTCTCGACATACTGGAATCCTTCCTGCGTGTTAATCCCTGCCAATCCCCTATCAAAATAAAAATAAATCAATCCAGCAAGAATTATTTGAAGACCCGTAAAGATAGCAGATGTCCACCGAACTGCGTTCTGATTATTTTTGGGCAAAAGTAAGACGACCACCAGTCCAATGATTGGAAGGAAGGTTATCCAACTCAAAATACCTATGTTAAGAAATTGTAATTCCATTGAATTTATAAATCTCCGTTAATTTTTTAAATAAATCTAAAAACAAAATATAAAATCATAAAGCTAAACAAAACGAAAATGATGTAGGTTTGAACTCTACCGGTTTGAATTTTTCTGAATAGCAATCCAAAAAATCCCGATGTGTAAGCAACACCGTTAACCATTCCATCTACGACATACTTATCGAAGCCGCCTGTGCCGACCCAAAAGCCGAACATTGTTAACAAGGCTGCCAGTAACCCGCCAACTACGGCTCCAATATAACTCAAGATGCTTGAACTTATGGGCCAAAGCGCAGATGCTGAAAAATAACCAACAAGCAGCGATGCAATAACCGCAACAGATATATAAATAGCACCGCTTAGTGTTCGTTCTTTCCATTGCTCCTTATATCCAAGCGTAAATGCGACAGTCCAATGAGAGGTGCTGTTTACGAATCCATCAATAATATTATTATCGAACCATCTTAAAATTCTTGTTACCGCATGCGTGCCGGCTACAAATACTTTGTCGTAAAGCTCATCGAAATACCACTTGTTAAGGAAGAATTTATAAACCGGGTTGAGTTTTTCGGCAACTGCATCTGCATTAATTTTTTTCCATCTATAAGTTAAGAACGCTGTTAAAATCCCAAGTCCTGCAACTATAAGCGATAACGCCATCGCGGGATAGTGTGCGTGATGAAGAGCTTCTCCGAATATTTTTCCGCTTGCTGCACGGACGACCTCCGGCACAACTGATTCAGGTCTCGGTAATGCTTTGAAAATCCATCCTGAAGCGGCGTCAAACGGATTTAACGAGTAGAATCCGAAAAATGAAAGTACGGCAAAAATAATTAACGGGATTGTCATTACTGCGGGTGATTCGTGGATGTGCTCGAACCTGTGATGATTTTTATGCTCACCGAAAAACGTAAGAATAACCAGCCTGAACATATAGAATGCTGTAATGCCTGCTACTAAAAATCCGACTATAGGAATAAAGTAATGTCCGGTCAATCCGCCGAAGGCAAGAGTTCCGGCAAGAATAGAATCTTTGCTCAAGAAACCCGACGTGAGCGGCACGCCCGAAATAGCGAGTGTATAAATTAGGAATGTCCAAAATGTAATCGGCATTTTCGATCTCAATCCACCCATGTTGCGGATATCCTGCGAGTCGGTATGATGGTCATTCAAATGATGAGTGGCATGATGCATTCCGTGTATCACCGAACCTGACGCAAGAAACAAACCGGCTTTGAACATAGCGTGTGTAACAAGATGGAAAAAACCTGCCGTGTACGCACCTACACCGAGACCCAAAACCATGTAGCCAAGTTGAGAGATGGTGGAGTAAGCAAGAACTTTTTTAATGTCGTTCTGTGTTATCGCGATTGTTGCAGCAACAAAGGCAGTGATCGCTCCGATATATGCAATAACAGTTAACGCATCGGCAGTGAAAATCACAAAAACACGCGCAACAAGATAGACACCCGCCGCAACCATAGTAGCCGCGTGAATTAATGCGCTAACCGGCGTGGGACCTTCCATCGCATCGGGTAACCAAACATGCAGCGGGAACTGTGCCGACTTACCAATTGCACCGCAGAAGATTAAAATACCCGCAGCAGTTAACCAGGCTTCGCTCCCCAACGGGATTTGACCTGAGCTGATAGCGGCAAATATTACGTCGAATGAAAACGTTCGGAACGTAAAGAATATTATCATCACGCCGACAAACATTCCCAAATCGCCTATTCGGTTCACAACGAAGGCTTTTATTGCGGCGTCGGAAGCAGACTTTTTCTCATACCAATGCCCGATTAATAGATACGAACTGATACCGACTAACTCCCACCCGACATACATCGTAAAAAGATTATTTGTAATTACTATTACGAGCATCGAGAATGTGAAGAAACCGAGAAAAGCAAAGTACCGCGAATAGCGAACATCGCCCTTCATATAACCGATAGAAAACAGATGGACCAAAGAGCTAACGATTGCGACGACTACCATCATTAAAGAAGAAAGGTTGTCAACTAAAACACCTAGAGTAATATCCAACTGGCCTATGAAGGGAACATTTCCAAAACTAACCCAATCGAATTGTAGTTGTATAGTCTCTACATTAAAATACGTTAGTTTCGTATATGCAACAAATAAAGACAGAGCGAGCACACTGAATAAGAGTGTAGTGGCAATAGAATCGCCGCCTCGCGGAAGCCGTTTTCCGAAAAATATAAGAAGTGTAAACGATGCTAACGGTATCAGCAGAATCGCGAGTGTTAAATTTATCAGTAATTCTTGAGTCATAAAAACTAATTATATTTTATTAAAATTATTCTTTCATCTCATTTATCTCGTCAACATTCACAGTCTGGAAATTCTTGTAAATATTAAGAACGATTGCGAGAGCGACTGCGGCTTCTGCGGCAGCGAGTATAATCACAAATATTGCAGCCAACTGACCGTCTAAGTTCAGTCCGCCGTATCTCGAGAAAGCAATAAAATTTATATTTGCGGAATTAAGTATAAGCTCGATCCCCATTAACACTAAAATTGCATTCCGGCGTGTAACTACGCCGAATATTCCTAGCGAAAAAAGAATTCCGCTTACGACTAAATAATGTGTCAATCCAACTTGTAACATTTGCATATCCAGTTCAATTATTCCGATTTTGTTTTATCGCGGCGAGCGATTATTACCGCACCTAACAGGGCAACTAACAAAATCACCGAGGCAATTTCAAAAGGCAGTATATATGTTGTTAAAAACATATTTCCTATTGCGCCGGTGGTAGTGTTAATGTCGTGCTGTAATGGTGCAGTTTTCCAGTCTGTTGCGGTAAATATTCCGATAATAGTCCCTGCAATCATCGCTACGATTATTGAAGCAGGAAGAATTTGCATGGTGCCTGTTTTTATATCGACGCTAATAACTCTGTTAGTCAGCATAACTCCGAACACTATCAGCACGAGTATGCCTCCAACATATATAAGCAATTGGGTAACTGCAAGGAAGTCTGCGCTCAGCAGAACATAAAAACCAGCAACCCCAAAGAATGTGAAGAGCAGCGCGAATGCCGAGTAAATTATACTTCGGGAAAAAACAACTATTGCCGCCGAAAGAAGAATCACCACGGCAAAAAAGTAAAAGGTTATGTCTATTAATGTCATACTCGAATATCTATGATTTTGGTAAATCTGTTTTGGTTTCGGTAGTTGCAGCCGGCTTAGCTGCGGCAGCCGCCGCTGCTGCTTTTTTTGCTGCGGCTTCTTTTTCCGCTTCAGCAGCCCGGGCTTTAACATCTGTAATTTCTTTTGCTGTCATTGTGCTGAAATTATAAATCAGGTCATGACGCTTATACTCAGTAAATTCGTATGTATCTGTCATCTTTATGCACTCAGTAGGACACGGCGGAACACATAACCCACAGTAGCAGCACTTGCCGATATCTATCATGAACGTCGTTACGTATAGTTTTTTCTTCTGACCCGCTGATGTGGTTCCGAGGTCTTCAGTCGGAAGCGATTTGACAGTTTCGATATCAATACAATTTACCGGACATGCGTTCGAGCATTGTAAGCATCCGATACAGTCGTCCATATTAACATACAAACGATTGCGGGCACGCTCCGGCAAAGTTACTTTCACAGTCGGGTATTGTATAGTAACCGCCGGCTTGAACATGTGCATAAACGTAATCCTCATTCCGATTAGCACAGTCCATACCGATGTGAATATATCTCTAAAATACGTTTTCATAATATATTAAAAAAATAATGAACACCGAACATCGAATATTAAATGTCGAAGTTGATTTCGGTTATATATTTTATTTACTTTTTCGATTTTGAGCTGTTTTAATACTTTTAACAAAAATTGATATAAGCTGATTACATTCATCATAAACAAAGTCGATATTTTCTATTGGATTTTTATTTTTTAGTCGTTTAATTATTCTCAAACAGATGCGCGTTTCTCTTAATTCCTTTAATATTATTTTTAATTTATGGACAAAATCACTTTTAGATTCTGCACTTTGGGCTTCACCATAATTCAAAGCTGGTGATGTTCCCGATCGTATTAATTGATTTGCTAAATGATTACTGGCTTTCGTGTTTGGAAGAATTTCCACAACATCAATTATCAAAATCGAAAACTCAACAAGTCTATCTTCTAAATCATATTTACGCTCTGTGGGGTCTTCCAAAATCATTATCCTTCAATATTCAGAATTCTGCGTTCAATGTTCGATATTTTTTTATTACAATACCAGCCATAGCCCCACGCCGAAAATACACACAAATGCCCAGGGAGTAAGAACTTTCCAAGAAATAAACATAAGCTGGTCAACGCGCGTCCGAGGCAGCGTCCACCTTAACCACATCTGGACGAAGATGAAGAACATACCCTTCGAAATAAACCAGAAAACACCCCAGATGGGACCGTTCATAAAATCGCCGAAAGGACTATTCCAACCGCCTAAAAATACAGCCGATGCGATTGCTGAGACTGCGAACATGTTCGCATACTCAGCTAAAAAGAACATTGCGAATTTCATCCCGGTGTACTCAGTATGATAACCCGCCACTAATTCGGATTCTGCTTCGGGAATATCGAAAGGTGTGCGGTTGACTTCTGCAAGTGACGCGACGAAATAAATAATGAAAGCTAAAAACACAAAAGGAAACTTTGAAAAGATGTACCAATTCCAGAACCAGCCGCTCTGAAGTTTATTAATTTCCTGCAGGTTCAAAGTTCCGGCTATCATAATAACTGCTAGGAGAGCAAGTGCTGTCGGAATTTCATAACTGACAATCTGAGCCGCAGAACGCATCGCACCCAACATCGACCACTTGTTGTTCGATGCCCATCCAGCCATCAACAAACCAATAACGACTAATGATGAAACGGCTACTATATAAAATAGGCCGATGTTTAAATTACTTCCGATGTATAAGCTGCTGAATGGTATTGCAGCAAACGCCGCATACGAGCCGATAAAAACCACAAAAGGCGCGAGCAGGTGAAGCTTCTTATCTGCAGCAGCAGGAACGATATCTTCTTTCTGTATTAGCTTGATTATATCTGCGATCGTTTGTGCCCATCCATGCCAGCCGCCCGTGTACATAGGTCCAAGCCGGTCTTGCATCTTTGCTGAAACTTTTCTTTCCATCCACACTGCGAACAACGCATAAGGAACAAGGAAGGCGAGTGGAACAATAGCCACAATACTATAAGCAATTATTTCGTTGTTAAAAATATTTACTAAAAATTCATCCATATTATCTATCAATTTCTCCAAGTACGATATCGATACTTCCAATTATTGCAACGAGGTCGGCTACCATTCCACCGCGAGAAATTTCCGGGAGTACGGATAAATTCACAAAACATGATGACCTACATTTAAGGCGGTATGGTGTTCCGGTTCCATCGCTTACAATATAAAGTCCAAGCTCTCCGCGAGGCGCTTCAGTTCTCACATATATTTCGCCGGCATTGGGACGGATACGTTTTGGTATGGCAGATTGTACATCGCCTTCGGGGAATTGGTCCAACGCCTGCTCAATAATTTTCAGACTCTGCTCCATCTCACGGCAGCGCACCATATATCTATCCCAGCAATCGCCTAAAGTCCCGCGTTCACCTATACCTACTTGAACATCCCAGTCAAATTTGTTATAGATTCCGTATGGGTCATCGCGCCGTAGATCCCAATTGACTCCCGAGCCGCGCAGCACAGGTCCTGAAGTCGCAAAATTAATAGCAACATCAGCGGGCAATACTCCAACATTGGCAGTTCGCTTGATAAAAATTTCGTTATAAGATAAGAGGTTGTTCACCTCAACAATCGTTTTCTTAAAAATGTTGCAGAACTGACGTGTGCGGTCAACAAAATCCGGTGGTACGTCATGCGACAGTCCACCGACCCAGAAATAATTATACAGCAAGCGCGCACCGCAAGTACGTTCAAAGATGTCAAGAATCATTTCACGGTCACGCATTAAGAAAAGGAACGGAGTGAATGCACCCATATCTAATCCGTAGGTTCCGATTGCGATAATGTGCGAGGCAATTCGCTGAAGTTCCGCCATGATTACACGTATGTATTCAACTCTTTCTGGAACCTGTATAGCTAACAATTTTTCTACGCCTAAAACATAACTCCATTCCATCGACATTGCAGCAACATAATCCAACCTATCGACGTAAGGAATTACTTGTTGATAATTAGACATCGATTCGCAGTGTTTTTCGAAGCAGCGGTGTAAATAACCAATGTGTGGTTTTACTTGTGTTACAATTTCGCCTTCGAGTGTAACTTCCAATCTCAAAACGCCATGTGTAGATGGGTGTTGAGGTCCCATCTGAACGACCATTTCTTCCGTGCGTATTTTTCTATCTTGAGTAGTTGTAATAATTTCTGTCATTGATTAATATGGAACTTTGATTCCGTTATAATATTCCTGAACTTGATAATCCTTTCGGAGCGGATGCCCATCCCAATCATCCGGTAAAAGCATTCTTCGTAAATCAGGATGATCTTGAAAATTTATACCGACCATGTCATAAGCTTCACGCTCATGCCAGTTGGCTGTTTGCCAAACCATTTCAACCGATGGCACGTTCGGGTTTTCTCTCGATACTTCGACTTTGATTGTGAACTTATGCTTCTTTGAAATTGAGTTTAAATGATAAACAACTCCAAGCAATCCTTTTCCAAGATCGATTCCGCTCAGACACATAAGATAATCGAATTTTAGCTCGTTATCGTCTCTTAAGAAAAAAGCCACTTCACGAACATTCTCAGGTTTAACTTTAGCGTAAGGGTCCAGAACGCCCTCAATTTTACTATCAAGAATTGCTTCGCCAAACTTTTCGTTTAATTTATTAAATATTTCTGATGCGACCATTAATTTAGTTTTCGATGTTTAACATACGATATAAGACTTACGACCTCAGACTCTTGACTTCAGACTTATCTACCGAACTATGTTTTCTAATCTTCTCTTGTAGCTTTAGTATGCCTTCTAATAAAGCTTCGGGACGCGGTGGGCAGCCGGGCACGTAAACATCAACAGGGATTATCCTGTCTACACCTTTTAGTACATGATAGCCGTGTTCCCAATAAGGTCCGCCGCAGTTAGAGCAGCTTCCCATCGAGATAACGTATCTTGGTTCAGCCATTTGATCATAAAGGCGTTTGATGCGGGATGCCATCTTAATCGTAACTGTTCCTGCAACTATCATCACGTCAGCCTGGCGCGGGGTAGCGCGCGGCATAACGCCGAATCTATCCAAGTCATAATGCGATGCACCCGTTGCCATCATTTCGATGGCGCAGCAAGCAAGCCCAAACTGCATAAACCAAAGCGATGAGAGGCGCGCCCAATTAAATAAATCATCTACCGATGTTATTATTATATTGCTGTCTTCAAAACGTTTATCTAAAAGTCCCATTTATTCGATCCGTAATTATACTGCTGCATTTTTTTCAACTGGATGTTGACCGGAAAAAACTTTATTCTTGGGGAGTGAAGGGATTTCTGGCTCAGGTTTATCCCAATCTAAATCTCCTTTTGCCCACACATAAGCATAACCAACCAAAAGAATCACTAGAAATATTACCATCTCTATAAATGCAAACATTCCCAGGTTTTTAAAAACTATAGCCCAAGGGAATAAAAAAACTATTTCAACCTCGAAGATCAAAAAGATCAGGGCGATGACATAAAAGCGGATATTATATTTTACCCACGGTGAGCCGACGGGCTCTTCGCCGCATTCATACGTAGATAATTTGTCGGGATACCAGCGACGGGGGCGAATTAGCGAGGCAACAATTAAGCCGCCTGCTACGAAAATTGCACCAATTATAAAAAAAAGAAAAACACGGCCAAAATCAGTTAGCATTATTCCAGTATTGATTATTGATATTATAAAAACGTTAAAAATATAAAAAGATTATGGGAGAATTGCAATTGTAGTAGTTGAAAAATTGAGTATTTGAGTATCTTAAGCACATAGCATTAAAAAGCCGATTCCCAAAAGATTGAACCGGCTTTAGATTTTGTGATGAAACTATTACCTCAGCAATACCATTTTTTTAACTTGAGTAAATGTTTGTGAAGGTT
>CAZOQB010000003.1:0-207485 GCA_964581995.1 uncultured Ignavibacteriaceae bacterium | reverse complement strand
TGCTCACGCTTGTGGCATCAATTCTAAAGAAATACACTCCGCTCGCAAGTTTATTTCCATAATTGTTCGTTGAATTCCACTCAACTGATTTGTAGCCTGCCGACTGAACCTCACTAACAAGCGTCTTTACTATCTGGCCTAACGTGTTATAAACTTTAATAACGACTTGACTGTTCGCCGGTAATTGATATTTAATTGTTGTGGCGGGATTAAAAGGATTCGGATAGTTTTGGTCAAGCCGATAATCACTAACAATATTTTCGTCATCAGCACTTAGAACAATTGAATTAAAAGTCCAAACGTCTGCTACTGTATTTAGAAAATAAGGTAGTACGGTGATTGTCTGCCTTTGTGAAAAAGCTGTGTAGCCAGTTTTCAACATCAGCCCCGTTATATACATCGCATCATTTTCCCACGGACCGCCATCGCCATATGTCGGAGTAGAGCCGCTATTTTCAGTCGGACATATTAACAATACCTCAAGTCGTCTTGCGTCTGTACCCGCTACATTTTCTGGAACAGGATCCCAAATACCATCGGCAGTTTGATCTCTCCAGGCAATATTTAAATATTTTGGATTCTCCGGATCAGTAATGTCTTTAGCTCTGATAGGTATCTTTCTCATGGAGTCGAATCTATATCGGGTTACCAAATCGACAGCATATCTTCTGTACTGATGCGCCCAACCAGAATCAGCAGCATCAAATGAGATTTCTACTTTACGATAAGCCGAGAATGGCAAATTGTTAGCAGTGTAACCAAGATAATAAATTATACGGCTACCTAAATCAAGACCACCATTGTAATATTCCATACCCCAAAAATTGCCATTTGGACCTAACCACTGTAAATTTTCATCTGCCGGTAAAACCGCCACTCCACGCTCCCCAAACGAATGATTAAGTGCCGGTGGAGGGCCTACAACTTTCACCATAATTCCATCAGTTATTGGATACCTTCCATCACCGGTTTGATTTCGATAACCGGAAACTAACACTTTCCCTAAAGTACTATCAATTAGATTCCAAGCGATACCACCTATCGATTCCGTAAATTCCACTTTATAATTGTGACCTGTAAGTTTCAAGGGATCTATAACGAGAGGTATTATGGAGCCATCAGATTTGCCCGATGAATGATATACTTCTTTTAATGTATCTCCATAGGTAACCGGTAAATGCCAGCTTATAGCTTGGGGTTTAACGACAAATATTTTTTTGCTACTCTCAAGCGTTTTGGGGACACTCTCTGCATTATATGAATATGAGGTTACAGCAAAATAGTAATCTGTATTATTCTGAAGTGGTAAATTAGTGTATTTATCATTTGTTATTAAAATTGACCTTTCAATTCCATTATCGGTTCCGTATTTAACCGGTGCATAAATATAAGCGCCATAATTTATATCAAAAATGTAATCATAAATCATGCGTACATTATTAATTATGTCGAATGTAGCAACTCGCTTTTCATTACTACCCTGGATATTTGAATATTGATAAACTACATATCCCTCAAAATCATAATAAGGCGTGAGATCACCCGAGGCGTTAGCTAGAGGATCATATGTGTGGGTGGCTTCGATTTGATCGGCTAAGGTGTAATTTTCAGCCCAATGTAAAACAATTTTTTGGTCTAAACCTGTAGCGCTGACTTCTTGTAAAGATGGGGTAGTTGGTAATTTAAAATTCAAATCATAGGCAGTTTGTGCGAGTAAGTCAGCTTGTTTTAGAGCTGTTACACTTCCGAGGTAGTCGGCGCCAACTGCGATCAAATTTCCCGCGACAACTTCCTGAGTATCACCGGGTGCCATCGAAATCGGTCCGGAACTCATCAAAAACCTACGGTCGCCACCGGCGCCTTGTTCGATCCAGTTAGTTGTTGCGTCATAAGGCTTTGTTGGATCGCCAGGTAACATGAAATCGGCGGGATTACCATATGGGTCAGTTATTTTAATCCCGTTTCTATCATAAGCTCGCATGTAATTATACACCTCCTGACCAGTTTGAGGATTACCAAGAGGCGATGTGTCGTTATTATATTTTACAAATGATGTCATCTTTAAATTTTTATAATCTGGAACACGCAACCCGGATACATTGGCAGTATCACCGGGAGAAGGAACGATGGGTCCCTGGAAGAAATCAAAACCTGTAGCTGGCACAGTCGTTCCATAAACACCATCAATAGCGTCATAATTGTAGGTGTAACCAAGTCCTAAAGTAGTATCGCAACCGTTGTAGTCATCTCCCGCTTCTCCTATATCTATATCTGTCCAAATAGTTACATAAGCATCTTTTAATGTCCTTCCGCCTTTGTTAATTAATTTCCACTTGTAAAAAATTGTATTACCAAGTGCGTTAGACCGATCATATGCAAACGCTGTCAATTGTACTTCGATTCCCAATGGAAGGGTATTCATAATTGTATGGCTGGCTGAATCATTATCGTTAAAGACACACCATACAGTTTGGTCGCCGAGCAATTCGGGTTCGTCAATACCTGCATCCCACACCCCGTTACCATTTTTGTCGATGTATGGTGCACCATCTTCTCCGGGCCAATTCGCATAATCGGGATTAGTGCCTGCATTATCTCCGCGAGAAATTTTATACATTCTCCATCGATCATCTGCCGGATTGACGCCTAAGCCGATAGGCCCTGCGGTATATTCGTAAGAATATTCTGCTACTGCAACGCGAACAGTGTTTGTTGCTGAGTCGATAGTTCCAATCCATATACCCGAAGCATAGTTAGCGGTGTTACCGCTCCCCTTGGGCCATTCAAATCCCGAATTACCTGTAAACGGATTTCTATTAAATGATCCGTTATTTCTGACATAGGTTGAAATGTTATTAATGTCAATTCGTGTGTAATCGCCAATAATGGAGGGCTTCGCGAAAGTCGTTATTTTCGTTTTGTCTGCAGCCGTACAGACGTTGAAAAAAATAAATAGTAAAACTAATGCCTGTTGCCCATTTCTTAAAAAAGAAATACTCCTATCCATAGTTAAGTCTCCTAATTAATATTAAATTATTTATAAAGAATAAATTATTTTCTTAAAATGGAAGTCAATCTCAAACCTGCGTAGTAATTTAAAATTTTTATTTATCAAAACCAATGTTATTGTTATTGTTAAAACTACGATAACAAACGTTAAATGAAGAAGCTGGAACTGGTATTGAAAAATGAAGCCGATTCAATAGAAGAATCGGCTTCATTTGCTACATAAACATCCTTTGAGACTCACTAATTAATCATCTGAGCAATACCATTTTTTTAACTTGAGTAAATGTTTGTGAAGGTTTGCTCACGCTTGTGGCATCAATTCTAAAGAAATACACTCCGCTCGCAAGTTTATTCCCATAATTGTTCGTCGAGTTCCACTCGACCGATTTATAACCCGCTGTCTGTATTTCATCAGCAAGTGCCTTTACGTCCTGACCTAACAAGTTATAGATTTTAATTACAACACGACTATTAACCGGTAATTGATATTTAATTGTTGTGGCGGGATTAAAAGGATTTGGATAGTTTTGTTCTAATTTATATTCGGTGGGGAAATTTGAAAATCCTTTCAATACTAAAGAAATTTTTGTTTTTGAATTTGAAACCTGGATGCTGCCGCTGGAATTTAATTCCTTTTCTTTTCCAGCAATTATCAGAACCACCGAATGTGTCAGTGTCTTTATTTCCCAGCTTACACTCAAGGGATATTCAGCTGATAAAATATCCACCGAAACTTCTTTGATATTTTTCAAACCTACGGTTTCCAGAATTCTCTGGGAAGAAAAACGCACGTCGAATATTCCTATGGGTGGAATTGGGGGCAGCTCGTAAAAATCTTTTTCCAAATCGTTGTCGTTTAAACCGAAGTACAGGGTCTGCTCGTTCCCAAAAGCATCTCGAACTTTCAGACAATTTAACTGTGAGAATTTTTCCTTTTGTGAATTCAGCTTCATTGGCGGAATATCTTTATTGAGAATAAATTGCCCTGCCTGGCTAACTTTTACCCAATATCCCTCACCAACTTTTATAGTATCTTCCATCGAGTATCCTGCTTCATATCCATAAAAATTCGATGCAATTATTTCCGCCGGATCGGTGACGATACTATTTATAGGAACGGGGTAACTTATAGAACCCATTAAATTCCAACCTGATTTGAGAGTGAATGTATCACAAAAAATAGGTTCGCCGTATATCGGATAACAATTTTTGATGTTGGCGAACTTAAACCAATAGCCCAATCCGTTCTCTAGTGTATCACGTCGGACATAACCGTTATCGTACATGAACGTATTTGAATTACCCGGTCCCGGCAAAACCACCCACCTGCGATATTCTTTGAGTTCGGCGGGTACGGATATCAGATTCCATCCCTGAGTAACCGAAATTGTTAGCTGTGGATTCAAGATGAATCTATCGGCAGAAGTCAACCGACGCCAAGGGAATATGTACAAAGTCCCCGGATTTTCATTTAATATATGTCCATCTCGTACTCTTAACGAAACACCATAAACTATGTCGGCATTAGAACCGATAGTTGTTTCGTCCTCGATTTCACCGGGAGGCATAGCAAACTGTGTCGTACCGGTTGGGTCATAATTTTTATTGTAGATAAAAATTACTTCAACACCATCATCCACCTGATTGGGATCCCAAAGTGAATTATTATTCTGATCTCTCCATCCAATTGTAAGCTGCCTAAGAATTGTTGGATTACTTACGTCCCAAACCGTGAAAGGAACATCAATAAAGCTGTTGGTTGCTTGTATCATATATCCATTCGCCGGACCACTTCGCCTCAAGCGATATGCTTTCTGAGTGTTTGAAACGTCAAAGCGTATCTCAACAGGAAAAGATTTTCTATAATTGAATGTCGGATTCATGTGCCCAAGATAATTAAACAATTGAGAACCAGTGGTAACCCCACCGTTGAATGCATAATAGGGGTCTGCGTTGTATCTATAACCTACAAACCATGGATCGTATGGAGAAATCCAACGCGTGGAATCAGAACGCAGTCCGTATCGATTAAAATTATCTCCTGCCGTAATTTTAAATCCATCAGTAAGTAGAACATTATGTCCGTTATCAAAATTGTAATGCGGAGTAGCGGTAAATAAATAGTTTCCAGTGTCCAAGTCTTTTAGCGTTAAACCTTGATTGTAATTCGTATCGACAGAATCAACTACGGTTACTTCGTACATATGACTTTTTGTACTGCTTGGATAAACGACAAGACTGTTCAATCCCCAATCACTTACACCATTAGCATGGTAGAGAGGAGTACCATAGAATGGCTCAGTATGACTGATAACAGGAAATTGAAGTGTATCTGTCCATTTATTATAACTCGAATCGGTGATAACGACGAGAATCTGTTGATATAAAACGGTATCGCACGGTACATTCAAACTGAAATGGGATTCCCAATCGTTCGGATCGTACGACATTGAATACGAGGTTGATGAATTCAAATCTCCGATGACTAGGTTTTTTTGATCAGGGTCGGGATACACGTTTATCTTTAGACCGTTGAGATTAAAAGCAGATTCATTGTTCACTGAGAATGTATAACGAATTTGTTCACACGGATTTGCGATGCCGTTATTGTTATAATTATCGGAGACTATGAGAGCGGACGAGGCAGTTACGGGACCGGTAGTTGCGATCTCGGTTACCATTTGACTCCAAATTTTTACTTTTGCATCGGAATATGTTACTTCGATATCTAAACAAAGTCCGCTATCCTGTCTTATTACCGGGATCCAGCTGCCAAAAATTTTATCTCCAGCCAAACTATCATAGTGGGCGCCATCATCATAAAGTTGATCCAATGAGATGATAGTCCCGTCATATTTTTTGAAGTAAGCAGTAACATTCGATGCGTTGACGCTTCGTGCATCAGCAACTACTTTAATTTTCGTGAGTGTATTGCTGATAAATTGAGTTTCGGTGACAACACTTGGTGGCAGATAATTAAAATTTTCATCATAAAGTTGCTGAGCGAATAAATCAGCTCGCTTTAAAGCGGTTACACTGAGCGTGTTAGTTAGTCCTGAAGCAATGAGGTTAGCAGTTACAATTTCCTGCGTATCGCCGGCTGCCATAGTGAATGGACCGGAGCTCATCATAAATCTAACATCGGCGGGACTACTAATTTCGATCCAGTTCGTTGGAGTAAAGGAAAGATTCGGATCGCCTGACAACATGAAATCTACGGGAATACCCCATGGGTCAGTTATTTTAATACCGTTTCTATATCGGGCTTGCATGTAATTATAGACTTCCTGGCCGTTTTGAGGGTCGCATTCATTGCATCCCCCATTATTATATTTAACGTACGATGTCATCTTTAAATTTTTATAATTCGGAATTCTTCTCCCAGAAACATAGGCAGTATCACCAAATGATGGAACGATAGGTCCCTGGAAGAAATCAAATCCCGTAGCCGGTGGTGCAGACCCATAAATATTATCGTACGCATCATTGTAGGTATAACCCAAACCAAGAACGGTATCGCAACCGTTGTAGTCATCAGTAGCATCTCCGACATCGGCATCAGTCCAGATACTAATGTAAGCGTCTTTCAATTTTCTGCCGCCTTTGTTTATTAATTTCCATTTATAAAAAATCATATTACCCAGTGCGCCAGATTGGTTATACGCAAACGCTGTAAGTTGGACTTCGATACCAAGAGGTTTGGTTCCCATATTCGTATGTGCATCTGAATCATTGTCGTTGAAGACACACCATAATGTTTGGTCTCCAACCAATTCAGGTTTATCGGTTCCGGGATCCCAAATACCGTTATGGTTAACGTCTATCCACGGCGCACCATACTGGACTGGCCAATTTGCATAGTCAGGATTGTTGGCTTCGTTGTCGCCTTTTGAAATTTTATAAACCTTCCAAATGGTATCATCATAATTTATCGCGGGCGCAATGGGACCCGGAACATACTCCTCTGAATATTCGGCAACAGCGACACGGACAGAATCAGTCAACGAATCTATCGCCCCGACCCAAATACCCGATGCGTAATTTGCAAATTTTCCGCTGCCTTTGGGCCATTCGAATCCTGAATTACCGGTAATAGCATTGCGGTTAAATGATCCACTGTTCTTAACGATAGTTGAAATATTATTAGCGTTGATTGTCGCGTAGGCATTGCGAGTGGTAGGTTTTTTAAAAGAATTGTGTTTCGAATTTTCACTGCAAAAAGTAATTTCTCTAAATCCGAAAAACAGCGCCAGGGATACAACTACTAAAAAATATTTTGTTTTCATTTTTCCCTCCAAAAATTTTTTAACAGTTAATACAAACTGGAAGAACGGCTATATTAATATACAACTAATCGTCTGTGAATACAAATTTATCCTGATAAGTTTTATAACTTATAATTGCAAAAATTACCCCTGCCACAATCGCTGCAAAACAGATGAATACACCAAGGTAATAAACAGCCAAACCGAGAGGTTCTGCTAATTCAAGATTGCCTGAAAGCAGCCAATTCCAATCGTGAATTAATCCTTTCGCTATTAGTCTGAGTTTCCTGAATGGGGCATCTTGAATATAGACACTTACATTAATCAAGCTCTCCCCTAACCAGAAAGCGGCATAACTAACGTTACGAACATTTTGCCGCCACGTTACTATTACTAATGCAAGAGGTAATAGAACTTGGAATAATGAACCTCCTAAAAAGGAAACCCATCTGCCGAAAATTTTAAAGAAAAAATGTCCGGCTTCATGAATAAATAAATTGATAATGTCGAGAACAAAAATCGCAAACGGTGGTTTGTAAGGATATGATGCCGGATCATATCCATCAATCAAGAAATAAAACAGATATCCTAAATAGGCAAATAGAATTAACTTAATGCCAAGTATAACATATTTCATTATTGAACAAACAACATCTTCTTAATTTCAGTCGCTCGCGTTGTTGGATTATTTACAGAGACAGCATCAAGTTTATAGAAGTAAATACCTGAACTTAAATTCAATCCGTTATTCTCCGGCGTCCAACGCTGGTTATGATAACCAGCTTCCTGAATTCCAGTAAACAAAACCGCAACTTCCCTCCCTAAAACATCAAACACACTCAGCCGAACACGACTAACTCCGGGTAGTGCGTACTTGATTTCTGTGGTCGGATTAAATGGATTTGGATAGTTTTGATACAGCGCAAATTCTTTAGGCACAATGATGTTTGTAACGATAAGCGAAATGTTTATAACTTGGCTTATTTCTAAAGTGCCGACTCCTGAAATAATTTGGTTCTTCTCAGATTTATTTCGCAACTGATACCTGACTGCATCTTCATCTTTTATGTTCCAGGTAATTTTTATAGGAATGTTGTTCGATTGAATTAAAATAGGAAGTTCAAAAGTATTCTGAAATTTATCGGGAATTAATTCTATAAACTTTCCCGTTTCAAACCGAACATCAAAAGCATCGGTCGGTGGCAATGGAGGTAGTTCACCATAAAACCGATTTTTGCTTTTTCCAAAATATAAAGTTTGCTTTTTGCTGCCGATTTCAAATGTTAATGAATTTAGCTCGTCAAGTTTTTCTGCATTATTTATATTTTTAGATTTAGAAGAAGTAGCTTGCGATAAATAAAGTTTACCATCGCTCGCTGCTTTTATCCAATATCCTTCCATAGGTTTTATTTTTTCAGCATTAAAATAGCCGGAATTGTATTCAAAAAATTGGCTTTCAAGAATTTCCGGTGGATCAGTAGTAATGGATGAAACTATAACAGAATCAGTAATTGAACCGACGATGTTCCATCCCTTTCGAAGTTGAACCGAATCGGACGTAATTTGCCAACCGTTTATCAAAATATTTTGAGGCGAAGAATATTTTAACCAATATCCTTGCCCGAAAGACAGCATATTTTCTTGAGTATATCTCCCCTGATAACCATAAACTTCACCCGCCGTATTTGGAAATAAATTCTGGCTATTCCAGTCTAAAACATAGAGCGGTACCGAAACTAAATTCCAACCTTCGTTTAGATTTCGATTGACACTTATTGTGTTTGTCGAGTAATTTCCGAAATCTTTATTCATGATGTTCGAGCTTCCCATAACCGTTACCGAGTAAGCCCTTGGTCCAGCATTTTCCCCATAAACCGTTGAAACTACTCCTAATTCTCCAACGGGAGGATAAGTTTGTATCCAATCAGTTTTTAAGCTTTCTTCAACAGTATAGGTTCCAACCCCGAGGTTTGTAAAAATATATTCACCTTCTGGGTTCGTAATGACTCTTTGTGTCAATGTCCCATCTATATAGAGTTTAATCACCCAACCTACCAATTTTGGATTGTCAATTATTGAGCTATCAAGTTCAATATCGAAATATTTTTTACCGCTTATCGAACCTGTTTGAAAATTTCCAAAATCAATATTATTAATATTTTCGCCTTCAGAAAGAGTAACTGAATATGCACGCGTGCCGGCATTTTGACCGTAGGTGGTTAGTGTAACGTTAGGTGAACCAACACGCGGAAATGTTTGCAACCATTCTGTTTTTAAACTTTCTTCAATAGTATATGTAGCAGGTGGAATAGAATTAAAATAATAATTTCCACTTTCATCTGTGATACTTCGGTTTTGAAGCAGTCCGTCTTTGAATAATTTAATTACCCAGCCGGATAATCCGGTATTAGCGTTAATCGAACTATCTTGTTCAATATCGAAATATTTTTTACCGCCGATGTTACCCGTGATTTGGGGTACCGTCATTTCAAAAATACCTCTGCCGTGTGTTCCCGCTCTTAATGTTCCAGTTGCTGAATGATAACTAAAACTTACTGTTGCGGTGTTAGGAAAATTCTGGTTCAATTTTACCCAACCTAAGCCGGCATTTTCACTGACATAAACGCCTAAGTCGGTGGCGATAAAATATCGGTCGTTCGGATTAGCTGGGTCTATAAATATATCGTTCGCTGGGATGTCTGGCAGAGAGGTTGAAACATTCGTCCAACTGCTTCCTGAATTAGTCGAACGGTAAATGTGCCCCGTTCCAAATCCAGAAACTGTAACGAAAATAATATTTGATGAATCAGGATGGAAGCGAACTTGAGTCATATACCGGGCGGGTAATCCGGAAGTAATGTTTTGCCAGTTATACCCGCCATCGCTGGATATGAAAACCGCCGGGGATGAGCTGTACTCAGACGCGAGTGCAAGCATTTGGTTAGGGTTGGTTCGACTAATATCCATTGCGTTAATACGCGTAGTCCCCCACAACCCGCCTGAAATCGGAGACCAAAGATTACCTCGGTCTGTTGTTCGGTAAATTCGATAAGTCGCAGTATAAAGAATAGAGGGATTAGTTGGATGTATTATTATCGGAGTAATCCAGGCACCGCTTTCTACTAAACCATTTGTAATTAAAGAAAATGAATTACCGCCGTTATTACTTCTATATAAAGAGCCGTTTACATATTCACCATAAATATAGTTTGGGTCAGAATAATCAAAAACAACCTGACCGCCGTCGCCGCCAATAACGCCAACCCAACTTGGACTTCCAGGCGGGCGACGCTGTGTTGCATTATCTTGCGTGCCTCCTATGAGATGAGTTACATCGTGAGGACTTGTTGCGATATGATAAAATTGAGTTATAGACAAATCCGAATTTAAACTTGTGAATGTAGAACCACCGTTTGTTGATTTATTAATACCTCCATCGTTTACAATAAATATTTTTTCAGGTTCAGTAGGATGGAATGCGAATCCATGCTGGTCGACGTGTGCTTTGCCGTCCCAACTTGTTACTAACCGAGCCCAAGTAGTTCCACCGTTTGTAGTCTTCATCAAATCAACATTACCCACATATACAATATCTGGATTTGTGGGATGCACTGCTATGTACAAATTGTACCAGCCTTGATCGTAGTAAGTTCCTCCCCAGATTCCACCGAACCAGTACGTCCCACCCGCACGAAGCCATGAACTACCGCCGTTTGTACTTTTAAATACTCTTGTAGAATCGCTGGAATAAATTACAGAATAAATTGTTGAGGGATTATTTTGAGATTGTGAAATATGCATTCTTCGAATCGAACTTGCTGAAATCAATCCGCTGTTCTGCTGAACCCAAGTTTGTCCTGCATCAGTCGATTTATAAAAACCGCTTGAGGAAGAGGCGTTCCCAATAGATGCATAGATAGTATCCTGACCTGTAGGATGAATTATTACATCAAAAGCACGTGTTACATTGAGCGTTCGTGTCCAATTGATACCGCCATTTGTACTCCGCCACACACCCTGATTGCTTGGTGTAGAAGCATACCATAAGCCTTGCGCTAATGCAGCATAAACAAAATTAGAGTTTGATGACCTGATAGCAATTTTGGAAAAATGAGTATTACTCCCAAAACCGTCTGTAATTCTCGTCCAAGAGCTTCCACCATTTGTAGATTTAAGAAGTCCCGACCCAAAATATGTAGTGCGGTTCGATCCTGCCAATGCCTCACCTGTACCCGCATAAATTATTTCAGGATTATTTGGATCGATTGTTATAGCTCCCATGGCTAAGCTTGCTTCATTTTCAGTTAAAGGAAACCACGACAAACCACCATTAGTTGTTTTCCAAACTCCGCCGTTTGCAGCTCCTATATAAATGATGTTTGGGTTTAGAGGGTTGACTGCCACACTCCTCATTCTCCCAGATATATTTCCCCACAGCGGACTGTACGACATTGTAGCTGCTGGTGATGGACCGACATTCTCCCAAGCAGGATAAGTTGCTTGCAAAGAATTTTTATTATACGATTTTCTTAATATTTTATCCTGTTCAAATGCCTCAAGTCGGGCATTCTCAGGAATTTGCTCGAAAGGAAGGGCGCGTTGTTTATAGAACCATTCTTCACGCGACGATCTGTTCTCTCCTTCTTCTTCAGGAACACCCTCCTTATTGATTTGGGAATTTGTAAGGATCGGTAGAAATATAAATAGAGCAATTAAAAAAAGGAGGCGGTTACTCATAACAAATTTCTTTCTATATTTTTGGGGAAATACTTATATTTTTTTGGTCCAGATTATTTCGTTTTTTCTTTCAAGATGGTTCACCCACCTTGCCAAAACAAACAAAAAATCGGAGAGACGGTTCAAATAGATGATAGACTGTGTACCTATCTTTTCTTTTTGGGAGAGTTGAACGACCAATCTTTCTGCACGGCGACAAACAGTCCGTGCAAAATGAATGTGTGCTGAAAGCAACGAACCACCCGGAAGTATAAAACTTCGAAGCGGTTTTATTTCTGAATCAAATTTATCAATCAATTTTTCTAAGGACTTTGAATCATTCTCAGAGATTCTCGGAACATTTTTATTTTTTCTGTTCGATAATGGCGAAGCTAAATCGGCGCCGAGCGTAAAAAGTTGATTCTGAATATTTAGAAGAGTCTCGTCAACTTGTTGAGGCGGGTTCATTGCACGGCAAATACCGATAACTGAATTCAGTTCATCGACGGTTCCGTATGCCTCGATGCGAATGGCGGCTTTGGAAACTCGTTTTCCACCGTAAAGCGAAGTTTCGCCTTTATCACCTGTTTTTGTATAGATTTTCATTTGTTTTTATTTTCTCGCAAAGACGCAAAGGGATTAAAAATCTCCTCGCTTTCTTTGCGTCCTTGAGTGATAAAATTTTTATTTCTTCTTCAAATAATTCGGCAACTCATTGAACAGATGTGCAACAGTTCTCATTCCGCCATAGAAATTATCCAAGTTGATAAATTCATTCGGTGCATGAGCATTTTCATCGGGCAAACCGAAGCCGAGCAGCACAGTATCGAGCCCGAGGATTCGTTTGAAATCAACAACAATCGGAATCGAACCGCCTTCGCGCTGATATAATGGTTTTTTGTTAAAACCTTTTTCCAGTGCTGCGACCGCCGCTTTCACACCGGGGCTATCTATCGGAGTTATTGCAGCTTCGCCGCCGTGTAAATTCCGAACCGTAACTTGGACTGATTTTGGCGCAATTTTCTTGATATGTTTCTCAAAAAGTTTTGCAATCTTTGCCGACTTTTGATGCGGAACCAATCGCATTGAAATTTTTGCTGATGCTTTTGAAGGAAGAACAGTCTTAGCGCCTTCTCCAGTGAAGCCGCCCCAGATTCCGTTGCACTCGAGTGTCGGGCGTGCCCATAAACGTTCGAGCGTTGTAAATCCTTTTTCTCCGTAAAGCTGTTTCACGCCTAATTCTTTTGCATACTTCTTATCGTTCCAAGGAAGTTTTTTAAAAGCATCGCGTTCTTTTTTTGTTAACGCAAGAACATCATTATAAAATCCGGGGATCGTTATCTTTCCATTTTTATCGTGCAACGAGGCAACAATTTCCGTCAATGCTTGAATCGGATTGTGTACCGAACCGCCGAATGAACCCGAATGCAAGTCGCCTTTTGGTCCAACTAAATCAATCTGCATATAGCTTAACCCGCGAAGTCCGTAACATATCGAAGGGACTCCTTTAGCAAACATAGATGAGTCGGAAACAACAATCAAATCCGCTTTTAATAAATCTTTATGTTCTTTTAAAAACTTAGGAAGGTTCGCACTTCCGACCTCTTCTTCACCTTCGATAATAAATTTTAAATTCATCGGAAGGCTGCCTACATTTTTCATATAAGCTTCGACTGCCTTGAAGTGTATGAAAACCTGTCCTTTGTCGTCGGCAGTACCGCGTGCATAAAGATTTTCGCCACGGACAGTCGCTTCGAACGGCGGCGATTCCCACAAGTCAATCGGGTCAACCGGTTGAACATCGTAGTGTCCGTAAATAAGAACCGTCGGTTTGCCAGGTGCACCAAGCCATTCGCCATAAACAACCGGATGTCCTTCCGTCGGAAGTACTTGAACGTTATTCATCCCGATATTTTTAAGATGGTCTGCAACCCAATTAGCACAACGGGCTACTTCGTTTTTATTTTCTTCTCCTGTACTGATACTTGGAATTGCTATGAACTCTTTTAATTCGTTAAGAAAGTTTAGTTTATTTTCTTCTAAATACTTTAGTATTTGTTCCATTTGTTTCTCCTTGGTTTGTTCTTTTATTTAAAAAAATACTGCTCTCAAATATAAGAAACACATATAGTAGATGCAACCAAACTTAGGAAAGAACAGCGGAAGAGGCTGAAAATATGCCCAAATTCAATTAAAATTGCTTCTGGCACTCGAGTTGAGTATATTTAATTACAAAAATAACCTTCCATAAGGATTTAAATAAATTGATTATTGAGCTACTGAAAATTTTACTTCCCATATTATATTTTATTGTAGTATGGTTTTATGGCAGAGCATTCTTCAGGTCTTCAAAGTCGGCTGAAAAACTGAAGACACCGCTATTATATCTACTAATCTTCTTTCACTCCATTTACTTGATACTCCGGACAGTTACGTTTTCCCATCCACCTATAACTAAAATCTTCGAAATAATGTCTGTCGTTGCGTTTTCGATTTGCTTCGCTTATGCGTACACAGAGTTGAAAACAAAAGTAAAGGGTACTGGTTATTTTATATTAGTGGTAGCTTTTTTCTTTCAGCTTATTTCTTCTATCTTCATTACGGACTTACTGGTCGTCCCCGAAATATTGCGAAGCAACTTGCTCGGTTTCCATGTAGTAAGTGCCCTATTGGGATTTTCGGCGATTACTATTTCAGCAATTTACGGAATGTTATATTTGATGCTCTACCACGACATCAAATCTAATCGCTTCGGTATTGTTTATAAACGACTACCCAATTTAGAAATTTTAGAAAGAATGAGTTTAACCGCCACGAAGTTTGGTTTTATTTTACTCACCGTTGCTATCGTTGTTGGTTTTGTTTGGCTGCCAAAAGCTTTTGAAACTTTCTCTTATGCCGACCCAAAATTGATTGGAACTGTTTTCATTTGGGTTCTGTATGCAACAGGACTTACGGCAAATAAAATTGCACGCTGGCAGGGCAAGCGAATTGTTTGGCTTTCCATCTTAGGTTTTATCGTTTCATTTTTCTCGATGACAATAGTTAATATGTTCTTCAGCAGTTTCCATAAGTTTTATTAAAATGAATTTAATTACAATAGGTATAAATCATAGAACAGCCCCAATTGAGGTGAGGGAAAAAATTTGGTTTTCTACAGACGAAACTAATACTATTCTATCCCAGTTAAAGGAAAAATTTTTCAAAGAGTGTGTGCTAATCTCAACCTGCAACCGTACTGAAGTTTACGGAATTCCGATTGACCAAGTGGAAGAAGCAAAAGGAGTTGTAGATTTAATGGTTTCGTTTAAGAACTCCGGCAACTTAGTCATGCGGGAACACTTCTACGAGCTTCATTCATCACTTGCGGTGAGTCATCTCTTTAAAGTAGTTTCGGGAGTTGACTCGATGGTGTTGGGCGATGTTCAAATCATCAGCCAAATGAAAGAGGCATACTTAACTGCATCGAATATGAAAACTGTCGGGAAGCTCACTGCGCGTTTGTTCGATACAGCTTTTCACGTCGGTAAACGCTCCCGAACTGAAACCGAAATCGGAGAAGGAGCAGTATCGGTAAGTTATGGAGCGGTTGAACTTGCGAATAAGATTTTCGCAGACTTAAACCAACATACTGCATTGGTTATTGGCGCCGGCGAAACCGCTCAACTGACTGCCAAACACTTACAAAGTAAAAACATTGGAAAGTTGATTTTTACAAACCGCACGCGCGAAAAAGCTGAGGCCATTTCTTCCGAGTTAAACGGCAGTGTGCTTGATTTCGATACGTTTCTATCGGAATTGAAAAATGTCGATATCATTATAAGTTCTGTAACAATTCCATCTTACATTTTAACCGCACAGCAAATTCAGGGAGCGATGCGTCAACGGCATAATAAGCCTTTGTTTATAATTGACATTGGAGTTCCGCGCAACATCGACCCTGAGGCATCTAGGATTGATAACGTTTTTCTTTACGATATCGATGCCCTTAACAATATGATAGATAAGAACTTAGAGAAACGCCGCCTTGAAATTCCAAAAGTAAAAAAAATAATATTTGAAGAATTGGAACAATTTTATAATTGGTTCAGGTCGCTTCAAGTCAACCCGACAATACAGGAATTACGGACGCAGTTTGAATTAATCAGGGAAGATGAAGTTCGGAAAAACATCAACCGCTTCAGTGAAACTGACAAAGAATTGGTTGAGATACTTACAAAAAGAATCGTTAATAAAATTTTACACACTCCAATCGTGAACTTAAAGAACGGAACAAATACCGAAGCCGACGAAGATACAATGAACAAAGTAAGTTTGCTTCGTCATTTATTCGGACTTGAAAAAAAGAAGTCTTAGTAATGAAAGAAAAAATTACAATCGGATCGCGAGGCAGCGCACTTGCACTCTGGCAAACAAACTGGGTAAAAGGAGAATTGCAAAAATATTTCCCGCTGCTTAAAATTGAAGTTGAGATAATAAAAACAACCGGTGATAAAATTTTAGATTCTCCCCTATCTAAAATTGGAGACAAAGGATTGTTCACGAAAGAACTCGAGAGCGCCTTACTCGAAAACCAAATTGATTTAGCAGTTCACAGCTTGAAGGATGTTCCGACAAAATTACCAGATAGATTATTAATAGCCGCAGTTGCCGAACGCGAAGATTCGAGAGATGTATTTATTGCATCTGCTAATAATAATTATCACAAACTTGAAAACATTCCGGTTGGTTCCAAAGTCGCTACCGGAAGTTTACGACGAAAATGCCAGTTGCTCAATTTGCGTCCCGATTTGAATATAATCGAAATCCGCGGGAACCTGAATACACGTTTTTCAAAACTAGATGAATCAGACTGGGCTGGGATGATACTCGCACGCGCGGGTGTTATCCGCCTCGGTTGGGAAAATCGAATTACACATGTTCTATCTTTAGATAAAATGTTACCCGCGGTCGGACAAGGCGCGCTGGGAATTGAAACTCGCGCTGATGATCAAAGTACGATAGAAATCGTCTCTCGACTCAATCATAAAGAAACTGAAATTTCGGTAAACGGTGAAAGAGCTTTACTCCGTCGCCTTGAAGGCGGCTGCCAAATACCGATTGGCGCCTACGGTAGGATATTGAATAAAAATTTTAGACTCGATGCAGTGATTGGCAGTTTAGATGGAAAGCGAATAGTTAGAGATTTTATTCGGGGTAAACCTGAAGACTCTGAACAACTCGGAATTGAATTGGCAGAATTGCTCCTTTCGAACGGTGGAAAAGAAATATTAGCAGAGATTAGATGATGCAACAAAAAAACCTCTCCCCCTCTCCTAACAGGAGAGGGGATAAAGAGCTTCAGCCACGTAAAGGGGTGAGGTTGCCCTTGAACGGTAAAACCATTTTAATAACTCGCAGTGTAGACCAATCCGAAGAATTCGTTATTGCTATCGAAGCCAAGGGCGGAAAAGCAATCTTATTTCCAACAATCAAAATTGCAGACCCCGATGATTGGCAGGAGTGCGACCGAGCTTTAGAAAATTTGAACTCATTCGATGGCACCATATTCACAAGCCGAAACTCGGTAGTGAAGTTTATCGCACGACTTAATTTCAAGAACATTCCCCTCTCTGCTCTATCCTCATCGCTCCTCTTTGCGGTGGGTGAGAAAACAAAATCAACACTCGAAAAGCATAATTTGAAAATAAATGCTATCCCCGAAAACTATACCGCTGAATTCCTCGCAGAAACGATAAAAACGTTTAGTGTTCAAAACAAAAAGTTACTTTTCCCTCGCGGTAATTTGGGTAGCGACGTTATCATCGATAAACTTACTGGCTATGGCGCTGAAGTAAAATCAGTAGTCGTGTATAAAACAGAAAAAGCAATTCCCGAAAACCTGCACCAGGTAGAAAAAGAATTATCTACTGGTAATATTGATGTTGTAACATTCACAAGCCCATCCACAGTAAAAAACTTCTTTTCACTTTTTTCTGAAGACACGAAGGTACGATTCATAAAGCGAACTATATTTGCAGTTATCGGAGAAGTAACCGCCGAAGCATTACGAAACTTTGGAATCGAACCGGTTGTAACAGCCAAACCTTCAACTATCGAGGGGTTGATGGAAGGAATCAAGAATTACTTCACTAAAAAAACTATTTAATTATGAAATTACAAAACGACCTTTTCTTGAAAGCATGTAAACGTCTGCCAACCCAACGCACACCTGTATGGATTATGCGCCAAGCTGGCAGATATTTGCCTGAATACAGAGCCGTCCGCGCAAAAGCAGATTTTCTTACACTTTGCAAAACTCCGGAGCTTGCGGCTGAAGTTACCATTCAACCCGTTGATATCATTGGCGTTGATGCTGCTATTATTTTTTCAGATATACTCGTTATTCCAGAAGCAATGGGAATGGAGTTGATTGTTGAAGAAGGTAAGGGCGGACCGCGATTCCCATCACCTATCCGATCGTCTTCAGAGATTGAAAAATTGTCTATCCCCGACCCTTACGATAAATTAAAGTACGTAATGGATGCGTTGAGTTTAACAAAACAAAATTTGGAAGGAAGTGTTCCTCTTATCGGTTTTGCGGGCTCACCATGGACACTTGCAACTTATATGGTTGAAGGCAAAGGAAAGCAGGAATTTAAAATTATAAAAGAGTTGATAAACGAGCGACCAAAGGATGCGCATAAACTTTTAGATAAACTTGCCCGCTCAGCCGCTGACTATTTGAGCGCGCAAATTGAATCGGGTGCAAATGCGGTTCAGATATTTGATACGTGGGGCGGAATTCTTCCACAAGAACAATTCGAGGAATTTTCTCTGCGTTACATAGAGCAAATTATTGCAAACATAAAACGCAAAGACGAACCGGTGATTGTGTTTTGCAAAGATTGCGGACACTCGCTCGAAGCTATTGCAAACACTGGATGCGATGTTGTAGGTTTAGATTGGACTATTGATATCGGCGAAGCACGAAAATTAATCGGCGATAAAGTTGCGCTTCAGGGAAACATGAATCCTCATAAGCTTTATGAAGATGAGGAAATAATTCGTGATGAAGTAAAGTCGATACTTGAAAAATTCGGTAAAGGCAGCGGACACGTTTTTAATTTAGGTCACGGCATTCTGCCCGATGTCCCCGTGGCGCATGCAAAAGCATTTGTAAATGCGGTTAAAGATGAGAGTGTAATTTTCCATAAATGAAAACCGAAAAAACTGCTGTAATATTATTCCAACTTGGAGGTCCTGATTCACTGGATGCTGTAGAACCATTTCTATACAACCTTTTTTGCGACCCTGATATTTTCGATTTCCCGTTAGCTTCGCTAATTCGGAAACCTCTTGCCCGGATGATTGCCTCGATGAGAGCGCGAGAGGTTGGACACCGTTATATCACAATCGGGAGCAAATCGCCGATACTAGAATTAACTAAACTCCAGGCAGAAGCTTTAGAAACAGAACTCAGAAAAGAAATTGACGCCCGTGTTTTTGTAGCTATGCGCTATTCGAACCCCGATATCGAATTTGCTGTTCAAAGTTTATCCAAAGCACACTTCGATAAAATTGTACTCCTTCCGCTTTATCCTCAATATTCTAAGACGACTACAGGTTCGAGCATAAACGAATGGCACCGTCAGCTGAAGAAGTATAAATTTTCTCCTCCTAATGAAATTATCATAAAAGATTTTTTCGACGATCATACATATCTCGAATCACTTGTCGATCAGATTAATTTGACTCTATATAAATTTGTCAACATTCCTTCGCGAGAGATTCATTTAGTTTTCAGTGCACACGGAATTCCCGAAACGCTCGTTACTGCCGGCGACCCGTATAAATCTCAAATCGAAAAAACGGTAGAATTAGTTTTAGCAAAAGGAAATTGGAATTTACCATACACACTTTGTTACCAGAGTAAAGTTGGACCGTTAAAATGGGTGGGACCTTCTCTAACAGAAACCATAACTATCCTCTCACAAACAGGAAACAGATATTTACTCGTTGTACCTATATCATTCGTAAGCGAACACATTGAAACTCTTTTTGAGATAGATGTTGAGGCACGCCAGGTGGCGACAAACTTAGGAGTTAAGCAATTCGAGATGATGCCGGCACTGAATGCACAGCCGAAGTTTATTAAGGCGTTAAAAAATCTCGTAATTGAATCAATAAATAAATGAACCGATGAATAAATTAACAAATGAAAGAAGCTTATCTAAATATCGAATATCGAACACTGAATAATGAATAATGAAGTTTTGATGGATTCAAAAAAACATAGAGTTGTAATAATAGGCGCCGGAATTTCCGGTTTAACCACCGCATACTGGCTTCAACAAAAAGGGATCGAAGTAACTGTTCTTGAAAAAGATTCTGAAGCCGGCGGTACGATGAAAACGATTAATGAAAACGGTTGGCTCGTTGAATCGGGACCCAACAGCGCGCTCGAAACAACTCCGCTATTCAATCAACTCTTCACTGATTTGGGAATTCTCGACGAACGCATTTACGCCAGCGAAGCATCAAACAAGCGATATATACTCAGAGATAATGTTTTGCACCCGTTGCCGATGAACCTGCCCGCTTTTTTAAAAACAAAACTCTGGAGCGTGAAAGGAAAACTTCGCTTACTAAAAGAACCTTTTATCGGTCGAGCGCAAAAGGAAGAATCTATTGCAGAATTTGTTGAGAGAAGACTCGGACGAGAATTTTTAGATTACGCAATAAATCCTTTTGTGGCTGGCGTTTATGCCGGCAACCCGGAGGGACTTTCTGTCCGCTCTGCTTTCCCAAAACTTTATGCGCTCGAAGAAAAATACGGCGGACTTATCAAAGGAATGATTAAAGGTCGCAAGGAACGGAAGCAGCGTGCCGAAAAAGCTAAAGACTCGGCAAAGATGTTTTCGTTTAAGCAAGGTATGCAAACATTGCCAAGAGCATTGGGAAAAGAGCTTGGAGAAAAGGTTCATTTAAATTCAAGTGTCATCAACATTATTCCGACAAAAATAGGCGACGAAAGAATTTATGTTACGACTTACATACAAAACGGTGAGACGAAAAAAATCGAAAGCGACGCCGTAATTCTATCGGTACCATCCTACACTGCTGCAAAAATCATTCAATCAATTGACCCGGAATTTTCAAAAGCCCTGGAAACAATATACTACCCTCCTGTTGCCGAGTTAGTTACGGGTTATAAAATCGAGAAAGTAAAAAGAGAGTTAGATGGATTCGGGTATTTAATTCCCGCAAAAGAGAAAAGAAAAATATTAGGCACTATCTGGTCGTCCACAATTTATTCTGACCGAGCACCGCAAGGTTACGCTTCCTTCACGACTTTTGTGGGCGGCTCGCGTAATCCTGAATTGCTCTCAAATGATGACGACAAAATTGTAGATTTCACAAACTCAGAGCTTAAATCCATTATAGGTATAGACGGCTCACCCGATTTTGTAAAGATAATCAGATGGGATAAAGCGATACCACAATACAATCTTGGTTATTACAAAACCATAGAAGCGATAGAGAGATTTGAGCAAAACTTTCCCGGTGCATTCGTATGCAGCAACTATCGCGGCGGGATTTCTGTTGGCGATTGTGTGATGAGTGCAGATAAAACTGTGAAAAAGATTATTGAATATTTGCTATAGCTTGTTGATACTACTGCTTTGAACCCGTCCAGATCTATAATATGGGACAACTGTAAGTAGCTAGAATTGCTTTATTCCGCAGATGGTCTTAAATTAAGTACTACATTTCATCTGATAAGCTGCAGGAAACAATTGGTGAATAAACTTCAAAACATTATGCTGAAATCGAATAGAACTAAATTTATCTTATTTACTCTTCCTAAGAACATCTCCTTTGTTCTTGTTTTAATGCTAGTTTTCACATTATCATGCAATCAGCCTAAGTCTCTTTTTAATGTTTATTATACAGAAATGAAGCAATCGAAATTTCTTGAAGAATTCGAAGACTATTCATTGATCCCGATACGGGGTGCATATCAATTATTTCTACCTGATTCCACTCGACTGCAATTCGATCTCTTGCAGAATAAAGAATACAAATTAAATTGGGTAGATCCCCCCCGTAATTACGATACGACTATTATATCTAAAGTAATTCTTCGATGTAACAAATTTCATATAATTTCTTTCGAAAGGAATAATGTATTTTCAACTTTTTCTATCTATTTTGATTTGAAGTATCTTCAGGAGGAAAGTCTACCCAAGTATCAAAGACATGAACGGGATATAACAAAGGATGGATTTTGGCTAGGTGTACTGGAATATGCATATTCTCCTGAATTATATGAAAAATCTGGAGAATTCCGATACTACAATCCAGTCAAGGTCGATTCTAACTGGTGCTACTCCGAAACATATTTCTTAAAAGAACATATCCCAAGATCTTTGCTTTGATTATTTGAATGTAAATTTATATATAATTGGTGGGAGGAAATAAACAAAGTCTACGGCAAGGTTGAGTTAAAGAATAGATTCTAAGCAAGTCATATCCTTTATTCAACGTATTAATCCTGTAATAGTTAGCCATATAAACAGATTCCAAAACACCGACAGTTATTTTACTAAACTGAATAAAAACTAAAAACTTCTAAAGAGGATTCCACAGTGCAGATTAGGAATTTTCACCAAATTTCATTATTAATTTATTGCACTTTTTAACAAACTGCATTACAACGAATATTCATCAGGAGACTTTATGGAAAAATTCAAACAAAGCATGTTCGAACTAATCAGCGAAACATCGGCTAATTTACCTCCCGATGTCCGCAAAGCAATATCAAAAGCAATGGGCGACGAAACACCAAATACACAAGCCGCGCTTGCACTCAGCACAATCGCCATCAACATTGATATGGCACAGACCAACATCGCTCCTATTTGTCAGGATACGGGTATGCCGACATTCTTCATTCACACACCAGTTGGTACAAACCAAATTGCTATGAAGAAAGCGATCGAAGAAGCAGTTGCAGAAACAACAAAGTTAGGAAGATTGCGCCCTAACTCTGTCGATTCTATTACCGGTAAAAACTCCGGTAACAATCTCGGCCCCGGAACGCCTGTCTATCACTTCGAGCAGTGGGAAAAAGATGAAATCGAAATAAAACTTTTACTAAAAGGCGGCGGCTGCGAAAATAAAAACATCCAGTACTCGGTTCCGGTCGTGTTGGAAAACTTGGGCAGAGCCGACAGAAATTTAGAAGGCGTGCGAAAATGTATAATGCACGCAGTCTGGCAGGCACAGGGACACGGTTGTAGTGTCGGGGCACTCGGTGTGTGCATCGGCTCGGACAGAGCCACAGGATACGACTTGGCAAAGCAGCAACTACTCAGAACTCTCGACGATGTAAATCCAAATCCGCAGCTTGCAGAATTAGAAAACAAAATAATGGAAGACGCGAATAAGTTAAACATCGGCACGATGGGCTTTGGCGGCAAAACTACTTTAATCGGGTGCAAGATAACCGCCGCTAATCGTTTACCCGCGAGCTTCTTCGTTTCTGTAGCTTACGACTGCTGGGCATTCAGAAGATTAGGCGTAATCATCGACCCAAAAACCGGTGAAATTAAACGATGGTTATACAAAGGTACAGAAGAGATAAAGAAGATGGCTGACTATGAGAATATTAAGCTGACAGGAAAGGAAATAATTTTAAACACTCCACTCACAGAAGAAAAAATCCGCAGCTTGAAAGTCGGAGATGTTGTGCTGCTGAACGGTATAATGTACACAGGCCGCGATTCACTACACGCGCATCTCGTCAAGCATGATTCTCCGATCGATTTAAACGGCGGAATAATCTACCACTGTGGACCGGTGATGATAAAGAAAGACGGTGAGTGGTTCGCTAATGCCGCCGGACCGACAACGAGCGGCAGAGAAGAACCGTATCAGGCAGACGTGATAAAGAAATTCGGAGTTCGAGCAGTTATTGGTAAAGGCGGTATGGGTAAGAGGACTTCCGATGCATTAAAGGAATTTGGTGCGGTATATCTGAACGCAATCGGCGGTGCAGCACAATATTATGCAAAGTGTATAACAAAAGTAGAAGGCGTTAATTTCCTGGAAGAGTTCGGTATCCCTGAGGCAATGTGGCATTTAAGAGTAAAAGAATTTCCGGCTATTGTTACTATGGATGCACACGGCAACAGTTTGCACGCCGATGTCGAGAAAGCTTCGGCAGAAGAATTGAAGAAGTTTGCATAATTGAGGTGCAGGTGGATTTGGCAAGTCGCCTTACAAATTCCGTCGACGAGTTGAAAAAACTGCTTAATCTATTTGAATTATGCAGTTTTTCGTTTGTCATTTAGTCAAAGTCGGTTGTCTTCCTTTTTACATGCAGTATAATAATAATATTTCTATACATTTTTCTTGCGAAAATGCTGAAACTATATTATATTTCATTACACTTCAGCGGTTCTATGCTATAAATCCAGTGGGACGTATCAGTCCACATCGGGATCAGTTCTTAATCTATTTATCAGTTCTTTTCATCAATCGGATTTAATTCATTAGTTCTTAATAAACATTATATCTCAACAATCAAAAAAGGAGATTAACATGGCTACATTAAAAGAAAAATTAGCACAAATAATTCCACCTCTTCGCGATGAGATTAAAGCTCTCGTGAAAGAACACGGTTCAAAAGTAATTTCTGAAGTAACTATCGAACAACTGTATGGAGGACAACGTGGAGTAAAATGTTTGGTATGCGATACTTCCGAAGTGCCGCCAGATAAAGGTTTGATAATACGTGAAAAACCAATCGGCGAGTTAAGAGAAAAGCTTCCCGAAGAAATTTTCTATCTACTGTGTACGGGTGAACTTCCCGATGCAGCATCTTTAAAAGCTCTTCAAACAGATTTAGAAACACGTCAGGAAGTACCGACATACGTATGGGATGTTTTAAAAGCAATGCCGAAAGATTCGCATCCGATGGTAATGTTGAACACGGCAATTCTCGTTATGGAAAAAGAATCGGTTTTCCGGAAGAAGTATAACGAAGGAATGAAGAAAGATGTTTACTGGGATGCAACACTTGAAGATGCTTTGAACCTGATTGCTCGTCTTCCAAATGTGGCAGCCGCAATTTATCGCATGCGATTCAATAAAGGCGCAATCATCCCGCCTAAAAAAGGAATCGATTGGTCGGCAAATTATGTACACATGTTAGGTCTGCCTGACCCGAACGGTGAGTTCACAAAATTGATGCAGCTCTATTTAACTTTACACACCGACCATGAAAGCGGAAATGTAAGCGCTGCAACTACTGCTACAGTTTCGTCAGCGCTCTCCGATTTGTACTATTCCGTTTCTGCGGGTTTGAATGGGCTCGCTGGTCCTTTGCACGGACTCGCCAATCAAGAATGTTTAGCTTGGATTCTTGAAACGAATAAAAAATTCAACGGCGCTCCGACTCCCGATCAACTTAGAGCTTACGCTCAGGAAACACTTAATGCAGGAAGAGTCGTTCCCGGATACGGACACGCAGTCTTGAGAATTACAGACCCACGTTTCGATGCTTTCTTAGCATTCGGTAAGAAGTACTGTGCTGGCGATCCTGTATTCGAAACTGTTTCTAATGTATTTGATGTCGTGCCGGATGTTTTAAAACAGGTACAGAAGATTAAGGACCCGTGGCCTAATGTTGATGCTGGTTCGGGTGCATTGTTGTACCACTACGGTATGACTGAATTCGATTACTACACAGTTCTGTTCAGTGTTTCACGTACACTCGGAGTATCCGCACAGGCGATCATTGCCCGTGCAATGGGTTACCCGATTGTGAGACCGAAGTCAGTAACAACAAAGTGGACAAAAGCTCAGGTTAACAAGTAGTATTAGCATTTTGTCGAATGAAATGAGGCTGTTGGATTTTTCCGACAGCCTTTTTTATTTCTAAAAATTTTGTTAAAATGATTCAGTATTTAATATTTAAATGATGAAATCTAACATAATCAAAATAATCGGAACTGCGATAGCTGTACTAATTTCCATCTTCTTCATTCTTGCAATTCCTGAACCGACACCGGAGATTCCAGCAACAGAACCAACGTCAACCGTAAAACCTTTCATGTGGAATCAGGATGTTTTTTGGGATTCACTCGAATCGCAATTCATCGCGGCAAAGAATTCCGGGTGCGCAGCCGTTCTATCGGAAACTGAAAGTGACCTTTTATTGCTCGAAAAATTAATCGCGCAAATTGAAACTAAACCAATCAGCCCGGATGCGACAGAACTTCAACAAATTGAGAAACAAATTTTTCTTCTTGGACCACCTGTAGGCACATGCCCGGATAAAGTGCAACATTATTTACAACTGATTTCGAAAATGAGAACTGTCTTGAAAAGGCATTCAGAGAAATGGGACATGAATAACAGAAGTACCAGAGAAACACTTTATCGTCTATTGTATGGAGGACGAGGCGCCGCAGAGGAAGTAATTTTACAAATACCCGTAAACCGCCAACCGCCTGCGCTGCAATTGGAAACCGACGAACCATCAGCAACTCCGGCATCGAATTTTCTCGGAGTAAATATTCACAGCGGCGATATATTTGTCTCACGCGGCGGCGCCCCAACTTCCGCTCTAATCGCACGTGGGAACGATTTCCCCGGAAATTTTTCACACATCGCACTCGCATTCGTAGATTCATCCTCAAAGACACTAAAGATAATAGAGTCGCATATCGAAAGAGGTGTGGTTATTTCTACACCCGAAGAATATTTCCGCGATAAAAAATTACGCGTTATGATTTTGCGTTTGCGCTCCAACTTGCCACCTCTTTTAAACGACCCTCTCCTGCCGCATCGCGCAGCAGCAGCAATGCTGGAGTGCGTCGGTTCAGAACACATCCCATACGATTTCTCCATGAATTATAACGACACAACTAAAATATTTTGCTCGGAAGTCGCCTCCGCAGCTTACAAAAAATTCAGCATAAATCTTTGGCTTGGTCTTTCGCATATTTCGTCTCCGGGTTTGCGACGTTGGCTTGCAGATTTTGGAGTGCGTCATTTTGAAACACAGGAACCGTCCGACTTAGAATACGATCCACAACTCCGGGTAGTGGCAGAGTGGCGCGACCCCGAAACTCTTTTCAAAGACCACATCGATAACGCAGCTACAGAAGCCATGCTCGAGATGGCAGAAAAAGGTTTTGTATTAAGTTACAAGTGGTACATGCTTCCGGTTGTGAGAATAATAAAAGCTTATTGCTGGATGCTAAATCTTTTCCACAAAGAAGGTCCGATACCGGAAGGCATGTCTGCGGCGTCAGCGTTGAAACACGAGTTCTATGTTTCTATACACACCAAAGTAGTAGAGGATGTTCAAAGGCAAGTAAGTATATATCGCCGTTATCGCCATATTAATCCTCCGTTCTGGGAATTATTACGAATGGTACGCGCATCATTAAAAACACAAAACCCTAATCATGAAAACTAACATAAACGGAATAAATATTAGTTACACAGTATCCGGGAATAACGACGGATTACCGGTTGTTTTCATTCACGGTTTCCCTTTCAACAGTTCGATGTGGACTCCTCAATTAAAATCAATTTCAGGGAAATACCGCGCGATTACATTTGACGTAAGAGGACATGGTGAAAGCGACTTTGGCGACGGGCAATTCTTGATTGAATTTTTTGTCGATGATTTAATTGGTCTGCTCGATTATTTAAAAATTGATAGAACTGTTTTAGTAGGACTTTCGATGGGCGGCTATATCGCACTTCGAGCAATTGAACGCAACCCGGAAAGAGTTCGTGCATTAGTTTTGTGCGACACAAAATCTTCCGCCGACACGAACGAGGCAATAATCAGAAGATCACGTCAAATTCAGATTATAAAGAGTGTAGGGATTGCCCGGTTTGCAGAAGATTTTTTAAAATCTATTTTTTCAGAAGAAACTTTTATCCGACTTCCGAACATCATTGATATGATAAGGAACATTATTCTTAAAACCTCTCCTCTCGCTGTGGCTTCGACACTGATAGCCCTTGCAGCAAGAACCGATACAACACAAGCTTTACCGGATATAAAAGTTCCTACTTTAATAATGGTCGGTGAGAAAGATATACTCACAACACCAAAAGAAGCTGAAGAGATGAAAAATAAAATTCCACACTCTGAATTCCATATTATCCCGAATGCCGCACATATGAGTAATTTAGAGAACACCGCCGCATTCAATAAACACCTTTTTGATTTTTTAGAGAAACTTCAAAATAAAGAACATTAAACGTTTTAAGGAGACAAAAAATGAGAATCGACCATTTTGTAATGAATGTGAACGACATCGAAACAATTATCCAATTCTACAAAAAAGTTCTCGGAGCCGACGTCGTAGATTATGAAGCATGGAAAACCGGACACGCAAAATATCCCGCGCTGTTGTTTGCACTTCAAAAGATTCACCTCCACTCATCTCAAACCGGTGAAGAAATCAGAGCAGTCTCAACAAAAACCGGAAACACAGATTTTTGTTTTCATTGGGAAGGTAACATTGCAGCGGCTATTGAACACCTTTCACAACACGGCGTCGTCATCGAGTTAGGACCCGTTGACCGGACTGGAACGCACGGAAAAGGAAAGAGTGTTTTCTTCAGAGACCCGGAAGGAAATTTGTTGGAGTTTATTAGTTACCTGCCATGAGAGGATAGAGTATTTGAGTAGAAGATTAGAAGAATAAATTATTATTGATTGCCATTTTTTGAAATCTACTGCATTTTTGTTAAATTTCAGTAAACAATATCAACATTTTAGTTCTGGAGAATTTAATGTCACATCATATCAATCAATTTAACCGCTTACGCCGCACACGCATGAATCCCACCATTAGGTCGATGGTGCGCGAAACCGAACTTTCAAAAAACGATTTCATATATCCGCTATTTGCAGTTCCGGGAAAGAATTTTAAGAAACCCATTTCTTCCATGCCCGGAGTTTTTCAAATGTCCGTGGATGAAATAGTCCGTGAATGCACTGAAGTAAAAAAGTTAGGAATACCCGCGGTCATTCTTTTCGGCATACCCGAGAAGAAAGACGAAGTTGGGAGCGGCGCCTACGACCCAAACGGAATAATTCAGCAAGCAGTGCGTGCAATAAAAAAAGAAGTCCCGGAGCTTTATGTTATTACCGATGTATGTTTGTGTGAATATACATCGCACGGACACTGTGGAATAGTTAAAGGAGATGAAATATTAAATGACCCTTCAATCGAATTATTAGCTAAAGAATCCTTAACTCACGCACAAGCCGGCGCCGATATGGTTGCGCCATCGGATATGTTTGATGGACGGGTGAGAGCAATCAGAGAAATGTTGGACAAAAACAATTTCCAAAACTTACCTATAATGTCGTATGCAGCAAAGTACGCATCGGGATTTTACGGACCGTTCCGCGAAGCTGCTGAAAGCACTCCGCAGTTCGGCGACAGGCGCTCACACCAGATGGATCCGGCAAACTCTGATGAAGCGTTACGTGAAGTTCAGGCAGATATCGAAGAGGGCGCTGATATCGTTATGGTAAAACCGGCGCTTCCCTATCTCGATATAATCAGACGTGTGAAAGACGAGTTTAGAATGCCAACGGCAGCTTACAATGTAAGTGGTGAGTACTCGATGATCAAAGCCGCCGGAAAGCTGGGCTGGATAGACGAAGAAAGAGTTATGCTCGAAGTTCTTACGAGCATCAAACGTGCAGGCGCTGATTTAATTTTAACTTACTTTGCAAAAGATGCGGCAAAGTTGCTTTAGTGGTAGATATTGTTCTTTTAATTGTTTTTTCTTTTACCACTTAGGCACTCAGGACACTGAGCATCACTAAGAATTTACTGGTCAGCTACTTCTTTTCTATTCAGATGCCAAACCTAAACCAACACAATATTAAAAATGTTCTCATAACAGGTGGTACCGGTTTCATCGGTTCAAACCTTGCCGAAGCTTTGTTGAAAGAGGGCTGCCAGGTCCGCATACTCCGGCGGGATAATTCAGACTTACGTGCAGTTAAAGGATTAAACATCGAACATTATATTGGAGATATACTCGATAATAATTCTTTGAGAAAAGCAATGGATGGCTGTGATACGGTTTTTCATACAGCGGCAATTGTAGCGATGTGGAAAAAAAAAGGAACCGAACAGAAGGACGTAAACGTCCTCGGTACTAAAAATGTTGCTGAAGCCGCTCTTGAAACAGGAGTCAATAAATTTGTCCACACAAGCTCAATTGCTGCTTTAGGTTACCGCACCGACGGAAAATTATCTGACGAAACAACTGCTTTCAACTGGAGCCCCAAGCTTACCTACAAATATTCCAAACACTTAGCCGAGCTTGAAATACTAAAAGCCATCGAGAAAGGACTGCCCGCGGTGATCGTTAATCCTGCTGTAGTGATCGGACCGAAGGATTACCGCTTTCATGGCGGATCTTTAATTAAAAGAGTTAGCGGTGGGTTGGTTCCTTTTTATATTGATGGCGGAATAAATATCGTTTATATCGATGATGTTGTGTTTGGGCATATTCAAGCGGCGAAAGTTGGAAAAATTGGCGAAAGATATATTTTAGGCGGAACGAATCTTACCATCAAAGAAGCATTTCAACAAGTAGCCGATGTTGTTGGAGTTAATCCGCCAATATTTAAAGCACCAACAATTTTAGTGAAGTCGGCTGCTAAAATTTTTGATTTGATCAGCAGTGTTACAGGGAAAAAACCGTTTATCAGTTCCGATTTGATAGCAAGCATCGGGATAAATTTTTGGTTAAACTCCGAAAAAGCAGATCGTGAACTGGGGTATAAGATAACACCGTTTACGGAAGCTGTAAAAAAAACGCATGGGTGGTATAAAACAGAGGGATTGATGTAGTAATGGAATAATGGATGGTTAATGAATTTTTATAATTTTCTATATTCTGTATTCATTATTCATTTACTGAAAGCTGGTATCGCTGCATGAACAAAGGATTGGAAACACTTGAATAATCCATTAATCCAATATTCCATAACTCCTTAATTTAATTTCTTTTGTTTTGCAGTTGGATATTTCTTAAATTTTACAAAAAAATAAAATGAACACATCAAAATCAGATACACTATTCGAAAAAGCTAAGCAATTTATTCCCGGCGGTGTGAATTCACCTGTGCGAGCATTTAAATCAGTCGGCAGGAACCCAGTATTCATCTCGAAAGCGAAAGGGTCGAAAATCTGGGATGCTGACGGTAATGAATACATCGACTATGTTGGATCGTGGGGACCGATGCTGCTTGGTCATTCACATCCGAGAATAATTGAATCAATTAAGAAAACAGCCGAGAGCGGAACAAGTTTTGGCGCTCCAACCGAGCTGGAAGTGATGATGGCTGAGTTGATTACGAAGATAATGCCTTCTATCGAAATGGTGCGGATGGTGAATTCAGGTACAGAAGCAACGATGAGTGCAATCCGGCTTGCACGAGCATATACGGGTAAAGATAAGATTATTAAATTTGAAGGATGCTACCACGGACACGGCGATTCGTTTTTAATAAAAGCAGGTTCGGGGGCGATGACTTTCGGAGTTCCTGACAGTCCGGGTATTCCAAAAAGTATTGCCGACGATACTTTGACTGCACGCTTTAATGATGTAGCTTCAGTTGAAGAATTGATTTCGAAAAATAAATCAGAGATTGCAACTTTAATTGTTGAGCCGGTTGTTGGAAATATGGGATGCATTCCACCGCGAGCAAAATTCCTGAAACAACTTCGAGAATTATGCACACAAGAAAATATAGTTCTGATTTTCGATGAAGTGATGACAGGTTTTAGAGTTTCTTCAGGTGGGGCGCAAGAAATCTATAAAATAAAGCCTGACCTTACGACTCTCGGAAAAATTATCGGCGGAGGTTTGCCTGTCGGTGCTTACGGCGGCAAAAAAGAAATAATGCAATTGGTTTCACCAAGTGGGCCTATGTATCAGGCGGGCACGCTATCCGGAAACCCGCTTGCAATGGCGGCGGGCTATGAGATGCTTTCCATAATTTCGCAAGATAAATCTGTTTATAAAATTCTTGAAGAACAATCGGCACTATTAGAAAACGGCATGCTGAATGTTTTGAAAAAGCACAATCTAAATTACCGGATAAACAGGGTTGGTTCTATGTTCACTTTGTTCTTCACGGATGAGGAAGTTTTTGATTACGATAGTGCTAAAACAGCCGACACTAAAAAGTTTGCTTTATTTTTTAACGAGATGTTGAGGCGGGGAATCTATTTAGCCCCATCGCAGTTTGAGGCGGCGTTTGTTTCGGCGGCACACACTGATGAGGATATCGAAAAGACCAATCGAGCATTTGCTGAAGCGATTGAAATTATAACATGAGACTTTGAAAAATAGAAAATAGAACACGGATGAACACTGATTCAACAGATCAACACAGATAATAATCCGTGTGTATCCCCGCCTGCAGCAGGCAGACGTCAAATCCGCGTTTTTCTGTGTTCAATGAAAATAATTTATTAATTGAAGATTTAATTTTTCAGAAGTCTACACATGATAAATCATTCAATTTTTTCGTAAGCACTGCAATTAAATTCATCTTCGTTTCTTTGGTCAAGGCGGTTTAAGTTACACAACAGTTCTTCTTCCCAGTCTTGTATATCATTCTTCGCACAAGTTAAGCATAGTGCTGGCTTTGGAAAAAGATCGGGGTTGACTTCGGTTCCATCGTCATCAAAATAACCTGAATTTTCCATACTTATCTCGTTAGTAATTTATAATGTTTCCTAACAAAAAAGCCATCCCGAAAATCGAGATGGCTATTTTTTTATAAGTTATTAAAAAAAAATACTACAAACCCACGGAACCATACAAGTAAACCGTTGTAGTTCCATTAGCGCCACTCACTGATATTTTAACTACTACAGGCATCGGGGTAGGAGTACCACCCGGCGTTCCATCAAGAACCTGGAGGCGGAAATCGGTTGTGCCCGGACCTCTAAATATATGATCCGCAAACGGTTCTGTTGGCAGACCGCCAATTTTTGCACTCCAATTTGTACCTTCCGGCGGTGAAAATTCAATGCTTGATGAAATTAACGTGCCCGGTGCAAGCGGGTTACCATGTTGATCAGAAATATTGACATCAAATGTCTGTGACCCGCCTCGTAGAACATTAATACTATAAGACGGACTTACCGTGATAACTGGAACGCCCGAGAAAAGCATTAAAATACTGTCCTTTACAAGAACCGCGCTCTCGCCCATTGTCTGGGCTTTAATCCAAGCATAACCCGTTCCATCTCCTACCCAAGAGACTGGATAGATTAACGGATCTAATGTTGCACGCGGTTGTGGATTCCCACTGTATAACTTAACGGTTGCATGTCCGGTTATGCCGGTATAACCAGCCGCACCAATGATACCTCCGGTTGTGCTGAAATACACTGCCGTACCTGGATGAACTGGATTAGTATATTTATCACCCACTTGAACTCCGATATCATCAGTTCTGCCGATCCAATTATAAGCGGCAAAATTAAATCGTGCTGGCCCTAATGAGAAATGCAACTGGTCGGGTAAGCCGGCATTAATAACGACTCTCGTTGGAGTTGATTGAACAGTTACTCCGTCGCTTTCTCTTCGCAACGATGCGATAACCTGTAATACTCCTGCAACAGTTCCACTGTTTATGGTTGTTGCAACACGACCTGCGGCATTCGTCAGAGCAGTTGCCGGAGCGACATAAGCGCCGCCGGCAATTGGAGGACCTTCAATGCTAAATATAACAGTATCTCTTTGCGAAAGACTAATTGGAAAGCCGAGTGAATCCCGCACTTCGTATATAATTATTGCGGTTTCATTCCCACCGACACCATATACTTTTAAATCCAAAGTTGTTGGACTTATATATGCGACTGAATGCGGCATTCCTGAGCCGGGAAGTATTCCGCCACCGCCACCGCCGACTGTTGTAGTCGTATCAAGCTCTATGGTCATAGTTGGAATTGGATAAGCAGTTAGCGGATCAACCGAGAAAGAAATGGGATTAATAATTTGATAACCACTTTTTTTGAACGATAACACAATATCGGCCGGATCGTTAAGTATAAATTGAAATCTATAGTTACCATCCTGATCAGTAGAGTCCAAAAAATCAATGCTCGTTCCAGTCAATTTTACTTCAACACCTTGTACTGGGTAGACTATATTCTGCCTAGACTCCACGATTTTCCCGAAAATTCTTACCGACCTTGCTTCCTCTTCAGCGGGTGTTACTGATTCTTTGCAATTAAAGCTAGCGATGGACAATATTCCTACAGCGATAAATAAAAATATTTTCGTTTTCATATTATTATTCCCTTATTAATCTTTTTTATTTTTCCAGCGTTCGAAGTCTCTTTCAATTTTCAGTCTTTGAATTTCTAAGGGATTTTCCTTCGATTTTCTGGCTAAACGTTCTTCCAGAGTTGGAACTATTTCCGTCTTCAGTAAGATTGTTAATTCTTTTTTCTGTGCCATTACTTTGTCATACCCGAAAATATATCTTAGTCCAAATACCCACCACGGTAAATCCTTTAGAACCGGGAGACCAGACCGAATAGTTTGATCGAACGTAGAATATAAACCGCCTAAAACTACTTCTTCGCAATCAAGCATTAGCATTGCGGTTTGACCCTTTGTTCTGCTAATTGTCGGGGCTTCGCCTATAGAAGTTACTACACTTCTCTCTACTATGAGGTCAAGATAAACATATTCGACATCGCCTTCTTTTATTACATAAGGCACTACTTCGATAATCGTTCCTGTCGGTATGAGTTCTATAACAGTATTGCCCGCGAAATCTTTCTTTTTTACTGAAATATCTTCGCCGACTTGGATTCTGCCTTTTTCACTTGACCTGACAATAATTTGAGGACTCGTGATAACTTCTCCTAAGTTTGTCTCGGAGAAAATTCTCACGATGGCATCTAAGTTACCGAAAGTAAGATCCAGCCCTTTCATTACCGCATTAAAGGAAACTGAATCGGCAAGTTTTTGGACAGATTGCTGATCTATAGTTAGCGAAGAAAATTGATCGTCCGGTTTACTTCTAAACAATTTCCAGTTTACACCCGATTCTTGTAATTTATTTAAATCAATATTAAAGAACACCGCTGAAATTCGGACTTCTCTGCTGTTCTTGTTAACCGGTTCTTTTTCCATTCCCTTCGCGCCAGGTTTGGTGGTAACCTCCGGCGCAATACCTTTTGCGCCTGTGATTTCGAAATAATCTGGAAATTCTACATACCAAAGATTGTTTGCGCGCAATACCCATTCAAACGCATCTTGCCAGTGCATACCCTGAATGTCGATTCCGATGGGAGTCGTCCGTTTGCCCGGATCGAAGATGATTTTACCTAAATACTTTTTACTCACATCGCTCAATATTGTTAATGCTCTATCGAAGGAAGTGGATTGAGCTATTGAGACAAGCTCATCTTTTGAAACAAATTCCCTTAACACTCTTTTTTCAGATTGCTGAGAATATGCGTATTGTTCGCATAAAAGGGTTAAAGATAAGACAACGATTAAAAATGTCACTGAAAATTTTTGCAATGTTTTCATTTTATCCTCACTTCTGTTTTTGTCCATAACGAATATATAATTCAAATTTTTCAATAATTCCCCCTTTGTTTAAGGTACATTCAATTCGACCTAACACCGGGTCAATTTTTGTAACATATCCCAAATAAACCTCATCACCTTCCGATAGTGTTTTCATTTTATTGTTTTGATCTACAACAAATGCTTTACCCGGAACAACGGCTTTTAAATCCGACCTTTCAATTTCCACAAGGTCTTCAGTATTTACCGGTAAGTCTCGTAAGATCAATGGCTCGAAAGGATTGCTTACCAGAGCAGTAGCAACAAGCTTCCGTTCACCGCTAGAAGAATACAATTCCGGGATGGAAGAAAAGTACGCGTCCAATGTAATCTCATACGTCACCATGAGCTTTGTTTCTCCCGTTTCTTTTTCTTTTAGCTCGATACCCTTCAAATTCAAATTTCTAATTTTATAGAGCAGTCGGCTATTTTCGATGTACCATATAAACTTATGCAGGTTCTCGAAAGGGGCTTCGCCCTTTAAGTTATAGGTATTGAAACCATAATTTTTAAAGTTACGGATACCCTGATAAAGCATGTCCAACTTAACCTCGCCGCTTTTATCAATAGTGCGATTAAAGTAATCGTAAGTTTGACCTGTAACATCTACGGGAGGAATATCTTTGTTTCTCCCTTCCCATTTCTGTTTAGTTACTATTAACAGCTGGCTGTATTGATTATATGTGTTGATCAGGTCAGGAGTGTTTTGGAGCTCAACATCTATAGTTTTTATTTCCTGTTCTATCCTGTCAATTTTTTTTGGTAGAACACCGAATCTGAAATAAAAGCCTATAACCAAAATAATCACAAGCAGGGTGGCTAGTATAATTGTATTTCGTAAAATATAAGTCACGGCAACCTCCTAATCTTTCTTTTCCTGTGTTACCGCCGGGGGTGAATCCAACGATAAATCACTATGCGTTATTTCTTTATCCTTTGGAAGAAGTAACTCGTATGAATAAACAGTTTTTTCCCTAATGTCTTTTTGTAACACGAATCGTAAAGTAGTATTTTCATAAAGACGGGAAATTTTCGGGATACGTGACCGGAAAATTGAAAAACCACTCAGCAGCACTTCATTCCCGGGAGCAGATTTCAGATCCGTAATCCAAAGTGAGTTAACATTATCCACGCCTCCTGCAATTTTTTCTAACATCCGCGACCATCTGTCGTAACCGGGTACAAGAGTATCATAAACCGACAGTGCGACTTTGTATCTTCCAATCTGTTCATCTATGTCGTTAATTCGTTCCTGCAAATTTCTATTTTCAATCAATTGCTCTTGTTTCTGGTTTAACAAATCTTCTCTTGCACTTAGAGTAGAAGTCAGTTTACCAATTTGCCAGGTAAAATAAAATGTGCTAAAAAAGATGAGTAATAACAGCAGATAACCGTGCCATCCTAATTTAAAAGTCCTTTGGCCTTCGCGAATAAATTCTGGCAACAGATTGATAGGATAGAATGCCGGGTTTTCTTCGTCCAATAATTTCCAGGCAGTGGAAATAGCAACTGCATACTCCGGAATTTGTTCCTGCAACTCAGCGGGTAGAGGGCTCGTATCCAGATAGGGTGTCCGTAGATATTGGATGTCAACTTCGGGTAATTGATCTCTTAAGAATTCGTCGAAAGCAATTCTGCGGCTTTCACCGGCAAGCAAGATCCTGTCTATGCGCGGGATACCTAAATTATCCTGTTCAAGTAACAAACGGCTATAAACAGTATTTTGAATATTAATGGAGTCATAGCCTTCACCTAAAACAGGTGCAAAGTGAAAGAATTCGGATCCTTTCAGGAATATTAATCGTGTAAACTCAACGCCAACATAAATTATGGCGCTTATCTCGTCGGGAGCAAAACCATAATTCGCGCGTGCCAGATTCATTAACGCTACATCGGAAGTATCGATGAGTGGAATTCTTGGTGTACGATTGTGTAGAAACGGTTTAATATCTTCAATCGACCGATAGAGACTGATACCGTCTTCTCGGACAGCACATACCAAATTCCTGTCGGATGAATAAAAGACATCGATTGCATCAGTGGCGGGTTGGACTGAACGGACTTTTCTTAACTCATCGATTATTCTTTCTTTTAATTTCGTTCCCTTCAATCCGAAGTCGCTCTCAATAGTGTGATAATATATACTAGGTTCCGAAATTGCGTAGCCAAGCACATAACTCATCGGTTTATGTTGTGCGAGTAAACCTAAAAGAACGGCATTATTGTCCTCTGCAGTATCGGTTCTTTCTGCGCCTGTCGGTATAGCAAAAGTATCGGTTCCACTTTCACCGAACGCATCACCTTCAGAAAGGTCCTTTAATTGACGCTCTTCTAATTTTGTTATAAGGCTCGCAGATCGCAATTCATTGATTATTACAGATTTACCTTTTCTTGATAGATGAGCGTACTTTACTTCGTGCCCATCCACGAACAGACCGATAGCACTTTTTGTCTTACCTCTCATGGTCGCCATAAATCATAGACCCTTTCAATATTGTTTGCCATAAAATTTTTAAGTTTGGGGTACCAAATTTAAAAGCTGTTGTAGCCTTCGTTTATTATTAGCATAATTAATCGCAGTTTCTTGAGAAATTTTTCTACCCATATATAAACGTTTCAAATCTTGCTCTAAGGTAGTCATACCCTCGTCACCGGATTCCGACATCATCTGGTAAATTTCACTCGTATTATTATTCTTAATCGCCGCTTTAACAGATGGGTTTGCAACCATTACCTCTTTTGCCAGCACAACCTTCCCATCCATGCTCGTAACAAGTTTCTGGGATATTACCAATTTGATTACATCGGCAAGACGGTTTCGTACGCGCTCCTGCTCGTTGGGCGGTACTTCACCAATAATTCTATCTATACTCTCAACTGCCGATGAAGTGTGTAAAGTTGAAAACACTTTGTGTCCGCTATCTGTAATTTCTAACACCGTCATTATTGTATCGGGATCACGCATCTCGCCAATTACGACAATGTCCGGATCCTGCCTTAGTGATTGTATTACGCCTTCTTTGAAAGAAAGAACATCGCGCCCGACTTCTCTATGCCTTATTATACATTTATCCGATTTGTGGACATATTCTATAGGAGATGCAATTATTACTATGTGTCCATCTACTGTGTGGTTGTTCGCATCTATAATTGTATCCAATGTAGCGCTCTTGCCCGAACCGGTAATTCCTGTTACAAGAACTAAACCTTCCATCGTGTGAGCAAGACTGAGTATTTTTGAAACGTTTGGATGAAAATCCAAGTTTTTATACGGTCGAACAACCGCATTGATCGCACGCATATTTAGCGCTAATTGATCTAAATCGAAATAAGCGTCGGCGCGGAATCGATACATATGTTCGTTTCTGAAAACGGTATAAGAAAAATCTAAATTACGGTTTTCATATAAAAATTGCCGCTGTCTCTCAAGTAATATAGTGAGGATTATTACATTTACTTCATCGAAAGAAAATGCACCCAATGAAGTATCGGGTGTTTTATTTCCATATATCCGATACCATACCTTGCCTTGAGATCCAAACCCGCCAATATCAATATCGGACGCTACGTTCTCCGACATTTTGTGAAGAAAACTATCGAATAACCTTTTAACAATTATTCTTTCTTCCAAACTTAACCGGCTTATGAGGTCACCTGTTAACATCATACGCTCAACTCCATAAGCCGTCTCAGGAATACTTGCGGTTATCTGTTTTAATATTACTTTAGCTTCTTCCAATAAACTCTTGCGTTATTATACCTGCTAATATATATAAAACTTAGCGTATTGTCAATATTAAATATAATATTTATTTAAATAAATATTAATAAGTTATTTATAATCTTCGTACCAGCTTAAAACGCGATAAAATAACAACTTGCCGATCATTTTTGCCTTGTTTAGTGCTGCTGAGCTGTATTTTACAGTAGTCTGCCCTTTCATCTCAAAGGAGCTACCCGTGGCGCCACCCATCAAAACGGCGCCTATGATATTTGCTTGACCGCTGAACGGGTCAAAATCTATAATAGTATCTGAGAAAGGTACAACTAAACCATAAAATGTAAATTGCCCTGTAGCTTTTAAACTTCCTTTTACAACCAACACTCCCCAACCTGTGCATTGTCCAGCAAAATGAACTTCACCAGATGTGCCATCACAAAAAACTATTACTGGGTTAGTTATGCTACCCCATACCAATGTAGATGAGTATGTGCCGGGACCATACGTGAAGTCAGCACTATTAATGTATTCTTGGACAAAATCAGCAGGATTAGCCATAGCTGGATTTACACTAATTTTTGTCGGGTAGCCAAAAATAACTGCATTATCCTTAGCAGCTTCAACACTATCTGCAGGGATCATAACTTCGAGACCGGATTTATCATTCGCAGGTACTGCAGGTAATATCAGATTACCATAAATATCGTGATTGTTTCCGTATATTTTTGCTTGACCCGACATGTCAAAAATCACATTGTCCACCCTTAGACCTACAGCAGAATTTATACCCGGGAATGGTTTTGGCATCCGCAGCATCATTGTTCGAATTTTATATACTGTGTCTGTATATGTTGCAGTTGACCGAAAACCGATTGAATCGTTACTTGCAAAAATGCTGTCCACACGATATGTTCCACCCATCATAAAACCGCTTATTGTCTGAGCTACAGGTTTATTATCATCTATGCTTCTCAATTTTAGACTAATAGCGCTGCGTGCTATATTACGCGCAGTCGAATATTTAGCATAACCCATTGTTGCATCTACTGTTGTACTACTTGAGTTGCTTAGCGACCAAGATATTATACCGAATGCGATCGATAAACCCATTACCATTATAATAACTACTTTACCCATAATTATGTCTCCTTATAAATTTCTCGGATAAATTAATTTTTCCCAAGATACGCCAATATATGAGGTTAATGTATCTGTGGGGTTATCTGTTCTCAAAACAGGTTCAGGGCTTTCTATGTATAACTTCACCTTAATTTGTTTTATTTTTGCCAATGAATCTTTATGTGTAATTGGTGTAGAAATCTTTGAACCGTTTATATCATAATACGTTAAATTAAAGTTAGTTACTCCTACTTCTGCGTTGATTTGAGAATTGTCTTGCCTGCGGATAAACACGCGATCCCGAGGATTGCGTGTCCAATTAATTAAAGTACCCGATCGGTAAATTATTCGATTGACTGCTGAACCCGTATTTAATAAATCTGTTTTAAAATGAATTTGATTCGTATCCGCATAAGTAATACATGTATCTATTGTTTTATTAACATTATAACCGATCTTGTAAAAATCATATTCTATTGTTCTGGCTAATGAAACTGTTGAAGTTTGAACATTTAACGAAAAAGTACTGGTATATAAAGTTTGATTCAAATTTGCCGTTACGCCGAAAATAATTATCATTACCATACCAGCGATTACAGTGGCGCCTATTATGTCTAACATAGTTGTCATAAAACAATCTCCTGATTAAAAATAACGCCTATAGATAGTTATATCTGAAACCTCCAAAGGAATATTCATATTCTGATGCCAAACTTTTACAACCATCTTTTTCAGATATGTTCGTGATGATGATGGTGTATCGGGATTCAAATCTGTCACATAAAACACAGTGTCCTGTACAATAAATCTTCCCATACGGGGTGTATAAACAACTCTCCTATATCTGTTGTAATCATCAAAATCATCTAAACCGACAGAAGAAAATTGTGTTTTAGTTGGTAAAGCTGAATTATAGCTAAACGTTCCCGGCACATTAAGCGAATCAATAGCCGGAATCACTGCATCGTTAGCGTCTTTACCTAATGGATAAGATGTAAGGGCTGCTGTAGTGGTGACTTTGATTCCTATTGTGTTCTCATCAAAATCTTGCGCTAACGCCTCGTCCAACATGGCTTGACCGATAGATATCGCATCTACAGTTGCCTCTGCCTCATAGATTAATTCGTATTTGGATATGATAGTAGAATTAATAGAAAGAGTGAGCGTTGCGAGTAACGCCAGTGCTCCTATTATCAACATCATTTGTCCAGTGCCCATAAAACCTCTTTTTATTGTATAATATGTTTACGTATTACGTTACATACAAATTACTGTTTGAGCAAAATCACTTAATTTCTTCTCAATGGCAAAATACCGTTATAAAAGTGAGAAGTATCACCAATAATTGTACAAGGGATATGCCACAGTAGCAGATTAAACTGTGGAGATAGAAAGATAAGAGCTTTAGAAGGATATTGAATGTAAGATGTGAATGCAGAGAGGTAAAAATTACATCCACCTTGTGTAATATCTACATTAGTATTTTTGATAACAGTCATTATAATTTTAGTCCTCTGTTGTTGCCGCTGCAATTTCTTCGAGCGTTGTACTTCCTTCTAACACTCGCTCTATGCCTGAGCGTCTTAAAGTCCACATGCCATCTTTCATAGCTTGTTCACGCACTGCTGCTTCGTCCACTTCAGCACCCGATTTAACAATCATATTTCGAATCTCACGTGTAAAATATAAAGCTTCGTGAATAGCCGCACGCCCTTTATAACCACCATTACACTTATCGCATCCTACTGCTTCGTGAATTGTTCGTGTATCTAATTGCTCCTTCGTAAAACCAAATTTTGTATATACATCGTAATCCAATTCATTTTTAGGAATCGGTTTTTTACAAATCTTACATATTGTCCGAATTAACCTTTGAGCTACTATAATATTGATAGCATAGGCGATTAAAAAAGGCTCGATTCCCATTTTAAATAACCGGGATACTGCGCTCGGTGCATCGTTAGTATGTAGTGTGGAAAAAGTAAGGTGACCAGTATTAGCAAGCTTTATTGCAATTTCTGCGGTAATTTTATCTCTCATCTCTCCTACAAGAACAATATCAGGGTCGTGCCGTAATATACCTCTGATTGCGCTGTCGAAATCCATTTTTGGACCGATCTTTAATTGTCTGGCACCTCTAATAATGTACTCTACTGGGTCTTCTACGGTTAGCACATTTACAGTGGGGTCGATGACCTGATGTAATGCAGCGATAAGCGTTGTGCTTTTACCGCTTCCTGTTGGTCCTGTTAAGATTACAATGCCTTGAGGTTTTGAAATTGCTTTATAAAAGAAATCGCGAGCGGGCCCTTGAAGTCCAAGTTTATTCAAGTCGGTAATAACTTTCCTATCATCCAATACGCGTATTACGATGCTTTCAAGCTTATGCTTAAATTCAGTAGCCACAATCGGCATTATAGAAACACGAAACCTCAACTGATGCCCATCAATAACTCTCTGAATAAAGCCGTCTTGGGTCATTTCACGTTCAAAGCGGTCGACATTTTTTGACCTATCCTTGACAACGGCAGCAATAGCCTCGGGTATCGTTCCTTCTTGCGTGTGCCATATCTTTAAGTTTCCGTCGACCCTGAATAAGAAGTCGGTTCTATTACCCTCCTTAGCAACAATATGAATATCGCTTGCGCCCTGGCGAACAGCTTCCACTAAAGCGCCCTCTACCAAATTAATTAATGCACTTTTACTTATCTCGGCTTCGAGAATTTCTTCGTCTACTCCCTCTTCCTCTTTTACCTCAATGCCAATATCAGAAGTATCTAGTAATTTTAAAAACTCGTTTTCCGGCGGCATTATTTGATCCATCAAGCTGGTAATCTCTTTTAACCGGCAATAACAAACTTCATACTTTTTAACACCAAAATTTCTAGCAATAATCGGTATACGTCTATCGGTAGGGTCGGCTGCAATTAATATTAATTTTTCCAGAACTTTTTCATCAAACTTCAAAGGCATCATTTTAGTATCGATGAGCAATGTTCGGTAATCATCGGGTAATTGATCTACTAATTTTTTGATGAAATCAACGCGCATATTGTCTATCGCTTCATCTGCGAGATATATTTCACGGAAAGCATAGAGGTTTGCTACTTCGCGGAATACAGCATCGTGGTCAACGCTGAAATCATTAACAAGAATTTGCCCTAAGTTGCGGCGTTTCTTTTTATCCTCGGTTTCTTTAACCCGCAATGACTTCTCCAAAATCTCGTAATCGATAATACCTTTTTTAAGAAGCGTATATCCTATTTTATCAGTAATGTCTATTTCAGGCATATTAAGTGAACCATTGTATAATATTTTCTATAATTATCATACTCATACCCGGGCGTTTCGGTTTTATAAATGCCGTTTCGGATGATACGAGAGTTAGTGCTGTTAAAACTACCATAATAATCATCGTTATCCAGAGTTGAATAAAATCGATGGCATTTCTCATTTTGTATCCGGTTTCTTTTTCATAGTATTCGGCGAGTTGGTTGGCTGTGTGTTTGACCGTTCCAGTTTCTGCACCGCTATGAAAACGCGATATTGCGGTCTTGGTAAATACACCAGACGCTTCAAAAGCTTCTGTTATGCCTGCACCTTTTTCGACCATCATAGGTATTGCGATTGTTTTTACTTGATGTTCCATGTATTTGTTACCGCACGCTTCGGCTGCCATTTTTATTACATCTATGTTTTCACCGGAACCGCTGTAGAGTGCGTGAAACACACGGCAGAAGATTTCTATACTGGTTTTATGTAACAAGGAACCAATAACAGGTATTTTCCAAATCCATCTATCTAATATAAAACGTCCGCGAGGTGTCATAAAAAATCGGACTACAAAAATCGTCGGAACAATAGTTACAATGAGAATAATTATAATATTATCGAGTATAAAATAACTTAGCTGTAGTGTAGCCGCCGTCATAGGTGGTAGTTCCATTTTCATTTTGGCAAATATTTCTGCCATTGGCTGAAATATCCATCCGATGTAATATATAACGGCTCCAAATAATGCAAGTAGTGTTACCATAGGCATTATAAGCGCGCTTTTTAAATCTTTCTTAAATTGAGCTTGGCGCTCAAGAAACTTTGCCGTGCTTTCATATATCTCAGCCATATTTCCACTTTTTGAAGCCAAGCCAAGCATGTGAGCTGTAAATTTTCCAAAAACCCCCTCTTGTTTTATAAAAACTTTTTCACTGTCTTTACCCTGTTTTAATTCGTTATTAATTTCACGAACAGTATCGCGTAGAGTTTTATTCTCAATGTCGTTCGCCATTAATGCTAATATTTCGTTGTAAGGTAATTTCTGACGTATTAAATCGGCGCTGACACGCACGAATGTTACTATTTCAGCCATAGGGGGTTTCGGCTTGAAGTCTAACAGTTTTTTTCTAACATAGAGAACTCGAAACCCCATTTTGGAAAGGGCTTCTTGAACTTCGTCTTTTGTGAATGCTTTTTGTTCGCCCAGAATCGGTTTTTCAGTAGCCCTTTGAACTTTGTAAAGAAATGTTGAGCGTGGTGTTAAGTTGATAACTTTAAACTTACGCTGGGTTGCCATCTGATTAGCTTTTTCTTTTGCAAGCCGTGAGTTGTCTGCTTCGATAACACCCTGGACAGCTTTGCCGGTTGTAGATAAACCCTCTATACGAAATTCAGGCATTTTTTTTCCTCTTTATTTGTTGCCAATAATATAATTATTTTCTAATAATTAAAAAACAAGCCTATCCGAATAGGCTTATTATTACAACAGAATCATTCAAATGAAAATATCTTATAACTTTTTATTAAAAGTCACCAGTAAAAGTATACGTACCTAATTTACCATCCGCATCCAAATCAACTACTACTGTCCCATATCCATATTTGGAAGTCGCTGTAAATGTAACGGTATTAGCGGCTGCCACATATGTATATGATGCATTTTCGTTATCTGTAAAATCGGCGGGTAAATTAAGATTCAAATATGACCTACCCCCACCTCCTAAAGGTTCGGGTTTCAAACGATACCGGTAAGAATATTGACCTATATTTTGTAGATCGTTAATAATAGCTTCTCTGTTTGATGAGGCACTTGTAGAAACAAATAATGTTAAACCAACCACTATCGCAACGCCAACTATGAAGACTCCTAATATTAATAATAATATTTGTTGTTGTCCCATCAATTTTCCCTTTTGATTGTTCTATTTTTGGTCGTCCTAAAAAAATGGTTGCCAAAGATATCTTCAATTTTTCTTCTGTATCTTTGGCAACTCATTTTTCGTCCCTCGCTTTATTGCTATTTTTTTTAGAACTCGGTACCAGCGTATACAAAGTTGCTAAGTTTACCTGTAGCATCTAGATCCGCTGTAACTGTGTTCCCTGCATACGTTACCGATGTAGCAACAAATGTTATTGCATCAGGACCACCAACGGTGGCTACATATGAGGCATTTTCATTAGTTAATAGCTTGGTTGGAATAGTGTACGCTTGACCACCTAGAGATGCATCGTAAGCACCACCGCCACCACCCATTGAGGCTGGACGAATACGATGTTGATAGGCATTAGCTGCAAGGTTGTTAAGATCGTTGATAATCGCATCCTTATTTGATTGTACGCTGCCTGCTGAAAACATCGTAATACCGACTGCGATAGCGATACCCACTATGATAACGCCTAAAATTATTAATAAAAGTTGTTGTTGACCCATTGTTAAAGCTCCTTATATTGTTTGTTGTTGTTAATTAGTTACTGACACACAATTAATTAATGTTTTCCTTATTTTTGATCAATTAATAATTTTACAACGCTTGTGCCAGCCACAATAATTACTACTATGTGATGAAAATAAAGGAATATACAGCAGTACTTCAATAATTATGTTAGGGGAGACAGGTAAGAATTACCTATTTAGTATGAAATATTTACAAAATCGGTAATAAATACTTGGTAGGGCTGACTTTTACCAACGGCATCACTCTTGGACTTGTCTGTCACTTACTGACAGGTAGGAAAACTTGTCCTACTACTCGTAATGGCGCCACCATTTCCAATCTTCACCCCGTTCAACTAATCCAGCTTCTACAAAAGACCTTCTATGAATTTCTCTTTTCCCATAGATTGTTCCAATTGATATTTAAAAAATAATAAACCGGTAGTGGTTGTCCAAAAACATGTTTCGACTTCGTTCCATCCTTCGACAAGCTCAGGACTCCACTACGCTCAACATGACGATATTAGCTGAATTTTCGTTACCTTGAGCGACTCCGCTTTAGCGGAGAAGTCGAAGGTTGTTCTTTTTTACTTTTTAGACAGCCTCACTAAACCGACAGGTAAGAATACCTGTCCTACCGGACTTTTAACACATCAAATACATTTGGTGAGTCTGGGTTTTTCTTTCCTCCGCCAGTCCAATCAGTTGCATCTATCTCGACGTTTCTGAATTCTCCCAAACCCGCACCGCCGTGGTCGTCTTGTGCACCAACTAATACTGTAAACCGCCATTTGTCATTTGGTACGCCTAAATATTTTTGCGGTATTGCGAATGAAATTACCGCTGTAGAGATATCTCCAAGAGGGTTTGAAACATCCTCTTCCATTGGAATATACTCGGTTAATACTGTCCCGTCAAGATCATCAACGCGAACTCCGCCGCCAACGTAAATAATTTTTCCAAATGCCTCCTCCGGACCTACATTATATTTTGAGTTCATACCGACATCAAACCTGTCTGATTTTTTTATTCCATCCTGATCAATTATAATCGCCGCATAAGTCAACTGGAAACCATACTCAGGGTGCCAACCGGGATTAACCAACTTTCTAAACTTTAACTCGAAATAAACATACTCATCATCATATCTCACTTTGAAGTTCAATATATCCAAAATACCATCAACAAAATTAGTGTTCAGGGGATAAACATAATTGCCATCGCCTTTGTCGTCGCCTTCTGGGTCAGAAATATCGCAAATTAATTTTGCGTCCGGGTTTTGTCGTTTAATAACGGAGTTATTCAACAAAGGATGTTTCTGTTTATGAAACACAGGATAGTCGCTTAAAATGATAGGCGTTGCAAAATCCATATCTTTAAAAATATTTTCACACGAAACTTTGTTCGTTTTGAACAGTTTAGCTTTTTCAGGAAACGCGTGAACCTCCCCCAAAGCGTCAACATAAACAATTAGTTCTTCTTGTGGACTCAAAGTTGCTTTAACTGTTACCAACTCATTTTTGGATGTATTCATTTGAATTTCAAAATCTGAAGGCTTCGTAAGATTATCAGCAGCGAACCTAAAGTGTGTACTATCCTTAACGGAGAAGTTGAATGACTCATTCCCCAATTTTATTCTTGAATTAATATTTCCTAAATATTTCGGTACGCGGGGTAAAATTTTTATTAACCTTCGTTCACCACTCTCGATTTTAATCCCAAGATAATCTTGATATATATTTCGTATATATTCGGCTAAACTCCAAGCCTGTGAAAACGTGCCGGACAAACGCGGCTCGTTCTCTCCCGCACGAGGGACAGCATCCAGCAACTCCGATAAAGTACCAACCGCCCCCCTATCAAGAATTTGATGCGTCAGGTTGTCGGTAAGACGGTAAGCCATCTCTTGTTTATCAAACCTGCATAGCTCAGAAATAACGGCCCCACTTAACCACGTCCAGACGATGCCGTTATGGTATGCGGCATCTTTTACATAATATGGAGGGTATATATGGTAAGGATAAAAATTTTGGTCGTACTGATAAAGCGACGTAACCCCGTAAACATAAGTGAGATTAGTTACTACATTTTTTAGAACCTTACATCGGGTTTCCTCCGGTAAAATTGGCGAACAGAAAATTTGATTCGGCCGAATTTGTTTATCCTTTGTGCCATCAATTTTTATGTGGTCATAAATAAAATTTTGTTCAGGAGATACAAATTCTTTTTCAAAATTCTTTTGTAATTTTTCAGCAATCATTTTCCACTTTTTATAAAGATGGGTCTTTCCAAATATTTCCGCAAACCTAGCACCAGCCATAAGTTGTTGGTACCAAAGTACTTGTATGTCGTTTGCACGATTTCCTCTTGGCGACCAGGCGCCATTCGGACCAACTGCATCCATCCATGTTTCGGCATCTTCGTGTACGAGAATATGATCTTGATCGGAATGGAACTTGAGAGTGCCTTCAATAGACCTTTCGATGACTGGAAATATTTCTTTTACAAACTTTTTATCACCGGAGTACTTGTAATAATCCAATGCGGAGATAACAAAACGTGGTGTGCCGTCGGCAGTGTTGTACGATTTGTGGGTCGTTGTTATGATGTTCGGTATTCTCCCAAAATTTGAACTCTGAGGATTTTTTTCTTGATACTCCGCAAACGATAAAAGGATCTTTTTTGCTTCTTCAAAATTACCAGTAACGAGTGCGGCGCCAAGCAGTGAGATAAAAGAATCGCGCCCCCAGTAATTATTGAACCACGGCAGTCCTGCAAATATTCCTTTAGTTACTTGATTCATAATTAAAGCATCCATCGAGAGTTTTGCCCACATCAATGCACGGTCGAACTCTTTATTGTCTGTTTTGACTTCGGTATCGCGCAGGAGTTTTTCCATCCGGTTCATCCGAATTTCCATGAGGCGCTGAGAATTTGCAAGTGCATCTTTTGCCATATCAACTGTTTCTTCTTTTGTATCTCCCACACCGATAGCAATTGTAAATTGAGTTTGTTTGTCATTCGAAACCAATCCTGCTGGTGAATAATCGCCGTCAATATCAAATTCAGAATTAATAAATAATGCTTCCCGGTTAATTGCCACACCAAGCCAAACAGGGTAGCTTCCTTTCTCGGTTTTCTTTAGATGGTTTTGTCTCGCGATTAAAAGAACACCATCCTTATAATCAACTTTACAATCCGATAAATGTTTAATATCGGAAAACTGCGGAAGAATTTTTAGATGTGAGATATCCGCAAAATTAATTTCAACCAGCAGGACGGGTAAGCTATCGAGCAAAGTAACAGTTTCGATTGTTCCATTTTTGTAAAATCTCTTGAGTTGATGTGGAAATACGAGCGCCGACTTTGTATCTTCTTTATGGATAGGAATTGTATCAGCAAAGATTAAATAATCTTCCAAAAACTCCCTTGCCATAACGTTAAGTCCCTGCCAACTCGACTTGTTTTTACTATTTGTCTCCCCGTAATAAAAAGCTGTTTGTTTGTTCGTGAATGCAAATTCTCTTGATTCTTTTTTTACTTCGATTGCAATCTGTTCTACGAAAGGTTTCTCTCCTGCCCAGCCTGAACATAGAAAAATTGAAAAGAATAAATTGCAAACTACATACGTAATAAATTTTTTCATATCTCACCTTCCATAGAAATATATCAGGATATCATCAAGGCGTGATTGCCAGTTAGTCCAGTTGTGGCCCTCGGGGAATTCGAAATATTTTAACTTTATTCCCTTTTCAAGAAGAAGCGCTTTCACTATTCGCGATTCTGTTTTTGTGTCGTATAAAATTCCTGTGTCGATGTATGCATTAATATCTTGGTACTCCCCCTCTGTCAGCATTCTGATCACTTCAAAGTTAGCCTGTAAATACGCCGGTGATTGTGCTGCACTGTTCGCAAATACATCGGGTCGTTGATAAGATGCAAATGTAGAAATAAGCCCACCCAACGAGGCGCCCATAATTAAGCGGTCTTTTGAGTTCTGTGAGGTGAAATATTTTTCATCTATAAAAGGGATTAGTTCATCTGATAAAAATTTTATATAATCCTGACTCGCAGAGTAGTCGGTCATTCGTTTGTTAGTCTGAGAATCTTTCGGGTCGGTTCGAGGGTCGATAAAAACACCGACCACAGGTTTAATTTTTCCTTCATATATTAAATTATCGAGTACGTTGTTCATTTTAGCAAAGGAAAGATAATCGCCGCCGTCGTTCACGTAAACTGCCGGAAGGTTTTTGTAACGCATTGTGAAAGGTCTGTATATATAAACAGGATGTTTGCGATTTAATATTTTACTTTCAAACCAGACCGTATCATTTGAACCATGAGCAATATCGGGATTGTAATCTGCTGTTTTTGACGGTGTATAATTTCGCATCCAAACGTCTGAGTTATCTCCAAAACCGCCTTTTGCCTTTCTCGGATTTAGTGGGTCAAGAATCCAAACACTGTCCACCCAAATTTTATATTCCGCACGGCCCCTAATTGAAAGAGTATCGGTTCTGTAAAAAAAATCCGTCCCTTTGATTCTGGACAATAAAGATAGTTCTGGATTCCAGCCGTTAAGCTCACCGGGCGCTGCAACAACTTTACCCTGTCCGCGAAAAACAAAGTGAATTTTATTTCCTTCCGTTATAGGGAATAAATTTTTCACGAGAAATTCAGTAACAATTTCCGATTTATTTATACTGTCAGGCGTTGATTGAATCTTCGATATAAATTCATCGAGCGTAATTTGAGAGAAGGAATTTGAACCTAAGATTAAGGAGTGATAAAGTAAAATTAGAAAAAGTTTTGTCTGTTTCATAAGTTGCCTTTGCAAGATTATACAAACAAAATATATTTTATTTTGAGATATTTAACAAATGATAAAAGAAAAATCGAATATATTACTTCGGCTGTTTTGTAAATCTTGCCTCTTTTAGCTATATTCTCTACAGTTTTTCGACACCGAGTTTGTTTAATAAAATCTTAACACTGTTGTTCTGAGGGAGTGAAGTGCTTTTCTTCGTTCAGTATGACAAAATTATACATATTAGACAGCAACTCACTCAGATTGACCAGCTAATTAATTATTAAAATAAAAAGAAAATTTTAGGAACATTGACATGACAAACCAAAAACGAAGATCGTGGGCAGAACCATTTAAAATTAAAATGGTCGAGCCACTCAAAATGACTACACGAAAAGAAAGAGAAACCGCAATAAAGGAAGCAGGATACAATACGTTTTTATTAAGGTCGGAAGATGTTTACATCGACTTGTTGACCGACAGCGGCACGAACGCAATGAGCGAAAATCAGTGGGCGGGGTTAATGTTGGGCGACGAAGCATACGCAGGCAGTAGAAACTATTTCCATCTAGAAGATGCTGTGAAAAAATATTACGGTTACAAATATCTTGTACCAACCCATCAGGGTCGGGGCGCCGAGCACCTCATCTCAAAAATTATGATTAAGCCGGGAGATTTTATTCCAGGAAATATGTATTTCACAACAACGCGGCTACATCAGGAGCTTGCGGGCGGAACTTTTGTAGATGTTATTGTGGATGAAGCGCACGATACATCAAACAAGAATCAGTTCAAGGGAAATATAGACTTACAAAAATTAGATGATTTAATAAAGAAAGTTGGAGCAAAAAAAATTCCTTATGTAAGTATCGCGGGCACAGTAAACATGGCTGGCGGACAGCCCTTTGCTATGAGTAACTTGAAAGCGTTAAGAGAACTGACGCATAAACATGGGATTAAAATTATTTTCGATGCAACTCGTGCAATAGAAAATGCTTACTTTATAAAGGTTCGCGAGACTGGATATGAGGATAAGACTATCGCGGAAATATTATTTGAGATGTGTTCGTACACCGACGGCGCAACGATGAGTGCGAAGAAGGATTTACTCGTAAACATCGGTGGATTTCTTGCATTAAACGACTGGGATATTTTTGAAGAAGCCCGCAATCTCGTTGTAGTTTATGAAGGACTTCATACTTATGGCGGTTTAGCGGGCCGCGATATGGAAGCGATGGCTCGTGGTATTGAAGAAGCTGTTATGTTCGACCACATCCGCGCAAGAATTGGGCAGGTGGAATATGTAGGTAACAAACTTTTAGAAGAAGGTGTACCGATTGTAGAACCGATTGGCGGGCATGCAATATTTTTAGACGCAAAGCAGTTCTTTCCACAGATACCACAAACAGAATTTCCGGCACAGACTCTTGCGGCAGAAATTTATTTAGACTCTGGCGTAAGAACGATGGAAAGAGGAATTGTTTCAGCGGGTAGAAATAAAGAAACGGGCGACCATTACTATCCGAAGCTTGAATTAGTGCGTATTACATTCCCGCGTCGTGTTTACACGCAGGCGCATTGTGATGTAACTGCCGAATCGATTATTGATGTGCATGAAAGGCGCGGTTCAATCAAAGGTATGAAGATGATATATGAGCCAAAATACTTGCGTTTCTTTCAAGCACGATTTGAAAAAATATAATCAATCATTAGATGTGGTTTTTGCTTCAAGAAACTTAATTAGATATGAAAATTCGTCGTGCAGAAATAAAAGATATAGAAACTATCGTCAAGTTCAACGCCGCAATGGGTTATGAAACTGAAGGACTTCAACTCGACTTAATTGTTTTGAGAAAAGGTGTTCATAACATTCTCTCCGATGAGAGCAAAGGTTTTTATATACTTGCTGAATTAGACGGAAACGTGATAGGACAAACGATGATTACGTTTGAGTGGAGCGACTGGCGTAATGGATTTTTCTGGTGGATACAGAGCGTTTATGTACTGCCTGAAAATCGGAAGTCCGGCGTGTTCAAATCGATTTACAAACATGTTCACGAAATTGCATCGGCGGATAAAAACGTCTGCGGGTTGCGCCTTTATGTGGACAGGAAAAATGAACAAGCAAAGAAGGCATATGAAAATTTAGGAATGCTGCACTCGCACTATGAGATGTATGATGTGGAGTTTAAGCAGTAAACGTTTTTCGTATTTAGGTCGTTGGCTATGCCGGCATTGGTTTTACTCGGTAGTCTAAAGTCAATCGTACCGGTTAAAGTTCAACTGGTACGACACGCTTTTAGCATGTCGATCGGTACTGAATTTACGACAGACTGTCCAGAGGGATGGCTTCGCCAAAGTCTATTGTACCATATTTTTTTCATCTCATCAATATTAATTTCTTCACATTTGTGTACTCAGGAGTCTCAAGCTTGGCATAATATACACCGCTTGGATATTTATCTCCGTTAAAAACTGCTTCATAAATACCTGCTTGTTGCTCTGCATCCACGAGGGTTGATATTTTTTGTCCTATGGTATTGTAGATACAAATTTTAACTTTAGTCTGCTTATCTATTTCATATTTTATCTTCGTCGAAGCATTAAACGGGTTAGGATAATTTTGGAGTAATCGTGTTTTTGTTGGAAGACCTTTTTCACTCCTAACCGCCACAACGACTGTATCAGTTGGTTCAAAACCAAACTCGCCTGTGTTCCAGCGGTTTGCCCTACTTATTGGCCATGGGAAATGTCGCTTATCAAATGGTATCCCCTTAAATTCATATACATACAAATATTGCTCCTTACCTAAACCAGTTAAGGTCATCGATAAGGTCACGATTGCCATTTCTATACTACCATCACCTTCTAAATCAGCAAATGCCGGAGAGCTATGGATCAATCCATATAATTTAAGCATCGACCAGGGCGCCGGTGTGCTATCGCTTTTCATTGCTACAAAAAAACCACTATCCCCTTCTGTTACAGATGTACCCGCGAACATCACAAAATCTCTGTTCTCAATATCATGATATACAATCGGCACAGTAGCCACATTTCCATAAAACGAACCAGCGAGACCGATCCCTATTGGAAATTTGGGTAGCATTCTACCATCTATCTCCCAGGCATAAAAGTGCCTCCAAAAATCACCGGCGATAATTACTTCAGGTATCCCAGCCTTATATAAATCTAACATCGTTACACCACTAACCCAATATGGCGTCCAAAGCATTCTCTGAGGCCAACCTGGTATTATTTCCCCATTTGAATTCAGTACATATGTCTCATATATATCTACGGGTGGATAGCGGCTCGTTGTAAAGCACAACACCTTTATACTGTCTTCAGGAAAATTTCCCACTGCTCCAAGTTGATTACAACTAAAATATCTATTCTTAACTATAAATGGCCAGCCCGGTTTTATAGTACCATCAGGATTCCATACATTAATCGCAAAACTAACCATTGTATCTGCCGGTGGAATTTTAGTTGAACCAGCAAAAATCTCTGGCTTACCATCAAAATCTAAGTCTGATACTATTACAGACCCCACCAGCTTACCATAACTCACTCCCTGAGGCCAACCCGGTAATAAATTACCTTGATGGTCGTATGCATATATATACTGTCCTGCTCTAAAAAAAATCTCTAACTTTCCATCAACTCCCATATCATACAATACAGGGTTATATACACCGCCATTATAAGTAAAATTAACTGGGAAACCATTTACAACCTCACCGTCTGCACGCAAGGCATATAAACTTCCGTTCGGTCCGATGTATTCATAAGTCACTATAACTATTTCTGGATAACCATCTCCATCTATATCGCCTATAGCTGCATTATGATCTACTACGTATTGATTAAAACATTTTGGCCAACCTGATAAACTTATGCCATTATTTTGAATTACAAACACACACTTGTGACTGCTTACTATTATTTCTAAAGTACTGTCATTATTCAGGTCATAAAATCGGGGTGAACCCACGATGCTGGCCTGTTTACAATCGTCACATAATCGGATAGGGAAACCTTCCTTGAGAGTTGGCGCTGGTAGAGTTTGCGCGATAACATTATTAAAAATAAAAATCCATATTAGAATAAAATTCTTTATGTACATAAATTCTCCAATTTAGTATTTACAAATAAATGGGGCAGCCCTCAAAGCTGCCCATTTAATACAAATCACCAAATGCTGCAAGGGCCCGAAGTAACAGTGATAGTATAAGGTACAGAAATTGTCGGATATGGTTTTTCTATAATTCCGCAGGGCACATCGGAACCGTAAGGTGTTGCCATAATAAAATAATTCCTTAGATTTCCATTACCGTCGTACTTTGGCAAACCCGCCATATTAATCGCAACAAATCCAGATTCATCTGTATATCCAGTAACACTATTATTACCATCAAATGCTTTTACTGTATATATATTATTACTCGGGCAGCCGCTTGGGGCATTACAAACAACAGTTATGTCATAAGCGGAAGCCATTACCCCATCATCAATTGGGTCTATGGGTAGAATTGCATCCGGTGTTACCTGTGAAAATGCAAACGATAGACTAATTATTAGTAATCCGATTAAGATCATTATATTTTTCATAATTTTTGCCTTCCATCTTTTTTATAATTTTTATTAGTGAATTGTTTAATTTTATCTCAAAAAATTTATCGCCAGGCGGCGACCTAGGATAAAGCGAAAAGTATTTCCATCTATTAAAATCAAAATCCCCGACCAGTTTTGCGATACTAATCGGGGATAAGTTGTTACCAAAATCTACATGTATGTATGTATGTATGTATAGACATTGTCGTGGGGCAGTATGTTAAATGATCTTAACATTAAAATTCTCACTATAAGTTTAATGTTTTTTTATATCATTGTCAACAAAATTCATTGTTCACTGACATTAGCGTATTCGGCTTCCTTCTTACTAATTTATAAGTTCGGGATTTATAAAGAATTTCAGCACTCCTTTCCCCGCGCTAACCGGCTGATGGATCTCGACGCAGGCCAGCGAAGACTTTCTAACTTCTATGTTTGCAAATCCTTTGCTGATTAAATTCGAAATTAATATTCCTAATAATGGTTGGTGGCCGACTAATAAAACGCGTTCATTATTATCCAATCGGGTCAAAATACGAAGGATATCGTCAGGATTAGAATCCGGCATCATACTATCCGACTCCTCAATTTTATCGTTCAGGTTTAAAGCTTCGGCTACTATGTTTGCGGTTTGCCACGCGCGCAGCATTGGACTTGTAATTAACCTTGTCGGGTTAATCTTATTTCTTAAAACATATTCGGCAACTTTTTTTACAGATGTTTTCCCTTCTTCACTTAACGGACGTTGTCTATCGTTTTGATATTCCTGCGATGCATCGCCGTGCCGTAACAGATAAATCAACATCCAAATAATCTTCCAAATTTGCTATTTATAATTTTTAAAGTGATCCCAGCCGTTAAACTGAAGCGGTTCCCTCTCTCCGCTTTCACGGATAAAATTTATTCCGTTCGACTTATCAGTAATCCGCCCGATTATTGTAATATCGGCAGTTAAGGTTTCTAACTTTTCATATTCGCTATCACTTAAAGTGAAAAGCAGCTCGTACTCTTCGCCACCGTAAAGCGCGTAATCTATTACATTCTCAGAAAATTCCGCGGCTATCTTTTGTGAATTCGTGTGGACGGGTATGTTGTGTTCCCAAATGTCGGCGCCGACATCGCTGTTGTTGCAAATATGATACACCTCCGATGCAAGTCCATCGCTTATGTCAATCATTGCATTTACTTTTATACTTTCTGAAATTATTTTTGCGATGTCTAAACGCGGTTTTGGAAGTAAATACTTTTCAACAGCTATTTTGTATGGTTCCAAATTCGGTGAAAATTGTTCGCTTCCTTCTAAATACTTACTCTTTTCTCTCAGCAGAATTTTTAATCCCGCATGTGAACCGCCGAGATGTCCGCTTACACAAATATAGTCTCCCACTTTTGCACCGCTTCTATAGGTGACCTTTTCAGGGTCAGCCTCTCCGATTAAAGAAATCGAAACCATCATATTGCCCACCGTTGCGGTAGTATCGCCGCCCACTATTAAACAGGAATATTTCTTGCACGCGCTTACAGCGCCTCTGAAAAATTCTTCTACCATCTCGACAGAAATTTTTTGAGGAAGACAAAGCGTAACCGTTGCATAACGCGGTTCACCGCACATTGCGGCAACATCGCTTATGTTTGAAACGATTGCTTTCCAACCGAGGTGAGCTAAAGAAGTGTAAGTTAAATCGAAATGTATTCCCTCGACCATCGCATCGGTAGTAAACAACTGCAACTTCGAGAGTGAGGGTTTGAAAATTGCAGTGTCATCCGCAATCCCTTTTATCAGATTGTCGTGAATCGTAGAATCGTCCACACGAATGTCAACAATTTTCTTAATTCGTTCGATAAGACCGAATTCACCCAACTGACTTATCGGTGTATGGAGCGCCATTACTGAATATATTGATTGATTTTAGAAACAAAAAATTCTTTCGGTCGGGCGCCTACGAATGAATCCAAAATTTTCCCTTCTTTATCTATAAAAAAAGTGGCAGGAACTCCTCTTACATTTCCGAAAGCTTTCTCTAAGCTGCCGTTATCTATAATGATGTCGTAATTTATGCCGTGCTCTTTTATAAAATCACTGACTTCCGCAACCACGTTGCTACCGCGGTCTATAGAAATACCGACAACCTTTATACCCGCCGCCGCATATTCTTTACTTATCGCGATGAGGTCGGGTAGTTCCTTTTTACAAGGAGAACACCATGTAGCCCAAAAATTTACTATTGTTATCTTTTCCCTGTAGCTGTCAAAACTATATTTTTTACCGGAAGAATTCTCCCACTGGAACTCCGGTGATAGATTTTCCCGTTGAGCGACTGCTGCGACCGTAAAAACATTTTCAACTGTTCCGGTAGTTGCATTTTGGCTTGGTTTCTCTTTACTCGAACAACCAAGCAGCACAATAAAAACCACTAGAGAAAAAATTACCTTTAAATAATTCACCGCAATGACTCCGATTCGTTTAAGTAAGAGAATAACTGATTTCTGTCTAACTCAGCCGTAGCGGTAAACAAAGTATTATTTTTTACCCATAGTATTACAGAACAGCATTTGTGTCCATCCGCGAAGTACCAACCATTTTTTTTGATGCTATCCAAAGCTCCCTCGGGCAATACGAAAGTTGTATCATTTTGAATAATATTGAGATCCACTAAAGTGCAATGAATGATACACTCGCCATGATTATAAAATAGATGAAGTAGTTTTTTACCTGAATATTCTGTTACTGCGCCGCCCTTCAGCATACATTCATTAAGTGAAGGTATATCCACTGGCTGGTCAACGCTCGTTTTGAAATAATCCGCCAACATTGAGCGGTCATCGGTTTTAAAAGCGGGTATTATCTTCCCTTGCTTTACAGCGTCAAAGTTATTGTATGCCTGATGGATAATGTTATTGTCATCAGGTGAAGTATGTGAATGGTGAGGACTCCCGGATAAAAGTATAATGACCAGAATTGCGGCAGCTACAACAGTGGTACCTATAAAGAGATGTTTCGGAAAATTAATTATCCAGTTAGTTTTTTTTCTCCCCACTTGTTTGTTTGCAGAAGAGTTGATGATTTGTGAGACTATTTTTTCCGATAGATAGCCCGGAGCTGGATATGATTTAAGCGCAGAATGTGCGAACTTTTTTGTCAGCAATTCAAGCTCATAAACATTCCTGCATTTATCGCAAACATCAGTATGAATTTTAAATTCTTCTAATAACCGAGCCTCAAGACGGTTGTCCACAACGGAACTTACACGTTCCAACACATCATAACATTCCACTTCTTACCTGTTCAAAATTGTACAAAATTTTCTATACTAACCTATTATCTTTTTATGTAACCTTTTTGTTTAGCGTAATCAAATAGTTTTGACTGAAGCATTTTGCGTCCGCGATGGAGCCGTGACCGGACTGTGCCAACGGGGATATCGATAAATTCTGCAATTTCTTCGTAAGTCAAATTTTCTATATCGCACAAGATAACTACCGTTTTAAAATCAGGCGGTAGTGAATCTAAAGCATCGGAGACTTCATCGTCAAGAATTCCGCTGAAGATTTTTTTTTCTAAATTCTCATCATCCGAAGATTCTACTTTCAAGCTTGTGTAAAATTCCTGTATCTCATCAAAATCAATAAGGTTGGGTTCTTTTACTTCCTTACGATACCGATTTATATAAGAATTTTTCATTATACGGAACAGCCATGCGCGTATATTAGTTCCCTTCTCGTACTTATCCCAAAACCGGTAAGCTTTCAAGTAAGTATCCTGAACCAAATCGTCTGCATCATCGGAATTATTCGTCAGGTGGCGGGCAGAGCTGTATAACAAATTCATATGAGGGATAGCTTCCTCTAAAAACTCTTTCTCTTTATCCGTTGGTTTATTTGGAATTGGCGATTTCAATCTTAATCAATCTTTATTATGGCGAATTTTCTCAAAAAAACAGTCTTATTTATATAATTATTTATTGATGCTAAAAATACAAAATATTAAGTATATGTGCAATAGGCATTAGCATCTAATTTGAAAATTTATTATAATTTGAACGGGTATAAAATCAAAGCGTTACATATGAACGGAATTCAGACAACTAACATTTAAACGATATATGGAAAATAAATTAGAACTTTACCGGTCACTAAAAAACTCCACTCTGTTTTACAACACTCCGGACGAAATTATTGTAAAACTTTCAGAAAAAGTCTCTGTACAAAATTTTTCCACATCCCAAATTGTTTTCGAGGATACCAGCGAGGGGGATTACGCCTATATTATCTTAGAAGGGACAATTAAAATATACAAAAAAACTAAACAGAAGCTTGTTACAATTCTCGGAATTTTACACGCGGGAGATTTTTTCGGAGAATTAGAGATGATAGACGACCTGCCACGTTCGGCAACAGCCATGGCATTATCCGACTCTCGTTTATGCAAAATCTATAAAAATGATTTCCGCGATATTTTAAATGCTTATCCCCAGATCGTTCAAAATATTTTAAAGACTTTTTCCATACGGCTTCGTTCGATAAACGAAACATTCATACATGAACTTGAACGATACACAGAATCAACAAACAGCAAGATGGAAAAACTTCATCAGCTTATTGAGGCGGCAAAGAGCGTTAATTCTACCCTAGATATCGACAAACTTCTAAAAACAATTTTAGACATTGCAGTTCACACAATTACAGCCGACAGAGGAACGCTGTATCTGTTAGACGAACAGAAAAAAGAACTCTGGTCAAAAGTTTTTCAAGGAAACGAAATGATAGACATCCGTCTGCCAGTCGGAAAAGGCATTGCCGGAAAAGTTGCAGAGACCGGTGAAGTAATTAACATCGCAGATGCATACAAAGATGAGCGCTTTAATCCCAACATAGACAAGATATCAGGTTATCATACCAAATCTATACTGTGTATGCCGATGAAGAACAAGGACGGAAAAATATTGGGCGTGTTTCAACTACTGAATAAGCAAAGCGGCACCTTTACTTATGAAGATGAACAATATATAGACGCATTTTCATCTCACGCTTCTATCGCTATTGAAAATGCAAACATCGCCCAGCAGATGGTGAAGGATGAACGATTGTCTGCTGTTGGACGTATGGCAAGCACGATAATACACGACATAAAAAATCCAATGGGAACCATGCGGCTTTATGCTCAGGTCCTGAAAACTAAAGTCGGCAACGAAGAAGCCGCAAACATGGCTGAAGAGATTGTCAAGCAAATAGATAGATTCGTTGCAATGGCACAGGAAATACTCGACTTCTCTCGGGGTGTTGGCGTTACAAACTTTGAAGAGGTAGAAATAGGCACGATCATCAACAATGTGATTACATTCTGCGAAAAAGATTTGTGCAAACGCCAGATAACGATTGAGAAAAATTTGGAATATACAGGTAAAATTAAGCTTGACCCTGAAAAAATGGCACGCGTCTTCTACAACATTGCCGGTAACGCCGCCGACGCTATGCCGAAAGGCGGGAATTTTAAGATACGAGCATATAAAAGCGATAACGTTCTGAGTGTCGAATTTACAGACAACGGAACCGGTATGACGGACGAAGTAAAAGCAAAAATATTCGAACCTTTCTTTACGTCGGGTAAAAAACACGGGACAGGGCTTGGTATGGCTATCGTAAAAAAAATAGTCGACGACCATAAAGGCAGCATAGAGATCGAAAGCGAGTCAGGTAAAGGCACAACAATGAGAATAAAATTACCCATTTGATAGATGAAGATAAACATCGGTCATACCGCATTAGAAATTATTCAAGGCGATATTGCCGACCAGGACACCGAAGCGGTCGTCAACGCTGCCAATAATTATTTATGGATGGGCTCGGGTGTTGCGGGCGCAATTAAACGAAAAGGCGGAGAAGAAATTGAGCGTGAAGCAATGGCTCAGGCGCCGATAGAGGTTGGTGGCGCTGTGATTACATCCGGCGGAAAATTAAAAGCAAAATATGTTATACATGCCGCGGCGATGGGACAGGATTTACACACAGATGCCGACAAATTAAAACTCTCGACCTTCAACTCACTTAAACTTGCGGAAACAAAAGGAATAACATCCGTAAGCATTCCTGCAATTGGTACCGGTGTGGGCGGCTTCTCAATATTTCAGTGTGCAAATATAATGATAAATGAAGCTATTACCTTTCTGCAAAATTCAAAACACATAAAGCTTGTAAGATTTGTTTTGTTCGATAAAGAAACATTCGATGCCTTCAACGAAGAACTCAAACTGCAATTCTCATCGAAGCGGCATTAACGAAACGAGCCATTTATTGACAATTAAAACTGGAAGGATTATATTGAACCTTCATACTTTCAGTAGACTTTTTGCCGAGCCAAAATACATCCGCTCCAAAGTATAGACGAGTGGTTAAAATTGTACTTTAACAACTTAATTTCGACAATAATATAATGATTGAAAAAGAAACCGCGTACAACAAAATATCCGAACTCGTTGACCGCTTCGAGGAACAATATACCTCTTACAAAAATGGGGATTACAACGAAACCTCAACACGCAGAGATTTCATAGACCCATTCTTTAAAGCGTTGGGTTGGGATATCGATAACGAGCAAGGTTATTCTGAAGCATACAGAGAGGTAATTCACGAAGACAAAATAAAAATCGGGGGAGCAACTAAAGCCCCCGATTATTCTTTTCGTATCGGCGGCGGTAAAAGACTTTTCTTTGTCGAAGCTAAAAAACCAAGTGTAATTGTTAAGGACGACATACTTCCCGTATATCAGGTTCGGCGTTATGGATGGAGTGCAAAACTTTCTATCAGTATTATTTCCGACTTTGAAGAATTTGCTGTTTACGACTGCACAAAAAAACCAATCCCTACCGACAAAGCATCTGTAGCGCGCGTAAAATACATTACTTACAAAGACTATTTAAAAGAATTCGATTTTATTTGGGATACGTTTTCAAAAGAATGTGTCTTTAAAGGCAGCTTCGATAAATTTGTACTCGGAACTGCCAACAAAAAGGGAACCGCAACGGTTGACAAAGAATTTTTGCATTCGCTCGACAGTTGGCGGACTTATCTTGCAACTTCTATAAGTTTGAACAACAAACATCTCGATGAAGACGAAATTAATTTTGCCGTTCAACAAACCATCGACAGAATTATTTTCCTGCGCATCGCCGAAGACCGAAGCGTTGAACCTTATGGAAACCTGAAGGACGTATTAAAGCAAGGCGACTATTATAAAAACCTTTTCAGCATTTTCAAAGAAGCCGACGAAAAATATAATTCCGGTTTATTTGATTTTAAAAAAGACCAAATCAGCAAGAACCTCACCATCGACAATAAAGTAATTAAAACCATTGTCAATGAACTGTACTACCCCGAAAGCCCTTACGAGTTTTCTGTTTTATCAGTTGAAATTTTGGGAAGCGCTTACGAGCAGTTTTTAGGAAAAGTAATCCGCATTACTCCGGCGCATCACGCTAAAATTGAGGAGAAGCCCGAAGTAAGAAAAGCCGGTGGTGTTTATTACACCCCTCAATACATCGTTGAATACATAGTTAAAAATACAGTCGGAAAACTTATCTACGGCAAGTCGCCCAAAGAAATCAGCAAAATAAAAATTGTTGACCCTGCTTGCGGAAGCGGCAGCTTTTTAATCGGCGCTTACCAGTATTTACTTGACTGGCACAAAAGCTACTACTTTACCAATTCCCCTCTTGAGCATGTCCCGCTTGCGGGGAGGGGACAAAGGGGTGTGTCCAAACTGACCAAAGAACAACTCAAGGTTCTTACGCCCGAAGGAAACCTAACCACTGCCGAGAAGAAAAGAATTTTGCTCAATAATATTTTCGGCGTCGATATAGATGTGAACGCAGTTGAAGTGACCAAGTTGAGTTTGCTTCTTAAATGTATGGAAGGCGAAACACAGGCATCTATTTCGCACCAGATAAAAATGTTCAATGAGAGAGTTTTGCCAACGCTTGACAACAACATTAAAGATGGAAACAGTTTAATTGATACAGACTTTTATGGGAGTGAACTTGACTTTGGAGATGAGAAAAAAATTAAACCATTTAACTGGCAAAAAGCATTTCCCGAAATATTTGCAAACGGTGGTTTTGATGTAGTGATTGGAAATCCGCCCTACGGTGCAAACTTTAATGATAATGAGAAGGATTATTTATTGAAGAAATTTAAAAATCAAAATTATCAGTTAGACAGCTATTTAGTTTTTCTTGAACAATCCTTTAAAACTCTTTTGAAACAGAAAGGTATGTTTGGAATGATTATTCCAAATCCTTGGCTGACGAATTTGCTTCAAAAGAATTTGCGTAAGTACATCTTTGAGAATACAAGTGTGACTGAGATTGTTCATTTTAAACAATCAGTTTTCCCAAAAGTGACTGTTGATACAGAAATAGTAATTCTTTCAAATCAAAGAGAACAAAATAATGTTGCAAAAGTTTCGATTGTGGAAAAGGGCAAATTACTTTTACGCGATGAACATACGGTAATAACTCATAATCAAAAAGAATGGATTGCTTCAAATGGAGACGTTGTAAATATTTTTCAGAGTGAAACAGATAAAAATTTATTTAAGAAAATTTTGAAAGAAACGAAGCCGCTGGAGGAATATTTTAGAATCAATGTTGGAATTAAACCTTATCAAGTTGGAAAAGGCAGACCGAAACAAACAAGAAAAGATGTTGAGAACAGAGTATTTGACAGTGATAAAAAAGAAAATAAATTATTCAGAAAATATCTTCGCGGATCAGACATTAACCGATACACAACTATTCCACTGAAAGAAAGGTATTTGAAATTTGGCGAATGGTTAGCAGAACCAAGACCAGCCGCAAACTTTGATGCTTATGTAAAAATATTTATGCGACAAACAGGAGACAGCTTAGTAGGAACTTTGGATGTGAAACAATATTTGTGTTTGAATAATATGCATGTTTTAACTGCAAAAGAAAGCACTACACCGGAGGCAAAATATTTTTTAGGTATAATCAATTCAAAACTTTTCAATTGGTATTATCAAACTCTTAATCCTGAAAAAGGTGAAGCGCTTGCGGAAGTTAAAAAGACAAATGTTGCGCAACTGCCTATCAGAATTGCTGATTCAAAACTTCAAACAGAAATCGGCCAACTCGTTGACCAACTTTTGAAACTGAACGAAGAAAAGTCGGAAACAAAACTCCAAACAAAAATTACACAGCTTGCAACCAAGATCGACTATTGCGAAGACAGAATAAACCAAATCGTCTATCAACTCTACGGCTTAACAGAAGAAGAAATAAAAATAGTAGAGGGAAAATGAGAAAGCCCAAAGGGCTTAAATTTCAGTAACCATCGGTGAAACCGGTGGAAAAAAAACAAACATCAAACAGAGGTTGTCCAATAAGTTCTTTGTGAACCTTTGTGCCTTTGAGACTTTGTGGCTGATGTTTTAAAACTGTTTAATAATAGAGATTTTTACTTGCCACGAAAACACGAAGACTAAAAGAACCACTAAAAATAATTACTTTTTGGACACCCTCAATAAACGGCAAAATCATGAGCACTTACACACAAATACTTTATCAAATAGTTTTCGGCACTAAAAACCGTGAACATACACTCACCGGCCCAAACCGACAGGAGCTATTTAAATACATCAGTGGCATCCTTAAAAATGATAACTGTCATTTATACCGCATCAATGGCGTTGAAGATCATTTGCACATCGTAACACACCTTCACCCTTCCGTAGCGCTGGCACCTCTCATTAAAGACATCAAACTGGCAAGTTCAAAACACATTAAGGTTAACGGACTTTTCCAAAAATTCGGGGGATGGCAGGACGGTTATGGCGCATTCACTTACTGCATAAAAGAAAAAGACAGATTGATTGAATATGTGATAAATCAGGAAACGCACCATAAAATAAAAACTTTCAGAGAGGAAAATATTGAACTGCTGAAAGAACATGGGATAGAGTTTGATGAAAAATATTTACTGTAAAAACATTCAACCCCTTTGGGGTTGTACAGATGGATGGATAGTTATACACCGCATTTGATGCAGTGTTATTCAAATTCAATCCCTTCGGGATTATTGCAAAAACAGAATAAACAAAATCGTTTATCAACTCTACGGCTTAACAGAAGAAGAAATTAAAATAGTTGAGGGAAAATGAGAAAGCCCAAAGGGCTTAAATATCAGTAACCATCGGTGAAACCGGTGGAAAAAGAAAAACCAAACATCAAACACAACCCTGAAAGGGTTGAATAAACGGCAAAACCGTGAGCGCTTACGCATTCTCCAATTTAAGCCGTCCTGAAATTTCTTTTAAAGAAGTCCAGCTCTCTAACAATTCAGGCAAATATTCCGAGGAAGTAACAAACGTCCAGAGGTATGCAACTATAGAATAAATACTGCCCGTAGAAAAATCGTCTATGTCAATGGCAATATATAGAACCACGAGAAAGATTACTAGCAAGAACGATCTCATCACTCCAAAATTAAAGGCGCCCCAGTTTGCTATCTTCTGCTGGTTCTTGGAAGATGCAGCATAGTATTGTTTTATTTTTTCAGGGTCGTTTGTGGCAAAAATATCCAACGCCTCTTCCCTGCTGTCGTGCAAAGTTTTTTGAAGCAATATTACCTTCTTGTTATAAAGCTTAGTTATGAATGAGAGGGGCAACACGATAAGCAAACAAGTAAGGGCAATTCTCCAGTCGAAAAACATGAGAGCAATGATCGCGCCTCCTATTGCAATCGCTTGTTCTAAAATTTCGGGAAGTCGGTATTGAAAGAAAGAAATGTACTCGCGCGAAAGCTCGGCATGGGCGGCAGTTTTAGAAACTGTATGTCCTTTTTCTTTCGCGATGCGGGCAACATCTGTGGCAATGTGTGTGAACATGTTAAGATAAATTTTTTGATCAACAGAGCGGCGTCCCGCACCAACTCCAGAATTAATTAAGAATACGCCAATCCAAATGAAAAGCGGCGTTAATATCGAAAGCTCCGACCTTGCAGATTTCTCGATGAAGGCATCTATTACCTGTCCGAAAACAGTCGGCTCAATTATCCAGGCAACATTTTCAATTACTACCAGAGTTATCGCAAATGCGATACCCTTCTTGTATTGTTTAAATATGTCAATAAGTTTCATATTCTAAATCTCAATAAAATTTTATGGTAAACAAATCTTTCCCAAGATGGTTTGTTTTTTTGCGCCGGTTGCATGAATTATATTCGATGGATTTTCATGAATCGTTTCATTAGCCAACACCGCAAAACAAATTGCCTCCTTCGCATCCGATGAATATCCGATTGATTCAATGGTTTTTACTTTTACAGAACCGAAGTACCTCTGCAATGCGTCCATCAGATAAAGGTTATGAACCCCGCCGCCGCTTACAATAATTTCATCTAATCTTATTTTTCTTTTTATGAATTTTATATACGATTCATAAATTGAGAATGCGGAAAGCTCGGCAACTGTACTGACAATATCTTCGGAAGAATACTTCTTAAATATTTTTAATATCCGATTCATAAAATCATCGCCAAATTGTTCTCTTCCTGTTGATTTAGGAGGAAGTTTTTTGAAATAACTATTGTCTGCCAACCACTTTAATAATCCAGGAATTATTTTCCCTTGAAACGCAACCCTGCCATATTCATCATATGGTTGATTAAATAACCGTTTCATCAAATTATCAATCAGCATATTACCGGGACCAGTATCGAAAGCAAAGACGTCATCCGCCTTTGCATTTTTAGGAACGACGGTAATGTTAGCAATCCCGCCGATATTCAGCAAACCACGACTGAACTTTTTAGAACGGAACATTATATAATCGAAATATGGAACGAGCGGCGCACCGCTGCCTCCAACTGCAACGTCTGCCACTCTGAAATCACCGACAGTAACAATTCCCGTCCGTTTTGCGATAACCGCAGGATCACCAATTTGAAACGTTGCTGATACTGGCTTCCCGAAAAACTTTTTCCTCTCGGGTAAATGTTGAATTGTTTGTCCATGCGAGCCGATAAGGTCAATGTCTGTGTTTTTCAAACCCGCTTTACGAATTATTTTATTTGCAGCATCGGCAAAAAGCTCGCCGAGTAAAATATTTAACCTTGCGATGTCATCCAACCTCGCTGTTTCAGCATTAGAGTTTCTGAGAATGAATTCTTTTAGCTTTGAATCATAAGGGAATGTGTAGAAAGCGGTCTGTCTGATTTTCGTTTTAGTGCCGCTGTCCCTCACCTCAACTAATACCGCATCGATACCATCGGCGGAAGTGCCGGACATTAATCCGATTATGTTTTTCTTTTTTTTGCCGGAAAGTTTTATTAAGGAATTCATTGCTTTTATTTCTCATTTTTGTTTTAATATAGTAATTCAAGAATAAAAATCCGAAATGTTAGAGCTTATGAATTCAGAGGACAAAGTAGTGGTTATCGGTGGCGGCGCTGCCGGTATGATTGCCGCCTGGCGCTCGGCTTCGTTAGGCGCCTCAACATTATTGCTCGAAAAGAATAACAAACTTGGCATAAAAGTTCTCATCTCCGGTGGCGGCAGATGCAATGTTACACACTCAGGCGATGTTTCAGACCTCTTAAGCGGTTTCAGAAAAAACGAAGCGAATTTCCTTAAGCCCTCCTTTTATAAATTTTCCAACGCAGAAATAATTAATTTGCTTGAAAAACGAGGCATAAAGACCTTTACACGTGAGGATGGAAAAGTGTTTCCCGTCAGCAAAAGCGCAAAAGATGTAGTGGACGCTTTGAAAACAAGTATACTTGATGCGGGAGTTGAGTTACATCTCAATTCCAATGTGGAAGACATTCTAACGGAAAACGGGGCAGTTAGAGGTGTGAAAGTTAACGGAAAAACAATTCCCTCTTCTTCCATAATTCTGGCAACCGGAGGATTATCGTATCCAAAAACTGGGTCGACCGGCGATGGTTACAAGTGGGCAGAAAAGCTTGGGCACACAATAGTTCCCCTCCTCGCTTCACTCGCACCAATGAAAATAGAACCGAAACCACCAACCGAGTGGAGTGGAGTAGCTTTTCGTGATTGTATTCTTTCATGTATAACAGATGGAAAGAAGAAAGCTGAATGGCGGGGCGACTTTTTATTCACACACGATGGCATTTCAGGACCGACCGTATTAGAGATAAGCCGTGATGTTGCTGAAATTTTTCCTAAAAATGAAGTTACACTCGCAGTAGATATTCATCCCGAAAAATCATTTGAGCTGCTTGATGAGTTTGTCAGACAAATGGTTGCCTCAAACCCCGGCAGAGAAATAAAAACCATAGTTAAAAATTTTCTACCTAATAGAATCGTCGAATATGTGTTAAATAAAAATGGTATCGACGCTGAGATGAGATGTTCAAATCTGAGTCGTACACACAGAATTAAGATTTTAAATATTTTAAAGGATTGGAAGTTAGGCAAAGTAACTGAGGTAGATATAGCAAAAGGAGAAGTAACAGCCGGAGGTATAGTACTGAAGGAGGTCGACTCCAGGACAATGCAATCGAGAAAAATTAAAGGTTTGTATTTATGCGGTGAGGTTTTAGATATTGCCGGCAGGATAGGCGGTTATAATCTTCAGGCGGCATATTCAACAGGGTACGTTGCGGGAGAAAGCGCGGCCTTAGAAAATAAAAAAAAATCCCGACCTGCATAAACAAGTCGGGATATCAAATCGTAACAAAGTTTTATATTCTTTGGACGTTTGTGGCTTGCAAGCCTTTTTGCCCTTGTTCAACTTCAAACTGGACGTCGTCGCCTGGTTTCAGACTTTTGTATCCGTCACCCGTGATAGAACGGTAATGAACAAATACATCCTCGCCTGACTCACGAGTAACGAATCCAAAACCCTTTGTGTTGTTGAACCACTTAACTTTGCCTTTCTCCATGTAACTACTCCTTAAAATTATTATAGCTGCGTACGCCAGTCTGTGCTTTTAGAACGAATTCCAACCAGCGATACATCAGAAGTGATATCGAAGGAGGGGTGCATTTTCTGACGAACCAGCTATGTAAGCGGTTCGTGTCACAAAAACTACTTCGTTAAAGCGCAACAACGGTGTACTGTTAATTGCGTTTTAAAGATAATTGAATAAAAAACTAAAGTCAAGCATTTTTTTTTATTTGAAACTAATCTGTTAAAAATATATACATTTCGGCTTTTTTTTACCCAAAACAATAGCAAAGCGGTGTAAACCCAAGTGATTCGCACCGCTTTATGCAAAACTGACAATTTGCTAACTACCGATGTTAGTTTCTAGGTGGAGGCGGAGGTAAATCTTCCTCCTTTGTAGGAGCCAAAAGTTGTCCACCATGTTTTAGTAATTCCTCGTTAACATTTTTTTTCTTTCCGACGTAAACAAAGTTCAGGTTCTTGATATACTTGTTGCTCATATTTTTTATATCAGCGGGTGTAACTTTGTTTATATTCTCCACGAGCTTGGTTGCGTTCTTCCAGGAACCCGTGTACAACTGAGCAGCCGCGAGCGCTCCTGCCTGCATCGCATTCGTCTCTTGCCGCATGTAATCCATCGTTAAGAAACGCATCTTGTGGTTTTTCATATCTTTTTCAGGAATTGTTTCGTTCTTTAACCTGTCCAATTCACCGACCATTACTTTGATTGCAGAATCCGGGTCGGTTGTAGAAACATAAATAAAACCTGTCGTTGTTTTTTCAGTTATCATTGCAGCCGAAGGCGCATAACTCAGATTACGCTTCGTGCGGACCTCTTCAAACACACGGTCTCTTAGTATCGAGTGCGCGAGTTGTGCGGCATAAAAATCAGGTTCATTCATACTCGGCAGTAGATACTGTCCCATCACGTAATTTGTCGGCAAAGGTTTTTCGACTATCTGATAATCGGCAGTCTGAGATTTTTGCGGCAACGGTAAAGGAGTATCTTTATATGAACCGGCTAGGAACTTTGCAAAAAGCGCGCTCACTTTTTTCTCAAAGATATTTTTATCTATCCTGCCGACTGCGACGAGCATCATCCTTGATGTTTCAAAAATCTGTGAATAATATTTTTCTACATCATCGCGGGTGATTTTTTTTACATTATCAACAGTACCTATTTGTCTGTTCGCATACGGATGACCTTCAAAATACCACTTAACCATTGCCTTTCGTATTAAAGCATCGGGATTCGTATCTTCCATCTTAATTTGACTGATAAGCTGTTCGCGTGTTAACTCCAATTCCTTTTCGTCAAAAGCCGGGTTCAGAAGAACCTCTTCGAACAATTCCCATGTTTTGTCAAAGTTGTCCTTTACACACCTCATCGAAATCACTGAATAGTCATCGGAGCTTGATCCCCCAATCGAGGAACCTAATTTTTCTAACCATTCATTATATTCATTCTTGGGAAATTTTTTTGTTCCCCCGGTTACTACAGCTTGCACGGTAAGGTTTTCTATACCGGCTGTTTCGGGCGTAAGGTTAGTCGTACCGCCTTTGATGAACAAATTGACTGCGACTACATCATTGTCCGCATTTTTTAATAAGACTTGCACTCCGTTTACTTTCATTTCTGTAACATCTTTCTGTGCGAATGTAAAGTTGATAAATAAAAGTGTGATTATAATTGAAATGTTTATTATGGTTTTCATCGTTTTTGCCCTTTCCAATTATTTTCCGGTTTTCTCTGATTCAGACGTGCCAAGAAGCAGGTCGGATTCCTTCAGGTCTAAACTCTTTACCATATCTTCAGAAACCAGCGCTCCTACTATATAATTCTTTCCTTTAATATACTTATTAACATATTTATTTATGTCGGCTCTTGTAACTTTTTTCAAATCATTTATATATTTTGCATAATAATCCAGTCCAGCGCTTGCCCACCAGTAACTTACTGTATGTACCCAGTTGGATGTGGATTCCCTTCCGTAAATCTCGTCAACGGCGAGCCGGTTTTTTGCTGTTTCCAACTGTGCGTCTGTGAAATATGTTGGGTCGTCGAACTTCTCGATTTCGGCACCTAATCCTTTGATAGCATCCTTCAATTTTTCTTGCTGACACTGAAAGTATACCATAATCGGTCCAACATTATGCTCGGTTTGATAGCCGAAGTTCACTCCTAACATCAATCCCGATTCCACCAGCGCTTTATAAAAATTGGACGTCTTCTGATTCAGTATGTACGAAAACACATCAGCCGCATGAGTCCCAGGAATATCGCGTTTTGTATCCGGTCCGTGAAAACCGATCAGCACAATCGGAACGGGAAATTGTTTTTCTACTATAACAGCTTCAGGTTTCTCAATCGGTTTGAAAGTAACGGGCGGATTTTTTATGAATGGCTCTTCAGCCTTCTCCCATTTACCGAACATATCTTCGGCAAGCTTAAACACTTCTTCTGCTTTAACATCCCCCGCTATTAAGAGAGCTGAATTGTTCGGGACATAGAATTTTTTTTGAATAGTTTGCATTTGTTCTTTTGTTGCGGCTAAAATTGTAGAGCGTTCGCCCAACGCATTCTTTCGATTGTAATAATTACCCCACATTTTTTTTGCAAAGGCAACGAATAAATGATACGGAGGGTTCGCCTCATTCCTGTCGTACTCACCGATAACTACAGGTCTTTCGCGCTCTAACTCCGCCTGATCAAACAACGGATACATTGTTGCGTCTCTCATAAACTCAGCGGCTTCTTTAAGGTTTATGCTCGGACATGTGAAGAAATAATTTACACGTTCGTTACCCGTCGTTCCGTTCCAAATCATTCCCAACTCGCGGGTTCTTTCAAGAAATGCTTCCTGGTTAGGTAATTTTTCGTTCGCCTTGAAGAACATGTGTTCGTACAGATGCGACAAACCACTGTACTCGAGCGGCTCTGTGAAGGCGCCATTTTTTACACAAATCTCAACGGTCATCAACGGAACCGAGTGGTTTTCGATAACTAATATTTCTAAACCGTTTTTTAGAGTTTTCTTTTTGATACCGAGGTCGGTTGAATAAGTCATAGATGTTAAAAATATTAATGATAAGAAAATTAAAAAGACCAATTTTAATGGTTTCATACATTATCCCTTTCATTTGGTGATTTGATTTATTTAAAAGGCGTAATCTATATAAGAAAATATGTCGAATTTTACAAACCATTACAGACTGAAAGTTATAAAGTTTCTGAAAAAATGGGGATTTTGCAGAATTGCATATACCCATTTAAATATTTATATTTTCAAAAATAAGAAAGGAACATTTTTATGCCTTACGAGGAAATACACGAACAACTTGCAAAAGACAATGTAAAATTTATACAGTTGCAATTCACCGACCTGTACGGAATTGTGAAAAGTTTGACTATACCGATACAACATATAAAAGATTCATTTCAGTACGGAACTTGGTTTGACGGGTCTTCAATCGAAGGATTCGCGCGTATACACGAGAGCGATATGTTTTTAAAACCCGATGTAGATACTTACGCTTTAATCCCCTGGCTGAAATCGCAGGACGGTAATACATCAAGGTTTATTTGCGATGTATATAATCCTGACGGTTCTCCGTTTGAGAGCGACCCGCGTTACATTTTGAAAAAAGCAATAGCCGAAGCCAAAGAAATGGGATTCGATTATAACACAGGTCCTGAGCTTGAATTTTTCCTTTTCAAAAAAGAAAACAGTTTGCAAGCGCTGCCTCACGATAAAGCCGGCTATTTCGATTTGACTACCGACCAGGCATACAACATTCGCAGGGATATGGTTGTGGCGCTCGAACAATTCGGTATCAATGTGGAAGCTTCGCACCACGAAGTCGCGATCGGTCAGCACGAAATCGATTTCAGATACGCGGACGCGTTAAAAACCGCCGACAATGCGATTACGTTTCGGTTCGTGTTAAAAGCCATCGCGCAGCAGCACGACTTACACGTAACGTTTATGCCAAAACCTATTATGGGAATTAACGGTTCCGGTATGCACGTGCATCAGAGTTTGTTCGATATTAAAACTGGTAAAAATATTTTTTATGATGAAAAAGATAAATATCAGCTTTCGAAAACTGCTTACAGTTTTATTGCCGGCTTGCTGCAAAATGTAAAAGGTTTATCCGCAGTTTTATCTCCTACTGTAAACTCCTACAAACGTTTGGTGCCGGGATACGAAGCCCCAGTTTATATATGCTGGGCACGGACAAACCGCTCAGCTTTAATCAGAGTCCCACAATACTCAAAAGGCAAAGTGTCGTCAACAAGAGTTGAATTACGCTGTCCCGACCCGAGCAGCAATGTGTATTTAGCTTTTGCGGTGATGTTAAAATCTGGCTTGGAAGGTATTAAAAACAATCTCACACCACACCCGCCTGTGGAGGAAGATGTTTACTTGTTCGATGACGCAAAGTTAACAGAGTTAAAAATAGATACACTTCCTCATTCGCTATTGGAAGCGCTGAGGGAAATGGAAAAGAGCGATATCGTTCGTAAAACATTGGGCGATAATACATTCGATAAATACTTAAATGCAAAAATGAAAGAATGGGATGAGTTCCGGCTGCAAGTTACTCAGTGGGAATTGGATAAGTATTTAGAAATATATTGAGTGCATAATGTTAAGCGCTGAGCTGACGAAAAAATTGCGGTACTTAATTAAATCGTTTATTTTCGGATTCCCTTCGATTAACGAAATAAATGAATTAGTTAACATTAGTCATAAGATAGCGCTTGCATACTTACGCACAAAATTTTTGAGTAATAAATACGTTGAGAATCGGTTCGGTATAGATATAAACGATTTAGCCCTCGATGTTATTGCAGATATTTTTGCGCGCGATAACAACGGTATGTTTGTTGAGATTAATAAATATTTTAAACAGTTAGGAGACCTATCCGTATTATCGGATGACGAGTTGTTTGTTGGCTTGCGTCGGTTAGTATTCAGTGCAACCAACGTGCGATTCTTTAAAATTTATGGAGAGCTTGACACCGCATTATCAAAAATTATCCGCAATTTAAAAATTACTTTGAAAAATCATTCGTCGGTTAAAGCTATCGTTCATAACGAAGAAAATTTCCTCGCACCTCGGAATACCGAAAACCTTCTTCTTTCCCTTCCGTTCATTCCCGAAGAAATATTATCGCCTGAATTTTATGACCGTGTTTCTTCGAAATCATCACTTCGAGATATGTTGACTGCCATCGGGGATGTATTGAAAGAACAGAATAATTATAAAAAGATAGCTCCCCTGATAGAAGTTGCAGTACTTATAAAAGAAGCTTATGCCTCTGACGCCATAAGAAAAATGGGGAATGAAGAAGTTACTGCCGAACAGACAATTTTCAACGAACAAATAAAGTCCATTGCTCAAGAAGTAGTTAGTAATTTAAAAACTCAATATTCATCCCGTTATGTCGAAAAAGAAAAACTATTAAAAACTGAAATCACGGCTCTTTTTGACGCGACTGAAGAAATACTTATTAACCATTTTTGTTCAGGTAATGGCGACCCAGCATCGTACTATGCCACTCTTCAAAAACAATTAAAAGATTTAAATAAAGAAATCTATGCCGGTAAATATCGTGTAATCCTTGAATATTTAGCTAAAATCGCGAGAAATCAAATGTCTGATATTCTCAAGGACGAATTAAAATGAGAACATTTCTGCAAAGCATTGAGTTTGCAACAAGATATAAGTAAATATAAGAGACTTCTGAAAATTGTATATAAACCGTTAAAACGGTTACAAGGTGAAGAGGTTTATAGTTAACCCACGACTTAAGTCGTGGGTTACGGATAAAAATAGAAGAATATAAACTGTTTCAACAGTTTCAGAATCTGTCGTATACTAATATTTCAGATGTTTCTATCAATAATTGAGAAAATTAAAGTGACAAATAAACATATAAAAGAAATAGAATTAGAAAAATTGGCCCTCGATACCGTTGAATGTAACCTGCCGGATATTTCTAAAACTGATGAGCACCTCAAAACATGTCTCGTATGTAAACAGAAATATCTGTTTTATAGAGATTTCTACATCAATTTGAAAGACGAACTTAACAAGCCCGAAGACGACAGAGTAACGGAACTCATTCACAAGTTGTCTTCATCAAACATTATCTATCTAAAACCTTATAATGCACAACCCGACCTTGAAAGCGTCGGCATTGGAAGAAACAGCTACGTTCTCGCTGCTCAGACTGTGGCTGAAGAAGTAGTCCGGTATAAAACAACCGCCACATTTGCTTCAGAACATGTTCACGCGCTTGTAAAAATAATTGAGGATGCCGAAAAAAAACTTTATCACTTATTTGTTTTATCCGAAGACGAAGATCACCGAAGCCATGTCTTGATTGGTATTGCCGAAGAAGATAGCGATAAAATATTGATTCCCACAAATAGAGATGGGTATGCAGAGCTTCCGTATTCCGATACTATAAACTGGAGGGAAGCAACAATAATACTAATGACCCCGAGCGAAGTGATTGCATATGATGATTTAGAGAAAAAATCGGGAGAAACGATGTGGGGTTTATGCAAGTTCAACCTTAAAACAGAAGAACGCCAATTAATTTTTAACTTTCTGCCTAAGTCAAAATATTTCCCTCACCACATTTTATTAATTTATGAAGACCATACATACTTGTATAAAAATGTAGAAGGAACGAGTGTAGCTTTTCTTGACGACTCCGATAAGAAAATTAAAGAGATAAGATTCTTCGCATAAATAAATGGCAAATCCGCTTGTAATCGAACAGAATTTTCAAACGCTAAAACAAACGCTCAGGTTAATTTCCAGCAGCCGGTTACGGATATTACGGATTGTGGAATTTATCGATCATTTACTCGATAGCCCGACCTTTTTCCCTGCATATGCACCTGAATTATTACCACAACTTGTTGAATCAATAAATAAAACCGACTTTACCGGCACTAATCTTAGCTGCTTAGAACGATGCATTAAATTACTTGAACGTATTGAAAATAATCAACCATCTGTTACGGGTAACTCAGAATTTAAGCAGGCACAGCAGCACCTGAAAGCAGAATCCGATAAAATACAAAGTTGGATAAAGTCTAAAAACATAGAGGGACCGGAAGGATTTTCCCGTAAAAAATTTGACGTGGGTTCGGTATGGATACCGATGGTAGAGCGGGAACAATTTCTCACGGCAGTAAATCCTTTATTTGCGTCACTTCAAAAATTGAACATCGAAGCCATATTTAGCAAGAAAGAAGCAGATGCAGACAAACTTCATATCAAACAACTTTCGCACAAAGAAGAGACAGAAGAAAACGAATTAATAAACACAGTCGAAGCTGCACGGCACCTGCTCGGTAAGTTCGCGCATATAAAAAACGGCAAAAGAGTTACGATAAATTGCACTTTCGATAATCCAACGTATGTCGAGGGGCAATCGCTGCAAGCCGGACTTGCTGCCGGTTTATTCACCGAACTGCTTCACCTGCATCAGCACAAAGAAGAGTATACATTGCAAGATGATGTTGCAATTACAGGCAGAGTAGATAAAAAAGCCAACTTATTGCCGGTTGACGAAGATGGATTAAAACTTAAAGTTGAGGCATGCTATTTTTCGCATATCAAATATTTGATTGTACCGAAGGAGCAAGCAGAGCTGTGTAAAACTCATATCTCATATCTCACATCTCATAGCTCACCGCTCGCTTCTCACAACGAAGGCATTAGCACGAGCCTCGAAGTCATTGGAATTTCCAACCTCGAAGAGCTTTTTTACAACCGTAAGTTCACCGACTCAAGACGAATTACAGTAGCGCGGCAAACTGCCAGAAAAGTTTGGAAACTAAGGAGACCTATTGCTGTGGTATTAATTGTATCTTTATTGTTGATCATAGGGAAAATGTGGTACGGGCCGTTGGATAAAAACCCAACCAATCCTGAGTTCGAAGGAGAAATGCTGATACTTAAAAACCAGAGCGGTGAGGTTGTGGATAAAATTCTGGTAGGAAAAGGGACTGTAAAACGGGTTAACGATACAGAGAGAGAAGGAAAGCGAGATAATTTTGCTATTTTGTTAGACGTAAATAACGATAACACGAACGAAGTAATTTGGACGCAGTTTACCCCGGAAAATCCTGAGTATTCTTCAACACTGTTCTGTAAGTCTGTAAACTCGGATACGTGTTTGTGGTCTTTCAATGTTAACCGTAAAGTTGTTTTTCCGCAGGATCCGGAAGTGTCAAGTACAACCTTTAGTATAACTAATATAATGGGCGGAGATTTTGATAACGATAGAAGACCGGAAATTTATTTGAATTGCCGTCATTCTATGCTCTACCCGGATTTGGTTATCAAATTGGATGCACAAACAAAAAAAGAATTAAGCTGTTATGTAAATACTGGCCACTTTATAGACATGACAGTATACGATATAAACGGAGATGGAGTACGGGAACTTCTTCTTTGCGGAATGAACAACGCTTATGACCAAGCTGTCTTAACGGTGCTCGACCCAAGGTTTATCGGAGGTGATTCCCCTGCCATTGGTGAGTACGTCATTCAGGATTATACACCCGCAAAAGAAATGGCATACATGCTGCTTCCTCGCTCAGTATTGTCTTTATATTTTGAAGCAACCCACAACTGTGCATTGAACATTAACATCGACGAGGGAATGGGACTGTTTGATGTTAATGTGAGAGATTTTTTCCATCCGGAGAATAAGGATACTCCGGTCTCATTATTTTTTTATTTTGACTATGGTTTAAAATTTATCCACCCTGCAAGTGATAATAACTACGATCATTATTACCGAAAATTAACAAAGGGAAAAAAAATACCTGAGATAGACCAAAATACTTATTTACAAGAATTAGGTAAACAAATCCAATACTGGGACGGTGACAAATTTGTGAACTATCCTACTTTGAATAAAAGGTATCTTGAGGCGGTAGCGGAGCTTGAACCGGAGAAGTAGTCCGGTACGACGGACTTCAGTCTGTCGAAAAAGTCGAACCCTTCCGAAACGCTGAAGCGTATCGTACCGACCGAACCGGTACGACGGACTTTTAGTCTGTCGAGAAAGCAGAGCACTGCGACATGCTGAAAGCATGTCGTACCACCATAGCCGGTACGATAGACTTTGGCGAAGCCATCCCTCTGGATAGTCTGTCGAGCACGACTAGCACTTCGACACGCTAAAGCGCGTCGTACCAACCCCTACGATGCGATAGACTTTAGTCTGTCGGAAACACTTTGCACTTCGACAAGCTGAAAGAGTATCGTACCGACTAAACTCGAACTGGTACGATAGACTTTAGTCTGTCGGCAAACCTACCTCTTCGACACGCTGAAGCGCGTCGTACCAACCCCTACGATGCGATAGACTTTAGTCTGTCGAACAAGTGTTGCTCATCGACATGCTGAAGCATGTTTTACCGGCTGAACTTAAACCGGCACGACGGACTTTAAGTCTGTCGAGAAGCAAGAAGTGTAAAGTCGTCAAGAGCGTAAACCATAATTTGCGGTCGTTGCGTTTTCTTTGCGACCATTGTCCGTCTCTTTTTACGAGACGAGACCTCGTCTAAAGACGGGCGGTTAAGTTCATTAGCTTTAATTAATCGCGAAGCCCGCAAAGGAGCCGTACCCAAAAAAGCTATGCTTTTTTATTTTGCATAGTTTAAAAGTTTTTTCTTGTTTCCCTCACAAATAGAAATTGAAATAATGGGTGCTGCTTCATTGAAGACTCCGTTAGGAGTCAAATGTTTGTAGATTGGAAAAGATGTTATGAACCCGACCCCAGCGGGGTCGAATGTTCTAATGGAATATACCACTCCGCTGGAGTGGAAATACATTGTTTTCTTACACGGCTACAAACATACAAGTCCTACGGACTTGTACTAGAGACGTAAAGAATAAAAAAGATATCAAATACTACATTGATCATTAACAGTTTAATCACTTTAAAGCCGAGCCCTAAAAAGTTCGGCTTTTTTATATAGGAGTATTCTTATAAAAAATATTTCAACACCATAAAATATTTTTGTTCTTAGCGTCCCCTTCACGTACTTTGCGTGAAACATTTATTACACCTCCAATATCGAATAAACAATAACGAACCACGACAAATTGCAATTCCCCCGAAAAAACCTTAATTTTACAACCGTATGAACATATCAAAAATACTCATCATACGTTTCAGCTCGATAGGCGATATAATCCTCGCCTCTCCACTCATTAGGTCAATTAGGTCAACTTATCCCGATGCACAAATTGATTTTCTCGTTCGTAAAGATTTCGCCGAGCTTGTTAAACATAACCCGCACCTGACAAACACAATTGAATTTGACACTTCACAAAATTTTAAAGGTTTAAAAAAACTCGCACATCAAATTAACAAAGAAAAGTACGATGCGGTGGTCGATATTCACAACAGTCTGCGTAGCAGGTATATTCGTTTTAAGAGCGGCGCATCACAAAAATTCATAATCAATAAAAGGGCTATCGCCCGCTTCCTCTTGATAAATTTCAAATGGAATGTTTACCATAACGTTTTATCCAACGCGCAAAAATATCTAGATACAGCTTCTCCCCTTTCGGTAAATGACGATGGAAAAGGTTTGGAAATATTTATGCCCGCCGATGTTCAGAAACAAGCAGCTTCCAAACTAAACAGCTTGCCACTAAATAATTATAAAGTTATTATTGGCGCGGCGACCGGCGCAAAACATAACACCAAAAAGTGGTTAAGCGAACGCTACATTGAATTATTTGCCCGGATAATAAACGAACACAATGCTTTTATTATGCTCTTCGGAGGAAAAGAAGATAAATCTGAAACCGAGAAAATCGTTCATTCGGTAAACGAAAAAACTGCGGGTACATCTACGGTTAATCTTGCGGGTGAACTCTCACTCCTCGAAACCGCAGCGGCATTAGATTATTGTAATGCAGTTATAACAAACGATACCGGGCTTATGCATATCGCAGCCACGCGTCAGCGAAAAGTTGTTACGATCTTCGGTCCTACGGTAAAAGAATTCGGCTTCTTCCCCTTCCGGACAGAGAACATAGTTATCGAACGCAATAATTTAGATTGCAGACCGTGCACGCATATCGGTTCTGAGGAATGTCCAAAGAAACATTTTAAATGTATGAGAGATATCACTACAGACGATGTACACAAAGCAGTACTGAATATTTTAAACATCAAGACAAATTAACATGAAGACGTTCTGGATTATTTTCTATAATATTATAGTAGTACCTGTTCTCTGGACTTTGTTTATGACAGGAGGTTTACTCAAACAGAAATTTCGGATTGGAATTAAGGGACGGCGGAATTTGTTTGACAATCTCATAGTGCAGTTAAATAAACTACCAGCAAATTCAAGGAGAATCTGGTTTCATGCTTCTTCGCTTGGTGAATTCGAGCAGGCAAAACCGATTATATCGGAGCTAAAAAAATCCCATCCTGACATTAAAATAATTGTTTCGTTTTTTTCGCCGTCCGGTTATGAACCATCCAAAAAGTATAAACTCGCAGATGTAATCACTTATTTACCTTTTGATAGCTATAAGAATGCAAAATTGTTTATCAAAACTATTAACCCGAAAGCAGCTGTGATTATTCGTTACGACTTGTGGCCCAATCATATATGGGCATTAAAAAAGCAGAATATTCCGGTTTTAATTGCTAACGCAACCATGCGTGAAAACACCGTCCGACGATTTCCAGTCTTAAAATCTTTCCATCGAAATTTATATAACTCGGTTGATTACATTTTAACTGTTTCGGATAATGATTTTAAGACTTTCAACATTTTCAAGCTCAATCTCCCAAAATCGGGAGTGATGGGAGATACCCGATACGATCAGGTGTGGCAGAGAAGCATCGAATCTAAGAAAAAACATTTAATACCTGAAAACATTCTTCACGGGAAAAAAATTTTTGTAGTGGGCAGCAGTTGGGAAGGTGATGAAAAAATCTTGTTCCCCGTTTTTTTTAAACTCCAGACCAACGAGCCAGACCTGCTGATGATACTCGTTCCTCACGAACCCACTGAAAACAATTTAGAACGCATAGAGAGCGACTTAAACGGACACACGACGTACATTAGGTTCTCAGATTTAAACGACTATTCCGGCGAAAAGATTTTGATTGTAGATAGCATTGGTATTTTGATGGCATTATACCAATATGCTCATGTCGCTTTTGTCGGCGGGGCTTTCCGCAGTGCCGTCCATAATGTTCTTGAGCCGGCTGTATATGGAATTCCAGTGTTATTCGGTCCTAATCACACAAACTCCCAAGAGGCGCTCTTGTTATTAAAGGAAAAGATTGCATTCACCGGTTCCGATGAAAAAGATATTTACAGGATTCTGAAAACTTTGTTATCAGACGACACCTTACGTTCTGAATCAGGGCAAACTGCTATTTCCTTTATACAAGATAATATTGGCGCCACTCAAAAATTCCTTTCCTATTTTGAGAAAGTTTTAGTAAATTAGTAATAATGAGAATTGCATATTTAGATACGATAGCTGGAATTAGCGGCGATATGACGCTTGGTGCTTTCATCAGCGCGGGTGTCGAACTCGAACACCTTCAGAATGAATTAAAGAGGTTGAATCTAAACGGTTATGAGTTAAAAACCGAAGCTGTAACTAGTAACGGTATTTCTGCCGTTAAGCTGAGCGTCATAGTACATGAACAACCTCATTATCACCGCCACCTAAAAGATATTTATACAATCATCGACTCCAGCACACTAAACGATACAGTAAAAGACAACGCAAAAAAAATATTTTTAGAGTTGGCAAAAGCAGAAGCATCGGTTCACAACACGACGATTGAAAAAATTCATTTTCACGAAGTTGGAGCAGTAGATGCAATCGTTGATATCGTCGGGACTGCAATCTGTTTGGAAATTTTGAATATAGAAAGAGTATTCTCCTCTCCTGTTAAACTTGGCAGCGGCGGGTTTGTAGAAACCGAACATGGAAGGATGCCAATTCCAACACCGGCAACAGTCGAGTTGTTAAAAAATTATCCGACGATATTAACTGACATCCCTTCTGAATTGACAACACCAACCGGGGCATCGATTGTAAAGGCGCTATCAAACGGTATAATTCCTTTCGAAAAAATTCAGGTTCAAAGTATCGGATACGGAGCTGGAAGCCGCAATTTAGGTGATGTCCCAAATCTTCTCCGAATTTTTATAGCTGATTTATTTCCCACAGCTACCGATGAGGATGTAGTTATAATTGAAACGAATATCGACGACATGAACCCGGAAATATATCCGTATGTAATAGAGAAACTGCTCGCAGCCGGCGCTCACGATGCTTATCTTATTCCGATTATAATGAAAAAAGGCAGACCCGGAATTTTGTTATCTGCGCTCACCGCCAAATCAAACTTACAAGATATCGTAAATATCATATTCCAACAAACCACAACGCTCGGAGTTAGGATTCAGGGGGTTCAGAGGAAAATACTTTCCCGGTCATCCAAAACTGTTAAAACTTCATTCGGAGATGTAAAAGTGAAAGTTATTCAGATCGATGGTATAGAACGACTCACTCCTGAGTTTGAGGAATGCAAACGAATTTCTGACAAACATAATATTCCAATTATAGAAGTATATAAAATTTTCGAGAAAGAGCTTCAATCTCTCACGCTTAAGTAATAATAAATTATTAGATCATCGAAGGTATCAAAATGAAATCCAATTTTATCATAATTATATTTTTATTTTTTGTATTGGCTATCGAGTGCTTCGCCATACGACCCCCAAAGCCGGGTATCAAACCTTCTCCCGAGGTGGTCAAACAATTCCAGGAAATTCAACAATCATACAGTAAGGGCTACTGGGCAGAAAAAATTGATGCACGTTATCAATTACTCAAAGATAATCCAAATCTCCTGAAAGTTAATCCTAAATTAGCTACTGACACTACTCACGCCCCAACATTGTTAGGATATTATACAGACCTTTCTCCAACCTACTCTCGCGATGCTTTTCAGTCGCAATTGTGGGATGGACCAAATCCAAGCGGAACAATAACTGATTATTATTTGGAAGTTTCTTATGGCCAGATGTACTTGACCGGAAATTGTGAAGGATGGTATCCCGTAAATGAACCACTTTCGGCTTACAGCCCAGGAGGGGCGGAAGGTGGACCGAAATTCGTTTACGAAACACTCGTCGCCAGCGATGCCACCGTCGATTATCGTAACTACATTGAGAGCTATGATGAACAAGGTAACGGAGTTGTTCCATTTCTCGTTGTCGTCCACACGGGAGGAGATGCAGCGGCCGGCGCACTAAACATCTGGTCGCACCGCTGGGATTTTAGAAACTATACTAACGGACAATCATACATAACTGACGATATTTTGCCGAATGGTAAAAGAGTAATTGTGGATGGACCTTATGCAATTCAACCTGAGATGACAGGAAATCAAAACAGCGGCGGCGCCATAGAACCTATAGGAGTATTTGTACACGAACTCGGACACGTTTTTAATTTACCTGATTTGTACGATATATCTGGTGGAACCGGTGAAGGGCTGGGCGGTTGGTGTTTGATGGCAGCTGGCAGCTATGGCGGAAATCAAAGTATGTCGCATAAGCCTTCACACATGTCTGCCTGGTGCAAAGAAAAGATGGGTTGGGTAATACCAACTGTCATCACTTCAGAATTACTCAATGAAGTTTTAAACCCCGTTGAGTTCACACCGCAAATATATAAACTCTGGCGAAACGGCGCTCCATCTCAGGAATATTTTTTAATCGAAAATCGACAGAAAATTGGATTCGATGTTTCTTTATTAGAAAGGGGATTGCTAATTTTTCACGTTGATGATTCAATCCCTTATCAAAACAACCCGAATCATTATAAAGTTGATTTAGAACAAGCTGACGGTATGCGTGGACTTAACGTAGGAACAAACCGCGGCGACACAGGAGATCCATATCCTGGAAATGGAGGAGCCAATAACCCAAATATTGTCTTCGACGGTTATTCAACTCCATCGAGCAAAGACTGGTGTGATTCACTAACAGGTATCAACATCAACAACATACGAATCGTAGATACATTGATTTACGCAAATATTACTGTCTGGGATACTGCTACTGTTACACCGGCATATTCGAATGTTACAAACACAGCAGGATTAGCAGATTCGAGTGAAAGTTACGGTGCTTCAAGTGCTGATTATGATAACGACGGATGGATGGATATTTATGTTGTGAATAAAACTGCGAACCGTCTTTTTAAAAACAACGGTGATGGAACATTCACAAATACGGCTTCGTTTGCGGGCGTTGCAGATGCCGACCCGAATCGTTCAGGAATTTGGGCTGATGTGAATAACGATGGATTTTCAGACCTCTATGTTACTACGTATAATCCGTTACCTTTAATCAAAAAGCGAAATAAGCTGTTTAGAAATAACGGAGACGGTACGTTTAACAACGATACGACCAGTGTACTCTATTTCTATGATAAAACAAACCATGCTGCCTTTGCCGATTACAACAACGATGGCAACTTAGATGTGTTTGTATTAAATGAGTTTAATAACAGCAATCTCTACAAGAACAATGGCGACGGCAGCTTCACACTGGATACCTTATCAGGATTCAGCTATCAGGCGAAAGGCAGCTCAGCTACATGGTGCGATTATGATAACGACGGTAATATTGATTTATACGTCGTAACAAAAGATGAGTATGTACCGAGTGCATTATGGAAAAACAACGGTGACGGAACTTTTACCAACGTAACTAATATTGCCGGAGTTGGTAATTTAACGTACGGTCAGTCGGCTGCATGGGGCGATTTTAATAACGACGGCTTTCTCGACATCGTTGTTTGTAATGTAAACGCACCAAACAAATTATACAAGAATAACGGAAACGGATCGTTTACCGAAGTTGCAGCCATAGTTGGTGTTAGTGATGGCGGTATTAATTATTCACCTCTTTGGATAGATTATGACCTTGATGGTTATTTGGACCTCTACATCACGCGCAACGGCCCTAACAGATTATTCAGAAATAACGGAAACGACAGTTTTACAGAAATTGCCGGACGTATGGGCATTTCCACAAGTGAATCTATCCGCGGCGTCACACTTTTCGACTTTGATAAAAATGGTTTACCCGACATGTATCTTTCAAATTTTTCATCGTACGCGCCGGACATATTATATAAACACACAGAAGACAAAAATAATTGGCTGACCGTAACAGTGCGCGGAGTACAATCGAACCGTGATGGCATAGGAACCAGAATTACAATCGTGGCAAACGGTATAAAGCAAACGCGTGAAGTCAACGGGGCAAGCGGATTCATGTCCCAAAATTCCTTGACACAATTTTTTGGATTTGGCAACACCACACTAATCGATTCACTGATTGTGCGGTTCCCTTCAGGAAAAATTTATATTGGGGAAAACATCGCTACGAACCAAAATTTGTTGATCGATGAAACCATGACTTCGGTTGAAGACACTAAAACGTCCCCCACAGAATTTCAACTTTCGCAAAATTATCCAAACCCATTTAACCCTTCAACCATTATCACTTTTCAGCTACCCGCTGGAAATTTCGTAACATTGAAAGTCTACGATGTTCTCGGACAAGAAGTAGCGACATTGGTTAATGATTTTAAAAAAACGGGTAGTCATAAAGTTGCCTGGAATGCCGCAGGTTTGGCAAGTGGAATATATTTCTATAAATTCATTGCGGGTGGCTATACTTCATTTAAGAAGATGCTGTTGGTTCGTTAAAGCTTCGGAGGATGAATGTTAATGCGGTAAAATTACGTTGCTTCTAAAATAAATTACTCGTAAATTAGAACAAGACAAATACATATTAGATTGAAAAAGAGGGTAGCTAAACAAGCCGCCCTCTTTTATTTTTTTATAAGATATATCAAAAGATCAAAACAGATGGAACAAAAATATTCATTAAAACAAATTATTTTACTGTTTGCCATAGCGAGCATTCTTCAAACGCTGTTAGTAAATTACGCATTTGCATGGGGAGGAACTGGGCATAAAATAATTAACCGCAAAGCTCCAATGCACCTGCCGGCAAGCATGAGCGCTTTTAAAGCTGATAGCCTTTACTACGAAGCGCATGCAAGCGATGCGGATTATAGAAAAATTTATACCGACACTTCGTTCTTTGCCGAATATTTACGTCATTATATCGACATCGATGAATATCCTAATTTTCAAAACCTACCGCGTAATTTAGATTCTATAATCGCTCTCTACGGCCGTTCCACCGTTAGATCATTAGGCACATTACCATGGGCTACAATAATGGTGCTGGATTCTCTTACCGCACAATTGTCGCGCAGCGATTCTACTAAAGCAAAATTAACTGCAAGCGACCTTGGTCATTATGTGGCAGACGGCCACCAGCCTCTGCATTGCACAACAAACTACGACGGGCAACTCACTAACAATACTGGTATTCATTCTCGCTATGAAACTACGATGTTAAACACTTATCAATCTTTTATTGTAATCGCTCTGGATTCAGCGAGTTATATTTCATCACCCCTCGATTATGTTTTTGATTACATATATTACTCGAATTCGTTGGTCGATTCAATCTTGGCAGCAGATAATTATGCAAAAATAGTTTCTGGATGGACTGGAGCCGGTACCCCACCCTCGTCGTACTACACAGCACTATGGCAGCGAACGCAAACATATACAAAGGCCCTATTTCAAAAAGGAACTGTTGCTCTCGCAAGCTTGTGGTACACTGCGTTGGTAAATTCTCAACCTGCAAGTATCGTTTTTAATACGAAGAGCATCAATTACGGCAGTCTTTTTCTTAATTATTCTAAGGTTGACAGTATAATCGTTACAAATCAAAACTCACAAACTTTGAATATATCCTCAGTATTCTCAGACGACAATAGGTTTACGGTTTCACCCACGTCGGCAGCTATCCCCCAAAATTCTTCACAAAAATTTTACATTACCTTTTTCCCCGACACCGTAGGATTGATAACTGCGAAAATTGTGTTAACAAATAATTGGTTCGAATCTCCCGATACGATTTCAGTCGAGGGTATAGGACAATATTTTACAATCAACATTTCATACAATCCACACTGGAACTTAATATCAAAACCGGTGGCGACTCCGAATGATTCTGTTCACCAATTATACCCATCTGCTTTATCCTCGTGCGCTTATGATTTTATCAATGGTGTCGGATATGAACAAAAATTCTTTATGGAAACCGGCAAAGGTTATTGGGCTAAGTTTTCTGAGGCAGGAAGCGAGAGCATTCAGGGGAATTTGATATTATGCGATACAATAGATGTACACGCGGGCTGGAATTTGGTAGGCTCTATCTCAGTACCGGTGCTTGTGAGTGAGATTATTCCTCTTAACACTACAATTGTATCACCGTTTTACAGTTTTGAAAATAGTTACAAAGTATCTGGTACAATTTTCCCCGGCAGCGCTTATTGGATAAAAGTTTCAAGCGAAGGTCAATTAATTCTTGCCCCTCCGAACACTTCTTTGAGCACGCAAGAGAAATAAATATGTATATGCAATAAAGCTTATGTCGAATAGCCGATCCTGTTTTCAGTGTCGGCTTTTTTATTGATGCCAATGGTCGATATTCTAATCAGTAGCGTTTGACTTTTACAAATATCTTTTGTAGCATTGCAGTGTATTTGAATAAATAATTAAATAATTAACTATAAATTAGGAGGAGTTATGAAGAAAAATATTATCTTAGGGTTTTTTGCTGTATTTGTAATTCAGCGGCTATTTGAATTCCTTATTCATACCGTTATATTGGCTCCGGTTTATTTTATTGAGCCGCTAAAAAGTCTTTGGCGTCCGGACATTTTGGACAAGATGTGGGTAATGTGGGTATCGGGTCTCGTGTTTTCTTTCTTCTTTACTTTTATTTTCTCAAAAGGTTATCAGGGCAGGGGAATATTGGAAGGAGTGCGTTATGGTTTGTATATGGGTTTGCTCATAGCAACTCCGATGGCGTATAATCAATATGCTGTGTATCCAATTCCGTACTCTGTAACTGTGCAGTGGTTTTTGTATGGGGTATTAGAGTATATAGTCTTAGGAATTGTCTTGGCTTATATTTTCAAAAACACATCAAAGACACAAGCCGTTGCGTAAATTATCAGCGAGAAATAACACATGAGAATCCTTCTGCTAAATTTATCGGGGACGTTCGGTAATAATGAATTTATACTTTTTCAGCTTGCGCTCGGCTTGAAGAAACAAAAAATAGATTTTACCGTGGTATGTTTGAAAAACAGCCAGCTCTTTTTTAAATGTAAGCGCGCCAATATGGCAATATTTGAAATTGAACCTAAGCTGCTCTCCAGCAGATTAAAGCTTAATAAAAAGTTGGCGCAATTTATAAAAGAGCAAAAATTAGCACTGATATACAGCACGAGTTCCGATGATCGCAGCGCTGCATTGACGGCTGCCTTTACAAAGAAGATAAAACATATCGCTGCGGTTAACGATTTTAATCCGACCCGTGGTAATCTGATAGATAAAAAATTAACTGAATACGCGCTGCATCATGTAATAGCTTCGCGCAAGGCAGTAGCCCACATGCTAGTTAGCAGAGAAAAAATCGATTCATCAAAAATATCAGTTATATTGCCAAGGTTGTGTGAGGATGATTTTTACCGTGATGAAATTAAAAGACGTAATGTGCGCGGATTGCTCGGTTATGCGGTTGATCATGTTATCATAGGGAGTATCGGAAACCTTGCGCCAATTGAAGGACAGGCGCTGCTATTAGAAGCATTCGCAGACATACTCCCGGATTATACAAGGGCAAGAGTTATTATCGTGGGGGAAGGTGAACTTAAATCTGAGTTGATGCGCCTGGCGCAGCGGTTCGGTGTGCAAAAACAGGTTTATTTTGCTGGACATCGCGACGATTTTTCGTCCATGTACTCATCTTTCGATATTTACATACAACCTTATGCCGACGGAAACTAAGATGTTTTGCCGCTTACTGTTATGCAAGCCCTTGCCTACCGACTGCCGGTAATTGTAACAAATGTGGGTAATATGGCTGAATTCGTTGAGGAAGGGGCAAATGGCAGCATTCTTTTTGAAAGAAAAAAAGAAATGCTTGCTGAAAAAATATCATTCTTAATTTCAAATGATTCTGAGCGCAAGCGTTATGGAGATAATAGTTATGATTTGTTTAAAAACCGTTTTGTTGCAAGTAGGATGACTGATGAAACGGTAGAGGTATTTAAGAAAATTTTGGATTCACAAACTTAATTGTATATATTAAAGAAGAAGTTTCGTTTACTTTAAAAAAAAAATCACTAAAGTCAAACAAATTTTCAGGAGGTTATATGTCAATGTCTGAAAAGCTTCAGAACATTCTGAAGGAAAAAAATATTCATTACGAATTACTCGCTCATCCTAAGGCATATACTGCACAGGAGGTTGCACATTCACTTCATAAGACCGGAAAAGTTTGTGCTAAAGCTGTCATTATTACTGTCGATGGGAAATATACTATGGTTGTAATACCAGCGCCGCACAAAGTAAATCTAGCGAAGATGAAAGATGTGTTAAAGGCGCGAGAAGCCCATCTTGCAAAGGAAGACGACTTACGTACACTCTTCCCTGATTCTGAATTAGGTGCCGAGCCTGCCCTCGGTAATTTGTATAACTTGCCTGTTGTTGTCGCTTGGCAATTAGCCGAGAAAGAAGAGATTATATTTAATGCCGGCACTCATACCGATTGTATAAAAATTTCTTACTTGGATTACGAAAAATTAACCCAGCCAATTGTAGGCGATATCTCGGATATACCAATCTAATCATAATATCTTCAAAGCGGTCCATCGGTTTTAACACAGATGGACCGCTAAACATAAATTCCATTGACTTTTCAAAATACACTCTATATATTATCATAAAAGTACCATAATGCTGATATCTTATGTATAAACTAAATCGGAGGTTGTATGTTCGGTGGTAATAGGTTTGTGGTCGAGGGTTATTTAACGCTTTTTCTTTTCATTAATTGTTTTGGTCAACAGGAAGATAAAGATAAAATAATATACTCTCATAACGGTACTGATTCTGTTAAAAGTATATATCGAAATTCAAACGAAGATTCTACGCTTTCGGGATTGACGATTAATGCAGCAAGACCAAAACGTGATACTTCTACATCCGTTATATCAGTAAGAACCCCACATACTGTTGTCCATACACCAATCAAGTTATATACTGAAAGAGGGTTTAAAGAAATAGCTGCTATTTATTCTCCCGGTATAATTCAAGATGCAAGAAGTGGTGAATTAAACATACGAGGCGGAAGAGCAGACGAAACTGGATATTATATCGATGGTGTGCATATAAACGATCCACTAAACGGGGGATTATCAACTACATTAAGCCCCAGATCCATTATAGAAGTTGGCATAACAAAAACGGATTTCCGTGCTCAATATGGAAATGCTATGAGTGGTATTGTAAACGTAATTACCAAATCAGGTATGCCAAATTATTTCGGAAGTTTAGAATATGTAACAGACGAATTTTTAGGAGATGGGTTTAAAGGATTACGAAGTACGGGAAGTTCACTCTGGAGTTTATCCTTAGGCGGACCAATAATCCCGAAAAATAGAAACTTGCTGCAATTCTTTGGGACATTCGAGTATCAATTCGACCGCGACCCTAACCCGAGTTATAATTCTGAAAAGTTAAGAGATATAGCAAATTCAATTTGGCCCAAGTTCAGAGAGATCGAAGTTAATTACATTCGTCTGTTACAACACAAACCGATGCTTGAGGGTGATGCCATCATAGAAGAGTCGAAAAAATTACTGCTTTATGAACCAAGCTGGAATACATCTCGGCCAGGTCAATTGCCAAACGGCTCACAGAGAAGAATTGCCTGGAATGAAAAGATGACAATGAATTTAGATGATATTATATTCAATTTTGGTGGCATTTCTTCGCGAACTGAGGGTTATTCCAGACAGTCGAGTTATGCATTGATGAACGCTTTTCATAATCCATTCACACTCACGAATAACGACCATTATACTTTCAGAGTAACATGGTATCCTCAACTTAAAACATTCGTGGAAGGACAAGCAAGTTATTTTCGATTATATTCCGAATCGATGGATCCGGTTCATAGGGACAGAGTTTTTGATTACGGTAATCCGTATAAAAACCCACTTTTTAAAAATTATTCTTCCTTGCCATTAGATCTATTACAAGGTATGCGGATACCAATGGATGGGTATTTGGGTATTTTCGCATTCCCCGGTCGTGTGTACAACGGATACTCTAAAAGGAATTCATCCTTCTGGCAATTCAATTCTAATATTACGCATACAATTGATAATCATATTATAAAGTTTGGAGGAGAGTATAAAATCTATCAGCTTCGTCAGTACAGCATTTCACCCCTTTCGCTGTCGGCCATACCAGACAGCCTGCAACGAATAATCCTAACAAATCCCGATTTACTCGATAGCGCTCAACAGCAATATGTTTATTATAATTATACAGTTAGAGGTGTAGATGCGTATGGTTACGATTTTTTTGGAAGAAATGTTAATGCTGATGGATATAATAAATCAAAAAGAAGTGAAGGTCCTAAGGAACCTGTTTACGCGGCACTGTATCTACAAGATAAAATTGAGTTAGAAGGATTAATACTTGATGCGGGTATAAGATGGGATTATTGGAATTCGAAAACAGATTTCTTTAAAGATATTAATGATATTACAAACAGTAAAAATACTCAATTATGGGAAACGCCCGAAAATTTTCAGCAACAGAACCCGGGCGTACCGGTACCCAATGATGGATGGGGAAATCCGAATTCAGTTGATTACGACAGCTTTAAAAAAGTTGACCCGACTTCATCTTTTAGTCCTCGATTTAGTGTCTCTTTACCGGCTTCGGATAGAACGGTTATGTTCATGCGATATGGCACCTTTGTACAGGTACCAGCATTACAATTCTTATTCATGAGTACTGATAAACTTTATAGAGGGGAATTTTTTGACGGTTATGTCTTACATAAAAATCCGTCATTAAGTTTTCCTAAGACAATACAGTATGAATTAGGGGCTCAACACCAAGTTTCTGATTATTTCAATTTTTATGCGACAGCTTATTTTAAGCGTGTTACCGGTTTAATCCGTTTGGGAGTTATTGAATCAGTTTTTAATAAAACTTCTTTTACGATCTTACAGAATGGAGATGAATCGAATATAAAGGGGTTTGAACTTCATATAGATTTGAGAAGATGGAACAACTGGGCTGCAAATTTGAACTACACATTATCTTCCGCAACCAGTACAGGGTCAGATGCTTATACTTACGCGAATCTAATCTGGCTTAGGGGGAAAATGCCGACGTACGAATATCCACTCGATTATGACCAGCGCCATACTATCTCGGCGAACCTCGATTACAGGTTCGAAGCTTATGACAACATTATTTTCAACGATCTTGGGATCAACCTTCTGTTCAGGGCAAACAGCGGCAGGCCGTACACACTTAGCAATCCTAACCGCTTCCCAACAGAAGATGGCATCGAACCGTTATCTTCACTCAATTCAAATAATACTGATTGGAACTACAGATTTGATTTAAGAATTGATAAAACATTTAACCTGCCGTTAGGATTGCGGTTAAATACGTATCTATTATGTCTGAATTTGTTCAACCATAAGGAAATAGTTTCTGTCTGGCCCTCATCTGGCGATCCTGATGCAACAGGTTACTTAAACACAAGTAGCGGGAGAGAAATCATTGATAATTTGCTTTTGACCGGAAGAGAAAGCGAGGTGCCTGTTTACACAGGTTTATTTAATATGTTCGAAATGGAACAGAGTAAAGTGGGCCCGCCCCGGCAAATACGACTTGGGTTCGTTGTCGAGTTTTAAAGGCACAACCTCCCGAGAGTTAATCATGCGAACCTCTGATCACTTTCGGGAGGTTACATCTACCTTTCTATTCTATTCACAAGAAGTGTAGCGCGATACTTTGTGAAATCATTCGGAATCGGATGCTGTGGATAAGGATTAAGCTGCATTAACGTGATTCTGTATCCATCCAAATCAATGTATTTATGACAGCAAGTGTCTTTGGCTGTTACATAACCGCGAATCGGAATCTCACCGTATATTATAGCCGTGCGGCTTTTCACTAGGCTGATCTTTATTTGAGCTTCTCCTTCCCAGAAACAGAAAACATTTGTGGGACATCGGGAATCCGATGTTACAGTATCAAACCTAACCTGAACATTATCCGGTTCTATGGTAATACTCTCTCCTATACTTAACTCGAATGATTTATTAATTATTTGATCAGACACTTCAGTCGGTGCTTTTTGACAGGATGCGACTATGAGGAATAATATCAGAAACCATATATTTTTCATTTTAACCTCTTAAAAAATATTTACTCTCTAATAAATATATAGTATATTCTTTTTATTTCAAAGCCACATCGTTGCGACTCCGGACTCCAGGCTTCCAGCTTATCCGTTTTTCTTGCTTATCATTTCATTTTTTGATAATTTTGAAAAAAGAAGAATGGGTTTCTATGACTAAAAAGCAATACGTTTTGGGAGTAGATGGGGGTGGTACAAAAACTACTGCCTTACTTGTATCTCTTGATGGGACGGTAGCTGCCGAAGAACAAGCCGGACCGACAAACCTACAAATCGTTACCGTAAATGATGCTGTCAAGATAATTGTTAAGCTTATACAGGCTTGTTGCCTCAAAGCCGATTGTTCCCCAGAGCAATTAAAATCAATTGTGCTTGGGATGGCGGGCGCCGGTCGTGTTGCGGACAAAACGGCATTTCTCGGTGAACTCGAGAATTCTGCAAAGAAAAACAAACTGAAGTTATCATCAATTGTAATTGAAACGGATGCGCGTATCGCACTTGAGGCAGCATTTGCAAGCAGTTTCGGAATTGTCATAATGGCCGGTACGGGATCAATTGCGCTTGGTAAAGGTGAAGACGGAAAAATTTATCGTATCGGCGGCTGGGGAAGAATTTTAGGCGATGAGGGCAGTGGGTATGTAATCGGTCGGCAAGCTTTGAATGCCGCAGTACGTTCGTCAGAAGGAAGAGCAGACAAAACCAAACTCCTTAAATTCGCGCTCGAACATTTCGGCATTTCTTCAACCGATGAGTTGGTTACAAAAGTCTATCGTGAAAATGCCGACATCTCATCTTTCGCCCCCAAAGTAATACAAGCAGCTCTAGAGTTCGATCATGTTGCACATAACATTCTTTTCAGTCAGGCAAACGAGCTTGCAGAACTTGTACGCGTCTTGGTAGCCCAGATACAACCTAAACGAAAAATTCCCGTTGCATTAATGGGTGGATTGCTTGACAGCGAGAACGTGTTTTCAAAAATAGTTAGAGAACGAATTGCCCGGTCGCTTCCACAAATATTTATACAGAAACCAAAATTCCCAGCCGCTTTCGGCGCTACAATAATGGGATTGAAAGCATTCGAGTTTTAAAATATGAAACATCTGAAATATTATTTTCCGGCAGATTCTAAAACTGTTGAAACAGTTTATACTCTTCTCTTTTTTTCAGTAACCCACGACTTAAGTCGTGGGTTAACCAAATACCTTTTCAGCTTGCAACCGTTTCAACGGTTTATAAGCATTTTTCAGAGGTCTCAAAATATAAAATTATTAAAATCACTTTCCCCTTTTTACTTTTTACTTTTTGCTTATTTCTTCGGCTGCCTCGCACCAATTGAAATTCAAAAGCCACACGAAGAACCGGTACCCACAGAAAAAGAAGATGTCGCAGAAATCTTCGAAGCAAAAAGCGATTGGGTAGATGAAACAATTGCGCGATTAACACTCGAAGAAAAAATCGGACAGATGATAATGCCGCGGGCAACAGGGTATTTCGTTAACTCCGAACGCGATGAGTACCAAAAAATGATTCACCTCGCAAAAGACCGAAAAGTCGGTGGGTTTTGCTTTTTCCAGGGCGATATATATGCTACTGCTGTCACGATCAACAAATTGCAGGGGTCATCGGACATCCCTCTATTAATCAGTGCTGACTTCGAGCGCGGTGGACCTATGCGCATACGACGGATGACACCTTTTCCAGAGGCGATGGCACTTGGCGCCGCAAACCGAACCGATTTAGCTTATAGGATGGGAAATATCGTTGCAGCGGAAAGCCGTGCTATCGGTGTGCACCAAAACTTTGCCCCCGTTGTCGATGTAAACAATAACCCTTTTAACCCGGTCATCAATATTCGATCATATGGTGAATCGCCAAGGTTAGTTGCAGAAATTGCTGCTGCTTATATTGAAGGTATGCAAACGGGCGGGGTTATTGCTACGGCAAAACATTTTCCAGGGCACGGCGACACCGATATAGATTCGCACTACGATTTACCGAAACTCTCAGTAAGCCGAAGTCGGTTAGATAGCGTAGAACTTTATCCATTCCGATACTTGATTGATAGAGGTGTGATGGGAGTAATGACCGCTCATTTGGAAGTACCGGCGCTTGAAAAGGAAAAAAGATTACCCGCTTCGATATCGAGAAGTATTACTACAAATTTACTAAAGGATGGATTTGGTTTTGATGGATTAGTCGTAACCGATGCACTCGAAATGAAAGGTATTACAAAAATATTTAATATCGACGAAGTTGCTGTTCGCGCTGTTGCTTCCGGCGCCGATGTTTTACTTCTTCCTCCCGATGAAGATGCAGCAATAGATGCTATCTTTAGTGCCGTAGTAAAAGGAAGGTTAACCGTTTCAAGAATAGATAGTTCCGTGCGAAAAATACTCGCATTAAAACAATGGCTGAAATTGGATGAAAACAGATTTGTCGATATAAATAAAATACCGGATGCGGTCAGCACGGTGGGCAGTTGGAGGGCTGCAAAAGAAATTGCTCAAACATCAATCACCGTTGTCAAAAATGAAGGTGTAATTCCGATAAGACCTCAAAAAAAAATAATGTCAATAATAATCAGCGATTCCGACGATTACCGCACTGATATCAACCGTTCAGGGAGCGCAAATCCTAATGAGAGAGCGGGTGATTATTTTATTTCAGAATTACGCGCGCGTCTGTGGCAGTTAACAGTAGCTCGCATATCGCCGCGAAGTAATAAACTAGATTTTGAATCCACGCTTACACAAGCTCGTGAATCAGATGTTGTAATTATCGCGCTTTATGTTCGTACACGCACAAAAGCTAATCCTTTCGGGCTTCCACAAAACTTAATTGATTTTATTAATTCTGTAACCAACGGATTATCAGAATCGAAAAAGAGAAATAATATAGTTGTTTCCTTCGGGAATCCGTACGTGATAGGCGCCGTGAAAAATCCTTCGGCATTAATCTGCGCCTATTCTGACGGTGAGTTGTCTGCAGAAGCGGCGACTGAAGTTTTATTCGGCGAGGTGAAAGCTCAAGGAAAACTTCCGGTTACAATCCCATCCGTTTATCCGTTCGGGACGGGGGTAATAGTAGCTAAATCTACACTACACGAAGAGAAGACATTAGAAGCAATATTAGAAACCAAGCTTAAAAAAGTTGACAGTATTGTTGAGCGAGCAATTCGTGACAGCGCTTTTCCTGGGGCACAACTCGTCGTTGTTCAGAAAGGCGAAATATTACTGAATAAAAACTACGGCAGTCTCGATTATTCATCAGACTCCCCTGAAGTAACAGACTCAACATTATATGATCTTGCTTCTTTGACCAAAGTAGTCAGTACTACGTCGGCAGTCATGAAATTGTATGATGAAGGGAAAATAAATTTAGACGAAAAGGTTGTAACATACTTGCCTGAATTTGGCGCGAATGGAAAAGAAAATATTACGGTCAGAAACTTACTTCTCCATAACAGCGGCTTACCGGCTTGGCAAAAGTTTTATCTGACTTGCAAAATTTCTTCGGAAGTTCTCGATTCGATTTACAATTCAAAATTGATTTACAAAACAGGCGACTCGACTATTTACAGCGATTTTGGTTTTATCGTGTTAGGAAAGATAATCGAATCAATTACCGGTTCAACTCTCGACACTTACTTACAAACAGAATTTTTTGAACCACTTGGAATGATAAATACTTTCTACAATCCGCCTGTTGAAGTTATACAGCGAACTGCACCGACAGAACTTGATACAGTATGGCGGAAAAAACTTATACAGGGAACCGTTCACGATGAGACCTCAGCCCTTCTTGGCGGCATGGCAGGGCATGCTGGACTATTTTCCACAGCGTCCAACCTTGCGGTTTTTGTTCAGATGATTTTGAACGAAGGGAATTACGGCGGCGTTCAGTACCTAAAGCCTGAGACTATCAAACTTTTCACTGAGCGTAAAAGCTTAAATGTACAAAGAGGACTTGGCTGGGATTTTAAAACATTGAATGGTTATACTTCAGCTGGGAGTCTATTTAGCAATAAATCTATTGGACATACTGGGTTTACGGGTACCTCGATTTGGGTCGACCCCGAGAGAAATTTGTTTGTAATATTTTTAACAAACCGCGTTCATCCCACGCGCGCCAATAATAAGATATTAAAAGTTCGACCCGCTTTGCACGATGCAGTGATACAGGCGGTAGAGTGAATCGTCATCCGATAATCGATAAAAGATTTCATATTGCCGCACATTAACTTTTTTTATTAGATTTTATTGTATAATTTTCCTACATTTTACTATCAGTATGAAAATAATCCGAAATATTAAACCGCGCTACTTTATTGCTATAACAGTAGTAATTGCTCTTTTGATGATTGGCTCTGCTTATCTCGAGCTCACACAAAGTCGTGATGAACTTTATCGTTTGATGACTGAACAAGCAACATCGTTAATCGAGACTATAACGATAAGCGGGACAAACACTATAATTACAAGTTTCGAGATAGAGAATCTGATCGCTCAGCGTTTATTAACGGCAGGAAGAATGATCGCACGTTTAGACAGTATCACACAGTTAAAACCGGGTGATTTAAGAAGCTATGCAGACGATAATAAGATTTATCGGATTAATATCTTCGATAAAGACGGCAGAAAAATTCTTAGCAACCATTTATCTGAACCGGAGCATGAAGATTTAACGGCAAAACATTCACCCGTCGATTTTATTAAACCTATTCTTGAAGACGGTGAACAAGAGCTTATTATCGGTCTTAAAGAAGCTCGGTTCGAAAATGGAACCCGTTATACTGTCGCTGTACGCCGCGCTAAGAACAAAGGGGGTGCGATCGTGTTAAATGTCGATGCTGTATATCTTCTTGAGTTCAGAAAAAAAATTGGGTTAGGAAAAATTATTCAGGACATCGGCAACAACGAAGGAGTCGAATATATAATTTTACAGGACGATGAAGGAATTATTGCGGCAAGCAAATCGGTTTCCGAAGCTGAACCGATTGAAAATGATCCATTTTTAGCAGATGCCTATAGTAAGGATACGATACGAACAAGAACTTATTCTCATAATGGTATAGAAGTATTCGAGGTAATAAAAACTCTAAAGGTAGAGGGGGATAAAAATAGTTTAGTCCGGCTCGGTTTGTCGATAAAAGAAATCCATTCGCTAGAACAAAGAATGGTAAGAAGATCCGTTATTATCTCAATAGTTCTTTTAGTAATATCGGTGATTGTGATTAGTATAATATTCATAAATCAAAACCTGCGGTTCATATCGAGGGAATACGAGAAAATACAAACTTACACAGGCAACATATTGCAAAATATGGCTGATGCCGTAATAACTACAGATAAGGAAGGCATCATCACAATTTTTAATAAAAGTTCAGAAGTACTTTGCAGTATCAGCGCTGAGGAAGCGATAGGTAAAAATATTTCTCAGATATTTGATGGAAAACTTGATATTATATACAACAGTTTGACAAATCGTGAGTCGTTAAGAAACACAGAAATAGATGTTGATTGTAAAAAGCGTGGTAAAAGAATTTTATCTGTGAACACCACTTTTGCGACTAACAAAACGGATGAGTTAGATGCGTTTACCGCTGTAATTAGAGACCTCACAGAGGTTCGTAAGATGGAAAGCCAGATTAAGCAGCGCGAAAAGCTCAGCGCTATGGGTGAATTGGCTTCAGGCGTTGCTCATGAAATCAAAAATCCGTTAAACTCGATATATATGATTGGACAGAGGTTTAGGAAGGAATTTAAACCTGAAGAAAATGTAACAGAATACAAGTCGCTTACCGATGCACTGATTTCAGAAGTTCAGCGGGTAAATAAAATCATACTTCAGTTTTTAGGTTTTGCTCGGCCACCGAAACTAAAATTGACCGAAGTTTCTTCAAAGATATTAATAAATGAACTTCGAGCTTTAATAGGTTCGCAGGCAATTGAAAAAGGAATTACATTTGAAATTATTGAAAAAAACGAGGTACTGCTTAAAATCGATTACGACCAGATGAAGCAGGCATTCTTAAATCTGCTGCAGAATTCCATCGATGCAACACCGCCAGCCGGACATCTCAAACTAAAAATCATAACAAATAGCAACAAAGCAGTTTTTGAAATAGAAGATACAGGAAAAGGGATCGCGCCTGAAAACCTATCCAAGATTTTTAATATATACTTTACCACAAAACAAGATGGAGTCGGGTTAGGTTTAAGCATGGTTCAGCAAATCATTTCACAGCATAACGGAAATCTTTTTGTAGAGTCACAATTAGGAGTGGGCACAAAATTCATCGTTGAACTTCCTCTACCGTTAGAAAAAGAGTAATAGGAACATTTATGCAATACACAATTTTAATAGTTGATGATGAAGCAACACAGAGACAAGTACTTTCTGGGTACTTAAAGAAACTCGGTTATAAAATATTTGAAGCAAGCTCAGGAACTCAAGCTATTGAAGTTGCTTCAAAAAACTTTGTGGAATTAATTCTGACAGATTTTAAAATGCCCGATAAAACGGGATTAGAGGTATTGAAAGCGGTACGTTCTATCAATCCTGAAATTGCGGTTGTAATTATGACAGCTTTCGGGACGATAGAGACCGCCGTTGAGGCGATGCGAGAAGGTGCCTACGATTACCTTACAAAACCGATTAACCTCGATGAACTTGATTTGTTAATTAACCGGATATTTGAACGTCAGCGTTTAGTATCTGAAAATAAAAGATTAAGAGAAGAAGTGGTTGATAAATATAAATTCTCTGGTATCATAGCGCAATCTAAACAGATGCAGGAAATTCTGAGTCTTGCAGCCCGTGTTGCTGATAGTAGAGCATCGGTTTTAATTCGTGGTGAGACAGGCACTGGCAAGGAATTGGTTGCCAAAACAATTCATTTTGCAAGTCCGAGAAGGGAGAAACCATTTATCGCTGTTAATTGTGCGGCACTAAACGAGAATCTTTTAGAAAGCGAGTTATTCGGTCACGAAAAGGGTGCATTCACAGGAGCTGATAAACAGCGGCGCGGACGTTTTGAATTAGCTGACAGCGGAACTCTTTTTTTGGACGAAGTCGGCGACATACCACTCTCGACTCAGATTAAACTACTGCGTATATTACAAGAACAAACCTTCGAACGCGTTGGAGGTAACCAACCTATTTCTGTGGACGTCAGAATAATAACCGCAACAAACCGGAACCTTGAACAATTGATCAAGGACGGAAATTTCCGTGAAGATTTGTACTACCGGCTTAATGTAATCACTATCGAGACACCACCACTGAGAGAGCGGAGAGAAGATATTCTCCCGATGATCGAATTTTTCACACAGAAGTTTTCAAACGATGCCAGTACAAAAACAATCGGTTATTCAAAGGAATCCTTAGATATTTTGATGAAATATAATTACCCTGGTAATGTGCGTGAGCTCGAAAATATCGTCCAACGCGCAGTTGTGCTTGTGCGTGGAGATCTTATTACTTCAAATGAATTGCCTATAAACTTGCGCAATTTACCGAGCGAGCTGTTATCGCCCAAATCTACTCACTCTATAAATTTAGGGGAGCGAGTTGAGGAATTGGAGAAAGAATTAATCTTCGAAACTCTCCAAAAAACAGATGGCAACCAGTCGAAAGCAGCTTTGTTGTTGGGAATTTCCGAGAGGAACTTGCGATATAAATTAGATAAGTTGGGTTTAAAAAAGTATTCGGTGAAACAATAAAATCATATGGTTTCTTTTTATTCACTTCCGGCAATCATTGCATTAGCGATAAACTTATCGCTTGCTGTTATAATTATTCTCGACAACCCGAAAGGTCACTCCAATCGGTTGTTTGCTCTCCTCGTTTTTTGCTTTGCTTTGTGGAATATTGCCGATGTCATAGTCGTGAACAGCTCCACGGTTGAGCTTGCTTCGCTCGGAGGTGCTGTTATCGTAGCGGCGATGTTATTCGCCTCAGCTTTTTTTCTCATACTTTCTTTTTCGTTCCCTACAAGTATTAAATCAAAATTAGACCGGATATCTATCCGGCCGCTCTTTTTTGTTCTCCCCTTTGTATTTACGATTATAGCCGGTCTTCAAATCGCGCGCCCATTCGAACTGCGTAAAATTCTGGAAAAGAATATTTATATATACGTCGTGGATATTTTTACCGATGAGTTGAATGTTATTATCTACATCGTTCTCTTTTTATATTTAGGATGGGGAATACGGAATCTCATCCTGCAACTAAAGCAATCCCGCTCTAAGAAAGTGCGTTCACAAATCGTCTATTTCCTTTTAGCGATGTTGGGTTTTAGCGTCTTAGTTATTATACTAGATTTGTTAAAAGAGTATGAACAGCTACACATCTCTGTCTCACGAATCACCTATTTACTCATCAGCACATTTTTATCTTATGTTGTGCTAAGCGGGAAAATTCTTATTTTTCGTAAACGCGGAAAACAAGGATTGACATATGCAATTGTAACAGGCACATTGTTCGGTTTTTATATTTTTGTAATTAAAAATATTGCCTCGTTAGTAGAAGCAAGGTTTGCGATAGAGTCACTCTGGATTGAAGCTGTTTTAATTGTGTTTTTAGCATTCATCTTCAGACCAGTAGTTGCCCGTGTACAAACTCTGGTCGAGCATCTTTTTTATCAAGATATATTCCGTTACCGCCGTAACTTCATACGCTTCACGCGCGAAGCGGTTTATTACACGAACGCGAGAGAATTGACGGAAGCGGTAGTTCGATTTCTTAGGGAAACAATTTTTGTTTCTATATCGGATGTTTTCTTGAAGGATGATTCAGAATATTTGTTCCGGAGCGTTTCAAATTCAGCTATTACATTACCAATGGATGGATGTCTTTCAACAATAATCAGCAAAGAATTTAAACCGTGCGAAGTTGAAGAAATTATGGAATCCTGTACGACTGATGAACAAACAATTCTAAAAAACTATCGTGGTGGATACGTTATAGGACTCTATTCAAAAAAATCAATATCAGGACTTCTGCTCATTGGTCCGATGACGACGCGAAAACCATATTCCATTGATGAAGTTGAATTTTTTACTATCTTTGCAAATGAAATATCTATAACATTAGAACGAAATGTGCTGTTAGAAAAAATACGGGACGAGCAAATTAAAGCAGCTCAATTGGAACGGCTTGCATCGCTCGGTCGGCTAACTGCTGGTATCGCACACGATTTACGGAATCCACTCGGCATTATTTCAATGTCGGCACAAACTATTCAACGCAATCCCAAAGATGAACATCTTCTTCAGAAGATGAGCAACTTCATTGTTGAAGAGAGCAAACGGCTGAATAAAAATGTCGACACTTTTTTACAATATGCTAAACCACATAAACCTGTTTGGGAAAAAGCTAATCTTGAACAGCTTATAGATAAAACCATTCAGGCAATAAATATCAACGCTTCGGGCAACAACGTTAAAATCAAAAAAGAATTTAGTGGAGAAATTCCGGAGTTGATAACATCGGTACAACATCTCGAACGGGTGCTGGCAAACTTAGGCACGAATGCTATCGAGGCAATGTCAAAAGGCGGCGAATTAAGTTTTAAAGCGATGAGTGAAGATAATTCTGTTACCATCACAGTTTCAGATACCGGCACAGGCATTCCAATGGATAATCAGTCGAAAATCTTTGATCCTTTTTTCACGACTAAATCAACCGGCACCGGTTTAGGTTTGTCTATCGTTCATTCGATGGTACAGAGTATTAACGGTGAAATATCTTTCACTTCAAACGAAAACAGTACAACATTTTGTATAAAACTTCCAATAGATGGATCGCAAGTATGAACAAACTCAATCTCTTAATAATTGATGACGAAGAAAAGACAAGACAAGTTTTAGAAATCAATCTTCAATCTGCCCATAATGTTATTCTTGCAAAAGACGGTCGCGAAGCGTTGTCGATATTGCAAAGTGAATCTATCGATGTCGTACTCACAGATCTGAAAATGCCGGAAGTAGATGGACATACTGTTATGAAAGAAGTGAAAAAGATGGAGCGGAGTATTCCGGTTATTATTATGACCGCGTTCGGCACAATCGAGAATGCGGTTGCGATGATGAAGGAAGGAGCGTTTGATTATTTGACGAAACCGATTGATCTTGATCAGCTTGATCTGGTGCTTACTCGCGCCATGAATCATGTGAAGTTGATTAAAGAGAACGAAGAACTGCGCAACCAATTGCGTTCTTTAGGAAATCTCAGCAACATCGTAACAGCAAGTCCGAAGATGCAAGATGTTTTAAAAACGGTTCAACAAATTGCTTCAACAAATTTCACTGTGCTTATTGAAGGTGAAACCGGAACAGGAAAAGAATTAATCGCACGGGCGATACATTCTTCAAGTCAACGCGCGGCTAAAACATTCGTTGCAATAAATTGCGGCGCGATTCCAAGAGAGTTATTGGAGAGCGAATTTTTCGGCAGCGAGAAAGGCGCATTTACCGGCGCAACCAGCAGGCGTATCGGCAAATTTGAACAGGCAAGCGGCGGAACGTTGTTCCTTGATGAAATCGGTGAGTTACCTATCGAACTACAGGTAAAACTTCTTCGCGCTATTGAAGAGCAGTCGATTGTGCGTGTGGGGGGTAATGAGAAAATTTCGTTAGACCTCCGCATTGTAGCGGCAACGAATCGTAAATTGAAGGTTGAAGTTGAAGCCGGGCGATTCCGCAGCGATTTATATTATCGGCTCAACGTTGTCAATATTGCTCTTCCACCGCTTCGTGAACGCGCGGAGGATATTCCGCTTCTCGCTCAACATTTCTTAATGAAGCATAAGCAAAACGTTGGCAAAGAGATTAAAGGATTCGAGCCGACCGCACTTATCTATTTAAAAGCATATCAATGGCGCGGCAATGTTCGTGAATTGGAAAATGCAGTGGTGAGATCGATGGTTGCAACAGTGGGAGAATATATCACAATCGATGATCTGCCCACCGACATTCACCTTACACGCGATGAAATAGATGAAACGATTCCATCATCGTATCAAGAATATCTTACGATGAAGAAGAAGCTGAAAGAAAAGCATCTCCATGAGTTCGAAAATATTTTTATACTCGAGGCGCTTCGGAATAATAGCTGGAATGTTTCCCAAACTGCAAAATCTCTCGATATGGATCGCCGGCAACTCCAAAATATGATGAAAGAGCACGGACTGAAATCGAAAGAAAACGAGACTTGATTTTATTCGAGTGAATCTACATAGATAATAACTCATGTTTCGCACATCCTTTATTCATGCTTTTTTCTGAATTCGAATAAGGGGCTGTCCTAAAAATCTTTGTGTGCCTAAGTGTTCTTAGTGTCTTAGTGTTGATGCTTTTATTTTTGAATCATAATCAAAGGATTCTTACCACTAAGTCACCGAGTTCACTAAGATACACTAAGAATTATTTACTTTTTAGACAACCTCCTTTTAGTGTGTATCTTGGTACCATTGCGTAACATCAGTAATAATAATTAGTAGCTCTCAGTCTCCTTCGTGCCTAATTGTTAAAAATGTTTCGATTTGATCACCATCTCTTGATACTTTCCTCCCAACTGCGTATCTCTACTCCGCACCTGCAACTTCTTATATCTAACAAGTTAGCCCTCATTCAATATTTCCGCTGCGAACTAATCCTTCGCACTTGCTTATCTAAATGCTCATTTCTAAGTGATATTCAAAGGTTCGTACATGGCACGAATCTTGGGTTAAAGACAATCAAGTTTAAAAAAATAATTAAAGAAAAAATCATGTGGCACACATTAATAATAACAACGGTATCTCTGCTCGCCGGTATCTTAATACTGACTTACACTTGGGTCGAGATTTCATCTCGTAATCAAGAAAAGAAACGTCGTAATCATTCAGTCGTCAAATAAAAATATTACATCACCTTTATGTTAGAAGAGAAAAAAATAGAACATCAGATACTTGAAGCTGCAAGAGAAAAATTTTTCCAGTACGGATTCAACAGTGTGAGAATGGAAGAGATTGGTAACCAGATTGGTATCGATAAGAAGACTATCCATAAATATTATTTATCAAAAGATACATTGGTTGAGCGGATTCTCGAAGATCAGATGCTTGCTGCATTGCATCGATACAAAGAAATAATGGATTCAACTGAGGAATACGCAATAAAACTATTCCACCTTTTATCCATGATGGGCAAGACACTCACGAATATAGGTATACTGTTTCTCGAAGACATGCGAAAATATCGACCAGATTTATGGCACATGTTGGAAGATGTCCGCAGACAAACGCTCTTTATGAGCATTACTGAGTTCTTAGAAGACGGAATACGGCTTGGAATAGTAAGGGACGATCTGCGCAAAGAGGTTCTGATCATCGCGTATTTTGGTACTATGGAGAGTTTCCTCCGCTCTAAAGAAATTTCGGCAAATTCATTTTCTCGTGATGAGGCAATCAACAACATAACTCACATCCTGGTCGATGGACTTTTGACTGTCCACGAATGGGGACGTTGGAATAATAAAAATTTAATCACTTCAAATTAATAATAAGGATAACAATATGAAATATTTTATGGCTCTTCTACTCACGCTTTTTTTGTTTGGTTGTTCAAACGATAACCAAAATACAATTACAGCTTCAGGCACCATCGAAACGACTGAGGTTACTGTAGCAGCCAAGGTTGGCGGCGAAATTACTAAACTTCTCGTGAACGAGGGTGCAAAAGTAAATAAAGGCGATACTTTGCTCAACATCGATAGAACGGATCTCGAGATACAATACAAACAGGCATTATCGAATGCATCTGCCGCAGAAGCGCAATACAACCTTACTTTAAAAGGTCCTCGCATTGAAGATATGCTGCAAGCCGAAGCGAATTATAAAAATGCAAAAACCGATTTTGACCGGGCAGAAGAATTGTACAAAGAAAAAACTGTCACACAAAAAATGCGCGACGATGCGGAGCTTAAATTTATAACGGCAGAACAAAATTATGAAAAGATGAAGCGCGGTTCACGTTCGGAAGAAATTGCAGGCGCGCGTGCCCGATTCAATCAGGCGGCAGCTCAGACCGAAGCGATTCAAAAGAAGTTGAACGATGCTGTTGTAGTTGCCCCAATCCAGGGAGTTATTACACAAAAAGCAATCGAAGAAGGCGATAATGTAGTACCGAACGGTGCGTTATTCCGAATCTCACGCCTTGATAAAGTTCATCTTACAATCTACGTTACAGAAATTGAATTGGCGAAAATTAAATTAGGTCAAGATGCAAAGATTTTCATCGATGCTTATCCCGACAAACCTTTCATCGGAAAAATAACATACATTTCCGACGTTGCCGAATTTACGCCAAAGAACATACAAACAAAAGATGACCGCACGAAGTTAGTTTTTGGCGTTAAAATAGAAGCGTCGAACCCTGACTTTACATTAAAACCGGGTATGCCCGCCGATGCAGTTATAGAGATCGGATCGTAATGCAATGACTAATGCAATTGAAATATTAGGATTGACGAAAACATTCGATAAAATCACTGCTGTCGATAATCTTGAGCTAACAATCAAGCAAGGCGAAATGTTTGGTTTGGTTGGTCCTGACGGTTCAGGTAAAACTACACTCTTTAGAATGTTAACCGGTATATTACTTCCAACATCAGGAACTGCTAATCTACTTGGATTCGACCTGTTGAAGGAAACGAATGAAATTAAAAAAGAAATCGGTTACCTCTCACAGAAATTCAGTTTGTACGGCGATTTAACGATAGATGAAAACATCGAGTTCTTTGCAGAGATTAATGAAGTGTACGGTTACAAAGAGCGACGTGAAGAATTACTCGAGTTCACACGGCTTACAAAATTCCGGGACCGTTTAGCCGACCAGCTTTCGGGCGGTATGAAACAAAAATTAGCTCTCGCCTGCACACTTATCCACAAGCCAAAAATTATATTCTTAGACGAACCCACAACCGGTGTCGATCCAGTATCTCGGAGAGATTTCTGGAAGATTCTTTCAAGTCTTCTGGAGTCCAACATTACAATTGTAATGAGCACACCTTATTTGGATGAAGCTGAGCGATGCGGCAGAGTAGCATTAGTGAATCAAGGAAGCTTGCTCGTTGTTGACACACCTCAGAACGTAAAATCTTTAATGAAGGGACAGTTGATAGAAATTGTTACCGATAAGGTTCGCCTTGCCTCTGATATACTAAAAGTACACAATTCAGTTTTAGACGTTCAGGCATTCGGCGACCGGTTAAATGTAGTTGTTGAAAACAGTCAAAACGATTTTCCGATAATCGCCCAGGCGCTTCAAAACGCAAAGATAACAATCAGCGAGTGGCGCAATATCTCGCCACGACTTGAGAATGTATTCATCTCGCTGATGACTCAACAAAATGTTAAATGACTTTAATGGAGATCACTATCATGAAAAAATATTTATTACTACTCTTAATTCCAACAATACTTTTTGCACAAGAGAAGAAAACTTTAACTATCGAAGAAGCTATACAGCTTGGACTCGATAACAGCAACATACTTCATATATCCGAGAATAAAGTAGCTGCTGCTGAGGCAAAATCGAGCGAGGTAAATGCAAATCGTTTACCATCACTAAAAGCGCAGGCAAGCTACACTCGGTTGAGCGATGTTGATCCCTTTGCGGTTACATTGCCCATACTGCCAACTCCCGTCGTTATCTCACCGATTGTATTAGACCAATACAACACGCGATTAACATTACAACAGCCGTTGTTTTCCGGTTTCAAGCTCTCCAAATCAGCCGATGCCGCTGAATATAACGCTATAGCGACTAACTTCGATTTTGAGAAGGATAAACAAGATATGGTCTATAATATTAAAGCAGCTTATTGGAGTCTGTTTAAAGCGATAGAAGTAAGTCGTGTCATAGATGAAAATGTTCAACAGGTAAAGGCGCACCTGATAGATGTCAATAATATGCTCAGACAAGGTTTAGTAACAAAAAATGAATTGCTAAAAGTTGAGGTGCAGCTTTCGAGCAGCGAAGTTGCACAGATAGACGCTGCAAACAATGTACAGATAGCGATGATGAATTTGAACAGCTTAATCGGTTTACCGCTTGAAACGGATGTACAAATTAAGTCAGCTATTCAAGTTCAAAATAAAGAATTTCCGCTTGATGGTAATTTTAAAATTGCGGCGTTAGAATCGCGCCCCGACCTGAAATCGGCAGCATATAGAATGCAAGCCGCTGATGCCTCGGTTACCGCAGCCAACAGCGGTTGGTATCCGCAAATAAATCTGTTTAGCAATTATTACTATTCAAGTCCTAACTTGCGTTACCAGCCAACGAAGGAGGAATTTAAAGACACTTGGGATGTTGGCATTGGTCTTTCGTGGGATATCTGGAACTGGGGCTTAACGAAACATCAATCAGATCAGTCAAAAGCAGTGTATGAGCAAACCCGGTACGCAGAGCGACAACTCAAAGACGCCGTTGCGCTTGAAGTTAATCAGAGTTATATGACTTTCGTGCAATCGGGAAAGAAAGTTAATGTGGCTCGGCAAGGCGTTGATCAAGCCGACGAGAATTTCAGAATCACCAAGAGTAAGTTTGCAAACGGCACCGCTACAAATACCGAATTGCTCGATGCGGAAGTTGCCCTGTTACAATCGAAATTAAATTACACGGTATCGCTTGTAGATAATGAACTCACTTATGCAAAACTTTTAAAAGCTATAGGAAAAGAAAATTAATCAACAATCAAATAATAAATAACAACATCAATAATAAATACAAGGATTTAATCAATGAAAAACATAATCAACATATCACTGATAACGATTGCAATATTAGCAATTGCCGTATCGTCAGGAACTGCTCAAATAGCAGAGAAAGATCAATTCGTAATCAGAGTTGGGGCAGGAGGAACGGTTCAAGTAGGAGATAGCAGTGATGATTCCGAAGTTGGACCATCATTCAATGTTAGCATCGGATACGGTTTGGGTTACGGAGCCACCGTTTATTTAGAGACAGGTTTCGGTTGGTCGAATTATGGCGCTGACGAAGATTTAAGGTTGGCTCAATTTCCGATTCTGTTCGGAGTCAACTATAACTTTGCAGAGTTGTTAAAGACAAAGGATGTTCAGCCGTACTTTGGCGTTGCAGCGGGTCTATATAATAATGTACTCCGGCGTGATGGGGAAAGTGTCTATGTAAATAATGAAGAACAATGCACATCCAATTTCGGTATGGAAGCAATTGCAGGTATTAATTTCAAAATTCCTGAATCAAATTTCGGAATAGATTTACGTGCAAAGTATAACTATGTATTCTCGAATACCGATGGTATAGGGTTAGAATCGTACGACAGAAGCGCGGTCAATTTCGGTCTCGGTATATCTTATGGTTTTAGTCTATAATTCATCGAGTAAGATGTTACACACAGATAACATAATAGTTGAAGAAAACAATGGACGGTCTCCGCTTATCAAACGAAGACCGTCCAATAAAATACCCATGAATAATCAATCTTATAATTCATAAAACGTAGTCAGAAAAGGAAAAGACAATGTCACAGTTAGCGATAGAAGTAAACGAGATAACAAAAATGTTCGGCAACTTTACAGCGGTTGATAAGGTAAGCTTCGGTGTAAAGCGGGGTGAGATATTTGGTTTTCTTGGCGCTAACGGCGCAGGTAAATCGACCACAATAAGAATGCTTATCGGTTTATTGGAACCAACTTCAGGTCAAGCTAAAGTAGGCGGCTATGATGTAAAAACACAAACCGACCTTCTGAAAAAAAATATCGGTTATATGTCGCAGAAGTTTTCTCTATATGAAGATCTGACGGTTGAAGAGAATATCCATTTTTACGGCGGTGTATATGGTTTGTCGAGGGAGAAGGTTGAAGAACGTAAACGATGGGTTTTAGAAATGGCTGGATTGAAAGGGCGCGAAAAAAGTTTAACAAAAACACTTTCCGGCGGATGGAAGCAACGACTCGCGCTTGGATGTGCAATACTTCACGAGCCGAAGATAGTATTTTTAGACGAGCCGACAAGTGGCGTTGACCCTGTCTCGCGCAGAAATTTCTGGGACCTGATCAACCAGCTTTCGAGCCAAGGCATCACGATCCTGGTAACGACACACTATTTAGACGAGGCGGAATACTGCAACGATATAATTCTGATTAACGCCGGCAGGTTGATTGCCCAGGGAAGTCCGAAAGAATTAAAAACACAGCACATCACTTATCCGATACTCGAAGTAGAAACCGACAATGTTGTTAAAGCGCTCGAGCTTCTGCGAGCAAAACCGTGGGTGGTAGAAATATCAGTGTTCGGCACCTATCTTCACGTTGGCGTGTCGGAACTTGATTTAGGAAAAAATGCCATTCGTTCAACACTCGCTGCAGAAGGAATTCAGATTCAGCGTATCGAACAAATCGTACCATCATTAGAAGATGTTTTCTTACACTTACTTGAACAAGATATGAAAAAGAGGGCAGCATGAATATTAAAAGAGTTAAACCAATTATCGTAAAAGAATTTCGTCAGATACGCCGCGACAAACGCTCGCTCGGCGTTCTGCTCGTGTTTCCCGCGTTCCTTGTTTTATTAATCGGTTACGCGCTGAACTTCGATGTGAAACATATATCCGTTGCAATTTTCGACCAAGATAAAACACAAACGAGCCGTGATTTCGTTGGAAGTTTCACGAATTCGGAATACTTCGATGTAAACTATTCGGTAGAAAGTTACAAAGAGATAGATAATTTGCTTGACCAGAGCAAGGCGCTTGTTGCAGTGGTTATCCCGACCGACTTTTCGAAAGAGATTCTCGCCGGAAGAAACACACCGATTCAAATTCTTGTTGATGGCTCGAACTCGAACACGGCAACAACAGCAATCGGATATTTCAATACGATTGTACAAACGTATTCGGCGAAACTTGCCGTCAAAGTTTTACAAAAACAAGGTAGGGAATTATATACGCCAATCGAAATTAAACCCAAAGTATGGTACAACCCCGAGTTGATAAGCGCAAAGTTCCTTGTGCCGGGTTTGATCGGCTTTATATTAATGCTTAGCGCAGTTGTCTCCACTTCTCTATCGGTTGTGCGCGAAAAAGAACGCGGCACGATGGATCAAATGATGGTATCACGGCTGCATACCGGCGAAATAATATTAGGTAAAACAATTTCATTCCTCATCATTGCTTTGTTCGCATCGGCGCTTGTGCTGCTTATAGGATATTTCTTTTTTGATATCTCGATACGCGGCAGTATTCTATGGTTGTATGTAGGTATATTTATTTTCTTGCTCGCCTCGTTGGGGCAGGGACTTTTAATTTCTGCAATTTCTCATACGCAGCAAGTCGCATTTATTATATCGGTTTTTTCAACGCTCCTACCGGCGCTGATTCTTTCAGGGTTTGTATTTCCCATACGCAGTATGCCTTATGCTCTGCAAATTATTTCCAATCTAACCCCTCCAAAATATTTCCTAATTGTCATCCGTGACGTTATTTTAAAAGGCGCCGGGGTTGGCGCGTTCTGGGATCAACTTGTTTATATGCTTATTTTTGCCGCAGTTACACTCGGCGTAAGTTCACGGTTATTATTAAAGAAAGCAAAATAATATGAAAACAATCTATCACATTATCGTTAAGGAATTCATTCAATTCAGGCGCGACAAAAGGATGATGGTCCTCTCCTTCATCGCTCCGGTTCTACAGCTCATCCTTCTCGGTTACGCGGCAACAACGGATGTTAAAGATGTACCGATGGCTGTGTATAATCAGGATAAGTCGGTAGAAAGCCGCGAGTTAGTTAACCAGTTTGTTCAGTCGGGTTACTTTGTTATTCAGAAGGAAGTAAATTCTGTAGATGAAATCGACCATGAGATCGAATATGGAAATGTTTGGATGGCGCTCGTCATACCGCCCGATTTCAGCTCTAAGCTTCTCGCACGTAAAACAACAGAGGTGCAAATTCTGATCGACGGAAGCGATGCAAACTCGGCGAACATCAGCATGGGATATGCTTCTCAGATTATAAATAAATATTCTTCTGTAATAGTCGCTGATATAAAGAAGCAGGTTCCGCAAGTTACAGCGCCACCGCAGTTGCAACCTGAAGTCCGGGTGTTGTACAACGCCGAATTGAAAAGCCGTAACTTTATGGTACCCGGTGTTCTTGCAAATGTTCTTATGATCATCACGATGACTTTAACTTCACTTGGTGTTGTGAAGGAAAAAGAAATAGGCACGCTTGAACAGTTGATGGTTACACCCATTAAACCGTACCAGCTAATTATCGGCAAACTTTTACCGTTCGTCATTATCGGAATGATTGATGTGATTCTCGTATTATTCGTTACGTATTTTTGGTTTGACGTACCATTACGAGGCAGCATCGTCCTCTTGTTTGCAATGAGCGGCTTATTCGTAATGACTACTTTAGGTCTCGGACTTTTCATTTCAACAATTTCAAAGACCCAGCAGCAGGCAATGATGACGGCTCAGTTCTTTATCTTTTTGCCTTTCATTTATTTATCGGGATTCACATTTCCGATAGAAAATATGCCGCAGTGGATACAGTATTTAACTACTTTGATTCCATTGAGATACTTTATTGTGATCATCCGCGGAATATTTCTCAAAGGTGTCGGCATTGCCGAGTTATGGCCCCAAGCATTGGCGCTTTGGATATTCGGAATCGCCATCCTTACACTCGCGGTGGTAAGGTTTAAAACAAAATTAGCTTAATTAAAAAAGAAAGATATACAGATGAAAAAAATATTGTTTGGAAAAATAGCGGCTGGTATTGCAGTTATCTTCAGTTTACTTTCGACCATAGAGGGATTTCAGGTGTTGTTGGGTATAACTCAACCGGATTACATCGTGCTGACTCCATTGCTCATCTACAACGTAGTCATGGGAGTTGTTGGAGTAATTGTTGGAGTGATGTTGTGGCTTAACCGGCAGAGGGCGTTAAAGCTCGCGGTCATAGTTACATCAATGCACCTGATTGTATTGGCTCTCGTCAGCATGATGCATATTTTGGGTGGCGTTGTTGCATTACACAGCGTACATGCTATGGGTTTGCGCTCAATAATTTGGTCGGTCATTGTTTGGTTTACATGGATGTCGAAAAAACCTTTTACAGATGTCGGATGAAACATTATTTAATTAAAATACTTTTGTTTTTTTTAGGGGTGTTCACATTAACAGGATGTGAAGATATGTTCGATTATAGTCCTTATGTAATTGATCTTAGTGAGGAAGACAAAAATGTCAATCAGAAAAACATCGATAAATTAGTTAATCAAAATACAGACGATACAATAATAATAGCATTAACCGGCGATACTCATCGTTTTTATGATGAAACAAAAGAATTTGTAAACGAAGTAAATAAGAAACCTTCAGTTGATTTTGTTATACATGTTGGCGATATAACTGATTTTGGTTTGCCGAAACAATATGAATGGGCAAACTCTTTACTTTTAAAATTGACATCGCCGTATTTTGTTGTAGTTGGTAATCACGATTTAGTCGGGAATGGCAGTACTGCATATAAAGAAATGTTCGGCGCTTTTAATTTTAGTTTTATTTATGATAGTGTAAAATTTGTATTTGTAAACACAAATAGTCGTGAATTTAAGTTTAGTGGAAATGTGCCGGACATTAATTGGCTGGACGCACAATTACAACCAAACGATAATTTTACTAATGCGGTTGTTATTTTTCATGTCCCGCCAATGGATGGAGATTTTAATTCGTCATTAGAACAAGCTTTTCATAACACATTAGCACGCTACAATAATGTTTTATTTGCAACACATGGCCACTTGCATCATCATGAAATATATAAGCCTTATAACGACAGTATCAGCTATATAAATGTGTATGGTGTAGAGCACAGAAAATTTAACATTATTAAAATAACTAATAATCAATTCGAAATTGAAACATACGAATTTTAAAATAGTATTGATTATCACTTTTTTTCTGCTTTGCAGTCGATTTGATGCTTACAGTCAGGTTTCTCAAAACACTGATTCTGCAAAGTATAAAAAGTTTTTGCCTGATTATGTGAAATTACAATTTGCCGGAGGTATAGGATTTTTATCTGTGGGAGTGGGGTACAGCTTTTTTAAGCACAGATTGGATGTCTCTTTTTTTTACGGATATGTACCGAAATTTATTTCTATCGACGACTTACATAGTGTTAGTTTACAATTAACAGCAAAATTTTTTCAATTTAAAGTTTATGAAAACATAGAATTATTACCATTAAACATCGGTTTTTTTATTCATCATACATTTGGTACTGAATACTGGATAAGTTTACCATCACATTATCCTGATGAATATTACTGGTGGTCGCCGGGAAGAAACGTAGGAATATTCATTGGTGGAGAAATAAAAACAAAGCTATTAAGCGATAAAACTCCCGCCTCCGGAACAGCGTTTTACGTTCGTGTGGGAAGCAGAGGATTATACATAGCAAGTATGTTTGGAAACTCAACGATCCCTTTAAGTGAAATAATAGAAGTTGGATTTGGAGTAGCAATTTATCGTTAATAACAATATGGGACTTGTTGGAGTAATTTATTTTTCGAATGGAGCAGTTGCTTTGCATAGTGTAGAAGCGATGAGCATCCGCTCAGTAGTTTGGCTGGCTATTGTTTGGGTTGTATGGAAAACAGATAAAACTAATAGATTCAATTCAAGTAAAATATAAATTATTATATGCGAGGAAATCGAATGAAAGTAAAATTGTTTGTTATCATACTTGGTTTAATTGTTGCAAGAACAATAACCGCACAGAGCCAAGTATCGCTTTTAGAAATGGATAAAGCAAAGGAATATTTAACACTCAGCGCAGATCAATATAAAACAATCAATACACTGGTTGAGCAAATAAAAGAGGTACTTGAAGAAGATAAAACTATAATCTCCAACTTAAAAACACGCTTTAAAAACGGAGATGAACCAGGATTCTTCGAAAAAATTAAAGTGAAGCTAGCGCGGGATAGTAGAGTTGGCAAAATTGATGACTTACTTGATGATATTGAAAATCAATTAAATGACGAACAGAAAGCAAAGTTTTCCAAGATGAATAAGCCGGAATTAAAGGGATTGAAAAAAGAAGAAATTTTGAGAAAATAAATTCAAAGCCCATTCTGATGAATAATCAAGATAGGCTTTTGTATTGATGAGAATGGGAAGCAGGTGGCGGAGATTTATAAGGAGTGAAGGAAACTTAATAGCTTGAACGACAGGTCAGATTACGTCATCTCCAATCTTCTGGAAAAGAAAAAGGGTGATTGTCTACCTTAGTAAGGTTCGATAAATCATTCCTATTAATAATACTTTAGACCAAAAAAATCTTTTTCAATTCTTCACTGTTGAGCTCAACTGGTGTTCCTCTGAAAACAATCTCTCCCAACCTAAGTGCATAGACAGAGTGTGAAATCTTAAGTACCTCTCTGACTTTTTGTTCAACGATTAATACTGTTGTACCAAATTTTTGATTGATATCCTGAATAGTTGAGAATGCTTTCTCAACCAATTTTGGCGAGAGTCCAAGTGAAGGTTCGTCCATCAGAAGAATTTTGGGTTGGAGCATGAGTGCTCTCGCCAGAGCAAGCTGTTGCTTTTCTCCTCCGCTGAGTTTACCGGCATTTTGTTTCAACCGATCTTTTATATCGGGAAATATTTCAAGGATTGATTGAATATTCGACGGGATTTCATGCTTGCCGAGCAAATATCCGCCGACTTCAAGATTCTCATAAACAGATAGCTCATCGAATACTCTGTTACCTTGGGGAATAAATGAGATACTATCCCTTACATTTTGTTCGGGTGAATGATTGGTGATATCTTTTCCATCAACTGAAATGGTTCCTTGTTGTATTTTCAGTATACCCATAATTACTTTGAGAAGAGTCGATTTCCCAGCGCCATTGGGACCAATGAGTGCAACTATCTTCCCCTGCTCAATATTAAGAGCAATGTTCTTCAAAACCACTTTCTTGCCGTAACCGGCTTCGGGAATATCTGCTTTTAAGTATATCAAGAGAGATACGCCTCCAGGATCGCCGGATTATTTCGTATTACAGATGGTTTGTCTTCAGCGATCTTCTTCCCTTCGTCCATAACTACTATGGTATCGGAAATATCCAACACGACATCGATATTATGTTCGATTAAAAGAATGGTTTTCTTTTCCTTCTCGACAAGTTCTTTTAAGATTGTAATAATCTTCTCAATCATTGCAGGTTGAACTCCCGCGACCGGTTCATCAAGCATCAGTAATTTCGGTTCCATCGCTAAACAACATGCTATGCTTAGTAACTTCTGTTGACCATAAGACAGATTATCAGCAAGCTCATCTTTATGTTCTGTCAAACCGATGAATTCTATCAAAGCTTCAGTTTTTTCAAGATGACGTTTATGCTCTGATGATGAATCAGAATGTGCAATAAGTGCATTTAAAAACTTTTCACCTTGTTGATTCTGTCGACTTAACAGAACATTTTCCAGAACAGTCATCTTCTTGAAGAGACGTAAGTTTTGAAAAGTTCGTGCAATACCTCTCCGGGCGATTTTGAACGAAGGGAAATTTGTTACTTCTTCCCCCTCGAACATAACCATACCACTATTCGGATGGAGAAATCCCGTGACAATGTTAAACACCGTCGTCTTTCCAGCACCATTCGGACCAATCAAGCTCGTGATTTTTCTTTCCTGTAACGATAAAGAAAAATCGTTCACCGCCTTCAATCCATCAAACGACTTATTTAAGTTTTTTATCTCAAGCATTAATCACGTCTAAAACTGAATTCACCTAATATTCCTTTCGGACGAAACATCATAAACGCTACCAGCAAACCACCATAAAGAATCTGTCTCATGTTCGCTGCGATTGAGCTTGGCATTCCAACAAAACGGAGAATCTCAGGAATGCTTACTAAAAGCACCGCACCAATAATCGACCCCGATAATCTTCCAGCACCACCAACGATAACGAGCGAGAGCATGAAAACAGATTCCTGTACTGTAAAGCTTGTCGGATCAATGAACGTAATGTAATATGCATACAACGCACCTGCAATTGCAGTCAAACCGGCGGAGACTGAAAATGAAAGGACTTTATAAAAACTTACATTCTTCCCAAGCGATTGTGCAAATATTTCGTCTTCGCGTATTCCTCGAAGCACATTACCGAACGGAGATTTTACAAGTCTGTTGACAATCCAGTAAACCAATAAAACAAAAACAACTGATAAAATTAAAAAATCTATATGCGAACTGAATTGATATCCAAAGATTGTCGGTTGTGGAATACCGGGAAGCCCAAGCGGACCGTGTGTCAAGTCCATCCAGTTGTTCATAATCTGGAAAAGGATTACCTGAAAGCCAAATGTCGTAATAACAAACATATCGTCGCGGATGCGTAGCGATGGAAACCCAATAAGAAAGCCAAACACAGCAGAGACAAGAACGGCAATCGGGATTGCCACAAGGAAGTTCACGCCAAAGTTCAACGAGAGTAAAGCCGCCGTGTACGCACCGATTCCATAAAATCCGGCATGTGCAAGCGAGATTAATCCCGTATATCCCGCAACTAAGTTTAGCGAGATTCCTACGATACAGTAGATGCCGATGAGGATTAATATGTGAAGTATATATTCCATTGATTACTCAGATTGCGCAGATTTATTCACAGATTGTTTTTGTTTTGGAGTATAGATTTTACGATGAACTTGTACACTCTCACCGAAATTGATTAATAAGCCAACTTCAATGCCTGTAGCTTTGAGGTAATGAATCAACTTTGAGTCGAAATCTTTTGTTAACATTTTTACTGACTTCACTTCAACAAGCACCTTCTTTTCCACAATCATATCTGCAATGAACTCACCTGCGGATTTCCCTTTGTATAAAACGCTCACCGGTTTCTGCTGTTCAATAATAAAACCATGTTCACGCAACTCTTCTATTAACGCATTCTCATACACCTTCTCTACAAACCCGCCGCCGAGTGTGTTATGCACTTCATATGCTGCGCCGATAATCTTCTCAGTCAACTCCTTCAACGGATATTTTTCTCGCTCGCTCATCTGTGTATCATCTGTGCAATCTGCATAATCACCATCTGCGTCCAATCTGTGCAATCTGTGAAATCATACATGTTCCTTCGTCGGTTTCTTCCCGAGTATTCCATACGGTCTAAAAAGTAAAAACAAAATCAGTATCACAAACGCTATCGTATCCTGCCACTTTGAGGGCAACTGCCACACACCTAAATTCTGTGCAAGACCGATAAACAAACCACCAAGCGCCGCACCCGGCAAACTGTTAATTCCGCCGACAATCACAGCAATCACTCCCATAACCAACGCATTGAAGCCCATAGTCGGAGTCATGTCTGTATCAAACGAGATCATAATTGCAGCAACGGCAGCTAAGAACGAGCCGATAGCAAACGCATACATGATATACCGATCAGAGTTGATACCGCTCAGCCGTGCAAGCTCAGGATCATTCGCCAGCGCACGCAGTGCCTTACCAAACTTCATCCTCGATAACATCAGCGAAATCAGCGCAATCAAAACGATAGACGTTACGATGATTGCGATTTGGATATCTGTAATTCGTGCGCCAAGAAATTCATGTCCCTCAACCACTTCACCTGTTCGCATTGTTTTAGTATCGTCTCCCCAGAGCATGGAGATGATATTTTGTAAAACGATGTAGAGACCAAGCGATGCTATGAGTAATGTAAGGTCGGTTGCTTTCCTCGCTCGCATCGGTTTATAAATAATGATTTCGCAGATTACGCCGATAAGTGCTGCGCAGATGCAAGCGAGAGGAAACGCTACAAATCTATCTAACCCAAGCTGTGTGTAAAACAGATAAGCGAAGTAAGCGCCGAATGTATAAACAGCGCCGTGAGCGAAGTGAAAGAAGCGGGTGGTTTGGTAGATGAGAGCGAAGCCGATGGCAACGAGTGAGTAAATACTGCCAGCAATTATTCCATTGAGAATAAGTTGTTCGATCATGGCTTCACCGGTTTAAGATTCCCACTGCCCATTCACGAAACCTCTCTAACCTTTTCATTAACTCACCAACACCGCTTGCAGTATACAATTCTCCCGAATACGAAATCAGCGTTTTTTCTTCTATGATTCGCCTTAGCTGCTGTATTGCTTTCTTTTTATCATCACTATCCGCTACAACGTTTTCTAATATGGCGATAACATCTTCATGATTTTCACCTGCACTCCTTTGTCCTGATAGTTTTATACAGAGTGCGTCTGCATAAGCAATTGCCGAGTGTACAACCAAAACGCCTGCAGCGGTATGGTATTCTAATTCAAAAGAATCCTTTCCGGCTTGATAAAAATGTTCCGCAACATTTAAATACTCCCGGTATCGTGATCTATCAACCGATTTCCTTCCCCGTCGTTTAGCCATTTAATAGTACCTTCGGATTTTTCCCGGTGATCACTCTGCCGTCTTCTATAATACTTTTGATGATTTGATTTTTTGATTTCTTCCGCAGTTCATCAACCGTAAAAAGTAAAGGAGAAATTTTAACACCATATTTCCGAAATAATATCCCGGCTTGATCGTTCAATATGTCTCGCACGACATCCTTTTGTTTTTCACTCTTAACAACGCAGCAAATATCGAGATCGGATTGGGGAGTCTCTTCTCTTCTAGCGGCGCTTCCAAACATTACTGCACTTACAACAGGGCTTTTCAAAATTGCTTTAAGCTCATTGACAAGAACCTCAGGGAATTGTCGTTCCGAGTTGTATAGTGATAAGATCGCATCACGAACAATGAAGTGCTCTCGATTTAAAGTAAAAATGTGGTCTCTTCCACCCCGCTGGCGGCGAACAATCCCCAGCGCTTCCAATGAAGTCAGCGCCTTCAATGCTGATCGCGGTTGCATCCCCGATACACGCGCCACTTCATTACCGGTAGAGCCGGTCGACGTATCGAGTAAAGCCCGCAATACCGCTACATGCGACCACGACCGAAACACCTCATCAAATACCCTGTGAATTATCATTTCATATTTTTTTAATTTTTAATTTTGACTTTTGACTTGTTTATATACTTTTGTATACAAATATATACTTTTGTATATGAAATGCAAACAACTTATCCATGATAATCATACTATAAAAAAGGAGATTCTAGTTGTGTGTAAAACAGATAAGCAAATCATGCGCTGAGCCCCTACTTTCGTCGGGGTAAAATCCGTCGAAGTGTAAGCGCCAAATGTATAAACAGCCCCGTGAGCGACTTGTCCCTTTGGGAAGTGCCTGTCCCGCTGTAAAGCGGGAGAAGAAGCTCCAAAGGAGTGGCTTCGCCACGGGTTGTTTGGTAAATGAGGGCAAAGCCAAGAGCCACGAGAGAATAAATCGCTCCAGAAATTAAACCATTTATCAGCAACTGATTAATCATATCATGGTGTACTATATGCTTTTAAAATACCACCAACAAATTCACCTAGTTTCCCAGAATTAATTTTAAAATTAAATTTCCAGCGTTTTTGTGAACCCCAATGTTCAGTGAGATTCCATGTTCCGATTATTTCCTTAACACATTCTAAACCAGTTGGTGATTGTATGTTTTTCATTGATTTATGAAGTTTTCCTTCATGTGTTTTCATCTCAGGATATATTGCATTCTTTTTTAGTTCTTCGATATACTTATTGATTTCTTCTTCACGTATAGGATCAAATTTCATCCTTGGCATAAGTAATATTTTTGAACTGTTTTCTAATATTGGAAGAATGTAATATTCTTTTTTTTCATATGCTTTTAAACAAAACTGTAAGACCCAATCAAAATTTGTTTTACAATATTCAATCCATTTACGGCCACCAACTTCATTCTCAATTGAGTACCACAGAAAATAAAGTACTGAGGCAGTAGCACCGAAATCAGGTTTAATATTATCCTGAGAATTGTATATTATCAACGGATGGAGAGGAATGCCAAAACCTACAAGTGAATTAATTCTATTTTTTAGCATACCACGTACAATAGACTGTGCTCTTTTATCATTTAACAATTCAGGCATCTGCGCAAGACAATAAGAATTGAGGTAGTATTCATAAATTGCTAATTTACTCTTACTAATTTGGGGATATATCCAACTATATTCACCATCATCTCCTTGTCTTAAACAGTCCTCAGACCAAATAGCTTTTTTACATTTTAGAATTACAGAAGAGGCATTTTTTCTAAATTTATTATCTTCTGAATATTTTAAGATAGATTTGCACAAATTATATGTGTTGGAGATCGTCAGTTGTTTGAATTTGTCTCTTTTCCAAATATCTGAAGCTGATAAATACTCCTTGATATGTAGAAAAAAAGAATCAAGAGAATCTGAGATATCCTTTCGGAAGTTACCAAGAGATTCTTCGACTAAAATCCATAATGCAGCTGCACTATGTCTCAAGCTTGTTTCGATTTTTCTAAAATTAGTTACATCCCGTGAACTGTGTGTTTTATCAGTGCTGAAATATGACCCATAAAGATCAGTATTACTTGTACCTGAATCATCTCGTCTGAGACGAAGAAAATTTCTTAATCTCTCTCTTAATAGGTTTGTATCGCCGTTATCAGGGAATTTGCCGTCAAAATAATTTCGTAATGCTTCATAGTAATTTCTATTAGCAGAAACACTTCCTTGTGGATACGATGTAACATCAAGTCCGAACATCATCAATGCAGATTGTATACTATGGATCCATGAAGTTGAAGATGAAGGTATACCATTTTCATCAGTTTCAATAAAATCCCATTCATCACATCGTAATAAGACATAACATGATTCTAACATCAAATCGTATCGCTGCGGATCGCTGATTGTTGAGAGAATGGAGTATTTTTTAGGTTTCATATACTGTAATATCAATTGAAAAACAACTATTCACAATTCTTTCCTATGCATTATTTGGGAACTGTAGTTGATGAAATTGGAAATTGTTTCTTGAAGGAAAAAATATTTTTACTAAAATTTGAACAGTAACTCATGATTTTAGAACGAATCCGCCATGAGAGCTTTGAATGACTATTAATTTCCGCAATCGTCGCGTTGTGGTCTTGTCCAGTAGCCCACAAAGTGTTGAGATAAGTAGGCCTTTTGTCTAGTAAACATTCATCATTGGTCTGGAAGGTATAAACAAGACTTCCCTTAATATACCCCACACAAATCCTACCCCGTTCTTTCATGCCTCCTACATTGCGATCTCCTTCAAAAAGTGCAAAATCTAGATCTGGTTTGAGATTCTTTATTTCCCTCTCCACATTTTCTTTCCCTGTGTGCGTCCAACAGGTTTTTATGTTTTTATTTACAGAAGAGTACCAAGAGAGTGAATTCTTATCCTTTACTGAGTTATACAAGTAAATCCACGGTGGCGAAACAAAAACACGGGATACGATTGCCTTATTTGCGACAACAAGTTTCTCCCAATATTCCAATAATTCAACCAATTTCCCTTTACCTACGGGTAGTGTTAACTTATCAACGTTTAAACTTGCTTCGCATCTCTCTTGAAGATCTGATACTGTCCCATTATAGCTTAAGCGGATATTGACATTTTCATATTCACTAGCGAACCCAGATGAAAGTAGCCGAAGAAGTTCATAATAGTTTTCTCGTAACTCACTGTCTGTGCTGTCTGTACGACTTAATCCATATTTTCCCAGCCATCGATGTGTCCATCGAAAAAACTTGCTCCTCCATTGAAGACGCAAAGGAGCTATACTGAACAAGTAATCTATTATCGAAAAAATACTCCAGGAAACGACAATACTCCCAAAGAGTATAACTATAGTACCAACAATCGAATCGCCAGTACCTTTTCCGGCTTGAACAACAAAGCTGTCTGACTTGACATATCCCAACATTGCGAAAAGTGAATCCGCCGATTCCTCTTTTATTATCTTCCCATCTGGAATGACCGCAGCTATACCCCCACTTTTCTCCGCGATGATAAGTGTCTCGATATCTATCCTATTAAAAGTGCTTTGATAAGTATAGTATGCAATAACAGCAAGAACAATTATAGAAACTATAAATTTAAGTAGGCCCATATTAAATATTCCTTATGATTGACTATCTATTGGCTGTAACAAACTCAGAGCTCGCAATTCTTGATAAAGACAGCATCTCTTCTCGTCTGTCTACTAAATATTCATATCCATGGATACCAAGTTGTGTGAATTTTTTAATGCTTACACGTTCTAGGTATTCAGTATCAATATGAAATACTCCATCTGGATACAGATCATATTTTTCGTGTACTAAAATGTTCCAAATCCTGCTCCCGGGAAGAGGCGTCATTAGATTCCAATACGAAATTTCTGTTTTACATCGCTCTCTAATTTCTTTTGCTAATGAAATTGTATCATTGACACTTTCACGTGTCTCACCGATTAAACCCAGGACATAAGCATCTGCAATCTTCATATCGTTAGCAGCTAAGATGTCAACCGCTGCGAGAATTTGTTTTCTTGTTGTTGGTTTTCCATTCTTCTTGAGAACATCTTCATTCCCGGACTCAATGCCTAGGAGAACTGTATTAACCCCGATTTGTCGCATCATTCTCGCATTGTCTGCGGTCACCATTCTTACGTCACCGTATACGCGAATCGATGCACTCAGCTTCCCTTTCCGTTCATATTGTTCTACCAAATCCCTCACGAAAGGAGTATAAATCCAGCTATCGCTAAAGTCGGATATGTAGTCTATGTCAAATGTCCTCTCTAAATATTTGTACTCTTCGTATACCCTTTTAGCAGGTTTTAATCTAAATTTCTGATCTACTCTGGAACAGAAACTACAACCGTTACCATTCGTGCGGAACAGGCAACCTTTGTGTGAGTATGTGTTTGTTGGTCTATTATAATTGAAATCGAAACCTAATCTTTTTTTTGTCTCTTGAAAATTTTTTATATAATCATCAAGTTGAATACCTCCCACATCCCTCTTCGGTAATGGTATATCTGATAAGTTCACATCTCGGACGATAGTTTTAACAATAGTCCCATTTTGCCGAAAAATAAGGTTTGGGATCTCTTTTGATAGTTTTTTCTTTTTCTCGACTGTACGAACAACTCCAAGAAGTGCTTCTTCTCCATCGTAGCAAGCCACAGCATCAAGATTTGGGTTGTCAATTAAGAGTCGTTCTCCGAGTGCGGTTGCAAGATGACCACCAGCCAAAGTAAAGCATCCCCTGCTCTTTGCTTGATAAACTATTTGATCAAATTTGTCAATCGATAAAATATCAAAACTTACGCCTACAAGATCAGCGGAAATTCTACTTAGGATTTCTTCAATCGTAAGAATCTGACCATCGAGTATTTCAACTTCATAATCATATTGGCAGAGATAATTCGCAAGCCAAATTAGATTTAAAGGTGTATACCAGTCATGCTCAGGCATGCCTGTATTTTGAGTAGGTGCTTTTACAAGTTGAATTTTCATGGTTTCTACTATTGTACGGCAACTGTTGTGGTATTAATTTCATGCCAGCACATCGGATCATCTCCAAAGAGATTACCATGCGCCCAAGCTTCCAGCCGACATCCATATCCACATTCCGTTGAAAGACAGGATCGGCATTTGCCTTCGAGTTTATTTGGCAGATTACGAATCTTTTGGAATAAATCCGATGCCTGCATCAAGTCCTTTAATTTATTATCACGGATATTACCAATCGGTAGTTGAATCCCTGGGCACAGAGAGACCTCGCCTGTGGAATCTACCACGATATCGTAGAAAAGCTTTTTACACTGTGAGGCTACAATTGGAGGAGAAGGGAACCAAGTAAAACCATATTCTTCTTGGTCAATACGTAATAGTTGTTCGAATAGTACGCTCAGCTTATTCTTTGAAACATCCAACTGGTTATTCATACAAGCACGACCACCATGGAGATTAGCAGTAATATAAGGAATGATATTCCTATCTCGACAAAATTTGAACATCTCTGGGATTTCATCATAGTTTTGAGCAACAATTACAGTATCGATGCCAAGTCTCGATGAATGGTTGTCCGCAAACCCGGCCTCAATTAGTAAAGTTAGACCACGCCACACTTTCTCAAATACGTTCGACTTCCCGGCGAGATAATCTTGCACTGCAGGATTAAAACTATTAAGCTTTGTGATAACGGAAACATCATATTGCTTTATTAGCCTTACGAGTTGCTTCGTAAGAAGGGTTCCATTCGTAAAGAAAGTAACCGATAATCCAAGAGAATTGGCAAGCTCAATCAAAGGGAAATTTCCAGCATAATAAAAAACAGGATCCAGCATTGGTTCTCCCGATCCTGGTATCCAAACATTCCTTGCTCCTAATGCTTTAACTTGAGTTAATACTTCCTTCCATTCTTTCAATATAAATAATTGTGTGTCTTGTGCACCCGCATCACGATAGCAGTACATACAGCGGAGATTGCATGCATTGGAAAGAAGAAGCGAAACCGAAAGTAATGTATGGTTTACTCGTACGCGTTCAATCTCATCACTCCGAAAAAAGGAGCCTCGTATTAAGGGAGGCGGAGTCAACATTCTATTTGGTAATCCCAATTCCTATTGTTTTTCATACTTAACTCTACTTCCATTTCGAATTATCATCTTTTCGAAAGTCTTTGCGATTGAGTCACCATTCTCATCAAATGTTGTTGTCCCTGTTGCACCCTTGAAATCCTTTATCTTGGACATTTCGATCTTTAGGTTGCCGCCCGTTAAAGGAAGTTTTTGGTCCAGAACGTTTTTAATACACACGGATAAAATTTTAAGGGCGTCATATGCACCTGCGGCATTGACATCTGGATCTTGACTGTATTTTTTCTTGAATGAAGTAGCGAATTCTTGATACTCTGCACCAGTAAACTGAGCTGGGTAAGTGTACATCACACCTTCTGCTGCATTTCCTGCTTCATCTAGTAGTTCTTTTACACTCCATGCATCTGCACCGTAGATGGGCACTTTTATTCCGAGTTCTTTTAATTGTTTTAAAATAAGCCCACCCTCCTTGGGCATCGACGGACAAAAGATTGCAGTCGGTTTTGATTCTTTAATTTTGCCCAATTGGATACGAAAATCTCTGTCTCCCTCTTTGCACATTTCAGTTATTGTAATAACACCTCCAAGTTGACTGTAATATTTCTGAAATTCATCTGAGACCCCCTTTCCCCAAGCATTGTTTATCGAAAGCATAGCAATTTTTGTGTACCCCTCTGAATAAACCCACTCAGCTAATATTCTGCTTTGGAATGCATCGGAAGGCATCACCCTGAAAACAAAAGGACCTGCGTTGGTTATTTCGGCAAGCGAAGAGAGAGGGGAAAGTAAAAGTACTTGCTTTTCATTTGCAATCGGTGATATAGCAAGAGTTACACCACTACAAGTCGCACCAAGAACTGCGGGTACCTTATCAACCTCTACAAGCTTCTTCATCGCATTCACACCTTCTTTAACATCGCACTTATCATCCTCAAAAATGATTTCAAGTTTTTTATTATCAATTCCACCCTTGGTGTTTATTTCATCTAAGGCAAGTGCCGTACCTTTCTGTTCGCTTTGTCCATAAGATGCTGCGGGACCAGTTAGTGGAAGTATTCTTCCAACTTTAATAGTTTCTTTGTCATACTTACTGCATCCGGCGATAAACAGAACCAAGAGGAGTGTGATTACATTATTTCGTATATGCATAAGAATACCTTTCTATCTAATTATTTAATAGTGATAATAATCTCATTGCTTTATCCCGCCTTCCTCAATCTCGGCATCTCATCCCACGTCTTACCTTCGAGCAATCTGCCGGCTTTCTTCTTGTTCGTACCACCCCATTGCTTAAAGAAGAACGGGACATTAGCACTATCACATTGGTCACGTATATCGAGCACCCACGTTTCATCCATCGGTCGCGCGTGCGGACCCGATTCGCCGCCAACAATCACCCAATCGATCTTTTTAAGGTTCAGTTTGCGGAGAGGACCCATCAGCGGCTCAAGCGAAAGAAACTTCACCTGTGCACCTGTCGCTCTTAGATCGTCTATGCGGTGCGTGTACTCTTGATTCTCTACGCTGACACCCATCCAGATATTTGGCGTCCACGTAAGCAGTGAACTTAGTTCTCGCAGTCGCTCCGAGCGTTTCGTTAGGATTTGAAAACGATGCCAGTGAGCGCGTCGCATCACATCAAAAACTTTCCGGATGAATTCAAGCGGAACATTTTCGTGGAACAAATCGCTCATCGAATTCACAAAGATCGTTTGCGGCTTCTTCCAATGGAGCGGAAGTTCTACAACGTGTTCATGCATCGTCAGCTTGAACCCGTTAGCATAGTTCGCCTGTCCCATTCGCTGCAAGCGATGCGCCATCCGTTCTGCATAACAATGCTTGCATCCCGGACTTATCTTGTTGCAACCGGTAACCGGGTTCCACGTAGATTCGGTCCATTCTATGGATGAGTTAACTGCCATGTTATAATCCCAATTGTAAACGATAGTATTCTTCCATTTCAGCTAATATTTCTGTTTACCCGCTTTTATAGTGGGTAAAGTTACGAAAGTCTTTTGAGAGAATCAACTTAACGTACATCCAACAAGTCCGCAGATAGCAGCTCATTTTATTGATAATGAAAAACTCCATCCATTATCTTCATAAAATTCAAAAAGATTCATATGCCTTACGTTGTAATGCTTGCAAACAGCGGGAATTTTATTTGGACTCGATTCACTCTCGGTGCTGACAACAACAAATTCAGATTCCTTCCCGAATAGACTTGTCTCTTCCATTAATTCAACAACCATCGCAATAATCCAGGGATCAGCTTGATCTTTCTTGCTTCTCGGATCAATTAGATGTGGAAAGAGAGAAAGAATTTCAGGTACAACTTGCGCTTGTTTTTTTGTGATTGCTTGGAAACAGACTTTATGCTTCGAAACAAGTTTTGCTAAATCATCTTTTGTTCCGGTTGACGGAACTATTTCATCGTACACAAATTCGTGGGAACGTACCCGGCGTTTCTTAAATAATTCTTCAAGATTGTTCCATAAATCAGGCAGGATTCGTATAGGATAGTATCGGTGCATAGTTACTAAAGCGCTCGTATCAAGGCAATAGATATTTTGCGAGCTATGCTTCACGCATTACCCGGCTGATATTCAGATCGAGCATTCCGGATGCTTGTGTATAAGATATTCTATTTTGATTCAGAGCATCTAATACAAGAGTGTAAAATGTCTCTCCTCTGCTCGCCCTGCTTTTCACTTCAGGCTTAATTATTATTTTCTTAGGTGGAATTGCGGGATACGATGCTTTTATTTGATCCAGCAGTGTAAAGAATTTTACGGAACTGATTGCCTTTTCTTCTTTTAATCTACGCAGATATGCTTCCGGACTAATTTTAAACTTGTTGGCGTATGTCTGAATTTCTTTAAGATCGTCTGTGGATTGAAGTATATTCTTTGGAACAAGAAAATTTCCTGCAATCGAATTGCATTCCCATTCTTCATTTTGGTTTTCCATAACATCATCCCACAAACAAATGCCGGAATTATGGTTTATGATATGAGCCAATTCGTGAAAGATTGTAAAGATACGACCAGTATAAGAATGATTGGAATTAACAATGATTGAGTAAGGATACGCATCGGTAAAACAAAAACCCTGCACTTCTTTTAGTGGCATCGGAAATTGGAAAATCAAAATTCCCAATTGGTTTTCTACCGCACTTCTCCACGTACGATACGCCTCATTGGATGTTTTCCAGCGGAGCTGCTCTTCAACGCTGATATTTAATTTCTCACGAAGCCATCCTGCAATCACATCGGATTTTTTATTGTTGGCGTCAACTTCAGCTATCCAACTGTAGCGATCTTTCCAGTATCCTTCTCCTTTTATTTCAAGTGCGGTTTGACGAAAATATGTAACATCGCGCATTACTAAAAGAACTTTTTTGGAGAGTTTACTCTTTGCAGTTATGACATTCCGAAAATCTTTCGGCTTGACGATTTTCTTTGGGACTTCAGGGAGGAAAAACACAGCTAATTGCCTTTTATAATAATTGGCAATATTTTTTAATTTCCCAAGAGGCACTTTTTCACCCTTCTGCTCCCACGTATTGTATTTTTCCGTAGGGACTTCTACTTTTGCGGCAATTTCAGAAGGATCGTAACCGGCTTCTTCTCTTGCCCATTGTAACACGCTTGGGTTAATATTTACTTCTATACGACTCATTACAATAAGTTAATTTAACTTTTCATCATAGCGATGTGGAAATCCGACGTTAGGTTTAACATATATCTCATCTATGGTTAGAGTTCTTCCACAAATCGCTCTTGTAGCTAAGCTTTAAGATCATCCATAGGAGTAGTAAACTCAATAACCTAACTTGATAACAATTTGGATTGGGAAAAATACAGAAGAATGTGGATAAAAGCAAATACACAACGAGCTTAAATTATTAGTATGCAACACAGATATGGAAAGCCCTTTAAACTCTCTTGATTTGTGGGATATTGTTAGTTTCATGCCATATCACGGAAAGAAAGTTCAATGATTCACATAATTGGCAATGCACCTGATTGTATTGGCTCTCGTTAGCATAATGCATATTTTGGGTGGCGTTGTTGCATTGCACAGCGTACATGCTATGGGTTTGCGCTCAATAATTTGGTCGGTCATCGTTTGGTTAGCGTGGATGGCGAAAAAACCTTTACATTAATATGACTGCTAATTTTTCAAATGTCTTAAATAGTTAATTGAATACACGATTATTTTTGGTGTTGAATAAGAATATTTGTTATATTTTTAAAACAATGATTATAAACCGATGACATTCTCAAAAACGACGGAATACGCTCTGCGGATACTTACTTTCATGGCTGTGGAAGAAAAAGAAAAATACTCTTCCGACTATATCCATAAGCAGCTTAAAATTCCGAAAAAATATTTGCAATGGTTATTAACTGTTCTATCGAAAAATGGCTTAATCAAAAGTGAGCGCGGGAAATATGGCGGATATAAGTTCGCAAAAAAAGCGGATAAAATTTATCTCTCCGATATTATTAAAGCTGTGGAAGGATTCCCCACCGCACCCACATGTTTTTTCGGATTCGGTGAATGTGTATTAGAAAATCCCTGTGCTATGCACGATGTCTGGGCAGATTCGCAGATGAATCTGATAAATGTTCTCTCATCAACAAAATTAACCGACTTGAAAAAGAAAATGAAGTAATTGTTTTTTTTATTTTTAAATGCTACCTTGTGGTAGGATATATACGTATAACCAATATAAAGGGCGCTACTATGATAGATTCAAACACAGTGCTTACCGGGCAAACAATCGCCTACACGTTCTATGTCCTTGCGATTATGGCAACGATGGGCTGGTTTGCATATAAGGTCACAAGAGACAGAGGTACCAATCAAATTAAACCGGCTCTTTTTTATTCATTCGTCGGATTACTTGTCGTCATCGGTGTTTCGTTACACATCGTTACGCATGAAACTATACCATGGAAGCCGATGGATTTAAATCGCGCCGAGATTATAGCGGATCGGGAATTCAACATCACGGTTGCAGATCACCAGTTCTCGCTTCCTTCGGAAAAACTGATGATCAAAACAAATGAAAAGGTGAGATTCAATGTAACTTCAAATGATCTAACATACGGCTTCGGATTGTTTCGAAAAGATAATTCGATGGTTTTCCAAATGCAGGTAATTCCCGGACACAATAACGATATCCTCTGGCAATTCGACCGTGCGGGTGTTTATTCAATTCGCTCGACCGAATATTCCGGATGGAAAGGAATTAACATGATCGTCCGTGACGCCGTCGAAGTAACCGATTAAATTTCCATAAACACAAGGAGAATGAATATGAGCTTTATAAAAACACTTACACACGGTGAGCAGGGTTTATTTAAGCCGAACACCCTGACGCCGATGCAGAAGCTTGCATTACGATTCGTCGTTGTGGGCTTGCTTTATTACGGATTGGCTGTTGTCGAAGGAATGATCATGCGTTTGTACGAGGTCGCTCCTTTTCCGCTCGTTTCAAACGAACAGTTCTTTGCCATCCTAACCGCACATCCGTTAGTCGGAATTTTTGGCTCGACCTACTCCATAGTTTTCGGAGCGTTCTTATTCCTCGTTCCGTTTCTTATGAAAAAACCATTATGGAGTATCAAACTCGGCAATTGGACATTATGGTTAATTGCTGTGGGAACTTTTATTTTCTGGTTCTCCGGATTTGTTTCGCATTACAGTCCTCTCTACACACTGTACTGGCCCCTGCCGGCAGACTTTACTCAGTTCAGCGTTGTTGGTGGAACCTTCTTCATCTTCGGTATTGCCATAGTAATGGTGGGCACCACATTTTTCGTCATTAATATTTTCAAGACGATCACCTATACGCCTGAAGGATGGGAAAAACAGAATGGCGGCGCATTGATGAAATCGGCGCTTGGTTTAACCGGATTGAAAAATCTATTTTCAAAAAAGAAAAAAGAACATTTAGTTTCTTTACCGGTTGCCGCCATTGCAAGAGGCACAGTTGACACAGCCCTCAATGCGGGCATCATCATTTTTACAGGTGTATTGATTCTTGTTTACATGGTAGCGGAGTTATTTGGAGTCAGTTTAAAACACTCTGCGGTTGATGCGTTGTTATACAAGAATTGGTTTTGGTGGGGACTCGACCTCATTGCCGATGGATTAGTATTAATATTTGTTGCCGGAACCTGGTATTTATTAGCGACGATGATTACGGGGAAAAAACTTTTCATGGAGAATGTTGCCCGTGCCGCATTATTTATTGAGATGGTTGTCTCGTGGACAGTATGGTCGCATCATCTGATGTCCGATCAGGCACAGCCGGGAATTCTAAAAATTGTTTCGGGTGAAATGGTAACCGCCTTCGAACTTATTACACAAGGTCTGGCATTTTTCATAACGCTCGTTACTCTCTGGAGTGCGAGACCACTCAAGATGACTCACCCGTTAAAATTCCTGCTCGGCGGATTATTGGGATTTGCTCTGGCAGTTCCAGCCGGAATTATGCAGGCAGATTTGGGCTTGAATAGAATTCTCCATAACACGCAATGGATCGTCGGTCCGCACGTGCATGTTGCAATATTAGTAGGACTGACAATGACATTATATTCCGCGATCTATCTGTTGTTACCGATTCTCACGAACGGCGCAAAGTTGTACAGCGATAAATTGGCAAGTTTCCATTTCTGGGCGCACCTGATCGGAGGAATTGGAATGGGCGCTTTCATGGGAATGGCAGGATTGCAGGGAATGTTGAGACGTACCTTGTATTTCGAGGGTGAGTTCAACAGCTATATGATACTTGCGGCTCTTTCCGGCTCATTATTGCTGATTGCCTTCATCGCGTTTTTCTATAATATAGTTATGACAGTGGGATTGAACGGAGTAATAGGAATCTTTTCCCCATCGAAATTGAAAACGAAGGACTTGATTCCATCGACTAAGTAATTTCTCCAAAAAAAAATCAAAACCCATTCTGATGAAAAAACCAGGATGGGTTTTTTTATTGATGAGAATGGGAGAGTGGTGGTAGGGATTTATAAGGAATAAACATTTTTTTGAACAAGGGGTGGAAATGTAGAACGAAATTTATTTCGTTTTTGTAATATATTTAACGAACTGAAGTTCGTTCAACCTCATTTCTGTCTCTTTGTTCTACAGGAATAATTGGTCTGCCGAATGGAAATGTTTCGTTCATTTGGAATGCCTTTGCATAGTTACCTAACGGTGAGCGTTACCTGCTAGCGGGCGGGAGTAGGAAAAGGCTCGGAAGCAGGAAACTGTAAAAGTGTAGAAAATGCTCATAAATCGCGCCGACTCCCCCAGTCATGTGCACGCTTTGTTCGGCGGCTCTTCTGCTTCTCAATTCTTGTCTCCTAACTCAGTAACATTTCTCAGAAGTATAACTGTCAACCCGCCGCTAACTATGGCAATGAATGGAAACATTATTAACTCACCAGTGCTGACTTGCACTCCCGCTAAAATCATGTTTACCGCCATTGCTGATACTGCAAGTGCTAAAGTGACTCCCTTAATTAGAACAATTGAAGAAAGCAGATAGCCCCATGCGCTTTTCTTCCAGAGCAAGATACCTGACAGAAAGGCTATTGGCATAACCAACCCTAAATCTAATGCTTGAATAATTAGGGTTGTGTACGCGTCCAATCCAAGTGGCGGCTGATTTGCTAATAGTGCTGGTACGATGCGCCCCAACCAGGCTAATAACAAGAAACTCCCCACAACGAATAAGAATATAGCGATTGTGCGATGAGGCAAACCTGACGAAAAATGCTTTGGCAAAGTTGGAATATCTATTTCCATGAGCGCAAAGATGAAAGCGAATAGGCTAAGCGAGAATAAACTCACATATACCAGAAACAAGATGTTGTATGCCGCACCAAAAGCAAAAGACGCATACGTATATAGAAAATATGCTAATGTTCCCGATAGAAGCAACTTACCCTGCAAACTTCCTTTTTTGAACAAAATCATGGATATAACTAATAGCGGAATCCCCACCAGCAGAGTAACGACATCTTGGGCTATTGCCTGCGCCGCGGTAGAGAGCGTTTCATGTTGATACAGTCCATGTCCTTGTATCGTTACTGTTTCACCACGCAGAGTGAGAAATTCAGATTTTTGTCCTCCGCCTTGCCAAAAGACCCCTAATCCAGCAACGATTATTGCCAATGTTGCAATCAAGATGGACAAAATAATAGGAATACTGGATACTTTTTTCATAGTATATTTCCTTATCAAATTATCGTTTCAAATGCCGACATATGCTCTGCCGCCGAACTATTAATTATACTGCCATATAATCCGTCTAACACGCAGGCAGCGTGTGTGTTAGATTTAGTATGTTTTTTTGTTTTCATTGTATTTTATATTCTTTCAACGGGTTATCATTCACATCACTATAGGATATTATCAAGCGAGTTGATGACTAAAATTATGTTCCAATTTATGATACACTTCTCGGTGATACAATCGCTTGCATTCATAAAATATACACTGCAAATATTATAAAAAGCTCAAATCAAGTGCAAACTTGTTTCGGACTCATCCCCTCTACGAGTCTGCGACTCGATAGTCGACTTCTCTACTCTTATAGACATGGAGGCAAACGTCCCCCCTCCTAATTTTAGTCCCGAAGGTCACAAAGTGATTCCTTCGGAAGATGCCTTTTGTATGAGGCACTTGTTAGAAGACACACGATAGAATATTTAATTATCCACTGAACCACTGCCAATATGTATTCGTGGTTGATCTGCTTCCATCATTTATTTTTTGTTTGCTCAACTGTCAGTTTTACACCCTCCTGATAAGTTGTAGCTTTAAAGTTAAATCGTTTATCAAATTTGCTTGAGTCAAAATAATAATCCCTATCGTATTGATACATCATCTCAGGCATCTCTTTCATTATTGGAATGAAGAGACCGAGTATTTTCAATAACCACATCGGCAATATAGAAACCTTGTTTTCTACATTCATTTCTTTGGCAAACAATGCTATCATTTCTTTACCTGTTAAGGTGTTTTTATCGGTGGGTAAATGCCACACTTGGTTGTATGCGTCAACAGTGTTTCCCAATAGTGCGGTAGCTTTGGCTGCATCGGGTGTATAAGTAAAGGAATGTTTTTTATTTGCATCAATGAACCAATTGGGCTTCTTGCCTTTTTTTATATTTTTGTAAACCACTTCAATTAAGAAACTTTTATCGTTATTAGGACCATAAAAATCAGCAGAGCGGGCAATTAGTGCAGTCAATTTCCCGGATTTTACTTCATTTAAAAGCATGTCGGCAATTTCTTTTCTAACTGCCCCCTTTTTACTTGGCGGGTTTATGAATGAATTATCAGTCATGTGCGGGATAGCATTAATATCATACATATAGACATTATCAAAAAATACTAATTTCGCTTTGTGCTTAATACAAGCGTCTATTGTGGCACGCATGAGTTTGGGCCAGTTATCTCGCCATACTTTTATGTTGTAATCAAATCCCACTAATAGATATACAACTTCAGAACCCACAATAGCTTTTTCTACCTGACTTGCATCCGACAAATCGGCTGGGAACAATTCGTCTGTTTCATTTACTTTCTTTGGATTGCGACTGACTAATCTTATTTGATTTGTGTAAGCCGTTAACTCCTTTGCTAATACAGAGCCAATTGTTCCGTTTGCTCCCAAAATTGTTTGCATGATATTTTGTCTCCTGTTTATTTTGATTTCCGCTAACTTGTGTAGCTATGCGATAGTTAATTCATGTGGTCTAACGGCGTTGCGCCTAACTTGCTACTCTGAAAACTGCGGTTAAGTTTAACCGCTTGTTATGCAATTCTATGTTATTTTAAGCATTCTATTATAATTATTGGATTTTTCTATAAACTTATTGTTTTTAATAGTAGTAAACTTTGCAAATTCTGCAAATATTTTTTATTCATAATCCAAATAGGAACTGCACGTGTAATAAACTCCCTAATACCAAGTAACTTTCTTATTTCCTTTGATGCAATATAACAAGGATTATTACTTTTCTGATTGGGTTCCGATATCTTAATACAATATTTTAGTTTTTTGCTTTTAGAAGATTCACCTTTAACTATAACTAAGTTTGTTCTTGGTTTTGAACTTATTATATGAGCGTTTTTAGAGAGTTGATTTATTGATAGTTCTTTTTGTTCTTTTTTGCTTAAATTGTTCCAATCATAAACTTCTTTAACTGTAAAATAACTGAAGATATAAACGCCTAATTCACTGTCCGTTTTATCATCCCAATTCTTGCCTCCTAAATAAAAAACTAATAAATCACCTTTTTCCAATTTCAATAAAGCCGCCCTTTTTTGACGGCCTGGTTCACCATAAGTAAATGATTCAAATTCTGGGTCAAGATGAATAATTTTATCATGGAGCTTTTTAGGAAGGTATGAAGCAATATTTGTAAATCCTTGTAAATTTCTTAACTCTAAGCCATTATCTCTATATTTGCACTTAATATCTTTGTATGTTCTTTTTTCGTTCTTTTCTATTGATACTTTGTTTTTATAATAGATAGAAATATACTCATAAGTATCATCAGCAAATATTGGTGTAACAGCTCCATAGCCATTATCAATTCCAACACGTAATAAAAGTGCTTTCATTTGCAAACTCCATTTTTCTTTTTTAGCTTATCAGTAAAATACATTTCTTCTGTTTCAAGATTACAAGGTACACCAATAATACCAATAGAGTAATTTTTCTCTAACCAAAAAACAAAATTTAAGATATACTTTTCATCAAAGGAAGATTTATAGCCGGGACCTTTTTTTTCAAGAGCACAAGTTTTGTGGTTTCTAAATCGGGTTGGAATTTTTACCGCTTTATTACCAAAATAATAATAATGAGATGATAATAGCACAAATCTTTGTATATCATTTTTGAATTTAGATTTATTATCACCCCTACTATTTTCAAAACTACTATTATTTGGTTTCTTTGAATTGAACCTTTTATCTTTATAATATTCTTTCAGACTCAACTTCTCATCTACACGCATAGCATATACTAATTTTCCTTTTCCAGCACTTCTGGAACTACTACCTCCAGTACCAATAATCCAATCGTCAACATTTGCCATTTCTACGATATTTTTTCTTTTTTTACCAAATTTACAATGCGCTAAAGAGCAGACATTAAAATATGGATTTGGCGCAAATCCATTATCATGTTCAACTACATAGGAATAAAGTTTCATTAGTTTTCCTTTTTGGTATAACGGCGTTGTCGATAAGCGGCACCCCAGCTTGCCCGCTGAAGCGTTTTTGCGTAGTAGGGAATGCCAAATGCGAAAGCAGTTTAACCCGCTCCGCGGGGCTGTCCGTGTTGAGCGACGGGTAAGACCTTGTTATAATTGTTCTATAATTTCTTTGACTTGTGACTTTAATGAAACAATATCGGTTGTAATTATATCCCACACAATTTTTGTATCAATTCCAAAATATTCGTGGATTAATATATTCCTAAGACCTATTATTTCTCGCCATTGTATTTCTGAATAGAGTTTCTTGAAATGAGGGGTGAGATGATTTGCTGCTTCACCAATAATTTCCAATTGTTTTACACAAGCAAATTGCATCATCGTATTAGATTGGAAAACTTCATAACGTGATTTTTGAATATATGATTCGATTTCGAGAATAGCATCATAAATATGTTGTAATCGCGCCTTATCGCCTAAACTATTTCTCATATATCAATATTTTTTCTGAATCAATAAATGGTTGAATATACTTTGAAACACTATTACTTGTAAGAATATCAACTTTCCTTTTTAACATGTCTTCTAATTCTAATTTCATTCTTACAAAACCAAGACCGATTGGTTGTGAGTAATCTAATTCGACTAAGATATCTACGTCACTTTGATCATCTTCTTCGTTTCGCGACACCGAGCCAAATAAAAATGCCTTTTTTACAGGCTTATTCTTGAAACAGTCTGCAATCTTTTTGGATAATTCTTTACTCATATTTTTACTTTATTTTGTTCTAAATGCCTTCAAAAATATAATCGAAAACATATTAAAAAACACTATGCACCCTGAAATAGGGCTACCTATTAATTATCCCGCCACAAAAATTGTCGGGCAAGCCTGAACGGCTATATATCTTCTGGAACATAGATATGCGTGCAGTTGCATATCTATCATCCTGCTTGCTTCAGTCGAATCTACCTATCGGTAGACAGGCGGGCTCTTAACACCAAGCCATCTATTTTTATTTCACGAAGTTACACGAAATTCCTTCGTGTAAGTATTTTCACGGAGCCGCACGTTGATTATAATATATCATTTAATAATTCCAACTTCAAATATCTCTTGAATTATATAGATTGTATGCTTCAGGTTTTGCTATACCCTCGCCGGTCATAAATAAATGGTTGAGTTTAGGCAAGTAAAAATATCGAATTATATCAGTACCGATTTTGCTAATCCTCATCCGGAACTACTATCTTCACAATATCAATCGATGTCATTCGATATTTATCAGCTAAATCTCTTAGATTATCTTCTAACGTCGCTTCAATCGATTTTTCTTAAAAATACGCTCGCATCCACAACTCAATTTTTTGCTCGACCTGACGTGATCCGAATTCACTCGCCTCTTTGCCAAACATAGATGTGTACCAAACAATAAATTCAAGATTCGTTTCAGGTTTATAGGTCAAGTTTGTTGAGAGCAAAAAACTGTTGTCTTGCAGATTGTAAATAGTGTAAATTGATGGGGTAAAATAAAGCAATTCAAAAGGTTCCGGCTGAGTTATTTTTACATAGAGATAATCGCGCATTAATGTGCTGCTCTTGAAATATGCCTGACTAATGCCAACTGTTTGTTGAATAGCATCAGGTGTTCCAACAGTAAGACCGTTCAAAAGATATTTATTATACGATTCGTATTCTGTTTCACTCAGACCAAACCCGTTGCGATAGTATTCTGCAATCACGGTCGTATTCCACTCGTTAAGATATCTTATTCCGAAAAGATAACTGTAAATATCGCCATGCTCTCGGCTTAAAACTCCATCGCCAATGAAATATCTGTCAGCGTTTCGTGTCAAACCGAATTCGGTGTGGAATTCTAAATTTTCCATTATGTTCTTCGAAACATCAAACCCATATCGCTTAGGATTCCGGCTGCCCTGGTAAATCATTAAATCAATATCGGTATCCAAAAATAGAAAATAAAGCTTCGCCGCAACATCTGTGTATTTTGCTTCACCGAAACGACCGTTTATAGGATTGCTTTCCGGGATTATTATCGCCTGGGCTGCAAAGGATTGAAGCGCACCCGATGAAAAACTTTTTATATACTCAACATTTGCCGAAAGAATTCCCGCCTGAGCAAGTTCCGGGTTCTCAGGATCCTTCAGCGGATTTACATACCCTACCGGATTGAAGGCATATCCCTTTCCCCAGCTAAACACGCTTTTACCAAGTTGCATAGTAGCGCTCAACGAAGGATTGTATCTTGCGTATGCCTCGAACAAATCGACACTCGCTTCATCATCGCTAAAATATGTTGCGTGGGTTTTCATAAAAAACCCTAAACTCCCCGATTTATATTCGGCATTCAGATACGGCTCGATTCGATACTGCGATAGATAACGCGATATATCCTTCGAACTATAGAATTGAAGTCGATATGCCGGTGAAGTCTGAGACATCTGTAAAAGAGAATACTTTACATCAAGATTGCCGCTCCATTCTAATTTTTTCTCGTTTGTAGATGAATCGAATTCTTCTTGTGAAAACGCAAGCAGAGGAACCATTAGAAAATAAAGGAACCAGAACTTCACCGGAGGTCTCCTAAACGACCCATGTAACTCAGCGTAAACACCTCATCAGGGAACTGTCGTTTTTTGATTTTTTGGTACACCATCAACGAGCGATAACCTTTATAGAGCGGGCTGGATGTTTCAATAACTGATGAACGAATTAGTCCGCCGCCAAAATTTTTGTCCTCTTTAAATTCGAGTGTCTTAATCAACATGTTGGATGCTGAGTATGCCTCAACTTTGAGGAGATTTTTTTTGTCTTTACTAATCCACATCTTCAATCTGTCGTAAGCAACAGTTTTGTTCTTTGCTTTCAAGTCGAGGATATACTCTTTCTCAGTTCCTTCAGCATACGAAGCGTTGTACTCGACAGCATACTCCAACTGCATAAGATCGGCATTGTTAAACACACCGCCAATAACCGATTGCAAGCTTGTGATACGGACTGGTTTGTTTACATTGGGAACGTATAACCACATATTATCGCCCAAACGCAGCGTAGCGCGTCCCTTCTCACTCGCCGGTGTAATGTACAGCATCGCAATTTTATCTTTCCCTTTTTTTATAGTGTAAAAGGTGTATTCCTTCTTTGAACCATTGGGTTCTTCATTAATAATTTTGCGTATTGCTTCGTACGAATCAGGCATCAGATTTTCATCGACTGTTTTTAGTAAAACATTCGCATCTTGTGCCTGAAGAATTACACTAAATAAAAAAATTAGAATGAATGATGTTATGGTTTTCATATTTTATCCTTTTTATACATGTCCCAAGGCATCAACCGGTTCCATCCTGGATGCCTTATATGCCGGTTGCAAGCTTGCAGAAACTGAAACAAGCATTACTATTAATGTTGTTAATAAAATCTCGCGGGCGGGAATATCCGGGGCAAGTGCAACATTCATCTGTCCGAATGTAAAGTTAATGCTCGTTGTATTCATCAACAAAAGAATTCCTACACCCACTAATATTCCTATAATGTTACTCAACAAGCCCATCGTAAAACCCTCTACCAAAAACATCGTTAGAATCCGGCTCGGACGCGTACCGATAGCGGCTATTGTTCCAATTTCGCTGATACGCTCGTACACAGACATAGTCATGATGTTTAAAACACTTACTAAAACAATTGATATTAATATAAACTTCACTACAAGGATTAACAAATCCACAATCCGCGCTATGCTTGCAAAAGGAGAAAGCTGTTCCCACGTGTGAACTTCTTTCTGTGTTGGCTGTTGGCTGAGAGCTTTTTTCAAATTTTCATATACTTTATCGAGTTGATCGAACTGTTTGAGCTTGATAGCGACTTCGATGATTTCGGGTTTTTCCATTCTCAATAAAGTCATAGCATCGGCAATATGAATGTAGCCGTCTTTACCCGATGGTCCGAGAACATTCTCCATCATCGCTGCAATGCGAACCGGAATTCCATTAACCGATCCGTCTTTATTTGTTGCGATAAGAACTATATCATCGCCGACCTTAAGTGAAAGTCCTTTCATCAAATTTTCAGGCACTAATATTTCACCCTGCTTCAGATAATTTTTCTTATCCTTAATATCGCTTTTAATTCTTTTAATAAGGTCGGGTAAAGTATTGCTTTCTAAATCCGGGTAAATTGCGGTTAGCCGTATGTTCGAAGTCTGTACGTAATTGCTTATCATCGCTCCGAACTTAATGCGTGGACTGAAAGCTGCGATTTCAGGCATAGCATTCAATGCGCGCTCTACATCCGCATACTCGGAATCGGAAAGACTGATATTAAGCGGAAGGTTGTCGATTGATTCAACGTATCCTTTTTTATGGATTTGCAAATCTCCGAGGTTGGTGTTTGTAATCATCCCAATCATCTGCGTCTTAAACGATATAGCCAAGCCGCCAAAAACTATCACCAACACAACCCCGAAGGCAATGAGTGATGAAGTTAATATTGTTCGGCGTTTATATCGGAAAAGATTGCGAACGGCTATTTTAATAAGATTAATCATGGATGCCTCCATCTTTCTGTTTAATTTCTTGATTCACGATTGCACCATCCTCGAGCGTGTAAATAATTTCAGCTTCACCGACGATTTTTGGATCGTGTGTGGAGAATATAAAGGTTGTCCCCAATGATTTTTGCATTTCATGCATGATATTAATTACTTTAAACGCAGTTTTATGATCAAGATTAGCTGTTGGTTCATCGGCAAGAACAATCTTTGGGTTTGTTACTAATGCACGTGCAATTGCTACGCGCTGTTTCTGTCCGCCCGATATTTGATTCGGATATTTATTTCTATATTCAATCATACCTACTTTTTCGAGGAGAGAATCGATTCGTTCACGCCTTTCTGAAGCGGGAATCGATTTTATCAATAAAAGTGGATATTCAACATTTTCATAAACCGAGAGAACGGGAATCAAATTAAAGTTTTGAAATACGAAACCGATCGTACTACCCCGAAACTTCGCGGCTTCAGAACGGTCGAGCATTGCCACATTTACATTATCGACAATAACATTGCCGCTGGTAGGTTTATCTAACGACCCGACTAAATTCAGAATTGTAGATTTACCGCTGCCCGAAGGACCTATGAACGAGACAAAAGTTTGTCGCTCGATAGTGAATGAGATTTCATTCAAAGCGGTAACAGGAATTTCACCCGTCTGATATATTTTTTTTACATTCTCAAGTTTAATTAAACTCATATTTCTACCCTTTCTTAAAACTGTGCTGATAACCCAATAATAGGTGTTATTCCGAAATCATATCGAGGTGTTTCGGTAATGGTGCCGTATGGATCGACTTTATATGAATAGGAAAGAACATTCTGCTGATTATAAAGATTCCACAAATCAAGATACGCAGTTAATGTCCAGGAATCAAATACGAATTTTTTATCGAGCCGGACATCGAGTTTGTGATAAACAGGAAGCCGTGCTGAGTTGTAATCACCGTCAACCACATAATAAGTACCGCTCTTTTCCGTTACGCCTATAACCGGCGTAAACGGATTGCCGGAAGCATATTGGAACTTTGCACCCAACTGCCAACCTTTGCCAATTTCCATACCTGCAATCAGGTTGAGTATGTGCGGTCTATCGAACTCGAAATAATATTCGGTTAATTCATCCGCATCACGTCGTTTCGATACTGAATATGAATAGGAAGCTGTTCCAACAAACCCATCGACGAATTTTTTCTGGAAAGATAATTCAATTCCTCTCGCGTAACCGCTTCCGGTATTATATAGAATGTCGGTCGTATCGGTTCCTACAATAACATCGGATAGATCTTTATGATACACCTCAACAGTTGCCTTTATATCATCACGAACTATTTGTTCTATGCCGAAGATATAATGAGTCGCACTGCTGCTGCGAAGTTGTTGATTAAGCGGATCGAGGGCAATCTGGTATGATGCAGGGGTTTGGTAATATTTGCCATATGCCATATTGAAAGATGTTCTATCTGTAAGATGATAAGAAGCAGATAAGCGTGGGCTTAATGTTCCTTCTTTTGTGAAGGAGAAATAATCATAACGTCCGCCGGCAGTTAAAGATAACTGCACCCATGGGCTCCATGTGCTTTGCAAAAATACGGATGTTTTATTACTTAAATCAGGTAGATAAGAGATTGACGATGCCGGAATTATTTGACCAAGCCGAGTAGTATCGGCAGGTTTCCATGTTATATGTTCCGATCCGATAAATCGAACATGAACTCCGCTTTTAATATCAAGATTAGATTTTATTTGATAAGTGATTTCATTCTTCAACGTATAACTGTTCTCAAGAATATCTTCACCAATTAAATCTCTTTCAGTTTCGGAACCTCGAAGAGTATTCCAACCGTTACCCGAAAATGACAGAGTAGTTAAACTATAAGCTTTCGGCGATAAGAGATAGCGCCAATTGACACCGAATGCAGTTCCATAATCATCGCGCGTTAAGTAATTATACTTAGCGGTATCGGTAGAACTTTTCATACTCACTGTCCCTTCTCGCTCTATCTGATCGAGATAATAAAAGCCAACAAGACTCAAACGGTTATTAGCATCTAAATCGTAAGTAAATTTTCCTACAGCATCATAATAACTTGGAGCCGCAGGTCGATTGAAAACGGATGTCAACAGGTCAAATAATCCACGGCGCGCAGAGAACACCATTGTGCCGTTATCCATCACCGGTCCATCCACCATCACTCCGAAACCAGCTACATTTGCGTTGACATCTATATTGTGTAATTCCTTATTACCATCGACCATAGTCATATCGAACACAGACGACATTTTATCTCCATACTTAGCCGGAAAACCGCCCGTCATAAAATTTACTTCTTTAAGCAACGAAGGATTTATTATGCTTATGATTCCCATCGATTCACCTGTACGTGCAAAATGTATTGGGTTATATATTTCGATGTTATCAAGCAGCGTGAGATTTTCATCCGGACTTCCACCGCGAACAATCAACTGAGCGCTTTTACCGCCAGCAGTTGCAACGCCCGGCAGCGATTGCATCACCCGGAATATATCTTCTGCCGAACCGGGAGAACGTCGAATCTCTTGCGACGAAAGCGTTCGATAGCTAACAGTGCTTTCCGTAGGTTTCTGGAAATATCCTCCAGTTACTACTACCTCGTCAACTTCGACCTGACTCGGTACAAGTTCAATCTGGATATTCGTGTTCCGGTTTAATACAACTTGAATATCATCATTGATGAAATTGTTGTAACCTATATATGAAGCTTTTAATTGATAAACACCGATCGGAATATTTTTTATAACAAAGTATCCATTATCGTTAGTTGATGCACCGGAGTTAGTTCCCACAAGCATAACATTTGCCGCCGGCAGCGGTTGTTTTGTTACCGCATCGCGCACTTCACCGGAAATACTTCCGGCTTTCTCTTCCGAGTATGCACTGTGAACACTCATAACAATTATAATGAGAGATAAAATATAAATTAAGTTTTGTTGAAATATTTTTTGCATGAAAATTATCCGATCCGATATTAAATGTAATTGATGGTTATTTGTTAGATGACTATAAACGTGAAAAGATACAAATAGCTTTAATATTGGCTCAATACACGTGCCAATATATAGTTTGTGGTTTATGATTAGATGCGTGTTTAGTGTAAACGGTTCAAATAACTACTATTTTAAATCAACATATATATACCACAACAGGATTGTTACTTCACGATATAAAAGAGGAAAATTCAAACACCAGGAAACTATTCGGCAAACTTGCCGAATAGTTTCGACACTTCTGCCGATTACTTGTCTGTAAAACCCGTTCTATTTCAGTTATTTTTTAAAAAAATGCTTAACTGGAGCTTAAATGATTGATTATTCAGGTTATTAATTCCTGGCACGATGATTGAGCCTAAACTAATCAAAGATTAACTAATTAACTAATTCAACAACAATAAAATAAAGGATTAATAAAATGATAAACAAAATTAAATTACTCACAACACTACTTGCTTTAGTAGCAGTAGTATTCTTATTCGCATCGACTGATGCGAATGCCCAGACCGCAAAAGGTGGCAAAGGAACAAAAGGTTTCATCGACCTTAACGGCGACGGTATCAACGATAACGCAATCGATTCCGACGGAGATGGTATTCCAAACGGAAAAGACCCTGACTACGTAAAACCAGAAAACAGAACAGGCACAAAGGGTTTTATCGACCTTAACGGCGACGGTCTAAACGACAATGCAATCGATTCCGATGGAGATGGTATTCCAAACGGACAAGACCCTGACTACGTAAAACCGCAAGATGGAACAGGTCGTAAAATGATGAACGGTAAGAATGCAAAAAATGGTAACGGCGGATTTGGTCCTGGCGACGGCACAGGCAACAAAGGCGTAGGTCCAAAAGATGGTTCAGGATTCGGACCGGGTACAGGAACAGGTAACTGCGACGGCACCGGCCCAAAAGGCAGCGTTAGACAAACACGCAAAGGCAAGTAATCAATAAAGCGGGTAAAAGCCGGCGATGGAAAAACTCCATCGCCGCTTTACCGTTTTTAATAAGCATAGTATAACTAATTAATTCGGAAACGATAAATCAATAATAGGAGATGACAAAATGAAAACAGTGATATTATTTGCAGCAATTTTGACCGCTTTCTTAATGCCGTTTTTCGTATATGCTCAAACCGAAGGCAGGTCAACGCAGGGTTCCGAAAAAAGAGATGTTGATAAAGTCCAAACTCTGAAAGGAACTATAGTCGAAGTAAAACATCCTTACGCCACATTTAAAGATGAAGACGGAAAAGAATACCGTGTTCATATGGGACCTCAGTGGTATTGGGAACGAAATAAGTATCAACTAAAGCACAACGTTAAAGCGCAAATCAAAGGTGAAGTAAAAGAAGTTCAAGGTAGATATGAATTTTATCCTTGGGAGATTGTGCAAGAAGGAAAAAGCATGTCGTTTGCAGATCAAGATGGAAAACCAAATTGGTCAGGTGACAAAGAAGGCAAACGAGGCGCTAAAAGCGGAAAAGGAAAAGGTAGTAAAAGATAATTATTGTAACTCCGCTCAGATGCAGGGCAAGAATTTTTATTTGTCCTGCATCTGTAGTATATTAACTAATAAATTGATGGAATCATTATGAAAAACTTTATAAAAATATTAATGCTGCTAGTTCTGCTTGGCTCCTTCGCTTCTGCTCAGATTTCTTCAGATACATCGAGTATTAAAAAAGTAAAAGAAACTGAAAAGAATAAAAATTTTCTAGATGAAAATGCAAACGGGGTCGACGATAGATTAGAAAAACAACAAGGTGAAGGGAAACAGAAACGTATGCGCGATAGATTTATTGACTTAGACGGCGACGGAATATGCGATGGACGTTCAGGCGGAGTCGGTTTACGACTTCGGCAGGGTGACATGCAAACCAAGCAAGGTGGACATAAAAGATCGGCAGACAGGTAATAAGAGTTATGAAAAAAATTAATTTCTTTTACGGCGTAGGATTAGTATTATCTGTGCTTATCAATTTCTCGGTTGCTCAATCACAGTTTGTGTTGAATACAGGCATTCATAATGCCTTCGACGATAATGTGAATAATAACTACCTTAACACATTCGACCGGTTAACACAATTTTCACTTCAATCTGGTTATGATTTTAATAATGATACTTATAACCTGCAAATATTTTACATAGGGTCGTTCAATTATTATCAGAACATCATTGCCAGAACATCTCACGCACATTCAACCGGGTTTGTCTATTCAAAACTTTATGGTGAAGAATCGGAAACCGCACTAAACGTAGGCGCAAATTATAATACGATGGTCGGAAGAGAAGAATTCGCCTATTTTGACAATAGTCAGTACGTGGGTTACTTGAATGTCAAACATCAATTATCCGAAAGAACATTCGGCAAGTTAGGTTATAGGATAAAATATTTGACTTACAAAGAGTTAGCAGATTTAAACAATTTAGAGAATTATTTCTTTGCACAAATTATGAATTTTTTCCCTTCGAGAACGACGTTAGCGTTCGAAGCTAACCTCGGTGTAAAGACCTATACTAACGCTCCGCCGGAAACAACTGCTATTACTTCTGGTATGGGAAGGAACAGTAGTACTGTAGATGATAGTAAGCCGAGTGTAATTCAACTATCTGGTAACGCTCGAATCGCCCAATCAATATTTGATGAAACAGGGATAAGCGTTACGGCGGGCTATCAGAGTAATTTACAAGAGGAAACGAGGTATCTTTCTTCGGGATATATTGTTTCGGACGATGATTTGTTCGACGATAATTATGGCTACGAGGGGGCAAGCTTCGATGCTGCCCTAACTCATATCCTGCCTTGGTCAATGATGACTAGAATATCTTTTGCTTATCGAAATAAAAATTATACGAATCGTCCCGCTTACGATTTACTCGACAGTATAAAGGCGAATCAACGTATGGATAATGTCTCTTCATTATCAATTATTCTAGAAAAGGAATTCGGTTGGTTTAACGGTTTTGCCGTTAGTCTGATGTATGATTATATCAGAAACGAATCGAACGACGATTTTTATAATTATAAGAATAACGTTTGGGCAATAAGTTTCGATTTGGGATTATAATCTGTATAAAAGAAGTAATTATGAGGTCTGATTAACTGCACACAGATAACATCAAAATATCTTATCATGCCAATAAATACAATTTTCGAGTTTAACCTATTTACGATATGAAAAGAAAATAAATCATAATACAAACTCCTCCTCTACCGTTCCAGCGCTTCTATGATTCTTAAAGAAAATATTTTTTTATCATACACATTCAGTTTTTAATTTGTCCATCTATCCAATGCTCCACCACTCCATTACTCCATTCACTTAATATCTGAGATTCTCTTTCTTTTTACTTCCCATAAAAATATTGCACTCGCGCTTGCAACATTCAGCGAATCAACTTTACCACTGAGAGGAATTGTAACTTTCTCAATACACGCGTCGAGAACATTTTTTCTTATTCCGCTTGCTTCACTTCCGAGAACGATACAAATATTTTCTTTTAAATTTGCTTCCTCGACCGATACTACATTTGCGTGCGCATCGGCGGCAATAGTTTGGATGTTGTATTTAGCGGACATTAATTTCAGCGTCGCTGCAAGATCGGAAACGTGAATAACCGGAAGGTCAAATACATATCCCATCGACTGCCTGATTGCGCGCCTTAAATAAGGACTGCTTGATGTCTCTCCAACAATCAATCCTGTTGCACCAAACGCAACACAGTTTCTTACAATAACACCCAAGTTATCCGCATTTGTAAGTCCATCTAAGGCAACAAACAAATACGGCTGCAAAGATTGTTTTAATACCTCTTCAATTAATAGCGGCTTAGGAATTTTCGCAACTGCCATTATACCCTGGTGAAGATCAAATCCGACTATTGATTCGAGGAGCGATTTTTCCGCGATGTAAATAGTAAAGTCCGGAGATAATTCTGTCGTAGCGTTCGATTGTTGGGTTGTTGCCCACCCGCCTTCGTCGTTCGGGCGGGGATTATCAGAAAATATATTTTCATACCATTGTGGAGTTATAAGCATTGACATGATGGTGATGTTAGACGCAAGCAATTTACGAACAACCTTCTCGCTTTCGGCGACAAAAATTCCTTGCTTGACGTGCCCAGCCGCCCGACGCATTGTTCGGTATGGCTGAAGTTCCGATAACTCAAGTGAATCAATATGTTTTATGTTTTGCATATAATGGTGTTTAAAATACAAAATTGTGAGGTATAAAACCAACGCTTAATTTTTAAAACCCCGAATCTCCGTTTCGGCCCTTCTTTTTATTTTTACATAACTCCATCACTCCACCAATCCACCAATTTATTCATCCACTATTCCGACTGACCATTAACCTTCTTCCATCCTCGGCGGGCTTAATAAATCAAACGCTTTATCTATCTCGGCATGTGTTCCTAAGAGCACCATAACGTCACCCGGTTCTATTTTTAAATCAGCGGGTGGGTTTGTAGTCGGCTTATTATCGCGGACGACTGCGATTACGGAGCATCCCGAAAGAAATCGTAAATTTAAGTCGGCTAAAGTTTTTCCACAAGCGGGCGACTCATTTAAAACGAGAAATGTATCTGTCGTCCCTGCCGCGAGTATTGCGGTTAATTGGTCCATCGTTGCATCGGGGAGTTTCAGTCCGCGGAACATTCCGTATTCATTGGTTATTTCACTTATTTCGCCCAATTAGTTTCCATCGATTTTTTTCTCTCGCAAAAGAAAAAGCTCGTGCAATTTTTTTTGCAATATTTTCTTAGGTATTAATTTTGTTTTATATTCGGCTACGAGCGTTGGCGAAAGATGACGGCTTAATGCGTACTCCACAACCTCATCGTCTTTTGACTTGCATAAAATAATGCCGACACTGGGATTTTCATTTTCTTTTTTAATGTCTCTGTCTAACGCTTCAAGGTAAAAATTCATTTTCCCAAGATATTCCGGTTTGAAATCGGTGATTTTAAGCTCAACCATAACAAGACATTGGATGCCGCGATGAAAGAAAAGCAGATCGATAAAATAATCGTTTTTACCCACCTGTAGGTGGTATTCCTGTCCGATAAAAGCGAAATCTTTTCCGAATTCAAGAATAAAATCTCTCAAATTCGAAACTATACTTTTCTGCAAATCTTTTTCGCTGTGAATTTCTGGAAGGTTTAAAAAATCCAGAATATAAGTATCCTTGAATACGGTGGTAATGTCTTTAGTGGTTTGTGTCAGCGGTGATGACACTTTTTTCTTGGTTAGCATGACTCGTTCGTAATAACCGCTTTCCATTTGGCGTTCTAATTCACGAACGGAATATTGTTCCTTTACAGCAAGACGGAGATAAAATGCTTTTTCTTCGACGGTTTTTGTTTTAGAAAGGATGTGCAGATGACTGGACCAACTGATTTGTGTCAACAGTGTTGACACAAATTTGTTACGGTGGTATGTTTCATAAAACTGGCGCATTCGATATAACCCGCGACGCGTAAAACCTTTAAATTCCGGATAGTTTACTTGAATATAATCGGCAAGTTGGTCAACAACAGCATCGCCCCACTCAGCCGCTGCAATCTTTTTGTTAATATATTCGCCAATGCTCCAATACAGTTTTACCAATTCAGCATTTACGCTTTTGATAGCGTCGTAGCGAGCATGATGAATCATATTTACGACTTCAGAAAACTGTTTATCAAATCGTTTTATCAATTTCACCGTAAAAGCTCCTTTCCGTCTTTGATTTAATCTCTTTATCACGGGTCAAGCACCCTTTGAAATATTTTTCTGTTTAGGGATAATCTTCTTCTCAAGATTAGCAATATAGCTCTTCAAGAATTTAGTTTCCTTTTCTCATATGAAGTTACAAATATTCCTTGCTTGACGTGCCCAGCCGCCCGACGCATTGTTCGATATGACTGAAGTTCCGATAACTCAAGTGAATCAATATGTTTTATGTTTTGCATATAATGGTGTTTAAAATACAAAATTGTGAGGTATAAAACCAACGCTTAATTTTTAAAACCCCGAATCTCCGTTTCGGCCCTTCTTTTTATTTTTACATAACTCCATCACTCCACCAATCCACCAATTTATTCATCCGCTATTCCGATCGGACATTAACCATTAACAATTACGAATTACGAATTCCGAATTGCTAATTGCCAATTAATCATTAATCAATAACCATTGACTATCAGCCTTCTTCCATCCTCGGCGGGCTTAATAAATCAAACGCTTTATCTATCTCGGCGTGTGTTCCTAAGAGCACCATAACGTCACCCGGTTCTATTTTTAAATCAGCGGGTGGGTTTGTAGTCGGCTTATTATCGCGGACGACTGCGATTACGGAGCATCCCGAAAGAAATCGTAAATTTAAGTCGGCTAAAGTTTTTCCACAAGCGGGCGACTCATTTAAAACGAGAAATGTATCTGTCGTCCCTGCCGCGAGTATTGCGGTTAATTGGTCCATCGTTGCATCGGGGAGTTTCAGTCCGCGGAACATTCCGTATCCTTCACGCCGTATCAAATCAACTTGTGCTGCAATTATGTTTCGAGGCAAATGATACTGCCGTAGAACTCGCATAAATATTTCAATCGAAGTTTCAAACTCTTCAGGAATTACTTCATCCGAGCCTAATTTGTATAGATCTTCGATATCAGCAACCGACCTCGTTCTAGATATAATGTGTAAATCCGGGTTAAGGTTTCGGGCAGTTTTTAATATCCGCCTCATTGCGTCCGAGTCTGAAATCGAAATCACTAATACGCGCGCAGTCTCAATACCTAAGTGCTGCAGCATTTCTTTTCGTGTAGCATCGCCATATATTACATTTTCTCCTAACTTCCGTGCGGCTTTGACGGTCTCACCGTTTAAATCAACCATCAAATATTTAATTCCTGTTTCTTTTAAAACCGATGCAACATTTTTTCCATTCAATCCATATCCTACGATTATCACGTGATTTTTAAGATCAGATAGTGTGTATTTATCAACCACTTCATCGGCAACAATTCGATTAAAGAAGTGCGTGATGATTTTGTGAGGTAATATTTTTTGAAGGAAATGTGCCGTTGGAGTGGAAAATTGAATGAACAACGGAGTCAATATCATAGTTATTATGGATGCACCCAAAAACATTTGATACGTTTCGTTGTTCATCAGTCCGGATGATATTCCAGCCAGTGCGAGTATAAATGAAAACTCACCAATTTGAGATAATGAAAATCCCACGATGATAGCAGTTCGTGCCGGAAATGAAAGATACAAAACTACTAAAGCAGCAATGATAAATTTTATCGCCACGATTATTGCCGAGATAAAAATTAAGAGAACCGATTTTTCAAAAAGTAAATTAATGTTCACCAACATTCCGATTGAAATGAAGAACAGACTGCTTAGTGCATCTCGAAACGGCAAAGCAGCGCCTACGATTTCATGCGAGTATTCAGATTCTGATAAAATTAAGCCGGCGATGAACGCTCCTAAAGCGAGCGATAGTCCAACGTACGAAGTAACGAGTGCTGTTCCTAAACTCAAAAACACAACACCAATTACAAACAGTTCTCGACTTTTAGCAAGAACTAAAAACTCTACCAACTTGGGCATTAGGTAGATAGCGGCTACAATTATAACACCTATGCCAGCGAGTGAAATTATAAAATTCAGTACAACATCAATGACAGTGGTCCCGCTCGAAGCAGCAAGAACTGGAACCAATAACATCATCGGAACGATGCATAAATCTTGAAAAAGCAAAATGCCGAGAGATATCTTCCCGTGAGGTGTATCTGTTTCTGCTTTTTCGGTAAGCAGTTTCATTACAATTGCGGTACTGCTGAGTGAGATTAAAAAGCCCACGAAGAGTGATTGCCGAAACTCCAAACCCATCACCATTTGTAAAAATGTTACGACTATAATAGTTAAGAGAACTTGTAAGCCACCGCCTATCAAAACAATTTTCTTAATCCGTTTTAATCGCATTAACGAAAACTCAAGTCCGATTGTAAAAAGTAAAAGCACAACACCGACTTCAGCAAGAACATTTACCGCTTCTATATTCTTGACTAGTTTAATTCCGTAAGGACCGATGATTAGTCCACTGATCAAGAAACCCACAAGCGGTGGAATATTAATTTTTCTGAAAATAGAAATCACAACTATTATTACCGCGAGTAGTAGCACAAGTTCGCTGAGTATGTCGAGTTCGTGCATCAACCTTCCTTTTATTTATCTATTGAAAGGTATGGAAATCGAGTTTGAGAAGCAAGAGTGATAAAACCGGATTTTATATTTTAGATTTGTGCATCTCTCCAAAAATCTATTTATATTCATAACAAAGAAATTTTTAATACATGTCTGAAATAATACTACATACGCACAACCTTGCTAAACGTTATAAAAAACGTTATGCGGTAAGTGATTTAAACATTGAGGTTTATAGAGGCGACGTGTACGGATTTTTAGGTCCAAACGGTGCAGGTAAAAGTACCACGATAAGAATGTTTCTTACACTAATCAATCCGACCGGTGGAAATATATCACTCTTTGGTAAATCTGTTAGCGGACATCGCAAAGAAGTTTTAAAACGCATTGGAGGATTTGTTGAGAAACCGGATTTTTACGGACATCTCTCCGCGTACGATAACTTAAATTTTATCGGTGCACTTTATGGCGGAGTAAGCAGAAAACGAATTGAAGAAGTGCTGGACATAGTCAAACTCCGCGACCGTATCAAGGATAAAGTAAAAACTTATTCGCACGGGATGAAACAACGGCTTGGCATCGCGCAAGCGCTTTTGGGAAATCCGGAGCTGATAATTCTCGACGAACCGACATCAGGTCTCGACCCTCAAGGTATGAAGGAGGTGAGAGAGTTAATACGATCTCTTTCCAATGAACACAACATCACTATTTTCTTGTCGTCCCACCTCTTAAACGAAATAGAACTTGTCTCAAACCGCATGGCAATTATAAACAAGGGTAAATTAGTCGTACAAGGAAATGTACAGGAGTTGTTGAATAGCGGCGAACAGTACATTCAAATAATCGCCTCTCCAAAAGATAAAGCCGAACAAATTATTAAATCACTGCCATTCGTCAGTAAAACGGAGAAACGCAACGGAACAATATTGGTTTATTCGCCGCTAATTTATGCGGCACAAATTAACGAGGCGCTTGTAAAGAATGATATCAGTGTAAGCGCTATCATTCCGCGAAGGTCGTTGGAGGATTATTTCTTGGAAATGACCGAAGGAGCCTCCGATGTTTAAAGTATTTATACTCGAAACCCGTAAAATTTTTAAAAAGTGGAGAACGTATATCGGCTTTATCACTCTCGCAGTTATCGTTCCTCTCATCATGCTGGCGATGAGGTTAGAAGGCGGTCATTTCATTCAAGGTGCAACTCGTCAGCTTCAGAACGATTTTATTTTTGTAGGCAATCTTTTTAACGGCTGGTTCATTACTCATCTCATTATGAACAGTCTGTTTGTGCACATTCCATTTCTTATAACGCTCGTTGCCGGAGATATGCTCGCCGGCGAGGCAACTGCGGGAACTTATCGCATCCTGCTAACGCGACCGTTCTCAAGAATGAAAATTCTTATAATCAAATACACAACGACAATTTTTTACACGACTATATTTATTTTATTTTTAGCATTGTTAAGCCTCGGTTTAGGATTACTGATATTCGGCAGCGGCGACCTGATAATTTTTGGGAAGGAGATTGTATTACTGCCGGCTGATGAATTGTGGTGGCGCTTCGCGGTAGCATTTGTGGGTGCAATTTTTGGTATGTGGACAGTAGCATCGCTTGCTTTTTTACTCTCGTCGTTCGTCGAGAATGCAATCGGACCGATAATCGGGACGATGGCTGTGTTGATTGTATTCCTAATAATTAGTCAGTTGCCTGTGAAATTCTTTGAACCGTATAAACCGTATCTTTTCACAACTTATTTTACTGTATGGATGAAAGCTTTCGAGGAACCGATTGATTGGAAAGCATATATAGAATGGATAGGATATCTTGCAGCTTATTGTTGCGGATTCTTTTTATTGACCCTCTATATTTTCCGGAGAAAGGATATTTTGTCGTGAGAAAATTTTTAATAACGGCGTTTGTAAGTTGTCAGTTTATGTCAATTAGTTACTGCCAGCCGAGTGCACGTGAGATATTAGAGCGTGTTGAAGGAAGATTTAAAGAAATTAAGGATTACACTGCCGAAGCGCTGGTTTCTGTGGAAATGGAGCGTCTTCGAATACCGAGGAGAAAAATTACAGTACAATTTAAACAGCCGGATAAATTTAATTTCGATTCCGAAGGCTTCGCTATAATACCGCGAGAAGGATTTGGATTAACATCTTCACAGTTTACTCCTGAAAAATTCGATGCGGAAATCGAAGGACAAGATACAATCAACAATTATCGTACGTACAAACTGCGGTTAATACCAAAAGAAGGCAGTATAAAGGGAAAGCATTTGTTTATTTGGATTGACACACAAGAATGGGTGATAAGAAAAACAGAGAGTACACCATTCGAGAAAAGATTAGTAAACGTGATTATTGATTATGGAAAAGTGGAGAATAAATACCTATTGCCGTCGAACATACGAGTTGAATTAAAAAGCGACGAGGAAGAAGCAGATAATCTGCCGGAGATAAAAGGATTCGAGAATATGCCTCGTCGGATGCCGCGTACCGGAACTATTACTATCACGTTTACGAAATACATGGTGAATCAAAATCTCCCTGATAAATTGTTTGAAAAAGAGAAATAACTGTGTGGGAGAAATATTTAAAATAAACGATGCCGTAGGCATCAAATGTTTATAGTTTAAAAACACCGGAAACAACATGCGACCCCCGCCTACCGAAGTCCCGCAAAGCGGGACGGCGGGCAGGCCTTCGGGGATCGAACATTCTCTTAACATCACAAATCTATAAACATATGAACCCTACGGGTTCTATTTATGCCCGAACGTGATTCATCGGGCGATTCACTTCGACTCGTAAAATTATTCGCTGATTCTTTATTGGAAATGCAAAGCAACAATCCCGAGATCTGGCTCAGATCAAATCAACCTTACTATGCCAACTTATCTGAGAATTGATCTGTCCCTTCCTCATGCCAATGTGTTTCTATAGTCAGGTGTGTGATCTCTTTAAAACCACTTAATGTTTTCCGGTAGCGGTCGGCTGAGTGCGGCACCGTTGAACATACCGACACAATGCATGCATAGCGCGCGTCGCTAACCCGCCACAGATGAAGATCATTCACCTTGCTGCTGCCATCAACCTCGATAGCCGTTTTTATTCGTTCTACTAACGGTGAATCCATTTCTCTGTCCAACAGAATTGCTGAGCTATCACGCAAGAGAGAAACAGTCCATCGGGCGATCATGGCTGCGCCGATCAATCCTGCCATAGGATCGAGCCAAATCCATCCAAACATTTGCCCTCCAATAAGAGCGGCAATAGCAAGTACCGATGTTGCAGCATCGGCAATAACGTGGAGATACGCTGACCGAAGATTCAAATCGTTGTGAGTGTGAGACGAATGTGAAGATTCAGAGTGAGAGGAATCTTTATGTGTACTGCCGGCATTCATAATGAACGCACTGACAATGTTTACTAGCAAGCCGGCAACAGCAACAATTATTGCTAAAGTGTAATCGATAGCTTGAGGATTCATTAAACGATCGACAGATGCAACAACTAACGAGAGTCCAACTATACCGAGAATGAGAGCACTCGTATATGCGCCAAGTATTTCTATCTTCCAGGTCCCAAATGCGTATCGTTTATCCAACGAATGGCGGCGTGCCAGCACGTATGCCATCAGTGAAATTCCTAATGCCGTTGCGTGTGTGCCCATATGCCAACCATCGGCAAGAAGCGCCATCGAATGAAACATCATTCCGGCGGTAATCTCTACTGCCATGGTCGCAATGGTCAACAAAACGACAATTAATGTCCGTTTTTCTATATGTCGCTTCGATTCATGGAAATCGTGGTTGTGTTCATCGTTTAATGTATGCTGTGTCTTCATTATGATCTCCAATGTATACTATGTGAAATTTGAATCAAAGTTGCGATTCGATTCCTCTCAAAGTTATTGAATTCGTGGATCAGCTAACCTTCTCTTCCGATGAACGGATCAGAAGTGACGCAACTATCCCGACGGCAAGTATCATCAGTACCGCACTGAGAAGGTAGAAATTGAAGTAATCGCCCAGCACCTTCTTTCTGTTGATCTATATTCGTTGAACAGACCATCTCTTCGAAAGCCTTTGACGGAGCCATTTTTCGAAGCCCACCACAAAGAATGCGATGAGCGCTACTGCCAATATCCGCTCCCAGGCCTCGATGCTGATAGGCGCGCTATGGAACATCCTGTTCATGACCGGTAAATATGTGTAGAGCAACTGCAAGATCACCATAATGGTAACTCCGCCCCACACCCAGGGGTTTGAAAAAAGACCGATCCTGAACACGGACTTTGTCAGCGACCGACAATTGAAGAGGTAGAAAAGTTCAACTATGACAAAGACGTTTACCGCGACTGTACGCGCCTCAGGTATGACTGCCCCCTGCATGAGTTCCCACTCAAAAAGACCGAATGCTCCGATGAGCAAGAGCGTACTCACGATAAAAATCCGCCCGATCAACTCCCGCGTAAGTATAGGCGTCTTAGGATCGCGTGGCGGCCGTGTCATAATGCCAGGCTCCTTAGGCTCGAAGGCAAGCATGAGTCCCAGCAGCACGGCGGTTGTCATATTGATCCAGAGAATCTGCACCGGCAGTATAGGTAATGTAGCACCGGCGAATATCGCTGCGAGAATCACCAGTCCCTCACCGAGGTTGGTGGGAAGTGTCCAGATGATGAACTTGGTGAGATTATCGAAGATGCCCCGCCCTTCCTCTACAGCGGCTTCTATGGAGGCGAAGTTGTCGTCCGTTAGCACCATATCGGCTGCCTCTTTTGCTACGTCGGTTCCGGTGATGCCCATCGCCACTCCGATGTCTGCCCTTTTCAGAGCCGGGGCATCATTAACCCCGTCTCCGGTCATGGCTACAACGTTCCCCTTGACCTGCAGGGCTTCAACCAGGCGGAGTTTTTGCTCAGGCGTTACTCTGGCGAAAACAAATGTACGGTCGGCAACATCAATCAGTTCCCTGTCGGAGATTTTCATCAAGGCCTTTCCGGTGACAACATTGGACGGATTGTGAAGGCCAACCTGCTGCGCAATCGAGGAAGCTGTGAGGGCGTGATCGCCGGTGATCATCTTGACGCGAATACCCGCTGTGTGACACTTCTGAACTGCGAGGATTGCCTCCTGCCGGGGCGGATCGATCATTCCCTGGAGACCGAGAAAGATCAAGCCGAAAGCCACATCAGGGTGATTCAGCCCGGTTGTCCCGGGCTTGATTTCGCCTTTTGCAAAAGCGAGCACCCGCATTCCATTGGCTGCCATTTCCTCCACTGCTCTATGAATCTGTTCGACATTCGGTTCAGCAGGATGCCCAGTTGTATCAAGGGATGAAACACATCTTTCCATGATGGCTTCCACAGAACCCTTGACATATATGATGCCGGGATTGTCCTTTCCTTTGTCATGCAGGGAAGCCATATACTGGTGCTGCGATTCGAAAGGGATTGCATCGATGCGAGGCAATCCCTTTTGTACGGTGGCCATGTCGAGCCCTGCCTTGACCGCAGAAACCAGCAACGCTCCTTCAGTGGGATCACCCTGTATTGCCCAGCGGCCCTCTTTCTTCAACAGCAAACTGTCGTTGCACAATAAGCCTGCTTTCAGACATTCCATCAGCGCCGGTGACCCTGACGCATCCACCGCAATCCCTTGTTTGAGAATCCGGCCTGAGGGCGTGTAGCCTGCGCCGGTGACTTCAAATCGCTCACCGCCTGCAAAGATCTCCTGCACCGTCATCTGGTTCTCAGTCAGAGTACCGGTCTTGTCGGAGCAGATGACTGTTGTGCTGCCGAGGGTCTCCACTGCTGTGAGTTTTCGGATTATGGCCCGCCTGCGCGCCATCCGGCCAACACCGATGGCCAGAGTAATCGTCAGCGCAGCCGGCAGGCCCTCAGGGATAGCACCTACTGACAGGGCTACAGCCGCCATGAACATATCAAAGACGGATTGTCCCCGTATGAGGCCTACGACAAAAGTGAGCGCGGCAAGTGCCAGGATCGCGTAGAGCAGGATATGACTGAAGCGGGCAATCTTACGGGTCAGCGGGGTCTCCAATGCCTCTGTTGACGAGATAAGTTCAGAGATGCGCCCCACTTCCGTCTTGTCACCAATAGCTACGACAATGCCGATACCCTGACCGTAGGTGACTAGACTCGAGGCATACGCCATGTTTTGCCGGTCAGCCAGTCCCGTGTCGTGGTCGAGGACATCCGGTTTTTTATCCACGGGCACCGACTCTCCGGTTAGGGCGGACTCATCCACCTGAAGATCTCGTGTTTGAAATAGGCGCATATCCGCGGGCACTTTGTCACCGGACTGCAGAAGGACGATGTCGCCCGGGACCACTTCTGCCGAGGAGATGCGTTGTTTCTCGCCCGCCCGCAACACAGTTGCCTCAGTTGTCATTGTCCTGGCCAAAGCTTCTATGGCTTTGACCGCTTTTGCTTCCTGGATAAAACCTATGAGCGCATTGACCAGCACAACTCCGAAAATAACACCGGCATCGACCAATTCCTGAAGAAAGGCCGTAACTGAACCGGCCGCCAGCAGAATGTAGATCAGGGGCTGATGGAATTGGAGAAGGAAGCGCAGCAGCGGTCCTTTCCCCTTTTTCCCGGTGATAGCATTGGGACCGAATTCTTTCTGGCGATGGTCGACCTCGAAAAGATCCAGCCCCTTTCCCTGATCACTATCCAGGAGGTCAATTACTTCATCTGTTGGCAGGTGATGCCAGTGCTTACCTATTAATATTTCCATTGTTTAGGCTCCATCAATCATATGCACTCCGAATATGGTGTATTAAAGAATACTCAATCCGTCAGCAAAGAACGAGAGGTTGAAGCCGATGCTTCGTATCCAGTGAGGAGAGAATGTTAGCGATTCGCCTTTACTCATAGGATCGGCAAGACTCACGAAATTGGCAAATGCGATCACCGGTCCGCTCCCACAAATTGCGACGGTCACTTTACGATTCAGCCAGCGGTTTACCTGCGGCGCAATGAAAGGCAAAAGGAATCCCGTGGCAACTACGACTAATAATCCAGTCATGCTATGGAACTCCAAAGAGCTAAAGCCAAGTTTCTACACACCTTTCATTTCAGATTTATATAGTTCGGTGTTATCCTCTTTGCTTTCCTTCTTTGCAGGAGGGCCGGGAGCGGACAGCAAATAACGGCGCGCCGCCAGCAGTGCCACGAACGCCACGACTGCCAGAAGGATGTCAAGCCCATCGATATCGGGCTTCAACATCTTGCGTGCGATGACGAAGGCCAGCAATTCCAAGATTGCCATTAGGTCGTGCACGACCAGCATCCGCACGAGTTCCAGCCCGATCACCAACAACAGCGCACGGTAGATCAAGTCGTAAAGAGTCTCTGTAAGCCCCCAGTCCATGCTGGTGAAGATGACCGTGCTTGAAACAGTGTGCACAATGACACCAATCAGCACACCGATCGCCAGAAATCGTTCGAACCACCTGACAAGATAGATAAAAGATCTCGTGATTCGATCAAATGATTGTCGTGTTATGGGTTTTGCCATAGGCTGTCCTTTTTGTTATTGTTGAACACCGTTGTTGAGTAGATTGATTGTGTCTGCACCTATAATTTTGGTATCGAAAGTCACTATGATCATGTGTCGCGTCTTGAATGTTCTACGGTAAGATCGTCCACTTCCAAATGATCATCGAGGTCTCTTCTTCTTCCGGCAGCAATCTCTTTCTCTCGAAGAAACAATTCTATGTCAATACCATTTTTCTCTGCCGTAGTTTTTAGCCAAACTTCTTCAAATGCATGGATTTCATTATCAGAGTCTGCTAACATCAGACCGTCTTTGATGAATTTCTTCGCCAATTCATTCGTTGAGAATTTGGGCGGTTCAATTGAGACATGTTTGTTTTCGAGAATCTCATGAATGGCGTTATTACAGAAATCTTTTTCAAACCCTAAAGCTTTACCAATGCGTTTCATCAGGATAATCTCTGGTTCAGAAATCTTTCGGTCTTTACTGATTAGCAGAAGTAATCCTCTAAAGTAATCGCTTCCTTCTCTTACTGTTATATGATTCATATTTTCCTTTTTGATCTTCATCTGTTGTAATTATTTGACTAAAGCTTCTCAATTTCTTTGAGATCTCTATCTGGCAAATAAAGTATTAACAAGCCTATAATAATGCCTCCGACAGCCAAAGGCAGATGATTACCTTGAAAAAACAACATGTCAAAGTAATCGAGTACATACCAAATACCTCGCCAAATTAGAACGATGCCAATAACAATGGCAATGTTCTTAGCAAAATAACGAATCGTTTCAAAGATATTCTTTTTCATAAATTTAATTAAAAATGTATTATTTCTTAAAGACACCGAACAACTTGTCCAGTGCTCCTTTTTCGAGTTTAGCGACCGACTCAAGTTCTCCAGCATCAAGCCATACGCCATCGCAACTGAAGCATTTGTCAACTTTAATACTTTTATAATCTATCTCGTTTAGTTTCATTCCACACTTCGGACAGCGCATATAGTGGAGTTCCTTGAGTTGTCTTTTTTCCTCCTCTGCAATCTGTTTGAGTTTCTCCCCTTCGATTTTTTTCCTTCTTTCAAGATCAAGTCTCGCAAAGTAATCTTCTTCTTTGTCACTCGGTTTAATTGGCATGGTTCATTTCCTTTTTTTGATAAAATTTATTTTTTATTGTTTTCAGTAGATACCTCGCCCAAAGCAACTCGGTTGCGGGGATCCTCAGTCCAAGCGGTATGACAAGAATATCGGGTCCCGGCAAAACAAACATAGCAATCCCCACAAAAAGGATTGAAAAGCCAATAACGATAACAATGACTCGCTTTGTCTGTCGTAGGGCTTTTGAGACAATTGGAGTGTCTTGATAAGCAGTAGAATTGTCTTCTACCTTTGAATCCGGGCCTATACTATTCATTGGTCTATCCTTCGATATAGTTGCAATGTATCACTCGTTTTCATCTTGAACCTTTTTGCGCCCGTCATGTATTGAAAGAGTGCGCACTATTGAATTAATTTTATTTTATTTCACTTACATTTATTCCAAGTGCCTGAGCCACTCCTTTTCCATATGCTTCATCAGCTTTGAGACAATTTCCTATATGTCTAATTTTTATTTCCTTCGGAGCGTCACCCATAGCTCTTGCTGTATTTTCAAAAAGAACCTGTTGTTGGGTTTTATTCATCAGACGGAAAAGATTTCCAGCTTGTGAATAGTAGTCTGTATCTTCTCTATGATTCCAATGGTCTGCAGCACCTTCGATACTTAGGGGTGGTTCTTTAAACTCAGGTTGTTCTTGCCACTCGCCATAACTATTAGGTTCGTAACCGAGAGTTGCGCCGTGGTTGTCGTCAACTCTCATTTGTCCATCACGGTGAAAACTATGATATGGACATTTTGGTGCATTAACCGGAATCAAATGATGATTAACTCCAAGTCTATATCTTTGCGCATCACCATAAGAAAATAAACGTCCTTGAAGCATTTTATCGGGAGAGAACCCAATACCGGGAACAATGTTTGCCGGATTAAAAGCCGACTGTTCAACTTCGGCAAAGTAATTTTCCGGATTGCGGTTAAGCTCCATAATTCCCACCTCAATTAATGGATAATCTTTATGGGGCCAAACTTTCGTAAGGTCGAATGGATTGTACGGAGTCTTTGATGCACCTTTCTCCGGCATTATTTGTATGGACATTTTCCATTTCGGGAAATCCTTTTTTTCAATGCTTTCAAATAAATCTTTTTGATGGCTTTCTCTATCTTTAGCAATTATTGCTTCTGCTTCCTGATCGGTAAGATTTTTAATTCCCTGTTGAGTTTTTAAATGGAATTTAACCCAATACCTTTCGTTTTTTGAATTAATAAAACTAAAAGTATGACTCCCGAATCCATCCATATGGCGGTAAGAATAAGGTATTCCGCGGTCGCTCATAGTAATTGTTACTTGATGAAGAGCTTCGGGAAGTGATGTCCAGAAATCCCAATTGTTCTTCGCGCTTCGTAAATTTGTTTTCGGATCTCTCTTTACTGCATGATTTAAATCAGGAAATTTCAGCGGATCTTTTAGAAAAAATACTGGTGTATTGTTTCCTACTAAATCCCAGTTGCCTTCTTCAGTATAAAATTTTATAGCAAATCCTCGAATATCCCGTTCCGCATCGGCTGCACCACGTTCGCCAGCAACAGTTGAAAACCTGACAAATAATTCTGTCTTTTTTCCAACGTGTGAAAATATTTTTGCCCTTGTGTATTTTGTGATATCATGTGTAACAGTGAATGTTCCATAAGCACCGGAACCTTTAGCATGCATTCTTCGCTCTGGAATTACTTCCCTGTCGAAGTGAGCAAGTTTTTCAAGAAACCATACATCCTGTAAAAGCATTGGTCCCTTTTTACCTGCTGTCATAACATTTTGATTGTCAACAACAGGTGCACCAGAATTGTGAGTAAGTTTCTTTTTCTTTTCCATAGTTCAACTCCTTTGTTATTTAGTTAAATAAATTTTTAGTGCCTGCAACAACGGCTACCGCTGAGTGGCAAAGCGTTCTTGTCTATTGTGGATTAATGACTACTTGAAAAACTCCACTTCTCCGGTCTCTAAGTTGTGCATAGCGCCTAAAATATTTATTGCCCTCGAAGATTCCATCTCCTTGAGGATTTTGCTCTTGTCTCTTATTTCCTTAATAGCCAGAAACACATTTTGTTTGGATACTTTTTCAACAAACTCGTGATTATGGGAGTTACGCTCTCCATGCACATCGGAAACTGTTTCCACGGCAGGCATTATTTCTTTGATAACGTGAGTGAGGTTGCCAAGCTCAACATTGTCGCAAGCGCCTTTTATTGCGCCACAATTTGTGTGTCCAACAACGAGAATGAGTTTGGAACCCGATACCTTGCATGCAAACTCCATACTGCCAAGTATATCATCATTCACAAAATTGCCGGCAATTCTTGCATTGAAAATATCGCCGAGCCCCTGGTCGAAAATTATTTCGGATGACGTTCTCGAGTCAATGCAACTCAAGATAACAGCCATAGGGTATTGTCCTTTTGAAGTCTGCGATATCTGTTGTTTGAAATCTTTTAAAGTTGTCTTTTGTTCAACAAACCGTCTGTTGCCTTCCTTCAGCAAGAATAAAACTTGCTGCGGAGTTAATGCAGCTTGCTCTTTCTGGGTGATGACTGAATCAATTGCTGTCTGTCTCTTTTCTGTTTGGCTGTATGACGAAGTAAACAGAAAGAGCAAGATACCCAAGTAAACACTGAATGTTTTCATGATGTTTTCCCTTTTGATTGTTAAACATTATAGTGATTTAGGTTTCCAACATACAATATAAATATAGAGCCAAATATTAACAAACATTCCGCAGCTTATGAGCGAGTGGCTGACCAATAAGTTTGTTTTCTCGTTACATTCTTCGACTTGTCGTCGAAGAACACTCGAAAACCGGCTAAACATGCTGGTTCTCAAGTGCATGGTTTCATCATGGAGTATCGTGAGCCAAAGGCTCATCAGCCTCGGGCTGAAGAGAACCTTTTTAGACAACCTCGAGCGAATGGCGGCGCGCCAGCACGTATGCCATCAGTGAAATTCCTAATGCCGTTGCGTGTGTGCCCATGTGCCAACCATCGGCGAGGAGTGCCATCGAGTGAAACATCGTTCCCGCGGTAATCTCTACTGCCATAGTCGCGATAGTCAGCAAAACGACAATTAATGTGCGTTTTTCAATATGGCGCTTCGATTCGTGGAAATCGTGGTTGTGTTCGATGTTAAATTTATGTTCTCTTTTCATCATGATTACCAATATAAACAAACCGGGAAATTGAAACACACATTAGTGAAATTTATTCCGCTGTCGTAACTTTTAATTTTTCTCTTTGTGCCAAAGCGGTGGATGAGCGAAGGCGCAAGAAATTTTGCAAAATGGATTATGATTTCTGGATGACTTCCAATTTGAATTTTTTAAGTAACCAACCGAGTAAAACTCGCTGGTCGGCAATTGTTGCCCGGCGCGTTTGCGAAAGTAGATGAACACGGTCTGGCTTTGGTAAAGCTGTATTTTGCAAACCTTCATTGCAGTTTGTGCAAATTGCGCGCAGATTTTGTGGAGTGTCGGCTCCGCCTTTGGATTTGTCTTTGATATGTCCCATCGTCAGACGAACTGGACGTGGCCCGCCAAGTGGATCTGGATCACCGGCTGCGACTCCACACATCTGGCATGTATATCCATTACGTTCTAGAACCCACGCCCGTGTTTCCTTTGAAATTCCACGCTTAAAGGCGGGGACACGTACAAGAGTTTCAAGAAGGTATTGACCTGGTTTTAAATCTGCTCGATCTTTGTTGGAAAGGATTTGGTATCCATCTTCATTGCGAAGCTCACGGATTCGTCGTGCCCATTCCACCGCGCCACCGCTAACACGTTGAATCTTTTTTGACTCTAATATTTTACCAACATTTGAAAGGAAATAGTTTAGGATTAGGTCTTTAGAACTTGAAGCTTTTTTGGTGGACATGGTTTATACGCTCCGTTGAGAATTTTGAATATTTAGGATTTAATTCAATGAGGATTGCGCTGCGACCTAATTCTTGTGCCACAACACCAGTAGTCCCAGAGCCACTAAACGGATCTAGTATTGTATCACCAACCCGACTGCCAAGAAGGATGCACCGTCGTGCTAATTCACGTGGATATGTAGCAGGATGCCCGTTGCCGCTAGAGTCAGGACCAAGAACCCAGCTGTTTCGTAAATTAGCACCAGTTGTTTCGCGTACTGCTTCTGAATTGTAGTAGTAAATCGGACTCTTTGACATCAGAAAAATATCTTCGGTTACACTCGTAGGTCTGTTCTTCACACTCTCCGGCATAGCGTTTTTTTTTATCCAGGTTATTCTTGATCTTAATATCCATCCATCTTCTTGTAGCCCGAATGCAACTCGCCACGGTAGTCCCATCAAATCTCTGTCCTTCAAACCCCAGCAATTTGGCACTTTGCAATTACGCTTCTGGATAAGTTTTTTTGTATTGGCAACTATTGCATTGGGTCCACATTTACCGGTTCCACCGTTACGTGCATACCCATCACCCACGTTCAACCAAAGAGTTCCGTCCTTTCGTAATACGCGGCGTACTTGACTCATTATTTCTACAAGGTTTTCTACATATTTAATCGGGGATTGTTCTGCTCCGATCTGAGAAACATGGTCATAATCACGCAAACCCCAATAAGGTGGCGATGTAACGCAACACTGGACAGATTCACTAGGTAATTTTGGAAGAATATTGCGGCAGTCTCCCGTGAGTATTTGTAAATTTAATATCTGTGAATCAGTGTTCATTTCTTCATTTTAAAATACAATGTTCGTGATTCTATAGCTACACGATGCAGCGATTTTAAATAAGAACTCATTGCATCATCAATGCCTTATTTGTATAAAAGACGCATTGCGTATTTACAGTCGATCGTTGTTAATTTATATCAAGATACTATCTAATTAACCCGTTATTATAGCTTGAATATATAAGTTTAGTCAGAAATAAACAAACATAGTTTAACTTCCCGAAAAAACCGTAGAGTCCGATTCTCACTTGTCCGCCTCTGGCGGAAATCGGACAATGCAACTCTGTCGAGGGTGTCCAAAAAGTAATTATTTTTAGTGGTTCTTTGGGTCTTGGTGTTTTCGTGGCAAGTTAAAACATCAGCCACAAAGTCTCAAAGGCACAAAGGTTCACAAAGAACTTATGGGACAACCTCTCTACAGTTCAAATAACCTTCGGGAGTTTGGTATAGCTTTACTTCCTCTTCTCAAACCAACTGTAAACCGCCGGGATAATTAACAGTGTGAGCAGAGTTGAAGTAATCAAGCCCCCGACGACAACGGTTGCAAGCGGTTTTTGTATCTCCGATCCGGCTCCGCTGGCAAAGAGCATCGGCATCAGACTGAAAATTGCGATTGATGCTGTCATTAACACAGGCCTCAATCTATCAACGCTTCCTTTTCTGATTGCGTCTTGCAGATTAATTCCTTCTTCCCGCAATTGTGAAATGTAGGAGACCAGGACAACACCGTTTAGTACGGCAACGCCAAACAACACTATAAATCCTACCGAAGCCGGAACAGATAAATATAATCCGGAAATGTATAACGAGAAGACTCCGCCAATGAGAGCGAATGGCAAGTTCGAAATTACTAACAGCGCCAATCGAAATGACCTGAATGTAACGAATAGGAGAAGCAGTATTAATCCAACTGCAATTGGTCCGATAATCATTAATTTGTTCATTGCTCTTTGCTGATTTTCAAACTGCCCGCCCCACGTCAAAAAATAACCGGACGGAAGCTGAACGTTCTCTTTTATCTTTTCTTTTGCCTCGGCAACAAAACTTCCAATATCCCTTCCGCTTACATTCATCTCGATGCCTATTCTTCTAATCCCATCTTGCCGGCTAATCTGAACCGGTCCTTCTATCATTTTTACTTCAGCCAACTGTGCAAGAGGGATATTCATCCCAGTTTTAGCAGGGACTAATATGTTTTCAATCGCTTCAATGGAATTTCTTTTCTCTTCCGGCAAACGAACAGTGATATCGAAGCTCCGGTTCTCTTCATAAAACTTGGAGGCAGATTTTCCAGCGACAGCTATTTCTATGACATTCTGAACATCGCTGATGTTTAATCCATACCGAGCTATTTTCGAGCGGTCAATGTTTACCGTTAGGTATGGCTGTCCCGAAACCTTTTCTGTCATTAAGTCGGTTCCACCTTCAATTGATGAAAGAACTCTTGCAATCTCATCTGCTTTACTTTTGAGTAAATCAATATCTTCACCAAAAAGTTTAAGAATCAATTGCGCTTTTGTTCCGGCAACAAGCTCGTCAATTCTGCATTGTATCGGCTGACTGAATCCGAAACCGATTCCGGGTATTGATTCCAAAGATTCACGCATTTCATTTGTCAATTCTTCTCTGGAGATATCCCGTTTCCATTCATTTTTTGGCTTAAATATTCCAGTATAACCAGTTTTATCTACGCCTCTCGTATCCAAAGCCACTCCGGTTTGACCGGTTTTTGATACGACTACATCTAATTCGTCAAATTCTTTCATTTTCTGTCCCGCAAGCTGGTTCACTTCCATCGCTTTCGATAGTGAAACTCCGGGAAGCAAAGCAATATCCATGTCGAACGCGCCTTCATCCATGATTGGTATAAACTCCGTTCCCAATCTTGTGAAAAGGAACAACGCGGCAATTAAAAATAATCCGGAAATACTTAAGATCAGTATTTTCTTCTTCATCGTATATTCTAAAAGCGGCAGATAATATTTCTTTGCGTACTTCATTATGACGCTTTCTTTTTCCTGCTGAGATTTCAGAAAGAGGGCGCAGAGAACAGGTATGACAAAAATGGAAAGGAACAATGATGAGAGAAGCGCTATTGCAACTGTTTCAGCAAGCGGTCCGAACATCTTTCCTTCAATCCCCTCCAATGAAAGAATCGGAATGAAGGTGATTGCAATGATAAGCTCGCCGAAGATACTCGGTTTTCTAACCTCCAGCACCGCTCTAAGAACTGTCAATAATTTTGGATGTTTATTGCCTCCGTCACTGAGGTGCCTCTGCACATTTTCCACTTGAATGATCGTTGCGTCTATGATCATCCCAATGGAGATTGCGAGTCCGCCGAGTGACATTAAGTTCGCACTCAATCCGACAATCCTCATAACAATAAATGTAACAAACAGGGAAAGGGGTAAGGCAATAAGTACAACAAAACTTCCTCTAAAACTTCTTAACAATAAATATAAGACGATGAGAACTAGAATGGCGCCTTCAATTAGAGCTTTGTTCACCGTATTCACGCTTGCGTTTACTATATCGCTTCTATCGTAATAAGGAACAATTTTAATTCCATTCGGAAGAATATTGTTCTCATTTATTTCTCTAACTTTTTCTTCTACTCGCTTAACAACTTCACGGCTGTTTTCACCGCGCAGCATCATCACAATTGCGCCGACAGATTCATCAACTCCGTTCTTCATTGAGGCGCCCATCCGAACGGCTTCGCCAATCTTTACTTGAGCTACATCTCTTATGTATGTCGGCGTTCCTTCATGAGATTTCAAAACTATGTTCTCAATATCGCTCAGGTCTTTAATTAAGCCAACTCCGCGGACAATGTACTGGTCGGAATTCCTTTCAAGAATATTTCCGCCCACATTTTGATTGTTGTTTTCAATTGCGGAATAAACTTCGTCCGCCGTTATTGCATACTTCAGCAATTTTTCCGGCGATACGATTACTTGATATTGCTTGAAATAACCGCCGAATGAATTTATTTCGTTTACCCCGGCAACGTTTTTTAATTGAGGTGTGATGATCCACTCTTGAATTGTTCTCAAGTCTGTTAAGTAAGATATTTTTTGAAGAGAATCCTTCGGCATCTCACCTTCAAGTGTGTACTGATAAATTTCTCCCATTGCCGTTGCAATGGGTCCCATAGCAACTTCAACGCCTTTGGGAACGTTCTCTCTCGCTTCTGCTAATCGTTCAAAAACTAACTGGCGCGCGAAATAAATATCGACATTCTCTTTAAAAACAATTGTTACAATCGAAAGACCGAATTTAGTAACCGAACGCATCTGTTCCACATCCGGCAAGCCGCGCATCGCCATCTCAATGGGATAAGTAACATTTCTTTCAATCTCTATAGCAGAAAGTCCATCAGCGTGGCTTATAACTTCCACCTGAATATTTGTTACATCAGGGAATGCGTCGATTGGTAGAGTAAAATAGGAGTACAATCCGAATGCGACGATAAACAGAGAAAGAAATATTATCATTCCTTTCTGCTTCAGCGTCAATGAAATTATTTTTTCTAACATTAGTGTTCATCTCCCGCTATTTCATCTTTTTTCAGTTCGCTCTTCAGGTAAAATACACCTTTCGACACCACTGTTTCACCTTCTTTCAATCCTTCCTTAATTTCGATCATATTGTTGGCAGAAGTTCCTGTGATAACAATTCTTTTCTCAAATGTATGCCCGCCGGAAGGTTTAGTTGTATCGCTCGTTCGAACGAAGACATATTCCTGTTCGGTTTCATTCACTACAGCTTCATCCGGTATCATAATTCCTTTCACCCCTGTGCCAAGAGGGATTCTCAGGTCGCCGAACATTTGCGGTTTCAGTTTGTTGTGAGGATTGCTAAACTCCGCGCGTACAGTAATTGTTCTTGACTGTTCGTCAACGGTTTGACCGATGTATATTATTCGTCCGTTAAATATTTCGCCGGGATAAGTTGTCGTAGTGAATACTGCATTTGTTTTTTGATTTATCTTTGCCAAATCTTTTTCATAAATTTGTCCATCTACCCAAACAGAATTTGTGTTGATCACTTTGAAAGCGTTTGTAGTCGCGTCGATAAATTGTCCGATAACAACATTTCTTTCAACAACAACGCCGTCAATGTGCGATTTAATAGGTAGTGTGCCGGAAGTATGCTCGTCGCCGGTCTTTTCATTTGTTACATCTTCATCGTTAAGACCCACGGAGTGAATTCTTTTATCTTCTGCCTTGTATTCCGCGAGTGCTTTTTCATATTCAGCCTGGCATTCCAATAGAGCTTTTTGCGACCCAATCTTTTCATCGAACAATTTCTTCTGTCTTTCATAATTTACTTTTTCATAATCGAGCGTTGCCTTTGCTTTTAAGAATCCGGCTTTAATTGTGCCGACGTCAAGACCTTCAACCGTCAATAATGTTTGTCCGGCTTTTACATAATCGCCAACTTTTACAAATACCTGATGCACTCTTCCTTGCATAAGCGAACCGACCTGTGCTTCAAGATCCTGATTTGGTATTACCCTCGCAGGTGCGGTTAATGTTCCGGTTAACGGCTCTATCTTTACGGTGAAGAGAGTCAGACCGATATCGGATGCGCTCTTTTTTGTTAATGTTATAACCTCATGTTTCGTTTCATGTTTTTCTATTGTGTTATCATCTTTAGATTCTTCACCGCAACCGGGCGCCATGAGACTACCGATGATTAATAATAAAATGGGGAAATAAATTCTTAGATTCATGATATATACCTTACTATGATAAAATATTATTGTTTGATTGAAGCACCGACGGCATATTCTAACTTCGCCAGCGATGTACAGTAACGAGCCAGTTCTTCAACGTATTCGTTCCGTGATGAAATCAGTGTTTGTCGGGCTTGTAAAAATTCGATGTATGTGATTTCGCCTGCTTCATAACTTGCAAGGGCGGTACGGTACACTTCTTCTGCTTGTGGAAGAATATCTGTCTGATGAAGTATGATTTGCCGCTCATTATTTTTCATATCTAAAAATGCGTTTTTTACATTCACACTAATGAAATTATTTAGAGATTGTAAATCAGATTCAGCAATACTTAAGTTTGCCGAAGCTTCCTGAATCTGACCACGCTGATCAAATAAAAACCAGAGAGGTAGGGAAATTCCAAAAGAAACACCATAGAAGTCCGAGTTGCCATCCACAGTCTGACGATAATAAGAAGCGTTAAGGTTTGGTAAAAAACTCGACCATGCCAAAGTTCGATCCATTGAAGCAACTGAAACTCTGCCGGATGCCGCCTTTATTTGTGGATTGATTGCAAAAGCTCTTTCTGTTAATTGTCCCAATGTTTCCTTGATTGGTTTGTACACTAAACTATCGGTGAGTATGATTTCATTAGACTGATCTTCCTTTCTAATGCCGAGCGTATAATACAATTCGCCGAGGGATATTTTAAGATCATTCTGAGCCACCTCTAAATCGTTGCGAGCTTGTGTGCGTTGGACATTTGCAGTCAGTCGTTCTAAGTTCGTGGCTTCACCGACGTTATAACGGATTTCCGCTTTGCGGGCGAAATCCTCGGCAATAGCAAGATTTTCCTTGGCAAGCTCAATCTTTTTCTGTTTGGCAAGCACGTCGTAATACGCAATCTTGACTCGTGATGTAATTGCAATTGAAGTTGTAGAATGTTCTGCTTCGGCGATTGAAACTTTGGAAGATAATTGCATACCACGAAATAAAATGTTTGTAGGAAATTCCAACGATTGACTTATTTCAACCGTTCGTTCTCCGAATTGTTTAACGCTGCTTCCTTTTGGTATGTACTGATAGTTGACCGCGGCAGAAGGAGACGGTGGTGAAACACCGCGCCAGAAGCGACCTTCGGCTGCATTTATATTTTCTAACGATGATTTTATTCCAGGATTATTCTTTAATCCAATTTCGATGGCTTCGTTCAAACTAAGTATTTTAATTTCAGTTTGTCCATAAATGCTAAGTGATAACAAAGCAATTAAGAACAAAACAAAAAGTTTGTTCATTTTTTTCTCCATATAATTTTATGATTTTGGGAATCTATCCCTACGGGAAAAGACACTTATCCCGTAAAGGGATTAACGAAATGAAATAAGGTAGGTTAAATCAGAAAGGTTCTGTTAAACAGATATAGTTTGGTGAATGGTTTTGCGTTGAGATGATGATCCATTATTTCAAAAGAAGTTTGTGCTGTTTGCGCTTCAATTTCTTCAAAACAATGAAAGCAGATATCTTTGTTGAGTTCAAGTTTAGGCAGCTCTTCTTGTAAAATCTTTGAATGTGTTCTCGTATTCTTGACAATTTCACAGTAATCGTGTGCGCCGTGATTATCACTATCATAATCCAAAAGCCCTAACTCTGAGTGTAAAAAAGAGAAAACGAAAAATCCCAGAATCAGAAGAGCTATGATTCTTTTTGCACTATTTCTAAAAATATTTTTCATCCAGCATCAATCTATTGCTTTCTAGGCTAAAAGTCAAATTTGCATTATCTGTATTTTACCTGTAAATTATAACCAATTAACAATTCAAGACATCTGAAATATTATTTTAGAGCAAATTTCGAAACTGTTAAAACAGTTTGTTTTCTTCTACTTTTAGCAGTAACCCACGATTCCCGCCTGACGGACGGGCAGGTAAGTCGTGGGATAACCGAAATCCTTTTTATCCTATAACCGTTTCAACGGTTTACAAAAAATATTCAGAGGTCTCAACATATCAGAAGAACTATAATTTATGTCATTTTCTAAAGAAGTCCTGAAGATTGATGCTAATAGTGCCATAGCAAATATTATATCTGCTATTAAAAATCAAGTTGTAAACGTACTGCATCGCCGTGGCGCAGTTCTGGGTTTATCGGGCGGAGTGGACAGCTCGGTGTGTGCGGCGCTTTGTGAGCGTGCGCTTGGGAAAGAAAATGTTCTCGCTCTTTTTATGCCCGAGCGTGATTCATCGGGTGATTCGCTGAGGCTGGGAAAATTAGTCGCTGATCCTCTTGGTATACAAACTTTGACCGAAGATATTTCACCGATCCTCGAAGGAGCTGGCTGTTATACGCGGCAGGTGGAAGCAATACGAGAAGTATTTCCTGAGTATGAACTCAATTGGAAATGCAAAGTAACAATCCCTTCCATACTCCAGAGCGACCGGCTTAATCTTCTTCGCCTCACCGTTGAGTCGCCATCCGGTGAACAGAAATCTGGACGCATGCCCCTGCACGCGTACCTAAAACTTGTTGCCGCCACAAACTGGAAACAACGCACTCGAAAAGCGATGGAGTATTACCATGCCGACAGATTGAATTACGCAGTGTGCGGTACTCCTAATAGATTAGAATATGACCAAGGTTTCTTTGTAAAGAATGGAGACGGCAGCGCAGATTTCAAACCCATCGCACATCTATACAAATCGCAAGTTTACCTACTTGCCGAAGCATTGGGTGTTACAAAAGAAATTACTTCGCGTCCGCCTACTACTGATACCTACTCACTCCCGCAGACTCAAGAGGAATTTTATTTTGCCCTTCCTTACGATAAGATGGATCTTTGTTTATACGGACATAACCATCAAATACCTCCAGCGGAAGTTGCAACTGAGGTTGGTTTGACAGCAGATCAGGTTGAGCGTGTGTATAAAGACATCGAATCGAAGAGGAGAGGGACACATTACCTGCACTTACCTCCGCTCTTAATAGAATCAGTCCAGGAAATTCATACCGCCTTTAGCGGAACAAGTAGAGATTAATATGTGCGGAATAGCCGGATTTGTAAATTTTCGTGACAATAGGGAACCGCCTGCTGTAGAGTTGCTTCAAAAGATGGCTGCCTCAATTCAACATCGTGGACCCGATGAGTTCGGATATTACCGCGATTCTTATGCGGGTCTTGTCCACGCACGATTATCGATTATAGATTTAACTACCGGACAACAGCCGCTCTGCAATGAGGATGAATCGCTTTGGATTATTTTCAACGGTGAGATTTTTAATTACATTGAATTACGTAAAGAACTTCTCGCATTGGGACATCGATTCAGAACACAATCCGACACTGAAGTGATTGTTCACGCATACGAAGCGTGGGGCGACGAGTGCTTCAACAAATTCAACGGTCAATGGGCAATAGCTTTATGGGACAATAAAAATAAAAAATTGGTTCTCTGCCGAGATCGTGTCGGTGTTCGCCCGCTCTTCGTGAGAGAGTCTGATCAGCGCGTTTGGTTCGCGAGTGAAGTGAAAGCAATCTTCGCCGACTCACAGGTTTCTCGTGAAATCAGTCCTCAAGGATTGGATCAAACTTTTATGTATTGGGGAACGGTCGCTCCTACTTCGATATTTTCCGGTATTGAAGAAGTTCGTCCTGGTTCAATGAGAATCTACGGACCGGGAGGAAAAAAATCCGAGAAAATATATTGGCATCCAACCTACCCTGCGTTTGACGTGGAATCGGCAGGACAGCCGTTTAAATTAAAGCTCATTGAAGCGACAGAGATTTTAGAAGAAAAGTTAATAAACGCAACTAAACTGAGAATGCTGCGTGCGGATGTTCCCGTTGGAAGTTATTTGTCGGGCGGTCTCGACAGCTCGTTAGTCGCGTGGATGGGGCGGAGAGCGAAGGAAGGCGAATTCAGGACTTTTTCAATTCGTTTCGCCGATGATGAATTCGATGAAACAGAATATCAGCGCATGATGGCATCTATACTGGACAGTAAGCATGAAGAAATTACGGTGACTAGAAAGGATATTGCAGAAGTTTTTCCCGAAGTAATTTACCACACCGAGCGTCCCGTTTTACGCACAGCGCCGGCACCGCTTTTTATACTTTCAAAATTAGTAAAAGACTCAGGTTTCAAAGCTGTACTCACAGGTGAGGGAGCGGATGAGATGCTTGTGGGTTATGATATTTTCCGCGAAGCAAAAGTACGACGTTTCATGGCAAATCTGCCTAACTCAGAAATTCGTTCAAAATTATTCGACCGCTTATATCCTTACCTTGCACGGTCGCCGCAAAGAGCAAAAGGAATGGCAATAGAATTTTGGAAACGCGGATTGGAGCGCGTAGGTACAGCAGGTTTTTCGCACGAACCTCGTTGGACGACTACATCCAGCTTAAAGAAATTTTTCTCTGAAGATATTAATTCGAGATTACAATCACAACCGAGCGAAGATATTTTAAACGATTTACCGCACGAATTTACATCATGGGATCCGCTTGCCCGTGCACAATATTTAGAAATTAAGACGCTGTTTTCAAGCTACATCATTTCATCTCAGGGAGACAGGATGTTGATGTCACATTCGGTGGAAGGACGCTTTCCATTTTTAGATGCTGATGTTATGGAGTTTTGTAATCAGCTCCCGGCTGAGTACAAACTTATCGGTTTAAATGAAAAGAATATATTGAAACGCGTAGCGAAGGGGAAAATACCGGATGGTATAGTGAAAAGGAAAAAGCAGCCATACCGGGCGCCGGATGCAGTCAGCTTCATTAGCGCTGGGGCGCCTCAATATGTTGCAGAGATGTTCTCGGACAGGATGCTTTCAGCTTCTGGCTTATTTAACGTAAAATTGACAAAAGGATTATACGAAAAATGTTTTGAAATCGGAAGGTCAGGTCAGCTTCTAAGTAATAACGATAATATGGGATTTGTAGGGATTCTTTCGGCGCAGCTTTTATTTTTCAAATATATTTACGATATTGATCATCAGAAATCAACAGAAATTCAATTTAAAACAAAGATTGACCGTGTAACAGAATATGATAATCGAAGACATTAATAAAACAGTTAGTCGGTTTATAAGTAAAACATTTTTATTTGACCCCGACAAAGAAATTAACGCCACAGCATCGTTGCTCGGAACGGGAGTGATAGATTCAACCGGTGTATTGGAGTTGATATCGTTTCTTGAAACGAATTATAAAATCAGATTTGAAGACGAGGAATTGATAGCAGAGAACTTCGATTCCATAGATAAGATTGCCTCCTTCATGATGAAAAAGCTTGACCACACCGCATAAAGAGTGGGCTAAACATCCTTTTTATTATTTAAAAACATTTCTTTAATTAATACACGGTCGGGTTTGCCGGTTGAAGTCTGCGGAAACTTTTCTAACTTCCATACTACTTTTGGTATCATGTAATCTGGCATTTCTTTTTTACAATACGCGAGTAATTCATTTTCGGAGAAGGCAGAAGTATTGCTTGGCACTATCGCTATAACAATTGAACTCTCAGTTTCATTCTCCGGAATAGCGAATGCCACAACGTGTGCTGCCATGTTTGAAAAATAAATATACTCTTCAATCTCTTCCGGGCTGATTCTTGTTCCGTGTGATTTCATCATTTGATCTCTTCGACCTACATAGTAAAGATAACCCTCTTCATCCATCTTCACATCATCACCCGAATAAACTGCAATCTCTTTTATTCCGCCGACGTTCTGTTGTATCGGCGATGGCTTATACCGCTCTGCGGTCGCCTTTTCGTCACGCCAATAGCCGAGCCCCACTACCGCGCCGCGATGTACTAACTCGCCAACTTCTCCCGGTTTACATAGATTACCATCTTTGTTGACTACGATGATTTCAACGTTAGGAATCGCTTTACCCATCGAAGTAGGGCGAATGTCCACCTGATCCGGTGGTAAATAAGTTGACCTGAATGCCTCGGTCAATCCGTACATGAGATATATTTGAACATGCGGATGGCATTTTCTAAAAAGTCGTGTGATGCTCTCAGGCATTCGTCCGCCTGAATTAGTTATGTACCGCAGATGCGGAAACTGATTTTTAATAAAGGGAGAACGGTCACCGGCTAACTGCTGCCATAGCATCGGAACGGCAGCCATACCGGTTACCCGCTCATTTCTTAAAGTATTACAAATATCTGCGGGCATCATTGACCGTTGGATCACAAGAGTTCCGCCTACGTACAGAGAAGAAAGTAGTTGATTTAGCCCGTAATCGAAACTGAACGGTAATAAACTGATAATAATTTCTTTTTCGGTGATATGTAAATAATTAGAAACGATATCAGCACCAGATAACAAGTTTGTGTGGCTGAGCATCACACCTTTCGGCATTCCCGTCGAGCCGGATGTGTATATAATAAGTGCGAGGTCCGAGCCAATTACTTTGGCAAACGGTTGGATGGTCGAGGGAAGCTGGATTTCATCAATGTTTATAACGCGCTCTTTTTGTAAAGGAAGGTCTGTAATTTTTGAAAGTAACGTTGTATTTGTTATGAGTATATTAGATTGCGAGTGGTCGATGATGTAGTTGACCTGTTTAGATTTCAAAGCATCGTTGATAATAACACCGACGCAGCCTCGAAGCCACGTAGCAAAGAGAGCCGTTACAGCGTCGATCGAGCGTGGTAAAAATATAGCAACACGGTCGCCTTTCTTCACGCCTTTTTCATTCAAGAACTCTGCGAGCTGTTGCGTTGAATGACGCAGTTCAAAAAATGTTGTACGCCGTGAACCATCGATCAATGCAGTTTTACCCTCAATTGAAGGGCGAATAGTATTAATTAAATCAACATGTGTATAGTGCATACATATTCCTATCGAATTATAAAAACCATAAATCACCCTCGAGACGAGTCAAAAATGCATCGCCCGCATGGAGGGTTTGAATAATTTTAGGGTCGCGTGAATGGACGAGCATCCAGTTTCTTCCGGGCATAAAGAGGCAATTCTTTTCGGTGAATGCCTTCATGAACTTCGGTTCAAGTCTGCCGCAGAGTTCGACGGAACCGCCTTTCCATGCATGGTAAAATAAATGGTCGAGGACTTGCTTAATGTTATTTTCTGATCCAACGACCTGAATTACTTCGCTCCTGCCGCCGGGTTTAAGGTTGTATAAATACCAGCCAATAACATTATTTTCTGTGTCGCGTAAAATAATCTTTTGAAAATTACCGAAACGTTTTTCGTCTATCAACATTTTGAACAGCCATTGAATTGTTTGTGGGCTATAAACGGGTTTTAATTTCCAGTCTGCAGTAAAACGTTGTAAATGTTCGAGGAAGAACTCAGTTGTCAAATCTTCTGCGATCAAGTTTGGTTTTGAGAAGTGGAATGGCAGCAAAGAGATTTTGTTGACAATGCTGTCGCAAACTTTCAATGCTGGTTTTGTGGCAGTAAGAAGAGTTGATATGGGTTTTCCTTTTTTCAGAAACGATAAGGCAAAGCCTAATGGTCGTAAAGGTCGGCGCCAGTAAATGCTGTGTGAGTATATTGTGGTGCCTTCAAGTCGTTCCCAGATTTTTTTTGCCACATCAATTGCCATGTCCGTGAAAGATAAATCTTGAGGTCCTGAAAGAAACTTTTTAAAAAGCTGTAAACTTGCTAACGGTGTTCGGTCAACCATAAGGTGCTGGCTGACTGCAACGGTTATAGGTTTTCCGTCCATCTCCATCTGGCGTGGTATCACATTCAGAAAGCCGGATATTCTACCGTTTGCTTCTTCATATACAAGGGACGTGATATCGGGATTTTGCCAGGGATTATTAAAGCAAACCTCATTGAAAAGATATTCTTGAGTATCTCGTGTGAGACTCGCACTCATCGGAAAGAGCTTCGTATTAAGCTCTACAGCTTGAGGGATATCGTCTTTCTTAAATTGTCGAACCTTGCCCATCGTTTAATTAATTTGACCCAAATTGTTTAGGAAAAGGTAAGAAAAATAAATTAGAAATAAAAACTAATAACTACCCAAGGGAGAGCGACACGAAATTTGGAAATTACAGTTACTTTTCCAAAATTATAAACAAAATACGAGAAGTCAATTTGCAGATAGCCATAATATCAGACATACATTCCAACCTTGAGGCGTTACAAAAAACTGTGGAGATAATTCATACCATGAATATTAACACAGTAGTGTGTCTTGGAGATATTGTGGGTTATGGCGCAAACCCAAAAGAGTGCATAAAAACTGTCAGTGAGCTTACACCCTACATCATGATGGGGAACCACGACCAGGCGTCTGCCGATATAAGATGTTTAGAGAATTTTACACCCTATGCTCGAGTTGCAGCCGTATGGACGAATAATATTTTGTCGGAGAGTGAGCGTGAAAAACTTCTTTCACTTCCAATGAGCCTTGAAATAGAAGGAATAACTTTTGTACACGCATCGCCATATAAACCAGACGAGTGGAACTATATAGCCACAGAGGAGGAAGCATTTTTTAATTTTCAACATATGAAAACCGATATTTGTTTTATCGGACATTCGCATATTGCTAAAATCTATACTAACGATTACGACTCTATGGATACGTATAATAATTCTCTATCAACAAAGCTTACAAAAGGGAAAAAATATATTATTAATCCGGGAAGTGTGGGCCAACCGCGGGACTTAGACTGGCGTTCAAGCTTTGGAATATTTGATACTATAACGTATCAGTTCGAATTTGTTCGTTCGGAATACGATGTAAAAACCGCGGCAAATAAAATATTGGCTGCGAACCTACCGAAATACTTGGCAGACAGAATCTTAATAGGAAGGTAATTTACTCGTTTACCTTTTTCTTAAGTCTATCAATACTTTGCAGAACTATTTGCTTCTGGTGTGGTTTTAATTTATCCAACGGGATAGAATTGTATTCGTTCAAAGCTTCGCCCGGTAAGTTTGATTTTTCAAAAGCCTTAGCCGTTAGCAGTTTATAGTCGAGGTCGATATCTATAGTTGGATTTATTCTAAAGACTTCTTTCACACGAAGTATGCAGGTTCCAAAATAACTGTTATCGTATAAAACTTTTGCACCGTTTAACTGCATTATGGCTATGTCTGTCGATATGGTTTTCGGACGCTGTGTACTTTCTTTTTTGTCTCCGTGTATAATTGTTGTACGAGCGGGTGTTAAGTCGTTATCACGATCCTGGGTAGGAACAGAAAGTATCCTGTCCATTGCTAATTTTAAAAGCAGTTCTTCTTGTGAAAGCGCCCGCAAGTCAGATACGTCAACTATCGAGTTTTCCGCTACGGCGATCTTTTTAGTTCCGTCAATAAGAAGTACAGTTGATGATTTTTCACCGACCATTATCGCGTCTTCTATATTTACGACATCACCGATTTTTATTGCCGTCCATTCTTCATTCACGCCGTGTCTTACTTTAACGTCGCCTTTAATACCCTGTACCTTCACATCGGCAAAAGATGATAAGGTCAGCGCTATTAATAAAGTGAAAATTGAAATTAATTTATTCATGGTGTTTTTCCTTTTTATAATTCTACTTGTAAATCGACAATCCTTACCCAGCCTTTAGATAAGCCGTTGCCGATAATAATATCTTGAAAATATTCTTTTGAACCTAGATTCCACGCTTCAAGAAATCCTTTTGAGGTTTCGGTGGTTTCTACGGGAATCCAAATTGTTTCGATGCCCTTATTATTCTTTCGGACAATAAACCTTTTTGAGTTATCGCTAATTAAACCGGCGTCGGAAACATTTACTTCAGTATCGAACATCAAATAAATATGCGAGTTTTGTGGATTATCAGGCGGAATAACATCTACAAATGCCGTCGATACGCCAACGCTCGCAAGCAGGGCGGCGTAGCAAACGGTCATATCATCACAGTCGCCGCCCCGTAAACTTATCGTCTCGGCTGGATACTGAACATAATCCTGACTTTGTTTCGGGTCGTGGATATATTGAATACGATTAGATAATTGATCGAATACTATTTGGGCTTGTTTGAATTTGATCAGTTGTTTTTTTGTTGTGTCGAGTATATCCTTGTATCCCTCTAATGCTTTTCTGCTGAAACTTACGATTTCCGGGTCGTTTGGAGTTATAAAATATTTTAAAAGCATAACGTCGCCGTTCCAGTCATTCCTTCCACGAACGAGTACTCTCGTTTGATACCGGTCGTCATAATCTTCAGTCGGTTCAGCATGTACGTAAACCGTACCGTCGTATACAGAAAATTTTTTAACTGCATTTAAGATATTGTTAAATACAGCGAAGAAAGGTATCTCGAGCAACTCATTCGGCGCGATGGTGTATGGCTTCGATTCGGTAGGGGCATCCATTACATCGTTCACATAAAAACTTAACTTTGCAATTATTGGCTTCGACGTAATATTTCTAACTCTTGCTTTTCCGAGAGGTCTGAAAGCATAAACCTGAGAAGAAGCTGGAAATACTTCGCTCAGCATCTCAACGTATTCGATTCTTGCAAGCATGTCTTTCGTCCTGCCTAAATTAATTTTTGCTGAAATCGAAAAACGGTCGCTGGTAAAAGGAGTGTAATCGATGTCCAGGAATGATGCTGATTTAAATGCTGCCATGCTTACGCTTCCTGAGCGGTTAATCTGTGAAAAATATCTAAGAAAGCTTACGTCGAGTTGAACGGGTTCGTATGTAACACCGATTCCAATAGCTCCGGCTTCATATTTTAATTTTGGGAAGTCGGCTGTATAAATGCCTCCTCTAAGCTGGATACGGTCAAATATGTTTACTTCTGCGCCGGCGCGTAAGTTCTTCTTTGTATCCCCTTCCAATCCAACTTTAGTATTTTCCAAGCCTGTGTATGTTGCAGATATCTTCGCTAGTTTTTCCAGATCCAGTTGATAATCTCTAACATCCTCGGTCAAATTCTGTTCTCTCAGGTTAAACAAGTTTTTGACAACAATGCCCAGGTTCAATTCATCGTAAAGATTATATATAGAACCTATATCGAAAGCCCACATGCTTGATGTGTAATTATAAGTTTGAGATTGTATGATATTGTCAGTGCCGAATAAATATTTTGTATCGGACACGTTGCTCTCGTAATATTTTGATGAAAAACCGATCGTAAAATTATCACTAAGCTGGTAGGCGTAGCCGAATGAATAATTCTGGCTGTAAGAGATTTTCTTGTCGAATTTTGTCGTTATGGTATTTCCGTTCGAATCTTTAAGAGTAAATGTAGTGGGTATAATAAATTCTAAAATTGAACCGGGAGAATATCGTAATGCCACAGCATGCTTTTCGAAAAACTTTTTCCCAACTCCCAAAGAGTTTAATGTAATACCGAATTCTTGTCGATTTAAAGCCACATAATTCGATAAACCGATTTCCCAATCCTTAATATTTGAGAGACCGGCCGGATTCCAATCAATTGAATTGAGATCATTCGTTTCACTGCTGAACGCACCGATGCCGATTCCCCTTGCCGAACTTAATTGTTGGGGGAATGCTATGTTATTAAAGATAAACATGAACAATATAAACGATATATTTATTTTGAATCTATTTTCGAATCGCATTCCTCTTTAGGGACGTACAGTTAATAAGATATTATGGATTGACGCTGAGTAAATTAATACTTCGTCGGGATAGCCCGAAACAGTGGAAGTAAATTTCGAATCGGATGCGAAGGTAAACTGGAATCGCTGAAACAGTTTGACCGGAATCATTTGGAGTATTTTTACTGGCAAAGTGATTTCACCTTTATTGTTATTAACCCGAAACTGAAGAATCGGTCTTAACCTGCGCTGGCTGTACGGAATATCTTCTTCTCCACTGATGATAATGTTGACAATCGGGTTGCTGCATTGCCACTTTAAATACAATGGTTTCGAAATATGAATTGTATCTGGGTCCAAATTCAAAACACGGATCGGGCTTGCCGTTGTGAAAGGTATTTGAAATGAACCGATGCTGTTCGAACCGCTAGCATTCCAAATATAGCTCTGTTGATAATTATATGTCCTTGCCAATCTGTACACATAACCAATTACCGAATCTCTCATCAGGAGTCGGATTTGTCTTTGATATTTGATAAGTGAATCGGAATTAATTTTTAAATCCCCAATATCGAACGAGGTATATGTGAGTAATTGACCATTCTGTTGAATTGGCTTAGTTTTATCGAGGAATATAGCTTCTGCCAGGATAGATTCTGTTGCGATAATATTGCCAGACCTATCCGTTCGATCAAACCTAACACCCGCAAATATCATTCTGGCAAAATGTTTTGAGCTTTCTAAACCTGTTAATCCTGTTGTATCGACACCCGAACTCACATAAATAGAATCGTTGGTGTTTCCTAATGCGGTTACTTCGATGTACTTTGAGTCGTCCTGCTCGTCAATGATTTCTACCGGCGCTGGTTTTTGGCAGCCGAATACGAGAACAATTATAACCAGTTCAAGAGTGTTTAATATTTTATATATCCGTCTCATTAATATTTCTTATTGTCAGAATATTCCCGTCCCCGATTCTAAAACCGAGGACGGGAATTATTAAAAGGTTACCATCTGCGTACAACGTAAGGCGCGCCCCAGAACATATTCATAAATGGCGCTGTATCATCGTTAATTGAATTATAGGACATTACATCTACTAGCGTGTGGAACCTGCCGTATGCGTGGCCCATAGGCAAGTGAGCGATAAACTTCTTCTCATAGACACGGGTGTAAGCACCCGCACTGCCGGTCTGGCTAACAAGTATCATTCGACTTCGGATTCTCTTATTATTAAATTTATTAAATGCACCATGGCGTATCATGGCGTATTCGGCACTGTCTTCAGAGCTGGTTAAAGTCAGCCGAACCCTAACGGAATCGCCTGGTTTAAGTATAGCAATGCCGCCTCTCCATGGAGCCATTCTGAACCAATAAGTCAATGGATCAGTTACCGTGACGGTATCGAAAGTACTGAAAACTTCGAGTTGAGATATTCCAAAGTTGGTGTTTGATGTTTTCCCTGCGATCAGTGTCATTGCAACAGGTATCCAGTTTTTACGTGGGTCGGCATAATTTGCAATTTTTCTAAATCGGATTTTACGCTCGGTGTTTGTAGTAAATGGTTTCTCTACTCTAATTGTATCACCGTTCGTGTTAATTCCTTTCACGATAAATTTGCCGGTTATAGTTTTATAAACTGTGGCAATTGCAATCGAGTCAAAGAATTCTACGTTAACAACTTTAGTTATGTTTTCAATCTTCCTTCCCCAACGTAGAGGTGTTATTGTGGCAGATGTCTTTAAAGTACTGTAATCATCGTAATCAAAATCCCTTACATCTCCGTCATTTAAAGATATATCTTCTGAATCGAGGAAGTCAGCGAGCGAGTCGCTGCTGGTTACCTCTTGTCTTAGAAAATCAGTATCTGTAAATTCCGGTGCGGTAGTTTCTTTGTTACAACCGACTATAAATAATCCGCTGAGGGTTACTAGAAGCGAAATATTGAATAGTGCTTTTAACATATATTTTCCTTTCATCTATCATTAATCTTTTATTTATTTTGCGTTTAAAGTAATTGTTCCTAAAGGGGTTGTTTGTCCAATAGAAACGCTTACGCCCGTGATAGTTGTGTCCCTAAACAGAGTATCTGAGGAAGCAATTTGAACTGAATAAGCTCCGGCGGGTAACGCCATTAACTTGAATGCACCTGTTATTTCGTTTGTGAATGTGGTTGCTGTATCTATTCCTAATATCGCAGTGATTATCGGTTTGGTACTTAAAGGCATTACTATTCCGCTAATCGCGCCTGTTAAAGCAACAGGATGAACGCGAATAACAGGATTCAACTTGTATAGGCCATTGCCGAGTTCATTGATAGATTGCGCGGCTGCAAAGTCGAGCAATAATTCATAGGTGTAGTCGGATTGGATATCGAATGCGTTAGTAAGTTTGTACCCGCTTTGCATTTCGCTCGGAACTGTTAGCGGATAAGTAACACCATCGACAACTATCTTACAACTGTCCACTAACATCAGTCGGATTTGTGTATAATGACCAGGGTTTAAAGTGGCTTTGCCTAAAATGGCTGACGCACCATTTACTAATGTTAATAGATCAAATGTACGCAGCGAATCGTTTATTACAACCCAACCATCTGTGTTGCTATGTACTGCAACTTCACTTACTACTAAATAGACAGCATCATAGTTAGCGGGAGAGTCAATTAAGTGCAGTACGAGTTGACCTTGATTTGTTGAGGAGGTAGTATCTTTACTGCATCCGACCACAAGTAAGAATGATGCAACTAAAAGACTAATTGATAAAAATTTCACTGGTTTCATTTTTTTCCTTTCTTATATTTATATTTCACTAAAACATTGTTCAATTACGGTGCCAATATGAGTATTATCCAGGGTATATTAAAATCAAGGATTAATCCGATATATTTTAATTTTAAATGCTGGAAAAGTCGCCAAATATGCTGGAAAATTGCAGTCATGCATTGTAAAGCCCCATTATTCTGACAGTTTTAAATTCCCCTTATAGAATTGAGTTATTACCGTATCCAAATAAGCATGGTACCTTTGGGGCAAATTCTTGAACTTTGGCTTACTTTTGATAAGATTATCTTCCAGTGGCAATTGTTTATCGACAAGTTCAACAGCATTTTTTAAAAATTCCGACAGCTTCTTTTTCACACTGTTGATTACTTCAGCATCGGTTGAATTGGCAATAAGCATTATCGCGGATTCAATATTCATGTCCTGTTCAACCAGTGTTTTAAAACAAATTCCGCGGAGGTATTCAGAGATTGTTCCTCTGTTAAGCCCTCCAAGCTCCTCAGCCGTTTCTGATATTGAGCTGCGTGTAAATTTCTTAGTGCGTAATGAATCTATAATACGGTCGGCGATATCGATTTTTTCTTCAACCAGGCTGCGCATTTCGTCGGGCAAGTCTTTCGTTCTAAGAATTTCTCTGCCATCTGATTTTGCGAGGATAACGGCACGCTTGATTATACTAGCCATTTCACGTACATTACCATGCCATGCGTATTTTTCAAATACATCCATTACATTAGTACTGATACTCATACCCGGATGTTCAAGATTGGAGTAATACTCTGCGAGTATTGGAATGTCTGATTTACGTTCACGAAGAGGATGAAGGTTAATTACAAACACACTCAATCTGTAGTATAAGTCCTGCCTAAACTTTTTATCATTAGAAGTTGCAAGTAATTCTTTGTTTGTAGCTGCCACCACACGGACATTGACTTTAATTGTTTCGGTACCGCCGACACGCTCTAATTCGCCCTCCTGTAAAACTCTTAATAATTTAACCTGAAACGATTCGCTTGTCTCGGCAATTTCATCCAGAAAAATTGTTCCATTATTAGCCAACTCAAAACGACCTGGTTTTTCTTTACTCGCGCCCGTAAACGCACCTTTTTCATGGCCAAACAACTCGCTCTCTAACAATGTTTCCGACAAAGCGCCGCAATTCACAGCGATGAAGGAGTTGTTTTTTCTTTTGCTCAAGTTATGAATTGCCCTTGCGATTAATTCTTTACCAGTTCCACTTTCTCCGAGTATCAGAACTGCTGAATCGTTATCTGCAATTTTCTTTACGAACTCGATCACCTCCGACATCGGACTTGATGAGTTGTAAATTATTCCCTCAAAACTTAACGGTTCACATTTCTTCTTTTCTTCTGTTTTAAAAACATTAAGGTCGGATGCCTCTGCTGAAAGCATTCGCAGCTCATTCTTGTACTTCTGTATTTCTTGCATCAATACAGTAGTCTGACCTGAAGCATGCCGATGCTCGGCATCCCTCAGCTCGTCTTCTAATTTTAATAGCTTTTTCTCACGCTCGCGAAGTTTGTGAGTTACCTGGTCTCTTTCACGTTCTAAGCCGTACATTATTCTTCGAACAAACCTGTGTTTATAAATTGTCAATCCAACCGAAAGGAATATAAAGACGAACAACTGACGGGTGATAGATATCTCAAAGTTAAAAGTTATGAAAATGATAAAAGATAATACAATGTATAAGAATATTATTCCACCGATGATGGTTAAGCTTTGTAGCTCGTTCCGAAGAATAATAAGGAAAATGATGAGTACGCAAAAGGGAATTGCTAATAAATATTCAACTAATGTTGGGAGTAAACCTAAAAAATTGTTTTTGATAGCACTATTGATAATTGCCGCGTGAATCCCTATCGATGGGAATTGATTTGAAAAAGGAGTCTTTAGAAATATGCTCTTCCCTTCCGCTATCAGTCCGATGATCACAATTTTGTTCTTCACTTTAGTAACATCAATGTCCGAAATTCCGTCTTTTTTGTAGAGGTTGTAAGATTGCAGGAATTCTACGGCGGGAATAGCGTTAAGCGAATTGATACCTCCGGAGAAATTGATATTCACGGTTCCGTCATCTTCAAATGGAATATCCCAAACCTTCTTCTCTGATTTTAAGATTACAGAATTTCTTGCGATATGAACATCCGATTTATTAAATCCTAAAAATTCACGCAGCAACTCGAATGAAAATGCTGGAAATACTTCGTTTCCCGAACGAATAAAAAGCGGTACACGTGATTCGTTTGTCAGATTTTCGTGCCCTATACCGGTTGCCGCATCTAATAGTTTTGGAAAGGGAATAGATAAATCTTCGCCGCTTAAAAAGTTCACTTTGTCGGTAAGTTTATAGCCGGTTCTCTCAGGCGGGCGGGAAGTTAAGTTCGGCTCACCTTCTCTGACGTATTTAAAGTTGCCAACAAGTACAACATTCCCGGAATTTTTAATAACATTTGCAAGTACATCATCATGCTCGGGTCGGTCGTTGTTCGGCTCGGGTAAGCCAATGTCGAGTCCGATTGCTTTGGTGTTGAGTTCGCTTAATACATTTACCAGGAGGGCGTAATAATTTCTTCTGAGAGGCCAGCCGCCGAGTGCGGTTATGTCGTTGTTATCTAAATAAAGAAGTATTATGGATGTATCCATTCGGCTCTCACCTCTCAGGTTGTACTTGGCCGATAGCACCATTTCGTCAACCTGTTTGAAGCTCGAGAAAAAAACTATAGTAATTACGATAAGGATTATTGACAATAATGCGCCAAAGAAAATTTGTTTTTTAATAGTAAGCTTCATTTTATCTCTTTGTCATGCTTTGCGGATGGAGCCAGAGTTCAGGGTCTTGCTTATCTCGGTTTTTCCAGATTTCGAAATGTACCATGGAGCCTGTGATTGATTCACCGCTTTTACCGATGCGTGTTCCTTCAGAGATTTTGTCTCCTTCGTTCACCTCAATATCCGACAGATGTGCATAAACGGTTCTGTATCCGTTTTGGTGGTTAACAATTACCAAATTACCGAAAGATGGCAGCCACCAAAGTGTTGCAACTTCTCCGTCACAGATGCTATAAACATCCGTGCTCGTGGGAACAGAAATGTCGATACCGGTATTTTGAGAAATTGTTTTTAAAACAGGATGTTGTTGATTCCCAAATTTGGCAATTATTTTTCCGCGTGTTACGGGCCATGGCAGTTTGCCACGGCGATTTTCGAACGCTCCAACCGATTTGCCGAAATTAGATGCAGTAATTTCGGTTCCGGGCTTTGGAGGGATTTCCTCGGTATTCCGTTTTCGGTCAAGTTCGATTAACTTTGTTATTAATTCTTCCAGGTCTTTGGCAGCGTTGCGTTTTCGGTCAATCTCTCTCTTGTAGTTTTTCTTGTCTCTTCTTATTTCGGTAAGAATATTTTTTCTGGAATTTAACTTCTCCGTTAATTTTTTCTCTTCACGGGATTTAGCTTCAAGGATTTCGCGCTGCTCGGCGATTTGTTTTTCGAGTAATTCATTTTGTCTTGTCAACTCTGTAAACCGAAGGTCGATCTTCTCTACATCTTTCTTCCTCTGCTCGGAGAATTTTTTTAGATAAATTGACCTCACATAAATCTGGTTGAGTGATTTTGAAGAAACTAGTAATTCAAGGTCATAGGTGCGGCCGTGTTTGTAAGCGACGGTTACGAAGTTGGCATATTGTTTTTTAATGAAGCCTAACTGATTACCAAGCCCCGCTATCTTATTTTTAGTTTGACTTATTTCATTTTGTAAAACGTTATCATCTGTGCGCAATCTTTTTATTAGCTTTCTTAAGAGAATAAGTTGTTTATCGTAATTATCTAACAATTCTAAAGTGGTGTGTTCGCGTTTATCTCGCGATTCAATTTTTTTCTCCCATGTATTTATTTCGTTATGGAGTTTTTCAAGCTCGGCTCGTTTTTTCTTAACCCGATCATCGCTGGAAGGAAAAAGATGAGTACTTATAAAAATAAGAATTAGAAATATGGTGATGAGATGTTTCATCGTTTTCTATTCATGCTCGGTATTAATATCGCCGGGAACATTAAAGCTGCAATTTACTTGTTTATTAAGAATAATTTTATCATACGCTATCGTGATCCCTTTTTGCTGCTGCGGAAGAATTATTCTTATCCAGTAAGGCATCGCAGTTCCGTCGTGATTGCGGTATCTTTTTGCCTCTACTTCGAGTTTCAATTTGCCGTTTTGATCGAGTTCGGTATATTTCAAAACATCGTTATTATCGGTGTTGATTAAAACTTCTTTGATCGACGGTGAATTGTATTCTTTTAAAGAAAACTTATTCTCATTAATATCTAAATAAGTTTTAGAGATGTTGATAGAAGAATAAAGATACGAACCCGTGAATAAATTAATAATATCATCAAAAGAAAACTCCATATTCACAATTGGTTTTATTGAATTAATATCTGAAAATCCTCTTTGAACAAGATTTTCTAAGCTATTATAAAACACATAAGTCCGACGCGACAGCATTAGCGTTCCCACCGATATACCGAAAGGACCTCTAAGTTCAATCAAAAGCGAATCCGGCTTTTTAATTTTTAACTCGAATCGTGCATTGTTTGCATTTTCGGGTGTTTCAATCGTGATACTCCCTGTACCTGTTAACGTATGAATTTGTGCATCACGTTCTTCAAAATACTTTTGAAGTCCCTCGGCGCTGTTTATTTTGGATTTATTTATTTCTTTTACCCCGGTGCATCCGAAAATTAATAGAAAAAATACAAGAAATATTTTGTATGATACATTTTTCAAAGAGTTCCCCTATTAACCTTTTCCTTCAATGATTCATTGGTCGGTGCTTTATCGAAAGCCTGCTTCCAGTAGTCTTGAGATTTTTCTTTATCGCCCAGCATAAAATATACATCTCCGAGATGCTCTAACACAACCGAGCTTACTTCACCCTCATCTATCGCCTGTAAAATATAATTCTTCGCTTCCTCATAACTTCCGAGTTGAAAATATACCCATCCGATTGTATCTAGATAAGATGGGTTTTTAGGCTGCTGCCGCACAGCATCCTGCGCCATTTTTAAAGCAAGGTCAAGCTGAATATTACGCACGCTTAAACTATACGCATAGTTATTCAAAAGTAAATGATTGTTAGGATACAACCTTACGGCTTTTTCATAAATGCTGTCGGAATCTTCGTAACGTTTCAAGTCGTCATAGACAAGACCGAGTGCGCTTAGGACGTCAACATTCTTTTCATCAAGTTGATAAGCTTGTTCAAGGGACATGGCTGCTTTGTCGAGTTCGTGCAAACGCTGATAAGAAATCCCCAACAAAAGATGTAGGCGTAGTTCGTTAGAAATATATTTCTTTGCTTCTTCTAACACATCAACGACTTTAAAGAAATCCTGTTTGTCATAATAAAGCGATGCGAGGTAAATCCAACCATCTTTGTTTGTGCGGTCAAGTTCAGTTACTTTGAGGAGGTTGGATGACGCGGCAGAATCGGATTTTGACATCGAATAAAGTATGCCTAAAAACAGATATGGTCTCCAATCGTCAGGATATTGTTTCCGGATATTATCGAACAATTTTAACGCAAAAGGTGTAACAGCGGAATCCTTCTGTATGAATCCCAGAAAGATTTGTCCGAATTTTAATTGTGAATCGATGGGCAGAATCTCCCCTTTCATTACGATGTCGAATTGAAGTGAGGCATTTTCGTAGTCCTGTTTCTGAAGGTAAAGATGAGCAAGCGATGCCCTCGATTCAACGTCTAACGGTAAAACTTCTACGATATCATTATATAAAATTAAGGCAGAGTCGGCTCTGTCCGATTTAAGATACAGTTCAGCAAGAAATTTCTTCACCTCGTAATTACCCGGATCCATATCCAATATACTTTTAACCGTCTTAACCGCGTCATCTGTTTTGTTTAAAATAGTGTACAATTGAGACAGCGGCATCAGCACTTCTAACGAAGGACCGAACCGACGTAACATCTGAGTATAGACTTCTAAAGCTTTGAGAGGTTGTTTAAACTGGTGCAGACGGGCAAGTCGGTACCACGCATCGGTGTTGTTCGAATCTAAGTTAATTACGTTATTGTAACTTGCTATAGCATTCTCCAATTCACCGGCATTAATATATATCTCACCTAAATTTTCCCGGTATTTTATTTCGTTCGGTGCAATTGAAATTGCTTCGCGAGCAGCCTGAACAGCAAGTGCATGCTTTCGCAAGATAGAGTAATCGCGGGAGATTGCGTAAAAAATTGCAGGGTCATTGTCGTACCTTAGAGCGTCCTGATACTCAAGAATTGCGTTTGCATAATCTTCTTTTTGATCGTACATCGATCCATTGATAAAATGTTCTAATGCTTTCTCGCGATTAAACTGTTTAATAGGGTCGCTCTTGACTGCAATTTCATTTGAACTACCGGCACAGCCGTAAAATAATACAACGGACGTAAAAACCAAACCGCAGAGAAGTATATATTTTTGTAAATTCATTTTAGTCATAGATAATTTTTAAAAATATATCAAATTCGGTAATTAATTACAAGAACCAAAAAGCGCTAAAAAGTCAAATTTTTTACTGTGGCGAATGTGTTGATTTATATGGAGTTACGACAACAATTTAATTATTTTCTTCTTAAGACTTGACATTTTACTATATCTTTCATAAATTACTTCAAAAATAATCAATCCAATAACAATGAAAAATGGAGGATTTATGAAAAAGCTATTTGTATTATGGACATTAGCAACCTTTTTAAGTTTAAGTTTGGTTTTAATTGGCGGATGTGCGTCGTCTGAAGAATCTGCGGAAGATACAATTACAGTCCAGCCGTCGGAACTTGACCTCACAAAAGAGAAATTAGCTGCCTGCACCAAAGAAAATTCACAGATGAGACAACAAGTAACCCGTCTCGAACAGGACACACGTAACTTGACCGCAAAAGCAGCAGAGTTAGAAACCCTTTTAGCTGAAGAGCGCGAAAAAGTAAAGATTGCGCCTCCGCCTCCGCAAATACCTGTTCTAAAGAATTTGGAAGCTGAATATCAAAATGCGTTATCGCTTTTTAAACAGAAAAATTATAAAGAAGCTGCCGATAAGCTTCAAGCAATTATCAATGCGAGTGTTCAGAAAGATTTGGAAGACAACTGCTACTATTGGTTAGGAGAATCTTACTTTGGAATGAAGGATTATAAAACTGCCATAAGTAATTTTGAAAAAGTATTTGTGTATAAAATCTCTGAAAAGAAAGACGATGCTGCAATCATGATTGCAAATTCGTACTGGGAAATGGGAAATAAGAAAGAAGCAATAAATGAGTATAAGAATTTTTTAGAGAAGTTCCCCGCGAGTCAGTATGTTAAGCGTGCGAACGAAAGGATAAACAGTCAAACGCCGGAACAAAAGCCGCCTAAATAAATTCTATCATTGAACAATCTGGGTTAAACTAGTAACCTTAACAAAAAAGCCACATCGTGCTGATGCGGCTTTTTTTATTGCATCCCGAGGGGAAAATATAAGTGAGTTTATTAATCTCATTTCGCAAAACTATCGAGCGAAGGTTTTGAGGTTGTACCATTTCTAGTGTCGTTGTTTGCCGTGTTCCGCAGCCATTCGCTCGCGAGTGGTTGCGTGTAATGAGTTTTGAAAATATGATAGTTCAGATAAATGCGCAACCACAAAAAACGCGCTCGCTCATAAGCGGCTGCGGAATGTCGCGCGGGTTTCACCCTCGTTCCGCTTGTTCGCTTCGCGAACGGCGCGGAACATCGGGACATTATGTGCAGTTGCCCCATCATCTCAGCAAAATTATTTTTTTACTTTCGGAAAACGAACCTGCTCGTAAGCGATATATATACACTCCACTTGGCAATACAGATGCGTTCCAATTTACTTCATGTAAACCCGCCGGCATTTCCTCACTCACAAGTGTTGCCACATCTCTACCGAGAAGATCATACACCGTGAGTGAAACAAATAATCTATTTGGAATGCTATAAGAGATGTTTGTCACCGGGTTGAAGGGATTGGGATAGTTTTGTGCCAACGCGAAGGAGAACATTTGTTCCTGCGTTCCCTCTTCGATTCCAGTAACAACAGCCGTTTCATGTAAAACGATCATCCCATCGCCGGCCACCCACATGTGTAAAACATTGCCCTCTCGATAAGTAGAAAAGCTGCGCAGAGTATTTCCGGTATAGGTCGGGATGTCATACACATAGCTGTCTCCTTGTCTGAATTTAGTCAAGCTTCCATCAAAGCCGGCCACATATAGAAAGACGCCTCCGTAGTAACTCCCGTTCCTATACGATAGCATATCTTCCGGTTGGGAAGCGTAAGGCCTGTCGACGAGTTGCCATGATGTCCCCCCGTTCGTTGTCATTGCTATTTTCTTGAACTGCCCACCCCAGATCGACACCCAACCAGTTGATGAATCAACGAAATCAAACACACTATAAGCCCCGTCTATCGGGAATAATGTCCAGGTTTTGGCAGTATCTGTTGACAACCACGACCCATATTGATTCGAGAACCATACATGTCGGGGATCTGTAAATCTCATCTTCGTGAATGATGGAAAGAATTGGTTATCGTTAATGGTATGCTTGTTCCAGGTATTCCCGCCGTCGGTGGTCACGTAATTAAACGTTGTATCATTTTTGCGGACTTCGAAAGCAATTCCTGTGCTTGAATCAAGGAATTGAATTCCTCTAATCCATTCGATCTGATTATCTAATTGAAGAGAACTCCATGAATTGCCTCCGTCGGTTGACTGATATAATGAGTCGTATGTTGTTATCCATACATTGAGCGAATCCAGCATGTCCAGACCGGAAAAGAATTGTGTTGGGGACTGGTATACTGTGGTCCAGCTGAAGCCGCCATCGATGGTTTTGTAAATGGAGTTGTCTCCGATCCCTATACCTAAGTTCTGGGAAACGAAATCTACTTTTCTCAAATTTCCTTTGATAGACTTGCTGACTCTCGTCCATTCACCACCCCCATTCGTCGTAACCCAAAAATCCTCGCTTGCAAGGAATCCCTTGGTGGAATTCATAAATCGTATCGCAACGGGATAGTCGTAATGCTCATCAACTTGAACGAATTGCCAGTGTTGTCCGCTGTCAGTAGAGTAGAGTACTCTGCCGCTGCCGTCGACGGCAGAGACGTACACGCCATCCGGCGAAGAAATAGACCTGATCGGAAATGTCTGCGCAGTATCGGAGTACTGAGGTGTCCACGAGACTCCGCCGTTAGTAGTTTTGTAGATTCTGTCCGTCTCGGCTCCCAACCATCCAATTGAGTCGTTGACGAACGAGAAGGTGTACGAACTGTAAGGAAGATCGCGCCATAACGTAGCCCATGTGCTTCCGGCATCATCGCTCTTCAGGATGAAAGAGACGGAATCGGAAATCAACCCTGCACGTTTTGCCGCATCATTGGAGCCGAGCGCCAATATTCTGTTTCCGGGTAATCGCTGAAACTGTTTGATGCTGCCGTAAGGAACCATTACATCATCATTGAGGAAATAAGGCATCTTGTACGTTTCGATCCAAAGTCCGAAAAAATTCTCTAGCTTGCCTATGATGCCGCGTTCGGTTGATTTTATGACAGCCGAGGTCGATAGCGGGAGGAATGCCAGTGCATCGCCCATGGAGACGTTTGCGTCATCCCAACTTAACCCGCTGTCGGTGGTGTAGAGAAAACTGACATCGTCGCCGATATGGGAAAACGGTGAGATAGCAAAACCGTTTTGGTTGTCCAGGAATTCCATATCCGAAATGACATCCCTTTGATAGTGGGCTTTGATCTTCCATGTATCGCCTCCGTTCGTTGTCATCAAGACACTTCCAGCGCTGTTGACAGCAAATCCAACCGATTCGCTCAAAAAGAGAATGTCGTTTATTTGATCAGTCGGAATATCCGGATAGCGCAATTCCCATTGCGCGTTCAGAACGTTTGCACTGAATACTGCAAGGATGATTGCGGCTAAGGATTGTCGTAAGCTGTTCATGATATCACCTCTCTCGTTTGTCGTGGAACATACAGACTGCATAAGGGTAATTGTATCTAACTCTTGTAATTATACATTGCGTTTTTATTATTTTTATCTTTATTCAAAATCTTTTATCTTAACTCCACCGCTAAGTCTATAAATTACTGAACCAATATAATATATCTCCTCTCAAAATTCAATGTCCATTTTTTTAAAAAATATACTCGGAATAAATGAAATGAATAATTTCTGTATGTGCAGTTGTTTGGAATAATTTCTCTTTTGCTTATATTAAAAACAGTATTTGGAACATTTTACATCAATTTTTGTTTTATATATATAATGAAATTATTTTTTAACATACTTCTTACGGTTTTTGTAATTCTCAATTCATATCCCCAGCAACGGAACCTCGAGCAAAACCTCCGTACTGCACAAAATTTTGAGCAGATACAGGATTGGGAAAATGCAGTCAAAATTTATGAAGACCTCTACAAAACCGATTCAATTAATGTTGTGTTCTTCAACGGATTGCTGCGCGGATACGATCAATTGAAAAAATATGACGATGCTGTAAGAATTATAAATACACAATTAAGATACCGACAAAAAGATATCGGGCTTCTTTCACAACTCGGAAAGATGTATGCACGTGGAGGGAACACTGATAGAGCAATAGAGGCGTGGAATAACGCTCTCGATGTTGATAAAAAGAATTCCTACGCATACACGATAGTTGCCAACGCCATGATCGAAAGCAGAATGATTGAGGAAGCTATTAAAGTTTACAAAAAGGGGCGTTCGGTTATTGGCGATCCGTATTTATTCGCAGCCGACTTAGGTTATCTGTACTCGATGTTTATGAATTTTGCCGAGGCGACAAAAGAATACCTGCTGCTGCTAAAACAAAGTCCCGTGCAGATTGGATTTGTACAATCCCGCATGTCGCTATACACCGGAAAAACCGATGGTTTGACTGGGGCAACATCGGCGGTCGAGGACGCGCAAAAGTCCGAACCACACAATGTGGCTTTAATACAATTACTTGCGTGGTTATTTATGGAGGGTAAAAACTACGACAAAGCTTATGCAATTTATAAATCGTTAGACGAAAAAACCAAGGCGGGTGGTCGAGAAATTTTTAACTTTGCAGAACGTGCTTTCCACGATAGAGCTTTTAAGTCTGCTGCAAAAGCATACAGCGATATAGCGGCAAACTACAAAAGTTTTCCAAACGTAGCGGCGGCAAAACACGGCTATGCACGAACTTTAGAGGAAGCTGCTGCCGAACAAGACACACTGAAACTTTTCGGTGAGTTAAAACCTTTTAAGCTCGCTGCACAGTCGGCTGAAATCAACACTTCCTACAACGATGCTATCGATGCTTACAATAAAGTTATAAATGAGTCTCCGAATACAGAATTCGCCGGCAGGTCTTTGCTCAGGATTGCACATATCCAATTCTACAACTTTTTCAATTTAGAAAAATCCTTCGAAGCCTTAGATAAGGTTGAGAGTAATTATAAATCAAACGTTCAAATATCCATCGAGGCAATTTTGATGACGGGCAGGGTATTAATTGCGCGCGGCGATTTAGATAAAGCCACAGAAAAGTTTAACTGGTTAGTCGATAATCGCAGTTCGTCTCCCGACATCCGGGACAAAGCTAACTTTGAACTGGCTGAGATAGATTTTTACAACTCAAACTTCAAGGATGCCTCGAATCGTTTGCAGGCGCTAACAAAAAATCCGACTTCGGAAATTACAAACGACGCGCTTTCGCTTCAAATCTTGATACAGGAGAATGAAACCGAGAAAAATGTGCTTCGATTGTTTTCAAAAGCTTCATTATTGAAGCGGCAAAGACAATTTGATAAAGCGATAGAATCGCTGCAACTGTTGGTAAAATCTTATCCGAAATCTGAGATGACAAGTGATGCGCTTGTAGATATTGGCGATATTTATTCAACCGTTAATAAATTTACCGACGCGGTTGCTGCCTATGAAAAATTAATTAACGATTTTCCCGAAAGTATAAATCTGGACAAATCTCAAATCAAAATTGCGCAAGTTTATCAATTCGGATTAAAAGACAATAACAAAGCGACTGCCGCATATCAGAAATTGTTGGAAAAATTTCCGCGGTCTGTTTATGTCAATGAAGCCCGCAGAAAAATAAGAGAACTTAGAGGAGAAAACCTTTGATAGGAAAAAATGAATATCGAATGACGAATATATTTTCACGTCTGCTACTCTTTGCTTATCGCTCATTTCTCATAGCTCTTAGCTCAATGCTCTTAGCTCAGGCCTCCCCACTCTTTGCTCAGAAGATTCTTATTCCTATGGACCTGAAGCAGACTGACCATCTGAAGGCGTATGGGATTGCCTACCTTGCATTGACAAAAAATATCGAGGTCGATTGGCTGCTTAATTACCGCGGCGGCTCTTTCATGATTGATGGTTATGATATTATCGCCACGGAATGTAGGGTGAGAGGAGTTAATTTCGAAAACATAAGCGGTGCGGCGGCTTCGCAAATCTATTCCGAGGTACAAGAAGAAAACAACAATATGGATGTTGTCCGACTTGAGCAGGCACCAAAAATAGCGGTTTACGTACCACCAAATTTTTTACCGTGGGACGATGCGGTTACTCTTGCGATGGAATACGCTGAGATTCCATACGAAAAAGTCTGGGATGATGAAGTGCTTGCGGGAAAGCTTTCTCAATACGACTGGTTACATTTACACCACGAAGATTTCACAGGACAGTATGGAAAATTCTATGCTTCTTATTCAAACGCACCGTGGTATGTAGAACAGCAAATTATGTATGAGAGAAAAGCTAAAGAACTCGGGTATAAAAAGGTTTCAGATTTAAAAAATGCTGTCGCTCGAACAATTAAAGAATACGTCGCCTCCGGTGGCTTTATGTTTGCAATGTGTTCTGCAACCGATTCTTACGATATTGCGCTCGCCGCTGAGAAGGTTGATATATGCGACGTGATGTACGACGGCGACCCGCCCGATGTTAATGCACAAAAGAAATTAGATTTCTCGAAGTGCCTAACATTTGAGAATTTCACTTTTGAAAGAAATCCGCTCCGGTATGAATATTCTGACATCGACATTCCTCCAAGCGATATGGCGAGTTTAGTCAACCAAGAAACCGACTATTTTACTCTTTTTGAATTCTCAGCTAAGTATGACCCCGTACCGACGATGCTCACACAAGACCACGCTAATATAATTAAAGGATTCATGGGGCAGACAACGAGTTTTAAGAAGGGTTTAATTAAAAAGAATATCGTTATACTCGCCGAGAAGGAAGGGACGGAAGAAGTTCGCTACATTCATGGGAATTTGGGGAGAGGTACATTCACTTGGTATGGTGGACACGACCCCGAGGATTACCAGCATGCGGTTGGCGACCCGCCTACGGATTTACACCTTTATAAAAACTCTCCAGGCTATAGGTTGATTTTAAATAATATTCTTTTCCCCGCAGCTAAGAAGAAGCAGCAGAAAACTTAAAATATTCTAAGTAAAACTTCCGATTTCTTGCTACACTTTCATATTTTTAGAAATCGGAAGTTTATACCGGTTAGTTTCTATCGAAGTAGTAGCATCTTTTTTAGAGATGTGTGCGAACCTGAGGCTAATTTGTAGAAGTACATTCCGCTTGAAAATCCTGCGGCATTCCAGACAACTTCATAACTTCCCATTTTTTTAAACTCGTCCACTAATGTTGCTACTTCTTGTCCGAGAACATTATAAACCTTTAGTGTTACGAAATTATCAACCGGTAGCTGAAAAGTGATAATTGTGAATGGGTTGAACGGGTTTGGGTAATTTTGAGATAAGCCGTATTCCGTCGGCTGTCCTGTAGATTTGATCTGAACCTGACTAACCGGCTGAGTTAATACAACCGAATTGGACGAAGAAAGAATGACAGGAATTTTCGAATCATCGGGATACAAAGCAAGCGATGTACTCTTTTCCCCATCGAATTTTATTTCCACAGGAAAATTCACTGAGTTTAAAAGAATCGTGTTGGTCTCGGATAGTAAACCGACGGTCTTATTATTCGAAAATCTAACGTCAAAAACTCCCGAAGGAGGTGTTGGAGGCAATTCATCAAAATAATCTCCGTCTGTAGGCTCAGATAAATAAAGTTGTGTCCGGTTGCCTGAATTATCTATAAACGTCAGTATGTTTTTGAAGTCAGTTTTATACTGCACATTTTTAATACTGCCTGACTGAACAGTTGAATTCAAATAAACCATACCATCCTTAGTTACATTCAGCCAATATCCTTCTCCCCTACGTAAAGTATCTACAGAATAATAACCCGAATTGTAAGCGATAAACGGACTTGATATAATTTCTAAAGGAGCAACAGAAATAGTTGATACCGGAATATTATTATTAAGACTTCCTACTAAATTCCATCCTTTTGTTACAGGTAGCGCTAAATTTGTAATCCGATAACCAGAAAAAGAGTGGTTTTGAGCTTCATTAAACTTTACCCAATAAGCTTTGCCGACAGTTAAAGTATTTACAGGGCTATACGATTTATCATAGCCAAATACTTGCGATGCGGCTTGTAAAAATATTGCAGTGGCGCGATTGTCGGGAATTGAAATCGGTACAGATACGAGGTTCCATCCTTCGTTTGTGGAAATATTTGTAGAAACAATTTCTCCTCCCGATTGATAAACTATAACTTTTATGTCATCCACATAAAAACCGTCCGCTGTCAAGCTGCCGTCGCTTATAAAATAAAATCTTAGTTGAATATTCATGTTAAAGTACGATGACAGATCAATCTCTTCTAAAACCCATGCGCTTTGTGTTCCGTTATAAAGTGGCTGTCCGTCCGGCTGAAAACCGCCTGAGCCTAATTTGGTGTACTTACCCGCTAGCGGCGTCCAGGTTGTTCCAAAATTTGTTGTTATCATAGCTTGAACATAATCGTAACCGGATTCCAAGTCCCATTTTGCATAATACTGTAGGTTTGCATATAATCCATTTTGCACTATTACCGTGTCCAGTACAGTTAAAATATTTATAGTACTGTTTGCATATGTCCCCCCGGGAGAGTCAGTAAAAGAGGCCGGTTCCGAAACAAACGAGCTTGTTGTTGTTCCCCACTGTGATGCCGAATTCCATCTTGTCATTGACCCGCAGTTGTCGGTGAAAGCAAAAACCTGATTAGCTATAAAATATCTATAAAGTTGAGTTGGGGGTGTTGAACCGGGAGGGTTAGTTCCATTGCCGCCCGCAGGTAAAGTTTCAACTAATGAACCGGCTTGATCTTGGACTGCAACATAATACTCGACTATCGACCCAAGCGGTTGTGGAGGGATAATAAAGTTATATTGGCTTCCCACCAGTCCATCAGCATCTAAGACTACATTAAAGGGGCTAAAGCCGCTGCCGTAATTCACACGATAGTATAACCGCGGGGCGACTGCTCCGCTTCCGATTGTTAATTCACTGAAGACGTTAACATAGGCTGTTTCGGGGCAGACAAAGTTTGAAGAAGCAATTGGTGTATGTTCTAACACAATTTTCAGATTCAACGCATATTTGGCAATAGTAACTCCTGCTGCTTTAGTCATTTTATGAAAATATGGGAGATTAACATATATAAATTTATCATTCACAGTATGATAGTACGGATGGAAGTCGCCATCATCCTCAATAACCAATATCGCACCGTAACCTTTAGTTAAGAATGAAGCGTGGTCGCTGTAAGGCTGCGATGCTACTATTTGAGGTACTAATCCGATATTGTATGTTGCAATATTATCAACAAAGTCAGCCGCAATCTGCGGTGTGTTAGCAACACTCTTTGAATGGATATCTATGTTGTTGTCGTTATTACTATCCCATGCAATCATATCGAGGTTGATAACTGCAAGGATACTATCGTTACGAGCTTTTGCCTGAGTGGCATAATATGCACTGCCTATCAATCCTTGTTCTTCTTCGTCGAATCCGATGAACTTTATTGTGTACTGAAAATTATATTGCGACAACACACGTGCAAGTTCGATTACTGCCGCGGTTCCGCTTGCGTTGTCGTCGGCGCCAGGGGCGGTTGTACCGGTTGGCATATCATCGAAGTGTGCACATATAACATAATACTGATTTGGAAATTGCGTGCCTAATTTGGTGCCGATTACATTTTTACCTGTTATGCTGAATGTTTCGTACTGAGTTGTTAGTCCGAATGATTGGAATTTTTCTAATATATACTGAGCAGCTTTATCATTTCCCGGTTGTAATTTATGTCTTGATAAAATAGTATATGATGCCCCACCAATGGTGCAGCTTGTATCACCCGATAATTGACGGTTATATAATTTAAGACTATCTGCTGAGATCTTATTCAATATTGAATCTATAACAGAACCTTGCGTGATACTGAAGGATGAAAAAGACAACAAAATTAGTAACGTTGAATAAATCTTTTTCATAGTTTATATTAATTTACTTTATGAGTATCGTTTTTTTCACATCTGTGAATTTTCCCGCCGTCAAACGGTATATATAAATTCCGCTCGGCAAGTTCGAGGCATCCCATTTTAATGATTTAAACCCAGGCGCTTGCATCTCGTTCACTAATGCAGCTACTTCCTGACCGAGTGTGTTGTATATCTTTAAAGTTACAAAGCTCCCAACCGGTATATCATACTTAATAGTCGTTGCCGGGTTGAACGGATTGGGATAGTTTTGTTCGAGGGCAAAGCTTTCTGGTATTTTTTCAGAAACTCCGGTTTGCACAAATCTCATTATCAAATTAGAACCTTCCTCGGTCTGTAAAGTAACATTACCGGATCCTTCGAGTGAATAAACCAATTGGGGAACCACAGGATTGTACAACTCAAAGTTACCCCCAAGACTATCTGTAACTTCCCACGAGACTTTTACGGGGAAGGCTACGCTAGATAACAAGATGGATTTTTCACGCTCATTACCAGAGGCTGGGGCGAAAAAAAGATAGTCGCCCCCGAACCTTGCGTCAAAAACGCCTGCGGGTGGAACGGGTGGAAGCATATATTTTGCTATGTCAATATTATCAATGTTATTACTAAAAAATAAAGTTGTGGAATTTTTTTCACTATCCTCTATGATTAATTTACTCATCTGATTTAGCACTGAAGATGCAGCTTCATCAGATTTTGCTGCTACAGTACCTGTAGCGATAATTAACTTCCCATCTTGAGAAGCTTTAAGCCAATATCCTTTTACCGGCTTTAATGAATCTGTAACTGAGTACCCGGCTTTATATGCATAAAAAGGAGATTGAATAATACCCGTTGGAATCGTTGTTACTGAGGCTGTTGCCACAGGGACGCTGACCGCTCCGATTAAATTCCACCCAGATAGAACATTGACCGTGTCCCTTGTAAATTGCGAACCCGCGATCCACAAGTCATGAGCATCGGCAAACTTCATCCAATAGCCTGTAAGATTTCGTAACGTGTCTTTTGACGTGTAACCATTCTGAAATGTAAAAGCGTTAGATGTTGCACTGCTAAAAACAAGTGATTTTCTTGCATCTAACACTCGTAGCGGAACCGAAACAATATTCCACTTCGAATCTATAGGGTAACTAAAGGCATTGGGCGAGTAATTTCCAAATTCACTCACATAGCTTAAATTACCCAATCCAATATTGAATGACAACGAGCTTCCTCCGATGGGTAAAGTTTGTGACCATTCTGGTTTAACGAATTGACTGATGTTATATGAACCGTATGGAATATCAACAAAATTGTAATTACCGTTCAAATCAGTTAATAACGAATCTCGCTTAGGCCCATTTAAATGTACTCTCCAAGCCACCAGAGGCGGCTCGGTATTATCTCTGATGCCGTTATTATTCATATCGAAGAACACTTTACCAGAGGCAAATGTTGATTGCCGATATTTTAATGTAAGAATATCAGAATAATCGAGCGAATCATATACCGTACCCGTAACAAACAGGTTGCCAAGGCTATCTAACCGAACACACCTAACCTCGTCGGAAGGATTTAATGAATTATCATAATTAGTGATCCATTGCTGAACACCCGATGGATTATATTTCAGTACGATAAAATTATTGGCTCCAGTACTGGTACCCGAGGTACAGGTAACGTATACATTACCATAAGAATCCACTGACATATCTTCTAGATAATCATAATCATGGAAAGTTCCGTCATACCTCTTTTCCCATATTAAGTTACCGTTGGTATTATATTTAAGGATAACGGCATCCACGAAGGTACCGTTACCAAAACTCCATCCACCAATGAATACTTCGCCCAAAGTATTTACAGAAATAGATTTTGGATAATCCATTCCGTTGCCACTACCATTATAACGAACTTCCCATAGCTGAATACCGGCGGGGTTGTACTTAATAGTAACTATATCGTTCTGACTTTCCACTCTTACGCTCGAACCAGTCACATAAATATTGCCCGAACCATCTAATCCCAAGCCAGTCGCTATATCATCTTTGCCGGCGCTCCCATCATAATAATTTACCCACTGTTGAACTCCGTTAGAGTTATATTTTACTGTTAGATAATTGTTCATATTGACGTTTGTCGAACAATACCCCGCTACGTAAACATTGCCGGAATTATCAACTCGTACATTAGATGGAAAGTCATTCATACTACTTGAACTGTTGAGGTAAGAAGCCCAATCCTGATTTCCATTCGTATTGTACTTTATAGTAACAAAATCATAATAACCAGATTCGTTTGCTGAATATCCGGTTACATAAATGTTTGCAGCACTATCTAATGTTAAATCCACAGCTCTATCAATACTATTACTTATGCCATTAAAACTTTTTATCCACTGAATAACTCCGTTTTGATTATATTTTATTGTAACGATATTTTCACTTCCCTCGAAGCTTGTTCCCGTTACATAAACATTTTTTAGAGCATCGACTTTAACAGCTACTCCTTCGTCATTTAGGTACGTAATGCCGTCATATCGAGCTGACCAAACAACATTTCCATCGCTGTTATATTTTATAGTAACATAATCTAATGAAGTGCCTTGATCAAAACTTGCACCCACGACGTACGTATTGCCAAGGTTGTCGATTGCCATGTCCATTGGACAATCATCATAAGAATCCTCTGATATTCCATTCTCGTTTTTAAACCATGACAACACACCGTTTGTAGTATAACGAAGCAATAAAATATCGTCGGCATTACTTACAGAAAAACAAGTTCCGACAACCGTAAGATTGCCAATTGGATCCAACAGAATTCCTACAGGTTCTGCATTATCGCTGGGATTTGATGAATACGGCATCGTCCATAGTTTAACGCCGGAGTTGCTGTATTTTATCGTGTTAATCTGAGTAAGATCATTCGATTGAGTTTGCAAACCAGTAGCAAATACATTTTCAGAAGCGTCAAGCGTCAAAGCGACTGCCTTATCATCGTTATTCGCATCGCCATTTTCTGTCGCAGACCAAGCCAATGACCCGTCAGAGTAAAATTTTAGAGTCAAATAATCATACCACGAATAAACTCCATCGGTATAACCGGTTATATAAATATTACCGCCACCCGTAACTTTTACTGCAACGGGAATATCTTCTGAATTAAAAATCGAATTGTAGTTCGACACTTGTAATAATTGACCTGTGGGATTATATTTCACAACTGCTACATCAATATCAGAAGTATCGCCGTAGGTTGTTCCAGTTACATAGATATTATTAAAATTATCTATATTTATAGACACGGGGATATCCTCATCGTAAATACCGCCGTCGAAGCTCACAGTCCAGATGGGTAAACCGGTTGAATCAAATTTGACTGTTAAGTAGTCAATAAAGGTTTCAGGATTATAGGTACTGCCCGTGACGTAAACATTTTTTAGGTTATCAAGGGTTATCGCAACAGGAATGTCGTCATTATTACCGGCACCATTTACTTTCCGCACCCAGTGTTGAGTACCGTTAGAATTATATTTTATAAGTATAAAGTCATTCCCCGTTAGTGGATTATAATTATAACCCGCAACGTAAACATTACCTGATAAATCTATAGCTAAACCAACTGCTATATCGTCTGTGGTTCCGACACCATTGTAAGTAACCGCCCATTGAAGCACTCCGTTGGAGTTATACTTTATTGTCAGGATATCATAAGTAGTATCCGATCCAAAAACTGTGCTTGTGAGATACACATTTTTGTATGCATCAATTTTAAGTCCTGACAGAAAATTATCTTCATTAACATTATCTGTTTTATATTCACATCGCCAGAGCATATCCCCGTACTGGCTATATTTTAGAACCACAAATTTATAATCGCTAACACCCGCAGCATAAATATTACGTGCATTATCGATATCTACAAATTTAGCAAAATCGTCAGCACTGCTCACGTGAGTATAGCGTGAAATCCATTGTTGAGAAATTTGCGCAAGAAGTATATTGGAGATAAGGGATATAGATAAACTTAATAGAGCTACATATTTAGACATAATTTTTATTGAAATAAGTATTTACAAATAAGAATTTGTATTAAAGATAATAATAAGAGAGGAGAGTGTCAAACTATTAATTTGTGGGAAAAAATCAATGTGATTGGTGTCAAAAGCGGGATTTTTTTACTAATTGGCATTTAAGATAAAAGACTTGTTATGGTCATGAGTAAGGAGTTTCAGCGCCAATAAAAAAACCTGATACTAGATAGTATCAGGTTTTAAATTAATCCTGGCAGCGACCTACTCTCCCATACCGTTACCAGTATAGTACCATCGGCGCTGAGGGGCTTAACTGCCGTGTTCGGAATGGGAACGGGTGTATCACCCTCGCTATTGCCACCAGAAAACTTTTGAGAAGAGCAACTGACTGGTTGTCAGTCCATCAACAAACTCTATTCATATTACACCTTACAGGCAACCGATTTTTACATCGGGTAAGCCTGCCTGAGCAAACAGATAAGTAAGTTATCTGAGATCAATAAAAAATATTGGTTAAGGCGCACGACTTATTAGTACCGCTCGACTAAACACATTACTGTGCTTACATCTACGGCCTATCAACCAAGTAATCTTCTTGGAGTCTTTAGAGGTCATACGACCTGGGATATCTAATCTTGGGATGGGTTTCGCGCTTAGATGCTTTCAGCGCTTATCCCTTCCGGACGTGGCTACCCAGCTTTTGCCACTGGCGTGACAACTGGTACACCGTAGGTCCGGTCACTCTGGTCCTCTCGTACTAGGAGCGACTTCCCTCAAATATCCTCCGCCCGCATAGGATAGGGACCGAACTGTCTCACGACGTTCTGAACCCAGCTCACG
>CAZOQB010000002.1:34397-251494 GCA_964581995.1 uncultured Ignavibacteriaceae bacterium | reverse complement strand
TTTAATGCATTCCATTTCAATTTCAAAGAGTTTCTAGGTTTTTAAGGGTCAACTAGTTAACCGTTTAACGGAACAATTTAAAACTATATGGAATACATTTTAGGTTTTGTAATTATTCTGGCCATTATTTTCGCTGCCGTTTATGGATGGTTTTCTAAAAAATCCATTCAAATTAGGGAAAGTCAAGAAAACAAGAAAATACGCGAAGAACTCAAACTGGAAAAAGTAAAATTCGATAATAATATAAAAGAAAAAGAAAGAGAATTTAATTCAAAAGAAAGTAATTTGAAAGTATTGGAAACAAAAATTACAGAACTCAAAAATGGCATTTTAAAATTGGCTTCCGAAAAAGCGTTTGGCTTTCCTTTTTTAGCAAAAGCCTATGACGAATATTTCGAACTTAAAGATGATGAGGAGGAGTTTCGTCTCAGGCATAAAAGTCACCCAGCACCTAGTAAAGCTCAAAAATATAAGGAGGCAGCAGCAGTAAAAAGGGAGATCCTTTTTAGAAACAGAATTTTGAAATATCAAATTGAGTATTATGAATATCTTTTCCCTTGGCTAACTGAATATAAGGATGTAGAAATTGATGATGATACTATTCAGCGTTATTTAGAAAGCAAGGATAAAGAAGTCAATAATGAAAATGAAGAGCATGATCCTGCTGAAAATTGGCTTCCTGCGGCTGAATACATGTCACTCCCTTCAGTGAAAAGAAATCAAATGGCTTTGGATCGATATTGGAGTACCAAAAAATCACCTTGGGAAGTCGGAAGACTTTATGAATCATATATTGGTTATCTATATGAACAACAAGGCTACAACGTAACCTATCATGGAATTCTCGAAGGCTATGATGATATGGGCAGAGATTTAATTTGCAAAAAAGCAGATCAAACCATAATTGTCCAATGCAAGTGTTGGGGGCAACATAAAATCATTCACGAAAAACATATAAATCAGCTTTATGGTACCTGTGCAAAATATTTTATGGATTTGGAAAGCAGTGTTTTGGTTGGCGATCTTTTCGATGGCTTTAAATCTAAAATTAAAATATCAAAACATTTTGTTACATCTGCACAATTATCTGAACGGTCCAAAAAATTTGCTGATGCACTTGGCATAGTCTACAAGGAGAATTTTCCATTAAAATGTTATCCCTGTATAAAGTGTAATATTTCAAGAAAAGATAATGAGCCAATATATCATTTACCTTTCGATCAACAATATGATAAAGTAGTAATTGAGAAAGAGCGTGGTGAGTTTTACGCTTCAACAGTTCTTGAAGCAGAACAAAATGGATTTAGAAGAGCTTGGAGATGGAGAGAAAACGGTTAACTCGCACATCAAGCAGTCTTTCCTCAGTGCCTTGCAACTCGAAATGATAATTTATGGTTATCGAGAATAAAGCGAGTCAGCAATTTCAACCCCAAAGTCGATTATGCACAATAGTTAAATGTCCTCCGCATCCGCAGTCGGATGAGCCGAAACCTTCATCTCGATACGACATCTCACTAACGTTCGATGCCTACTCGATAACCGGTCAGATTTTTAATACATTTCATTTTTATTATGATCCGTACGTTTTATCAATAATAAATGCGTACTGCATTTGCAATCTGAAGAGCCGAAACCTTCAATAAAATTCTCTCCCTCCATTTTTACTAAAGTATCCTTGTGTAGTTTGCACTCGGTTTTCAAACCCTGAAATCTTTCGATTTTTTCTATCTTTGAATATTTCAATAAATAATCTATATGCCAGTGGAGTTTTTTCTTTTTACGCAGGTGGCGGGCAATCCTTCCCTCTAACCCGTTTTGTGCGCTGCCTGTGTAAATGTAATAACCTTTCGGGAAAAAATAAGAACCAAGCTTCCCAATCTGTATAATCCCGGGTTTGGAAAGCTTGATATAAAGCTGGTATAATCCGCCTTGTGCCGTAGCTAATGCCGCTACTCTTGTACGGCTTTCTTAATCTTTTCTGCAGTTGTTTTAGAGTAATACAAGCAGCCGCCTTTTACAGCATCGGCTTTAATTTTGCCGTCTTTTATAGCTTTCTTTACATCCGATATAGCTATACCGTAAAGCTTTGCCACTTTCCCCGCAGTGTAAAGTTCTTCTGAAATTTTTGCCATATAATTACTCCTGTGTTGTTAATTTATTTTTATACTCAAACAATTCTTTTATTTTAAAAACATATACAAAGCATTTACAGTTACAAACACTGCAAACAATCTACGCAAAATTATTGAATTAGTTTTATGGGCAGTCGCCGCACCAAACGGACCGACGGCTACCGTTCCAATAATTAACGGAATTGCCTGAACATAATCCACATACCCCAGCGTGTGCGCGGGGAGATTGGGATTTCCAAAACCGTTGAGAATATAGCCCGTAACTGCAACTCCTGCTGTTATTATAATCGTAGCTGAGGATGTACCGATAGCACGCTTGATGGGAAAATGCGCAAGATAGTACATTAGCGGAATCGAAAACACACCGCCGCCAACACCCGTTAATGAAGACAAAATGCCTACGAAAGATCCAATCAAAATTAATATCCATACTTTAGGATTGAACTCGCCTGCCGGTTCAAGCTGTGTTTTTTCAAAGAACAACCGTAAACCGACCAACAATACGGCGCCCGCAAAAATATTTCTAAGAACGGCGCCGGAAACAGACGCGGCAACAATAGAACCCAAGATCGCGGTTACAGCGCTTGCAATTCCCATAATTAAAACAGCCCGCCAGTAAACATTTTTTTGATGTGTATGTTTAGAGGCGCTCGACAATGAAGCAAATATTACAATGAACAAACTTGTCCCCATCGCCATCTGAGTTACAATAAAACTATGGGCGCCTTGATGCTCAAATAAAAACACCAATATCGGAACTAAAATTACTCCGCCCCCCACGCCAAAAAACCCGGCAAGGAAACCAATAATACATCCGACGAAAAGCAGAATTAGAAGCGTAAGTATGTCCATTTAATAATTGTTTAAAATTTTTTTATACTTTACCGAATCCTGAAGCAAGCCCAGAGCAGTTTGAACTTGTATATCGCCATCAAACGTGGCTTCGAATCTGCCCTTCTCGCCTTTGTAACGGCTCATTATTTCCTGCCGCAGCGCGTTTGCAAGTTCTTTCTTATTCGTCTCAAAACCTTTATCTTTAAACGAGGTGAATTTATTCTTCATTGTTTTAATTTCGTCAATTAACTCAACGCTGTATTTTGATTTCTCTGAAAACTTAAGTATCTCATCTAACTTTGTTTCCGCTTCATCTTCGTAAGTAAAGCTTTCCTTTTCTACATATTCTTTAAATTGTTTACACAGTTCGCCGTTCACGGAAAAATCCTGCGGCAACTCTTGATGAACCGCGACATAATGATTGGCAAATTTAAAAAACATAGCTTTCCGCAACAGTTCCACGAACAATATGCTCGGGTCTGAATCGGTTACGGTTGTATCGGGATGTATCCCACCCGATTCATACACTTTTCTCAAATTTTTTGTCATATACTCCTTCCGCAAGCTGTCAGGAGTAATTGTAAATAACCCGTCTTTGCTTTTGTGCATATAATCGATTTCCTGAATGCACCGGCCGCTCGGTGTATAATATTTCGCAGTAGTCATCTTTAATTGATTGTCGTAAATAAGCGGAACAATATTTTGCACTAAACCTTTTCCAAAAGTCTTTGTACCGACTATAACACCACGGTCTAAATCCTGTATTGAACCTGCGACAATTTCGCTTGCGCTTGCGCTATTTTGATTTACGAGAATCGCTAACGGGATATCCTTCAACAGAGGTTCCTCGACGGACAAAAACTTGTTTTCTGATTCCGGTCTTCTTCCCTTTGTAGACACAATCAAACTTCCTTTGGGCACAAATTTCGAAACTACATCCACTGCCGCTTCTAATAACCCACCGGGATTATCACGAACATCTAATATAATTCCTTTTATCTCGCCTTTCAATTTTAACTCTTTCACGGTGAGACGCAATTCGTCTCCAGCAGAACGAGTGAACCTGTCTAACCTGATTAGCGCGATTCCATCCTTTACAAAATCTGCGTAGGAGATATTCTTTAATTTTATTTCTTCTCTGATCAGCACAAAGTCGAGCGGTTTGGGGTCGCCCTCACGTTTTACTTTTAATTTCACTTCGGTTCCCGGTTCCCCGCGTGTCAAGTGTCTGATATCTTCGAGTTTAACGTTCTCCAGCGATTTTCCGTTCACATCTAAAATCTGATCGCCGATTCTCAAACCTTGCCGCTGCGCTGTATATCCTTCCAACAGTGAAGTAATGATTATCATCCCCTCGCGCATTCCAATCGAGATGCCTATGCCGCCATACTTGCCTGTCGTAATTAACTCAACGTCGCTGGCTTCTGAACTCGTTATGAAGTTTGTGTAAGGGTCTAGCGACTTCAACATACCGTCGACGCCGGCTTTCATAAAAACCTCAGGGTCAATTTCATCCACGTAATTGAGCGTGAGTTCCTTGTAAACCCTGCCGAAAACATCTATGCTTTTATTTACTTTGAAAAAATAATCCGAATCGGATAATGTGAAACCGAATGTAAAAGCAATTACAATTAATAATACAATTTTTATATTTATCTTTTTAATGAATATCATAATTTTTCCGTTAACTTATTTTCATTTTATTATTTACAACTTTCCAAATATCGTTATGGATGGCTTCGACTTTTTTTAAACCATCGATAATATGAAATCTTTCTAGTTCAGACTTAGCAATCTCAAAATATCCCTGACGCACTCTTTCATAAAAGCTGTCGCCGGAAGATTCCATCCTATCCATCGAACTTTTTGCTGCCTCGATTCGGTGTTTGATTTCATCTATCGGGATATCTACAAAAAAAGTAACGTCGGGAACGACGCCGAGCGTAGCAATTTTATTTATCCTTTTTACATCATCCAGGTTTACACCGCGACCATAACCCTGATAAGCAGTGGTCGAGTCATAATACCGGTCGCATATAACCACCTTATCTGATTCCAACGCCGGTTTGATTATTTGATTCACCAACTGATTACGGGCAGCGGAGAAAAGAAAGATTTCGGCAACCTGCGTCATTTCGAGATTCTTTTTGTCTAAGAGTATATCCCGGATTTTTTCCGAGATGGGTGTTCCGCCAGGTTCACGAACCACGACTACATTATAGCCAGAATCCTTTAATTTCTCGACTAAAAGTTTTATCTGTGTGGTTTTACCCGAAAAATCCAGACCTTCGAACGTTATTAACATGCTGTTTTTTATATAAGTTAGATAATTTTTTGATTTTATTCAAATGAAATAATATTTAGGAGAATTTACTTGTGCTTTTCCTAAATTTTTATTACTATACCATTAGAGATCATCAACCTCTCTGAATTTTGAGTTACTAAATTTTAACCGATAGGAGACTATGGAATTAGCCGTCATTATCCTCTCTGCTCTTCTTGCAATAGTTTTGTTCCTGTTTTTTAAACGACCAGCCGCACCGCCTCAAGCAGATAACAGCCAATTGCTCCTTATGCAGCAGCAGCTTGATTCGCTTAAAGGAGAATTAAGTAAATCCACTCAAGTTATGAGCGATTCACTTTCGAGAAACCTGAAAGACACTGCGGATACATTATTCCAAAGTATGAAAAACACGACTGATATTGTAAGCCAGCAGTTATCATCTGTCACTCAACAAATGCAATCACAAACCAGCAGTGTTGGAAACCGACTCGACAGCGCCGCACGCGTCATCGGTGAAGTTCAAAAGAACTTAGGTGAGCTTGGAAAAGCAACTCAGGAAATTAAAGAGCTGGGCCAAAGCGTTTCCAAGTTAGAAGAAATGCTGCGAGCGCCAAAACTGCGCGGCGGGCTTGGAGAATTGCTCTTAGAGGATTTGCTTAAACAGGTTCTCCCGACTGAACATTTCGACACGCAATACAAATTTAAGAACGGTCAGCTTGTAGATGCGGTAATAAAAACAGCCGGGGGAATTGTTCCGATAGATTCCAAGTTCCCGTTAGAAAATTTCCGTAAATTCATGGAAGCTCAATCTGAATCGGAGAAGAAGGCTCACCAAAAAGTTTTTATCAGCGATGTAAAGAAACACATCGACTCTATTTCATCGAAATACATACTACCGGATGAGGGAACATTCGATTTTGCATTGATGTACATACCCGCGGAGAATATTTACTACGAAACTATCATTAAAGACGAAACTTTTGACAGCATTTCGTTACAGGATTATGCGATGAATAAACACGTAGTGCCGGTTTCACCGAACAGTTTTTATGCTCATCTGCGTGTTATAGTTCTCGGTCTAAGGGGTTTACAAATCGAAAAAAGTGCAAAAGAAATTATCAACAACCTATCGCGTTTGCAGGGCGAGATAGGAAAAGTTAGGGATTCATTCGATATCCTCGGATCTCACCTTGATAACGCACGAAAAAAATACGATGAAGCAGATAAAAAGCTAACACACTTCGAAGATAGATTAGAAAACATAGCCATCAAATCACTAACAGAAGGAGAACAAAAACTATTGGATTAAACGAAAAACCTTAAACTCACGATTACTATTTTACCATTTAACTAATTGGATATCAAAAAACAAATTGAGAGGAAAAAGCATGTATTTGAAAGTTCATCCTGAGAATCCTCAAGGCCGTCATATAGCACAAGCTGTAGACACGCTTAGAAACGACGGTATAATAGTTTATCCAACCGATACTGTCTACGGTATCGGATGCAGTATCTTCAGTAAAAAAGCCATTGACCGTATTTATCAAATCAAAAATCAACATCCTTCCAAACCGTTCAGTTTTGTCTGTTCGGATTTAAGCCATATAAGTGAATATGCGTTAGTATCAAATCCTGCATACCGCATCATGAAACATTTAATACCGGGTCCCTTTACCTTTATTCTCCCGTCAAGCAGATTAAAACAGCTTCCGAAAAGTTTAATCTCAAAAAGAAAGACTGTCGGAATCAGGGTTCCAAACAATCAGATTTGTTTATCAATCGTTAAAGGACTTGAGCATCCGATCTTGAGCGCAAGTGTTACGGATAAAAACGGGGATGTTGTAAACAATCCGGAATTAATTAAAGAAATTTTCGACCACCAAGTCGATTTAATTTTAGACGGTGGCATTAATATATCGGCTCCGTCCACTGTTTTAGATTTTACGGAAGAACCACCTGTCGTAATCCGCGAAGGAGCCGGCGATATTTCAGAATTACTTACATTAGGTAAAGAATAAAGAATTTATGGAAACATACTCAGGCAGATTGCTTGAAAAATATTTATTACAGGATAAAAGCCAAAGACCCGTACACGGATTTCTGAGAAATCTTCTCTACAGTCTTGGGTCGGTGTGTTCGGCTGCTATCAGTCTCGCCATTATTGGTTATGAAATAAACGCAGAATATCTTGCCGGCATATTCATAATTTCGAGCGGTATATTCTTTTTCGGATGGGGAGCCGAAAGACTTTGGTATGCATCCGTTTCAAAAATGGTAAAAAACCCCTTTTCAAGGCTTGCATATCTTACGCGAATTCCTTTTTGGGTTGTCGGAAGCGGAATAGGGTTTTCGCTCCCCGTTTTGTTTGCATATAAATGGGGATTGATTTATATTTCTGTTGTTCCACAAGGCAGTTTATTTCTTTTAGGTGGAATAATCGGATGCTTTGTACAAATCCCTTTACAGATACATATATTAAGGTTTTTAGTCAAACAAGTTGATATAGTTTCGTAGTTTTGATGGCACTGCTGTAATAAGAAGGGGCGCTTATGAAAATTAAGATCATTAAAAAGCATGTAACGATAAATGCAAAATCGCCGACCGTTTTTCACACTTTTACCGATCCCAACCGATTAACGACTTGGCTTCATGCCCATAGCGCGGTAGTGGCTCTATGCAAAAACGGACCTTATTCAATCGGATGGGGCGCAAACGATGACGGCGACTATTATGTTTGCTGTGGAAAAATACACACCATCGAGCTTAACAAAATAATTCACATCACAGATGTTCATTACTACCAATCCAATAAAAAAATAATCGGTCCGCTTAATTTGAAATTTAAGTTCGAGGGTAAAAATGAAACAACCGTTGTGTCGTTGAAACAATCAGGAGTCGGCGTCGGTAAAAAATGGGAACAAAATTTTGAAGCTGTTTTGAACAGCTGGGAGGAAGCATTGTTTCTTCTTAAAAAACATCTTGAAAAAAAATAATATAATATTAAATGACTAAAACCGAACAGCACAAGGTCATTGAAACCTTAAGAGATTACGCTCATAAAATGAAAGGTCGCGAGCCAGACGAATTCGATATGTTTCGTAAACGTGACCATGATGACGAAGATTTAGACGAACTGTCAAAAAAAAGATTAGTGGAATTATACACTAAATACGTTCCAGAACGCTTTAGATAATTCCTCATTCAGAATTACCTCATATAATCTGTCGAACTTATGTCAGTCATTTTATCTAAAAACAATATCCCTTTCCGTAGCTTCGAAGACGAATTAACCGATAGATTAATTAAGAATCAACCCGATTCCTTCATCTACATTGTTCCCACACGACGTAAAGTGCGGGAACTACAGCGGGAATTTTTAAACAAATCAACTGCGGCAACCTCTTCCGCGTTTAACCTTTTCACTCTTGAGACTTTTGCTACAAAGCTGCACCAAATCTATTGCAAGCCAAAACTTATTCTTAACCCAACGAATCAGGTAACTCTTTTCGCAGAGGTTATTAGAAAAATTGAGAAAGAACTAAAATACTTCTTCCCGCACGGCATCCGACAAACCATTCCTAAAGGAACGATTGACAAAATAATTAAGGTTGTAAACAATTTAAAAGAATCGGGCGTGTATCCTTCAGCGCTGTATGAAGAAATAGAATCAGCCGAGCTTGGTGAAAAGCAAAAACTGAAAGACATGCTGCTGATTTATTCAGAATACGAATCCGTTCTCTCCGAAAATTTTATTGATGCCGGCGGCATTTTTAAAGAAGTAAATGAAACTTTAACAAACTCACCATCGCAAGAAAAATTTAGAGCATACTTTCCACACGTTAATTCTGTATTCGTTGCAGGCTTCGATGAATTTTCAGACCCCGAAATAACAATGCTGAACGCTGTTTCACGGTTCGCGGGTATAGGGTTTATTATTTCGTTCGATTACTTTCTTCATAACGATGAACTCTTTGGGCACCTTCGCGAAAATTTTGAGAAATTTTTGGCGTTGGGCTTTAATCCCGCTTCAAAGCAAACACTCAAAGAAAATAGTTTTGGTTACCATATCGCTAAGAACTTGTTTTCAAGTAAACAGGCAGTAGGTCAAAAACTATCCTGCACCAATATTACGATCCTGCAAGCAAATAATAGAGAAAAAGAAGTTGAGTACATTTCCAAGCTTATCAAACAAATGGTGCATGATAACCCAAGCATCGACTTAAGTAAAATTTGCGTGGCTATGTACCAACCTCAGATTTATACAAAACTCTTTCACGAAATACTGCCTCGGTATGGTATACCGGCAAACATTACAGACAGGTATCCCCTTGATCAATCCCCGCTGATTGTCTCGATAATTTCATTATTAAATTTATGGCAAAACAACTTCCGGCAACGCGATTTAATGCGGGCTTTTTCAAATCCCTACATCAATCTTAATTTTAATGGTTCAGTAATAGATATTAACAATCTTTATTCTATCTCTACTTCACTAAAAATTAGTGTCGATAGAGAATACTGGAAGAAAAGAATTAACGAGAGGATGAAACAAATTGAGATCGAACAGCTCGATACCGCCGATCAATTTGAGATCGACGTGCTGCAAAAAGAGTATAGACGAATGCAAAAGGCGCATACAGATATTGTAACGATTGACAGTTTATTGCGGCGTTTTTCATCCGATATGACTCCGAGCCAGTTTATATCTAAATTGAAAACACTTCTGGATGAATTGAGCGTTTCTCAAAACATCCTCGGCAACCTGCAAAATGGTGTCAGCGAAACGAATGTCCACCGGTTAGAACAAATAGAGAAGGATGCCCGTGCATACCAAACTTTTTTTAAAGTTTTGGGTGACCTTTTAGATGTATTTGAAATCCAAAATAAATCCGACGTTTTACATCCTTTAAAATTTTATATCGAACAGCTTAAGACTTCAATCTCGCAAACCAGGTATAACATCCGCCAGAAATACGGTTACGGAGTATATGTAACCTCGCTGGAAGAAACACGCGGACTTGAATTCGATTTTATGTTCGTTGTTGGCTTAGTGGATGGAGAGTTTCCGCCTATTTATCAACCTGAAATCTTTTTTAGTCAGCCACGGCAGAATAAAAAAGAAAAATACCACTTAACTGAAAACCGTTATCTCTTCTACCAATGCATCACCAACTTTAAGAATAAGTTATTCGTCACTTTTCCGAAAAAAGACGGCGACATGGAATTTGTTCCGTCAAGTTTTATAGATTCCCTGCTCAAAATTATCCGGTGTAATGATTGGCGCACAGAAATACAATCCGAGTTAGATAATTTTATTTACAGTGAAGATGAACTCCTAACACGGATCGGAAAAAATAGAGGAGTTGGATATGAACAAGCCTTAGACTTACGGCTACAAGAAGACATTTTAAACACGGTACAACATATTTATCATTCAATAGAAATTGAGAGAGGAAGATTAAAGCCAGACGACAAGCTGGAGTTCAAAGGTTATATATATAACAAACTAAAGCCTGCCGCGAAAGAGAGTCTCGAAAATATGAAACAGAAGACATACTCAATATCCCAACTGGAAAAATATGCAGGCTGCCCTTTCAAATATTTCATGGACCAAATTTTATACTTGAACGTTGTCAAGGAATTAGAGGAAGGAATAACACCTCTCGAAAAAGGAACGATTCTTCACGAAGTATTATTCAAGTTTTATATTGACCGACGTTCTAATGGTCTACCGCCCTTAGTCGATTGCAGTGAAGCAGAATATCAAGAGGCAGTTGCAAAACTAATAACATTGACAGAAGAAAAATTGAACTCACTCCCGGAAACAGACCTATTTACTTTTCTAGAAAAGGAGCTGATATTAGGTACGTCTGCGTCTCGAGGAATCGTTCATGAATTTTTAGACAACGAACGAAATAGAAAATTAGAGGTGGCGCCTTCTTTTTTCGAAGTCCCTATCGGCAAGCGAATCGGCGACAGACAAAATACAGATAATTTACTCTACAGTGAAGAAGCTGTACAAGTCGGAAATGTTAAAATCCGGGGCAAAGTTGACCGAATCGATACCGGCAATAATTATTTTACCGTCATCGATTATAAAACGGGTAGTTCAGTCCCTAACATCGACGACATTAGGTCGGGTTTAAGTTTGCAGTTACCCGTATATCTTTATGTTATTGAAACGTTGTTTTCAAAAAAGTTCCAAAAGGAACTATCTCCAGCGGCTGGGTTGTATTACGTATTAACATCCCCTGTTAAGGAAGAGCTTGGTGTAAGCAATAAAGAATTAGACGGAAAAGCATTTAATTTGAATAAGAGACGGAAAGGATTTGTTGATAATGAGGAAGAACTTACAACACTCATTCATCAATCAATCAAATTCGTCAATGAATATGTTGAAGCGATCTCCAGGGGTGAATTTCCGATAACTACTGAAGATAAAATGAAAACAGTCTGCAACTACTGTGAATTCGACAGGATATGTCGAAAACAAACTCTTTTAAAATAGTATGCCCGACGAAAAAACAAATATTAATAGTCCGGAATTCTGGGAAACATGTTATACGTCGGACCAAGCACGTTGGGATTTAGGCTCGCCTTCTCCTGTCTTTGTTGAGCTTCTCGAGAAAAACATACTCGACGGTCCAGGTAAAATAGCTATACTCGGTAGTGGAAAGGGACACGACGCAATTTTATTTGCAAAGAATGGTTATTTGGTGACGGCTATTGACTTTGCACCCAGTGCAATTTCCGCAACACGCAAACTTGCTCACAAAAATAAACTTTCTATCCAAACACTGGAAGCCGACATTTTTAACTTACCCGGAAAGCTGCTTAATAAATTTGATTATCTGTTAGAATACATAACATACTGTGCAATCGACCCGAGCCGCAGAAAAGAATACATCGATAATATACACAGACTATTGAAACCCAGTGGAATTCTTATCGGATTATTTTTCCCGATTGATTCTCGTGAAGGCGGTCCGCCTTTTGCTGTCGACCCTGAAGAAATTAAATCCAACCTGCGGAACAATTTTACGCTTATCCATTACGAAATCCCGAAATCGTCCGTTAAACCAAGATTAGGCAAAGAAATCCTCATGCTTTGGAAAAAGAGAGATGTTTAATTAAATAAATATTAACGTTGTTTAAAAATATTATTTAAGCTATATTTAACTAGCAAAAACAATAATTTCACACTAACCCTCAATAAGGAGACATTGTTATGTTGAAGTTGATATCTGTTTTTGAGAAAATACTCACTGTAACCGCAAATAACGTACTTAGCTTATATTTAGATGTTGACCCCACAAATGTTGGCCGCAATAGAAGTGCTGCAAAAATTTGGTTAAAAGATTCATTAAGAGACATAAGAAAAGATTTGAACCCGTCACAAAATATAGATTTCGAAAACATACAAAACAAAGTTGTTGACGAAGTCGAACACAATATATCTTCAGGCAAATCAATTATTGTTTTCGCCGGTTCTAATTTTTTCGAAATCGCCACACCTAACATAAATGTAACAAATGAAATATGGTGGGGTCAACCGAGTACGGGACAACTCGATTGGATATTAGAAGAGTACTGGAATTACGGAATTATCAAAGTAGCATCCGAAAAAGTTCACTTTTACATAGTTGGTTTAAATGAAGTGATTAAAGAGTGGGAAGAAACTATCTCTTCGGATACGTTTGCCTGGCAGAGTAAACACACGCAACCGGAAAATATTATGCGCGAAAAAGCAATTCCCGGTTTGCGCGGCGGCGATACTAAAGAAATTGTAGAACGGCACATATCGGAAGAAGTTCAAAAATTTTGGAAACACTGCGTTTCATCCATAGAAACGATGAAAAAGCAATTCCATGTCCGAGAAATTGTTTTAACCGGATTAGATTCGCAAACCGACCTGTTTCAAAAATGTACGAGTTCAAACGATATTAACATCGTTGGCAAAATTCCGTTAGCACGCGAATCTTCTATCAAAGATATCATATCAGCAGGACAACAGATTATTCAAAACTTTGAACGTTCAAGAGAGCAAAAATTAGTCGACGAGATTATCGAACGGTCGGCAACAAATACTTCCGCAAGTTTAGGAATTAAAAGTGTTCTTAAATTGATTCAAGAAGGACGATCAAGTATCGTTGCGATAACTAACGGCTCGGATAAAATTTTATTAGCGTGCAACGACTGCGGTTATGTGATGACGAAGGATGCCAAAGAATGTTCACAGTGTTCCTCGAAAAACTTACGTGTTGGTTCGTTGAAAACTTTAATTCCCCCGTTATTATACAAATACAAAACACGTTTAAATATTGTATCAACAATTGTATCAGATATATTCAACAAACACGGTATCGGCGCACTTTGGCGCTATTAATCACTAACAACACAGGATGGTATGCAACTCAAACGAATAGGAATATTAACAGGTGGCGGCGATTGCCCTGGTTTAAACGCCGTTATTAGAAGCATTGCAAAACCTGCAATGAGTCATTTCAATGCCAAAGTCATCGGAATATTAGATGGCTTTGAGGGCTTGGTCGAAGGCAGAATGCGCGAACTTTCACCTCTAGACGTCACAGGTATTATTAACGCCGGCGGAACGATTCTAGGCACTTCAAATAAAGGCAATCCATTTCAATACCCGATAGAAAGCCCGACCGGTATAAAAATAATCGACGCGTCGGAACAGGCGTTTGATAATTTTCGTAACTGGAACTTAGATGTTCTCTTTGCAATCGGTGGTGATGGTACGATGCACATCTCCCATCGTTTTAGCCAAATGGGAATGAAAGTAATAGGAATTCCAAAAACAATCGACAATGACCTTGATGCCACGGATATAACATTCGGTCACGATTCCGCGCGAGCAGTCGCCACAGAGGCTGTCGACCGTCTGCAAACTACTGCCTCATCTCATCATAGAGTTATGGTCGTAGAAACGATGGGAAGATATGCCGGCTGGATTGCACTCGGCGCCGGCGTAGCAGGCGGTGCCGATATAATTTTATTACCCGAAATTCCTTTTCATTGGGATAAGGTTTATGAATCGGTTATCAAGCGTAGTAAAGGAGCAAAATTTAGTATCATCTGTGTAGCGGAAGGTGCAAAACCAACCGGTGGCGAGGTGGTTATTAAAGAGATGGACCAAAAACGTACCGACCCTATCAGGTTCGGTGGTATCGGTGAACTTGTCGGCAAAAAAATTAACGATGATACAGGATTAGAAACTCGTGTTACAGTTCTCGGTCATGTTCAGCGCGGCGGCAGCCCTACACCTTACGATAGAATTCTCGGTACAAGGTTCGGCGCAACAGCACTACAGGCAGCTTCTCAAGGCGAATTCGATGTGATGGTAAGTTTACAGCGCCGCGATGTAGTAACCGTACCGATTATTGAAGCAATAGGCAAACTGCGATTAGTCTCACCCGACGCTCAGTTGATATTTGCTGCACGGTCAGTTGGAACTTCGTTTGGTGATTGATGAAAAAATATTTATAATATATAAAAGCATTTATCTATATGTTTAAATTCGAAAAGAAAATCACGAGCAATCCTAATATTTGCAGCGGAAAACCTTGTATAAAAGGTACGAGAATACCCATCCATATCATTTTAGACTTACTCGCTGCCGGTGAGACTTATGATGGTATTTTGAAGGCATATCCGAACATTACCCTCGATGATATTAAAGCGTGCATTAGTTATGCTGCTTACCTTGCAGAAGAAGAATCTGGGATAATCGTATGAACATAATCGCAAATGAAAACGTCTACGAACCAATTATCGATTTCTTAAGATCAGAGGGACATCAAGTTTTAAGTGTCCGAGAAGGATTTTCAGGAGTTTCCGACAACGAAATATACCGAATGGCGACTGAAGCAAAACTGACAATCCTAACAATGGATAAAGACTTTACACGTTTTCTCAGATTCCCTCCTGCAGAATGCGGGGGAATAATCGTACTCAAACTTTATAAAATCACGGTGGAGAGAACTACCCAACTTTTTACTCAATATTTTAAAACATTAGACGAAGAGAAGATTAGGGGCCAGCTTGTAATCATTAATCGAGAGGGCGTGAGACTCAGAACTGCTTATTAGTTTAAAAACAAATTGTATTCAAAAAAAACAAAACAGCAGATTATCCCGGCTGATTTACTTCTTGCGGCTTATTTGGCGGGCTACTTTCCTATGGCTGATTCGCGAGACGGAGAAATACATTGGTACTCACCCGACCCGCGTGCAATTATTCCATTAGATACTTTTAAAATCTCAAGAAGTTTAAAGCAAACAATTAAGAAAAATATTTTTGAGATACGCATTAATCATTCGTTTGAAGATGTGATTCGTAATTGTGCTAAAAGGGATGAGACATGGATATCAGAAGAAATAGTTCAGAGCTACCTTGAGCTTCATCGACTTGGCTATGCTCATAGCATCGAAAGCTGGCACAACAAGAAACTCGTCGGAGGGCTTTACGGTATCGCACTCGGCGGCGCCTTCTTCGGTGAATCGATGTTCAGTTTAATGAAGGATGCATCTAAGGTTGCACTGGTTGCATTAGTTGAAATATTAAAAGAACGAGGTTTCAAACTTTTAGACACACAATATACTACACCGCATCTGAAATATTTTGGCGTTGTTGAAATTTCCAGAGATGAGTATCTTCAAAGCTATTTGAAAACAGCAATAGCTATAAAATGTTCGTTTAAATAAGATATTGGTTTTATTCATATTAACCTCTGTACTATCCGCACAGCAAACGATAAATAATCCTAACTGGGATTCTTGGAATTTCTTGTTGGGCGAATGGATGGGTGAAGGTGGCGGCAACCCGGGACATGGAGTAGGCAGTTTCTCATTCAACCTCGACCTGCAGGAAACTATTCTTATCAGGAAAAATTTTGCCGAATATCCTGCTACGAATGATAAACCAGCATTCCGTCATGACGATTTGATGGTGATTTACAAGAATAAAGATAATTCGACACGGGCTACATACTGGGATAACGAGGGACATGTTATCAATTATACAGTTGAATTTTCAACTGATACAAACTCAGTAATTTTTTTGAGCGATCTATCGCCTGCTTCACCACGCTTTCGACTTACATATACGAAGCAACAGAAAGATGCCGTAAGCATCACATTCGAGATAGCACCGCCGGGAAAACCTGATGCTTTTTCTAAATATCTCGAAGCTGTGGCTCACCGAATTTAATAAAATATAATTGACATTGTATACATTAAATACTATAATATGACATAATAAGAGGATATTCTATTAAACTCACTTACAAGCTTTAGTAAATAAGGATTAAACAATAAATTATTTAAGGAGACGCGTTATGAATGCCGGTAAGAAGATTTTTTTATTAACCTTTTTATTTTCCCTCCCGATTTTTACACAACAAGATAGCATCAGGGTAGAACTTCCAACATTAACAGTATTAGATGATCAAGATATCCATCTTACTAGATTCAATACGCATCCGGATAAAGAACTGAAGTTACCTTTGATCGACACAAGACAAGCCTGTTATTTCACAATCTTCTATACTCGGGACGCTTCCCCTCACGATATCACGATTATGGTTATTCCAAAAGATACTGCCGAAGAGTTGTATATAGATACGAACCGAGACTACGATTTAACTAACGACAATTCGCCTTTTATCTTTCCGTACAGTCAAAATGATTTTACCTTCGATATTATTTCAAGGAACGACGCAAATCAAAAAACAAACATATTATTACAACGCAGCCCACATTTTGATAGCCTATCATCCCGCTATGTTGACAGTTCTGGCAACCTTGACCAACGTTTTCTTAAATTCTACAGCAATTTTATTCAAGATAATGATTTCACAGGTAAGCGCGGCACATTTTATTTTGATGTTCGTGTCGGATTAAGACGCGGTGAAATCTCAATCGGTTGTAATAAATATCAAATCGGTATTTTTGATTACGACAATAATGGATTGTTCAATGATGATGACGACCTTTTATTGATTGATCGAAACAATAGTGGGAAATTGGAGCTTGATGAAGTGACAAACGTATTTAAATTGAACGACGTTTTTACGATAGGTAAAGAAGCTTATAAAGTCGCAATGGTGCATAATTATGGTCATTGGTTGGAAATTGAGCAGACCGAAGAAAGCCCTACTTTCTATTATTTAAAATATATGGACTCATTGAACAATTTGTCAGGCGAGAGCAATCAACTCCTTGATAGCGTTGGCACGAATCAAAGCATTGCAACCGCTTCGATAGACGAAGAGTTCTGGAATCTCATTGAAACCACAATAGATGGAAATACAATAAGTTTGAATAAATATAAAGGCAAGTATGTACTATTAAACTTTTGGGGTGAATGGTGTAAGCCCTGCATTGGTGAAATACCCGAACTCGTAAAGGCATATTCAGAATACGGCACAAACAAGTTACAAATAATAAGTTTTTTGTATACGTCTAAACTGGAAAATGCAAGAACTGTAATCAAAGAAAAGGGCATTACATGGCCACAGATCTCTTTGTCGGGAGAAATTCAAAAAAAGTTCAAGATAAAATCGTATCCAACTAATATTTTAATATTTCCCGACGGGAAAACCTGCGTACAACACGGTCCTGTTAACAGGTATTTCTTTAAGAAATACCTTGAATAAATATTCTTATATCCGGCAGCCTTGTTAATAATTTCAAGTTATAAGCTCGGCGAACTTATTTATTATAGCAATTTAAAAAACCGATTCGTATATTGAATTCGTATTTATACCTAAAAACATATTGGAGAAACTAAAATGAGAATCTTTAAATGGTTCGCTTCATGCTCGGCTGTTTTACTCCTTCTAAATTTGACCATTTCCTCCACCTCATTCACTCAGAATGAAAAAGAGGACGATGATGACAAACTCATCAATAAAAAATTCGAATCACTCGACCATCGGCTCGATGAATTAAAGAAATCTGTTGATGACATTCTTTGGTATAACAAAGTCGGCGATGTAGCAAATATCGATAAAGTTTTCATTGTTGGTCCACCGCCTGCCAACGTACCAAATCCAACTGCGATGGGAGCCAAAAATCCTGTTAAGTTTTGGTCTTACATTTTCATTCCACAGAAAATCGACCGAAGCAAAAAATACCCACTTCTCGTTTTACCTCACGGCGGTGTGCATGCAAACTTTACTACATACTACACTCACATTATTCGCGAGTTGATGGCACAGGGCTATATTGTTGTCGCTCCTGAGTATCGCGGAAGCACCGGCTACGGTAAAAGTTTCTACGAAAAAATTGATTACGGCGGATTAGAAATCGATGACAACAATGCAAGCAGAAATTACATGATCGAGAATTACGATTTTGTAGATAAGAATCGTGTAGGCGTAATTGGCTGGAGCCATGGTGGTTTAATTGCACTAATGGATATTTTCCAACATCCCGACGACTATCAGGTAGCTTTCGCCGGTGTGCCGGTAAGCGACCTCGTTGCACGTATGGGTTATTACGACGATGAATACAGGAAAGAATTTTCGGCAAAATATCATATCGGAAAGAATGCGCAGGATAATGTTGAAGAATATCGGAAACGCTCGCCCGTTAATCATACTGAAAAATTAAAAACACCGCTTCTTATACACACTAACACAAACGACGACGACGTTAATGTGTTGGAAGTTGAGCATTTGATTCGTGCTTTGAAGGCGGCGGGTAAAAAATTCGAGTATGAAATTTTCAAGGATGCACCCGGCGGACACAGTTTCGACCGTATTGACACAAAGTTAGCAAAAGAAACTCGATTGAAGATTTACAAATTCCTCGCCGAGTATTTGAAACCGCCTTTGCCTTTTAAGTCGGTTGCCGATTTGGAGAAAGCGGGATATAAATAATGGCTCACGTTATAAATCCAAAAGCAGAAGATATTTTAGACAAAGAATTCAAATGCCTGAACGCAGGATTCGTCCGGCTTGTTGATTACATGGGCGGCGATGAATCGATTGTTCAAGCTGCTCGCGTCTCATACGGCAAAGGGACAAAGACAGTGAGCGAAGACAGAATACTTCTTCGTTATCTGATGCGGCATTTACATACAACACCGTTCGAGATGGTTGAGCTGAAATTCCATGTCAAACTTCCTATTTTCGTTGCAAGGCAATGGATACGCCATCGCACGGCAAACGTGAACGAGCTTTCGGGCCGCTACTCAATTATGAAGGACGAGTTTTATGCACCGTCGGAGGATGCGATTAAAGGACAGAGTGTAAAGAACAAACAAGGAAGGTCGGAAGAAGAAGTTCCGGCAGAACTTCGGCGTAAAGTCCTTGATACAATTTTGTTAGACCAGCAGTCCAGTTACAAACGTTACGAAGAATTTTTAGACGACAACATTGCGCGCGAGCTTGCACGTATTAATCTTCCCCTCTCACTCTATACGGAATGGTATTGGAAAATTGACCTGCATAATTTATTGCATTTTCTGCATTTGCGTATGGATAGACATGCACAGTTCGAAATCCGTGTTTACGCTGAAATAATTGGAAACATAGTAAAATGTGTTGCACCAATGGCATGGGAAGCTTTTGAAGACTACGTTCTATCTGCGGAACGTTTCTCTAAAGCGGAACTTACAGTAATTGCCAGTCTTCTCGACATTGATAAAATTACAAAGGAGTCAATCGTAAATAAAGGTTTAACCGGACTTGAAGCTGATGAGTTTTTAGAAAAGATGAGGAAAATAAAGGGGTTAGAATAATTGTAGAGGTACATAAAAATGAAATTATCGAAGCATGGCAAAATTATTTTAGTTAGCGTTGAAAATATTACCCCTTTTGGTATCTGGGTTTTTGTTAATGGAAAGGAATACTTTTTAAACTACCGAGAATATCCTTATTTTAAAGAACAAAGTCTAAAATCAATACAGAATGTTCAATTATTGCACGGATATCACCTCTATTGGCCCGAATTGGATATAGACTTAGAAATTGACAATCTAGAAAATCCTGAAAAATATACGTTGAAATCCAAAACAAAATCGAGTACCATTTCTAAGATTCAAAAAATCTCTCCGATACAAAGTTAAAATTATTCCGTTGTGGGAGCAGAAAATACATTTGGTGTTAAAAGTTTAACCGGACTTGAAGCTGATGAGTTTTTAGAGAATTTGAAAAGGATAAATGGCAAATATTCAAAGGAGAGAATAAAATGGGAGATTTAATATTTTTAATTATACCGCTTATTATTGGCGGGATTTTGGCAAGAATTAATTCCATAGCAGTTGCCAATAACATCGCCTCAATTAAAAAGTGGGTCAGGGCGCAACCCAAAATCTTTGAAACAAAAACCGGGTTTGGTTATCGCCTTGTATTGTTGCCCATTTTTCAAGGTTTCGATAAAGTATTTATCCAAATTGACAACATAAAAAATCCGGGATTGCGCTCAGGTGCCGTTGTTGCGTTTCTGATCTACGCGATATTTTTTGCTACTTTTCTCTTGGGAGTTGCTGTGTTTTTCTTTATTTACACTGTAGGATTTCTGGTTATAACTGGATTAGTTCTTTGGATACTAGATAAAAGGAATGTTTTCAATAAATATCCCAATATAGATTTTAAAAGTATTACTCCAGTACCTTCTAAAGAGGTCATCAATCTGAACAAGGAAGAAGAACTCGAAGTATTAGGAGAAAAAGCACTATCAGAATCTCTTAAATCGGTGCAACCGGAATTAGACGAATTCAATTTGCCGAAGAAGCGTTGATATGAAAATTGATTCGACAAAGATAAAAATAATATGTCAAAGTATCTTGGAGGTAAAATGAAAACTATTGTTACGGCTATATTAATTATTATTATTTCTAATCTTTCCATTAGTGATGAAATCTATTTCAAAAATGGATACATATATAAAAATGTCAAAATAATTGACAGTACCAATAACATTATTAAAGTTCAAATTGATAAAAATACAAAATATTTTGAGTTAAGAGGAATAGATAGAATACTTTATACTAGATATAACCCAAACAATTCTTCTGAATTCATTTCACCAGAGCCAAAAACAATAAATCAAAATGAAATAATTTATACAGAGATTAAATTGTTGACCGGAGAAAAGATTATTGGAAGATATCTATCATCCACAGATTCTACAGCAACATATCAAACTGATAAAGATTCAATAACTCTACAAAAGAGACTCATTTTATCAGTCAATAAGATAAATAAAAAAGCGAACGATGAAACAATGATTAAATTCAAAAATAAACTGGTTGTAAAGGAATATAAAAATCTTCCATTGTTAATTCTTGCCGTCGGGGTGGGGTAGGTGCTTATGCTTTGCTTAAAAAAGCATCAGACTACGAAGACCTAGCAACAGCATTCAAGTTACTTAACTTTACAAAAGAAGCAAACGATGCATCTAGTGAAGCGGGGGGATATCGTGCCGCGGGGATAGTTGTGGCTGGAATATCTGTCGTCTCATTCTTTTTTGCTATAAAACCAACAGAAATTGAAGTCGATAAAAATTTCTCAATAATTCCACAAGGAAACCGCATTACTTTAACATATAAATACTAATGAACAATGAAGCTCCTAGCACTAAAGAAACATAACCTAACTTTTCTTCCACTTAAAAAAGACAACTGGGATGATTTTGAAAGGCTTTTCGGCGAACGCGGGGGATGCTGGTGCATGTCGTGGCGTTTGAACCGTGCAGAGTTTGAGAAGCAGAAGGGCGTTGGCAATAAAAGAGCAATGAAAAAACTCGTTGAGGAAAAAGAACAAATCGGCATCATCGCTTACTTGAATGGTAAGCCGGTTGGCTGGTGCTCGGTAGCCCCGAGGGAAAAGTTTATCCGGCTTGAATCATCCCGCGTCCTAAAACCAGTTGACGATAAACCCGTTTGGTCAATCACCTGTTTCTTTCTCGCAAAGGATTATAGACACCAAGGTTTATCCGTTCATATATTAAAAGGTGTAATGGAAATCTGTAAAAAGAAGGGTGTTAAAATCCTTGAAGCCTACCCGATAATTCTCTACTCTAAGAACATGCCCGCGGCTTTTGCTTGGACAGGCTTTGTATCTTCTTTCGAGAATGCGGGTTTTAAAGTTGCAAAGCGATGGTCTAAAGCAAGACCTATTATGAGATATTATTTATAAGAATTTACCAACCTTTCGTTTCTCCCAATTTTAAAATCCAAATTTTTTCTTCATTCAAGTTTTTCTTTTTGATAGTCTCAAGTAAAAGTTTTGTCGGTTCATCATAAGGCTCGTATGATAACGGAAATGTACCATAGTGAATAGGGACAAAATATTTTCCTCTCAAATCCGCATATGCATCTACTGCTTGAATCGGATCCAAATGCATATACTTCATTATTTCCTTCGGAATATATGCACCTATCGGAATCGCAACCAAATCAAATGGTCCATATTCTTTACCTATTTGGGCAAAGTGCTTCCAGTACCCGGAATCTCCACCATAATAAAATCGTTTTGTTTTTCCTATGACGCAAAATGATGCCCACAAGGTTCTGTTGCGAGATAGCCCTCTCCCCGAAAAATGTTGTGCCGGTGTACAAACTATTTTTATTCCTTTATATTCAGTCGAATCCCACCAATCCAGCTCAACAATTTTATTTTTAACTTCCCAGCCTTCTAAGATATTTTTAACCTCCAAAGGAACAACAAACATAGTTGATTCGTCTTGTGCTAAATGTTTAATTGTCTCTCTATCCAAATGGTCGTAGTGGTCGTGGGATAATATGACAAAATTTATCTTAGGTAATTGATCTAATTTTATTCCGGGTTGATTCATCCGCCGTGAGTCGAAGGGAGTTCCCGGTCCGATGCTATTGCTCCAGACAGGGTCAGTTAAAAAATTCACCCCATCCAATTGCACCAGTAAAGTTGAATGTCCGACCCAGGTGATAGTCGGTTCTTCCCGATTGTTTCGAAGCAACTCACCGTCATTAATCACGCGGGGTAAATCGAATTTATTTACCGTTATGTTATCCCACAATTTTTGAATGATGAAAGGATACATAACCTTAAAACCAGGCTGTATAATCGCCAGATTCTCATTACGGAATCCTTCTTTGGTATGATGGTATCTGTAAATTGTCAAATCAGAATCAGTGTATGTTTTTAAGCTATCACACAGCATCGTAAGTAAAAATATGGTCAACAAGTTTAACATATCAGTCAATAATTATTTTTACACCTTCTTCATCAATCCACTTTACAAATAAAATATTATTCTTCTTGTCAATGAACCAACCGCTTTCACATTCATCAAACGATTTTTTAGAATCATATTCCTTCAGCGTCCTGAACATCAACTTAATCTGCGCTGGTTTCCTTTTGTAATTATGAATTACCACGTTGACTGTTCTTTCGGGCGGTTGATAGGTGCCGTCTGTAATACTGTAAGATATAATTTCTCTATCACCATCTCCTTCATACTTTATTTCAGTATGGCGATAAACTCCGCTGAGATATTCATAACCATCACCGGCATCTTCATAAATATAACCCTCGGCTTTACTTTGCTCATCCGGATAGACGTGGAGAATTAACCTATCGACATTCTGCGATGTGTTCTGTACAATCGGCTGCATCGGGATGACAGCACCTGCGCGAATAAATACCGGCATCGTATCTATCGGAGCTGAGACAGTTTGCCCATCGCCTTCTTTCATTATTTTGTCATCCCAAAATGAATACCAAAGACCGGGGGGAATATTTACTGCTCGTTTGGTGGCACCGGACTTTAAAACCGGGCAAACTAATATATCATCTCCGATTAAGAATTGGTCTTCAACTCGTGCAAACTTTTCCAACTCCGGGTAATTATAAATAATAGGCCGCATAATCGGGATTCCCGTTTCCGATGTATTTCTAAATTGCGTGTACAAGTATGGCAATAATTCATATCTTAACTCAATGTATCGTTTGTTGATTGCTTCGAATTTAACACCGTACGACCAGGGTTCCTGAGGTTTGCTATTAATTTCCGAGTGGACACGGCAAAACGGATGGAACACGCCTTTCTGAAGCCAACGGGTAAACAATTCACCGGATGGACTTCCGATAAAACCCCCTATATCCTCTCCTACAAACGGCTGACCCGAAATACTTAAGTTTAAGATCGTCGGAATTCCCAGATTAAGATGTTCCCAACTACTAACATTATCGCCTGTCCAAACGGCTGTATATCTCTGCCCACCCGCGTAGTTTGCACGCGAGAGAACGAAGGGCCGCGATGAAGGTTTCAAATTCCGGACGGCATCATGAGTTGCACGAGCCATCTGCATTCCATAAATATTATGCGCAGCGCGGTGATCTTTTATTTGTCCTTCATAATTGTGAATCACATTGAGCGGCATTGTCTTAGTCGGAACATCGAACACCGACGGCTCGTTCATATCGATCCAAAATCCCGCCATACCTATTTCAATTAAATTTTTAAATTGCTCGCCCCACCAGTTTCTCGTTTTCGGATTTGTATAATCAGGAAATGCACACTGCCCGGGCCAGACAGGTCCGATAAAAACAGTTCCATCCGGATTTTTTACATAAACATTTTCCTTCAAGCCACTAATGTAAACTGAATAATTTTCATCTTTCTTAATACCGGGGTCGATTATTGGAATGACACGAAAACCATTTTTAGATAAGTCACCAAGTAATTCTTTTGGATTTGAAAATCGGGTTGAATCCCATGTAAAAACTCGGTATCCATCCATATAATGTATATCGAGATAAATTACATCGCACGGAATTTTCTTGTTTCTGAATGCATTGGCGATTTCACGAACTTTGGATTCTGGATAGTAGCTCCAACGCGACTGCTGATAACCTAAAGACCACTTAGGCGGAAGAGGTGTTGTTCCGATTAACTTTGAATAATTTTGAGAAACTTCTTTAGGAGTAGGACCGTTAATAAAATAGTAATTCAATTCACCATAGTCGGCGCTGAAAGAAAGTGTAGTTTTTGATTCTTTTCCAACATCAAAATAAGTTTTATGGTTGTTATCGAAAAATATACCGTACGCATTCCCTTTTCTGATTGCCATATAAAAAGGTACCGATTTATAAAGCGGGTCTTGAGTTGATTTATAAGCCGGGATATCGGTATTCCAATTTTCCATAGCATATCCACTTTTTTCCAGCGTTCCCGTTTTCTCGCCAAAGCCGTAGTACAGTTCATCGGATGGCATTGCCTTCCATACTCGTACAGCATCCCCATCCCAGGACATTCCTTTATTCAGATCATCTGAATTTATGAGACGAGATGTTGCTTTATCATAGAATGATATACGTACAGGGTTCTTTAAGACACACACTCTCAGTGAATTGGTAAATATTTCTAAACAGCTGTCGGTTTCAATCGAGTTGATCATAACTTTTTCGACATCGCTGTCAACAACTGCCCAAGAAAAATCACCCGGAAACTTTCCATTTTGTGCCAATCGAACGCGAATAATGTTATCGTCCATTACAATAACTTTTACAACTGCCGGTGATGCATGAAAAATAAAAACATTCCCTTCTCGCGAGAAAGCATTCCAACCTCCGATGTCCTGCCAATCCGAAGCCACACTAAAGCTTTGGAAAAACAATGTGATTATTAATATTAAGTTTTTCATAAAATTCCTCTTTCTCAACCCATCCCTCCTGGTTTCTACACTCAATAAAGGAAGATAACGGGAGTGGTGAGCTGTAAGATTACCTAAAAATAATCCACAATACTACTACCATCGCAATCAATAAAACTGAAAATAAAATATTAACTCGCTTACTGGAAGTTGTTTCATCTAATTCCATGCTTCTCTGAGTTGTGGCAAATGTTAAACCTTTTATTTTCGTTTCATCGGGTTTTGCTGTCATTAAACTTACTATAATCAAGACAAATGAACAAATTACAAACAGTAATATTGCAAAGTGTAAAAAGTTCATCTCAATTAAAGTTGTAATTACACTTACCGATATTGGAGATGATTTGTGAATCAACTCGCCAACGAGTCGTGCGCCGCCTAAAACCAAACCTGTTATCATCGAGGTGATTGCACCGGTACCGTTTACACGCTTCCAGAAGACACCGAACAAGAATGCGGCAGCGATTGGCGGTGAGATGTATGCCTGAACGCTCTGTAAGTAAATGTATAACTGCGAACTCATTACACGAATTAATGGTATCCAGAGCAGTCCAAATAATACCATAATACCTGTAAAAATACGTCCCACAGTAATGAGTTTTTGTTCCGACGCTTCGGAATGATATTTTTTATAAACATCTAATGTCAACAGTGTTGAAGTAGAATTAAAACACGAGGCGAGGGACGACATAAGCGCCGCAAGTAAACTTGCAACGACAATGCCTTTTACGCCAACCGGTAACAGACGGGTAACGAGCGCAGGATAAGCTTGGTCGCCGCGGATATCGGGATAAAGCGCGATTGCAATTACGCCGGGGAGAACTAGTATGAATACAGGAAGTATTTTTAAGAAACCTGCGAAGATTGTTCCGGACCTCGCGTGGCTCAGATTTTTTGCACTCAGAACTCTTTGTACTATAAACTGGTCCGTACACCAGTACCATATTCCGAGTATAGGTGCGCCAAAAACTATTCCCGTCCACGGGAATTCCGGGTCACTCATAGGCTTAAACATCGAGAAGTACGAATCTGGAACTTTTGCAGCAAGCCCGCTTATGCCCCCGACTTCATTCAAACCTAAAATTGTAAGCAGAGCTGCCCCGCCTATCAAAACAAATGATTGTAGAAGTTCAGTGTAAATAACTGCCGACAGTCCGCCTAACACAGTATATATTCCGGTCAGAATTATCAACACTAAAGACGAAGTATAAATATCCCATCCCATAACTTGTTCCAATAGAATCGAACCGGCGAAAAGTGTAACCGAGATTTTAGTAATAATGTATGCAGTGATTGAGACTGTTGTTAGGTACCAGCGGCTTCTTGCGTCGTAACGTTTTTCCAAAAATTCAGGCATTGTATAGACACCGCTTCGTAGATAGAACGGAACAAACACCCAGCCGAGTATAAGCACTATGATGCAGGCAAGCCATTCAAAATGTCCGACAGCCAAACCTGACGAAGCGCCCGAACCGGCAAGTCCGATAAAATGCTCACTCGATATGTTTGTTGCAAAAAGTGATGCACCGATTGCAATCCATCCGACGTTACGGCCTGCGAGGAAGTATTCGGCGGATGTTCGTTCTCTGCGCGAGAAGTACAGCCCGATTCCGAGAACAAGTAAAAAATAAATGACTATAATCCCAATATCAAATGAAGAAAAAGATATATTCATATATTGTCCTTTCTCTGACAGATTTCCGATTTTTTCTAAATTTAACCTCGTTTAAAAAATCGGAAATCTTACTCAGAAACCTTACTTTATATTTTACCAAACAAAATTCTTATAATTTCTTCTTGCATTTTTTGCTCTGTTGCATAATCGTCAACAAAATCTTTATACACTTTTCCTGTTCCAAACCAAAGGTTCCGTACTTTTATTTTTACGGATTCCTCTGTGCACACATTAGATATCCATTCTAAGTAATCAGAATATCTCCAATCATCAGGTTGGGGTGCAAGCCCAGCTCTTACAGGATTTAAATGGATATATCTACATATATTTGTTAAATACAATTGTTCCACTATTTCACGTGCCTGGAAATTTCCCTGAAAAACATGTCCTGTTCTGTGGTACCAATTGTTGAAAGATTTTGCATAGGAGATATTGAAAGAACGCATTAGGTTGGAAAAGTTGTTGGAGCAGATTTCCGATATCTTCTTTGTCTTAGTACTGTTAGATATCGGAAATCTTTCTATGCGTCGGAGATATACCAACAGATGATAATGATTAGGCATCAAGCAATAAGCGATGATATCTATTCTTGCTTTGTCAAAATACTCACACATCTTTTTTAGAAAAAAGGAATAATTTTCCTCTTCTAAAAAAATAGGCTCTCGATTATTACCCCTGTTGTATATGTGATAGTAACAATCTGGAGAAAATAATATTAGTCTTCTGGCCATAGCAATGTTAGATTTCCGATTTTTTCTTAGTTTAATCTCATTAAAAAATCGGAAATCTTAATAGAAAAATAAGGATTTCGAGGAGAAGATGCAATTTTAGTTCAGTGTTTTTTTGACAAAGGCGATTAATTTAATTAATTTATAGGAAGCTGAAAGGAAACTTATATGAACAAATCAAAATATTTTATCGCATTCGTTCTGACTGTGTTTTTAACCGGCTGTCCCGCAAGAATTTTATTCCCTTTATTTACAGAAAAAGACCTCGTCTTCAATCCAGCGCTTGTAGGTACATGGGCTTTGGAGGGTGACGTTTACACATTTCATAAGTCGGGTGGAACAAGCTACGAATTCATGCACTACACGAACGAAGCCGCAAGCGACACCGCCATATTTAGAGCAGAATTAGGTAAGCTTGGAAAGTTCTGGTTCCTGGATCTTTTTCCTGAGAGCCGGGCATTAGAATCCCATTTAAATAATGGAGTCTATACTCATCACCTCATTTTTGCGCATACAATTTCGAGAGTTTGGTTTGAAGGTGATAGTATCCGCATCTCAACACTCGACGATGACTGGCTCAGAAAAATGGTCAACAAGAAAAAATTGAAGATCCCGTATGTACACATAAAAGATAGAAATGCTGGAGAACAACTAATACTCACTGCTAATACAAAAGAGCTTCAGCATCTTGTAACTAAGTATGCAGATAACACTAGCGCTTTTCCAAATCCGGGCGTTCTTCACAGGGTTAAATGATAACGGTTTCAACGGATAGATAAGACAATGCCAAACAAACAACCATACAATAATTTTGCACAAATACTGAAAGACCGGCGCGACGACCATTCATTAGGATTCCAATTGAAAAAGGGATCTCAGGATTTTGTAGATAACTTATTGGCAATGTTATTTCCTCATTTCTGTAAAGAAGGGTTTTTCACAGTCGAGGAAATTGGATCACGCCTTGTTTTAATCGAGCGTGATTTGAAGCGTTTGCTCGTACCTATATTAGAAGACTCACACTCGGGTGTAGAAAAGATTACACAACGTTTCATGAATTCGCTAACTGATATCCACAAGAAACTCTGGCTCGATGCTGAAGCCATTTACAGCGGAGACCCGGCAGCAGAAAACATAGATGAGGTGATCTTGGCTTATCCCGGATTCACGGCAATTGCAATTTATCGTTTTGCACACGAGTTCTACAAGCTGAAGGTTCCCATTTTTCCACGTTTGCTGACTGAGTATGCTCACCAGATAACGGGCATCGATATTCATCCCGGCGCTCAAATCGGTATTCCATTTGCGATAGACCACGGGACAGGAATTGTCGTTGGTGAATCGGCAGTCATCGGCAACAACGTCAAGATATACCAAGGTGTAACGCTCGGGGCTTTAAGTGTGGACAAAAAGCTTGCTAAATCTAAGCGTCACCCAACTGTAGAAGATGATGTTGTAATATATGCACAGGCGGTTATACTTGGCGGGGATACTGTAGTCGGACATCATAGCATCATCGGCGGTAATGTGTGGTTAACTGAGAGCGTACCGCTGTACTCATTCGTATATCAAGAGAGCAAAGCAATAGTACGTCCGAAGGAAAATATTTGATAAAAATTTTGGGGAGAATATCTTTAGAATGACAACTCGAACATGAAATCAAAACAAGATATAAAGAGAGAATATAAAGAACGTAAGAAACCCGCCGGAGTCTTTCAGGTTAAAAATACGGCAAACGGCAAGGTTTTGCTCGGGAGCAGTTTGAACCTTGAAGGACCATTGAACGCACACAAGTTTATGCTTACCATTGGGAAACACCGCAACGAAGCTCTCCAGAAAGAATGGAACGAATTCGGTGGAGACAAGTTCGTGTTTGAAATTTTAGAAGAAGTAAAAGTTAAAGACGACCATAATTTCAATCTAGAGGACGAGCTAACGTTGATTGAGCAGATCTGGATTGAGAAACTTCAACCATTTGGCGAGCGCGGATATAACCCGAACGAGGAAATTAGGCAGGCATGAGAGTTTATAAAATAAGTTTGATTATTAAATTTTTAGACTATATATTTAAAACGGAATCTAACACACAGCCCCACCGATCTTTGTGGTGGGATAATTAATAGTTAGGCGCAATTTAATTATGATACTGTGAATTCATTTATGAAGTTTGAACTTAGAGATTATCACCAAAATATTACAGATGAGGAATTGATTGCTGATCTTAAGAGTGTAGCAAATGAATTAAAACAAAATTTTGTTACAGCAAAACAACAGGATACATTTGGCAAATATTATAGTTCGACATTTTTAAGGCGTTTTGGCTCTTGGTTAAAAGCTCAAGAAAAAGCCGGGTTGCAAAAAACGAAACAACAATCTAACAATAAAATTCCCGAAGAAGAATTATTTAATAATTTGGAAGAGGTCTGGGTAAAATTTGGGCGTCAACCTCGATTCTCAGAAATGACACAACTAAATTCAAAATACAGTGGTTTTGCCTATCGCAGACGTTTTGGTTCATGGTTAAAAGCATTAAAATTATTCGTTGCCCTGATAAACAAGGAAAAAGATGATTCGACTTTGACAACTAATGTAGAACCATCCGCTAAAATCTCAGAAATAGAGAAACCTGAACTAACAAAACAAATAACAGTACGCAGGACAAGTAGAGAAGTCAATTGGAGATTACGTTTTCTAGTAATGAAGCGAGATAATTTTAAATGTATTAAATGCGGAAGATCACCAGCGGCAGATTCAAAAATCATCTTGCATGTTGACCATATAAAAGCATGGGCAAATGGCGGAGAAACAATTTTTGAAAACCTACAAACGCTTTGTTCGGAATGTAATATTGGTAAAAGCAATTTGGAATAAATAAATTTCACCTAACCAGGTACTCATTTCGTTTTGTATGTTCATAAAAACATTTCCTATAATTGTAAAAATTCTGTATATTTGATCCATGGCTCACGTTATAAATCCTAAAGCAGAAGAAATTTTAGATAAAGAGTTCAAATGTCTGAACGCCGGCTTCGTCCGCCTCGTAGATTACATGGGCGGGGATGAGTCAATCGTCCAGGCAGCACGCGTATCTTACGGCAAAGGCACAAAAAACCCCGAGTGAAGACAGGATACTTCTTCTGATATATGGTTTTAATCAAATAATTAGTTATCTTTATATGAACAAAGATTAGAATTGATGAATACATTAAATATTGGCGATTTGAGCATTCCTCTTGCACTCATACAAGGCGGTATGGGAGTGGGCGTGTCCCTTTCCGGATTAGCATCAGCCGTAGCAAACGAAGGCGGCGTAGGAGTTATATCGAGCGCAGGGTTAGGACTTTTATATAAAAAATTTTCAAGCGACTTTTTAGAAGCGAACATTATCGGACTAAAAGAGGAACTCCGCAAAGCCCGTGAAAAAACATCCGGCGTTATCGGTGTAAACATAATGGTTGCAATGTCCAACTTTGCGGATATGGTAAAAACAGCCGTTTCCGAGAAAGCTGATATCATTTTTGCAGGAGCAGGTTTACCACTCGATTTACCGAGCTTCCTGAAAAAAGACAGCGTCACAAAATTAGCGCCTATTGTCTCATCGGCGCGGGCAGCAAAAATTATATGTGAGAAATGGAAAGCTAATTATGATTATCTTCCCGATGCCATTGTCGTGGAAGGTCCCAAAGCGGGCGGACACCTCGGATTTAAACCCGAACAGATAGACGACGAAAACTACACGCTGGAGAAATTGATACCTGAAGTTGTGAACGAAGTGAAGCAATTTGAAGTTGCTTACAATAAGACAATACCTGTTATTGCAGCAGGCGGAATTTATACAGGTAAGGATATTTACGACATTATGCAGTTAGGCGCTTCGGGGGTTCAAATGGGAACACGTTTTGTAACTACGGAAGAATGCGATGCCTCACCCGAGTTCAAACAATCTTACATAGATGCGAAGAGTGAAGATATCGAGATTATTAAAAGTCCGGTGGGGATGCCTGGGCGAGCTCTTGGCAGTAGTTTTCTTGAGATGGTGAAACAAGGAAAACGGCAACCAATACATTGCCCGTTCAAATGTATAAAGACTTGTGAAGTTTCGAGCAGCCCTTACTGCATCATCACTGCTTTGATAAATGCTTTAAAAGGAAATTTCGAAAAGGGTTACGCTTTCTGCGGCTCAAATGCATTCAAGGCAACCAAAATTACAACAGTAAAAGAACTTGTGCAAACGCTCGTTAGTGAATTTAAGGCATCCGTCAAAAATTCTTAAATTGTTTTTTAGATTTCTTGACATAAATTAGTTTGATTCCTACAACTAGTAGTAAAACAATAGTAACAAGAATACAAAATTTTCCCACTAAATCTTTGTGCCTCGAGTAGAATGTTAATTCCGAGATCGGCTTAATGTTTTTAACCAGTGCAGCTTCAACCCCAAACTTTAACCTCTGGTGGATCACTCCATAAGGATCGATAAAACAAGAAATTCCACCGTTAGCACAACGGACTACCCACCTGCGGTTTTCTACCGCCCGTAAAATATCATACTGTTCGTGCTGGTAAACCCCTGACGTATTTCCCCACCAGCTATCGTTTGTAATCACCACTATGAATTGTGCCCCTCTGCGGACGAACTCTGCCACGAATTCCGGGAATAAAGATTCGTAACAAATCATTGTTGAAAATTTTACGGTATCGGAACTCGCTAAACATAATTTAAATATAGTGGTATCACCTCCGACCCCGAATCCCGTAGCACCAAAATTCCATCTTATAACATCTAAATTTAGGAAACTCAATTCCTCTGCCCAGGGCACTCGTTCTGCAAACGGTACGAGTATTATTTTCGCATATTTCTGTACATGCATTGTATTGGACTGCAACAATATTCCCGAATTATAAATATCATAATGCCTTCCATCACCCGACCATTTGCTGCTTTTCGGCGCGGTTTTGACGTCAGCATAATAAATCCAATCGGTTATCCCTGTGTATAAATTTATTTTCAACGAATCCACTTGTCGTCTGATAGTTCTAAGCATGGCAATGTTATCCGGTAACAGAATGTAAGCGGGGACTGCCGTTTCGGGCCATATTACTAAGTCTGGTTTTGCTTTTGCTGCATCGCCGGAAAGTCGCTGTAATACTTCGAGTTGTTTATCCGCATTACCGAGCCATTTTTCGTACGGATTGATATTCGGCTGAACGACTCCTACGTTAATATTTTTATCGCTTTTCAGAAAATATTTATTCTGATTTTCAAGAACACTTATTCCGTAAATTTTTGGTAGGAAATAAACCACTGCTATAACGATAACAACTAGGATAGGTTTAATGGATAAATATTTCCATTCCTTAGCTACCCATTTCGAGATTAATAAATAAATTAAAACATTGATGGACAAAAGCCACAATGATATTCCATGAACACCCGTAAAGGACACAATCTGCAACACAGCGAGGTCGTAAGTTTGAGTGTAAGCCAAGATCTGCCATGGAAACACCAAATTTGTCCGGGTTAAAAGATATTCAGTAGAGACCCAGATGAACGGAAAAATAAAAATAGATTTTTTATATCCCAAATGACATATAAAGAAAAACCAAATTAACACTGTAATACAAAAAATTAAAGGGAATAAAATTAGCAAGGCAGTTCCTGTAATAGCCAGATATGCTTGTTCGGAAATATTATAAGCCCCAATCCAATACGAAGTAATGATACCTAAAATGAAAAAAGTAAGATAGGAATACTTCAGAGCTTCGTGATGGGTTTTTATTTTTTCAAATAGTATATAAAATGGAACAAAACTGAAGGCAGCAAGAATCCCGGTAGGAAAAGGCGGAAACGAAAGTCCCAAACCTACACCCGCAAGAAGAGCAAGGAATAATCTACTGCGTTTTGTATGTGAATTGAATACCAAATTATCGAATAGAATTTAATTGATAGGTGATGCAACAAAGAACGGAATCCGAATCAAGTTTGGGTATGAAAAATCTATCTTTCAAACACACCTGTAAATTTCGTCGTCGCAAGAATTTTGCCATCGATAGCTTTCTGAAATGTTTTGAGGGATGTGTGTTTATCGAGTTCTAGCTTTTCAAGATTGAGAGCATAGAGAGTTACTTCGTACTTATGGGGTCCTGAACCTTTAGGCGGTTGAGGTCCTCCGTAGCCGTTCCATCCAAAAGAGTTATCCAATTCTTTTGAACCCTGCGGCATCTTCTTACTACCCGATGCGCCCTCCTCAAGCAATTTAATATCTACCGGGATGTTAATTACCATCCAATGAACCCAATTGTTTGCTACTGGATGAAGGTCGACAATTATGACCGCAAACGATTTAGTGCCTGTCGGTGAATTTTCCCAGGAAAGTGGTATAGAATAATTTTTTCCACCCGTTACGGAAGTTGTTGCAAACTTTGACGGTATCACTTTACCGTTCTCAAATGCGTTTGATAAAAGTTTAAATTGGTTGTTATTCATAATTACTTACAAATCAAAACCGGGGTACATCAATAACTGTAATTGATAATTATTTTTTCCTAAAACCAGCCAGTGCCCGGTCAACCGTTTCGTGTGTATCAAAAACTTTTACGAGCTGTGTAATTACAAAAATCGATTTTACCTTTTTACCCACCCGTGCAAGTTTTAAATCGCCCCCTGCATTACGCAATGAAGTAAGACCGGAAATTAGACATCCCAAACCGGAACTGTTCACGTAAGCTACATCGCCCATATCAATGATTACTTTGTTGATGTCCTCAGCAATCAAGCTATATATTTTTTCTCTCACTTTAGTAGTTTCAGGTTCTCCGACAAGATCACCGGAAAACGTAAGGACTGCAACATCTTCGATAATTTTTTCTTTAATTCTCATAAATAGCCTTTAGATTTTAGTTTCAGTTAAACTTCCGCTTAATCTTAATCAAATATTCTCAAAAAATCAAGTTTTAACTGTTGTTTTTCTTCTAAAGCTTTCCTAAATTTATTCATAATCTTTATGAGAACCCCTAAACTAACCCGACTGGAGTCAATATGATTAATGAAAAAATCAACCAAGCTATAGAAATATTAAAAGAGAAGAATATTGATATGTGGATGACTTTCGTGCGCGAAAGCTCCACGATACCAGACCCAGCCATCGAAGTTATAGTCGGGACGAGTTGCACATGGCAAACAGCTTACATAATCACCTCGAAAGGTGATACCATCGCCATCGCAGGCAGTTTGGATGTGGCTAACTTGAAATCCAAAGGAAATTATAAAGAGATCATCGGCTACGTGCAGTCGGTGAAAGAGCCGCTCTTAGAAGTTTTGAACCGACTTAATCCGAAAACAATAGCAATAAACTACTCGACAAATACTGTGCTCGCCGACGGGCTTACGCACGGTATGTGGCTGCAGCTGATGAGCCATCTGGATGGCACGCCGTTTAAAGAAAGGGTCGTCTCGGCAGAACCAATAATTTCTGCATTAAGAGGAAGAAAATCTTCATCCGAATTGAAGTTGATGAAAAGTGCTATCAAAGAAACGTTGATAATATTTGATAAGGTTACCAAATTCATTAAACCGGGAAAAACCGAACAAGATGTAGCCAACTTTATTTTTAAGGAAGTAAAGAAATTAGGCGTTGAACCAGCATGGGACGCAGCACATTGTCCCGCAGTTTTTTCAGGACCAGAATCGGCTGGGGCACACGCCGAACCTACAAAAAGAAAAATCGAGGGCGGACATATTTTGAATATTGACTTCGGGATTAAATGGAAAGGGTACTGTTCAGATTTACAACGCACATGGTACATAAGAAGGAAGGGAGAAAAAACTGTTCCGAAGGAAGTTCTTCGTGGATTTAATACGATCATAGAAGCGATACTACTCGCTTCAAAAAAACTAAAACCTGGTGTTCAGGGCTGCGAGGTTGACGATGCAGCGCGCAATCATATTACATCCAACGGTTATGCTGAATATCCTCACGGGTTGGGTCATCAAATTGGGCGTGTTGCGCATGACGGCGGCGGTGGACTTTTCCCGCGATGGGAACGCTATGGAACACTTCCGTTTAAACAAATTGAAGAAGGACAGGTTTACACATTAGAACCAAGACTAACCGTTGATGGGCACGGTGTAGCAACGGTTGAAGAAATGGTCGTTGTAACAAAAGACGGCTGTACGTTTCTATCAAAACCACAGAAGAAGATTTACATTGTTTAGTTATTATTTCTTGATTTCCAGAGCATCAATAACTTCGCCATTCAAATCAAAGACTTCCATTTTCATTTGAGTGCCGGCAACGGAAATGAAACAATAACTGAAATCTTTTTTTCCGACGACATAACCGCTGTCCGGGTTCTCAATGTCATACAGCGGAGCGCCGCCGCCGCCAGATATAACATAATTAATGCTGTCCACCAAATACCGCTGGTAGTTATGGTCGTGCCCATTAAAAATTATATCGGGTTTGTACGGTTTGAATACATCTATGAAATGATTTCTCGACTCTTCTCTGCTCTGTTTACGTTTATCTATAGAAGAATACGGGGGATGATGATAAAATATAAAGGTAAATTTTTTATCCAACATGTTCGCCAATACATCCGATAAAAATTCTATCTGGTCTTCCCTTCCATAAAAAGGGTGGTTGCTATCCAACACTATGAAATCTGAATTCCCCCAGGTGAATGAATAATAATTTTCTTTATCTGGAAGCGCAAAGTAGTTATAATACCTCTCGTCGTTATCCTCATGATTTCCTAAAACAGGATAGTAAGGAATGAATTTCATAAGTCGGTTATTGATCTCGAAAAATTTATCCCAGTCAGATTGTATATTGCCTTTCACAACAAAGTCGCCGGTATGGACGATGAAATCAGGATTGTGTGAAATAATTTTCTCAACTATTTTGTTATGCACTTCATGTCCATCGCGCGTATCGCCTAAAACAACAAAACTAAATGCGGCAGTATAAACCGGCGCGGTCCGAAATTTATATACTTCAGATTCATAACTTCCGCCTGTAACTTGATAAAAATATTCCGCCTGAGGATGAAGCCCGACTAAAGTGACCTGATGGTAAGTTGTTTTTCTGTTATCAGATATAGTTTCTCCTAAACTCGAATCGAGACCGTATTTTACTTCTCCGAGTCCAATTTCTTCACTTATCCAACAAATCGTAATACCGGTTTGTGTAGTGTTTTGTAAATAAGGTCCTATTTCAATTTGTCCGGTCGAAACATTTGAACATAATACCGTCCACAATATGAATACAAAAAATATTTTTGTCGAGGAGTTTTTATTTAACATAAGATTTCCTTTCATCAATTTTCTTTACAACTTTTCCGTATATGAAAAGGGCAATAGCCGATACGGAACCAATTGCAGAGAAGTAATACCAGATATAATTTGCATTATCATACGCATGAACAAGTTGCTCAGGCGAAAGTGTTTTGGGATCGGGGCAATACGCAGTAAGCAGATAACCGGAAACGCCAAATCCGAGAATAGAGGATAGAAATGAATGTAAATGACTGAAACCTAAATATGCGCCTTCTTCCCCCTTTGGCGCTTGGAGTGAGAAGAATTCGAGATAACGCGGTGAGATAAAGCACTCTGCCAACCCCTGTACCATTATTCCGGCAATCATCATTACGGTAATAGGATGCAGTGTGAATAAACCAAAGATTGAAACAGATTGTCCAGTAAGCGATTCTAAAAATGGGCTTGACGCCATAAGTAACGCTGAGAATGGCATTAAGAGCATACCGATGCTCATGGAAGTAATCGCTTGTACACGTTTCATTAATTGAGTTATTAAAACAACCGATGTCATTACTACAAACGGATTCACATTCGCAATCCACTCGGGTGAAGCATGCTCGCCAACGGTTCTTAAAACATATTTCGGCATCGTCGCATACATCTGATGTTGAATCATCCAAAAACCCGTAACGATAAAAATTAAAGCTAACAACCGCCCATTACGAACAATGCGTATTAGTCCATTTACAGTTTCCTTAAACGATTTTCCTTCACCGTGAATGTCCACATTCTTATAGAAAAAATAAACAACGATGAGTGCAATGAACGTCATTGCAGCGGCAAAGTAGTTTATAGATTCCAAACCTAAATTGATGCGGAGCGGGTAGGCAAATGTTTTACCGGAAAACGCGCCGACATTAACTATCCCGTAAAATATCGAGAACCCACGTGCACGGAGTTCGGAACTCGTGGTCTTTGCTACTGTTCCGGTGATTATAGATTTGATGAACGACCCGCCGAACATAAGAATAACGATGGCTGGTAGAACGGTTACTTTATACGGCAACGCGCCTAAGGCAAAATAGCCGATTGATAAAAGAGCAAAGGCAAGTATTATTGATTTGCGAAAACCAATCTTATCTGCAAAAGCTCCTGTAAATGGCGGTAGAAAGTAAAGTCCGGCAGAGAATACGCCGCCGATCCATGCCGCGGCTATATCATCAAAGCCAACTACGTTGGTGAGATATAGTGTGATTGCAATGAAGACCGCATAATATGCCGCTCGCTCAAAAAGCTCGACAGCATTGGCAGTCCAAAATGCACGCGGGAATTTCCATGTGGGTTTTGTCATTTAATTTTAATCCTTTTGTACTTATTAACTGGAGTTTTTTAATTTAAATAAATACTCGCACAAAATAAAGTTTTTCGATATTCTTTTTAGATTTATAGAACCACCCGTATTCTCACTCAAATATATTTTTCAATATCTCGTTTAATTTTTCGAACAACTTTCAAGTTCTTTACTAATTGCAAATCAATTCCAAGGGAAGAAGTAATCGGTAGTAATATGTTATAATACTCTTTATCCATAACCTCTATTGTTTGAGGAATCATTCCTATTTGTTGAATCGCCTTTATCAGTTCAAGATGGCACTCTATAACAATATCCCCGTTCGCAATAAGTTTAGTTTGTAAAATAAATTCTGAGGCTTTATCAACACACATTAACAATCTTGGATAATAGGGGCGTGTGTTTTTTTTATCTTGAATCGGATTGAAGGAATATGAACAATCGAATTCCCAACTAACATTCACAAGGCGATATTTACTTTTAATTTCATCCAATTGGTCATGCGGAATTCTTGATAGGTAAGATACATTTTTCTTTACCCTTTTCGGCTGTACCCACATATCTTGCCATTCAACACAATTTTGAACCGTTCGCAATGCTCTTACAAGATATTCATTTTTATTATCTGAAAATAGAATTTCTTTATTTTCTTTAAAACGTCCGGCGACTTCTTTTACTTGCTGTAAACATAAAGTTAGAAATTGAATTTGATCGGGAGCTATAAACCAAGGATAAAAGCCCGGTGTGTATTCGCGACACATCGGATAGGCATACGAACCTCTGATGTTGAGCCCGAGAGATTTTATTGTATCTAAATCTGCTTTCTCTAAAACATTTTTATTCTCAAAGGAAATAATTAAACACTTTTGATAGAATATTGAATTCGTATTTTTTGACCTATCCGATAGAATCCTGTTGTAGCTATCCAATCCTTCAGTTCCTAAATATACAATAAGACCAAACATCTCGCGGTTTGCACCGATGACACAACAATAGCCGATTTCCTCAGTCGTAGGATTCTGGATACCAATAATATCTGTATCATCCATCCAGTCCCAGCAACTGAAGTCTCTGAAATCTATAGCTGTTGTGTATAAAGATTTTAAATCTTGTATTGAAGGTCTATTTTGTGTTGTCATAATAATCTACTTTTCTATTTATCAAACTGTTGAAACGGTTTATATTTTACTCTTGTTACTATGAGGGTGTCCAAAAAGTAATTATTTTTAGTGGTTCTTTGAGTCTTCGTGTTTTCGTGGCAAGTAAAAATCTCTATTATTAAACAGTTTTAAAACATCAGCCACAAAGTCTCAAAGGCACAAAGGTTCACAAAGAACTTATTGGACAACCTCAAAAACTTTTTAGACATCTCCAATAATCTTATTCTTGCCGCCCTCTCATTGAATCCCAGATAAAATAAGCCGCAATACCGAGGAACATAAATACTCCTAACAGTTCACCGCCGAATGATTCGCCCCAGTGCCAACCGAAGTTTTCATAGTTGAAGTTGAAATATTTCAACGTTGCACTGACTACGCCCATAATAGCGCCGCCAGCTATGAAACCTGACGCGATAAGAGTTCCGCGTTCACGGCGGGCATTATTTAACGGCTCATCTTTCGTGCGCGTAGAAACGATGTGCGCAATTACTCCGCCCAGCAGGATTGGTGTGTTTAATTCCAATGGTATGTACATACCGAGAGCAAAGGCAAGCGGCGGTACGTTAATCATTTGCAAAGTGAGAGCCACTAAAGCCCCAGCGATATACAATGCCCACGGTGCGGGCATTTCGGACATCAACGGTTTGATTACTGCCGCCATCGCATTTGCCTGAGGAGCAACAAGCGCTCCTTCACCCACGAAACCGTAGGTTTCATTCAGCAACATAATAACTAATCCAACGGTCGCGGCTGCAACGATTGTTCCTAAAAATTTATACGATTGCTGTTTAATCGGCGTTGTGCCGAGCCAGTAACCGATTTTTAAGTCGGTGATAAAACCGCCAGCCATCGAGAGAGCCGTGCAAACCACACCGCCGATGATTAACGCCGAAACCATTCCCGCGCTGCCTTTCAATCCAATAGATACAAGTATGAATGAAGACAAAATCAAAGTCATCAGCGTCATTCCCGAAACAGGGTTTGTTCCGACTATAGCTATAGCTCGTGCTGCAACCGTAGTAAACAGAAAAGCAACTATCAAAACAATTAGTAATGCTGTAACTGCAAACCAAACGGTATCTACAACAGCAACAGCGAAGAATATAAATATGAATACTGCAAGGACTGCGATTGAACCTACAACTAATCCCATGGAAAGTTCTTTTTCGGTACGGACTATTGTTTGCTCAGCGATATGTTTCTTCCTAAAAATTTCTTCGAATGCAAGTTTAAATGCACCGCCAATAATTTTTCTGGATTTGAAAATCCCAATCATACCCGCCATAGCGATACCGCCGATACCGATATGCCGGACATAAGCGCGGAATATTTCATCGGCATTCATTTGGCTGATTAATTTAGAAGCCGTTGAACCTAACGTTACGGTTAATTCGCTGCCGACATAAGAGAAAACGGGAATGAGCAAAAACCAGGAAAAGAATGAACCCGCTGCGATTATCGCCGCATACTTTAAACCGACGATATAACCAAGCCCTAAAACTGCGGCACCGACATTTAATTTACCCTCAAGTTTAAAAATATCTGACAATTTATCGAATCCTGGCAAAATTTTTGTACTAAAAACCTCTTTCCAAGCACCGAATGTTTGTATCGCAAAATCGTACAGTCCACCAATTACTGCGGCGGAAACAAGTACTTTTGCTTGGTTCCCGCCTTTCTCACCTGCGACTAATATCTCTGTTGTGGCTGTTGCTTCAGGGAATGGAAACTGTCCGTGCATTTCCTGCACAAAATATTTTCTGAATGGAATTAAAAATAGAATACCAAGAAATCCACCAAAGAGAGAAGCAAAAAAGATTTGCCAGAAAGTTGGTATTACATCTATCGTTCCTTCGCCGTGGAGAATGTAAAGCGCGGGGATTGTAAAAATAGCACCCGCTACAACAACACCCGATGCTGCGCCGATAGATTGAATAATAACATTCTCGGATAATGCATTCTTACGTTTTGTAACTGCCGTTAAACCAACTGCTATGATTGCAATTGGGATTGCTGCTTCAAAAACTTGTCCGATCTTTAAACCTAAATAAGCTGCGGCAGCTGAAAATACAGCAGCCATAATCAAACCCCAAGTTAATGACCAAGGGGTAACTTCGGGAATGATTGTCCCTGCCGGAACTACGGGAATATATTTCTCACCCGGCTTTAATTCCTTGTAAGCATTTGGCGGTAAACTACGTGTTGTTGGTTCCATTTAAATCTCCTGTTATTAATTAATTCAACATTCAATATTCATTATTCGATATTCGATGTTGGTTGTTCGTCATTCGATGTTCATTATTTGATTGTATTTATCGAATTAATACCATTTTCTTGATTGAGGTATAACTATTGGCATTCAATGGTTTCGATGAACTCACCACAAATTTATAAAAATAAACGCCCGTAGGCAAATTTCCGGCGTTTCTACCAGAGGTGGATCCGCCTTCGGCGGAAAATTCTACCGACTTACAACCGGCTTCTTGATATCCGTCAACCAACTTAACGACCTCTCTACCTAAAACATCAAAAACTTTTAAAGAGACATAAGCACCTGTTGGTAAATCGTATTTGATTACCGTTGTAGGATTAAATGGGTTTGGATAATTTGGATAAAGTTTAAAATCTTCTGGCTTATCATTTAATAAATCAGTTATTCCTGTTAATGTTGTATCTACAAAGTTTTTATACTTCCGAGTATCTGTATGTACTTTTAGTTTATATATTAATTCTATCCCATTTCCTTCATCAGGATGAAAACGTTGAGCAGGACCATCAATAAACATAACAAAATTTCTATCAGGAACAGTATTATATAACCGTAATACTCTGGCTAATTCTCTAGCAAATGTACCGACAGAAACATATGGTTGATCATTAGCAATCAAAACAGTCATATGTTTAGGAGTGCCGTCAGGAAAAAAGTCATCTGTAACTGTCCATCCAGAATGCCCTCCCGGCATTTGGCTTCGAGGGAGATACTTAAATAAAACATTTACAACACTATCATCAACAGCTTCGCGAAATTTTGCTGATCCGTGAGATTTTGCGAGTAAATCAGTTAAAGCAGTATCTAATCTCTCTCTGTGTGGTGTACCTGTAGGCATAGGAAATGCGGGATCTGTACTGAAACGAATAGGAATATGAGAATCATTCCACCTCAATAAATTAGATACGCCGTCTACTTTATATTTATATAATAAGCAGTTTGCGACTTCTAAATCGTCTGTAAAATATGTTGATAATGCTTTTCTTGGTTTGACCATTTGTTCATTCAAAACAGTGTCAGCTATTACGTCGAGTGTATCTTCAAATCTTCTGCAACCAATTGTTTGAATTGTCCTAAAATATTTTCCAGCAGGAACTGTCTGACTGAAATTTCCTAGTGAATCTGTAAAAGTAGAATAAACTTGGTCTGTCAACACATTTTTCATATGTATTCCAGATTGTGCATTAGTCATATCAGGAACAACCTGTATATGACCAGAAACATTAGCATCCTGTGCTACAACATAAAATGGTGCAATTAAAGGCAGTAAAGCCAATAATCTTTTCTTCTGTCTACCAACTAAGAATGAAGAATAATAATTAAAATCATCTATCATATTCTCTAATCCTTTTTTAGCCTTCTCTAACAGCTTCATATCATCAGTATTAGAAGTTTGTGTTAATAATATTTTTGATTTTTGAAATTTGATATTTGAATTTTACAAGATGTATCTGCTCAAATCTCTATCCTTAACAATACTGGCGAGTTTGTCCTGAACCATTTCTCGTGTTACTAAAATATTTTTCTCTTTCACATTGTCCGGTGCATCGTATAAAATTTCTTCAAGCAGAGTTGTAAGAATCGTATGCAACCGCCGCGCACCGATATTTTCTACCTGCTCGTTCACCTCTCTCGCAATCTTCGCAACCTCCTTTATACTATCATCCGAGAATTGAAGCTCAATGCCTTCCGTTTGCAGCATTGCTATATATTGTTTGATGAGTGCATTCTGTGGTATCGTCAGGATTTTTACAAAATCGTCTTCCGTTAGACTGTTTAGCTCTACCCTAATTGGAAATCTTCCTTGCAGCTCAGGAATTAAATCGGAAGGTTTCGTCATATGGAAAGCTCCGGAGGCAATAAACAAGACGTGGTCGGTCTTAACCATTCCGTATTTCGTCATCACGTTGGAACCTTCAACGATAGGCAATAAATCGCGCTGAACACCTTCACGCGATACATCGGGCCCGTGCGACTGACTTCTTGAGCCGGCTATTTTATCAATTTCATCAAGGAAAATTATTCCTGAGTCGTGAACCCGCAACAGCGCTTCTTTAACTACAGCATCCATATCAATTAACTTCTGAGCTTCCTCGTGAGCAATAACTACTTTTGCTTCGGCAATCGTCAGCTTGCGCTTCTTCATTTTCTTGGGAAGAATGTTACCGAACATTTCCTGTATATTAACCCCCATCTCTTCTAAATTAACTGGACCAAAAACCTGCATTGCAGGAATTTGATCGGTCGTCACATCCAATTCAATCACTCTCTCATCGAGTTCGCCTTTGGCTAATTTTTCCCTGAAACGTTCTCTGGTGAATGAAAGATTTTCGGTATCTTCTGGCTTTTCGATTGCTGTTTCACCCGTTGCCTTCTTGCGATTAGGGATTAAAATATCTAATATCCTCTCCTCTGCGTTTTTGTGCGCTTTGTCCTGTACCTCCGCTGCCTTCTGAGCTTTGACCATGCTTACCGAATATTCAGTTAGATCCCGCACCATCGATTCGACATCTCTACCGACGTAACCGACTTCCGTGTATTTGGATGCTTCAACTTTCAGGAAAGGGGCATCCACGAGCTTTGCAAGCCGCCGCGCAATTTCTGTTTTACCAACACCCGTAGGTCCAATCATAATGATGTTGTTGGGCATAATTTCTTCGCGGAGGTTTTCGGGCGCTTGCAGGCGGCGCCAGCGGTTGCGGATTGCAATTGCTACAGATTTTTTTGCAGCATCCTGACCGATGATATATTTGTCCAACTCTTTTACAATTTCACGCGGAGTTAGTTCGTGGTGGTTTTCTTTTTTCGATTTCTTATTCATACTTTATTTTCGTTTGCTATTATATGTAGTTTGATTGTTTTCATTCGACTCCGCTGGAGTCGTCCGTTTAACATTTTATTTTCTACAAACATTAGTCTCCTGCGGAGACAGATACCGTTTCGTATTCCATCAAGTCCAGAGGACTTCAATGTATGTAGTAAACGGAAGGGTGATAAACCGAGTCCAGCGGACTCGCATGTCTGTAAATTACAATTCTTCAATTGTTATGTTTTGATTCGTGTAGATACAAATTTCTCCGGCGCTTTTTAAAGATTCCTGAACAATTTCCTTCGCCGATAAATCGGAATATTTTACGAGCATTCGTGCTGAGGCAAGGGCATAACTTCCTCCTGAACCTATTGCAACAATTCCATCGTCTGGCTCTATGATTTCTCCCGTCCCGGATATGATTAATGCTTTTTCTTTGTCGAGAACGGCAAGCAGCGCTTCAAGATGTCGGAGGTATTTATCGGTGCGCCACATTTTTGTAAGTTCCACTGAAGCGCGGAGTAAATTACCACGATATTCCTGAAGCTTATCCTCAAATCTTTCGAAGAGAGTAAAAGCATCCGCTGCGGCGCCGGCAAAACCTGCAATTACGGAATCATTGTACAACTTACGGACTTTTTTAGCATTCTGCTTCATTACGGTATTTCCGACGGTTACCTGTCCATCGCTACCGATTACGCATTTACCTTTATGGGTTAGTCCGATTACTGTTGTTGACCTGATAATGTTTGACATAATTTGCTTTCTTTATAATCTGCTTGTATAAGATAAGGGATTTTTGTTAAAAAAGGAAAGTGGCTGGAAAAGTTAAATTTGGAAAAGTTAAATTTCAGATTGAGGATATAAAGAAGTAAATGATTTTCCAATTCTAAAATCTCGACGAGTCGAGTCGTCAACCGAAATCCCTGCCCAAAGGACTGAAGCCAGCCCGACTTTGCCGTTCTGGCGGCCGTGTAAATTCTAAAATTATATCTTCCTTCTCAACCGCGCTATAGGTATCCTAAGCTGTTCGCGGTACTTTGCAACCGTGCGGCGGGCTACGAACATTCCTTCTTTGTTTAAAATTTCCGCCATCTTATCGTCGCTGTAGGGTTTATCGGGCGGCTCATTTTCTATTAAAATCTTTATTTTATTCCGAACCTCCTTGTTAGCCATGTCTTCCCCGCTCGATGTAGCAATTTTATCGCTAAAGAAATACCGCAACTCGTACGTACCATATTCTGTCTGTACATACTTTCCGTTCACCACACGGCTTATCGTAGAAATATCCATTTCTATGACACTGGCAATATCTTTGTAAATCAGAGGTTTAAGATTCTCGCCGGTATCAAAAAAATCACGCTGTTTTTCTATTATTGTTCTCATTACTTTCAGCATCGTCTCGCGCCTCTGATAAATTGAGGTGATGAACCACTTGGCGGCTTCAAAACGTTTACGTATGAAATCCTTCGTCTCGGTGGAAACAACGTTCTTCTTCTTGCGGGAAATCATCTCTTTATAATTCTTGTTAATACGCAGAGGCGGTATGTTTCTCTCATTCAGTGTAACTATAATATCATCATCATCGTGTTCAACGATAAAATCGGGAATCACATAATTTTGCTGTGCTGTAAATTGTCCTTCACCTGGTTTTGGGTTCAATCGCTGTATTAATTCTATGACTTGTTTTAGCCGTTCGATGGGGATGTTCAAATTCTTTGATAATTCTTCAAAGTGTTTCATGGTAAAATCTTCAAAGAATTTTTTTAACATCATCAGAGCTAATTCCTTCAGCTCTTCGTCGAAATCACTAACCTCGAGCTGAGCGATTAAGCACTCCTGCAGATTCCTGGCTCCGATACCGGGAGGTTCCAACCGCTGAATTTGAAATAAAACATTCTCGGCTTTTTCTTTTCCGATCTGAGTATTTTTGCTAAGATTAATGTCGTCAATAATATTTTCTAAAGGTCTTCTCAAATAACCATCTTCATCTATGTTGCCGATTATTTCTTCGCCGATTAAATTTTCTTCTTCGTCAAAATTTAAAAGTGTAACCTGCTCTCTTAATTTCTGATAAAGAGCCACGTCGGCAACAATCGGCATTTCTTCACGCTCATCGTCGTCGTTTCTCGGTGTTTCGGCGGCTTTGTATCCAACCAATTCGTCATTCATGAAATCTTCGATAGAGTATTTATCTTCCTTCGATTCCTTGACCTCTACTTGCTCTGTTTCCGGGGTCTCAACGACCGGTTCTTCAACGGGAGTTTCCTGAATTAGGTCGGCTTCTTCGCCTTCTTCCAGCAGAGGATTTATCTCCAATTCCGCTTTGATGCGCTGTTCGAGCGAAAGCAACGGAAGCTGAAGCAGTTTTAGATACTGCACCTGCTGGGGTGTCAACTTCATCATTAATGACTGATGTTGAGATAACTTTAACATAATTTATATCGGATACTCATTATCATTTTAAATTACCAACGCATGCTGCTTTAAATTCATTAAACCACTTTTGACCGTACTTTCTTACCAGCGCATCTTGTAAAAAATCGAACAGGGGCACCGAGTCAACTTTTCCTTTTGTAATTGCCGGTTTACATTCGGTTATCTTTTCGTACCGAATTACATCGCCGCCAAAATCCGAAATTCTTATCGGAAACAGATGACACGATATCGGTTTGCGCCACTGTATTTCATTATTGAAGTAAGCTTTTTCGAATGCGCATTTTGCGATACTGTCCTCATAAAAAACAAAAACACAATCTTTATTTTCGATGCATGCCGTTACGAAATTACCGGTAAATCCTTCGATGCCGTCGTTTAATCGAATTTCTTCTAACTGTCTTCCGGTTAAATGTTTTTGAATAATTGGGATTGCCTTTTGAATTTCGGCTACTTCACTATCGTCGAGCGGTGCACCCCTTCCACCTGGAAGAGTACAACAAGCACCTTTGCACGAAACCAAATCGCATTTAAACTTTATGTAGGCAATTCTTTCGTCTACTATGCAATCAAAAACTTTGAACATTACACATATAAGATACTGCTTTTTGGAAAGTATTACAAGCGCAAGAACAGCTTTCCCGGAATCTGTTTTACCAATCCTTTGAACTCAAGGCTCAATAAATTCACTAAGGCATCCGTGGTGGACATACCGGCTTTCTCTGAAAGCAAGTCGATATGAATTGGTTCTTCGTTTAGAATCTCGTATATCTTTTTCTCAAAAAGAGATAGATTGGGTTCGGGCTTCGGAGCCAGTTTTGCGGTGCCTTTTAGAATGGGACGAAGTTTATATTCAAGCTCTTCCAATATATCGTCGATTGATGTTACTAACTTAGCTCTTCCATCACGGATTAATGTATTGCAGCCGGTGGCTCTTTTTTCCGTTATTAAACCCGGCACAGCAAAAACATCTCGGTTCTGGTCAAGAGCGGTATTGGCAGTAATCATCGCACCGCCTTCGATTGCCGTCTCTATTATAATCGTACCGAGAGACATTCCGCTGATGATACGATTCCGACGGGGAAAATTTCCGGCATCGGGTTGGGTTCCCATATCATACTCGGAAACGACTGCACCGCTTTCAGAAATTTTATCAAAGATATTTTTATTCTCGGGAGGATAAATTACATCGATGCCCGACCCAATTACCGCAATCGTCCGACCGCCGGTTTTTATTACTGCATTGTGAGCAACCGTATCAATCCCGCGAGCCAACCCGCTGACAATTGTAATTCCAAGCCGCGATAGTTCTTGGCTGAATTTTTCAGCTATAGTAATTCCGTAATGAGAGGGGTTACGCGTACCAACTATTGCGATTGAATATTTATCTTCATTCTTGATCTCGCCTTTTACAAACATGTATGGCGGCGGGTCGAATATTTTTTTTAAAAGTTCAGGATAATCCTTTCCCCAGAACGTAACAATGTTTCCACCTGCTTTATTTAACTTTGAAAGCTGATGGTCGGCGTACTTTGATGCCTCAGAATACTTTGAACTTTTTTTGAATGACGATACCGCCACAGCAAGTTTTTTGCTGAACCCTTCGATGGTTGCGACCTCGCGAGCAGTTCCGGCGATGGCATCCGTCGGATTTTCAAAATTAGAAACCAATATTCTGAGTCGGTTCGGTCCGATTCCCGGAATACGTGAAAGGATTATTAAATCTTTGACGTTAAACATAAATAAATCGAATATTGGAATTAAAAAGCTCGGGGGGCGGGAAAAATATTTTAGATTTTAATTTTTGAATTTTGATGTTTTTATTACTCAACTACATCGAGTCCATCGACAACGGCAACAACAAAAGAATGAATGGGAATTTTTTCATTCTTGAAAACCTGCCGAGCTGAAGAACCTTCAGCCATAACAAGCACCGTATCGCCAACACCCGCATCCACAGTATCCAGAGCTAAAACATCCCTACCGATGAAGTTTCCGTTCAAATCGATTGGCTGGCAGATTAATGTTTTGTGTCCGCGCAAATGCTCGTTCTTCTGTGTTGTAACTATTGTGCCTATTACTTTAGATAAAACCATTTTATAGTCGATTAATTTTGATGCAATATAGATAAAACTCGTGATTTATACAAAATTATCAATACGGAATTTATCGACTAATTTCTCAGCCTCATCCTTATTCTTCGCTTCGGCAATTATTCTCACAATCGGTTCTGTGTTTGATTTTCTCAAATGAACCCACGAATCGGCAAAATCAATCTTCACTCCATCGTCGGTGTTTATTTTTTCTTTTTTATATTCCTGTATAACACGGCTCAGTAATTCATCCGGATTTAAACCACCGATTTCAATTTTACTTTTAGTAATGTAATACTGCGGTAGTGTGCCTTTGTACTTCGACAAACTCCCCCCAAACTCAGCAAGCATTTGCAATACTAAGCCAATACCGACAATCGCGTCTCTTCCGTAATGAGCTTCGGGATATATCACTCCACCGCTCCCCTCGCCGCCGATTACTGCACCAATCTCTTTCATCTTCTTTGCAACGTTAATCTCACCAACCGGAGTTCTTGTAACCGTGGCTCCGTATCTTTTTGCAATATCGTCCACCGCCCGTGTTGTTGATAAATTAACAACCACGTTCTCCCTTCTCTCTTTTCCTTTCTTACTCAAAATAAAGTTCGCCACCGATGCAATCGTATATTCTTCGCCAAGCGGCTCACCTTTTTCTGTAATCAATACAAGCCGATCAACGTCCGGGTCAACGGCGATTCCAATGTTGGCTTTTTCGTCTCGAACTTTTTGCGCTAAAGCAGTAAGGTTTTCAGGGATTGGCTCGGGCGTATGTGCAAACACACCGCTTACATCGCAATTCATTTCAACCACTTCACAGCCGAGCGCTCGAAGCAGCGGGGGTACAATTACTCCGCCCGCACTGTTGATGCAGTCCAATACTACTTTGAATTTTTTGCTTTTAATTTTTTCAATGTCGATATAATTGAGTTGTAAAACAGTGTTAATATGTTTTTGTATCCAGGATGGATCGGACACATGTGTTCCGATTTTGTTCCAGGCGGCATAACTCAACTTACCGTTATTCACCACTCCTAAAAAGTCTTTCATTTCATCCGTATCAAGGAACAAACCTTCTTGGTTGAAAAACTTTAAACCGTTCCACTGCATAGGATTGTGGCTCGCCGTAATCGCGATACCTCCGATAGCATCCGATTTCTCGACTGCAAGTGCGACCGTAGGCGTTGGGCAGATACCGATAGCAACAACATCGCATCCCATAGACAGTAGTGTTGATGAGATGATGTTGGTTAAAATTTTACCGGTAATTCTTCCATCCCGACCGATGATTATTTTACATCTTTTGCCGTTTGGAGTTCTTTGCAGGCAGTATTCGGCAAATGCTTTTGCATAAAGCACTGCAACTTCGGGAGTTAAACTCTCGCCGACTACACCGCGTACACCGGATATGCTAACGATTAAAGACATAAGGTCAATTCAAAATTAAAAATGAAAAATTCAAAATATTTGTTTGATTGAATTTAGCAAAAGGTAGGGAGAGAAGCAAAAATTTGAATTTATAACTATTAAATAATATATTGAGAGTAGTTACGATTTCCTCTATTATTGATAACAATCTGTATCTTCTATTAAAAAAGATCAACATAATATGCAACAACAAAATTTATTTCCTATAAATGCAAAACATATAACTGCGCGCCAGTTGAATATACTCAATTCACCAAAAAATATGGGCAATTGTGACTTGGATTCTATTCATTATTTAGAAGAACTGGGAATATCAATACTTAACAAAAAACAACCAATACAATTTAGCCCAAATGTAAATGAGGCTATACATCGTTGGGCGCCCTACGTTCAGGGTTTTTCTGCATCTTTTGTTCAAACTATTTTTGATCAGTACAGTCATGAATACAAAAATCCAATAATTTTAGATCCGTTCACGGGTTGTGGTACTGTTCAAGTTCAATCAAAATTAAATGGTTACAGGTCATTTGGTACTGAGCTTAATCCTCTATTAAAGTTTATTGCTGAAACGAAACTCAATTCTTGGGAAGTGTCTTCCACAGAATTATTGAAAGTATTTAACAAATTGGATACTAGTAAATTATCACCTTCTCCAAAATTTTTGAAATCTGAAAAACATTTTTCAAAAGGTGTTTTAAAAAATTTGGAGTTGCTGAAAGGGGGCATTGAGACTCTTTCAAAAAAAACAAATCCTGTTATTATTGATTTATTAAAAGTTGCTTATTCGTCCATCTTAATCGATGTTAGCAATCTAAAGCGCAGTCCTTGCTTGGGATATTCAAAAAACAAGAAAGTCGATCCCGCAGCCCCATTTGTTCTAATGAACCAAAAGATTCATCAAATTGCCGAGGACCTGAGAATCATTTATAATGAATACTCTGATTTTATTACAACAAGAGCAGACGTAATTCTTGCTAACGCAATGGAATATGAACATAAAAATAAATTTGATCTGGTTATTACATCTCCACCTTATATGAATGGGTTAGATTATGTTATCAATTACAAAATAGAAATGGGTTGGTTAGGTTTTGCTACTAATCAGACACAACTTAAAAAAGTAAAAGATGAAATGGTGGTTTGTGACAATGTCTCAAAGGGAATGATTAAAGAATACAATCCTACTTATACTAATAAATGGATAGAAAATATCAAAAGTAATATTAAACGGAATATTGTTCGAAGGGGAAAATATCGTCGTCAGGATATGCCTTTTATTGTTCATAAATATTTTGATGATATGTATAGGGTTTTTGAGAAGGTAGTACCTAAAATTAATAGTAATGGAAGGTTTATTTTAGTAGTTGGCGACAGCCTTATTGCAGATGTTTATATCCCTACTGATTTAATTATTGCAAAAATTGGTCAGGATTTAGGACTCACTATCGAGAAAATCGAAAAAGCGAGAAATAGACGTTCTGGACAAATTAGAAGTTATACGCTCAGAGAAACCATAATCACATTAAGGAAATAAAAGTGGAAGAAATAAAGATCGGTTTTTATGAAGATCCTCGGAATGGTGAAAATATAATTAGATCAAGAACTACCGAACAAATTCGGTCATGGGATTTCCCTCGTTCTATCAAATCTTTAGGAACTTTCAACGCTGAACTTGGTAAAATTGATTATCCAGGTATTTACCTGCTTATCGAATCAAAAACTAATAAAGTTTATATTGGAGAAGCCAAAAGTCTTTATACGAGAGTAAAAACCCACAATAACACACCTGATGATAAAATCAAAAATTGGGATAGAGTTGTAATAATCAATGATGGTCGACCCGCTAACCAGTCTGATTTTAATGACAATGTTGTCAGACTTGAATTAGAATTATATTTGATCGCCTTATTTAAGGCAAACAAATATAAAGTTGTATCTCAAGGATCAAAGCAAACTCTGAATTCTTTACAGAAAGTTATTGTAACAAAATTAATTTCTGAGTTAAATTTTTTCTTGTCAAAGAAAGGATTAATTCTAAAGCTAATTGCTAAAAGAGGTCAAGAAGAAGTAATGTTAGATGACTTAAGAAAAATTTTGGAGAAGTATAAATATAAAATTCAAGAATTCAAATCCTATGAAGCAACCATCAATGGCCAGAAAGTCTTTATTAGGCCTGGGAGTAAAAAACAAAAAGGATGGCAAGTAACTTTTAGAGATGTTTTTAAGAAAACTCTCCAAGAAGAAAATGGTTCACTACTTATGCCAAGAGGCAGCATCTTATTAATACCTTTCAGAGAAGTAAAAAAAGTGATAAATGATTCTGATGCGTTTTCTAGAAATACAATTGACATATTCGTTGCTTTTGAAGACGATAAAATAAAATTGAGGTATAAAAGTAATGAAATTGACGTAACAGAATTTCGAATTGTGAGGTCTAGTTGATTGAAATAAATAATTACACTGCATTTTTTACAACATAAGATGAAGTTAAATCTAGACCCAACTGTCAAGGTTATCAACTAAATAATTGGAGCAGAGATTGGACAAAAAAGAACATCTGAAAGCTCTTGAAGAATTAAAAAAGTTATGCAAGCCGATACATAATGTTAATATCAAGCACAAGGAAAGTCTTAGCGCCTTAGAAAAGATTGCCGTTAAGGTTACAGACTATGTCGGGTCAATGGGGTTTTTCTTAATCATACTTTCCTGGACATTATCATGGCTCGGTTGGAATACTCTTACGCCAAAAGATTTTCGGTTCGATCCTTTTCCCGCCTTCGTTTTATGGCTTTTTATCTCCAATATGATTCAGATATTTTTAATGCCTGAGATTATGATCGGCCAGAATCTTCAGGGCAGACATGCCGAAAAAAGAGCAGAGTCTGATTTTGAGGTGAACGTTAGAGCGGAAAAAGAGATCGAGATTATACTCATGCATCTCGACCATCAAAATGAACTTATTTTGAAAATTCTTGAAAAAATCGAGAAGGACAAAGTTGGCTGAGGAAGGCAGCAACAATTTTTAGGGCATCAAAATGGAACGAAAATATCCAAAGAATACACGCTATCAAGACAACAAAAGATACCGGGAACGATTAAAGCGTCAATCACGTAACCGGTATCATAAAGATTTAGAGTATCAAAAGAAAACTCTTGAAAGAGCGAAAAAAAGATACCATGAAGATGAAGAATATAGGGCAGCTACAATACGCAGAGCGAAAGAGCGTTACTCTAAACTTAAAATTACTCAAAGTGAATAAAATTTGGTGCATACTTACACGAAGAAACACAGAGAAGCACGAAGAGCCACGAAGATTAATTCCTCAGTGTAACTTCGTGAGTCCTCCGTGTCCCTTCGTGAAATAATTTATCACTGCATCGGGTATAATAAAATCCACACATAACTCTCACAGCTCTCGGCTCAATGGAGCAAAAAAAATCTTGCCCGAAGAAGCAGGAAGATTAATTCCTCAGTGAAACCTCGTGTTTGCCAAATTCAATTTCTTTTCGTATGATTAAATAGTCAAAATCGAAATAATCGGAGAATTAAATGGCAACAAAGATTAGCATAGCTGAATTTCTATCACAAAAGAAAATTGCCGTGGCAGGTGTTTCGCATACAGGGAATAAATTTTCAAATGTAGTCTATAAAGAATTGAAGTCAAAAGGTTACCGCCTTTTCCCCGTAAACCCTAATGCCGAAAATATTTTTGGCGAAAGCTGTTATCCAAACCTCCGGTCTCTGCCCGAAAAAGTCGAAGGCGTTTTGGTAATCACAAAACCTACCGCGTCTGAAAATATCGTTCGGGAGGCACACGCTCTTGGAATAAAACATGTCTGGATTCAACAAGGTGCTGAGTCGGATGGAGCGATACGTTTCTGCAAGGAGAACGGAATAAATGTCATTCACGGCGAATGTATTCTAATGTTTGCAGAACCGGCAGCATTCTTCCATCGTGCCCATCGCTGGGTGTGGGGAGTTTTCGGTAAATTGCCGAAATAAATAATTGTAATTCATCCTTTCTTTTATTATTATTTTATCAATTACTAGCTTCAATTCTATCATCAATAAATAAAGGTTCAGTTTATGTTGAAACATCTACTTCTTTTATTCTCAGTTCTTTTTATTCTAATCAACACATCCTCATTCGCTCAAGAACAAAACTTACCCGTCTATCCCAACGGAACTTACAATACTCACATTCCCACACCTGAATCTATTTTAGGTTTTCCCATTGGAAGTAAACCAACCCGGTACGATGAAATTGTGAATTACTTTAAAATACTTGATGAAAAATCGAACGAGGTTCAACTCGTAGAATTTGGTAAAACTTATGAGGGTCGCTCACTTTACCATCTCATTATAACTTCAGAAAGTAATTTTAAAAAATTACCTGAAATCCAAAATTCAATTTCAAAGCTTGCAGACCCGAGAAAACTTTCATCCGATAAAGAAGTCCGGTCGCTCATCGAAACAACACCCGCAGTCGCCTGGATGGCTTACGGAATCCACGGCGACGAGCTTTCGAGTCCCGATGCCGCAGTGCAGTTAGCATATCAGCTTGCCGCCGGAACAGATGAAACTACAACCAATCTTAAAAATGAATTAGTAATTTTGATTGATCCAATGGAAAATCCGGATGGACGGGAACGCTATTTAGCACAGATGCAGCAATGGCAAGGCGATGTTGTAAATTCGGATGCACAGGCAATTCAGCATACAGGAGTTTGGCCCTGGGGACGCGGCAATCATTATTTGTTTGATATGAACCGCGATTGGTTTTTGCTTGTACATCCTGAATCAAAGGCACGCGTGCAAACTGTTTTAAAATGGAACCCGCAACTTTTTGTAGACGCACACGAGATGGGATCATACGACACGTATCTTTTCTCGCCGGCAGGTCCTCCGTTCAATCCGAATATGAATGAATTCAATTTCAAGTGGCGTAACACCTTCGCAAAAGATCAAGCTAAAGCTTTCGATAAATATGGTTGGAATTATTACACACGCGAATGGAACGACGAATGGTACCCCGGTTACGGCAGCGGCTGGTCGCTTTACATCGGGGCGGTCGGAATACTTTACGAACAAGCTCAAACCGACGGGTCAATCGTAAAACGCCCCGACGGAACACACCTCACATTCCGTGAGGCTGTTCATCATCAATTAGTTAGCTCATTTTCGAACCTCGCAACTGCCGCAAACAACAGAAAAGATTTACTAAAAGAATACTTTGAATCGCATAAAAAACATTTGAACATTAAAAAGGGAGAACCATACAGTTATGTTTTCATCCCCGATAAAAACCGGACTCGTTTAAATAACCTAATCGAAAAACTGATGATGCAAAATATAGAAGTTAATGTTGCTGACAAAGATATTACGGTTGATAATTTGCGTGGTTATTGGAATACGAAACCTGTAAAAAAGATTCTACCCAAAGGAACATACATCATAAATCTTGACCAACCGATGGGACGGCTTGCCAAAACCATATTAGAATTTGACCCGCGTATGGATACGGAAACTCTTGAGAAAGAAAGAAAAAAATTGGAAAAGAACAAACAATCGGAAATGTATGATGTTATGGCTTGGTCGCTCCCTATCGCTTATGGAGTTGAAAGTTATTGGACTGATAAAAAGATAGACGGTTCACTGACACAGATTAAAAGCATATCAACAAAAACCGGAGAAGTTTTAAATCCAAAACCGGCTTATGGATATTTATTCCAATATTACGATGACTCTGCGGTTGATGCATTAGCCATCTTGCTGGAAAAGGGATACAAAGTCCGTTCAGCAAAAGAAACGTTTGAGATCGAAGGAAAATCATTTGAGAGAGGCACCATTTTATTGCGTCTAATTGAGAATCCAGCTACTCTTACAGATGAAATTCAAAATATTGCAAAGACAACCGGCATTACTATTTACGGTGTAAATACAGCGCTTAGCACGAAAGGATCGGATTTAGGCGGAAACGATTTTGTTTTGTTGGAATATCCCCGAACTGCATTAGTTACAGGTTCACAAATTAGTATGGGAAGTTTTTCAACTCTGTGGCATCTTTTGGATTACAGAATGAAGCAGCGCATCAGTATCATAACAGCCGAAGGTCTCGCTAATTATGATTTGAGAAAATATAATGTTCTGATTTTTCCTTCATCAAACAGTCCGCAAGCTTATAGTCAAATACTTGGTAAAGACGGAATAGGTAAAATTAAAAAGTGGATTGAGAACGGCGGTACTTTGATTGGTATCGGAAACGCAGCAGCATTTTTAGCCGACACTTCAAGCGGGATGAGTAAAGTACGACTACGGCACCATGCTTTGAATGAACTTACTTTATACGATGAAGCGAATGCAGCAGAATTAAAATCTGAAGATATTAAAATCGATAGTGCGAAAATATGGGGTGATACAGAAATTGAAAAGAAGCAGGAAGAGAAAAAAGTTCCCGATATAAAAAACCTCGAACGTCAGGATGAGTTTATGCGTTTGTTTATGCCTCGCGGCGCAATAATGTCGGTAGATTTGGATGAAGAACACTGGCTCACATTTGGTTTAGGGAAAAAAGCTTCGGTAATAATGTTCACATCGAATTCCTTTTTATCAAAAAGTCCTGTACAAACACCCGCCCGCTTTGCTGATTATAAAAACCTTCGTATATCTGGCCTTCTGTGGCCCGAAGCGAAGGAACGCTGGCAGAAAACAGCATACATTACACGTGAATCAATGGGCAGCGGACAGATTATACTTTTTGCTGGAGAGCCCAATTTCCGTGGATATTTCCATAGCACAGAAAGATTATTTTTGAACAGCTTATTTTTAGGTCCGGGCTGGGGAACAAGCCGAACAGTGGAGTGGTGATACAAATAGTATGATACACCGCGACTACATAATGCGAATGATAGAACAACTGAATAAAGTTTTTGCTAAAGTATTATTCAACAAGGAATTGAAGCAATACGACGATGCCATTTTAGAAATCCAGAAATCGGGTGAAAAATTTTTCGGTGCGAATTGGAAAACAATAGAGCAGTTAAGCGATCTGGACATTGTTGCCTTACTAAAAATCGGAGGGGAATTAAATGTCGGTAAAGCCATTGTAATAGCTTCGTTACTTAAAGAAGAAGCTGAAATTTTAGAGTTGATTGGAAAAGAAAACGAGAGTTGGAGAGCTAACTTGAAAGCATTCAGTTTATATGTGGAAATTCTAATGGTAGAGAAAACTGACGAGATAATGAACAAAGCGAAGGAAGTTCTGCAAAAGATCGATAAATATAATTTGCCCGCGAATATCGAAGAAAAGCGGGTTTGGTTTATTGGCAAAACTTAAATGAGCGATTTAGTCTGTATAAAAAAATATAACAACCGTTTAGATGCCGAGATGGCAAAAAATTACCTCAAGGTATATGAGATAGAAGCAACTATCAGTTCAGACGATGCCGGTGGCGCTTACAGTTTTTCTCTCAGCGGAGGTGTTAAACTAAAAGTTAGGGCTGAGGACGCTCAAAAGGCAACTGAGATTTTAGGATCGGATTACGATCCGGGCGACGCTATAATCGAGTAGAGTGAATTTATTTAATGCCAACTGATAGAAAATTCCACTATTTTATTTTGTACAAACCCTACGGCATGCTTTGTCAATTCAGCGACAAGGAAGGCAGACCCACGCTTTCCGACTTAGGAAAATTTCCGAAAGATGTTTACCCTGTTGGCAGGTTGGATTTTGACAGTGAAGGATTGGTGTTGCTTACAAACGACAACGAATTAAAACATAAATTGTTGGAGCCAAAATTTAAACATCCCCGGACTTATCTCACCCAGGTCGAAAGAATTCCGGATGCTGAAGCGATCGACAAATTAAGAAGCGGCGTTATTATCGACGGGAAGAAAACATTGCCCGCAAAAGTAAAACTGCTTTCTGAAGAACCCGATTTGCCTCCTCGTTCGGTACCGATTCGATTTAGAAAAAATATTCCGACTGCGTGGTTAGAAATAACAATTTATGAAGGTCGTAACAGGCAAGTACGAAAGATGACTGCCACAGTTGGGCGCCCGACATTAAGACTGGTAAGAATAAAGATTGGCGATTTAGAATTAGGGGATTTAAAACCGGGAGAGTTTAGAGAGATAAATTTTTCTGAATTCAAACAAAAGACCTAGTGCTGCTCAGTAGGTCGACCAGACTGGTCGACCTACATTTTTTTCTACAAATATTTCTTTCTCCCTCTGTTAATTTTCAACGAATATAAATTAGCCCGCCCTCTCTTGACAAACTCCAACCTAGCGAAAGTAAAACCTTGAGCGAGACAGAATTAAAAAACTCCGATCAAATTTATAAACTCACAAGCATTAATAAGTATTAATGCACAAAAAGTGGATACTCATAATACTTCTTGTGCAAATCAAAAGTTGTATCAGCTCGGAACATTTTTCCACTTTGCTCAAATTCAAGCTCAATGTAAAATTGTATATCATTGAGTTCATTCAATAAACCATAATAGATCAAATCAATAGCTAACTCTCCTCTCTCATCGTTTTTCCTGAATCTGGTTGGAATCAGTTCGAGAGAAGAATATTCTCGATAGCCAGTAGTGTCATCTACCGTTGCATATATTGGTCCATCTACATTCTGGGGTAATTTGTCCCAATAGTCTTTATGTCCCTTATCAAATAAATAGATAATTTTCTTGTGATTTAGTTTTTGGTTGTTGCTTATCCTATTTTCACATTGTGTAATTATATAATCATCCCTTAACCCAGATTGGTTTTCCATACTCACATAACCGAGGTAATACTTAGGATTCTTATCATAGTGTATTGTATTGGAACTTGGAAATCCAATGGAAACAAAAAACTTCTCTTTTTGAACAAATAGCCTTCTGCAAGGATATCCATCTTTAGTCTGATATACGAATTGTGAGTCCGCCAAACCTATAATTTCAAAAACTGATCGACAGCTAGCTAACAGAAAAGTCAATACTATATATAAAACAAATAGATTTTTTTTTAATACATTCATATTATCTCTATATAATTTTTAATTCCAGAAGTTTCACTCCAACACTCCAACACTCCAACACTCCAACACTCCAATACTCCAACAATCCAATCAAACACGATCAATAGTTGATTGTCAATTGTTTATTGTTTATTGCTAGTATAACACTTCTTCACATAATCGGCAACCATTCTATCGGAGCTATACTGAGAAACCAAAGTTTTCAGAGAACTGCGTATACGTTTTATCCAGGCACGGGGAATACCAATTTCACCCCTGCTATAAAACTCGGGTACAATTTCGTTTTCCAAAATTTTTAATAGCGATGCCGAATCCACTACGTCCTGTTCTTCTTCGGAACTGTACGTTTTTGCCTCACCAATTGCCCACCCATTATACCCATTGAAAGCTTCGACCCACCAACCGTCAATTGTGCTTAAGTGTAAACCGCCATAAATGGCTATTTTCATGCCACTTGTTCCGCTCGCCTCTAATGGTCTTCGTGGTGTATTCAACCAGATATCCGACCCCGCAACCAAGAATCGGGCAACGTTAATGTCATAGTTTTCAATAAAAACTACTTTACCATAAAACTTCGGGTCGTGGGTGAATTGAACGATTTTCTGTATAAACTTTTTACCCTCATCGTCGCGTGGATGAGCTTTACCGGCAAAAACTATTTGAATGGGCATTTCGGGATGTCCAACGATAGCAGCAAGCTTATCTAAATTTCTAAAAATTAGTGGCGCACGTTTGTAAGTCGCGAACCTGCGAGCAAACCCTATCGTTAAAACATCGGGCGATAAAATATTGTCAAGAACCGATGCAGAGTATCTGTCGCGGTCTGATTGTAATAACCGTGTGCGAGCAAATTCAACCAAGTTTCGGCGTAATGCAGATCTAAATGCCCACAACTCTTCGTCGCTGGCAACATCATGACCGTTGAACTCCGCCCAAAACTCTTTATCCATCAACTTATTAGTCCAGTCAACGCCCAAGCGCTTATTCCAGAATTCATGAGCACGCAGGTTTCCCCATCCTGGCGTGTGAACACCATTTGTTACATGAACGATCGGAATTTTATCGACGGGCGTTTTCGGGTATAACTGTTTCCACATATCACGACTTACCTTGCCGTGCAACTCACTTACAGCATTTGCCATTCGTGAAAGCTTCAAAGCCAATACGGTCATGCAGAAAGTTTCCTCTTTATTGTTAGGGTCGATTCTGCCGAAAGACATTAGTTGATTGATTGATAATTTCATTTTTTGAGCAAATGTCGAGAGCTGAAACTCGATTAAACTTTGAGGAAACCTATCATGTCCCGCAGGGACGGGTGTATGGGTAGTAAAGACACATTGGTTTTTAACTTCTTCTTCGGCTTTAGCGAGCGGTATTCCACTCGCGATCTGTTCCCGTAACAGCTCAAGTGTTAAAAATGCCGAGTGCCCCTCATTCATGTGAAATATTTTCGGATGAATTCCAAGAGTTCTCAAAATACGAATTCCACCTACTCCAAGCACAAATTCTTGCATAATCCGGGTGGAAATATCTCCGCCATAAACTCTGCCCGTGAGTTCTCTAAAATGTAGTTCGTTGTCGGGATGGTTGCTGTCGAGCAAAATAATTTCTCCGCGTCCGACACGTATTCGCCACCCGCGAAGTTTGACGGTGCTGTGTCCGATTGTTATTGAAGTTTCTATCGGTGTACCGTATTCATCGACAAGCATTTTAATTGGTAGTTCTGTTGGGTCGACGGGGGGATAATCTTCTTGTTGCCAACCATCGGCTGAGATACGCTGTTTGAAATAACCGAGCCGATAGAATAAGCTTATACCGACGAAAGGAATTCCGAGGTCACTTGCCGATTTTGCAAAATCGCCGGCAAGTATTCCTAAACCACCCGAATATATAGGAAGGCACTCATGTAAACCGAACTCTGCGGAGAAATAAGCTACGGGTTTATCGAGCAAGTGTGGCGCATTCTTTACGCACCAAGTGTCTGTGTTGTGTATATAATCTGAAAACTCATCCAGAATATTTTTCACTCTCGTAGCAAAGTGATTGTCGCCTAATCGGGCACGTAATTCTGCATCGGAAACACGCTTTAATACTGCAACCGCGCTGTGATTGCTCTGTTCCCAAACGAGCGGAGATAATTCATGAAATAAAGCTGCGGCTTCCGGATTCCACGTCCACCATAAATTATAAGCTAACCCCTTAAGAGAGCGTACTAATGATTCGCGAGCCGCCGGAGTAAAATCGTGGTTTGCGTTAACAGCGTTTTTTTTCATATTATAATTATTTTAGATAATACTTCAGAGGGTTTGGAAATATTTTACATTCTTCGGCGATTCGAATACCGCTAATTCTCCCCTCATCCCTAACCTGATATAAGCGCGGAACTAACTTATCCCGCAATTCTATAGGTGTAACAGGATTGATATAAATACCGGTTCCGCCTTCAAATCCTGCCGGAACAGTCAATCTCCACTTTATTAAAACGTGCCATGGCATTTTATACACTGCGTCAATTGGTGTATAGTACCATTCCTCATTACAGGATAAACCGCCGCCCATAGCAACGTGGAATGCGTGAACAAGGTCGCTAACACCTCTTATTTCGTTTTCTGTGTGTTCATACGGTCTGCCCGATTGCGAGCGGGAGTATATTTCAATTGTTGGAAATCTGTGTCCGATGCCGGCGATTGCAATAGCAAAATCATTTTCTGCAAAAATTAAATTATGTCGTGCTGCAAAGTTGGCTGCTAATTCGTTAAAGACATTCGGGTCTTCGCGAAGCATCTTAATCTGACCGTGTATTGAGGAACCCCATTCATCGAGAGCCACGAGTTGTTTATGCAAATGATCCATAGATGCACCGGCTGGCCGTAACCAATTCTGAAAAACACTTATGTAGCGTGCGTAGCGGTTGTTATCTATGATGTCCTTCATCGCATCGATTGTAAACCTAAAATACTGATAATGTTCTTCGTGTGTCATTTCTCCGGAAGAGTATAACTGCGAGTCCCATTCAGCGTCTTTTGAAAAATGCGGTTTTGCAATTATTAGCTCGTGCGATCCCCCAAAAAAAGCATCCGCCATCGCGAGCTTATCGTAAGCGTGCATCTTCTTAATTTGTTCATCCGTTTTACCCGACTGCTTCAGCTTATATTCGAGCAGTCCGTCGATGTGTTTAATTCCCAGCGGAGTTGAGAGATATTCATCGCGCCACATCTTACGCTCTTCAGGAATACGATAGTTATAATTTTTCCTCCAGTATTCGAGTGTTACAATCTCGAATAGATTCGGGACGCGGCGAAATTCGGGTATTGTCTCATAATATTTTTCTGCTGTCAAAAACTTTAACTGCCGATATCCCCAATCAGCTTTTACAAGTCTGGCTTTTTCAGGCGGGACTTCGACAAACTTATTCAAACAAAAGCTGCAATAATTATTCTCTAAGCTTTTATCGATAGGTTTTGCAGTGGACGGGATTTCATTACTGATCGGTTTGCTGCCTCTGCCCGGCACAGCCCAGACTTCAGTATCCGTAAAAGGATTAATCTGTTTTACTGTTCCGTCAGGCATTATGTTGTAATAAATATCGTAAAGAGGCATAGATGAAATACTTGTTTGATACTAAGTTTGATATATAATAAACAATTTCTTGTAAAAAATCTAATCGCCTTTTGCCCAGCGAAGCATTTTATCGACCTTGGAAATTGACTCAGCTTCTGCATAATAGCGAATTAACGGCTCTGTTCCGGATGGACGCACCAAAAGCCAGCCGTTTTCCACATAATATTTAAAACCGTCTATTGTTTCGGTCTTCTTCACGGGGTATCCTGCTACTGCTTTCAGTTTATCGCTGAACCGCCTCATTATTGCAACTTTTTCTTTTTGAGTGATATGATGATCGATTCGTTTGTAAGAACGCGTTCCGAATTCGTCTTCTAATTCTTTTACCAACTCACTCAACGTTTTCTTTCGCTTAACAATTATCTCGGCAATCAATAATCCTAGATATATTCCATCACGCTCTGGCAGATGTCCCATAACTCCGAGTCCGCCGCTCTCTTCCCCACCGATGATTATATTCCGCTCAGTCATGAGCTGACAAATATATTTAAACCCGACAGGCGTTGTGTGAAGTTTAATCCCATACTTATCACATTGTTTATCTACAATATCGGTAACCGTGAACGATTTTGCAATTTCACCTTTGAGTTTTCTTTCTTCAACCAAATATTTTAGTAAAAGTGAAAACACCCTGTGGGGATCAACATAATTTCCCTTTTCATCAACTACGCCGACTCTGTCTGCATCACCGTCGGTGGCAATACCAACATCGAATTTGCCGGTTTTAACTTTTAGCATCAACTCATGTAAGTTTTTACCTATTGGTTCAGGATTAATACCGGAGAACGACGGGTTGAAATCTCCGTGAATTTGTTGACAGGTTGGAATCAACTGAGTAAGTACATCCATACCCGCACCGTACATAGCATCGTGGAGAATACGAACTCCTGAATTTTTTATTAACTTAACGTCTAACTTTTGCTTGATGTCGTTCAGATACATCTTCGTCATATCGATGTATTGAACTTTTCCTTCCTGCACAAGTTTTTGAATCTGTTTCTTGATTATTACTCTGTCCGTTGATTGTAAAATTTTTGACAGATATTTTTCGACTTTCTCGATAGTTTCGGGAAATGCCGGTCCTCCGAATTCTCCTTTTATCTTGTAACCGTTATATCGCGGTGGATTATGACTTGCAGTTATAACGATACCAGCCGCAGCATCAAGCTTTTTAGTCATCAATGACACCATAGGAGTAGAAGAAATTTTATCCGAAATTTTTGCAGTGATCCCATTATTGGCGAGCACTACAGAAACACGTTCCGCGAACTCTCGTGAGAGGAATCGAGCATCGTACCCGACAACAATTCCATTTTTTATTTTCTTGTGGCGCTTATAATGAAGCGCGGTTGCAAGTGCAACTTTTTCTAAATTTTCGAATGTAAAATCTTCAGCGATTACACCGCGCCAGCCGTCTGTTCCAAATTTGATACTCATATTACCCTATTAACCTTATAAGGGATTTACCCCTTTTTTGAGTTCATTTTATAATTAAACGCCGCAATACCTGCATAAATTGCATTAGTATCTAGTTCTTCTTCGATTCTAATGAGTTGATTATACTTTGCTACTCTATCGGTGCGACTCGTTGAGCCAGTTTTAATCTGTCCCGCATTAGTTCCGACGGCAATGTCGGCGATTGTTGTATCTTCAGTCTCGCCCGAGCGATGGCTGATAACCGACGAATACCCTGCACGCTTTGCCATCTCTATACAATTGAGCGTTTCAGTAAGAGTTCCGATTTGGTTTACTTTTATAAGGATAGAATTCGCTACACCTTCATCGATGCCGCGTGACAAGCGAGCGGTGTTTGTAACGAACAAATCATCTCCGACTATTTGAATCTTATCGCCTAATACTTCAGTCATTATTTTCCAACCCTTCCAATCGTCTTCCGCCATGCCATCTTCGATTGAAATAATTGGATACTGCTTTACCCACTTCTCATAAAATTTGACCATCTGTTCGGGCGTCTTGCTCGACTTATCAGATTTTTTGAAAACATATTTTCCTTTTTCAAAAAACTCGCTCGATGCCGGGTCGAGCGCCAGGAAAATATCCTTGCCTGCTTTATACTTGGCTTTTTCAATCGCCTCTAAAATAACTTCAACGGCTTCATCATTTGATTTAAGATTAGGTGCAAAACCACCTTCATCACCGACGGCTGTGTTGTATCCTTTCTTACTTAACACTGACTTGAGCGAGTGGAAAACTTCAGTTCCCATTCTTAAGGCTTCCGCAAACGATTCTGCCTCAACCGGAACAATCATAAATTCCTGAAGGTCAACGTTGTTATCCGCATGTTTACCGCCGTTTAGTATGTTCATCATCGGCACAGGAAGTACACGTGCATTTACTCCGCCGATGTGACGATAGAGTGGAATATCGAGTGCGCTTGCCGCAGCTTTTGCAACTGCGAGTGAAACTCCAAGTATCGCGTTGGCGCCCAACTTACTTTTATTTTCTGTGCCGTCTAAGTTTATCATCATCTCATCGATGCCTACCTGGTCGAGAGCATCGAAGCCAACAAGCTCGTCTGCAATTTTATCGTTTACATTTTCAACTGCATTGAGGACGCCTTTTCCTCCGTAGCGCATTTTATCGCCGTCGCGCAATTCCATTGCTTCATGCTCACCGGTTGATGCGCCGCTCGGAACGGCAGCTCTGCCGAGTATTCCGCTTTCCAATATAACATCTACTTCAATTGTAGGATTTCCGCGTGAATCTAATATTTCTCTTGCAAAAACATCTTCTATTATAGTCATTTTTTCTCCGTTAAGTTATTAAACACGGCTTAAATTAAACCAATTTTGACGAGAAATGCAAAGTATCTTAAAACATCAGAAATGTCAACGTTTTTCACCGATAGGGATTTGTTCTGGGGAGAGAATTATAAATCCGGTAATATTACACCTAAATGCATCAATACCAGATACCTCTCAATCGATAGCATGGCTTGTCCACACAGTCTATTCACAATATTTCTAGTATTCCTTAGAAGAGATTCTTCGTATATCGGCTCCCAGCGCTCTCAACTTTTTTTCCATTCTTTCGTAACCTCTGTCGATATGATAAACTCTCAATACTTCTGTTGTTCCCCGGGCGACAAGAGCAGCAAGTACTAATGATGCAGAAGCCCTCAAATCCGTTGACATTACTTTCGCACCTGTAAGTTTACTCACTCCCTTAACGATTGCAACATTTTCATTTAATCTAATATTCGCCCCAAGTCGCATTAATTCTGGCACATGTTTAAACCTGTCAAAATATATTGTGTCGGTTACAGAAGAAGAACCTTTTGCAAGCGTCATTAGGGCAATCCATTGTGCCTGCATATCGGTCGGAAAACCGGGATAAATTGCCGTCGTTACATCTACCGGATTTATGCGTTTGGATGATTTTATTTCGATAGAGCTATCTCCGACAGAAATATTACACCCTGCCTCCGATAATTTTTGTATCACGGAGGATAAATGATCGGGATTACATTTATTTAATTTGATATGTCCGTTGGTTATTGCTGCCGCTACTAAAAATGTTCCGGCTTCTATTCGGTCTGGGATCATTTCAACGTCGGTTGTTTGTAACTCATCTATGCCTTCAACTTCAAGTGTGTTGGTTCCGATTCCGTATATCTTCGCTCCCATCTTTAACAAAAATTCAGTTAGAGCGGTAATTTCCGGTTCTACTGCGGCATTCTCGATTCGGGTCGTACCTTTTGCGAGTACGGCAGCCATCAAAATATTACCCGTGGCTCCGACACTCGATACATCAAAAGTAATTTTTGTGCCCTTAAGCCGTTTGGCTTTCGCAACAATATATCCCTGATCGAGTTCTACGCTGGCTCCGAGTTTTTGAATTCCGTCAATATGTAAATTAACGGGGCGCGGTCCCCATGCGCAACCACCGGGAAGCGAAACCTTAGCATATCCGTAACGAGCTACAAGCGGTCCAAGTACATATACGGAAGCTCTCATCTTCTTGACGTGCTCGTAGGGTGCTTCGTATTTGTGAACTCCAGAAGAATCAATAAAAAGTGTTTGGCTTTTCCGCTTGATCACCATTCCCATATCCTGTAATAAAGCTGACATGGTTTTAATGTCTCGAAGGTCGGGAACGTTGGTGAATGTATATTTACCGCTGGCGAGTAACGCTGCGGGCATAAGAGCGAGAGCCGCATTTTTAGCGCCGCTTATATCCACCACACCTCTTAATCGATTTCCGCCTCTTATAACAAATTTATCCATAAATTACATTAATGTTTGAAAATGTCTTCAGAAAAAACATAATGAAGTTAAATTTAGACAATTACGTGCTTGAATTTATCGAATTTTATACTGATTTGCAATGTTTATCTTGGCATAATGATTGAATTTGTAGTTTACAAGAACATAAACAAATTTATGAGGTCAACAATGAAAAAATTAATTTTAATAATAGCCCTTTTCATCGGCATAACTACAATAGCAAATGCACAGATGAGCGCAGGAATTTCATTCGGCGTTTTTTACTCATCACTTTCTCAACATGGAGAATGGATTGAGCTTGAGCCAGATTTTTATGTATGGAGGCCTATGCACGTCCGCCACGGGTGGCGGCCCTATATGGATGGAAGATGGGCTTGGACAAGCCAAGGCTGGTACTGGGTTTCAAACGAGCCGTTTGGCTGGGCGACCTTCCACTACGGAAGATGGTACTATGATGATTATTACGGATGGATTTGGACACCCGGATACGACTGGGCACCAGCCTGGGTAGAATGGAGATACGATGATAACTATATTGGTTGGTCTCCCCTTCCACCTTATGCAACATTCAGAATAAACATTGGTATTTATTTTACCAATCATTGGGCAGCGCCGATACACTATTGGTCGTTTGTACGTTATAGACATTTTCACAAACCTCACATGGGTACGTATTATGAACCAGTTGAAAAAACCAGACGTTTCTTTGGCAATACACGGTCAAGAAATAATTATGATTATGAAAATGATAGAATAATTAACCGAGGTGTGGATAGAAAATTTGTCGAACGCCAGAGCGGTGAGAGAATTCGAACGGCTGAAATTGTTGAAACTCGAGACAGACAAACGGAACGAATTGTCAGAGAAGGCGAACGCCACCAAATCGAAGTGTACCGGCCAAGAGATGTTGATGCGGAACGTTCAAGGCCTGAAAGAATCGAAGCTAGAAAAGCAGATAGGGGAACTTCTCTTGACATGAATAAGATTGATAGAAGTTACAATCGCGAAAGAAATCAAGAACAGAAAAGTGACCGAAACCTTGAAAGAAGGGAAAGGAAAATTGAAGAACGCGGAACGACGGAACAACGCCAAAGGGAAATACTACGCGAAGAACGAAAGGTAGATGAAAGAAAATACGAGCCACAAAAAAGATCTTCCAGATACCAACAAATTCCGGAGACGCGTCGGGAAACCGGAGACAGTAAATCTGAGATTAAAAGAGAAAACCAAACAGGCGAATATCAAAAAAAACAGAGAGAATCTGAAAAAAGAGAAGTTCGACCCGAAAGAAAAGAGCGCCAAATTGAGATACAACGAGAAAATGTAAAACCGCGAGAATTCAGAGAACAACCGCGTCAACAAGAAAAACCAAGGAATGAAAAACAGCGCGAAAATAAACCCAGAGAACGATCCGACAGAAGAAATTAATGTGTTAATTGATTAAGGGATATCTACACATAAGGCGATTATCGAAACAGATAGTCGCCTTTTTATTTAAAATGGAAACTCGTGTTTATACCAATTTTTAGTTACATCCATCCAGAAAAATAAACCCCGCCATTTTACGTAATGGTCATAAAATTTTTCAATGGTTTTATCCGAAACCTTTCTTCCATTTTTATACAACTCGAAAAACTTCGTCCGGCACCAGCTGTCAATTGCCAGGTAATCGTAGTGACCTAAAAGCTTCAGCATGTTACCCGCCGCATAAGGACCAACACCCTTTACAGATTTTACCATTTTAAATAGGTCTATCGTCGATAATTTATCATCCTTCCAAATTTCTAAATCGAGTTCACCGCATGCAACTTTTTTAGCTAACTCGAGAAGATAAGGTGCTCTGTAACCTACGCGGATCTCTGATCTTAAAAATTTCTCGTCCACTGCGGCTATTGCGTTTGGAGTCGGAAATGAAAATTGCGTTGTGTTCGTTCCGTCTCCATTTTTCACTAAAATTTTCTTTCCTAACTTTGTTGTTAGATTTTTAACCATGATCTCCGTAAGCGACCAACTGCAATTGGTAGTGCATATCAATTTGACAAGGTCCTCAAAAACGGTTGGACTCCTCAGCAATCTTCCGGCTTTAATTTTATAAACCCAGTTAAAATGGTAATCCCTCTTCGCAATTGAATAAAAATCCTCAAAATTATCATCAATCCTAAGAATGTTTTTTATCTGCTTAACAAGTTCATTCTTTTCTGTTTTATTCAACTCGCCTCTTGCTTGATATTCTATTCTGAGCTTTAATGGATCAGCTAATTTTATTCGTGAATAAATCAACTTACCATTTTGCAATTCAAACAATCGATTTAAGGATTGGTTTTCTTTGTCCACTATAAAAGATTTCAATGCACACCAACCATGGCTATAAACTGTCCGCCAAAAATTGAAATCAACAGGTGTTGAAATTTCAATATTATTCCTCATTTGACTCATCTCCTGATTTCGAAACCTTTGAAAGCAACTTACGGTTTGTCGGATACATGTCGAATAATTTAATTAACGATAATATTGCGTCTTTTGGCTTTGACTTGTTTATGGCTCGCCGCAATTCATAATGTTTTTCAGTGTGTCTGCCAAACAGAATTTCATCGTGCCTTGTTCCTGATTCCTGAATATTAATCGCCGGAAAGATGCGGTTGTTTGCCAGTTCACGATTCAACACTAACTCCATATTCCCCGTTCCTTTAAATTCCTGAAAAATCAACTCATCCATCCTCGAATTCGTATCCACGAGTATTGTGGCAATAATTGTAAGTGAACCGGCATTTTCAAGCGCGCGTGCGGCACCAAAAATTTTCTTTGGTATTTCCAACGCCCTAATATCCACACCGCCCGACATTGTTCGACCGCTGCCGGGTTGGAAAGCATTAAATGCTCTGCCCATTTTTGTCAAGGAATCTATCAATAACACTACATCCTGGCCCGCTTCCACTTTTCTTTTTGTATAATCCAGAACAAGTTGTGCAAGACGCACATGGCTTTCCCTGTCGCTGTCGCTCGAACTTGCAAATACTTCGCCTCTGACTGAACGACGAAAATCGGTTACCTCTTCGGGCCTCTCATCTATGAGAAGTACTACCAACGAAATATCCGGGTTATTGGCGCTCAGCGAATGTGCAATTTGCTTTAACAGGATTGTTTTTCCCGCTTTAGGTGGCGCAACAATCAACGCCCTTTGTCCCTTGCCGATTGGACAAAGCAAATCGATTATTCTAAGCGAATATTCTTTTGGCTCATTAGCCAATACTATTTGTTCAGTTGGATCTATTGCAATACCGTTCTTGAACTCAGTACACCGTACCCATTCTTCTGGAGTCAATCCGTTAACAGTCTGAATTTCCGTTATTCCAATCATTCCGTTAAGTCTCTCCACTTTACATTCTATGAAATTGCCCTGCTTGAGTTTGTACTGGTGGATTAATTTTGGATGAACTGTAGGAGAATTGGGCGTGTGGTCTAATTCTATCGATATTTCAATAAGTCTTGCACGGCTTGAATAATTGTTTCGATGGTTTGTATGCCCCTTATCTATTTCAAGAATACCTTTGAAATATTTTTCTACTGAATATCGTTCTAAATTTTGATGTTTTCTTCGGGTATTCAAATTTTGTTTTTATTTATGTTACTTTAGAAAGTTGGTAATCACGATGGTGTCGGGAGTCTATTTTAACTGCCTGCCTGTAAAGGAACCGAAATTAAAATGAAATCAATAGAGGTCAAGCTACCCTGTGTCACACTTTCGGTAACTTACCGTTGCTTCCTTCCGGACCTGGCGGGGTTGGGCTACTTACGGTTGCACAGGACTTGACCTCTTTAAACTCTCAACACAAGATAAGAAATAATGTAAACATCTGCAATTTGAAATCAATTATATTCTTCTTAATTTAAAATCATAATAAAATAAAAGGAGTCAAAATGATTAGATATTTTATTTTTTTATTATTCTTTGGGGCGTTAAACACTTTCGCACAAAACCAACTCGTCCACACTTATTCCATTGTTGCACGGGATTCGGTTACGGGTGAGATGGGGGTTGCAGTACAATCGCATTGGTTTTCTGTAGGTTCGATAGTAACTTGGGCTGAAGCTGGTGTAGGTGCAGTCGCAACACAGTCGCTTGTCGACCCGGCTTACGGTCCGTTAGGACTTGAAATGATGCGTTCCGGGAAAACAGCCCAACAAGCACTCGACGGAATTTTAGCATCCGATCCCGGCTCTTCCGTTCGACAAGTTGCAATGATAGATGCGAACGGTAATGTCGCGGCTCATACCGGTAAAAAATGTATTCCCGATGCAGGACACATTGTTGGCGAGCAATTTTCTGTTCAAGCCAACTTGATGCTGAACGATAAAGTATGGCCTGCAATGGCAGATGCTTATAGAAATACAAAAGGAGACTTGGCTGAACGAATGCTTGCCGCTCTTGATGCGGCAGAAACAGTTGGCGGAGACATACGTGGCAAACAATCGGCAGCCATTCTTATTGTGAGCGGAAAACAGACGGGAAAACCGTGGGTAGATAGAATCATGGATTTACGAGTGGAAGACCATTCTGAACCTCTCGCTGAATTGAGAAGGTTGGCAATAATTCATCGAGCATATCAACACATGAACGCAGGCGATTTGGCTATCGAAAAAAATGACATCGAAACCGCCTTACGAGAATATTCCGCAGCAGAAACTTTAATACCGGAAAATATAGAGATGAAGTACTGGCATGCTGTTTCGTTAGTCAATGTTGGACGAATCGAACAATCGTTGCCTCTATTCAAAGAAATATTTGCAAGGGATCCTAATTGGGCTGTATTAACCCCTCGATTGATCGGTGTAGATTTGTTAAAGATTGATGAGGTGGGATTGAAAAAGATACTGTCGGTGCAGAACAAATAATCTACGCTGTCCTTCGTTTGCTAAGGACACTAATTGGTCTACTGTTAACCATTATAAAACCGACAGAACGGGATTCTGAATTTTGCAAATAACTTAACATCACGGAGTTCACCCCGCTTCCGCGGGGTTTGTTAAGTTTAGTAAAATTCGAAGTGGAGCTGAAGGGATTCGAACCCTCGGCCTCCTCGTTGCGAACGAGGCGCTCTCCCAGCTGAGCTACAGCCCCATAATCTCTGTGCTATCTGATCCCGACTGCCGTAGGGTCTCTTTATCCAACTGATAGCTTAAAATCAATTCGTTCAATAAGTTATGTTGGATTGTAAGTAGCAGCACTGAAAAATAGTGATAAAATATACTCATATCTGGATTTATTTCCAAAGCATTCTAAAAATTTTGGATTGTAGCCCAATTTTGATTAATTTTATAATGTAATAATCAAAAAATAAGAAATTCGAGATTTTTAAAAGATTTTATCATGTCAGAAACATTAACGGAACGACAAAAAGACGTTCTTAAATATATAATACAATCATTTATTTTAACTGCAACACCGGTAGGGTCAAGGCATTTGTCAAAACGTACCAAATTAGCCCTCAGTCCAGCAACAATTCGTAACGTGATGGCAGACCTTGAAGAGCAGGGTTACATTTCACATCCACATATATCTGCCGGCAGAATTCCAACCGACAAAGGGTACAGGTTTTACGTCGGCGCGCTTATGGGGTTTGAAAAACTTAGTCTGAAAGAACGGGAAAATATTCACAAAGATTTGGAAGGTATAAAAGAAACCGAAGAATTGCTGAAGGAAACCTCGAAACTCATAAGCAGAATCTCGAAACAACTTAGCATTGTTTCGTCCCCTCACCTACGAACCGGCATCCTGCATTCTCTGGAGATTATACCACTAAGCAGCAACAGGCTGTTGATTGTGGTTTCTATTCAATCTGGATTTGTGAAAACAATAACTATCGAAGTTAGGTCAGAAATTCCACGAGCTAAACTAGAGGATATCAGCAAAATCTTGAATGAGCGGTTGTCAGGATTAACTCTGAATGAAATAAAAGAAAGTTTTTACGATAGGATGAGAGATGTTGAAAACGAAGAAACCGGCTTAATTCGATTATTCATCGGGAACAGTAATAAGCTATTCAGCGATTTTGACCAAAAGGAACGGCTGCATATAAGCGGCGCTAAGAATATAATATCGCAGCCGGAATTCGAATCTCCTGAACGGATTCGTAGTGTCATCGAATTGATAGATAATGAAGATATCATTATCCACTTACTCGATAAATACGAAGACCAAACCGAAATAGATGGACTTACCATCGTGATCGGCTCTGAAAGTCGGATCGAAAAATTAAATGACTACAGTATGATTATCTCTTCATACAAAATCGGCGATACAAAAGGAACGATAGGAGTCATCGGCCCGAAACGAATGCACTACGAGCGAGTTATTCCGCTCGTAACCTATGTTGCAGATGTCCTCTCATCAAATAATTAAATAAGAAGGAATATAAATTACAACATGAACAATAACAGTACAGAAGAAGTTAATAAGACTGTTGAAGAACCTATAACTCAAGAGGTTTCGGAAATTGAGGTTTTAAAGAATACAATTGCGGAACTCGAAAAATCGAATGAGTTTCTAAAAGACCAGGTTCTAAGAAAAGCTGCTGAGTTCGATAACTACAAAAAGCGAATCGAAAACGACATCCTAACCACAACAAAATTTTGCAACGAGGAGCTTATAGAAAGCTTGCTTCCCGTTTTAGATGACCTCGAAAGATTTTTAGAGCACTCGCAGGAAGAGAATGCCAACAATGCTTTCTACAAAGGAGTTGGGATGATATATAACAAACTTCTGAAAAATCTTGAACAAAGGGGTTTGAAGAAATTAGAGACAGTCGGTCAGCAATTCGATGTAAATTTACATGATGCGTTGTTGGTTATGCCTAACGCTGATCCGAAAACCACTCCACATACAGTTTTGAAAGAAGTGGAAAAAGGATACTTATTACACGAAAAAATCATTCGCCATGCGAAGGTAATAGTTTCGGGTGAAATAGATACCACCAACGTCGGTCAATCTGAAAGCGGAGCTGATTAATGGCAAAGCGTGATTATTACGAAATCCTGGGGGTTGCCCGAAATGCAAGTCAGGACGAACTTAAAAAGTCTTACCGGAAGATCGCGATGAAATACCATCCCGACCGCAATCCAAACAACAAAGAAGCCGAAGACAAATTTAAAGAAGCAGCCGAAGCATACGAAGTTTTAAGCGATGCCGACAAGCGAAGACGGTATGATCAGTTTGGTCACGATGGAATACGAGCCGGTCAAGACTTTCACGGTTACACAGATATACACGATATTTTTTCTGCCTTCAGCGACATTTTCGGAGGCAGTTTTGGCGGAAGTATTTTTGAAGAAGCTTTTGGCGGTGGTAGAACTTCTCGCCAGAGGTCGCGCCACACACAAACGGGTATCCCCGGCGCCGATTTAAAAATTCGTTTAAAACTTACACTCGAAGAAATTGCGGAAGGTATCGAAAAAAAAATAAAGGTAAAAGCATATAAGACTTGTGAATTATGCAACGGAACAGGTGCACGCTCAACCTCATCCAGAATTTCTTGTCCTTCCTGTAACGGAACGGGTGAAATCCGACAAGTATCCCGCTCAATCTTCGGTCAGTTTATAAACATTTCTACCTGCGACCAGTGCGGCGGCGATGGAAAAATTATTAAAGATGTTTGCCCCGAATGCCGGGGCGAGGGTAGAGTACATGGTGAAAAAACTATAAAGGTAAATATTCCACCCGGAGTTACTGAAGGAAATTACATACCATTAAGAAACCAGGGAAATACGGGAAAACGCGGTGGTCCGGCCGGCGATATTATTGTAATGATTGAAGAAGAACCTCATCAGGTTTTTACTCGCCACGGCGACGATGTCATACTCGATTTACTCATCAGCTTTCCCGAAGCGGCACTCGGTACAGAAATAGAAATACCGACTCTGACCGGTAAAGCAAAGCTCCATATAGAACCGGGAACTCAATCGGGGAAAATTCTGAGAATGCGCGAGAAAGGAATAGTGCATCTAAACAGTAACGGTCGCGGTGATCAGCTGGTAAGAGTAAACATCTGGACTCCGACGAGGCTTAATCAAAAAGATAAAGATATGATAAAGGAACTGTTACAGCGCGAATCGATGAAACCAAAAGAAGGCGATAAGTCATCTAATTCTGATAAAAGCTTTTTCGATAAATTCAGGGATGCGTTTTATTAAAGCAGATGAACCTCATCGAACGTATAAATCAAAAATTTGGATTCACGAAGAATGAACTTCGTGTTGTTCTCTTTTTGATTTTAGCATTTTTAGTGGGTTCGGGTATAAAAATTTATAAAACGTCGTTTATGGCGGATGATAAGTCATTCGATTATTCTGAGAGCGATCGAGTTTTTCAACAATTATCACAAAGTAATTACCCGCCTTCGGTGGATACTATTACAGAAGTTACTTCACACGAAAATGTGAATAAAAAAACCGACCTTAAACAACACAGCATAAGAATTAATACAGCAAATAAGAATGAGTTAATGAAAATTCCAGGTATTGGAGAAGTGACTGCAGAACGAATTATTCTTTTCCGCAAGGAAAATGGTGTGTTTAAAAACGAGATAGATCTATTAAAAGTAAAAGGTATCGGTAAAAAGAAATTAGATCAGATCAAACAATATTTAACTTTTGATTAAGAATATAATTATGGCAGCATATTTATCATCAGGGGTCAGCGTATCGGGCGATTATGCCCATTTTGTTGTCCTAAAAACCAACGGTTTAAAAACCGACCTAATCTATCTGGAAGAATACAAGAGGACTGAAACCGATACAAATGATGCCTGGTTCTTGAAACTGATTTCGATGAGAAGCGAATCGGTTGTCGAAAAACCCCGGCATTTATCCGTCGCATTAGATAAAAAAATGTTATTCATTCACAGTTTTCCAATGGATTCCAGTCTATCACAAGTTGAGCAAAATGAACATTTGAATTGGGAACTCTCTCAATTGATTTCGAGCTATCATTCTATGGATTACATCAGCGATACTCATAAACTGCAAACCCACGCTAAAGAAAAGCAAAATGATGTATTATCAGTAACAATTAAAAGGTCTCTGATTAACCAGATACATGATTATGCCGCTCAAAATAATCTTCATCTAAATATTATAGATGCAGCACACTTTGCAGCCGGTGAGACGTTGTTGCAAAATTATCCCGAAATCAAAACTCAAACTTGCGCCCTCGTCGGTATATCTCAATTTCAAATAGAGTATAGCTGTTACATCAATGGACATTTAATCGAATACAACCATCAGCCGGAGACAAATACTGAATTCATATTGCAGTATCTCAAACACCATCTCTCAGATAAACTATTTAATTCAGTCTATATTTATGGATCAGGTGTCGATTCAGAATTATTTAATACTCTCCAAACCGAAATTACTCCTCAAGTATATCTAATAAATCCGTTCAACCGAATAAATATCGCGTCGTCAGTCAAAAATTTCGACCGTTTTGTCAACAACACTCATCGTTTTGTTCCGGCAGTCGGCATTGCTCTGAGGAAATCGTAAGATGAGAGTTATTTCCGGCTTATACAAGGGTCGCATATTAAAACCTGCCCGACATTTAGACATCCGCCCTGCAACAGACCGGGTAAAGGAAACAATCTTCAACATACTTCAAGCAAGAATAGATTTTGAAGATATTACAGTTCTCGATTTATTCGCAGGAACAGGCAGCCTCGGTATCGAATCAGCGAGCCGCGGCGCAAATAAAGTGATTTTAATTGACGATTTCGAAGAATCAATCGAACTCATCAATACGAACATAGAGCTTTTAAAGTGTGGAGATATTTGCAAGACAATCGATACAGATGCGTTAAGATTTGTCGAAACAACAAAAGAAAAATTTGATCTAATTTTTGCCGACCCGCCTTACGCATACGAGCTAACGCCTGCGATACCGAAAAAAATATTTTCAAACAAAATTTTAAAAGACAATGGATTTCTGATAATTGAGCATCAAAGAAACTTGTCTTTTGAACTCACTGACGATTTTGTAGAAACTATAAAGAAAGAATTTGGGAACACGACAGTAACTTTTTTTAAACATAAAACCATGGAGAAACAATGAAGATTGCAATCTACCCCGGCACATTCGACCCGATAACTTATGGGCATATCGATGTTTTAGATCGAGCTTTGGAAATTTTCGATAAAGTAATAGTAACAATTGCACACAATACAGCAAAAGACCCTCTCTTCACGGATGAAGAGCGGCTCGGCATGGTAAAAAAAGTTACTAAGAAATATGGGAAGCGTGTTGATGCTGAATACTTTGATGGTTTGCTTGTGGAATATGCACGCAAGAAAAAAGCTATCGCTTTAGTCAGAGGATTACGTGCTGTCTCCGATTTTGAATACGAATTGCAGATGGCATTGATGAACCGCAAATTAGCAAACGACATATCTACGATATTCTTTATGCCTCACGAAAAACATACCTACCTCAACTCTTCAATCGTTCGGGAGATTGCTTTGCTTAACGGAAATATATCGAGCTTCGTTCCTGCTTATGTTCAGAAAATATTAAAATCTAAAGTTCAGAAGTTGAGGAAGCGTAAGAAGTAGGAGAAAAAGAGGAGTTGGTTCTCTCATTATACGTTGTACCAGTTCTGGTTTCGTCGGTACGACATTCTTTTAGCATGTCGATGGGCAACCTACTCTCGACAGACTAAAAGTCTATCGTACCGGTTTACATTCTGTTGGTACGATACGCTTTAGCGTGTCGAAAAGACAAAGATCTGTTCTTCCGACAGACTATCCAGGGGGACGGCTGCGTCGAAAGTCCGTCGCACGGGTTCACGTTATGCTGGTACGACACGCTTTCAGCGTGTCGCTGTGCGAAGCAAGTTCGACAGACTAAAAGTCTATCGTACCAGTTCGAGTGCAGTCGGTACGATACGCTTTAGCGTGTCGAAAAGGAAAAGTTCTGTTCTTCCGACAGACTATAAGTCTATCGTACCTGTTCGATTAAAAAAAATATTGACAATTGAAATTAGAAGTATTATATTGCAACATCAAATTATTAAAGACCGGATGGAGTAAATTAGTTGAGATAATTTTTAAGGTGTATAGGAAAAGGTTTTTATATAAATAGATAAATAAATTAATAATAAATTAAAACGTGTAACGACGAAATAACTTATCCCGTTTATCAGGATGGAGGTTTTACAGATGTTATGCGGAATTTGCTTTCATTATTAAGGTGAACAAAATGGAAACAAGAATAGATTCAGAGCAATACGACTTGATTAGACAGGACTTACTAATCCAGTTTCTTTCTCTTCGTAAATGGTTTAGGTGGGCAGTAATCTGGCTATTTCTAATTTTTGTTCTCCAGCTTTTGCAGTGGCTAGGGGTACGTCCGTAAAGGGATACGCCAGCACCAAATCATTTTACCAACACCACCAACTTAAGGAACGTCATATGCACGATATAGGAGTGATGGTTTGTTTAGGGAAGATTACCAGATGACATTAATAGAACTCGCTTCTATTCTTGGAATGGTATTCGGAACAGGAGGTATTGTTCTCGGAATTCTTAACTACTTGCGTGACAAACCGTATGTGAGAGTCCGATTAGCTTGGGGCTATCAAATTGCAAATAGCATTGAGTATGACAAAATTAAGCTTTGGGGACTTGTAACAGTAACTAACTGTGGCCGACGTCCGATTTACATCACTTCAGTATCGATCACACTTTCTAAACAATTCAAGAATAGGCGTTTACTTATTCTAGAGAGCATCAAGGGCCAGAAACTTGGAGAGGGCGATGCGCCCGCAACTTTCTTGCTGGACGAGGATAATCTCACTAAGGAGTATGTCCCTCATTGGAGAGAAATGCGAGCTGTTGTTTACGATTCTTCCGGTAAGAAATATTCTAGTCGTCGAGTAAAAGAAGAACCATCTTGGGTGAAACGCAGTGGAAGTGACAGCAAATAATACGCAAAATAACTAAAATTTAAACTGCGTTGATTTTGTTATACGTTATAGGAAATGGTGTGGCAATTTCTCAAATTAAGTATACAATATTTTAATACAAGGAGAACTTCTATGAAAAAGTATCACCCACTATTATTACTACTCATTCTGATCTTATTTTGTGGATGTGCGGCTATTTTTTATACTCAACAAAAAATTGAAAACACTTTTATGTTGAAACCGGGAATAAGCAAAGATGATGTTATAAAAATCATGGGTACACCTTGTAAAACCGAATTTTCCGGAAATCAATCCGCATGGCATTATTGCAAAACAGGTGAGACTGCTGATGAATTTGTAGTCCTAGTATTTGATGGAGATAAATTATTAATAGTTAAAAACTACTCTGTAACATTAAGAGATACTGGCGGTGCAACTGGTGATTGTTCAAAATTTGTCCGTCCTTATGATTTTGAAAAACCTGATGAAACAAAAGAAATAAGACTAAAGGATGTTCCTAGTCATTAGAAAATGCGACACCACCGGGTAAATCTCATGGTTGCCGAGCCTGACATTCCTTTGCCTTATCCGATAAGAGAAAAGAGAATTAGTTGGCTTCAGCCATATAACAAATGATGCTAAAGCAACTTCTTCTATCCCTGAAATGTTAGCCGAATTAAACTGTGCACCGAAACAATGTGAAGTACAAACTATTGCGTTGAAAGATATTTATACTGGTGGATTAATAAATAATTTATATTCTTTGAGAGGCATGATTAACGTTTTAACCGCTTGATATACTCTGCAAGCTCCGCAATGTTTTTTTCCACTTTCTGCTTATACATTCCCTTTATTGAACTAAGTCCCTTCTGGAACTTTGTCGAAACTAAAACCTGGTACAATAATTTTTGTCTTTTAACAAAATGATTTCTTGATTGTGTATCTAATGTGCGATGCTTCTTCCAGAACCTATTTTCCATAAATATTTTCCTGTCTCAATTAGTACTAAGATACATACCATCTTACACGATAAATTAACAAGCTACAGTCGATAATGATTTCCTCCACCAAAAGAGAAAAGTCCATCAAGCCATTTTTTGAAATCTCTCCAAAATTAAGTAAATTGTAAACAGAAATTTATGCCTGTTCTTACCATTAAAATTATTCTTTATTACTTAAAAAACGAATATTTATCTGAATATTAAACTCCAAAATATTAAATAATATGAGGTCTATTGATAATGAATGTAAGTCAACTTGCGCGATCTATAGCTGAATCACCAACCCTGAAGCTTACTGAAGAAGCTCGTTTGCTGAAGGAAAAGGGCGAAGCAGTTATCCACCTTGGAGCGGGTGAACCAAAAAATAAAGCTCCAATTAATGCCATTCTAAGTTCAGCAGCTAAACTTAACACTGGCGATGTAAAATATACGCCAACCGACGGCACTCCATCGCTTAAGAAAGCAATCATCAGATACACTGAAGAGAACTATGATAAAATGGTTGCACCGGAAAATATAATTGTTTCTGCCGGTGCGAAACAATCGGTTTACAATCTTCTCTTCACTTTATTAAATCCGCAGGAAGAAGTAATCATACTCGCTCCTTATTGGGTTAGTTATCCTGAGATGGTTCGCATGTGTTACGGTGTTCCTGTTATTGTTACACCGGAAGACGGCTCGTTCCATCCGCGCATGAAAGACATCGAACAAAAAGTTAGCTCGTACACAAAAGCAATTATCATTAACAGTCCGAATAATCCTTCGGGCATCATGTACAGCGAGCAGTTTATCGCCGAGATTATTGACTTCTGTGAGCGCAAGGGAATTTACTGCATCATGGACGATATCTACCACAAACTGATTTTTGATGGAAGAAAACCGATCTCGGCTTACAAGCATACAAAAAAAGATTTAGAGAATTCTAAAGTTATTATTGTCAATGGAATCTCAAAACTTTACGGAATGACTGGCTTCAGAATTGGCTGGACGGTTGCGCCAAAAGAGTTGACGCAGATTATGACCAATGTGCAAGGACAGATTACAACAACTACATCCGTCATTCTTCAAGCGGCGGCGGAAGGCGCGTTGATGGGAATCCAAAGCATCGTTGAGGGATTACGGTTGATGATAGAAAATAACCGTAATGTGATGATGCAGGAGCTTCAATCGTTTAATGGTGTGAAGATAACGAAGCCCGATGGAACGTTTTATTGTTTACCCGATTTCAGCGCGTATAACAAAAATTCACTTGAGCTTTCGAAATTCTTATTAAAGAAAGCGCTCGTTGTTACGGTTCCGGGAAAAGAATTTGGCATGGAAGGTCACTTGCGCCTGAGTTACTGCGGCACGATAAAAGAAATCAAACAAGGAATTGAACGTATAAAATGGGCACTCGACCCCAACTCACCAAATGAAATTTTTATCGGCGAACGGAAATTAGTGAGGGATTGGTTATGAACAATTTACTGAACATTAAAACACCGGCTCAAGATCAAGCTAAGGCACTGAAGAGCGATTATGGACTTGATAATCACAGCTTGACGAATCTAAACAATGTTTATTGGAATCTTCCTACTGAAGCATTGTACGAAGAGATAACATTCCGTGGAGAAGCAAAAATTTCCAAACTCGGACCAATCATCGCCCATACCGGAAAACATACAGGCAGGTCGGCTAACGACAAGTTTGTTGTGAAAGAACCATCCACGCAGGATAAAGTGTGGTGGGGCGAATACAACCGACCGTTCAATCAGGATAAGTTCAACGAAGTGTGGAGCCGCCTGCAAGGGTTCTTGCAAGGTCGCGATCTTTTCGTACAGGATTGTTACGCCGGAGCGGACGAAGAATATCGTTTGCCTATTCGCATCATAACTGAAAAAGCGTGGCATAGCGCTTTTGTCAGAAATATGTTCATACTCCCAAAGACAGCTGAAGAGTATAAACGCCACGTACCTGATTTCACACTTCTGTCGATACCTTCATTCAAAGGACTTCCACAGATTGATGGGACTGCAACGGAGACATTTATTCTTCTAAATTTCGAACAGAAGTTAGGCATTATTGGCAACTCTGCATACGGTGGAGAAATTAAGAAATCTATTTTCACAGTCATGAATTTCTTAATGCCGTTGGATGGAGTAATGCCGATGCACTGCTCGGCAAACATCGGTAAAGACAAAGACACTGCCTTGTTCTTTGGATTATCCGGTACCGGAAAGACAACACTTTCAGCCGATCCAAATCGCGGACTGATAGGCGATGACGAGCATGGCTGGAGTGATGAAGGCATATTTAACTTCGAGGGCGGATGTTACGCTAAAGTTATTGCTCTCTCTCCCACTGCTGAGCCGCAGATTTACGCCTGTACCCAAAAGTTCGGAACAATTTTAGAGAACGTTGTTTACGATCCGATAACACGTAAGATCGATTTGGATGATGCAACGATTACTGAAAACACACGCGCATCATATCCGCTCGAATTCATCGATAACTCAGTACCCGAAAAGATGGGCGGACATCCTAAGAATGTCATTCTATTAACGTGCGATGGATTAGGAGTGCTGCCTCCGATAGCAAAGCTTTCTCCAGAACAGGCGATGTACCAATTCATTTCGGGCTATACAACAAAAGTTGCAGGTACCGAGATGGGACTTGGTAAAGAACCTGAGCTGACATTCAGCGCGTGTTTTGGCGCACCGTTCATGGTACATCATCCGGCCGTATATGCCGATTTACTTAAACGTAAAATGTTAAAGTACGGCGCTCACTGCTGGTTGGTAAACACCGGCTGGGTTGGCGGTCCATACGGCGTAGGCAAGCGCATAAGCATAAAGTACACGCGACAATTGTTGAACGCGGCGCTTAGCGGTGAACTGCTCAAGGTTAAATTCAAAAAAGATCCGCTCTTTGGTTTCGAAGTGCCTGAAACGTGCGGAGATATACCACAAAGCGTACTCAATCCTGCATCGTCGTGGCACAGCAAAGAGGCACACATGACGAAGTACAAGCAGCTTGCAAGTCGGTTCATTGAGAATTTTAAGAAATATGAATCCGGTTGTCCGGTTGAAGTTATAAAGGCAGGACCGAAGGTATAAGAGCTATGAGCGGTGAGCTTAGAGCATAGAGTAATTTATAAACTCCGATTTCGAAAGAAGTGAGATGAAGATAAAAATTAGTTAGAAGTAAAAAGTGAGAAGTTAGAAGAAATAAAAAGTAAATTCACTTTATCTATTAACAACGTTTTATCAAAAAAAAGGAGTTTCAAATGGAAAAGGCGCACAAGAACTTAAAAGTTTGGCAAGAATCAATCGAACTTGCAAAAGAGATCTATAAAATATCAGTCAACATGCCAACAACTGAAAAGTACGGTTTGACTTCCCAGATGAAGAGGGCAGCAATCTCGATTCCATCAAATATCGCAGAAGGCGCCGCACGCCAAGGGATAAAAGAATCTTTACACTTTTACACAAGTAGAACTATGTAAGCAACTTGGTTTCTTGGATTCACTTCAAATATCGAGTCTGATATCTCAAATTGAAAAGGTTGATGTTCTTCTAAGCGGCTTAATTCGATACAAGAGAAAACAGTAAAGAACATCGTCTTACATTTATCCTCTTACTTCTTACTTTTTTCTTCTTACTTCTAACTGTATTTAACTCAACTACTATTTGGAGAATTAATAAATGAAAACATTTACAATAAAAATCGACCCGTTAACCGGCGAAGAATATTTTGAAGTTTATCTTCGCGGAAGGCAAATATTAAACGACCCACTTTTAAATAAAGCATCTGCATTCACGCTCGAAGAAAGAATGGACCTGGGCTTAGTCGGACTGTTACGATACGGCATTTCGGATATTGAGAATCAGGTTAACAGAAGTTTAGCTATGTATCAAAGAAAAACAGACGACCTTGAGCGGTATATATTTCTTCAAGGGCTGCTTGACCGGAATGAAATTCTTTTTTATCGTCTGCTGCGTGATCACATCACCGAAATGCTGCCAATCGTTTACACACCTACAGTGGGGCAGGCTTGTTTAAGGTTAAGCCACATAACAAGAAGATACCGTGGAATTTATATAAGTCCATACAACGTCGCGAATATCGATAACATTTTTCAAAACAATGTATCGCTCCCGGATGTAAACTTGATCGTAGTTACCGACGGTGAAAGAATTCTTGGCTTAGGCGATTTAGGCTCCGACGGCATGGGTATTCCAGTCGGTAAAATAAACCTCTACGTAGCTGCCGGTGGATTGCATCCGGCTTGCTGCCTGCCAATTTGTCTCGACGTCGGAACGAACAACGAGCGGTTATTGAACGACCCTCTTTATCTCGGCTATCGTAATAAGAGATTAGATGGACCTGAGTATTTCGATTTCATCGAACGATTTATTTTAGGTGTAAAACGAAATTTCCCGAATGCACTTTTACAGTGGGAGGACTTCGCGAAACATAAAGCTTTTAAGCTTCTCGAAAGATACCGCAGCAGAATTCTTTCTTTCAACGACGACATCCAGGGTACCGGCGCAGTATCGCTTGCTGCACTCACAACTGCAATGCAGATTAAAAAGCAGCGCTTCGGCGACCAACGCTTTGTTGTTGTCGGTATGGGACAAGCCGGCTCGGGAATATGTAACAACATACTTGCAATGCTAAAAGAAGAAGGGCTGACAGATGAAGAAGCGAGGAGTAAAATTTTCGCTTTCGACATGCCCGGATTATTAATGGAGGATACTCCAAACCTGGAAGCTTCGCAAAAACCTTTTGCAAAAAAACATTCGGCTGTCGCAAGCTGGAAATTAGATTCACCAAACACTATAACGTTGATGGACGTTATAAGAACCACAAAAGCGACAGTACTGATAGGTGTAACGGCTACAAAAGGTCTCTTCAACGAAGAGATTCTAAAGCAGATGGCAAATAATGATGAGCGTCCTGTAATTTTTGCCTTATCGAATCCAACATCTAAAACTGAATGCACTCCCGAAGAAGTTGCAATAGCAACAAAAGGCAAAGGCATGGTTGCAACAGGAAGTCCTTTCCCGGAATTTGAGTATAATGGAAAAACATTTATAACATCTCAGTGTAATAACATGTTTGTATTCCCCGGTGTTGGCTTAGGCGCGCTTGTAAGTAAATCTTCGAAGGTTACGGATAACATGTTCCTGAAAGCCAGTAAGGCATTGAGTACGTTGGTAACCGAAGAGGAACGTAAAAAGGGTATGTTGTTACCAAATTTAAACGACATAAGAAAAGTTTCTTTGCATGTTGCAAAAGCAGTGGCAATAGAAGCACGCGAGGCAGGATTAGGAAGATTATTAAACGACGACGAGCTTGAGCGGATTATTAAAAAGGCACAATGGGATCCGCATTATTATCCGTGCAGACCCGGTAAGGGAAATTTGGATTAATGTTCTGAACGTGGAGAAAAGAAGCCAGTTGCAGAAGCGGCTAAAATTGCTCGAAACCATGCGGATTGGAGCAGTATTTTATGGTAAGGGATTTTTTTAAACTGTTGACAATTGAAACGATAAGCGTTATATTGAAACATTAAATTATTGAAGACCGGATAGAGTTAAAAGGTTGAGATAATTTTAAAGTTGGATAAGAAAAGATTTTTGCATAGATAGATAATAAACAAAAACCTGTAATAGCGACTTAACTCGCTCGACACGAAAGGAGACCAACAATGCAGACGTCAAACTTTATACATCGTCAGATTCTCCATGTCTAACAGCATTAGCTCTTTAGTAAGATCATTTCTCAGCACTCGGGATGGTGTACAGCCGAGCATGCAATCCTTCCCTCCACTTGATATCGATAAAATTGCTCGAGATCTCCAGATCGAAGAGAAAGCAAGCCAGAATGGTTCTTCAAATGAGCCTTCGTCTGATAGTATCGTTGAGGATTCTGTCGAAGGAGCTATCTTTGACGAAATCGAACGCCGAGCACGGAAGAGTGCAGAAGAATATCGATCCCAAATGGACCTGTATGAGGGAAGGATTCGTCGCGCTGTGATCTCAACCGACCTGCGTACTCGAATCAATGTAGCTGGAGAAAACGCACTAACTGACTTTAAAGTCCAAGCTTTAGACGATCTCGACCATTTACACAATATTCGAATCGAGGTTGAGGGGCGGGCGAAAGATTTTGAAGCTTTTCGTACAAAAAATAAACTTATTCGTCAACCTAAGATTGTCTCTAGACGAAAAGGAACCGTCCTGTGGTTGGCGCTTGCGATCATAGTCATCCTTGAGTCCACCCTTAACGGTCTCTTTTTTGCAGAAGGAAGTGAGGCGGGTTTGATTGGCGGTGTCACACAGGCGTTGGTGTTATCTTTATTAAATGTCGGTGTTGCTATATTGTGCGCGAGGTTCTTTCTGCCTTGGGTCATACATGTTCACCCAGCAATCAAGATCGCCGGAATAAGTTGCACTCTATTCTACATCACTTGGCTTATTGGGTTCAATTTTTTTATCGGACATTTTCGCGACCTTTTTATTCAAAGTGCTGGCAATCCTTCCGCATCAGAACTGCTAGCGTTAATCTCCACATCGCCCCTTCATTTTGCAAATGCCCAGTCGCTTATTCTAGTTCTATTGGGAATAGCGATGAGTTTAGCTTCATTAATTGACGGAATTGGAATGGATGATAATTACCCTGGTTATGGCTCGATTCGGAAAAGCCGTGATGAGGTTAACGAGTTCTATGCAGACAAAAAAGCCCAGTGCCTGGCTGGTTTGACACAACGCCGGGATTCGGCAGTCGAAGATATGCTAAAAAGTATTGAGGAGATGCGAAGCGCTGAAAACGAGTTACGCTTAGCTATTGAGGGACGATCCCGGTTGCACAACTCCTATTGTTCACATTGCGACCATTTGTACGAATGCTTTGTGAGATTACACCAACGATATCGTGAGGCTAATACTCGTACGCGCACCGCACCTGTTCCTATACGCTTCAAGAGTCAGACGATTAGACCGACAATGCTTTCTTATTCGGTTTTACCAAATCTTACGGATCTCGATGGTGACATTCGTTCAGAAGTCATCAAACTTATGGAGCGCTTTGTCGAAGAAATCAATAGACAATTTATGATCGAGGTAAAGAAGTACGAGACTGTTGCATACTTGACCACGAATCAGGGAGAGCATAATGTCAATGCGTGATCATCTAAAAGCGCAAGCACCCAGATCCAAGGACAGATCATCGACGTCTATATTTAAAATACTCTCGCTTGGTCTAATTCTTTTTCTGTTACTGGCCATAATTGCTTTCTTTTATTTCAAGGGAATCAGCAACCTTGTCAGAACCGATCCGACGACACTCTGTCCCATTGATCGTCCACCTAGTGAGGTGATGGTCATATTACTTGACATGTCGGACGAATTTACAGAACCTCAAAAATTGAAAATTCAAAATGAGCTTACTAAATTGCAAGCTAGTGTCTCACGTTTCGGATTAATCGAAGCATATGCCGTCGATAGTCTCAACCACCGCGTCACGAGGCCAGTAATCCATTTGTGTAATCCCGGCACTGGAGATGATTTAAACCGGATTTATCAGAATCCAGAACTTGCCCGGTTAAAGTGGAAAGGATTTATGGAAAAACTTAATGCTGAGCTAGACCGTCTCATGAACATTCCCCAGAGTTGGACATCCCCGATTTTTGAAGCGATACAGGCTACGGCTCTACGTACCTTTAATCGACCTGATATGGAAGGTGTCCCCAAACGCCTGGTAATTGTGTCAGATCTTCTCCAAAATGTTCCTGGCAAATTGAGTCATTACGTTTCGATGCCTTCTTTCGAGGAGTTCAAGCAAACCCCATACTTTTCAGAGGTTCGTTGCGATCTCAAGGGTGTTTCGGTAACCCTTCTTTATCTGGTACGTCCAACGGCTCCTCAAAAATGGCCTGACCATAAGGACTTTTGGGAACAGTATTTTCTCTCTCAGGGTGCTATTGTACAATCTCTCGAACCTGTCTATGGGGGTAAGAATTGAAATACATGAGTTTTGAAACAATGATGGGAAATAGCACGGAAGATATGCAATCGAGAAGCCGTTGGGTTGATGTTGTTGCATTTATTGGCACATTTCTCATAGGACTTCTCTTTTACATTGTTGGCCATTTCATTTTCCACTTCTCGCAAATCCTTATCATTATCGGAATTATTTGTGTTATGCTTGCTTACGCATGGTTGGTGTTCCAAATCCCACGGTTACGAGTTCGGTTGGATCAGGCAGGTGATAACGCGTACTATCTGGGTTTACTGTTTACGCTCATGAGCATGGCCTTTGCATTATTTGAATTTGGTACTGCAGTTTCGGACGTAAATGGAAATATTCCAGGGCAATCAGGGGCTCAACAAATCATCGCAAATTTTGGCATCGCTCTGGCAAGTACCATTACAGGTATATTTCTACGGGTCGCATTTCATCAGATGCGTATTGATCCAGCCGATGTAGAGAGTGTTACAAGAATAGAGCTGGCTGACGCATCCAAGAAGGTTAAAGCAACTCTCGATAATGTGACTAACGAGTTCGGATTGTTCTTTCGCGAGTTGCATCAAAAATCTAACGATCTGGTTACAACACTATTTGATGATGTAAAGGATGCTGAAATTAAACTCTCGAACCTCTTGGAAAAAACTTCGATTGAAATGAAAGATGCTGCAACAAAGACTCAGCGAGACGTGCTTGCTCAGACCACAGAACTGACTGGTCTAATTGAAAAAACATCGATTGAGGTTAAGGCCGCAATTGAGCGGCTTCGAGTTTTGGAGGCACCGACTTCGACATTATCGACTCGGTTAAACAAGGTAGCGAAGGCGCTGGAAGCGACCACAGAGCAGGCTGAGCGACTTGCAGCCCACTTCATGGATTCGTCATCGGCTGCAAAGACAGCAACAGAGGAGATAACTAAGATATCTGGGTCAATGGCTCAACTTATCGAGAAGATAGCCGGCAACCAATCTGCCATAAGCCTTCTTGTTGAAAATGGTGCAGAAAAGGTAAACAAAGCCCTCATAGAGGTCGGAGAGGGTCTTATCAGAGATCAAAAGTTATTCGAGCTGCTCACGGCACAAACTAAAATATCTGTTGAGGAATCAGTGCGTGCGCAGAAGGCCGCGCTTGAGGTATTGAATCGGTTGACTGAAGTTTCGCGTAGCCTTGCCGCTGCGCTCAAGGATGCGGAGATACGAGGCGATCGTGAAAACAAACGGTAGCCATTGGGTTTCAGAATTTAATAGCGGGTATCGACGTGGCCTCGTCCTGGGGCTGACGATGGCAGAAATTGGTATTCTGATAATTTTCGTACTTCTCCTACTTATTGGTATAAACGAGTTGGATCGCATCAAGCAAGCTAAGACCATCATAGGTAAAGAAATCGTCGATCGTCGTATACTCAGTGACCTTAGACGAGCTGACTCCACACTAGTAGCTCTCAAAGATGAACTGGGCTTCCCGAAGGAGACCAACCAAGATGAAATAACCAGGCTTATTCGAGCATTGCAGGAAATTACTGCATCCCCCGAAGGGCAAAGCACACTTCAAGCAGTTCTGGCTGCGCAAAAAGAGATGCGTCAGATAAAGAATGAAATTGCAAAACAGAGGGGGGCTGATATCGCCGATCAGGTTTCTAAATTAGCTGATCAAAAATCCAATTTGCAAGGACAGTTAACTCTCGCCGAATCTAAATTAGCTAAGGCGGGGCTCGGGAAAGGAGAGCGACCTTGCTGGGTAAGAGAAGATGGTACGATTGACTATTTGTACGACGTGGTGCTTGAAAGCAATGGTATACGGATGCGGGAATATAAATATGGTCATCGAGAACGAGAACGCTCTCGCCTGCCGATACCAAATATTGACCCATCAAAGACGATGACTCAGGGCGAGTTTTTACAGACAACTGAGCCCCTTTATAAAAGCAGTTTAGCAGAAAATTGTCGATTTTTTGTTGTTGTATATGATGCCACTGGGCCAACTGAGAAGGAGCGTTACAAGAACCTGCTTCGAACCGTAGAGGGTCATTTTTATAAGAGACTTGATCGTGGACCAGCACCATTCTGAGACAGATATCGCAATACAATCACTGCGAGAAGCCTTGAAGGAACTCGAAAGAATTGCCATAGTATACGGAAACCATCAGCGTTTGCGAATCCGGAATTACTTGAGTCGCCGCCCCCCTCTTGTGCGCACGATTAAGCCAGAGGGTTCTAAACCGATTCAACGCCGCGACGGATGGCGTGGATTTTTTGATGCTGGGCGAGATGCTTGGCGGTGGTTAAAGATAAAGCTGCGCCGAAAGAATTGAACAACCCATTACCTACTTGATAGAGTAACAAAAAGCCAGTAAGGCATTGAGTTCGTTGGTAACCGAGAAAGAACGTAAAAAGGGTATGTTGTTACCCAATCTCAACGATATAAGAAATGTCTCCTTGCACGTTGCGAAAGCCGTCGCGATAGAAGCGCGTGTGGCGGGATTAGGAAGACTGTTAAACGATGACGAGTTTGAGCAGATTATTAAAAAGGCACAATGGGAACCGCATTATTATCCGTGCAGACCGGGTAAGGCTGGATAAAATTTCCGAATTCTTACCCAGCTATAACTTATTCGGAAATGGCATAAATAAATCTTGTATTTTAATAATAGTTTTGCTATTATAGGGCGTTAATAAATTGAGGTATTAAAACAGGGTTTTACATAAATGGTAACTCGATTTGCCACGTCTGTGACGAGTGCAAGCTGAATCGACCTGTATTAGTAGAAAGGACAACGTCCTGTCCTACAGAAGCAAAAAAAATCTAACTGTTAAAAAATTAACATTTCAAAAAATGGAGGTTTTATGAAAAAATTATTTTTAACAAATTTATTAGTAGCCTTATTAAGCGTTTTGATTTGTACGAATTTGTGGGCACAAGGAGTTACATCTTCGGCAATCTATGGAACGGTTAAGGATAATGCCGGCAATCCTATGCCTGCTGCAAACATTATGGCTACTCACGTCCCAAGCGGTTCAAAGTATGGAACAACCAGTCGTGAAAACGGTGACTATAATTTACCGGGTCTGCGCGTTGGCGGTCCATACAAAATTGTCGCAACATCAGTCGGTTACACAACGCAAGAGTTTACCGACATCCAATTGCAACTCTCGCAGAGCTTACGTCAGAATTTTCGCCTATCTGAAGAAGCAGTTCGCGTTCCAGAAGTGCTTATAACAGCAGAGCGCAGCCAGATACTTAACGCTGCACGAGGCGGCGCTGCAACTAACGTCCCTCGAGACCAGATTGATCGTCTCCCAACTATCTCTCGCAACTTCGCGGACTACTTCAAGCTTTCACCATACTTTAACGGTGTTAATAGCAGCGTTGCGGGGCGTAATACAAAATACAATAACATCCAAATCGATGGTTCTAATTTCAATGACATGTTTGGTCTTGGCAGCACAGGAACACCCGCAGGTCAGTCATCTGTCACTCCCATCAGTCTTGATGCGATTGAAGAATTTCAGATTGTAGTTTCTCCGTTTGATGTTCGCCAGGCTGGGTTTACCGGCGCTGGGGTAAACGCTATCACGCGAAGCGGTACAAACGCATATAAAGGATCGGCGTTTTACTACGGAAGAAATCAAAATTTCACCGGCGTCAGCCCCGATACTTTTAAAATAAAAGTTCCTGACTTCAAGGATTATTCGACCGGTTTTCGGCTCGGTGGGCCGATCGTTCAAGATAAACTGTTCTTCTTTGTAAATGGTGAGTTAGCACGAAGAGAGTCCCCATTCACGCGAACTTTTGGAGCCGATCGGATAGGTACAAATACTTATACGGTAAACCAGGATTCACTCAATCTTCTCTCCAGCTATCTCAGAACAAAGTATGGATATGAAACCGGTTCGTGGACATCTATACCATGGATTGATAATAGCGATAAAATCTTCTTACGATTTGATTATAACTTAAGTGAAAATCACAAATTAACTGCTCGGTGGAACTATTTGAATTCCATCAACGATAACTCGCCGTCTCGTTTCCGCACATCGACTGACATTTTTTCAGAGAACGCACGTTACAAACTTGTGAACAGGACTCATTCTGTTGCAGTTCAATTGACCAGTCTTTTCGGAAACACATTCTCGAATGAATTCATTTTAGGATACGTTAACCAATTCGACAACCCAACATATTATGGACAAGCTTTTCCGACTATCGAAATAAAGACGTCCGATACTTCAAAAATTGACAAGAGCGTTCAACGGCTTGCCATAGGTTCCGAACAGTTCCGGCATCGAAATGAACTTGGTCAGAACGTTGTTGAGATCACGGACAACTTCTCATGGTATCTACCTAATCATACGATCACAGTCGGTGCAAAGGTTGATTTAATTAAGTTTAGAAATTTATTCATTGAGAGTAATTTCGGTCTCTACCGGTATAACTCAATCGCTTCTTTCTTAAATAATCAAAGACCTGCAGAGTACAATTTCCGTTATTCAGCGACAGACAACCCTCTACAAGAAGCAAATTGGGGATACAGGCAATATGGTTTCTATGTTCAAGACGAATGGACTGTAAATTCGAGACTTAAATTAACCGGTGGGATTCGTTTTGATATCCCAACATATCCTGATAAGCCAAATTATAACAAAGATTTCGACTCAACTTTTACAGCTCTTGGTTATGACTTGAGCACAGATAAACTTCCCAATACTTTTGTTTCGATTTCTCCTCGCTTAGGATTCAACTGGGCTGTTGATGAGGAGCGGAATACGCAGGCGCGAGGAGGTGTTGGCATTTTCTATGGCAAGTACCCTGCTGTCTGGGTCTCCAACCAATATAGCAATACCGGTGTTGATTTTTATACATGGACAACCACGCCTGACAGTTTCATCGCAGATCCTTATGGACAGCCAAAAGCCGCCACAACGCTTCCTACGGCAGAAGTCAACATAACTGATCAGAATTTTAAAGCTCCATCAATCCTGCGGTTCAATTTGGCTGTTGACCAAAAATTACCGTTTGACCTCGTAGCATCCGTTGAAGGAATCTACTCAAAATCTATGAATGAAGTCTACTACGAGAACATCAACCTCGCTGGGTTGCAGAGTAACATATCAACTGCATTTCCCAACGGGCTTACTCCCGGTGGAAGACTCGTTGGAGAAAATCGTGAGGTCTGGGGTACGATCAATACAACCACAGGAGTTTACACAATAAGAGGAGTAAAGGTTAATAATCGGTTTACAGCAGTTTATCTTGTAAAGAACACTAATAAGGGTTATAATGCAAATATAGTGGTTCAACTCCAACGTCAAAGTGCTGTTGATGGACTTTATGGAAACTTAGCATACACTTGGGGTTTGGCAAGGGATATCGGTGGGTCAAACAGCACAACAGCAAGCTCCGGTTGGCGATATAATCCTAGTACAGGAAATCCAAACGATCCCGTCCTTTCTTATGGAGACAACGATCGAACCCACAGAATTTTTGGAACCGCTTCTTACCGTCATGACTGGGGTTGGAGAGGATTGGCGACAACTGTCGGTATCTTTTATAACGGATTATCCGGACGTCCTTTCTCTTATATCGTCGACGGAGATGTAAATGGCGATGGTCTTTCAGATAATGATCTTTCATACATTCCAACAAATGCTGACGATATTATTCTTGTAAACTCCGGTGGTACAGTCCTGCCAAAAGATGATGCTGCCTATAGCGGTTTGATGAATTATATCAACGGTGACGACTATCTGAAAGATAATAAGGGAAAGATAGCCGAAAGAAACGCAGCTCGATCGCCATGGTCGCATCAGATTGATTTACGCATTAATCAAGAAATTCAAACTTTTAGCGGACATAAACTTGAGTTCACTTTCGACATTATCAATGTCGCCAATCTTCTCAAAGATGATTGGGGCTGGGTAAAATTAGCCAACGATACAAAATTGCTTAAGTTCCATAGCGTTCAACCTACCGGAGTTGATGCTGGCAAACCACGTTATCAGTGGTTGCCCTTTAGCGATCCAGCTATACCCAGCAACCTTGCTTCTCGTTGGCAAGCACAGTTCGGGATGCGTTATACTTTCTAAAATAATGTTCCGTACACGGAAAAGCCCTGTTGAAATACAGGGCTTTTTTTATTTCTTCCTGTTATACATAAATTTAGTGTTAATAATTTCTCTGCAGGTGTCGCAAAGACGAAAAAAGGACAATCTCCAAATCACAAGCAAATCCCAAAGCCACCGAAAGCGGACAAAATCAAAATCCTCAAATTTTTTGGAAACTCAAACTTGGAATTTGGATCTTATTTGAAATTTGGGATTTTATTGCAGTTGGCTTTAGCCGAATAGAAAATGGTGCTAAAGCATCTTCTTTATTGATTTTTGAATATAAATCCATTATTATAAGTATAACTAAAACGTAATTATCAGTAAATTTTCTATCACTAAACAAATAAGGAATCTAAAATGAAACTATCAATTTCCCTGCTGGCATCGCTCATTTTATTCTGCGGATTTAACTATCAAACGGATCAAAAAAATATGAACAATCCTTTTTTCAAAAAATGGAACACCCCTTACGAGACTCCTCCTTTTAACGACATAAAGACCGAGCATTTTTTACCCGCTTACGAAGAAGGCATGAAATTGCAGAAGGCGGCTGTCGAAGCTGCCGTCAACAACAATGAAGAACCTACTTTCCAAAATACAATCGAAGCTTTGGAAAAAAGCGGCGAATTCTTAAATCGTGTTGACTATGTTTTCCAAAGTCTTAACGATGCAATAACAAACGACGAGATGCAGAACATCGCAAAAACAACCGCCCCGATGCTCTCAAAACATAACGACGACATAAACCTCAACCCGAAACTTTTCGAAAAAGTAAAACAACTTTACAACGATAAAGACAAACTTAATCTCACAACTGAACAATATACAGTTCTCAAAAACTACTATCGTGATTTTGTTCGCGGTGGTGCAAATTTAGATGAGAAAGGAAAAGAAAATCTTAGAAAGATAAACGAAGAGCTTAGCGTTCTTTCCGTCAAGTTCGGAGAAAACCTTCTCAAAGAAACTATCGCAATCGGTCTGGTGATAGACAACAAAGAGGACCTCGCTGGCTTACCCGATGGCGTAGTCAATTCTGCGGCAGATGCAGCAAAGTCAAAATGTATGGAAGGCAAATGGGTATTCACACTCCAGAAGCCGAGCTTTATTCCGTTCATTCAGTATTCAGAAAAGAGAAACCTTCGAGAAAAACTTTTTAAAGCTTACATCAACAGAAGCAACAACAATAATGAGAACGATAACAAAAAAATACTTGCCAGGATCGCCGCGTTAAGAGTCGATAAAGCGAACCTGCTCGGATACCAAACACATGCAGATTTTATACTCGAAAAGAATATGGCTAAGACACCGGCTAACGTGTACAAATTTTTAAACGACCTGTGGAAACCGGCGACCAAAAGAGCCAATGCTGAAGTGAAAGACATGCAAGGCATTATCGACCGCGAGGGCAATAAATTCAAATTAGCAGCGTGGGATTGGTTCTATTATGCCGAGAAAGTGAAGAAAGAAAAGTATTCGCTCGACGAAGAAATGCTTCGCCCGTATTTGAAAATGGAAAACGTTTTGAAAGGCGCTTTCGACGTCGCGGCGAAGCTGTACGGGATTCAATTCGTTGAAAGAACCGATATTCAGGTGTACCATCCAGACGTAAAAGTTTTTGAAGTTCAAGAAGCCGACGGAAAACACATAGGAATCTTTTACTACGATTATTTTCCGCGCGACAGTAAAAGAAGCGGTGCATGGTCTGGAGAATTCCGAACCGAATCGAACATCGGCGGTAAACATATTACACCGCTTGTATTCAACGTAGGAAATTTTTCAAAACCGACATCGGATAAACCCGCGTTGATGAGCAAGGATGAGGTTGAAACGCTGTTCCATGAATTGGGCCACGGACTGCACAGCTTATTTGCAAAAACTGTTTACTTCAACGTTCCAGTTCCGCGTGATTTTGTGGAGCTTCCATCGCAAATAATGGAAAACTGGGCTTTCGATGCCGAAGTTTTGAAAATGTACGCAAAGCATTATCAAACCGGCGAACCGATGCCGCAGGAGTTGATAGATAAAATAGTAAAATCCAGTTTATTCAACCAGGGATTTGAAACCGTAGAATATCTTGCTGCCTCATACCTCGATATGGATTGGCACACTCTTCAAAACGACCAAGAACAGAACGTTCCGGCTTTTGAAAAAAACTCTCTAAAAAAAATCAGCTTGATTCCTGAAATCGAAGCTCGTTATCAAAGTACAAACTTTCAGCACATTTTTGCGGGCAGCGGTTATTCTGCCGGATATTATAGCTATATCTGGGCAGCAGTGTTGGATGCCGATGCGTTTGAAGCGTTCAAGGAAAAAGGAATATTTGATAAAGCAACAGCCACAGCTTTCAGACAGAACGTTCTCGAAAAAGGCGGCAGCGAAGATGTTATGGAATTATATAAGAAGTTCAGAGGTGCAGAACCAAAAGTGGATGCGCTTTTGAAGCGAAGAGGATTAAATTAAATAGACCTCTGAAACAATTTCTGAATTTTGTAAGAAAGACGGGATTGCTTCCCATAAAATAACCGGTACGACGGACTTTTGGCGAAGCCATCCCCCTGGGAAGTCTGAAGAGTTTGGTGGGTTGATTGAGTAAGAGTATATCATTCGCATAACCATGAATGATTATGCTGTTCAAACAGAGAGCGATGAATCAGTCTCATTTTTTTAGCATCGTTCACGATGCTTTGTTCGTAAAGCGTCAGCATTTATACTGATGCGAGATTTGCTGAGGCTTAATCTCCCGAAGGATTGCTCTAAAATTCGCGTAGAGTCCGTTCCCTAGAACGGACTTCTACGTTAGTGTCCGATTTGAGAACCTGCGTGACGGCAGGCGGGTCGGACTCTACTCTTAGATAACCTTACGGAGGTTGACCAAGTTTAAACCGTATTCTTAAAATCCCATCGGTGTATGAGGTGGACATTATGTGGAATTCCCCAATTTCATTTGTCGAAGCAACGTGTGGACCACTGCACGGACAAGCATCGTAACTTCCGATTCTAATTATTCTTATTTGGTCGCCCGCATCTTCCGGCAGCTTACCAAGATTAAATTCCTTTTCTGCCTCCGACCTACTCAGAAAATCTTCTGTTACAGATAGGTTGTCTTCAATAATTCGGTTGATTCTTTTTTCGATTTCAACAATTTCATCCTTCGTCAAATCGCGATTAAAGCTGTAGTCAACCCGTGATTTTTTCTTCTCAATATGCGCATTTACACACCTGCCGCAATTGAACATTCGAACCATCGTCTGGTTCAATATGTGTTCGGTGGAATGCATTGAGCTGTCGTAATTTTTCATCTTGCTGTCCGTCTATATTTACATGCTTATTTAGTCTATATCCGCGTAACCGAAATTCCTATCAGCGATGAATGTGGTGCTTTCGGGTTCCAAGATTTTTTCCAGCGTTTCCGTCATTGCCGGCTCGATATTGTGCTTCGGAAGCATTTCGACCAGAACGTCTAACTCAGGCGGACTCATTGTTTTCATGTCGATAAGCAACCAAGAGGCAGTAGCTTTTCCAACAATTTTATTCAATGAATCATATATTATTAAGTCGCGGAGAGACCAAAAAGTTTATCAGTTCCTTTATGCCAGGTTTCAATAATAATTTCATCGCCAAATGAACGATACTCCAGCATTATTAGCTTAGCACGCGACAATACTCAGAATAATCTGTTTATCATTAACTTATCATAACCGAACTTTAACCGGGCTGCATCATTTGAAGCCGCTTCTTGCATGTAATTAAATATCGAGCTTAACTTCCAAATTAGATAAATACTATTTAATTACAAACCTAAAATAAGAAGCTCCAGGGAAAATTACAATTTTAATATCTAAGTTGCATCATTATTTGACATTCATTATATTCCTAAAGCAATATTAGCCAACTGAATTTAAAAAAATACTTGTATAGTTTGTTGAACCTGAGAGGGGATTATTTTATGTTAACGGTGAAGCAATTTTTAATAAATATTTTATTTGTTGTTTTCTTCTTAACGATGAGCATGCGGGTAATTGCCGGAGAAGGAAGCCCTCCGATGGATTGGGGAAAAGTTCCGTTAGACCAATTGAAGTTAACAACATTCCTTTCCGATACTAATGCTACAGCCATCATACTTTTTGATCATGGTGAAGCAAAATTTGACGATGAGTACAACATTATATTCAAGCACCATCGAAGAATTAAAATACTAACAAAGTCCGGATTCGAATGGGGATCGGCAATGGTAAAATTTAATTCTGATAAACAACGTGTAAAGGATATTGAGGGATTAACAATATTTATCGATAAAGATGGCAGTGTCATTACAAAGGAAATGGACGATGAATCCATATTTGAAGAAAAAGCAAGCGGTGACTGGAAACGAATGAAATTCACACTACCGGCACTCGCCGTCGGTTGTGTCGTGGAATATCATTATACAATAAAATCAACAAATGCCCATTATTTACCAGACTGGTATTTTCAAACCAAAGAACCTACCTTGTGGAGCGAATATGAAATTAAAACTCCTGGAGTGTTTTTATATTCATCATTAGTTCAAGGTTATCAACCCTTTTGCATCGAGAAAACCGAAAGAGTAAAGGAAACATTTTTGAGGCCATCTGGGATGGAAATTGTTAACATGACTTATTCGCGATGGGCTATGAAGGATGTCCCTGCAATAAGAGAAGAGCCTTATATTACCACCGTTGATGATTATAGATCTCGTATCAACTTCCAGCTTGGCGTAATTCATTGGCCCGGCGAACTGCCGAGACAAATTTTAGAATCATGGGAAAAAATTGTTGAAGAATTATCAGATCACCCAAATTTTGGTAAATCATTAGAAGGTAATCGAACTGTAAGGAAACAGGCAAAAGCTATTGTAGATGGCATTGTAGACACGGTGAAGCAAATCGAAGCAGTTTACGACTTCATTAGAAACACAATTGTCTGGAATGAGCGCTATCGTATATTTACCGACGAAGACTTAGACGATGTACTCGACTCCAAAACAGGGAGTTCTGCTGAAATAAACTTGCTACTCACCCTGATGCTTCGGGAAATTGGCATCCTTGCCAATCCGGTTCTTCTGAGTACAAGATCCAACGGAAAAATTCAACAGCAATATCCAATCGCCAACCAATTCGACTATGTCATTTGCAGGTATGTAATGGGAAACAAAGAATTTCTTTTAGATGCAACTGACCGTTTACGTCCGCTCGAACTGCTGCCCCAAAGAGCATTGAATCATGTAGGGCTGCTGATCGAAGGGAAAAATTACTCATGGATTAATATCGAACCGATCGGAAAGAATAAATCCGTGACGCTTGTTGCACTCAGTTTGGAAAACGACGGTTCTTTCAAAGGGAAAATCCAAGAAAGTTATTCTGAGTATAGCGGATTTCTCCAGCGGCGCAATCTCGCGGAAAAAAAACAGGACGATTATGTCAAATCCCTCATTAAATCGGAAACATCCGGCATCAACGTCGATTCGTCGTCAGTTTCAAATAAGGACAATACTCTAGAACCTCTCGTGATAGATGCCTTTGTTTCTTCATCAACTTATACTCAAGTGCTCAATGATTTCATCTATATGAATCCGATGACAACATGGCACGGCGCTGAGAATCCGTTTAAGTTGGCTAAACGCAACTTCCCCGTTGATTTTACATATCCAATTGCTACGTCATACATACTAAATCTCTCAATTCCTGATGGATATATTTTAAAGGAGTACCCGAAAGATATCAATCTTGTTCTTCCATCTAACGGCGGTGTATACACCAGACGATCCAAGCTGTCGGACAATTCTCTTCAGATAGTCGTAAAACACGAGGTTAATCAAATTATATTCCGTCCTGAAGAATACACTGGTTTAAGAAATTTTTACGAAAATATTTTGGCTCTTAGATCGGAACAATTAATTTTTCAGAAAAAAATTAATGAGGAAAATACCAATAAGAGTAGGAAATAATTTTACTCTGATATATCTGATAAATATTTTTTAGGAGACAAAATCGTATGCGTTTAAGCTCAATTGTAAGCTGGATTTGTTTAATATTCATTGTGTTGTTTGCTGAATATTCTTTTTGCGGAGAGAAAATTCCTAAGGAAAAATTTCTTGCGGCTACTATCGTACCCAACTTAAAAAACGATGCACATGCTGTCGTAAGATATGAAAATCAGTTATTGAAAATCTCGGATATTCGAGAAGCCTCTTTAAAAGTACACAAGATAGTTACCGTTCTTGACGCAGAGGGCCGTGATTTTGGCGAGTTGTCTTTATACTACGATAAATTTTTAAGCATCGAAGATTTGGACGGACGTATTTTAGACTCCGAGGGAAAAGAGATCCGGTCTCTAGAAAAGAAAAATATAAACGATTATGCCGCGACCTCAGATTTTTCACTCTACGATGACAACCGAGTTCGAACCGCATCATTGTATCACAGCACATACCCATACACTATCGAGTTCGAATATGAAATTACGTACGAGGGATACATCGGTTTGCCATCTTGGTATCCCGAGGAACAGAAGGCTTCAGTTGAATACTCAAAATTTGAAGTTGTTTTTCCAAGTAGTATGAAGTTGCAGTATTGGAAAAATATATCTGATGAACCGACCGTCAGACAAGAAGGAAGTAACTCAATATATATATGGGAAGCAACTTTGCTGATGCCAATCGAAATAGAACCTGTCGGTCCCAATGCAATCGATCAGTATAAGTGTGTTCGCGTCGCCCCGGAAAAATTCGAGATAGATGGCTACAGAGGCGACTTTTCTTCCTGGAAATCGTTTGGAGAATGGTTTTACAAACTTTATGAAAATCGTCAAACATTGCCTATAAAAACCCGAGATGAAATATTAGCAATTACAAATAGCTTGACATCTGAGAAAGAGAAAATTCGTACCCTGTACGAATATTTACAATCAAAGACACGGTACGTTAGCATACAGCTTGGCATAGGAGGTTGGCGGCCATTTGAAGCAGCTTACGTATGTGAACGTGGTTATGGCGATTGTAAGGCTTTAACAAATTATATGATGTCCTTGCTCAATATCGTCAATGTCAGGGCTTATCCTGCTCTTATTTATAACAATTCACTCCCACGCAACCTTCTTTGTAACTTTCCCTCGAATCAATTCAATCATGTTATTCTATGTGTTCCAATCGGTGCTGATACGGTCTGGTTAGAATGTACAAGTCAGGATATTCCATTTGGCCACATCGGAAAAAATAATGAAAATCGCTACGTACTCCTTGTGAATTCAGACGGAGGAAATCTTGTTCGAACTCCGGCAAGCAAAGCTAACCAAAACTGCCAGATACGAAAATCAACTGTCTTTATCACAGGGAGCGGAGATGCAACCGCTGAGATTCAAACGATATATACGGGGAATCAACAGGATTATGTTCGTCTGGGTTTAAAAAATGGTACCCGAAATGAAAGGGAAGAATGGCTGAACGCGAATATTAAACTTCCAGCATTCAATCTTCAAAAAGCAGATTTCACCGGCATTGAAAGAAAGAGTGATACTATAAGATTCGGCATCAATATCCATTTACCTCGATATGCCTCAACGCCGGGTAATAGATTATTGTTTCAACCGAACCTCATGGAGCGGCGAACCTATGTCCCCAAGCCGCTTGAGAAAAGACAACACCCGATTGTTCAATCATATCCGTATCTCGACATCGATACAATCGCTTTCGTATTTCCCCGTAGCTTCACAGTTGAAGCTCTACCAAAGTCGGTTGTTATTGATGCAGGGTTCGCGAAGTTTTTATCTAGTGTTAACTTAATTAATTCAGATACATTGCTATATACCAGGCGCCTGGAAATAAATTCAACCGAATTACCTCCTGATATGTACAATGAGTACCGAAAGTTTTTTCAAGATGTGGCACAAGCCGATAAATCAATTGCTGCTTTAATAAGAAAGTAACGGCTTGTAGCTATTCGTAAAGCTCCCTATTCCGCAGCCATTCGCTCGCGAGTGGTTGCGGAACGGCGCGAACGCCGCCGTTAGTGCAATACTAAATATTTCGTGTAACGACACAACTCGTTGTTCTGCATCGGCAAGCAGTTCCGTTAACGTGCGCGGCATACTGATACCAGCTTCGACATCGTGATTAAGAAATTCGATCGTGGTTGGAGCCATTGACAGGCAATTTATAATTTTGGAAAGGACATTTTTTACTGCCTCGATCTTTGGTCCGCGTTTACTGGCTATCGCGACAATCATAGTTTCTTTCTTGCTATAAAATAAAAAACAATGAACAGGACGCCGATAACGGTTATCGGAAACGATTTTAAGAGAAAATTTTGAATCGAGCGATATGTTCCGAAGTAATAAGTGAATACCATACACGCACAATTTACCGAAAGGGATAGCAAATTTCAAATCTGTCCAACATGTAGTTATTTTTATTTCTTCATTTGATTTTTTCATGCTTTTTTGGCATATTCAAACAGAAAGGTCAGTCCAACTATTATAATAAAGGAGATATTATATGAGTGCCACTAAAAAACAAGTGATAAGCTTAAAAAAGATTTTAGTGCCGATCGATTTCTCGGGTTATTCAAAAAATGCCTTAAAGTATGCGGTACCGTTTGCTAAACAATTCAACGCGGAAATTTTACTCCTCTATGTTGTTGAGCCGACTATTTACCCTGCGGATTTCAGTTTCGGGCAGATCGGACTTCCCGGTATAGAAGAAGAGATGAGAAAGCGTGGGACTGAAGAATTGGCAAAGCTTGCCAAGGATGAAATCTCGGACGTTGTAAAATCGAGAACCCGCGTAGAAACGGGCAAGGCATTTACTGAAATCAACCGGGTTGCTAAAGAAGAGGAAATCGATTTGATAATAATTGCGACACACGGACACACAGGTATCGAGCATGCAATTTTTGGCAGTACTGCCGAGAAGGTTGTGCGGAAAGCCCCATGCCCGGTGCTAAGTATCCGGACTCCGGAACATGATTTTGTCGTAGAGGAATAACTATTTATCCCGGTCGATTACAAAATTAACAAATTCGTTCAAAGAGGTTTTGCTCGGCGATTCAGGAATATCCATAATATTTTTCTTAGCCAACTCAGCATAGTGTTTGGCTTTTTGTTCGGAGTATTTAATACCGTCATAATTTTCCACAAACTTCAGTACCGTATCAAGCTCCCTTTTCTTCACCCCTTTTTTTATTATGCGAAGTATTGCAGTCGATTCTTTACGTGAAGCGTTTTCCAAAGCGTGTATTAACGGCAGCGTAAGTTTTTTTTCCGCCATGTCTTTACCTATCTGTTTCCCTGTGATGCTCTTTTTGCCCACATAGTCTAAGAGGTCGTCTCGAATTTGAAAAGCCATACCAAGATTATCCCCGAACTCGCGCAGCTTTTGCCTCTCTTCATCTTTAACGCCGGCACTCACGGCCCCGATTTCTGTGCAGGTGGATATCAACGAAGCTGTTTTACCGGAAATAATTTTAAGATAAGTCTTCTCATCTAAATCCAAACGACGGCTTTTTGCAATTTGTAAAATCTCAGCTTCGCTCATCTTCTTCACCGAGTTAGAGATAGTTTTCAAAAACTCATGGTCGCGATTATCAAGCGACAGTAATAAGCCTTTCGCAAGCAGGTAATCGCCTAACAACACAGAGATTTTATTTTTCCATACTGCATTTATCGAGGCAAGTCCTCTGCGCGTTTCGGCATCGTCAACAACATCGTCATGGATAAGCGTTGCAGTATGAAGAATTTCCACGAGTGCCGCTCCTCGATAGGTGCTTTCATTTACACCGCCGCACATTTTTGCCGTATGCAAAACAAGAAACGGCCGAATTTGTTTTCCCTTTTGTTTAAGAATATAGCGCGTAATAACATCAACGAACATTATATCGGAACGCATCGCGTCTCGAAAATATTTATTGAAGATTTTCAGATCTTCGTTTATTGGTACTGATAGAGTTTTTATATCCATTTGGTCAATTAAAAATTAAAAGAAAAAATACATATTATCATTATCCGGCGAGTTTAGGTTTGGATGCAACCTTCGCTATCCAAATACTGATTTCATACAACAGCATTAGAGGTATTGCCAGCAATATTTGGCTTATCGGATCTGTGCCGGGAGTTAAAATAGCCGCAAGGAACAGAATAATTATTATAGCATGTCGGCGATACTTACGCATGAATTGAGGGGTTAGTATTCCTAATTTCGCCAGAAACCAAGAAACCATAGGCAACTCAAATACTACACCGGCGCCTAACATCAAGCTTATTATGAAACTCATGTACTCGTCTATCGCAATGTTGTTTTCGATTTGAGGCGAACCGAAACCGGCAAAAAATTTCAACGCCATCGGAAGCATAAGGAAATACGCGAAGCTTATTCCCGACAAAAAGCATAATGTGGAAAATGCTACAATTTTTGAAATATATCTTCTCTCCCGCGGCAGTAAACCGGGGGCAATAAATTTCCATAACTGGTAAAAAACATTTGGTAAGCTGATAATAATTCCGCCCACAATTCCAATTTCCATATAAAGAACCACCTGCCCGAAAGGCCTTAGGTTCTGTAAACTAAACTGGGGACCATTCAGATTCTGTGCGTTTATTTGAAGTACCGGTAGTAGCAGAACATTATTTATAAGCCAATCGATAAATACCCAGCAAATAATTGCTCCTATTACAACTCCGATTAAAACTTTTATTATTCTCCAACGCAACTCTTCGAGATGGTCGAAGAACGTCATTTCTTTTTCGTTAGGAATTGAGATGTTTTTTCCAAAAAGCCGCATCGAATTAATCTTATCAGTTCCTTAGTTCAGGATACAACGGGAATTTAGCACAAAGTTCTATCACGTTATTTTCAACTTCTGAGTAAATATTTTGATTTCCTATATTAGTCAGAACTTTGTTAATTAGGTCAGCAATTATTTCCATTTCAGGTTCTTTCATTCCACGCGTTGTAACCGCGGGTGTACCGATACGGATTCCGCTCGTAATCAATGGACTCTTATCGTCGAACGGTACTCCATTTTTATTCACAGTTATACCCGATTGGTCGAGAGCTTCCTGAGCGTCTTTGCCTGTCATGTTTTTGTTTCGCAAATCGACGAGCATCAAATGATTATCCGTACCACTGGAAATTATATAATATCCCATGCTAATTAATTTATTCGCGAGCGCCTGTGCATTTTTTATTACCTGCCGAGCATAAGTTTCATATTCGGGTTGAAGGTTCTCGAGAAACCCGACTGCTTTTGCCGCTATAACATGCATTAACGGTCCGCCCTGAATGCCGGGAATCACCATTGAATCGATTAGTTCAGACATCATTTTTCTTCTGCCGGATTTGGGAGCAACAACGCCGAACGGATTTTCATAATCTTTACCCATCAATATTAAACCACCACGAGGACCGCGTAAAGTTTTATGCGTCGTTGATGTAACTACATGACAATGAGGCAGCGGGTCGTTTAAAAGTTTTTTAGCAATTAAACCTGCGGGGTGAGCAATATCGGCAAACAGAAACGCGCCCACCTTATCTGCAATCTCTCGAAATGCTTTATAGTCGATATTGCGTGAATAAGCGCTTGCACCCACAGTTATCATCTTGGGTTTTTCACGCAAAACGGTAGATTCGACTTCGTCATAGTCGATATAGCCGGTTTCTTTCTTGACTCCGTATGCAGCAAAATTGTAAAGCTGTCCTGAAAAATTAACGGGCGACCCGTGAGTTAAATGCCCGCCATGCGACAGGTTCATACCGACCACTTTATCGCCCGGTTTCAGAAAAGAAAAGTACACAGCCATATTTGCCTGCGAACCTGAGTGCGGCTGAACATTAGCGTACTCAGCTCCGAACAACTTTTTAACGCGGTCGCGGGCTATATTCTCAGCCGCATCAACAAACTCGCAGCCGCCATAATACCGTTTACCGGGATAACCTTCCGCGTATTTGTTCGTCATTACCGAGCCGAGAGCTTCGAGAACCGCTATGCTTACAAAATTTTCAGAAGCGATTAGCTCTAACTTTGTTTCCTGCCGGTTGATTTCGTTCTTTATTGCATCGTGAATTTCAGTATCACGATTTTTCAAATGGTTCATTTTATTCCTCTCAAAAAAAACATTATTTCGTCAATCTTATTGGCAAATGGTACTTATAGACCGGTTATGTTAACGATTTTTTCAATCCTAAGTTTATGTCTTCCGCCTTCAAATTTTGTATTCAAGAAAATCTTAATAATTTCTTCGATTCTTTCCCATGGAGTAATGCGTGCACCGATACAAAGTATGTTAGCATCGTTATGCATACGCGCAAGCTTTGCTGCTTCAACCGATTCACAAACTGCAGCCCTTATTCCCTTATGCTTGTTCGCCGTAATAGACATGCCGATGCCTGTTCCGCATATTAAAATACCACGCTTATATCTTCCTTCCGAAATCATTTCTGCTACCAAATGTGCATAATCAGGATAATCGACGGATACGATTGAGTACGTTCCAAAATCCTCCGCGTCTAAACCCATTTGATGAAGAAATATTTTTACTTTCTCCTTGTATTCATAACCGGCGTGGTCGCTCGCAATGGCTATCTTATCCATTTTATTCTTCCTCGGGTCTTACAAACCAAAGTTCTGCCGCATTTAATCCGACCGAAAGTTTGAAGATTTTATCATACTGTAGGTTTATTACACCCCTCATGCTGTATTGAAGACCAACGCAAAGTCGTGTATCTCCATAAACCGAAAAATCGACACCTGTCGTAAAACCAAGCTCATCAATCTTCTCGTCTTTAATTTTGTAATAAGATTGATCATAAAAGAACCCGATACGGAAACCAACCCTTTCCCAGTCCGAAGTTTTTGTGCCTTTTACCGGAATTACTTCCGCGCCGATGCTAAATCGATTGCTGTTCCGAATTTCGTTTGGAGTGGTTCCAAAAAACTTTGCCTCTCCCCAGTTTTGGATGTAGTAATCAGCCGCAATTAAGAACCGTTCATTTTGCAATGATGATATTCCAACGCCAACAGCAAGTGGTATTGAAATTATTCCATCATCCCTCGATATTGTGTCACGAGTTAAAATATTTCCATCAGAATAATAAACATATGCTCGTTCTTGGTTTGCGGTAAGATTTGAAGATGAAGTCACGAGTAATCCTACAGACATTTTATTGGATTCTCCTGATCCTACATTTTGTCCTAAGCCAGAATAAATCAATCCGAACGTACCGTTAATTCCGTAGAGCCGGGACGATCGGTTCAACTCAAAACTTGTTGCTGTACCGCTCGTTATAGTTTGTTTGATATTATGGTTGATATTTCCAAACAGATAATTTAATTTCGCGCCTAAATGAAAATCGGAAAATATTCTTGTGGATAAACCGATATGTGCCACTGACAAACCACCATCGCCGATGTAAGAAAGGTCGTAAGCATAATCAGCAATCGATTCCTTCAAAACAATATTGTAGTCGACACTACTGTAGGGAATTAGCCCTACTCCTAAAACAACACCATGGTCCATTACGATCGGAATAGACATATCGAATCCGTTAAAAAGAATCCCGCTTAAGTAGTTTTTTTCAGCGCCGCTTTTGATTGAATAGCCCTGATAGTAAGCATCAATCGAAAATTTCGTCCGGTCGATGATTGTCCAAGCGGCAGGATTCAAGCGATTGGCGCTAGTAGCACTAAAGACAGAGATTGCTGTCCCCGCCATTCCCATCGAAAAGCTCCCGCCGGGATATTTGATATCGCCTAAACCATAGCGTGAAAAGTTCGAGCCGCCGGTTCCGGCAAATGTTTGATTAATAAAAATTATTACAACTATAAAAAATTTCCAGGTTCTCATATATCCTCAAGGTAAATACGTGTATTGAATTCTTAATCTCGGTTTATTATTTTCCGTAGCAGCAGAGCCATAAATAGCAAATCTATCGACTTGAGTAAATTCGTAGTTATATCTAACAGCAATTCCGTAATTAGGTTTTCCAGAAACCCACTGCTGAACGATATTGCGGACATCTATCGAAAAAGTATTTCCCGATAACTTCCCTAACGCTGTCATCCCACTCAACTGGGGTAATGAATCATCTAGTAAGATATCATGAATAATAATTTGATAATCAGTGTAAGTGCTTAGTGATGATTTAAGAGTATCGGTTTTCAGGTCTAAAAATGCCTGTGTGATTGCCGCACTCCTCGGAATATTCGAAACATCAAATTTTATTTTCCCCCGACTTATCAACCCGCCCTGAACGTAAAACAGCGAAGATGTTGAATTAGGTCTTGTCCCTGAAAAAATGGTCGCATCCTGGATTGTTCCAAAATTGAAAGTTTGGTCTGCTGTATCAGATGAAGTCCTATAAGTAATCTCAAGCTGTGGGCGCGCATCATCAATCTCAGAATAATAATATGTGTCGAAACCGAAAATATTATTCGAAGAAACGTCGGGGATAAGAATGATACCATTGTTAGTGTTTCCTTTAAGCCATTCAACCACTAGATTTTTTTCAACAGAAAATATTGTTAGCGTGTCTTTTGAGTTAGCATTGAATGAATGTGTGTTTACAGGGGTTGATTTATAACTTCCCGCTAAACTGTCGGATGTAAAACTTTGTTCTGCCCACTCACGCAACATTTCATGAATACTGAAAGCCATTATTGCTGCCGTATCTTTAAACGCATAATTCGGTGTCATTTTTATTCTTGCTGAAATTACAGAGTTTGCAAGATTAGTATCTGTTGGAAACGTTCCAAAACGCAAAAGCATATGCGCTTCAATATTGTTTGCTTTTCCAACCATCAAAGTTGTGGAGTTGTTGGCAGAAGTTATTTCGTAGCCCGAACTGCTTACTGCTGTACTCGTGTCTGCGCCTGTTTTTAATCTGTCCATGTCGTCAAGAACATCCTTCCCGACAGAATTTGGCTCTTTAGAACATCCTATAATTAATAGGAGGATAAATATACTCGAGAATGATATTAGTTTCATCTTAATTTTTCCATAGTTTCTTCATTTGTTCTGTATTTGATTTAGGGATTTCTTCACAAACTGCATCGCATCAAATAAATCCTTGGCGATGTAGTCCACTGAAATATTTTCAGATTTTACCCGCTCATATTCGTTCTTTCCGTAGCCTGTTAAAACGAGTATCGATTTTGCCCCAACTGGTATAGCGGTCAGAATATCTACAATTCGATCACCGATGACGAAAGACTTTTTAAGGTCTATACTAAATTCTGCCTCAGCTTGTTTCAACATACCGGCGCTCGGTTTTCTGCAGTCGCAGAACATACGATAAGGTGGTTCACCGTATTCAGGATGATGCGGACAAAAGTAAATCGCATCTAGGTGTGCATTTTTTTCGTTAAGCAATTCAACGAGCCGGTTATTTACGAGAACAAGTTCATCTTCTTTAACGAAGCCCCTTGCGACACCCGACTGATTAGAGATAACAAAAACTTTTAAACCTAACATGTTTGCTTCACGGATAGCATCGGCTGAACCGGGAATCAATATAACCTTATCAGGGTTGGATATATATTCCAATTCTTCGTTAATCGTGCCATCGCGGTCTAAAAATATTCCGATATCGCTCATTATCAGCTTGCTGAAAGAATTTCTTTATAGAGTTTAATATATCTCTTTGCCGACGCTTTCCATGAAAAATCTTGCTTCATACCGTTCTTCATAAGTTGCGTCCAAGCTTGTTTGTCTTTGTAAACATCCGAGGCGAGGTTTATTGAATCGACCAGGTGTGTTTTGTCGTATTCTATAAATTTAAAGCCTGTACCGCTTTTTGTTTGTGGATTGTACTGTTCAATACTATCATCCAGACCGCCGGTTGCACGAACAATCGGGACTGTGCCGTACTTCAAACTGTACATTTGATTAAGTCCGCAAGGTTCATAGCGCGAAGGCATTAAAAACATATCGCTGCCAGCTTCGATTAAATGTGCGAGTTCGTTATCGAAGCCTATTAATACACCAACTTTTCCCGGATTTTGCTCTTTAAGTTTTTCTAAAAATTGCTGATACTTGAATTCGCCGGCACCAAGAAATACCATTTGTATATCAAGCTTCATCAATTCATCTGAGGCGGCTTCGATAATGTCGAAACCTTTTTGGTCTACCAGACGAGAAATCATTCCGACAACAGGCACACTTTCACGAAAAGGTAGATTGAATTTTTCGAGTAAAGCTTTTTTATTGACCGACTTCATCGCTATGTTCCTACCGGAGTAGTTTTGAGGAATGAGTGAGTCTTTTAACGGACTCCATGTGTTATAGTCAGCTCCGTTCAAAATTCCAACGAGGTTGGCTTTTCTGTTTGCAAGAACTCCCTCAAGCCCGTAACCATACTCAACCGATGAGCATATTTCTTCAGCATATCTTGGACTAACGGTTGTAATAAAATCAGAATATACAACACCGGCTTTCATGAAATTTATCCGGTCGTAAAACTCAATTCCATCCATCGTAAAAACATCCCAAGATAAACCGGTTTTTACTAGCACAAACTTTTCAAATATCCCCTGGTAGGCAAGGTTATGAATTGAATAAATAGTTTTGATATCCCTGTAGAAAGCATTATCGGCATAAATTGTTTTGAGATAAATCGGAATTAATCCGGTTTGCCAATCGTTGCAGTGAATAATATCAGGCTTCCAGTTTATTATTTTCAGAGCTTCTAAAATGCCGCGAGAAAAAAACATGAACCGCTCAGCATTATCCGGGAACTCGGAATTAGTGGTCGCATCGACATATAAACCGTTTCTACTGTAATAGAAGTCGTTCTCTAACAAATAAACTTGAATTTGTTTAGAGTCGACATTAATACTTGTTTCATTTAGTTTGCCCTTGATGATTTCACCGCCGAGATCGATTTCAAAATCTGAATCAGGGACTTCAGTAATATTAAATTTATGTTCGTTGATGGAGCCATACATAGGCATGGCTACACGAATATCTGCGTTTAGCTTTTTTAATTCCTTAGGTAAAGAACCAGCAACGTCAGCCAATCCACCCGTTTTAGCAAATGGTTCTACTTCGCTTGAGATATATAGTATTTTCATTTTTTGGGGCATAAAACCTTAAAAATCCTATTCAAATTACGAATTTTAGGGGAGAGAAACAAATTGAGAAGTTGAGTCGGTGAGCCGGTGATATTAAGAGATTTATAAAATTGGAATAACCCGGAATAAGATTGGTATTTTGATAAGATAAAACTGAGCGACGCCTCTCGATTAGAGATTTATTCTCGAAAGTGCGTCGCTGAATTTATTAGGACTGAGTAACTATTTCATCAATATCATTTTTTTAACTTGCTTGAAATCTCCGGCAGTAAATTGATAGAAATAAATTCCGCTGGACAATGAAGAACCGTTCCAGCTAACCGAGTATTCACCGGGTTGTCTTTGCTCGTCCAACAATACAGCAACCTGCTCTCCGAGTGAATTAAAAATTTTCAAATTAACATTGGAAGTTTGTCCGATTGAAAATTTGAAATTAGTTACAGGATTAAATGGATTGGGATAATTTTGTTCAACTCGGAATTGAGTCGGAATCTTTGTATCGTTTCCCACTCCCGTTGTGCTCGTAACCGTAATAATTTTGTTCGGTGCCCAATTCCACGAATTGAATCCGGAGCCCTTGCCTGTCGCGTACATCGTAATGTCACCCCCTGTTGCTGGAGCTGTATAATTAAATTGATAGGTAGAAGGCACCGAGGTTTTTTGGTTATGTGTCAGCTCGCCGCTTGCCAACGTCAGAAAGCTTGAAACGGGAACGAGAGTCCCGGCGGAGACAGCTATATCGACTCCACCCGTTGTTCCTGCTACATCGCCGACAGTTACTGTATAAGCGGCGGTTTGATTTGTTTGAAGCGTAGAAGGACCATTTACCGCCACGATTACTGAAGCCGAGGCAGACGAACTGTGGCAGCTTCCGCAACCAGTGGAAACGGTTTTCAGAGTTCTTCCGGTAACGCCGCCCGGATAACTAAACATTAATTTGGGGGAAAGACATATGAGAAGGAGTAATGCAGCAAATCTTATAAGTTTGATGCGAAAAAGTTTATCTATTGATAAATGCCGATAAACGTAATGAAATTGAGAATTAATTAAGAACATTTTGGAAACCTTTCATAAATATAATGATGATATACCAACCAAATAACTGAAGTATGAGTTCCCGATAAGTTCAATTGCTTGAACGGTTCTTAGCCAAATACTACTTTCCCTACTTCACACTCTAAACACCTTTTTTCTACACAATAAAACTTATAAAGTTGAACTGCGCCTTGATAAAGTGCAGCCGAATCTAATTTAAATCTATTTTTAACTAATTGTTCATCAATTATTTTTAAAACTGAATTACTCTTTGAAGATTTTATGTTTTCAAATAAACTTAAAGCATTTTTCCTAACGTTGCTTTTCTTAAAAATTCTTGCATACAAAAGCGCCATCGGTATTATTACATTTATAATTAACTCGATTGCACGCTCTTTTCCAACAAGTAATTTCATAGGCTTTGAGGCTGGCTCTGCAAATGTAAAGTGATTCTCCCAAAACCTGTTTGCTTGAATTGTTAAAAAAGAAAATAATTTTTTTAATTTTTCTGTATTATTTATTGAATCGGTTTGAATGACCTGGATGATGGATTTGAATACGTTACCTGCAACAATTTGCTCTATTAACCTCGCAACTCCCGCAATGCGCCTGGTCGGAAAATTTTCGGGTCTCAACCGGAAGAATTGCCACTCTGTCTCATTTAATAACTCGCCCTTGTAGGTATTTTTATATACTTTCCAAACTTTCTTTAATTTAAGGACATGGGTTTTACTCTCTTTCGTTTTAATAGAGCTGCTTGAAGGTAAAAGTCCGGCAACACCAAATAGTACTGCTTCATACATTAACTTTTTATCCTCTTCACTCTTTGTATTATCTAAATGTCTGAAATATTTCAAATCTGCATTTCTCGCAAGGTGTAAGAAAGGAGATTGATTTTTTGAATAACCAAGCCCTTCCATTATAAATTCATACAGCAACTGTTCCCAGATGTGAACATCGGTGAAATCGTGCAGTGAATATCGCTCACTAAAATCGGGCATCTCTTCGGGCTTGACCTCAAACGATATTTCGCCATACATTGCAGCCGGTTCAGTAACACCGATTTTTTGCGTTTGAACGAGACTCTTCAACCGTTCTTCGAATCTCCGAACCATGTACTCAATCCGTTCAACCGATAATTTTTTTAACCACCCCTGTATGGTTTCTGCCGCAATATTAGAACTCAATGAACCGCACCTCAGTGGCCGATAGTCCCCCATTTTCCCATTCAAGGCAGAAGTTTGTATTACGCGAAATGTATCTTCCGTAAGATAAGGCTCTAACACTAAAGTGGGAATATCTCGTTTGCTTTTAGTTCGTGAATTTGCCTGATTCTTATCCGCATACAGCACAACATGTAAAATAACACGGTTGTACTTCGGGTCGGTGTGATGAGAGTGTTGTCTCCAATCGCCAAAGCGGCGATGCAATTCGACATCTCCCGCAAAAGTAATTTCTCCGATCTTTACTCGTGCATCGAGAAAATCGGGACCTCCATTCGGGTTACTTACACCGGGTGATATTATTTTTATTTCCTTCCTATCGAGAGTAAGAAGATTTAGAGAGTGAAATACTTGCCTCTTCCAGATTTGTCTGAGTGAGTACTCAGAAATTAACGGTAAAGATTTTTTTTCCAACATGTCGCCTCCAGGTTAGATTTTATTTCATTTTTTTATCGAAATACTTCTCTCTGTAGTAATTTATTTGCATCTGATAATGTTTAGCTGTTTCTCTTACCTTACTAACAAATCTCTTTTGCATTGATGAATATATGACCGCTCTGCCAAGGTTGATAATTGCAAGCGTACCGTCGTATGTACAGCCGTACTTAACTGAAGCTTCTAAATCGCCTTTCTGAGCACCGACGCCTGGAATCAAAAACGGCATATCGGGAACGATTGCACGGATTTTTTGCAGCTCGATTATCCGGGTAGCACCAACCACAAGTCCGATGTTATGATTGATGTTCCACTTTTTACATTTCATCGCCACGAATTGATACAAAGGTTTTCCGTTCACTTTTAGGTATTGAAAATCTTTTGAACCGGGGTTCGACGTTATACTGAGAACGAAAGCGCCCTTCTCCCGCTGCCTTATGAAAGGTTCAACAGCATCATACCCCATGTACGGATTAACTGTTGCAGCCGTGAAGTTTAAAGTGTTGAAGATTGCAGATGCTTGTTTCTCTGCAGAGTTTCCGATATCTCCTCTCTTCCCATCTGCGATAGTAACAATGTGGGATGGAATCAACTCTAGCGTCTTTTGCATCGTCTCCAATCCTTTTATACCGTATTCTTCATAGAAAGCCATGTTCAATTTGTATGCACATACTAAATCCTTGGTTGCTTCTATTATTACTCTATTAAATTCAAGTTGTGGGTTTTCAACTTTGAGTAGATGTTTCGGAATTTTCTTAATGTCGGTATCCAATCCTATGCAAAGCAAAGAATTATTCTTTTGTTGAATATATTTTAGTTTTTCGGTAAAGTTCATAATAATTCGTTGATTAAATTTTCACGCCCGCCTTCTGGCAAGGTCTCGTCTCGTAAACGAGACGGACAAAGACGCAAAGGTTATTTTAATATTTCAACTCTGATAACAACCCGAGCAACCCTCCCTTCATTGAGGGAAGGCAGCTTTATTGTTACTGATTTACTTCAAATATAAATCCAACCACTCAACCATCGTCTTATACCATAACTCGTTGTTCTGCGGTTTTAGTATCCAATGTCCTTCGTCGGGGAACCAAAGGAATTTCGACGGAACACCTTGCCGCTGTAATGCTGTAAACAATTCCATCCCTTGCTGAATTGGAACCCTGAAGTCTAATTCTCCGTGTGTTATTAGTGTAGGTGTCTTGAAATTTTTTGCCTGGAAATGCGGCGACCATTTTTTATAAAGTTCCGGTTTTTCCCAGGGAGTTCCGTCAAATTCCCATTCAGGGAACCAAAGTTCTTCTGTTGTTCCGTATTTGGATTCAAGATTATATGCACCCGCGTGTGAAATGAGAGCTGCAAACCTGTCGGTTTTACCCAAAATCCAATTTACCATATAACCGCCAAAACTTCCGCCGTAAGCCGCCATTCTTTTTTCATCAATATATCCGAGGGAGATTGCATAATCGGCTGCTTTCATTACACTCTCGTAACATTTGCCGCCCCAATCTTTACTTATAGCTTCAACAAATTTTTGCCCATAACCGGGGCTGCCTTCAGGATTGGTGAACATAACCACATAACCCACACCCGGAAAAACTTGCCAATCGCCACGGAAAGCATTGCCGAACATTTGCTGAGGACCACCGTGAATAATTAAAAGCAACGGATATTTTTTGTTAGGATTAAAATCGGGAGGTTTTACAATGAAGCCATGTACTTTTCCAGCGGCACCATCGAACCATACTTCTTCGCCCTTTGCAAGTTTTACTTCGCTTAAAAATTTCTTGTTTACATCGGTTAATCGTGTCACCTTTTTGCCTTCGAGTGTTGCGGTATAAACCTCATTCGGGTAAGAAATTTCTCTGCGTGTGAATGCAAAATATTTTCCCGATAGAGAAAGGCGCAAATTCTCGTGCCAATATGGACCTCCGATAATTTCTTTTACTTCTCTGTTTAAGTTCACCGAATATATCGGTAAATTTCCTTTTACATCGGCAGTAAAGTAGATAGCCTTGCTGTCCGGCGACCAGGTTAAATCTTCCACCCAGTTATCGAAGCTTGTTTCGTCTGTAAGAATACTCGTCTTTCCAGTCGTTCTATTAAATACGAGTATTCGCCAGAGGTCTGATTCATAACCGGGAGTTTTCTGGGATTTATATGCGATGTAATTTCCGTCCGGAGAATACCGCGGGGAAATATCGCAACCTTCACTGACGCTGATTTTTTTGGGGTCTCCGCCTGAAGTCGGTATAACATAGATGTCGTTGTTTGTGCTCCAAGCTATTCCCTTATCCATGTTTGTTGAGAATGCAATTTCTTTTCCGTCAGGAGAAATTTGAATATCTTCATTGCCTTCAAGCGCAATGGGCGGAGTTGTATATTTGCCGTTGGTAAGCTGTTTCACTTCTTTTCCGTCAACCGATGTAATAAACAAATGGCTTCTTGTTTCTTCAATCCAGGTATTCCAGTGGCGAATCATTAGGTCATCGAATATTCGCGCTTTTACTTTACTCTTGGATTTATTTTCATCCTTATTCTCGTTACACTCCTTATCCTTAGCCCAATTGCCCGTATAGCAATCCGGATAAACATCCGATACAAACAGAATAGACTTTCCATCCGGCATCCATAAGTGGTTTGAAGTTCCGTTAGGCATTGAAGTTACTTTACGCGCTTCACCACCTGTTACGTCGATAATATAAATTTGTGGCGACCCGTCTCTTGCAGAACTGAACGCAATGAATTTGTTGTCGGGCGACCAACGCGGGCGGTCATCCGATTTTTCGCTCGTAGTGAGTTGGCGCGGAGTTCCGCCTATCGTAGGAATCAGCCAAATATCCGTATTGCTTCGGTTCTTTTCTTTATCAATTACATTTGCAACGTATGCAATCCATTTTCCATCGGGGGATATTTGCGGGTCGCTGACGCGTGTGTATTTAAACAGATCGTCGATAGTAAAGTTACGTTTTTCTTGTGAATAAGAATTTAAAGTAAAAGAAATGAACAAAAGAATTAATATTAGAAGTAGATTGTATTTTTTCATTTTATATTCCTGATATTTTTAATATTTCAACTTTGATAAAAACCCGAGCAACCCTCCCTTCATTGAGGGGAGGCAGCTTCGTTGTTACTCATTTACTTCAAATACTTCGCCAACCACTCAAACACCGTCTTATGCCAAAGTTCGCTGTTCTGCGGCTTCAACACGCCATGTCCTTCATCGGGGAAGTATAAGAATTTTGATTCAATTCCCATTCGTTGCAAAGTTGTGAACAATTGCATTCCCTCGGTTACAGGCACACGATAATCCAGTTCGTTGTGAACTATCAATACAGGGGTTTTAAATTTCAGAAAATCTTTTGCGTAAACGTGTGGAGAAAATTTATTATACTTTTCAGGAACATCCCATGGCGTACCGCCGTGTTCATATTCGTCGAACCAAACTTCTTCTGTCGTTCCATACATCGAATAAAAATTATAAACTCCAGCATGGGTGATAATAGTTTTAAATTTGCCTGTATGGCTTGCGAACCAGTTCATCATATATCCACCGTAAGAAGCGCCCGCAGCAGCCATCCTGTTCTTATCAACAAAAGGAAGTTTCTCTGCATACTCAACACCGTTCATTAAATCTTCATAAGCTTTTCCGCCCCAGTCGCCGCTTATTTCATTTACGAATTTTTGTCCGAAGCCGGTTGAACCACGCGGATTAGGGGACATCACCACATAACCCTGAGCCGCCCAGAGTTGTGGATTCCAGCGGTAATGCCAACCGTTTTCCCAGGCGCCTTGCGGTCCACCGTGAACGAGATATACAAGAGGATATTTTTTATTCGGATCTCCGCCAGAGGCGGATCCGCCTTCGGCGGAATAATTCGGCGGTTTAATTAACCACGATTGAATCGTTGCGCCATCAGCCCCGGAATATGTAATGCTTTCAGCATCATTTATTAAAATTTGTGAGAACAAGTTATCGTTTGTGCCGGTAAGTTTTTTAACATTCTTGCCATCGGACGTGGCGCTGTATATTTCAATAGGGCGCGATAATGTTTGCCTTGAGAAAATTAACATCTTGCCGTCATTAGAAACGTTTACATCTCCATTCACACCGCCTTCAACTACTTTTGATACTTTTTTATCTTTAAGCGAAACATAGAATATCTGTTGATTGGCATTTTCTTCTGAGGCGAAATATATTCTGCTATTATCCGATGTCCATTGGAATGCGTGAACAGATGCGTCGAAGTTTGAGGTGTAACTTTCTGTCTTCCCTGTTTTTCGGTCATACAACATCAATTGCCATCGGTCGGCTTCAAAGGCGGGTGTGTGTTGTGCGCGATAACCAATATATTTTCCGTCCTTAGAGTACCTAGGATAACCGTCTGCCGCCGGATTAATTGTCAATTGTTTACGATTAGTTCCATCTATTGAAACTGTATAAATATCGTGGTTAGTATTCCATGCTTCATTTTCTGCTGGAGCTGCTGTGTAAGCTATTTCTTTTCCGTCAGGAGAAAATGCGAAATCATCACCCGCTGAGAAAGTTGAAGAAGTTGGGACACCGTCGCGGTCGCCGGGAGTAATATCTTTCGTTTCTCCGTTATCAAGCTGCATAACAAAAATATGCTGACGTTTACCGTCAACCCAGGCGTTCCAATGGCGGTAAAGTAATTTTGTAATGATGCGAGCTTTTACTTTACTTTTTTCCTTATCCTCATTCTTCTTTTTATTCAGCTCGTCGGCTTCTTTAAATGGTTTGTCGGAAAATTCTGGATAGACTGAAGAAACAAAAGCAATCATTTTCCCTTCGGGCGACCACATTGGGTTAGAGGCGCCCGTAGAAAGTTTTGTAAGTTGTCGCGCTTCGCCGCCATAAATATCTATTAACCAGATTTGGCCATCTCCCGAACGACTTGAAACAAAAGCAATCGTCTTGCTATCCGGCGACCAGCGGGGGTTGTTATCTGCGGCAGGGCTATAAGTAAGTTTGAGAGCTTCTCCGCCTGTGGATGGAATCAAATAGAGGTCGCTGTTGGATTTATTTTCAGCTTTATTTACCTCGGTGACAACATAAGCGATCCACCTGCCGTCGGGAGAGAGCTGTGGATCGGTAACTCGCTTGATTCGAAACATGTCATCAATTTCGAGCGGACGCTTTTCTTGAGCTACTATAATTGATATACTTGCAATGAGTAATATACTAATTAATAATAATTTGTTGATTCGGTTCATGGTATATACCTTCATAATTTGATAAAAAAATAAATATAATTTTGATGATTTCCCAATTATTGAATATTTAACCGCTGAGTACACTGCGTATCGCTGCGAACGCCGCGGTTTATTTTTTTTTCATAAATCTAATTAACCGCTGAGAGCGCTACGTTTCTCTGCTACCGTCGTGGTTTTATTTTAATTTAAAATTCTTCCACATCATCGATTCGACCGGTCGATTGGTTCGCTTGTTATACTTTGCTGATTTCTTCCGATTGTAAGGAACTTCCACCTCTCCACTAATTTCAAAATATATCAACTGTCCAATAGGCATACCTGCGTAAATTCTTACCGGCTGACGGACCGATATCTCCAACGTCCAAGTATTACAAAAACCGACATCGCCCTTGCCCGCAGTTGCGTGTATGTCTATTCCAAGCCGACCGATGCTGCTCTTTCCTTCTAAAAATGGGATATGCTTATGCGTCTCCGTGTACTCCATTGTAACGCCTAAATAAAGTTTGCTGGGGACAAGTATCAATCCTTCTTTAGGAATTTTAAAAAGGTGTACTTTATTATGTCGCTTTGCATCGAGTATCTCGTCTTTATACATTGCGAGCCATTCACCGAGATGAACATCATAACTGTTGGAGCCAAGATACTTACGGTCGAAAGGTTTTATCACGATGTTGTGCTTTTTTATTTCAGTAAGTATTTTCTTGTCGGAAAGAATCATTTGAATAAATTTAGTGAATTATGAGGGAAAAACAAAAACCCCAAGCATATACGCGGCAGGGCTTAATTAGGAAAAATAAAAAGATAAGAATGAGATATCTAAGCTTCATGATAGGTTCCTTATTGTTTTCTTAATGATATTAATTTTTTCTTATAAGAGAATATTTCAGATAGTCATCAATATATTTTTCTAAATATGTATTCCTGTAAATAATTTTTAATGAATCTAAAAAAATAATTTTATCCTCTTCTTTGAAATTTCTCATTAAAAATCTTACTCCTTCTTCCACCCTCGTACTGTTAGGATACTGCAGCAGCAACTGTGCATAGTGTTTAGATTTAACTGTATCCAATAAACGGACATGATATACCCCCTGAAGCAACTGCAATACATGAGGTGTGTAAACGCTGTTAGGATAAGTTTTATATATATTATCAAATATTCGAACAAATTCTGTGTCTCGATATGCCCAATATGATGAATATCCTTTCTTATATTCCTCAAACGCTAACATTTCTTTGCCTTCAGGTACATTTACTGTAAAGTTAATAGAATTACTTTCTATCTTATTAGATCGATTATCGTTATCGGGATAAAATATTACTTTCACGGAGTAAGTCCCTTTAGAAAGAACTGTAACACCAGACATGTTTTTGAGTGAGGCATAGCCCTTGTCTAAATTGATACATCCAACACATCTTGCACCCGGTTCAAACAAAGATTTGCTAGAACCCTCCACTGTGCCCCCCTTGTAATAATAATTTTCTCTTTTACTATCTGTTAAATTTATATCCAAAGAACCTGTTTTAATACTCGGCATCTCTATTAAAATATCTTTATCTTCATGATTAATTAATTCAATTGGTAAATTCACATCTTCTCCTTGTATAAATACATTTTTCTCTAGATAAATTTTAATTTCTAAATTCTGCGAAAACGAATTACACAGAAAAATAAACGTTAATAATATTTTTTTTACTGTAAATTTAATTTCCATAAAAACATGCTCCTACAAAATACATTTTAGATTAGGTTGTATATTCCGAATACTTCTACCATCAGGCACATATAAAATATACGATATTTGAGGTAGATTTGAAAATTTCTCTAAGCACGCTGTCTTAGAGGTATTTGTTTCCCAACCAAATTTTTTATAAATTTAAGTCCAACAAGTTCAACCCCCTCAAAATGAATATGAAAAAGCGCCTCAATACAGGATATTACCCCTCCACAACCAAAAGGCACACTTCCGTCCTGAATGTAAGCCCAAACGAAATTAATAAAAGGAATATAAAATGAAACTAACAGAAAAAATAATACGTCCGTTACCAAAAGTTGTTCTTCACGACCACTTAGATGGCGGCTTAAGACCACAAACAGTAATTGACCTGGCAAAAGAAATTGGCTACGGCAAACTTCCAACGAACAACGCAAAAGAACTTGCCGAATGGTTCCATCGCGGCGCACAACGCGGAAGTCTCGCTCTTTACCTCGAAGGTTTCGAGCACACAACCGGCGTTATGCAAACAGAAGCAGCCCTCGAAAGAGTTGCCTACGAGATGATGGAAGATATGTACAACGACGGAGTTGTGTATGTTGAAACACGCTTTGCGCCGGTCTTCCATACGCAAAAAGGTTTACACTGGGACGAAGTGGTCAACGCAGTTTTAAAAGGTCTTGAAAAAGGTAAAAAAGAATTTGATGTCGAATACGGCTTGATAATTTCCGCAATGCGCGACCAGAAACTTTCTCAAGAGATGGCTGAACTGGCAATTGACTACCGCGAACGGGGAGTTGTAGGTTTTGACCTCGCTGGCGAAGAAGGCGGCTTCCCGCCAAAGAAACATTTAGACGCGTTCAATTATATTAAGCGGGAAAATTTTCACATAACAATACACGCGGGCGAGGGTTTTGGAAAAGAATCCATCTGGCAGGCTATCCAATGGTGCGGCGCAGACAGAATAGGGCACGCCACCCGGCTCATCGAAGATATTACGATTGACGACCACGACCCGAAAAAGATTGCAAATATGGGCTACCTTGCTCAGTATATATTGGATAAAAGAATTCCTCTAGAAATGTGTTTGACAAGTAACGTTGATACCGGCGCGGCAAAAAGTTATGAGGAACATCCTTTCGGGCTTTATTACAGATATAAATTCAGAGTAACCTTAAACACCGACGACAAGCTGATGAGCAACACTACGATGACGAAAGAATACAAAATTGCTCACGATGTTTTCGGATTGACTATCGAAGATTTAGAGAAACTTACCATCAATGCGATGAAGAGTGCGTTCGTCCCATACAAGCGAAGAATCGAACTGATTTATGACAAGATAAAACCGGGATACAAAAAACCAAAAGCGCTATACGGAAAGAAAACCAAACCAGCGCGGTAATTTTGCCTTTCATTACATATTTTAATAACTTAAAACAGTCCCGATTGTATCGGGCTAAACCCCGATGAATCGGGGTTTGATTTTTAGACAAGCCGAAAACATTTGAAAAAAACAAAAAATATAGCCATTTTAGGTTCAACCGGTTCCATCGGACAGAGCAGCCTTGAAGTGATCTCCGGTTTCCCTGATCGGTTCTGTGTAACTTACTTAACCGCAAACCGCGGGATCGATTTGCTTGTCGAACAGATCGAGCGTTTCCATCCAAAAGGTGTCGCCGTAATGGAACCCGACTCGGTGGACTTTCTTCAGAAGAAATTTGGAGCATCGCTTGAAATATTCTTTGGTGCTGATGGGCTAAAAATAATCGCCTCAAAACCCGATGTCGATGTAGTGATTAATTCTCTCGTTGGGTTTGCAGGGCTTGAACCGACAATTGAAGCAATCAAATCAGGAAAGACGGTCGCACTCGCTAACAAAGAAACTCTCGTCGTAGCGGGTGAAATAATTACACTGTTGGTTGATGAATATAAAGCCACGCTGATTCCCATCGACAGTGAACACAGCGCTATACTACAGTGTCTTGTCGGTGAAGATTATAAAAATATATCGAAACTGATTTTAACTGCTTCCGGCGGACCATTTCTCAATTTAGATAAAAGTGAATTTGAAAACGTAACAATCGCACAAGCGTTGAATCATCCTAACTGGAAAATGGGGAATAAAATAACAATCGATTCCGCGACACTGATGAACAAAGGTCTTGAAGTAATCGAAGCACATTATCTATTCAAACTACCGGCAGAAAAAATTGAGGTTATTATACATCCGCAATCGATAATTCATTCGATGGTTGAATTTGTCGATGGCTCGGTAAAAGCTCAGCTCGGAGTTCCCGACATGAAGATACCGATCCAATATGCTCTAACGTTTCCAGACCGCGCCTCATCTCAATCCGAAAGAATTAATTTTTCGGAACTTCATAAAATGACTTTTTTTACTCCCGACAGAAACAAGTTCGAATGTTTACAGCACGCATACAAAGCTCTCGAGATGGGCGGCTCAGCCCCCGCAATACTAAACGCTGCCAACGAAGTGGCGGTCGACCTGTTCCTGAACGGAAAAATTAAGTTCAATCAGATACCACAATTAATTGATACAGCGCTTAACAAACAGCGCATCATCCACAACCCTATGATTGAAGATATTATAGAAGCAGACAAAGAAACACGAAACTTTATTAAAAAAATAATTGAAAAATAAACTGAAAGATATAGATGGACTTACTTAGCACAATATTTTATTTTCTTGCAACAATCGGAATTTTGGTTCTGGTTCATGAGCTTGGGCACTTCTTAGCTGCCAAATTAACCGGTATGCGCGTAGATAGGTTTTCAATCGGATTTCCACCGCGTGCATTCGGGAAAAAGATCGGAGATACTGATTACTGCATCTCCTGGATTCCAATCGGCGGATACGTAAAGATAGCCGGCATGATTGACGAAAGCATGGATACTGAATTTGTAAATAAACCGCCCGAACCGTGGGAGTTTAGGTCGAAACCCTTCATATCAAAATTTTTTGTTATGATTGCTGGTGTACTTATGAATATTCTTTTGGCAATTCTAATATTTTGGGCAATAAGTTACAACCAGGGAAAGATTATTAAAGAAACCACTACGGTCGGTTATGTTGCCGCAAACAGCGCAGCGGAAAAATCCGGTTTGCTTCCATCCGATAAGATTATTTCAATAAACGGGAAAACAATTTCACACTGGGACGAGATAAATAATTTTATATATATTGAAGAAGTAAACCGAGATTTAGAACTCGAAGTCCTTCGCAACAACCAGCCGCTAAAACTAAATTCGTCACGTAAGGATATAAAAACTTTTTCGGATGAACAATTCGGTATATATCCTAAAGAGAGTGCTGCAATGGTTAGCGGTGTAGAAGCTGGAAAACCAGCCGAAGCGCTTGGAATGAAACCGGGAGACATATTTTATACAATCAACAATGAAAATATTTTTAACGACTACCAAGTTAGAACACTAATAAAAGCAAACCCCGGAAATGAAATAAAAATCGCTTGGATTCGTGAAAAAGATACTCTTTCAGGCGCCGTTACTCCCACGACGGATGGCCGGATCGGAATTGCGCTCGGCACCATTTATACAGGTCCTCAAAAGAGAATTGAGTATTCGTTGTTTGAAGCATTACCCGAAGGCATCAAAGGAGTTTCTATTGCTGTTAAATTGTTTGCCTATTCGATGAATCAACTCATCACCGGTCAAACAAAATTTTCGCAATCATTCGGAGGACCGATTAAGATTGCGCAAATGGCAACTCAAAGCGCCGAGATGGGCTGGATTAGCTTTGCCGCCTTTGTTGCGCTTTTAAGTATGAGTCTCGCTATCATCAACATCGTGCCTTTCCCGGCGCTGGATGGGGGACATATATTATTCTTAATTGTGGAAGCAATTATCCGTCGCGAAATACCCACAAAGGCAAAAATGATTATTCAACAAGCCGGCTTTTTCATTCTCCTTGCGTTTATGGCATTTGTAATCTATAACGATATTGTGAATTTTTAGGGTCATCTGAATAATGTTTGTAAACCGTTGAAACGGTTACATGATAAAAAGATTTTGGTTAACCCACGACTTAAGTCGTGGGTTACTGAGAATATGAGAAATAAACATTCCGATATTCGATGTTTTAAATAGAATAAAATGAATAATAATTTTTTTGAATTATACGACAAATGCTTTGTGCTAGATTTTACGTCTAGAAGTTTCTCTTCCGAGTTCTTCCACTCTCTCATCGATAAAATTATTCTTTCCAAAAAAGAATTATTTGAAATTAGCGAAGTCGGAAAATCGTTCGAGGGTAGACAAATACGTTTAATAAAAGTGGGGACTGGAAAAATAAAAATCCTGCTTTGGTCTCAGATGCACGGCGATGAATCGACCGCAACAATGGCAATCGCGGATATATTTAATTACTTCAACACATTTTCTGACAAAGATGAAATCAAAGATTTGCTGTCGAAGGTTACTTTATTATTTCTCCCGATGCTAAACCCGGATGGCACTGCACGAAATCAGCGCAGGACTGCACAGTGCATCGATTTGAATCGTGATGCTATTGCCCTCGTAACACCGGAAGCACGATTGTTAAAGAAAATACAGAACGAGTACCTGCCCGATTTTGGATTTAATCTCCACGACCAGGAATTAAGCACTGTTAAAGGAACTAAAGAAATATCGGCGATTGCATTTTTGGCTCCCGCTATGGACGATGATAAATCGGATAATGATGTGCGAGTTCGGGCTAAAAAAATTACTGCTTTCCTCACTGAAATAATGTTGGAAATAATTCCCGGAAAAATAACCCGGTACGATGATGGTTATGAACCTCGAGCATTTGGTGATAGCATTCAAACCTGGGGAACAAGCACAGTTTTAATTGAGTCGGGGCATATGATTGGCGACCCGGAAAAATTTTTCATTAGAAAACTTAATGCTGTCGGTTTGTTGGCGGCTTTTTATGCGATTGCCTCAGAAACATATACCGATGTAAATATTCCAACATATGAAAACCTTCCCGGTAACTCCGAGCGTGCTTACGACCTAATCATCAGAAATGTTATAATTAAATATAAAAACGGACACACAACTCCTGCCGACCTCGGTATCTCATATCAAGTTGATACGCATACTACCGACATACCGGTGCTTTACGAGGTTGGAGATTTAAGTCCGTTGGTTGGATTAAGGGAGATTGACGGCGAAGGTAAGATGGTTGATGAGGAAGATTTGAAAATAGAAGGTGAGTTTAGTTTAAAGAAGTATTTTTAATTCTTATATCCACTCTTTAAATAATTTTGTATCCACATTTCCTCCGCTTATTATCGCGCATACTTTCTTATCCTTCAATCCTAAAACATTTTTCATCACCGCCGTGGGCGCTACCGCTCCTGTCGGTTCCACAACTATTTTCATCCTCTCAAAGAAAAATCTCATCATTTCAATTACATCTTCGTCTGTAACAGTTATAACATCGTCGACATACTTCATGATTATTCCGAAGTTGCGTTTACCAACGCTCAGCGTCCTCATACCGTCAGCTATCGTGTTCACGGAAGTAAGCTTTACAATTCTTTTCTCTCTGAACGATTGGTAACAGTCGTTTGCGCCGGTTGTTTCAACACCGATTACTTTTGTTTTAGGGGAAAGATGCTTTGCCGCAACTGAGCACCCCGATATCAATCCACCGCCGCCAACCGGTACAAATAAATAATCTAAATCTTTCAAATCCTGAAATATTTCCAATCCAACAGTACCCTGTCCCGCAATAATTTTATCGTCGTCGTATGGCGGTACCAAGGTGTACCCATGCTTCGCAATCAATTCAGAAGTTGTTCTTTCGCGGTCATCCGTTGTAACGCCGGTAAATACAACCTTAGCGCCGTATGATTTTGTCGCCTCGACTTTACTTTTAACCGAGTCGGAGGGCATAACTACAACTGCTTTAATTCCCACTAACTTGCAGGCAAGCGCTACTCCCTGTGCGTGGTTGCCGGAAGAATGAGCAATCACGCCGGCTTTTCTCTCTTTTTGAGATAAAGAGAAAATTTTATTGTAGGCACCTCGTATTTTAAACGCGCCAATACGCTGAAAGCTTTCTGCTTTAAAAAAAGTATTTACTCCGGCTAATTTGTTAAATGTTTCCGAAGTTAAAAGCGGGGTTGTGTTGACAACGTTTTGTAAAACAGAGTAAGCGGATTCAATGTCTGAAAAATCTATCATAGTATTATGTGGTACGCTGATGAAAATTTATTTGAAACATCTGAAAAATTATTTCTCGCAAAGGCGCAAAGGTCGCAACGTTTGCTTTCTTATTATCTTATGTATTCTGCGAAACACGCTACGAGATCGTTTCGCAACACCCGACCGCGGATTCACGTTTGCATACTAAACTCAACCCCTCAGCAATGTTCGAGCAACGATTCCGATATTTAATTTATTACTCAAAGAGTTAATCAAAATTGATATCTCAGAGTTCCGAATGTTACCGGTATTTTCCCAAACGGTGTTTCGCGGTTTTCCATCCTGAGCTCGGCGCTTAACTTTGAATTAATAGCACGGGCGCTGAAGTACGCATCAACCGCGCTCAATATATGGTTTGCAACTATTACGGTTGCCGCAGCTTTTGCTTTGTAATAATAATCGTTTGCAAGTCCGCGCATCTGAGAGTAGAAGCGTAAATTAGCTGTTACTTCTTTTCCGTACGAAAAGTTCGGGTCGGTTGCATCGTCCCAGCCCTGGTTAAATTGCTGGTATTTTCCGATAAGCTCGTAATACTGCTGCTCACCGTGTCGCGGTAAAGTGTGAGAATACCAGCTACCCATTGATCGCTCCAACGCATTTAAGTTATCCCAGTCAACTCGAATCCAAGGAGGTAAAGTCTGATCATCACTAATAATAGCTGAGGGTAGATTTTCTTCTTTATAGTTAGGAAAAATATTTTTATCATTTCTATTATTATATGTCCATTCATAATATCTTATCACGTCCCACTTGGTCCGGTAGCGGTTAGGTTCATTAACATCCCATGTCGGCCGGCTGTCAACCTGCTTATCGGCGAAATTTTGAAACACGTCAGTAATTTCATCCCCCTTATTATTGTAATTAGAAGAAAACACCCAAGCGGCTACTTCTACAATAAGGAACATTCCGGCTTTGACGTAATCGCCGTTGTAAATTTCACCCGCACCCGGAACAACAAGCGACAAACCTCCAGCTAATAACGGAGATTTCTTAGGAACACTTTCCTGAGAAATACCATCCTGGAGATTTTCAAACATGGAATTATCTTTCGGTAGTTTAACAGAACTGCTGAAAAAATCTACCTTAGCATTTCCGGTAAAATATTTGGTTTGGTGATCAGGTAAATCCGAAGAAAATGCAGTTTGAACCAAAGCGATCAAGAGAAAAGTGAGAAGTGACTGTTTACAAATCATAAGCGTTTCCTAATAAATATTTAAAATTTATTAAAGTCTAAATCAAAGCCGAAAAGAATTCCCAGGTAAAACCGCCATTCTTTACCGTAAGGAACCACGACTGTTTCATCTCGAACTAATTTATTGAATTTATCGAGACCGTATGAAGCGTTGAAAAATATTCTTGTCGGGAAAGCATACCATGAAAATGACTCAAGCCGTAATTCTGCGCCGACATCTTTTCTAAACCTAACTTTACTGATCGAACCGCCTGTCCAAGCATTACCTAAATCTCCGTACACAGCCCCATATAGTTTATCGAAGTAAAAATGGAGAAAACGTATGTCTAATTTGCTGAAAATTGGGAAACGGTATGTTAGATTTAGATAAGCAAACTCGTTCCCGCCGAGGGAGTAAAACGGATACCCTTTCATACCTTCCAAGCCGCCGATGTAGAAGTCGAAAAAGTTATCTACCGGAGGACCTAAAATTGAGCCGCCGCGGATTTGCGCTGTTAGTGTGTGTTTCCAGAACGGTAATTTAAAGTGCTCGCGCCAGTTTAACTCAACTTTATGGAAATGGAACCAGTTATATTGTGGCACAAGTACACCGTTTTCAATTTCATAATCACCCGTTGAATTGAATTTATCAAATTCATAATCGTAACGAATGCGAATTTTTCTGCCGAGCGGATTAATTTCGCTCGTCCTCGAAGGAACAATTCCGTCCAGCGTCCAGGTGGAGCTTACGTCGTTCCCTATAAGATATAGCTCATTTGAACCGGGCACCAGCATTGGCGGTTCCGTAGTATACAGAATAAAATTATCTATGCCGGCAGAATAACGGCTATGGGCATAACGCAATTCCCAATCTAATTTTTCAGTAAATATTTTCTGTCTCAAAACTAAATCAAATTCCAGAAGGTTGTAATTTACGCCGACACTGAATGTATCCTGAGGAAGCATTAAGTTTGTTGCTGTTTTACGAGTTATGTTATAAACTTCAAAACTTAACATCGGCTCTAATCCGAGTTGGAAAAAACCGGGAAGTTTATCGCGATAATCAAACATCACAAACAAATCCCGCTCGAATTTTGTGTTCATTGCCGCTCCCGCAAACATGCCTACCTTGTCCAATACATCATTAGAGAAAAGATAAACACCCGGCTTCAATACTTCAAACCCTTTATTCTTCGGATTATAATTATCTACTCTGAGAACGGGAACTACTGTTAAACTTGTGAATATATTTTTGTATTTGCGATGGCCATACTCAGGTGTTTTAGTATCATCATAAAATTTTAACTTATTCCAATCGAATTGCTGAGCGATATCGTTCGACGCGGATGCAATCTGCGGAGAAGCTTCACTAAAGATATCCGATTGTTTAACGTAGTAAATATTTTGATTCTGAATCGGGTTGGAGTTTTTAAGATAAGCGATTTTATAACCTGTGGATGTATATGACGCAAATGCTAAATCCTCCCGCTGATTAACCGAGGGCATGAAAGCTCCGCCAAGGACGTTCGAAATCTGTTCAGTTTTTCCGGTTTCAAAATCGAGTTGGTAAATATTGAAAACTCCTGTTATATCGGATGCATAAAATATTTTTTTCCCATCAACAGAAAATACGGGGTTGCGAGTGTCTTCATAGCCGGTTATAATAAATTTAACATCTCCACCGGCTCCAGGAATCACGGCAATGTCACGTCCATCTTTTACTGAGTAATCAAAAACAATTTGGTTTCCATCTGGTGACCATTTGGGGTTATAAACTTGTTCACTGTTCATAAAAAATGTAAGCTGCGTAAACACTGATAGAGAGTTTGCTGAATCGCTGTAATCCGCGACAAAGAGATTCGTTATCCCATCGCTGCCCGCTACAAATACAATTCGTTTTCCGTCGGGCGAGATTGCCGGCGCGTTGGCTCGTTTTCTAAAAGTCAGACGTGTTTCTTCTTCTTTCTCAATCTCATAAACATAGATATCATACACGCTCGACCAATATGGGTTATCGCTTGAATGCTTAGAGTAAAAGATTTTCTTGCCGTCGGGCGACCAACTAAGGTTCGCTCTGATACCAGACTGGATTTTCTTTTCCTCTTTAGTTTGAATATCATAAATATAAAGAGAAGACAGAGAAAAATAATCGCCCTCTTTGTTTGAAACATAAGCCAACTTCGAGCCGTCGGGAGAAAATGTAGGATAGAAATTCCCAAACCCGACATCTGCTATAAGCTCACCGGTAACAAAATTATTTTTTATGTTCGCAACTCGACTTGTATAATCCCGCTTAAGTTCTTCGCGCCATTCATTGTAAACTTCTTTTCCATCTTTACCGACTGCCCGGTTTATTGCCCCGTCTATACTGTACTCGGTAAGAGAAGAGAGGTTACGTGAAATATCTACAATTTTATCCTCGCCGTATTTTTTTGCAATATATGAAACGAATGCAAACCCTGCATTGTAGCTTGATTCGTTGCCCAAGCTCGTCTTACCAAAAACCGCCATCTCATTCCACGACAGCATGTTATCGTCGAGTGAGTACATTCGCAAAATCATATCGCGGTGTGAATCCCATGAATCGTAACCTAATTCTTTTCTGTTGTATTGGGCAACCCCTTCGGCAAACCAAGCTGGTATTACAAATCCCGAAACGGGGTAAGAGGCAATTACGTTCGGATATCCATACAGCACATCGGGGCGCCGCTCAGCTTCGTAGCCAAGCCATTGCAAGTAAAAAGCTGGTACACGCCTGCCAAATTTCATAGAGGTTTGTATTTGAACAATGTGCGTGAATTCATGTGTAATTACATTCCGCAGCCAATTATGTGTACCACGCAAATCAAAATCCATCGAGGTTGCCCATATTTCAACTTTATTATCGTAAAAATATGCAGCGCCGTTTGAATAGTCGTCTTGGTCTTTAATTATCCACGATACTTTTTGATCTGGTCTATGATTATACAGAGATGTAACAGGTTCATATATCTCTTCGGCAATTTTTGCTGTCAACATGGCTGTGCGTTCTGCACCGTCGTGGTAGTGGACAAAGAAATGTTCTGTCTCTATCGTCTTCCACTCAAGTTCGGGATGGTGAGGTTCGTCTTGAGCAGTACTAAAATTCAGAAATACAAATATTGATATTAATATTATGAGACCTCTGTATAATGTTTGTAAACCGTTGAAACGGTTACATGATAAAAATATTTTGTTTAACCCACGACTTAAGTCGTGGGTTACTGATAATAAAAGAAGAAAATAAACTGTTTTAACAGTTTCAGAATTTACTGTATAATAATAGTTCAGATTTCTCACGTTACTAATTGTGCTAATTTTCATATTTATCTTTATGTTGCTCCGAACGGAGCTTAATAATTTATTCTTATTTATTTTTTACAAACATTACGCTCCTAAGGAACGAGATAAAAAATTAATTGTTAATAACTACATCGTAATGCTTACATTTGTAACTTTATCTTTTTTAAGATACACTCTTCCGGTTTTGACTGAAGTTCCAGAAACAAGTTCTAAAACAACAGAAGAGCCGATTAAATAAGCGCCTTGAAAAGTGTCTTGCAAATACTTATCGTATGTTTTATCTACCGGCAAGTATTCATTCGGAATAACAAAACGCCCGTCAGAATCAGTTCGTGCGGATATCTTTCCATCAACTACAACGGGTGACTCTTTAACGACCGCAGTATCTATTTGATACCGAAGCAAATAAAAACCTGACGGAGCTTCAACGCCAGTGTCGTTTAGTCCGTCCCACGAAAACCTGGGAACCGGCCCTATTCTCATCTTTTCTGTAAATAGTGTTCTGACAAGAATGTTCTTAACTGAAAAAACCTGAACGGTTACTACTTGGTTTGTATCGGTTACAAACACGACCGACGTATCAGTTTGTGTATTACTTATCTTCTGTTCGTCGTAATACAGCAGCACGCTCACATCAGGTATCGGCGTGCCGCTTTGGTTTGTTACGCTGCCGTTGATTTGATAGCCGGAAATATTTTCTTCCTGCTCAACCGGTAGAATCTCGCGGCAGGACAATAGCAGGGCAAGGGAAAAAAAAGCAAACCAGCGCATATCATTTTACGACGGCAATTTTAATTATAGTGCTGGCGCTTTGAGATGCGCCATCGGCTTTAATGTGAGCATAGTAAACACCGCTCTGAATTTTTGATGCATTCCATTCGACTTCGTTATCGATACCACCGACAGCAATTATCTTCAACTGATCGACTAAATCGCCAGCCATATCGAAGATTTTTATTTCGACGTTTGAGTTTTCGCTCACGTAAAAACGGATATTGGTTTTACCATTATAAACAGGGTTGGGCCAGTTGTATGCGCGAGATGCTGGAAAGAAATCTGAAATCGGTTGACCGGTTAAAGTTGAGTTTTCAAAAGCTGTATGCTGTGCGTTGCCGCGGTAATTTCCCCAAGGAACGGCTTTAACATTTGGTAATCCCCATGCATAAAGATAACCATCGCCTGACATTGCTGTTAAGATTCCGTCCTTCCCGACTTGTGCAGAAGATATGCTCATAGAAGCAAGCGAACCAGCGCCAATAGAGATTGGGAAGCCGTACACCGATTTTCCTGTTGCAGAGTAAGCCACAACCAGGTTGTTTTTTGTCGAAGCCAAGATATCCAATATTCCGTCGCCGTCAACATCGGCGATTATTGGTGAGTTGGTAATTGTGTCGGGAACTGTTATAGGAAAATTATCTAACATAAATCCGTTGCGATTGAAGGCATAGATTTTTTTGCCGGCGGTTACGACGACATCGCGACTTCCGTCGTTATCAACGTCGGCTATTGCTACACCGAGAATCTTATCATCATTAAAGGTAATTGTTTTTGACCAAGAAAAATCAAAGTTTACAAGTACTATAATATTTCCTCCAATATCAGCAGCGACGAAATATAATGAATCAGATAAGCTTGATCTAGCTGTAACAACATCCCAATTATCTGAAACGATCGGAAGAGGAAAACTCTTAGAAAGCCGGTGAAGTGAATCAGTTGTAGTACATATAAATTCAGATGCCCAAGCAACAGAAAGAGATATGATTGATGAATTGCTAAATTTTAAAGATGAATCAGGAGGTATTATTCTAACATTGCCGGATTTATCACCGAAGTAAAATCTTGGACCAGTCACACCAGGCCAAATACCAACAGGCATTAATGACACAACAGAAGTAGTTATGAGTGAATTATTGGAAATTGTATCACTAATTCCTATTGAATCGATGACCAAATCATGATTAATATCTCGAGTAGCGAATATGAACGCACTACTATCCTTCACGCCTAAATAATCACCAGGAAGAAAGATCGATTTACAAGTTATTGGAAACGTTCCTCCGATCGGAGAGAAAAGTCCATCTGGATTTGTTGTTCCGCTTCTCCCATCGGGTAAAAACACAAATATTGAATCGCCATTTGAGATAAAAATTCTATTGTCGATAACCTGCGGCGCCTGGTTGGCGGCTTTGGGTCCAATAAATTTCGGGAATCCCGGCAGCGGCTTTATAACATCATCACCTAAAATTATTTTCGTCGTCATCCGCGGTGAGCGCTCTGTAAAATCTTTTATTGTAATATGGCTGTTTGCCATATCGTAACTCATTGAGTTTGGATATGTATTGTTGCCAAACTCATTTTTATAAACAGGCGCTATGTTGCCGTCAAACCAGAAGTCCAGAGATGTTCCGTCCTCACTGCCAGAGCCGGCGCTTAAAAAACCGTACGTCTGTCCGATATCCTGTGAGCCGTCGGCTTCTTCTAAATCAACACCTCTTCTGTTTGGGTTGGCGTTAACAGAATTATTTACCAAATTTTGGTCAATAACATTTTCATCGACATGCCAGATGAGAATACCACCGTCGTAGAATGTACCTTCTTTCGTAACTCCACCCGGCAAGCTCCAATCATATTCATCTATATCTGTTACCACGCCAAAAACTACCCGTTGGTCGAAGGCGTTATATTCAGTTGTATCGCGAGGAAAATATTTTTGTATAGTTTGTCCGTTAAACTGCATTGTAATGGTTGAGCCATTCTTGAAAGCATCGCGGTTACGGTTTTCAACGAGGAAGTATTCTCGCGTGCTGATTGGAACTTTATAAATTGTATCGATATCGTTGAAACTAACGGCTGGAAGATTCGCTATCGTTTCTCCGGGTTGCACATCAACGATATGCATCATGCCAAGATTGAATTTTTTATCGAGAAAATATTTTTCCCACGCAGAAGGTTCCGGAGGAAACAAGCCACTCCAACTAAACATCGATTGTCCGTCCATTAGTCCAAATCTGCCTATACCAGACTTTCCTGTTTCTGTATTGAACAAATCCGGTAATCCAAGATAACTACCAAAGCTGCCAACAAGTAAACCGTTTATGCCGAGTTGCAGCAATGAGGTTCCGACAATCGACTGCAATTTACGATTTTCAGTTTCGGGCAGTACCAGGCTATTATCAATATAAAACTGTCCGCTATCGACAGAAACACCTTGGAAACTACCGCCGAAGATTTCCTTTAAACTATTTAACCCAATGTAAATTGAGGGTAAATCATAAGGAGTCGGGTCGTATCCATAAACGCTGACTAAGTCGATATCACGACCAGCGCCCGCATGAAAAATACAGAATGAATTATAATTTGAGAATTGCAACTCTGGGTTGAGTGAATCAACAAGCCGCCATGTGTCATTAAAAAGCTGACCGATTTCAGCGAAAGAAGTGCTGCTACGCGGCGGGCTGTAAAACTGCATTTGATGAGGAAGATGAAAAACAGAATCGAGGATTTCTGCTTTTACAATTAATTTTCCGTTTGTTACTTTACGCCAGTAGTTTTCGAGAAAAAGAAGATGGTCTCTAAAATATTCTTTGTTGTGAGGTGGTGAGTCGATAATTGAGTCTTGGGTTGATAAATCGAACTTTCCGGTTCCCGTCGTACGTCCGTCGCTATCCTCTACAAAATCAACCATCACTGCAAGTACGCGTAAAGTTTCTGGACCTGCTGCATGTTTTACCAGTGATTGGTTCTGATTATCAGTCGCAGCAGAAATCGGATGGTCTAATTGCAGTTTAATACTTTCCTGAGCAAACGTTTCTAAACCGATAAAACTTATCAGCCCGCTCAAGATAATACTGGAAAAGAGTTTTTTATATTTCATATTATCCATTTTAATAATTAACCCACGACATTTGCCGTGGGTTAATTTCATGAAGTCGATTATAATGCCTTACGATTAAAGAAAAACCGATTACTAATCCTTTATTCCGCAGCGCCCCAGTTTATCATTAAAGTAAATCTTAGAGTCTCTGACAATGGGTGATTTTCTTCCATTGCTGAAAGATAGCTAAAATCGAAACCGTAAATATCGTATCTGATACCCGCGCCGAAAGTTAAGAACTTACGATTACCGAAGCTTGGGTCTTCATAGAAGTAACCGAATCTTAGCGCAACTAATTTCGGGGCACCATACCAGTATTCCATCCCGGCGCCTATTGTTACTTTACGCAACTTGCTCCCATCGCCCCATGCTGAAAAAAGAGCTTTGAATGAATTGTCGGAAGTTCCATCGTAATATCGGCGGACTAAAATTCTTTGGAAGTCCACATTCGCTACTATGTTATTGTATTCGCTCTTCAGCACGTCGAAACCTAAACCCAAACGCAAGTTTGTTGGAAGCGGGTCTGCTTGGGCTTCATCTATGTAGGCAACCTTTGGTCCCAAGTTGGCCAAATTTACACCGATATTTATACCGGTTAAAAATTCTTCCGTAAGTAATGGTTGTTTGTACATTGCAGAAACGTCGAAGCTCATCGTATTTGCGATACCGGTTCCTTTTTCTTCTTCAGTACCAAATGGCGCTAAGGCGCTTCGGATGTATCGCAAATTTACACCGACTCCTAAGTTTTCGAGTATTTTTGTTGCATAGCCGCCTGTTATTGCAAACTCATAAGCTTTAAATCGGCCGATTTCTTCCGGACCACCTGAACCAGTTTTGATAAATTCGCCTAAATTCAAGTAGATGATGTTTGCGCCGATTGTTCCGCCCACCTCCTCAAAGTAACCTTTATAGCCAAGATATTCATAGAATAAATCGGACATTGCAAACTGAGGAAGCCAGTTAGCATGTGTGATACTTATTTCTTGACCGGTTTGGAATGCAAGCCCGGCTGGATTCCAAAATATTGCCGAGGCATCGTCAGCCATACCGGTTCCTGATTCACCCAGACCGCTCGCTCGTGAATTTGGCGCTATGAGCAAAAAGGGTACGGCGGATTCACCCTGACTAAAAGATAAATTAGGGATTATTCCGATTAGAATAATTGTGATTGCCATTAGCCGTTGAATTGTTGTTTTTGAGACCATTTTAAGTTTTCCTTTTATAACATGTAACATTATTATTAAATTTAAAATCTTTATCTATTAATTGCAATTATTTCAATACGCTTAATTTTCCTAATGCCTCGCTCGTAAAACGACCGTCCTGTGTTCTCAAAATAACTTTATAAAGATACACACCATTAGCAAGCAGGTCGCCCTCTTTATCTCTTCCATCCCATTCAATTTTTACAAACTTATCTATAATGTTCGTTTGCTTTAATGAGTTAACTTGGCGTCCTGCGATCGTGTAAATCTTCACCTCAGCATCCACGGGCAATATTTGATTGTGGTTGAATGTGAAGTACGTCTGATTGGAAAAAGGATTCGGAAAATTAAACACCTCTGAGATTGTTAGTCCCTGGCTAACCAAAACATCAAAAATAGTTTCGCTTGTTGAGGCGTTGTTAAATACATCCCACGCACGAAGTTTAAGAGAGTGAGTTCCAGTGTTCAACTTCCCGAATTGATACTCTACTGTTCCTTCCTGATAAGTATCAAGCTTACTTTTATAATACGGCGTCAAATCAATACTTTGGTTCTGGTCATCGAGCCAGGCTTCAATGCGGTGACCGATGCCTGAACCTGCTGCATTAATGCCCGACTCATCACTCAACTCGAGGAGAAGTACCGGAGCTTCAGGAACGACGTCACCCGGACGGAATGAATGTGAATTAAAATAAATATTAAGCTCCGGGCCCTGCTCGTCTTTGGCAGCCGAAGTATCAGTACCGTTGATTACAATATTCTCGGTATAGCCCATACCGTCGGTTTGGTCGTTTGCAAAATAAAGTGTGATTCTTCCATTAAGTGTATCGTAAGATATATCTTTGGGGATAATAAACCCTGAGGAAAATTTTCCAGATGAAATAGTGTTCTCGCCTTTAAATATAACTCCACCGGGAACTGTATATTTAAAGTTCGACCATTCGGGAATCAAAACAGATCTGTTTGCATCATACATCACGATTTGAGCTTTGCCATTTAGATCGGACACGCTTCCCGAATCGGTTACAACGCCTTTTAGATTTACTTTTTGAAGCGCTTTCACACTAACTGTTCGATCAGTGAATTGACCGTTTATTGAATCTATAGTGCCGAACTTCTGTGGTAAGGCAATCCTAATTGACGGGTCTCCTAACAGAAAGAATTTTTGTGCATTCGGATCCGTATATATTTGTTTTGTCTTATATATCGCATCTCCTAATCGTTGAGGTAATAGTTGCCCAAAGGCATCATATTTAAAAGTTTGCCTATATAGCTCGACGTTTAGCTGCCTATTTGGAAATGCGTACACTGCCCTCGTTGCCGACAAGACTCCTATCGCACCGGAATTTGCTTTGTTTGTTAAAATCTCTCCGCCGCTTTGATCGCCACCGGCATCAAACTCCGAAAAATTACATGTCGCCGCGATAAGATAAAAATATTTTCCTTTGTTCTGAAGTAACTGAAAGTCGGTTTCTCGTACAAATATTTGCTCATGTGTCCATAATCTTGGATTGCCGTGTCCTGAGAAATTCACGAATAACGTCCCTTCGTTCATCTGACGGACGATTGCTTCGTTTGCCGTCGGTTTTCTTCTCCCAGCCGACGTAACAACTGTTGGATATTCTACGATATAGATTTTTCTTTTCTCAATAAAATTGGGCGTCATTCTCGCCACATCTTCTGCATGGCTTGTGTGCATATCTCTGTCGTCATCGCCGGGAGCTGCGGGACCGTCATCTGCAACAAAGGTTACTCGCATCTTCCACGGGTCGCGTACGGGATTTTTTTCATACTCAATTATCTTATCGACCAAAGCTTCAGCTTCCGATGGAGACCTTACTGCTAACCTACCGACTGCCAACGAAACTTTTCCGCCGTTATCGAAAATTGCAAACGGGTCTTCAGTCGCATACGAATTTATATCGACATAAGATTCCGGAGTTTCCCACGGAGGTATCCAGTTTGTTCCGGATATTGTTACACGTTTATAGTCAAAATCTCCATCCCCAAAGAACAAAGCATACTTTAAGGACAGGCCTGGCGAATTATTGTAAGCAAACTTTAGGAAATTTCTTATCGCAACCGGAGAGGGCATTCCACCGCCAAACTCATTATAAACCTCATCTACGTCGGCAACGATTGTTTTGAGTTTATCTTTTCCTAAACTTTCGCGATGACTCTTCAACCTGTTTGCCGCACTTTTAAAGTCGTTGTGCACAATAATAATTAACTGAATTGAGTCTCCGGAAGAAACCGCACCGTGAAGATTTTGATTGTTTACACGCACGAATGACGAGGGTGATTTATAACCATTCGGCCCTACGGCGTACATATGGCGGAGAGTCCCCGCACCCACTCCAAGTTGAAATGCCACTGTGTTTGTAAAGATTGTCGTTTGAGTAACGATACTCGCATAGTCAAATGACTGTATGTAAAAAACTTTTATGTCGTTCGATGAAAAGCCGTCGATGACATACTTAATAACAGCCGTAGTGTCGTGTGTAGTAAAAGCGAAAACATCGTTTTGAGCCGTTAATAATTGAGAGTAAAATATTTCGTACCAATCTAAGTTGCCGATGCCTGCCGAGTTATCGCTCGTAAACGAAAGTTTCAACTCGCTGTGTGAATCTGTAAAATTAGGTATTTTAGATACATTAACATTTGCAAACCTCGCTTGTGGAGACGTATAGCTGCCGAGATATGTGCCATCAATTGCAACAGATCCAATATTCTGCTGGTGTTCATAAATGTTGAAGTAGGACTGTTGGAGATGAGTTCGTGCTGCAAGCCTGATATTGTATTCTATGGGACGCAATACATCAAGACCGGGTAGTGGCGCAACGTAAGTCATCACATCATTGACGCTAAATTGCTGGCCCAACCATTCAAGCCCGGAATTCAGTACGTTAATTTTTTCGTCTTCGCGGAAGACTTTCCCGAGAACGCTTGTCGGTTGAAACACATTCGGTTCGTTCCACGAGGTTGTTTCGTTCATTTTTTTCGACGGGGTACCGTCGTATGTGAGCCAATAGTAATTTGTTTCCGTATACCGGTTTATGTAATGGGAGAATTTTTTGTTCGTAGGATTATAATTCCATCCGCGGGTTCCGCATGCATAAAACAAAATATAGTCGCCCGCATCTAATTTGCCTTGTGTGCCGCTGTCATAAAGATAGATGGCATTTTCCAATAAGTCGTCCGGTGTGTTAACCGTTGGATTAAGCGGTAGTTCAACACCCCCATTCGAGTATATTTTTATCGTTGCGGGATCGGTATTGGAGGGAAAGCCCAACGAAAGTAAACGAGTTCCGTCAATCTTGTAAATTCCATCTTCAGTGATAGGAAATTTAAACCACACACCCGATGCAAGAACACTATTGTCCTGTAATTTTTTCTTTAGCGACGGTGATGAAACAGTCCAATTTTTTGCAGTTTCATAATTGAGTCCGACCCCCGCAAGTAATTCGTCTTGCATCTGAAAACCATTTCGATATTCTTTCGATCCGAAAGTAACTTGGACGCGTATCCTGCTGTATTTTTTTAGCGTCAAAGATGATGGGTTGTACTGCAAAGGAAATATATTGATGTTTCCCAAAATGGCACTGCGCGAGGTTCCGACATCGGCTAATTGTATTATCTCCTGGGGAATAAAGGAAGAGACGGAATAAGAAGATATATCTTTTATATACTTTGTCGTAAAATTATTTTCACGGTCTTTTTCTACTACAGGCACAGGAAGAAGTAGCACGTTTCTTATTTCTTCATAATCGGTAGATAGAACTACAACTTTATTTTCTGAAAGTCCGGGAAAACGTAAAGTTAGGCATCTGTATTTGGATACGGGCGAGCCGGTAGTAACTTTAGAATCATAAACCTCACTGTCAAAATAATAATCCAGGAATTTTTCTGATCCAGCTTCTATTATAGTGGATTTCGAATAAGCGGGTGTGTACTCGAAGGTAATTCCGTTTTCATCGGATTGAATAATGCTTACATCTTTTTCCTGCGAGGAAACAATAGAGATTAGAAGAAAAGCAAAAATAAAGATGAATCTTGCTCTATTCAGAATATTTGTCATATATTGTTTAGGTGCCATAAATAAAAAACCGAATGTTTCATCCTTTAACATCCGGTTTTTATTAAAAACTTTATTAATACCACACAGACGTTAAAGGTTATAAGAATTAAAAATACAAAGAATAACTGCTTTGTTTATTTTACAGACTAAGATAAAACCTTTAACGAAATAACGATATAAATAGCTCCAAAGTTTATAATATATTCTGTGAAAATATATTAAAAGTATGGCTGATAGTCAAGCACTTTTTTACTTAATCCGTTTTATAATGAAAAATCAACGAAATTGATTAATTTTGGGTGGTTTTTTTATTACTATTCACCCGTTATTACCCACGGTTCCAGCAGATTTTCACCCAGTCCCTCCAGAAAACGGGAAGGTTTCGATAACACCATGCCTGTTTCGCGGTCATAAATATTTATCGGATATGTAATAAACAGATGTTCCTTTGCGCGTGTGCAAGCTACATACATCAGCCGGCATTCTTCTTCCATAGCATCCTCATCATCAACGGCGTGAAATGAAGGAAACCGCCCGTCGAGTGCATAAATAATAAAAACACTGTTCCACTCTAAACCTTTAGCGCTGTGTATGGTGGATAGTGTAAGGTATTCTGTTTCTTTCCCGGTGGAAGTTATTTCCGATACGCTTTCATTCGGTGGTTCAAGCGCCAAGTCAGTTAGTAAGTTCTGAACACTCTCGTATCTCTCGGTAATTGCGGAAAACATTTCCAAATCCTTTTCACGCCGCCGCCAGTCATCATAAGTCTTTCTGAATATCGGCTCGTAGTAAGTCTGTATGCGGTCAACTTTTAAAGCCGGCGTTTTAAAAATTTTTGCTGTATTGTGTAATACGTCGAACAAATCTCTTACCATCTCGGGATAATCATGATAATCGTTCCAGAATTTATTCGTTTGCCGACTTAAAATATTGTCGATAATTTTTTCTGCCGTGCGCGGTCCTACTCCTTCTATCAATAAGAGTATTCTGTTCCAGGCAACAACATCGCGCGGGTTTTCGATAACCCGCAAATATGCAATCATGTCTTTAATATGCGCCGTCTCGATAAACTTGAACCCGCCAAACTTAACGAATGGAATATTCGCTTTTGTCAGCTCAATTTCCAGGTCGAAAGAGTGGTAAGACGAACGGAATAACACTGCAACTTCTTCGAGCGGGATTCTCTCTTCCCGCAGCTCAAGAATTTTCTGAACTATAAACTTCGACTGCGCATTCTCATTCTCTGCAATAACAAGCTGAGGTTGAGAACCTTCACCTTTATTGCTGTATAGTTTTTTTTTGTATTTGTGGCGAGTCAACTTGCTACCTCGATTGTGACTGCCTGTTAAACAAACCAAAGCTGTAAATAATCATTTTGCCGTTACCTGTTTCTTCTACTTTGGTATCTAATAATTTTAGTAGGTCGTTCGCCAAATAAAGCAGTTGTGGAAAAACGTCCCGTTCTTTGAGAAGTCCATAATGTAATTTGAATTCACGGAGGTTCTTACTGTCGAGCATAAACACATTACCGGTAACTATAAAGAATGAAGACTGATACTTTTTCTGAATTCCTTCCAAAGTCGTGATGCAATCAAATTTTTCATCCGTCGTTAAATGTTCTGGAATAAGCGTTGACACAACAACAACATTGCCGACTCCCGCATCGACAGACGCGCTTAAAGCCGTCGCAAGCGTTTTCGGTTTTTTGTAATCTAAGTTTTCAAAAGTTTTGATCGGATAAGAGCTGAATACCGCATTGCCAACCTGACGGCCAGAAAGGTTTTGCGTCTCGCCGAACTTTTGATACATGCCGGTGTGTTTTCGCAACTCTTCTATTAAATCAAATCGATTCTGGATATCAGGATATCGCGTAACTCCTTGTAAAGTAAGAACATCGATATTTTCACGCTTTATAATTTCAGCCAGTTTTGCAATAGCTTGTTTTTCATACCTGGTTCCATATTTAGACAAATTAAGAGTTGCAACATTCAGTGTGATTGCCGGAGTCGGTTCTTTAACTGGCGGTGTTTCAACCTTTATGGGTTTCGCAGTGTCTTCGGGCGCTTTACAACCTGGTAGCATTAACACACATAACATTGTGAAAATTATCCCAACAATCCATCTTCCCATTTTACTCTCTCGCTCTGTTTAAAATCTCATTCGCAACATTCAATATCGCTTGTGTGCTTCTGTAGTTCTCTTCAAGCGTTACGACTTTGCAATCTTTGAATGTTTCGGGGAATTCCAGAATGTTTCTGACTGTTGCGCCGCGGAATGCATAAATTGACTGGGCATCGTCGCCAACCACCATCACATTGGGATTTGTATAAGTTCCATCCGGTTTCATTGAAAGTAGTTTTATAATTTCGGCTTGTATTCTGTTTGTGTCCTGATATTCATCAACCATTATATATTTGTAGTTTGTCGATATGCTATTACGAATATCCTCTCGTTCTTTAAATAACTTTATAATGTTGATCAACAGGTCGTCGTAGTCCATTAGATTGTGTAACTTTTTGTAAGCAGCGAATTCGTTGAACAAACTCTGTATCTCATTCTCGATTTCTAAATAGTGTGGATATTGCTTAGTGAGTAATTCATGGAGCGGGGTTACTGTGTTAACCGACTTGCTGTGAATTTCGAACAGTGTGTTTTTTCTTGGAAAGCGATGTTCTCTTGTATCCAATTTCATACGGGTTCGAATAAGATTGATCGTATCTTCAGCATCTCCCTGGTCGAGGATAGTAAAAGCGTTCTCGTAACCGATAAGTGTAGCATATTTACGAAGTATGGTGTTAGCAAATGAGTGGAACGTTCCGCCCGAAACACTTTCACATCTTGAATCAAGCAGGATCGCAGCACGTCGAAGCATCTCTTGCGATGCCTTGCGTGTAAACGTAAGCAGTAAGATGTTCTTGGGCTTTACACCAAGCTCAACGAGGTAGGCAACACGATAAACTATTGTTCGTGTTTTTCCTGTCCCAGCGCCGGCAATAACCAGGTGCGGACCATTAACCGAAGTAACGGCTTCGTGCTGCGAATCGTTAAGCTCGCGTCTATAATCGATTGTAAAATTCTTTGAAACAAGCTGCAGATTATCGCCAAAGACAGATTTTTTAAGCGTGTATTTTTTCACACCTCAAATATAAGCAAGCGGGGCGGAAATGGCAAAAGTCAGCTTTGAGCTAAATGAATAAATTCACACCGCTCCTTGCTTTTTATATTTTACAGTGTTATATTTTTAAAAAAAGTAGCACGATAATTATGGATAAACTAAAACGTTTTGGTATATCGATGGAGGACAACCTTCTTAAACAATTCGATAATCTTATTAGTCAAAGGGGCTATACAAACAGGTCTGAAGCTGTGCGCGACCTCGTCCGTGAAAAGCTTGTTGAAGAAAGTGTTCACCAAACAAAAGAGGAAGTATTCGGTGCCCTGGTTTTTATCTACGACCATCACAAACGCGAGCTTGAGAAAACGCTTACAAACTTACAGCACGATCATTTTCAGAATATAATATCAACGACTCATGTTCATATAGACCACGACCATTGTTTAGAAGTAATTCTTTTACGAGGGAAAGCTTTGCACGTAAAAAATATCGCCGAGAAAATAATCAGCCTTAAGGGCGTCAAACACGGTAAGCTTACCCTCACATCGTCAATTAAAAAACATTAAAACAAATTACAAAGAATCAAAGAAAGGAAAATATCATGAGAAAAATTATTTTAACAATTTCAGCTTTGTTATTTTTAAGCTATTCGGCTTATCCATGCTTCGATACATATCTGTTCCTGCAAAAAGGTTCAATGGTTTACTCTCACAAATCAGTAGTCTTTGAATTAGCCGGAGAATACTCATTTAACAGAGTCAACGCTCCGCAAGAAGATATGTTCTTTTCAAATGGCAGTGTTTATTATGGGATGACACGCAATTTCTCATTTCAGCTTAGTATCGGTTCCGGAGAAAAAGACCGCAAAGATTTCAAACTCGATACATACGGTTTGCGCGGTGTTTATAACGTGTATTCATCCATAAACAATGATTATACACTCGATTTTATAGGTGCATATTACGGCGGCGGGGAAGACAGGGAAATAGAATTTTCAGTACCGAATATTTTTCACTCCTCAGAATTAACATATGTTCTCCATCCTTCTTTCAATTATGCTCTGAGCGCGAATGAGTTCACACCCGGCATCCATACAGGATTATTCTATAACATCAACGAAAGTGGTATTATTGGCATAGGTGCAGAGTATGCAAGCGTGCACAGCAGCAGTTATGCGGGAAGCCGAATCATACAGAGCGAGGTATCGGCAAGTCTGTTTCTCGGCGCACATATCGGAAATAAATTTTATATTCAGAATGAATTCGCCAAGGGGCTTGCAAACTCGCGCGATTTTGGTTTTGCCATCACCACAAAAATCGCGTTGTGATCCTAACTGTTTATAACGCAAAAACAGAGGGATGAAAAGTGGACGACCCGTAATCATACGGGTCGTTTATTTATTCGTTTCTCACTTCTATACCCATCGTCCAACTCCATCCCTTGAACGATAAGTTATCCTTATAAAGGTTCTCGTTGAAGTAACCGGATTTGACAAATATTTCTGCCGACCCATTTATTTCATAGCCGAGTTTAACGTAAATTCTATTTTCCAAATTCATCGGAGTGTAAAGTAAATTGTTTTCAATCAAAGCAAGATTCGTGGTTTTGAATTTTCGTGTATAATAGTCGGCGAGTAAAAATACTGACCATCGCTCGTTAAAGATTTTCCCTGTTACGACACGCAGCCAGTGTTCGTATGAAGGAAAAGCCGTCAACTGTGAACCGTGTAGTAAAAACCGATATTCAAAATTGAATATGAAATCTCTTGTATAACCCAGATGAATTTTGGGGCCTAATCTCCAGCCCGAGTTCTTGTTTTTTTGTAATATATAATTAGTTCGACTAAGACCACTCACAACAAATTTCTCTCCGTAAGCCCCATATCCAAATTGCAAGTAAGAATTAATTATCCGACTAAGTTTAGTATCAAGAAAAATTAAATCGAGGACTTGTTCTTCAGCGCTCAGACTGTGGTAGGCATAACCGAGACTTGCAATAATCGGTGTATTTTTAAATAGATTGAAGGATGCTTCGCCGAGTAACAAAATTGATTCATAGCTTATTTCTAAGTATTTTCCTGAAAAAAGATGTCTTTGAGATGTAATGTTTATTCCACCCTCAAAATCGTCAAAGTCGTAACTGTACGAACCAAAAGCTTTTAGGCGCATCGACCTTACCCGGTCTTTCAGTCCAAACAATTCTGGTCTAACCCTTAAATGGACTGAAGCGTTTTGCTTTTTACGTTGGTAATTATATCTAATTAGGCCATCTAATTTTATTTGAACATCTTCTTGTCCGATTAATCCGTCGCCAGAAGAATGGAAGTAACCGGTCTCTGCGCTTGTTCGCCAAGTAACCTGGCAAATGGACAAATGATAAAAAACAAGGCTGAAAAAGATCGTAAAATAAATTTTGCTGTAATTATATTTCATCAGCGAACGGACAGTTTATCAGAAAGGATTGTTCGGTAATCACTCAACCGCTTTTTTAGTTCTTTGAGCAATTCCTGGTAGTCCTTTAAATTTACTTGTTCGTTGTTAATTTTTGTAAACTTTTCGCTTGATGTCTGAAGATAATGCAGCCGGCTAATATTTAACTGGTTGTTTAAAGAAACATAAGACTGTAACTGTGAACTGAATTCTGAACCCTTTACATCGGATAATTGAATACCTACCTCAGTTGAGGTATATCTAATCGAGGTAGTTCCAACGGGTTTAATCTGGTTTTCAAATTCTACCTCGTCTAAAAAATTACTCGCCTTTCTGTGCAGAGCTATTATTTGTGTTATTTCACTGCTCGTTTCGTTCACTTGGATTAACAGGGAGTCAACTTCTTTCAATGCGCTAGTTAGATATTCTGTGTAAATATTCCTTTGAAGAGTATCTTTAGTTTTGTTGAGATCGATCTTAAGTATTTTTTCCGGAATAAAAGAGAGTTGTTTAATTCTGGGTGTAATCAGAAGTCGCTTCTCAATATTATTTAGTATCCGGTCTTCAATATCTCTTACATCGTCTGTCTTCGAAGCGGTTTGTTTTAATGCTTTGAGAGAATCGATCAGTGCCGTATAATGATGATCTAGCTTGTCTCTTGTTTCTTCAAGAGTCTTTTCTAATTGAAATATTTTATTCTGCAGCAATTCGACCGATTTAGAAACTGTAACTGATCCAGCCATCAATTTATAAATTTTATCCTGATCCGGCTTAGATTTACTTTTTTCTTCATTAATCAATTCCGCTCTTTCTTCCAAGCTTTGATTAAGCGAATCCAGAACATGTTTTTCATTTACTAAATTTCCTTTTAACGCTTCATATCTTTTTTCAACATCATTGAGAGTCTGAGCATTAATACTCTGCAGAGCATTAATGAATATAAACAGTAAAAACCCGCCGAATCTTGTTATTCTATAAATCATATTTTTCCATTTTGTAATAAAGAACACTTGTAGGGATTCCTAAATATTTCGCCGCTTTGTTTTTTACTCCGTTCGCTTTTTTCAGCGCTTGCACGATTAAATTCTTTTCAAGAGATTCCACAGCTTTTTCAAGTGGTAAATTATTGTAATTGGTAATTACGTTCAAACCTTGGTTCAAGTGGTTCAAAATTAAATTAGATTCAATTATATCGCCCGTTGTAATAACTGTTAATCTTTCCATCAAATTTTCTAACTCACGAATATTGCCGGGCCAATGATAATCGAGTAACAATTTCATACCTTCAATCTCAATCTGCTTTTCCTTTTGATGATTTATTCCCGCCTGTTTTTTTAAAAAATAATCTACAAGAAGCGGAATATCGTCTCTCCTGTCTCGCAGCGGCGGAATGTTGATTGGAATAATACTCAACCTATAGTATAGGTCTTCTCTGAATTTTTCTTCACGAATTAATTTTTGTAAGTCGCGGTTTGTCGCAGCGATAATTCTAACATCGGTTTTTAAAGTCGATTCGCCTCCCACTCTCTCAAATTCGCCTTCTTGCAAAACCCTTAATAGCTTTACTTGCATCGCTGTGGAAATATCACCTATTTCATCTAAGAACAAGGTGCCTTTATCGGCTAATTCGAATCTTCCTTTTTTTAAGCGTATTGCACCTGTAAATGCGCCTTTTTCGTGCCCAAACAATTCACTCTCGAGAAGATTATCGTTCAAAGCTCCACAATTTACTTTTATAAAAGGATTCTCGGCACGTTTGCTTCTCCTGTGTATCGCCCTTGCGATTAATTCTTTTCCGGTGCCGGTTTCACCCTGTACTAAAACAGCGCTTTCTGTGTTAGCGACTTGTTCAACAAGTGTAAAAACTTTTTTAATCTGTAGCGAATTACCAATCATCTCTGCATAACCCGAAAATGCTTCGTCGCTAAGCAAACGATTCTGCTCAATCAACTCTTGGATTCTTCTTTCGTTCTGTATTTTCTCTACAATTTTCTTAACACGTATCCGCAATTCATCGGGCGAGAATGGCTTGGTAAGAAAATCGGCGGCTCCTAATTGTATCGCTTTTACCGCATCTTCAACCGTTCCATAAGCTGAAATCATTAACACTTCGGTGGCGGGGTTCTGTTGTTTAATTTTTTCGAGTATTTGAATTCCGTTCATCGGCTCCATCTTCAAATCGATTATAGCAAGCGATGCCGGTTTGAAATGAAAATCTTTTAATGCTTGTGGACCGTTTTCATAAGCTTGGACTTTATAACTTTCGCGCCGTAAACTTTCTACGATGCCGAGCCGCATTGTTTCATTATCTTCGATTACTATAATTTCTTCATTCTTCATTTTTTCCTTTTTCTATCGTCCCCAAAGGGACTCAAATTTTTGTTAGATTTATAAAATCACAAACAACAAACAAATACAAGTCCCTTTAGGGACGGTATAATTATGCATCAATCCATTTGAACCACTCATCTATTATTTATTGATCTCTATTTTCATCTCCAGATATTGTAAACGTACACCCTCTGTCTCTGTTATTCACAGCTTGAATTTGCGCATTATTTTCTTTTGCAAGTTTTTTACAGATGGATAGTCCAAGCCCGGTGCCTTCCTTTTTGGTAGTAAAGAAAGGGGCAAATATCAAATCGATATTTTCTTCAGAAATTCCTTGTCCGTTATCGGAAATCGATATCCACCAATTTGTATGATTCGCATTTGAAGTAATCGTTATAAAACCGTCCTCCGATACAGAATTAAGACTATTTGAAACAAGGTTAATTAATATTTGTCGGAGATGTTCCGGGTCGAACCGCACCTTTGCTGATTTTAAGTCGTATTCTATTCGAACTTTCTTTTTGTCTAAATCCGGCTTGAACACGTTAGTAATATCAGTCAGCAAATCGGGCAGGTTAATTAATTCTTGGGTTGCGATTTTGGGTTTGCAGTAATTCAAATATGCAGTGATTAAAGTTTTTAGCCCGCTTACTTCTTTCAGAATTTTATCTAAATTTTCGGTATTCTTATTTTCAGTTTTTAAATCCTCTTTTACAAGATTCGCGAATAATTCGATTCCACCGAGTGGGTTGCGAATTTCGTGTGCTATCTGTGCCAGAATATTTTCCCGCTCTTTCTGATTTTCGAAGAGGCTGTTCTTCATTTTTTCCATCGCAGTCGAAAGTAACTCTATTTCACCCTTCATATTTTCCGGAGGTCGGACCTTAAAATTCCCTTTCCCGATTTCGTTGCTGAACTTAATAAGTTTATTTACTGGCTTTGTAATCGACTTCGCCATTACCCAGCTAACGATAATCGTAATTAGAGTAGCGATTAATCCGAAGTAGAAAAATAGTTCTGCAAAATCTTCTACCTTCTGGAGCTTGTCGGCGTTTTCTTTCACGGCAAGATAGAAGTTTTCATCGAGCCGATAAAATCCCCACAAATACCAGTTGCCGTCGTCGCCCTTGAACGGCGTTGTTGAAAAAGACTGTTTGACCGAAAGTTCCTCAATATCTTTTTTGTTTATGATGAGGTTTGGATTATTTCTGTTTTCAATAACCGAAATATCTGAATGAACAAGAACCATTAAGTTTTTGTCGAAGATAAATATCTCGGAAGGAGTTTTGTTGACGGTATTTCTTTTGAAAATATTTTGGAAATAAGCTTGAGTTAGTTCGGTTGGCGAACCAATACTTAATATCTCGAAATACGATTCATCAAACTGATTAGAGATAATTTGAGTAGATGTTTTTACATGTGATGATATCTCGTCAAGGTAAAGAGTGCGAATAAAATTATAGCTCGCAAGAGATATTAGCACTACAAGAATAATTGTAACGACGCTGAATGTAAAAATAATTCTCGTTTTATAATAAGATTTGTTCAGCATTGTTGATAATAAGTTCATTGTAAATTACTGGCATTTATTAAAATAAACGTGTAAACGTCTTAATGGTTGTTTGCTGTTTTCGTGCTCAAAGCTTACGAGACAACCAGAGTAGTGTCTACGGTTGCGTCATCCGAGCGCCAGAATCGGAAAGAATACGAACCGGGAACTTCTACCGTGACGTTAAATGGTGCATCGGTACTTCCAACAATTGTGATACAAGGGTCATTCGTCGTGAGCCTAGCGAACACCGTCACTGTATATGTATTAGCCGATCTGATGTGTTTGGTGTATGAAAAACACCAGCATGGAGTCGGGGTTTCGCAGGCAGCCACGATGGAAATGGTACGACCAGAAACGCTCGCATTCCTGATTTGATTTGCACTAACCGGTATTGGGTCTGATTGGTTCTCCTCCGAGTTAATCAAACAACCGGCGAGAGTAACTACCATCAGCAAGAATAAATATTTAAGAAGCTTCATATTTAACCTAATTTCTTTATTCACTTGTAGTTCTGCATTAAACCAAATACACCCAACGCTTTGAAAATACGAAAAAGCGGTACAAAATACCATTACAACCTCATCTCAAAACTTAACCACCATTGAGCAACACGAATCTCGGGTTCGATTTCCGGGTCTAACAGCAGCTTAACTTTGAATGCATCTGAAATATTTACATATAAACTGCCGATAAGGTCGAAGTAGCTTTCGCTAAACTTTTTTGTCGGCTGTAAATACCGTTCCCCGAAGTTTGTTTCAGTTTTGGTTATTCCGTTTTCGACCCGCTCACGCTTATTGAAGTAAGCTACGGTTTCATCGGATATTTCAGAACCGGTTAGTATTCTGTTTATACCTAACATAAGCCCAAAATTCTCGGATAAAGTAAAATTCAAAATAACCGGAATTTGCAGCGACCAAATTCGGGAATTATAATTCCACTCAAGGACTTTGTCTTCTAATAATTTCATGGAGTATGAATAAGGAGTCCAATATGAACTCGTCCCATTGTAATTTGAAGTTCTCAACGCTAAAACCGGTTCGCTTGAAAAATAATCTGTTTTCATACTGTTGTAATATAATCCGATTGTAACAGCACTCGATGAAGTCAATTTTGATTTGAAACTGATGAGTGCCTCGTGGTTGTATTGTTTTCTAAATCCATCTCCTTTTCTTTTATCTGAAGTCAGCGAACTGCCGCGATATACTGACCACATTGTGTCCCAAGTCCAGCGCGAAGAATAATAAGATGTATCAAAAATAATAGAAGAGTTTGTAACCTTTTCGTCGCTATAAGTGTAACGGTAGTAACCGGATATTTCTTTTCCCTCTTTCAAATTTTGTTTGAAATTAACTCCATAATATTTTGAACTTCCGTCGTGTTTCCAATTTTGAACTGTCAACGACTTGGAATCATTTAAATACCAATTGCTGGATACCTCAGGAATATTGTTCTTTGAGTAGTAAGAACTTTGCGAGGTATAATCTTGATCGGCTTTACCATTTAAAATTCCGGCTTTGATGCCCACGGATGATTTTTCCGAAAAGTCATAAATAGCGCCGATGCTAAAATCTGAGTGATTGTATTTCTGGCTTCTTTCAAGAAGTTGAGATGTGCTATATTCTGTTCTGTCTGTAGTTCCATATTCATCTCTGTGCGAATTTAAATATCCACCATCACGTGTATGGCTCACACCATTGAAGGAAGCTCCTAAACTTAATTTGTCAGTCAATTTGTATCCGGTAAAGAGAGTAACGAAATGTCCTTCGAGCGTCATTTCATCTTTTCCAGCAAAGCGGTCGATAATAGGGACATTCTCTAATCCAGCCCGTACACCGCCAAAAGTATCATAATAAAAGTTCGGATAATAAATCCAGTAGGGCATTTGATAAAACTTTTCCTGTTTATGCATTAATTGATAGGAACCGCCTATGAAGAATTTTTTTGTAATTTCCGAAAGCGGGTTAGCCAAAATTCCAATTGATACAATCGGCTCAGGTTCAGAACGGGCAACGGTCAACCACCTCGGGTCAGGGTAAGGTGGCATAATCCTTAAATCTGGATAATAGTACGTAGGTACGACATAAGCATCGAACAATTTTACCTCGGTTCTATCGCTTCGGAAATCGATGTAAATTAGTGCATCATCATCACCTAAATTCGGTTGATGTGCGGGGTTGATGTGCAGATTTAAAAACGGGTCATCTATCAATCCCGCTGAAACTTGTTTGAACCTGTAAAGTCCGAAGGTATTCAGGTAATGACTTTTAAAAAACAATTCGGAATTTTCAAAACTTTGCTCCGTTGTTCTTTCTTGATTGTATTGAGCAAAAGAAAGAAGAGGCAGAATGATTGTTAATAAAATTAATTTTTTCATAATAGCTCCTATAATTTGTTAAAACTATTTGATTGTAATTTCAACACATCCCCAAGAGACTTTACAAAGAATAAAAAAAGAACACCCTTCGACTCTCCGCCAAAGGCGGATGGCTCAGTGTGACGAAAATCCAGCTAATATCGTCATGTAGAGCGTAGTGGAGTCCTGAGCTTGTCGAAGGACGGAACGAAGTCGAAACAACTTTTATAGGGGTTGAGTTTGATTTATTCATAGCTTATGGTTTAACAATTTTTCCAATGAATAAAATGCTGTTTGAGTTTTTTTCTCGAATGACAAAAACGAAAGGTCTGTCGCAGCGCATAATGATATCTTCTCCAACGGAAGTAAGGCCAATTTCAACCGATGTAACTGCGGCGGCTTCGGTGCCCTCTTCATAAACATCCACAAAAGTTTTATGCTTTACTTTGCTAATGTAAGCTCGTTCGGGACCGCGGTATAGTTTTGTGAAATCGGCATTGCCTGCATCAAAAGCGATACCCATTCCTAATGCACTCAATACATCTTTCATTTGAATTTCATACTCCAACTTAAACTTTGGCAAATAAAGTTTAACCTTCTGAATTGTAAAGCTACTTAACCAACTGTTCCAATTACTCTCGGTTAAGTTAGCAATAAAAGAATTAACATCTCGACTTTGTTTTGGCAGAAACACAGTCATACTAAACGCTCCATCCCCATAAGGTAAATCGATTGCTTGAAAATCTTCATTAGCCAAGTAATTAAATTCCGCTTCCTGAACCATCATTCTACACGGCGACTGCGTACCAGTCGGCTGAATAAATAAATCGTCCCTTGTGTTCGTTTTATCAAATTCATACTTCCAGGTGCCCTTGAAGTAAAGCGCATTTATTAAAAACATCACGATATCATCATCAATTGAATCTACAATCTTTTGGATTTTTCCATTAGTATTATCATCAACCCATTTATTTATGATGCCAACGGCTGCGGGGTCTTTAAAATTTAGCCCTTGCACTAAAGCATTGAAATATTTTTTATTAACTTCAATAAAGTCCTGTTCGAACGTGTAAGTGTTTCGATAGAAAATGGAATTGGCAATTTTAAAATTTACTTTCGCATCGATGCCTGTTAAAAGTTCAATAAGACTTTTGTATGCTTCGTTAATTTGTCCTTGAGGAATGTTGGGTAATTCAAGTGTGTTTCTCATCGAGTCGTATGTGGAAGTGTTAGCGCCGTTAAGTGTCATACCAAGAGCTAATGAGACGCTGAGGGGTGAAATAAAAATGTTTTTATTCCAATCGAACTCATTTACTTTTTGAAATAATTTCAGGCCAAACTTATCCGCCGAAGTAACTAACTGCTTTTCCGTTTGTGTGAGTGAGCGAGTTTCTCCTTTCGGTGGTTCGGTCGGTGCATATTTGCAAGAGCCAATTAGCAAAAGTGCAAGCATTATTGAAGCGATTAGATAAAGGTTCTTCATTTTTATTCTCCTTATTTAGTTTATCAAGTTAATATCTGCCCAACAATTATGCCATTTAAAAAACAAGGAATTTACATATGAAACAAGCAATTTAAACCTCGCTGGCTATCAGAAATTTGAAAGGGTTTCAGAATGCTGACACCTCTCCCATTCTTCTTATCTCCAACTCGCATTCTATTTGTTTCTCACTTGCCATTTTTATAAATTTCTAACAATGAAAGCGAAATTTCTATGAACGAACCAACCCTCTCCTTACTTCCCACACAACCCGCTGAACGTATTCAATTACTTGATGTCCTTCGCGGCTTTGCTCTGTTCGGTATCTTGTTAGTTAATATGGATTACTTTATCCATCCGTTCCAAACTATATTAATGCCCTTGCCCGAAACGGTTGTCGGCATCGAGCGTGCTGTCGCTTGGTTTGTAAAATTTTTTGCAGAAGGAAAATTTTACTCCATCTTCTCATTTTTGTTTGGCTACGGATTTACAATTATGATGATGCGATCCGAAGATCATCAAACTAACTTTTTGCCAATCGTCTTGCGGAGGTATCTGGTTTTATTCATTATAGGTGTGGTGCACGCATTTTTTATATGGGTTGGAGATATTTTGGCTTTATACAGTCTGCTTGGCTTCGTGTTAATATTGTTCCGCAAAGCCAAACCCAAGACATTAATTATTTGGGTTGTAGTTCTTTTGGCGGTTCCTTTATTATTTACGTTATTGGGGGCGACAGCAATTGAGCTTGGCAAATCTTTTCCGCAAGGACGCGAAGAAATCGAAAAGTCATTTACTCAGCAAGAAGTTATGTATAAGAAAGATATTGACCGAGCTTATCAGGTTTATCCGACAGGGAGCTTTATCGAGATTACAAAACAACGTGCATACGATATGAGATTTATGTCGTTTGCAACAATATTTATCGGACCGAGTGTATTAGCTATGTTTTTAATAGGGATGTATTTTGGCAAGCGGCAAATATTACAAAATTTAGGAAGCAATATTCCGCTGTTTAAAAAAATATTTTGGTGGGGATTAATAATTGGTGTAATCGGAAACTTCATATACTCCTCCCTGATTTTATCTTTACCACGATTCGAGCCGACATTCATTTTGTTTATTGCATCATTCGGGCAAGTAGTCGGTGCGCCTGCTTTAAGTTTATTTTTTATCGCCGCATTTGCTTTGCTTCTTAATTCAAATCAGAATAATAATTGGCTAAATTATTTAGCTGCACCCGGACGTATGGCGCTCAGTACATATCTTTTACAGTCAATTATTTGCACAACAATTTTTTATGGATATGGTTTTGGATTATTCGGTAAAGTCGGAAAAGTAACGGGGTTAATTTTAGTGATCGTAATTTATGGAGTACAAATTTTTATTACGAATTTGTGGATGAAGAAATTTCAATACGGTCCCGCCGAGTGGTTATGGCGGTGGCTTACATATTTAAAAAAACCAACCCTGGCAAAATAGATACACTTGATAGCATCAACCGAAATTGTTGCCAACTACAGATTTTTAAAACTTTTTCCACTTCATAATTCATAGTTCATTATTCGATATTCATTATTCAGAAAGGCATATTTACTTAGTCCACCTAATTCGTTCCATTCTCGTTTTCGTCTCGTCACCGTTTCTCCATGTCACGCTTTCCCCGTTCCTTCCATTTGCTTCTCCCCTCCCATTTTCCTAAATTTCAATTAATGAAACGAACATTTAAAATTTTAATGGTGCTCGGACTGCTAATATCTCATATCTCATATCTCATATCGCAGGTAAAAGTTACGAGCGCTTTCAAAATCGCACGGCTCAAATACAGCGGTGGCGGAGATTGGTATAATGATCCGGGCGAAGAAGTTAATCTTTTAAAATACATTAAACAAAACTCTCTTATCGATGTCGAACCGTCTTATGAGTTTGTAGAAATCTCCAGCGATAAGTTTTTTACATATCCGTTTATATTTATGACCGGACACGGCAATGTAGTTTTCTCTGATTATGAAGCAACGCGACTTCGCACTTATCTCGAAAACGGCGGCTTCCTTTATGTGGATGACGACTATGGATTGGACAAAGCATTCAGGCGCGAAATCAAAAAAGTTTTTCCTGAAAAAGATTTAATTGAGTTGCCATACAGTTACGGTTTATATAATTGCCATTTTAGTTTTCCAAACGGTCCCCCGAAGACACACGAGCACGACAAGAATCCACCGCAAGGATTTGGAATTTTTCATAACAATCGGTTGGTTCTTTACTATACTTATGAGTCAAACCCGAGCGACGGCTGGAACGACCCGGAAGTTCACAACACTCCGCCTGATAAACGCGAAGAAGCTCTGCGTTTTGGAACAAACATAGTTGTGTGGGCGTTAACACACTAAACTAAAAATTTTCAATATGCCAAACCCCAAAACACAAGCAAACTCCAATGAAAAATTTCCAATAATCGTCTTTTATGATATTTGGTGCTTGTAAATTGGAAAATTATAGGAATATATCGCCACTCTACGAAGAAATCAGACACCGACTTAACACCGTTAGAAAAAAGCAAAACTCTGTCGATCTCTTCACCGGAATAATTATATCGTCTTCCGTCTTACTTCTCACGTCTTTCATCTCCATCATATTAGACCGCATCTTTGGTTTCGGAGTAACGGGAAGAACGATACTTTTCTTTTTCGTCCTTTTATCGATACTCTTAAGCTCATCGTGGTTTGTAGCAAGACCACTTCTCCGAAAACTCAATATATTAAAAAATGCAAACGATTCGGAAATTGCTATCAAGGTTGGCAATCAATTTCCAAATATCCACGACCGTCTTCTGAACGCTTTACAAGTCTATGAATCGAAAGTGCATGAAAAAGCTTTATACTCATTCGAGCTAATCGACGCTTCGTTTATGGATTTATACGATGCTATCAAAGGGATCGATTTTATTCTAGCCGTCGATAAAAAACAGTTAAAAAAGATGCGTAGGGTATTTTTCTACGCACTCAGTGTTTTTCTGCTGGCAATTTTTATTTCGCCAAAAGGATTTTTATGGTCGGCTTTCCGTATTTATCAATTTAACCAACCGTTTTCAGTTATTCCCAAACTCTTTTTCATAGTTGAACCCGGAGATTCTGAAGCGCTTCGAGGTGAAACGGTCGATTTCAATATTCACCCTGTTGGAAGTTCTGTAAATACAATTACTTTTCTTTCACGCGAGGAGGGAGTGGCAAAATATGAAAAGACAACGCTTAAAATTTCGGACGATGGGATTTTTAAATTCTCAATTCCAAACATAAAATCGACAACTCATTATTACGTTTCTTCTGGAGATGCAAACAGTCCCGTATATAAAATTTTGGTTCTCGATCGACCTATTATCCGCTCAATGCAGTTGAATTTAAATTTTCCAGCCTATACACGCATCACGCCTAAGGAGCTTGAAGAAAATGTCGGCGATGTTGCAGCGCTGCCCGGAACTCGCATTTCGTTTAACATTCTTTCGAGTAAAAAACTTTCATCCGCAGAATTATTATTCAGCGACAGTACTGCATTGCGATTAAATTTATCGGAAACAGAAGCTACGGCTTCGTTCTTACATTTAAAAAGCAGAAACTACCGAATTATAATCAAAGATGAAGGCGGATTAACCAATCTTGACCCGATTGAGTATCATTTAAAAATTACGCCCGATGAATATCCGACAGTTGCGGTAATCGTTCCCGGTAAAAACATCGACATTAACGAGAGCATGAAACTGCCGCTTCTCATTCGTATAAAAGACGACTTCGGATTCTCAAGCTTACGGCTCGCATACCGGCTTGTTCAATCGCGTTACGAAAAACCGTCGGAAGAATTTTCTTTTATCGAGGTTCCCTTAACATCAAAAGAGCAAGTAACACAAGATTTATGGCACGAATGGAATTTAACCGGATTAAACCTCGTGCCCGAGGACGTTCTGTCTTATTATGTCGAGGTGTTTGATAATGATAATGTCAGCGGTCCCAAGTCTGCTCGCAGCGAAACATATTTAGTCCGGTTTCCTTCTTTAGATGAAGTATTTGCAGACGTCGCACAAAACCAAAATAAGACGCTTGAATCAATGCAGAGTATAGCAAAAGAAGCCGAGAAGATGCGTAAAGAGATGGAAGAGCTTCAGCGTGAGATGAAGAAAAATCCTCAAAAAATGGATTGGCAGCAGCAGAAAAAAGCTGAAGAGCTGACAAAAAAATATGAGGATATGAAAAAGAAGATAAGCGAGAACGCTCAAAAGCTTGAAGAGATGATTCAAAAGATGGATGAGAACAAGCTTCTCTCAAACCAGACTATGGAAAAGTATCAGGAGTTGCAAAAGCTGATGGACGAGTTAAAAAACCCCGAGCTTCAAGAAGCAATGAAGAAACTGCAAGAAAATATGAAGCAGATGACGCCCGAGCAAATGAAGCAAGCCATGCAGCAGATGAATTTTTCTGAGGAGCAGTTCCGAAAGAATTTGGAGCGAATGATAGAGCTGTTGAAGCGGATTGCGATTGAGCAAAAGATAGATGAGTTGATAAAACGAACGGAAGAATTAATAAAGCAACAGCAAGAATTGCAAAACCAAACAGCCCAAACAAATCCAAACGACAAGCAGAAGTTGGATGAGCTTTCAAAACAGCAAGCGGATATGCAAAAGCAGATTGACAAGCTAGAACAGGAAGCGAAAAATTTAAAGGAGAAGATGGAGGAATTTCCGAAAGACATGCCTCTTGAAAAAATGGATAAAGCTCAGCAGGATTTGATGAACAAGCAATTACAGCAGAAGACACAAAAGTCAGCGCAGCAGATGAAATCCGGTCAGATGAAGCAGGCGAACCAGACACAGCAGGAGACGAAACAAGACCTCGAACAATTTATGGCTGAGATGCAGGACGTAAAGGAATCGCTTCAGGAACAGATGCAGCGTGAGGTGTTGAATAAAATGCGCAAGGCAGTTCAAAATTTGTTAGAGCTTTCGAAAGAACAGGAAGCCCTCAAACAGGAAACTCAAAAGCTTGACCCGAACTCACAGCGTTTCAGAGAAAACGCCCAGCAGCAAATGGACATGGTTGGAGATTTAAACAATGTCGCAAACTCGATGGGTGAGATTTCTAAAAAATCATTCGCGATAAGTCCGGAGATGGGAAAAGAAATTGGAAACGCCATGCGGCAGATGGCACAGGCATTACAAAACATGGAACAACGAAATCCCGGCGGAACCTCACAACAGCAGAACGAAGCAATGGGTTCTATGAATCGAGCCGCTATGATGATGCAGGGTGCTATGAATGCTATGAAAAAAGGCAGCGGGCAAGGAATGGGCATGGCTGGACTGATGCAGCGACTCGGGCAAATGTCCGGTATGCAAGCGGGTATCAATGCGCAGACAGGACAATCAATGGGACAAGGACAGGGATTATCCGCACAGCAAGCGGCTGAGTATGCAAGAATTGCCGGACAGCAAGGCGCACTCAGAAAATCGTTGGAGGAACTTGCCAAAGAAGCTAAAGATGCCGGTGAGCTAAGTAAACTGTTAGGCGACCTTGACCGAGTTGCAAAAGATATGGCTGAAGTCCAAACAGATTTAGAGCAAGGCAATGTCAATCCCGAAACAATAAAAAAACAAGACAGAATTTTATCGCGATTATTAGATTCACAGCGCTCGATGCGTGAACGAGATTTTGAGAAGCGACGCCGCGCTGAAGTCGGTAAAGATTATAGGCGAACAAGTCCGGCAGACATCGATTTAACCACACAAGAAGGTCGCAGCAAACTTCGACAAGAACTTCTTAAAATGTTGGAGGAAAAATATTCTAAGGACTATGAGGATTTGATAAGAAAATATTTTGAAGAGTTGGAGAAGGAGAAGTTAGAATAAAATAGTATCACGGATGAAGGAATTTGAAACATTTTTTTTAATCTGAAGTATTTTCCTTAACTTGATAACACTTTAATTTACTGATAACCGTTCATTTTGTAAACATCTGCGGTAAACTTCTATTTTTCAATGACTTATTTTCTAATTAACTACATCCAATAACCCTTTATGGAGGAATTTATGACAAGATTCATCCCGATGTCATCGGGAATCATCGGCATTCTGCTGGTCTCCTTTGCTGCCCTACTTTTTGTTAGGACCGATGGAGCCGCACAGGAATCCAAAATCTTTCCCTATGAGATCAACCAAGTAACATTAGACAACGGATTGAAAATCGTATCAATCCCGTTTCCAAGTCCGGGCATAATTGCATACTACACAGTTGTCCGTACCGGATCGCGCAACGAAGTCGAACCCGGACTCTCTGGCTTTGCGCACTTCTTCGAACACATGATGTTCCGCGGAACTGAAAAGTATGACAAAGACAAGTATAACGACATATTAAAAGAACTAGGCGCCGATAATAATGCTTTTACAAGCGACGATGTTACGGCTTACCATACGCTCGCAAGTTCAGCGGCTCTCGAAACAATTATGGACATGGAAGCCGACAGATTCATGAACCTGAAATACAGTGTCGAAGATTTTAAAACCGAAGCGGGCGCTATCTTAGGCGAGTACAACAAAAACTACTCAAGTCCGTTCATGACTATGTACGAAAAGCTGAGTGAAGCCGCTTACGAGAAACATACATACAAGCACACAACGATGGGCTTTTTAAAAGACATTCTCGATATGCCGAACCAGTACGATTACAGTATTAAATTTTTCGACCGCTGGTACAGACCTGAGAATTGTGTTGTTGTGGTAGTAGGTGATTTCGAACAGACAAAATTAATTGACCTGGCAAAAAAATATTACAGCAACTGGAAACGCGGGAGTTATACACTCCACGTACCGGTTGAACCACCCCAGAAGAAAGAAAAGATTGTTAACTTAACCTGGAAATCTAAAACACTTCCCATGCTTGCTATCGGTTATCACGGGGCTGCCTTCAGCACAACAGACATCGACATGCCGACGTTGGATATAATTTCACAGCTTGTGTTTTCACAAACCTCGCCACTCTACAACAAATTAGTAATCGACAAACAGTGGGTTGAATTTATACAGGGCGCGCAGGGAGATTCCAGAGACGCAGGACTCTTTTCAATTTGGACACGTATCAAAGACTCGAAAAACATAGAAGCAGTCCGGAATGAAATTTACGCCGCACTCGAAGAAATAAAAAACAACCCGGTCTCTGCGGAAAAATTATCCACGATTAAATCATACTTAAAATACAGCTTCGCAATGTCTCTCGATAACGCAGACGCTGTTGCCGGCAAGATTAGTCACTATGTACAGTTAACAGGAGACCCGGAAAGCATTAATCAGGTTTATGCGCTCTACGACAAGGTAACACCCGAAGACATAACGCGTGTAGCGAAAAAATACTTTACGAAAGAAAATAGAACCGTTGTAAATTTAATTGAGGAGGGTTCGAAATGAAAACTCTAAAAATTTTACTATCATTAATATTCTTTGCAGGAATAATTATGACTAACATTAACTGCGCAAAGGGTCCTGAGGTAACTGAATTGTACCAAGCCGAATCGCCTTTGATTACATTCAGAATTCAACTAAGTGTCGGCTCGATAAACGACCCCGCGGGCAAAGAAGGCTTAAACGCATTGACCGCGATGACAATCGGACAAGGCGGAACAATAGAATTAACCTACCAACAGGTGCTCGATAAATTGTATCCGTGGGCGGCCGGTATAAACCCGCAGGTCGATAAAGAAGTAACAATGTTTATCGGCGAGGTGCATAAAGACCATCTAGACGAATTCTATAAAATATTCACAGATTTGATACTCAATCCCCGTTTCGATGAGGCTGACTTCGCGCGCAACAAAGATTTGATTATCAACCACCTCGAAAATTCTCTTCGCGGCACTGACGACGAGAACCTTGGTAAACAAGCGCTCAATGAATTAATTTACGAGAATCACCCTTACAGAACAACGGAAGTCGGAACGGTTCAGGGGTTGAAGTCAATTACGCTCGAGGACGTAAAGAGTTATTACAAACGAGCATACACAAAAGATAATATCATAATCGGAATTGCCGGCGGTTACCGAAAATCATTAGTGGATAAAATAAAAGAAGATTTAGAAAAATTACCATCGGGTAAGTTGGAAGAAGCAAAACTTCCGGAGCCCGCACCGATTCAGAACATGGAAATTATGTTTGTCGAAAAACCGGCGCGAGCAACTGCTATCTCGATGGGCTTCCCGATTTCACTCACACGTAAAGATAAAGATTACTACGCTCTCATGCTCGTAAACTCATACTTCGGTGAGCACCGAACTTTTAACGGCGTATTAATGAATCGGCTGCGAGGCGATAGAGGATTGAATTACGGCGACTATTCTTATATCGAGCATTGGATTCAGGAAGGCGGCTCTCGGTTTCAGCTTCCTAATACTCCACGCCATCAGCAATACTTCAGTATTTGGATTCGCCCCGTGCAACCGGAAAACGCCCACTTCGCTATACGGAATGCAATGTACGAACTTAAGAGTCTTGTTGAAAAAGGTATGACAGAAGAGCAGTTCGAAACGACCAAGAAATTTTTAGCAAACTATTCGAAACTCTGGGTGCAAACATCAAGCCGGCGGCTCGGTTACCAGATGGATTCTGAGTTTTATGGAACACAGTTCTTTGTTGACAGAATAGAAAAAGAGCTAAATGCCATGAAGCTTGCCGACGTGAACAACGTGATCAAAAAATATTTGAATGCTGCAAACATTAAAGTAGCTATCGTTTGCAACGACGCAAAATCTTTACAAGAGGCAATGTTCAACAATTCACCTTCGCCGATAAAATATGCTTCACCGGTCGCGCAGAAAATTCTTGACGAGGATAAAATTATTGAAGTGTTTCCTTTAGAAATAAATAAAGAGAAGTCGAAGATAGTCCCGGCTAAAGAACTGTTTGAAAAATAACGAAGTCTAGTGAATGATAATAAAGCCGATTCTCGATCGAGGGTTGGCTTTTTTAAAAAAATATGTATCTAAACTAGGCAGACTCTGGATAAATCTGCTCGCCAGAAATTATAGATTTTCTGTGAAGTGGAAAATATTTCTTAATATCTAAATCAAACCCTTTTACTGAATAAACGCCTGTTTCGGGGTTCATTACATAGTCCCCTTTATAATCCTTCTTAATAATCTTTTCGAGCACGTCGATAAATCTATCTACGTCTTCTTCATTATTGTAGCAGCCGAAACTCGCTCTCACCATTCCGGGCAAGTTCGATTTATCACCGCTCTTTATTTCTTGAGTAAGTTTATTCTCGTCCTCACTATTAATTCTTAAAAGTATCTTTACATAGGGGTGTGCACAAAAACATCCGTTACGAACTCCGATGCCGCCTTCATATCCGAGGATACTTGCCACGAGGGCGTGATGCATCCCATCAACATTAAATGCGATTACGCCAACTTTGTCGTTAATATTTTCTAAATCTCCGTACAAGGTTATGCCGGATAGTTTTCTTAATTTTTTATATGAATATTCAAGCAAGTCGCGTTCGTGGTCGGCAATCGTATTCATACCGAATTCTTTTAACTGCAGGATAGCGCGGGCAAGAGCTACAGCGCCGATTACATTCGGACTGCCAGCTTCTTCTTTAAACGGCGGCTTGTTCCAGTACACTTCGTCGAGTGTAACTATATCTACAGTGCCTCCGCCTACAATATCGGGAGCGCCTGACTCGAAAAATATTTTCGGACCGATGAGGACTCCTACGCCAAACGGTGCATACATTTTATGTGCTGAATAGGCGATAAAGTCAATATGTCGCTTATCGTCATCCGGTAAAATGTTTATCGCACGATGAGGAGCAAGCTGGGCGGCATCCAAAAACATCTTCCCTCCAACTTCGTGTATCATTTCAGCAATCTCATGATATGGATTTATAAAACCGGAGATATTAGATGCCCCATTTATCGCCACTAACTTGATTCTTTTACCGAATTGTTTCAAAATATCTTTAAGATTCGACAAATCGAGATGACCACTCTCAGTTGTGCCTATATGAATTACTTTTGCATGCTTTCGCCACGGCAGATCGTTCGAGTGATGTTCCATCGAAGTGGTTACAACAATATCGCCGGTGGAGAAATTAAATCGGGCTGATAGTTTATTAATGGCTTCGGTGGTGTTCTTTACAAAGATGACTGTGTTGGTTGATAAATCGGCGCCTACAAACTCTCCCGCAATTTCATGAGAGCTGTCGAAAAGCTCGGTAGCAAACAGAGATTTAAAGCCCGTCCCGCGGTGAACCGCAGAATACCAGGGTGAGAATTCGGAAACACATCTTAAAACACTCTTAAAAGAAGGCGTGCTCGCTGCGTTATCCAGAAAAACGTATTTGCGATCTTTGCCGTCAAGACACGGAACCTCGGTGTCAATTCCGACTATTTCATTTCGAATATCCATAATTCCTAATTAATTTTTATTTTACCACTAAGGCATGAAGTTCACTAAGACACACTAAGAAATTTTTTTTTCAGCTAACCCTGGAGTCATTGGCTTAAATTACGTTCGGGGGTTGAGTTGTTAATTTTATCAAATTATTTTTTACTTTTTAATTTATAAATTTTGTTGTTTGATATTTTACACTCATCCTCTCGGATGGAATGTTTTATGTACTTCTTTTAAATATTCTCTATCTATATGTGTATAAATTTCAGTCGTTGAAATATCTGAATGCCCCAACATCTCCTGCACCGCGCGCAAGTCAGCACCGCCCTCCAGCAGATGCGTTGCGAACGAATGCCTGAAAGTATGCGGATGAACAGCTTTCTCTATCCGAGCTTGTCGTACATACTTATCGACTATATCCCATATAGCCATTCGCGACATCGGCTTGCCTCTTGAGTTTAAAAAAAGAACATCTTTTGAATTCTCATTCGCTAAATTTATACGCGTTTCAGCTTGATATTTCTTAATCCACGAAATCGCTGAACGTCCGATGGGCACCAATCTTTCCTTTGACCCTTTGCCAAAAACTCTTACAAATCCATCTCCGAAATTTATGTTCGACTGTTTAAGACTCAACAGTTCCGAAACTCGTACCCCCGTAGCATACACCGTTTCGAGAATTGATCTGTCTCTTACACCTAATGGTAAATGGGTGTCCGGTTGTTTTAAAACTAAATCGACTTCATCCTGTGTTAATACGTCGGGAAGTGATTTGGGCAACTTGGGCAACGTTACATTTTGCGTCGGGTCGGTTTTAACAATTCCTTCACCGACTAAAAACTTATGGAACCCCTTGAGTGTGGAAATATTTTGTGCAATACTTTTCGGCGACAACAATAACTCCGACAGCGATTTTAAAAATTCCGACAGCATATCTTCTTCAATCGCTTCGGGTTTTTTTATTCCTAAAGATTCTAAATAATCTATATACCGAACAAGGTTGAGTTTATACGATAGAACGCTGTTCTCTGATAAATTCTTTTCGAGAGTCAGGTAGTGCAGATATGTCCTAAGATGCTCTTTCATCTGTCGATGTTAAGTCGGATTCTTTTGCAATTTGTTGTTCTGCACCGTCAATTATTTCTCCTGCGGGTTGTTCAACTTCCAGCTCTGCTGTTTCTTGCGTCTCATCTTTAGGATACTCTACCCGCTGATGATAAATTCCTGTTAGAATGCTTAGAAATGCGTGCTTAATCTGTGTTAAATCCTTAAGCGTCAATTCACACTCGTCGAGCTGTCCTTCTATAAACCTCATTTTTATTCTATCGTCTATTGCAGCTTCTAACTTATCCGGGTCCGGGTCAACTATCGTTCGCGTGTAAGCTTCAACAACATCGGCAAGCATTACAATTCCAGCTTCCTTCGATTGCGGCTTAGGTCCCGGATAACGATAATCTTCTTCTCTTACTTCGGTTTTTGTTTTACGAGACACTGCCTGCTTTAATGCTTTATCGTAAAAAAAAGATATTCTTGTTGTTCCATGATGCTGAGGAATGAAATCAATTACTACCTCGGGCAGTTTATATTCTCGTGCGAGGTCAATTCCTTCCTTCACGTGTGAGATAATAATAAGCGAACTCATGCGAGTAGTAAGCCGTTGGTGACGGCTTTTCTTCTCAGTTTCATTTTCTTTAAAGTATTCCGGCTTTAATGTTTTTCCTATATCGTGATAATATCCGCCGATGCGCGCGAGTGTTGAATTGGCTTTAATTGAATCGGCTGCGGCTTCAGCAAGGTTGCTTATTACGATACTGTGATGATATGTTCCCGGAGCTTTTTCCCTCAACATCTTCAGCAGTGGATGATTCTGGTCTGAAAGCTCAAGAAGAGTCAAATCTGTTGTAATCCTGAATGCTTTCTCGAAAAATATTAAAAGTCCGTATGTAAGCACGGGTGAAAAAACTGCATTTGCAAAAGCAAATAAAGAACTGTGCAGTATATCCGAAACACTACCGCCTCTTTCAAGGTTGAGGGCTAAAATAGATAAAACGTAACCAACAAAGATAAACACCAATGACCTGAAAATTTGAGTTCGATGTTTTATATCGCGTACCGTGTATGCAGCCAATGCACCCGCGATCAATGAAGCGAATGCTATATCGTAATCGTTACCTCGAATTGCGGCAAGCAGGAATGCCATAACCACCGTTCCATAAAATGCGACCCGGGAATCAAAGATTATTGTCAGTAACATTGCAGACGCGGGCAGGAATATCAAGTATTGAAGAGGTGCATCGACCTCAATTCTTAATGAAAGATACGCGAAGAATGCTTGCATTAAAATTAATACCGCAATTAATGAAAGTTTCGCATTATCGTGAAATATTTTTTTCCTAAACAGGAAAAGGTAAATAGAATAGAGCGCAAGTATTAATGCCGTATGAAAAATTATACCGATATCTCTTATAATTATAGCCCCATCGCCGCCGTCCATTTTTTTTGCTTGATAGTATGAATCAAGTTTTAGCTTTGCTTCAGGAGTTACGCGGTCGTGTTTGCTAACAATTCGCTCATTTTCTTTTACGAAACCGATTGTGCGCGGAATGTTTTCTTTTGCAGCTTCGATAAGTTTATCTGTTTCACTTTTGCTGAAGATTACATTCGGCTGTAGAAACGGTATAAGAATTTTTACAGACAAATTGGAGACGCCGTTTTCACCGAAACGCTCATAAATATTTTTTTGCAGAGTCTTTGCGGCGCTGTCAATATCGTAATAGTTATAGACATGAACTATTGTTTCTAACGCGCCTTTCCTAATCGCAATTTTATCCCTGCCTATCTGAGTATATGGCATATCGAGGATACCCTTGCTTACGATTCTCTGGAAAATATTAATTAATACCGACTGCCACTCCGCAAAATTGGAGATGGATTTTAGAGTTTCAAAATCTTGAGGGTTTATTTTTCCGGGTAACTGCTGTAACAAATTTGACAAAAGAAGAGAATCTTCAGACGTAAAATTCTTTTTGTGTTTTCTTTGTAACGATGTAATTTCGTTCAAAAGTTTGAAATGCGATTTGAGGCTTTCAACCTGCAAGAGGAGAAATTTTTCATCCAAATGAAATACTTTATAGACAGCTAAAGCTGCATCTGATTTCTCTTTTTCATACTGCGTTTCATCTTTAAGTATTGGATAATCGAACGGGGATATCAGGTCTTTATCTGTCCATACAGAACCAACTTTGTAGTCGTATTGAAGGAATTTTTCCGACGGATACATCAAGGATATTAATGCTATAAGCGCAAGTCCTATTCCTATCTTAATAATCAGGTTATCTTTAATTTTATCCTGACGTAATGCGTAGGTTTTTGATATGTTTTTAGGTAAAAAAGCCATATTATGTACTAAAATATGAGAATAAAAAGTATTAGAATCAAGATTTTGTTTTATCAGGAAAATAGTATAAATTTTTAAAGGACTTAATAACGTTGGGTGCCTTTCATCGTGATGTAAGATTATTTCTCGCAAAGAGGAATACCATGGCAGAAAATGAAATAGCTAAAATAATATTGGATTGTGCTTAAAAAGGAACTCAACCCCTATCTGAGTTCAGGGGATGAGTTTGAATATAATAATTAATTTCAACGAAGCATTAATCAATGATGGAATACACAGAATTGTAAACGGACTAAAAGAATAATTCTTGGCGTCCTTTGCGTCTGTGCGTGCGATTGTTTCTCGTCCGCCTTCAGGCGAGGTCTCGTCTTGTAAACGAGACGGACAAAGTCGCAAAGACAACAAAGAAAAATATTATGAAAAAGAAAAACACTCAGACACGCAGAACACTGAGAAACACTTAGTGAACATTAGTACCCTCAGTGCCTTAGTGGTGAGAAAAAGAAGGGAATACTATGAACACGCAACAACTACTTCAAAAAACAGAACGGTGTATCCGGTCAAGCGTTAAATATTTTTCCGAACGAATGCTCTCCATGTTTCCTGTTTTCGTTATACTTCTTTCCATGTTCAATAATCCACACGCCCATACACAAACGCAAATAAAAATCGGTGTTCTTGCCAATATGGGAACCGAAGAAGCGCTAAGCCGCTGGAACCCAACCGCCCATTATTTAACGGCAGAAATTCCACAGCGCTCTTTTGCTATCTTCCCGTTAGGTTACGATTCGCTACGTAAAGTTGTTGAGTCTGGAGAAGTAGATTTTGTAATCACTAATCCTTCAGACTATGTAGAACTTGAATCAGCATACGGTACAACAAGAATTGCCACATTGAAAATGCTGTTTCATGGCGCCCCGTTAAAAATGTATGGGGGTGTGATTTTTACAAGGGCGGAAAGGAATGATATAACGGATTTGAGCCACATCGAAGGAAAGAAGTTCATGGCAGTGGAAAAAGGGTCTCTTGGCGGCTGGCAAAGCGCTTGGCGCGAATTTAATGATAACAGAATTGACCCGTTCCACGATTTTGCCGGATTTGAATTTACTGGTTTTCCACATGACCGTGTTGTTTACGCTGTAAGGGATGGCAAAGCCGATGCTGGCGCTGTACGCACCGGTGTACTTGAAAGTATGGCGGCTGAGGGAAAAATAAACCTCTCGGATTTTCGCATCCTAAACCCGCAGGTGCGTGAAGATTTTCCACAACTTCTGAGTACACGATTATATCCTGAATGGGCGTTTGCAAAAACGAAGCATACGCCGGATGAATTGGCTGAGCAAGTCATTATTGCACTTCTGAAATTGTCTCATGAAAGCGAACCTGCAAGAGCTGCAGCAATCGCGGGTTGGACAGTTCCTCTTGACTATATGGTGGTTCATGAACTTATGATGGAATTGCGGATTGGGCATTATAAGGATTTTGGTAAATTGACTCTCGAGGGTGCGCTAATTAAGTATTGGTATTTAATTGCCCTATGGATAATGGTAATAATTCTGTGTGCGTTTATTATTATTTATATGAAGAGAACTAACATCAAGCTTAAACTGGCAAAAACTGAAATTGAGAAGGAACGGAATAGTCTTGAGGTTCGTGTAACGGAACGAACGCACGATTTACAAAGCGGAATTGATGAACTCCGCCGATGGCAGAATGTAACATTAGACAGAGAAGACCGTGTGATTGAGCTTAAAAAAGAAGTGAATGAATTATTGAAACAATTAGGAAAACAAAAGAAATACCACACAAACACTTAGTGCATCTTAGTGCCCTGAGTGCCTTAGTGGTAAGGAGAAGTTGATGCTAACACAAAAATACATAAACGATATTGCCTACAAGGTTGTCGGTTGTGCGATTGAAGTCCACAAACATCTTGGACCAGGACTTCTTGAATCTGTATATGAAACTTGTTTAATCGATGAACTCAGAGCAAGTAACTTAAAAGTCGAATCACAAATCTTTGTTCCTTTAAATTATAAAGGAAAAGAGTTAGGCAACAATCTCAAGCTTGATTTACTTGTTGAAGACCTCGTTATTGTTGAGTTGAAGTCTGTAGAAGTGATGATTCCATTATTTACTGCACAGTTATTAACTTATCTTAAGCTAACGGGGAAACCTAAAGGATTACTCATAAATTTTAACTGTGAAAATATAATTAAGCATTTAGTTCCTTTAGTTACCGATGAGTTTGCAAAGCTACCAAAAGAATAAAGAAAACCACTTAGACACTAAGAACACTTAGAAACACTTAGTGAATCTTAGTGCCCTTAGTGCCTTAGTGGTAAAAAAAAACACTTAGACACTAAAAACACTTAAAACCACTTAGTGAATCTTAGTGCTCTAAGTGCCTTAGTGATAAAAAGAAAACCACTTAGTGAATCTTAGTGCTCTAAGTGCCTTAGTGGTAAAAAGAAAACCACTTAGTGAATCTTAGTGCTCTAAGTGCCTTAGTGGTGAGAAAAAGAAGGTAAAACTATGAACACACAACAACTACTACAAGAATCGGAGCGGTCGCGGTTGGCGCTGCTCAGTATTTTAGAAGACCAAAGAATAATCCAGGAAGAGTTGCAGAAGAGCGAGGTACGCTATCGGTCAATCTTCGAAAACGTCCGCGACGCAATTTATACTATTTCACCTGAAGGTAAATTATTGACCATCAACCCGGCATTTGAAACGCTTACCGGTTGGACAGTAGAAGAGTGGATCGATAAACCATTTTCAGATCTAGTTCATCCTGCAGATTTACCAAAGGCAATCGATGTATTCCAAAAAGTGATGTCCGGAGAAAAGATAGAATCATACGAATTGAGAATAAAGATTAAATCTGGTGGGTATAGGATCGGAGAATTTACGCCATCACCGCTAATATTAAATGGGAAAATCGTTGGGGCACTGGGTATAGCCCGCGACATCACCGAACGCAAGCGTGCGGAAGAGGCATTACGTGAAAGTGAAGAACGCTGGCAGTTTGCTCATGAAGGACCCGGCGATGGCGTTTGGGATTGGAACGCTCAAACCAATAAAGTTTTTTTCTCGCACCAATGGAAAGCCATGCTTGGCTATGATGATAATGAAATAGGTAATGAACTTAGTGAATGGGAAAAAAGAGTTCATCCTGAAGATTTAGATTACGTTCATAATGAAATTAATAAGCACTTTAATGGTGAGATACCCATCTATCAAAGTGAACATCGAATGATGTGCAAAGATGGAACTTACAAGTGGATTCTTGATCGTGGTAAAGTTATTAGCCGAAGCGAGGAGGGTAAACCTCTGCGTGTTATAGGCACACATACAGACATCACCGAGCGCAAACGGGCGGAAGAAGAATTGTTTATTGCTAAAATGAAAATCGAAGAAAGCGAAACTAAATTTAAGGCAATTACAAACCAAGCAACTGAAGGGATTGCTTTATCTGATCTGGAGGGAAATTACAAATTTGTCAATCCTGCGTTTTGCACTATGACAGGATATTCAGAGGAAGAGTTATTAACAATGACTGTTTTTGATGTGAAAGCAAAAACACAACCTCACGAAAGTTTCTTTCAAAGTAAAAGCACAAAGGAAGGGCTACCAATAGAAGTTAATCTGCAACGCAAAGATAAATCTGAATTTATTAGTGAAATTATTGGAAGAGTCATTAAAGTTGGCAATCAAGATTTTGTTCTTGGAACTGTAAGAGACATCACCGAGCGCAAACGGGCAGAAGAAGAAATTCTTCAGCGTGCTAAACAACTTGCAACCTTACTTACTGCAAGCCAGGCACTTGCTGCAACATTAGACCTGACGACAATATTGCAAACGATAACGGAGAGCGCAGCAGAGATTATGCAGCTTGGCACAACAGCCATCTATTTGCTGGAGGGTGGAAATTTATATCTGGGGGCAACCACACCTCCACTGCCGCTTCAGTTCCCAGAAACATTCCGTCACTCGTCGCTCGCCGATCATCCGCACATACACGAAGCGGTAACTACAGGGTTACCTGTGATTATACCTGATGCCGCAATCGCACAGCTTACAAAGGCAGAGCATGCCATCAGCGATGTACGCGGTCTCCGTACAATTCTATATATACCGCTGATAGTTGGTGAAAAAACTGTGGGAACTCTTATACTTGGTACAGTCGGTGTAACCCGGAACTTCACCGAGAGCCAGATAGATTTGTTTCGTACACTTTCAAACCAAGCAGCGATTGCGATTGAGAATGCGAGGTTGCTTAATGAAATCCGTCAGCGAAATAAAGAGATGAATATCCTTGACTCAATCATCAAGTCAACAACAACACGGCTTGAGCTTCAATCTATACTTGACAAAGCGCTTGAAGGAGCAATAGCAATAACCGGTCTTGAAGGCGGAACCCTGTGTTTTGTTGATAATGAGAAGAAAGTGCTTGACCTCTCTGCGGCGCACAACACATCAAAAGAAATGTTCGATGAATTAAGCGCGCAGTCTATAGCCGTCGGCGATTGCTTGTGCGGTAAAGCTGCACAAACAGGTGAGCCGTTAATATTATGGGATAATGCATCGGGGAGTGAGTATGCAACACACGAATCAGTTCGCAACGAAGCCATCCGTTTTCATGCCGCATTTCCGCTCATCGCCGGTGGAAAAACGCTCGGTGTTCTTTGCGTCTTTGCGAGAAATGAATTCAAACCGACAAAACAAAGTTTAGAAATGCTGAATGAACTTTGCGGAACGGTTGCGCTTGCGATTGAGAATGCGAAGCTTTATCAAGAGGTTAAAAAACATACTCTACAGCTTGAAAAAATTGTATCCGATAGAACTGCCGAACTTCAAATAACCAACAAAGAATTAGAAGCGTTCTCCTATTCAGTAGCTCACGATTTACGAGCGCCCCTGCGGGCAATAGACGGCTTTAGCCTTGCCTTGCTTGAAGATTATACGGATAAACTTGATAAAGAAGGTAAAAATCATTTACATCGGGTTAGAGATGGGGCTAAGGAAATGGCACAGCTTATTGATGATTTACTGAATCTATCCCGAATATCTCGGCGCGAGCTAATACGAGGAACCGTCGATATGAGTAAAATCGTCAAATCTATAGAAGAAAAACTTATAGCTTCGGAAGCGGAGCGAAAAGTGAAATTTAGTGTTGCCGATAATATACAGGTACAGGGCGATAATCAATTACTTAAAATTACGATGGAAAATTTATTAAATAACGCATGGAAATTTACCAGCAAGAGGAAAAATACAAAAATCGAGTTTGGAGTTTTGGAAAAAGAAGGTAAAACAGTATATTATATCAAAGATAACGGAGTCGGTTTTGATATGAAATATGCCGATAAATTGTTTAGTCCGTTCCAGCGTTTGCACAGAAAAGAGGATTATCCCGGCACGGGTATAGGTCTGGCGACAGTCCGGCGAATCATCTCGAAACACGGCGGCAGCATCTGGGCTGAAAGCGAGTTAGATAAAGGCGCGACGTTTTATTTTACATTGTAAATAGTTTTTAATTGTGAGTTTTTAGTTATTAGTAAAATCAAACAAAAAATTAATAATGGAGAACTTATTGTGAAACAAAGTATCGTTAAAGATAAGAGTTATGCTTTTGCTTTAAAGGTCGTGAAACTTGCCCAAGGATTACATAAAAAGAATGAGTATGAAATTGCCAAGCAAATTTTACGATCGGGTACTAGTATTGGCGCTAACGTCGAGGAAGCATTAGCGGGTGTGAGTAAGCCGGATTTTATTTATAAAATGGCAATCTCATCCAAAGAAGCCAGAGAAACTGACTACTGGTTACGATTGATACGTGATTCAGATATTCTTTCAGAAAAAGAAATAGAACCATTGATTCAAGAAGCCCAAGAATTAATACGAATTTTAACTGCAATCGTAAAATCAAGCCAAACAAAACTAAACACTAAAAACTAAACACTAAAAATTTTTTTATGGAAAGAACAATCTTATTAGTAGAAGACAACCCGGACGACCTCGATTTGACGCTTCGGGCTTTTAAAAAAAATAACATCGTAAATAAAATAGTAATCGCACGCGACGGCGAGGAAGCACTCGAACATCTCTTCGGACCGAAAGCTATCAAACCGGCTCTTATAATTCTCGATTTAAAATTACCGAAAGTTGACGGCTTGGAAGTACTCAGACAAATCCGTTCTGACCCAAAAACCAAGCTCTACCCTGTTGTAGTTTTAACATCCTCTACGGAATATAACGACTTAAAAGCTGCTTACGAATCAGGCACCAACAGCTACATTAAAAAACCTGTAAACTTTGAAGAGTTTATGGAAGCCGTTCACAAGTTAGGTATGTATTGGTTAATTTTGAACGAACCGCCGGTGGAGTGATGAATGGTTATTGGTTTTTTGGTTCAGAGTTGTAGTTCGTTAGTCAGTGGTTATGGTCTAATGGTCTCACAAACCATCAACTATAAACTATAACTAACAACTGATAACTAAAAACGTTTTATGAGTTTCTGGTTCTTTGTTTTAGTTTAATAGTTACTGGTTATAGTTTTGTGGTTCCGTGAACGAAAAACTGAAACTATTAACTAAAAAACTATAACTGATAACTGACAACCATTAACTAATTATCAAAAAAAGCAATGGCAACAGGATTAGAAAATTTATGGATATATAAACTTGCAGAAGACCTTGAGGTAAAGGTTCATGAAGTTACGAAGTTATTTCCTCGAGATGAATTTTATCGTTCCGTTGATCAACTCAGGCGTTCATCTTCGTCAGTATCGAACAACATAGCTGAACATTACCATAAAACAACAACAAAGGAAATGAAACGATTTTTAGCTATCGCACAAGGTGAAATAGAAGAAACTAGAAGAGGCGTTCTTAAATCATCACGGAAACAATTCTTGTCGGAAATAATTGCCACCGGAATTGCAGACCAATACACTGTCCTGATGAAGGGAATCACTTCTTATGTTCGTTTCCTTGAACTCAACAATCTTGAAAAGAAGAAATAACCATCAACTTAAAACTAAAACCATAAACTAAAAACTATAACTGATAACTAATAACAAACAACTAATTAATATAATATCGCAGCCCGAAAAATTTTGCAGAACACATTACTAAATACTACATACTTCATTCTTCATACTTTATACCGTAACCAAGACCTAAACAAGGCAAAACCATGAACAAACATATTAAAGTTCTTATTGTAGAAGACTCTGAAGACGACATGCTGCTTCTTCTTCGTGAGTTGAAAAAAGGCGGTTACAAACCGATACATAAACGTGTTGAGACTGCCACCGCTATGAAAAAAGCTCTTAAAGAGCATTGGGATGTTATTCTCTCAGATTACAAAATGCCAAAATTTAGTGCGCCAGACGCTTTAAAAGTATTACAAGCCTCAAACCTCGATATTCCTTTCATTATCGTCTCCGGTAGTGTTGGTGAAGACACAGCGGTCGAGACGCTGAAAGAAGGCGCCCACGATTTTGTAACGAAAATGAACCTTCTAGCTGAACAAGCACTGCAAGAATCAGAGCATCGTTACAAGCACTTATTTGAAAATCATCCCAATCCTATGTGGGTTTACGATATAGCTACTTTAAAATTCGTCGATGTAAATGAAGCGGCAATTGAGAAGTACGGATATTCACGCGAAGAATTTTTATCGATGACATTGCTCGACATACGTCCTAAGCAAGATTATAAGCGTTTGAGAGAAAGCCTTGCCAAACCGCGCCCTGCCCTTCAACACTCCGGCGAGTGGAGACATCTGTTAAAAAATGGCGAAATTATTTTTGTTGAAATCAACTCCTATCTATTTGAAGATGACGGTAAAAAATTGGCATTAGTAGTCGTAAATGACATAACTGAGCGCAAACGAGTTGAGGAATCGCTGAAGAAGAGCGAACTGCAATATCAAACACTTGCACAAATTTCCCCCGTAGGAATTTTCCGTACAGATGCCGCCGGCTCAACAACTTATGTCAATCCGCGTTGGTGTCAAATTTCAGGGCTATCTGCCGATGAAGCTTTAGGCGATGGATGGCTGAAAGCTGTTCATCCCGACGACAGAGAAAAGTTAAGCAATGACTGGAAAAAAACAACTCGTTCTCATAAAGTGTCTTCGGTAGAATATCGTTTCATTCACCCGGATGGAACTATTGCGTGGGTGATGGGACAAGCGGTACCGGAAAAGAATTTGGAAAATCAGGTCGTCGGTTATGTTGGTACTATTACGGATATCACCAAACGCAAATACGCAGAGAAAGCGCTTGAAGAAAGCGAGGAAAAATTTCGTAATCTTGTAGAAAATATTAACGATGTCTTCTATGTTTCTGACGACCAAGGCAAACTATTATATTGCAGCCCCAATTTTTTTACATCGACCGGATATTCGCTCGAAGAAATACTGGGAAAGTCATATCTCCGTTTGATAACGCCCGACGATAGACGTAAAGTTTTAGACCATTATTTGAAGGAAACAAAAAATGGCGTATTAGATACAAAACTGGAGTTTAGAGTACTTAGAAAAAACAGAAGTCCGATATGGACAGAACAAAACACCCGTATCGTTCGTGATAATAATGGTAAAGTAGTTCAATATAGAAATGTTGTCCGCGATATCAGTGAACGCAAGCTCGCTGAAATGGCAAACAAACAGGCAGAAGAAGCCCTTCGTGCAAGCGAAATGAAATTCCGTTCTGTCGTCGAAGAAGCTGTCGAAATCGTGTTCACTGTCGATAACCGTGGTTATTTTACTTATGTTAATCCTGCCGGATTAAAATTGGTCGGCTATTCACTCGACGAATTAAAAAAATTAAAGTACATCGATTTAGTTGTCCCGGAGTACAAGCAAATAGTTACGCGAAATTATTTGCGACAATATACAGATCGAAGTGCTCTAACAACTACAGAATACCCTGCCCGTACTAAATCGGGTGAAGTAAAATGGTTCAATCAAAACGCTCGCTTAATCATTGAAAACAATGAGGTTCAAGGGTTTTATATAATCGCCCGCGACGTAACTGAACGGCATAATGCTGAAGAAGCGCTGATAAAAAGCGAGGAACGTCACCGATCACTTTTTGATAGAATGATGGACGGCGTCTATCGCAGCACTCACGAAGGCAAGTTTGTCGAGGTCAATCCCGCGATGGTTCAAATGTTTGGCTTCTCAAGCAAGGAAGAGATGCTGAATATAGACATCAAAAAAGAATTATATTTTGCGCCTTCGGAAAGAGATAGTTTATTCTTAGACACAGGTCTGGAACGAACCGAAATATTCCGTATGCGACGCAAGGACGGGTCAGAAATTTGGGTAGAGGACCATGGTCGTTACGTCCACGATGATAAAGGAAATGTAGTTTTCCATGAAGGTATCGTACGCGATGTTACACAGCGTTTAATTGCTGAAGATACGTTAAAAAAATCGGAAGAAAAGTACCGTGACATTTTTGCGTGGGCGCCCGTCGGAATTTATCAATCTTCTCTCGATGGAATAATTTTAACCGCAAATCAGAGTCTCGCCGATATTCTTGGTTATGGCAGCTCTGAAGATCTCATAAATCGTAAGTTTGCAGACGACATTTATTTCAACGAACAAGAACGTCAGAAGCTAATTAAAGAATCCAATAAAGGAAAAGGAGCTATCACCAACCTCGAAGTTCTGTGGAAGAAGAAAGACGGTGCACCTATCTGGGTATCGTTGGTATCCCATACAATCAGAGATACATCGGGCAAAACAATTTATTACGAAGGTTTCGTCATCGATATTGATAAGCGTAAGCGTGTGGAAGAAGAGTTAAGAAAAAAAGAAGACCGAATGCGCCTCCTTGTTGAAGGTACGCCATATTTGTTTTTTTACACACAAGACATGCAAGGAAGAATAACCTACATTTCACCATCTGTTGAAAAAATAACAGGACATCCCGCTGATGATTGGTACAATCAGGCGCATTGGTTCGTTACAGATAATAAGATCAACGAATATGCAAAAGAAAGAACACACGCTCACCTGCGCGGAGAAATCACTGAAGGTTCAATCTTGTTGGAGGTCGAGCATGCTGATAAACATCCTATTCTACTTGAGGTATATGAAAGCCCGATGATACTGGAAGGAAAAGTTGTAGGAACACAAGGAATAGCGCACGATATTACCGAGCGCAAGCGCTCAGAAATTGCTCTGCAAGAAAGCGAGCGTAAGCTTTCTACACTAATGGGAAATTTACCGGGCATGGCTTACCGTTGTATTAACGATAAAGATTGGACGATGATATATGTAAGCGATGGTTGTTTAGAATTGACGGGTTACAAACCGGAGGATCTCATTAAAAATAATAAACTTTCATTCAACGATATTATTGATGAAAATTATCGTGAAAAGCTATGGAATAAATGGCAGGAAGTATTAAAGAATAGAGAAGTGTTTCAAGATGAATATACTATCAGAACGGCAGATGGAACACAAAAATGGGTGTGGGAACAAGGTTGCGGGATATATTCTGAAACGGGGGAAGTGATTGCCCTTGAAGGATTATTAATTGATATAACCGGACGCAAACGTGCAGAAGAGTCCATGCTTAAGTTAACCAAAGCCGTTGAATCATCCGGCGAAGTAATTTTTATGACCGACCCACAAGGAATATTTACTTACGTCAACCCTGAATTTACAAAACTATACGGACACAAACCCGATGTGGTAATCGGGAAAACAACTCCACGTATTCTTAAAAGCGGTGCGATGAAACAACAAGATTATGAGGCTTTCTGGCAAACCCTTTTAGAAAAGCAAGTTGTAAAGAGCGAATTTATTAATAAATCCAAAGACGGAAAATTAATAAACGTAGAAATTGCGGTGAACCCGGTAACCGATGAGAAGCAAAACATTATCGGGTTTTTAGCAATACAAAAAGACATTACCGAGCGTAAACAAGCCGAAGAAGCGTTAAAACTTCAGACTACATACTTCAGTCAATTGTTCGAAAATTCCCCAACCGGAATTGCATTCCTAGATACCAACGACCGTGTGATGAATGTAAATAAAGCTTTCGAAAACATGTTCCAGTACTCACTTGAAGAAATAAAAGGCAAATCGTTAACTCATCTGATTGTACCCGATGAATTAAGTAAAGAATCGATCATATTCTCGAATAAAGTTATAGGAGGAGAATTGATACGCATATCGTCTGTGAGAAAGCGAAAAGATGGCGGCCGGCTGGATATGATTATAACCGGTTATCCTATCATGGTCGAAGGAAAGTGTGCCGGAATATATGCTATATACGCAGATGTGTCTGATATGAGGAAACTAGAAGATCAAATACGCCAAACGCAAAAACTCGAAAGTCTCGGCACGCTTGCCGGAGGCATTGCCCACGACTTCAACAACATCCTAGGTATCATACTGGGTTACACCTCATTACTTGGGCGCGGGTATGAAAATCCTGAAAAAGTTAAGCAGAGTGTTGAAGCAATTTCTAAAGCAGTACAAAGAGGTGCAGGATTGGTTAAACAAATACTCACCTTCGCAAGAAAAACCGACATAGTATTTGGAGCCGTTAACGTTAATGAAACAATCGCAGAACTTGTAAAAATGCTACACGAAACATTCCCCAAAACTATCACACTATACCAACAGCTTTACGAAAATTTACCCCCTATAATAGCCGACCATAATCAGATACATCAGGCGCTTTTAAATCTTTCGGTAAATGCTCGCGATGCTATATTCTCAAGAACGGCAAATGGCCACGGAGGGTCAATAACTTTTATAACGAAAATAATCTTGGGTGCAGAATTGAGGAAAAAAATTCCGGAGGCGATCGATGAGGTATACGCTTGCCTATCGGTAAAAGACACTGGCTCTGGTATGGATGAAGTTACGCTTAAACGAATATTTGAACCTTTCTTCACTACAAAAGATATAGGCAAAGGAACTGGTTTAGGTCTTGCTGTCGTGTACGGCGTTGTGAAAGGTCATCGGGGCTATATTGATGTGGAAAGCGCATTGGGTGTAGGCACTACGTTTAATCTCTACTTCCCTCTCGAAGCTCAAGAAATAGAAATTACAAAAACCGGAATTGAAGAGAAAGAAGAAATTAAAGGCGGCACCGAAACGATTTTAGTAGTAGAAGATGAGGAGATGCTTCAAGAATTGGTAAAGACGATGCTCAAAATGGGCGGCTACCGTGTATTAACTGCAAACGATGGTGAAGAAGGAATTGAAATGTACCGCAAACACAAAGACGAAATTTCCATTGTCCTTACTGACCTCGGGCTGCCTAAGCTCGGCGGTTTCGAAGCATTTTTGAAAATGAAGGAGATAAATTCAAATATCAAAGCTGTTATAGCAAGCGGTTATTTTGACCCTGACCAAAAAGTTGAAATGCTAAAAGCCGACATCAAAGATTTTGTACAGAAACCATACAGACCAAACGAAGTGCTAAAAATACTCAGGGAGGTTCTCGATAGGTAGGTTCCAACAACAACCAATTTTCAAGCCGTTGTTTTATCTAATCAACAGACTGCTCCTAACAGAGTTAATAATTAATTTTATAACCTTTTCTACAAACAGATCGCCTCTACGAGGCTGTATGTCTTAAACATTTTCAATCGCCGGAGGTATGCCCCATTTGTAGCTCGGTTTCAATTATCAAAATTTGAACCCCTTAGGGGTGACCTGTTATTCTACCCTTTAACGCTCCCCAAAGTCAATCCGGAAACAAGCCACTTGCTCAACACAAGGAATAACACAACCACCGGAATCATTACGATAAAAGACGCGGCGCCGTAAAGACCCCACTCTGTGGTCATGTTCGATTCGAACGATTTTAACCCTAACGGCAAAGTCCAAAGCTGTGTATCCTGCAATATTTGTGCGGCAACTATGTACTCACTCCATGCTGCCATAAACGAAAAAAGTCCCGTTATCACCAAAGCTGGCGCAGCAAGCGGCAGTATAATTTTATAAAAAGCCTGAAACTGATTGCACCCGTCTATGCGCGCAGCTTCTTCCAAGCTGAAGGGGATTGTGTCGTAGTAGCCCTTCATAGTCCACACACAAAAAGGTAAAGCCGTTGCTGAGTACACGATGATAATTCCTAGATAAGAATTTATCAGTCCTAAATAAATCATCATGATATATAAGGGCAGCAGAAGCATAGTAGCCGGAAACATCTGCGTAACAAGCATACTCAACAGTCCGATTTTTTTGCCGACAAAACTAAATCTTGAGAAGGCGTAACCCGCCATCGACGCCAATATTACTCCCGTTAGAGTAACAACCAACGACACAAAAGCACTGTTTGCCGTCCATAGTAAAAAAGGTCTCTCGGTAAAAAGCGAAACATACGATTTCAGCGAGGCATTGGCGGGAATAATTTCCAAAGAAGTCGAAAGCAACCTATCTGCTGGGCGCAGGGAAATAGTTACAACTTGCAGAACGGGATAGATTGCAATGATTGCGAATATAATTAAAACAAGATGTGACAGTAACTTGCCGAGAATTTTTTTAGTTTTAAAATTTTTCTTCATTGTTGTAATATTTCCATAGTCCTGTTATTAACACGTTAGCATTTCGAATTTCGTGCTTTCATTAATATGCTGCCTCTGTCGCTTTTGTTCTCTTCATAAACGACAAACTAAAAATGAGTAAGATAACAAATATCACCATCGACAGAGCCGCCGCATATCCATATCTATAAAGATTAAACGCAGCTTTGTAAACAAATGAAATTAAAATATGAGTCTGGTCTGACGGCTCGCCCGCGTTGCTCACCAACCATACGATGTTGAGATTATTGAAAGTCCACACAATCCCGAGTGTAATTGCGGGTATCATAACCGGACGTATAAGTGGAAGCGTGATGTTTTTAAGTTTTTGAAACCACGAAGCGCCATCTATATCGGCGGCTTCATAAAGCTCGTGTGGAATACTTTGAAGCGCTCCTAAAGCAACCACCATCATAAACGGAAAACCAAGCCACACGTTTGTAAGTATGCAGGCAAGAAAAGCTTCTGTCGGACTTTTAAGCCACTCGACTGCCGGCAGCGAGAGATATTTAGTGATTACCAGATTTATTGAACCGTATTCATAGTTGAACATACCACGCCATGTTAAGGCAACAATGTACTGCGGAATTGCCCACGGCAAAATTAAGAGTGTGCGATAAACCGATTTGCCGCGTATATGCTGATTTAACAACAAAGCTAAAAACACACCGATGACAACGTGGAAAAAAACGTTTACAAAAGTCCAAATTATTGTTTTCAAAAATATGGCGTAGAAGCTTGGCTCCGAAGGCTCTGTAAATACTTTTATATACTGTGTAAAACCAATAAGCTGCCAGTCCTTGATGTGGCGGAGGTTCATATTAGAAAATGAAATAACGAGGTTGTAAATGAATGGGTAGAATACAACCGCTAACAATACCAAAAATGTCGGCACGATAAAAAAGGCGACAAATAAGTTTTTTCTGAGTTTGTTCATATATAAAATATCATTATTTGTTTTTTCTTCTACGCAAAGAATATTTTACTTTAGCTTCTTCAACACGAAATCCTATTTGACGCTTTGGTGTTTCGGGAGGAGTCATAAGCTGACGAATTGCTTCAAAAATCGTCTGTATCTCTTCGTCGTGTCTTTCAACCTTCATCTCTAATGCACGAAATTTTAATGCAAGCTCCTTATGAGTCGATAACACTTCTTTCAACTTCACAAATGTTCTCATAATTGCTATGTTAACTTGTATTGCCCTTTCGCTATTCAGAACGCTCGAAAGCATAGCCACGCCTTGTTCGGTGAAAGCATATGGTTTGGCCCGCCTTACGCCACCCCAACTTGAAATCACAATTTGTGATTTCAAGTTTTTAAACTCAGAATTGTTTAATTGAAACATAAAATCACTAGGAAATCGACTCCGATTGCGTTTAATAGCTTGGATTAACGCTCTGACCTCAACACCGTACATTTCTGCTAAGTGTGAGCTTAACATTACTTTTTGTCCCCGTATCAAAAATATTTTATTTTCTATAACTTCCGAAGGAATTATTTCAGCTTTCGATTTCATTCGTTCATTTCTTTTATTTTTCTTTTCGCTAACTCCTGCATATCGTGTGCTGCTTCCTTAGCAGTTTTCGCGCCGCCTAAAACTGCCTGATAACTCGGACGCATAGCATCCCATATTGCACGAAGCTCGGGAACAACAGGCATCGGCTTTCCGCGTTCAATCTGTAAACGTGAGTTTACTAATATCTCATCGTTCTTTATGAAAGGATCATCATAAAGAGATATACGCGTAACCATCGTGTTCAAAATCTTTGCCGTCTCAAGCTGGTTCTCCGGTTCCATCAAAAATTTTAACAGTTTTACTACTTCGGCTAGTTTATTATTAGAAACATTTGAATTAATCGAATACCCTTTTGGCGATATCATAGGGGCGCACCACAAACCGGTTTTAGTAATCTTAGGCAGCGGCGCAACACCGATATTGATTCCCGCTTTTCGGTATCCAGCCCACGACCAGTCGCCGTTGATAATCATTCCGGCTTTCCCATCCTTAAATAAAACATCGGCAATATTGTAGTCGGCTTCACTCGGAACTATTTTGTACCTATCGCGCAAGTCAATAATAAATTTGAGCGCCTCAATGTTGCTTTGTGTATTTAGAGTGGGTTTACTATCTTCATCCATTACCCAGCCGCCGAAGCCGCTCAAAAAGGGAATGAAGAAAAACGGCTCTGTATAATTCCAAACCAATCCATACACATCCGGCTTGTTGCTTTTATTTTTTTTACTCATCAACTCCCGACTGATAGCGATTAATTCTTCGTCCGTTTGCGGGGGCGTTTTGATGAGCTCTTTGTTGTAAACGAGAGTTAAGTGATTACCCAACTTGTCGGCAATTTGATACAGATGCCCTTTGTAATAAGTTAGCGCTTTCGGGTTGAACGATTCGAGATATTCGCTGTCAAACAAATTTTCAAGCGGTTGAATAATATCCATAACCTGAAAAGGTCCAACCTGATCCGAAGGACCGTAAATCAAATCAGGTCCTTGCTCTGCTATGGCGGCAATGATGTATCCCGACCGTAATTCTTCTGTCTCTTTATAAAGTTGTTCAACAACAATTCCCGGATTTTGTATCATATAACGAGTTATCTGATCTTCGAGTATCAACCTTTCGTCCACACGCATTTGGTGCCAGATAACTATACGATTGGGTGAGTCTTTATCTGAACAAGAAATCAAACTGAGGGCTAATAGCATAGAGCTAAGAGCGAAGAGCATGGTGTTTGAATGATAATTCATACTTCAAGCAAAAGACATTGATAGGGTTTTAGCTTGCACGCTATCTTTCCTTTTTCAAGCGAAACAGTGTTTCCTGTAATCAGGTCGGTAACAATTTTTCTTTTCGTGTTTAAATCCATTTCGTATTTAACAGAAGATGATTTACTACCATTCGCAATAATTATGAGGCGTTTATTGTTTTTTCTTTCAAAAACTACTAAATCGGGATTGCTTGTATGATGAAATATAAATGATTTTGGCGAATAATTCATTATCAGCTTCCGAAATACGTATCGTAACAGCGAAATATTTTTGACAAAGTCGACAAATTCATTTTGGGAAGTCCAGTTCAACGCATAATCGCTGAAGAGAGGGAGTCGGTGCGACGGAAAAGTCTGTAAATCTTCCGCTGTAAAACCCAGACCCGTATTGATTGGAAATGTTTCACCAACCTCAAAGCCACAATGAATAAACGGTATAGCCGGAATAAAATTATTTATTACCCAGCTAAATTTCGAATAGTCAACTCCACCGTTTTGTGCAGCAGCTCTGGGAGTGTTGTGGCTTTCCGGAGTCGCGAAAAATGGAATCGGAAAACCTTCGTTTGAAAAATTCATTAACAGCTTCTTTAATCTTGCCGTGTCGTGTTGGTCAGACCACATGTAACCGATTACAGAATTGTATCCTTCATCTACACTTCTTTTGGAAACAGAAAAATTTTCGTCCCAGAAAGCAAAGTCACGATTAATATCTCTCGCATTCTGTATAAGCTTTTGTTTTAACTCCATCGGAAGCGCGTGTCCCATATCTATCATCACGCCGTCAATCCCGAACGAGCGCTGGTAATGTGGAATTATACCGATAATTTTATCCCAGAGAGGTTTGCTGATATTTTCATGTTGGGCTAATCTCGAATCATACATCCGAACAGTGTTGTAACCGATATAGTTGAAATCGGGGTGGTTGTAAAGTTTGAGGTAAGTAACATCACCCCAAGGCGGCTGAGAGTCGTTGGGGGGCCAGTCGGCAAACGCACCCGGAATACGAACGCGCTCACCGTTTTCTAGAACACCGATGTATCTCTCACCCTCTTTGTGTATATTTTTGGATATCGGCGGCTCAGTAAACATATTCCGATAAATTTGATGAGGGGGAATTAATTTATCGAATCGGTGGCTGCTCACGGCAGTGAATATTTTTTCTAACTCTTCGTGTGTAAAGATGGGCGAACCGTATTTGGTTTCGTTTGTCGATTTGGGTTCTCTGTCTTCCACGTCTTCTCTAATCCAATAAAACCATTCGGGATGTTCTTTTACCCAGTCGCCGTCTTTTGCTGAAGTTCGGAAGACAAATTCAAGCACGATTCTCATTCCTAATTTATGTGCGGCTTCGACAAAAGCTTTGAATTCAATTTCAACTCCTATCCCGATGTTGGGTTCGCAAAGATTTGAATCAATCGCATACGGATTTTTTATTGCATAAGGAGATCCGAGAGTTCCTTTATTACCGTCCGTACCGATAGACGTAATCGGAAGCAGATGTATTGTGTTAGCGCCCAAAGATTTTATATACGGAAGCAGTGCGATGGCTTTCATAAACGAACCCGTCTCGCGGAACCCTTCTTCGTTGCATGGGAGATCCAATTTTCCGTTCTGAGAATGGTTGAATGCGCATCCCGTTCGGACAAACAGATTATAAATTACCGCTGATTTTGTCCATTGTCCGAGTTTGGTTCTCTGGATTTTCACACTTGGATGCTCTTCGATGTACTTTACTGCATCTAAGAAAAATTTGTATGGCTGCACTTTAAGAATCTTGGATTTTGAAGTATGGTTTTTGTATTTCAACCAAAGTTTTGGAATGCAATAGTGAAATTTCTCAGACTTGGTTATAAGATATTTTTCTTTGAGAATATTTCTTATAAGTTCAAGGTTTGGCAGTTGCTTCATTATTTCATCAATAACATTTTTTTTGTTTCAACAAAGGATTTTGTTTGTGATGGTTCCATCGCATTCATCATAAGCTTATAAAAATACACACCGCTCGGCAAGTTCTTCCCGTTCCACTCAATATTATAACTTCCAGCTTTTTTAAATTCATTAACTAAGGTTGTTACTTCTCGTCCAAGTATATCAAACACCTTTAGAGATACATAATTATCAGTTGGTAATTGGTAATTGATAATTGTAACTGGGTTGAAAGGATTTGGATAATTTTGACTCAGATTGTAGTTCGCTGGAGTTTCCGATAGTCTATTTTCTCTTACAGATAAAACACTGTCGGGCTTGCTGGAATATATTCTCGCAGAAAATGCCGGCATTATTATACTGTCAATTACGGTGCTGCTTGCATAAAAAATACTCTGGTCTAAAATATCATACCAATTGCCCGCTGCCAGCCACGGAACATTTTTAACTGTTTGTTGTGCGCCGCCCAAGTTCGCAATGCACATCACTCGAGATAGTGTAGTGAAATCTTCAAACCCCCAAACTAAAACTCTTTGACTGTCATACTTGAATAGCTTGCGAAGTATTCCTTGATAAAGGGCGGGATTATTTAGACGCTGGTAAATCAGTTTTTTGTACCAAGCATAATGCGACTGTCCCCTTTCTGTCGCCAAACGATTAAATTGAACTGGACGGTATGATAGCTTTTCGCCGTCATTCTGCCAACCTCGCGGCTCAGCGAACTCCATCCCCTGCCATAACATTGGAATACCAAGAGATGCAAACATAAACGGCGCATACAATTTATCTCTGAGCACTGCCGTCGTCTCAGGAACACTCTGGTATTTTACCATCTCGTATATCAACGACTGTTCATCATGGGTTACATTCGCATTCACAGGTCCTGTTCTATCAGCATAACTACCCGGGCTTGAAGGTGTATCATTACTCGGGAAAGCACCTAAGTCTAAAATTAAATTTTCAAAATCCGCTAAAGAAACATTTTTGAATCGCGCCTCATCGAATATTTTATCCCTAAAGCTGTCGTGCCAGCCGCCTGTTATACCGCTGTTATAAATCAACGCAGGACTCTCTGGTAAATGTTCAGCGATTTGATATATTTGTCCTCCGTAATCCTGGTGAATTTTATTTGCCCACCCTAAAATTCCTTTAGTCGGCTCGTTAACATTCCATCCGATCCCTTGTGTGTAATCGTATCTAAAGCCGTCAACTTTATATTCGTCTATCCACATTTTTAATGCGGTATAGACAAGCTCTTGGGTTTCATTTGTCCAATGGTCAACATCTTTGAAGAAGCAGAGCATGTCTTCGTTGTATCTTAAATCGTCGCAACGTTTGATGTAAGGATTAGCGGCTTCATCGAGCAGCATCTGCCAAATCGGACTTGTTTCATTGACATGATTATAGACTACATCGAGTATAACCGCGATACCTCTTCCGTGTGCTGAATCGACAAGAGTTTTGAAATCGGCGGGAGTTCCGTAGCCGGGTTCGAGTGATAAGTAAGAGTTAATATCATATCCCCAAGAGAAACCTGATTTACCGAGCATCCCATAATCGTTAATGGGCATTAACTCAATAGCATTCACGCCGAGCGAATCAAGATACGGAATTGTCTCGATGAAGTGACCGAAATTAGCTTCTCCCGATGCGAGATTAAAATAGCCGCCGGCAAACTCACCAACATTAAGCTCATAGACTACCACTTTATTCAAAGGTGGGCGTTGGAAATTTGTGTTTCTCCAAACGTAATTATCCGCAGTTAAACCTGTTGAGTCGGTCGCATAGCGGGAGCCATAAGTTCCATTCCATCTACCGTACGGATCAGACATCATTCTGTTATTTTCTATCTCGTATAAATATTCGTATTTCCCTACAGGAAGTTTTACATTTATCCACCAAACATTATTTACAGTTGCCCGACGCATAACAATCGGTGCGACTGTTGCTGGATTTGTACCGGCTGGAGCAATACGAAGTAATACATAATCTTTGTTCGGAACGAGGATTTTGAAAGACGTTGAATCGTTCGATGCTGTGCTCGGAAGCGTAACTCCATTTTTAACATAAGTAGGCACCGGTAACGTAACAATCTCATATCCACCGGTTTTAAATACGACTGAATCACCTAAATTATTATACGCAACTAAACGGATGAAATAGCTTTTGGGAATTGGTGTGGAAAAAGTATAGTCCACAAGTCTATTCGTTTGATTGAAACTGGAGGTAATTTCTACGGTCGTCAACGGCGATGCTTGCGTTTGACCGGTTGAAATTTTTATGGAGGTTATTGAGTCGCTGTTTGCGTGAATCAATCCGACGGAGACGCGAGTAAAATTTGAGCCTGATTCGAATCCGTAAAATTGAAACCAGAAAAGTTTTGTAAGTCGGAGAACAGAATTGTTGTTATCGGCAGGGTTTGTTTCCGGATTCAAAGGATCGCTGTACCAACCGGCGGCGGTACTGTAAAATTTATATTGCCAAACCGAGTCCGCTAATCTGCGGCGTGTATCCAACGGATCGTGAATTTTAAATGTATATGTTTTAGTCCATGCACTTAGCATAGCATCATAATTCAATTGGGAAATTATACCGTTATTCACCCAGGCATTAAACTCACCCGGGATGTAACAAGTAGGTAAAGTTGGTTTATATGTTCGAAAAGTTAATGTAACGCTATCGGCAGGATTTGAAAATAAAATATTGCCGGTTAACGTTGTAAGAAACAGGAATAAAATTATTTTTTTCATGTTTACTTCCTTGAAATTAGTATGACGCCGCCGTAAGGTGGAATGTCTTCAATGAATAGTTGGTTAGACTTTACAGATACTTTTAATGTGTTGTTGTTCAAAATATCATAATACTCTTTAATTTCCCTATCTGCCGCCGGAATAGCAACACTGCTACATCTATCGTTATTATTCAATATGACAATAGCTTTTTGATTTTTATATTCACGCATAAAGCCGAATAAATTTTTCTTATTGTCAATCAAAACCGTTTTATATGTTCCGTAACGTAGTACGGGATGTTCATTTCTTATATGTATAACTTTCTTATAAAAATTTTGTATATCGTAGTTCCAATGAAGCGTATCCCAGACCATTGTCCTACGGCAGTCGGGGTCGCGTCCGCCCATCATCCCGATTTCATCGCCGTAGTAAACCATAGGAGCGCCGAGATAAGTCATCTGGAAAAGTGCAGCTAACTTAACTTTCGCCGTGTTACCTTTTGTGAGTGTTAGAAAGCGCTCAGTATCGTGGCTACCCACAAGATTTTGAAGAGCATACTGAACCTCTTTTGGATATTTTCTTGGAATTGAAAGGAGCGAATCGAATTGTTTAACGTTCAATTTGTTGAAAACGAAATAGAGGTTCACCGCGTCACGGAAAAGGTAATTCATAACAGCGTCGAACTGGTCGCCCTTCAACCATGGACTCGCATCTTCCCAGATTTCACCGACGATATAACAATCATGGTTGATTGATTTAACCAAATTTCGCCATTCGATCCAGAAATCGTGCGACATTTCATTCGGCACATCCAACCGCCAGCCGTCGATTCCCATTTCAGTCCATTTGCGTGTCGCATCGAAGAGATACTTTTTAACATCGGGCTCGTCTGCCATTAGTTTAGGCAAATCGCCCATTCCCCACCACGCTTCGTAGTTGGGCTTAGCCGGTGGAAGCTGAACCGGGAAGCTGAGAACTTTATACCAATGAAGATACTTTGAGTCTTTTTCGTTCTTTACTATATCCTCAAATGCGAAGAAATCGATTCCTGTGTGGTTGAAGACGCCGTCTATTACTACTTTAATACCGCGTTTATGACATTCATCAATCAGTTGTTTGAAAACATTATCGTCGCCAAAGTGTGGATCAATTTTAAAATAATCTTTTGTATGATATTTATGATTTGAGTTAGATTCGAAAATTGGGTTGAAGTATATTGCATTAAAGCCTAAGCTTTGTATGTAGTCGAGCTTGTCGGCAACACCCTTTAAGTCGCCGCCAAAGTAATTATTGTATTTTGGAGTCGCACCCCACGGTTGTGTATCGGCAGGGTCATTTGCTGTGTCGCCGTTGTAAAAGCGTTCAGGAAATATTTGATAGAATACTGCATCGGTGAGCCAGGCGGGGACATCAATTTTTGTGGATTGCGAAAGAACCGGTATAATATTGATTAAACACAGTAGAAGTGCTAGAATAAGAATGTTTTTTCTCATAGTTTTTCTCCTTTGTGTTGAAATATAATAGAGTAGGTGTTGAAAAACAAAAACTATAACTACGGTTAAGCTATCTCAAGTTTACCCGGGACGATATGCTTGCGCGTGTAGCTTTTTCGACAGACTTAAGTCTATCGTACCAGTTCACGTTCAGTCGGTACGACATGCTTCAGCGTGTCGGAAGCGCCTAACTTTTTCGACAGAGGAACTATTTCAATAACAATAGTTTCTTTGTTTCTGCGAAATTGTTCCCGGCTTGAATCCTATAAAAATACACCCCGCTCGATAAGCGGGAACCGTCAAACTTAACCTCATGAATTCCTGCCCTTCGTTCTTCATTTAATAATGTCGTTACTACTTGTCCTAATATATTATAAACCTTTAATACGACTTTCGATTGTTCTGGAATATCAAATTCGATTGTCGTAGTCGGATTAAATGGGTTGGGATAGTTCTGATAGAGCTTGAAGTTATCAGGTATACTAGCGACCGGTGGTCTGTCTCCATTCAAAGTTCCGGGTTCGGTTGTTTTTAGAACTGTGCCATCATTTCCGACGGTAATTCCATAAGCCGAATCGACAAAGGCTACAGCAAATAAATCGTGCGAGTCGGCAGAATATTGTGCATACCAATTTACACCTCCATCGTTTGTATAGAATATTTTTCCATTTTCACCAACTACAAAAACAGAGCTTTCATTGATAATGTGTAAATCATTTAGCTTCACATTCAAAGGAACATTAATATTTTGCCATGTCGAACCTCTATCGGTAGATGTAATAACCGTTCCGCTGTCGCCGGCAATCCATATTGCAGTGTTATTAAATATTTTTATCGCATTGAGGTTTGTAGTTACACCGGGACTCCTTAGCTCCCACCCGTTAACACTATCTGTTGAGAAATATACAGACCCGCCGCTCCCAACAACAACCGATTTCCCATCGCCGAACATTCCTACGTCGAAAAAGTTTTTAGTCGAATCGACTGTATTAATATTCCATGTTTTTCCGGTGTCGTACGTCGAAGCTGTCAATCCTTTATCGCCAACAACCCAACTATGTTGGACGGAATCCATCCAGATACTTCTTAAATTATTGGTTGTTGGAATAATAACTTTTTGCCAAACCTCACCGTTGTCCGACGATTTATATAAGGCACCGAATTCTCCGACCGCAAAAAAATTGTTTTGCGATGGCTGTGCAAATTTAAAAAAGTGTCCGTTAAACCCGATTTGTTTTTCTGTCCAGTTCGTACCGCCATCCGTTGTTTTCAGAAATGTTCCGTGTTCACCAATGGCATATCCGTTTTGATAATCTCTAAAGTTTACGTCGTATAATCTCTGCCAGAAAAAATTCGGTTGCTTGAACCATTTTTGAGTATATGTTTCGTACATCATTGCCGAGATGAATTTGTTGTAGCCGGATTGCTCCTGAGTTATATTTTCGATGGTTACCGTGTTTGCGAATGCGTTTACCTCGGTTGTCAATCTTTCCCAACTCGTTCCGTTAAACCAATGTGCTTTTAATAAATGCTCGTCCTGTACACCAGTACCAACCTCCCGTTGATTTGCGTATAAGTCCTTGTACATAAATTGAAGCTTGGTGTTATACACAGCCGTTGATGGGTGAGGGATGATTTTTATAAAACGTTGAATGTAACGCTGATCGGCGGGATTACTGACAAAGGGAGGTGTAGAATCAGGATAAGCGTAAATCGTAACGCTATCTAACCCGCTGAAACTTTGGAACCACATTGTTGCTAATGTTCGCCCGTCGTATGATACAAAGTTATATGGCACATTGGTTTGGGTTACTTTTACTGTAGCGATATTATAATTTCCGCTTGGCGGGTTGATGAAAGTTTTGTAAAGATAATTTCGTCTGACGGTTACATAGTATTTTAAAGCTCCAACGTGCTCATAAAAATCTTGGGTAGTGCCCCATTTCTGATTGTCGGCAGCAACATCGTTCTGGATTACAGCGGCAAGGCTGTCAATTCTTCTGTGAAAGCGTTCTTCCGTAAAAATATTATCGAGTGTATTTTTAAGGTATATTCTAAACATTTCTTTAAGCTGCGGATTTGCCATCCAACGATCCTTTAAAACATTCGATGGTCCCGCTAACGGTTCAAACGTATATGCGAAACCGTCATTCAACAATGACGACGGGTACGGTTTTGTGGGGTCTCCTGTTCGTCCCCACGATAAGTCATAATCCCAAGGTATTATTATCCATTGCTGGGATTGCCTTGTTGTATCACGGTATAGATAATAATTCTTATTATAGCTATCCCCCATCATAGTAATAGTGTTTGCGCAGAACCAATTTAATACGCTCAGAGTATCGAACAATTGAATTGCCGTTTGGGCAAATGTTTCATCGGGTGCGTCGTTAAGCGCTTGAATTAATTCTTTCAAGTCGGTGTAGCTCGTTCCGATACCTAAATCGTAATACAATTGAAGAAGACTGTCGGGCTGTATGGTTAAGTCTGCCATCGTCCATGTATCGTTTGCTTCGTACATCGGACCGGGTGTAAACCCCCTGTATAAGAGGAAATAGCTGTCTATCTTATCAATAAAAGCAAATAATCCTTTGGATTCGTTATTAATAGAAAAATTTGCGGGGTAGCAAAAAGGTGAAACAGCTTTCATATCGGCAAATAAATCCCATGCGAGTTTTTCACGTATTAAAGATTTGTCGGTGTACATAGAATTGAGGTTTGCATCACGAACTCCGTAAAATAATTGAGACGTGGAGAAGCGTTCTCTGTAAGATTTCTTTGGATAATAACGGGTAGAATGCCCTTTAAAGCGGATAGTTGAGCCGCTCCATATAGAGTCGTTGGATGTAAACGGAGCTGGCAGACGAACATCGCTCCAAATACTGCGGGTGTAAAGCGATTCGTAATCGGCTTGTGTCATTGTAACGCTGTAGGTGGGAACTTGTGCAGAAAGATGATAGCTTAATAAAAATGCTAATCCAGAAAGAAATAAAAGTTTTTTCATGTCTTCGCCTTTGTAATTTTTTTGAACAACGTGCAACAAACGAATATTTTAGTTTAATATAAAGAAGAGCTCGTAATAAACAAAATCTAAACATTACTGCAAGCTGTTTTCAAAAATGACAGTAAAAAGTCTCAGATTAGACAATAAAACGTCTTACGTTTAAACGTATAATTTATCAAAAAAAAAAAAACAGCCGTAACTTCTTATGTTTCAATTGATTGCGGGAGACGAATTTTCGCAACAAATTAGGTTTTTTAAAAGATAAAATTTATATTGCATCTGTCTCCATTTCAAAACTTTTTATGTTCTATAAAGATTTTATGAATAGGCAACGGACGGAGACGATAATATTACAATACCAAAAATAATTTGGAGACGGATATGAGGTTTGGTGGAAAAATAAAATACCTGATTATTTTCTCAAGTATAATTTTATTTTGCACAATTGGTTGTAAAAAAAGTGTTCCGGTTGAAGGCAATGGAAACCCTTGTAACGATATTTTACCTCCAATTGGTGTGTGGCAGCCGTTAGGGCTCGAGGGTAAATTAGTACCGCATCTCGTTCTGGTTAATGAGTATCTATATGCATGCGCCGGTCGAGATGGACTGTACCGCCGAAACCTTTGCAGAGATGCCAAATGGGAGTATCTGGGTTTTGCTGACTCAACACTTTTTAGACAACTAGATTATGGGGTTACTTCACTTTTTTATAATAATTTAAACTCTGAAATGGTACTAGGCATTTGCACACACCGTTGGGAACCAGAAATTGGTATTTTTTTGTCAACTAATTTTGGATTAACCTGGATACCGTCTGATTCAGGAATTCGTACTCCAAGGTTTATAAAAAGTACTGAAGTTTCCTCATTAAATGGATATCCCAATGCTAATATTATTTTTAGCGGGATGTCAGCTACACTTTATAAAAGTGGAAATAATGGTAGAACATGGAAGTTGGTTTGGGGAAATCCAGATGCTGGTGGTGTCGGAATAAACTCAGTAAAATTTGACGAGAATGACCACCGTAATATTTGGGCTGGCGGTGAAACGGGCCGCTTTGCTCCATTTGCTCTAAATTCAAAAGATATGGGAGAGAGTTGGGAATTAATATATCCGCTTCCTTGGCTTGGTCCTTATGGGGGTGATAATGCAATATATGATATTGCTGTGGATCCAGTCAATAAAGGTACTGTATATTTGGGTATGTTGGGGTTGATAATGAAAACCACTGACGATGGTAAAAACTGGCAAAAAGTTTTAGGCTGGGAGGACGGAATTTATAGGAATTGGCGAATAGCAATGAACCCAAACAATCATAATGAATTACTGAGCACTGGTGCTGTTTTATATAGAACTACAGATGCTGGCCAAACATGGCTAAAGATAATACCTCCGGAAGGTCATTGGGAATTATATGCTATGGCTGTGGATTGGTCTAATCGAGTTGTATATGTTAGTACAAGTTCTTATGGTGGAAATGGTATGTTTCGTAGTAAGTTTTAATAAATCAAATATCGCATAATTTAACAAAGGAGAAATCACAATGAGAAAAATTAAAATTGTTACAGTTTTATTTCTATTTTTGATTTTATCCATTAATATGGTATCGCAATCTGATAAATATATTCTTCAAGGGAAAGAATATCAATTTATTGAAGGAAAGTGGTACTCATTTTTAAATGGAAAGCAAAGCGATGAAATTATTCCAAACAGAATTGTTGTACGGTTGAAAAATAAAGGATACATAGAATCGTTTAATTTTCAAAATCTCAATTTGAATGGGATATCTTTGGGTAGTTCAAGATTCCTTGATGGATTTTATGTTTTAAATGTTGCAAAAGAACAAGATGCATTTTTTACTGCTTCTGTACTTGATTCTACGGGATTATTTGATGTACTTGAATTTGACGGATTTGGTAAACGTTCGGGGGTACCATACGATCCCAGATTTACACAGCAATGGAACTTATCTCAAACAAAACTAAAAATGGTTAATGCTTGGGATATAACAACAGGTAACAGTTCTGTTATTTTAGGAGTTATTGATAGCGGTATAAAATATGGACATGAAGATTTAGATGGTAATATATGGGTTAACCCAGCCGAAGACAGAAATGGCAATGGAAAGCCAGATTTCTATTGGTATACACAAGGTGGTGATTTAGATGGTATTGACCAGGACAACAACGATAAAGTAGATGATTTGATTGGTTGGGACTTTGCAGGTGGCGAAAATAATCCTACTTGGCCATACGAACCAGATAATAATCCAGATGACACAGATGGCCACGGAACAAACGTTGCGGGTGTTTCCTCTGCACAGACAAATAATTATGAAGGTAGTGCTTATAAGGGTATTTCTGGAATAGCTGGTGGTTGGGGTACAAAAAAAGGAGTAAGTTTGATGGTCATAAGAGATGGAGGAGTTTATCCAATAAGTTCATTAACAGCTTTAGCTATTGATTATGCAGTTAGTAAAGGTGTAAATGTTATTAATATAAGCTCAGAGTTCGGACAAGATTATCCACATGTTCGGCAAGCTGTAGATACTGCAGTTAGTAATGGTGTAGTTATTGTCGCAGGGACTGGTAATAATGGAGCAACAGTTGATCCAAGTATCAGGTACCCAGCAAAATATTCAAACACAATTGCTGTTGGTGCAAGTGATCAAAATGATAACCGAATTTCATACAGTGCTTATGGGCCTGAGATAGATGTAGTAGCTCCGAGTGAGGTGCCAAGCACAGATCGTCTTGGTGGTTATACAACAAATTTCCCCGGAACATCGGCATCAACACCTCATGTATCAGCAGTTGTAAGTCTTATAAGATCTGTTAATCCGTCTCTTACATGGGATGTAGTTAGAGATATCGTTCGTAATACAGCCGATAAGGTGCCTGCAATGGGTCAAAATACATTTACAAATGAATATGGGTATGGTCGTATTAATGCACTTAAAGCAGTATGGTCGGCTGCTCCAAATAAAATAACAGTTTCATCACCAATGAATTCTTTATGGAATATGGCAAGTGTTCCTGTTATAATTGGTGATTATAAAAAAACAATTGTTTGGCAAAATGCAAATCATGATGCATTTGCATGGGAAGGCGGTCCGCAATATATAGCAAAGGATCTGCTCGAAAATCGCATTGGCTACTGGATAAGGTTTCCACAAAGCCAAACTATTAATTATCTAGGTGTTCCTAAAGATTCATTTAATATTGGCGTAAAAACAGGCTGGAATATGATTGGATCTATATATCAGGATGTACCAACATCAAAAGTATACTCAGATCCGCTTGGAATAGTTGAAACAAAATTTTTTGGATACGAAGGTGGCTATAAAACCTCCGACGTTATAAAAACTGGAAAAGGTTATTGGGTAAAGGTAAGTGCAAATGGTAAAATAATTTTAGACAAAAATTCGACTTTTTCAGGAACTCAACCACAATGCTCAGACGAACAACCGGCAAATCCGACAGGTGCACCTGCAATACCTGAACTTGTTAAACCCGACAGCGGCGCAACAGGTATATCAATATCTCCAATCTTCCGCTGGAAGAAATCGTCGGATGCATTATCGTATCGTTTACAAATTTCTACTAACAACTGTTTTACAAATCTCATTTTTGATGATCCTACAATAACCGATACACTAAAACAAGTAAGCTTGTCGTACAGTACAACATATTACTGGCGAGTAAATGCTTACAACGGTGTTGCACATAGTAGTTGGTCTAATATGTGGGTGTTTACAACTCAATCGGCTCCGCAGCCGGATCCTTGCGATCCTGTTGCCTCACTTTCAGCACTTGATAATTTTATAATAACAGATGCAAATGGTAATAGTCAAGCAATGTATATTAGAAACGCTGGTCGCGCAGTAAATTTGGGAATCAGCGATTTTGATATGCCTCCTGTCTCTCCAAAGGGATTATTCAACGTACGTTTTCAATCTAATAAATTTATTGAAACTGTCCTGCCGAATCAGAAAATAAAAAGAATGCCGATAGTTATTAAGGATGCACAATATCCGATCAATATAAGTTGGGATATTAAATGGCAGAATAATACAAAATATTGGTTAACACGACCCGGCGGAGAAGATAAAATTCTGTTATCCGGCAACGGAAATCTATTTATTGGAAGTTCACAAAACGACGTCCTTTTTGTTGAAGCTCAATCAGCAATTCCAATACCTTGTGAATTTTATAAACAGGGCGAAGGGGAAATGGAAAATAATTATACTAACATTCCAACAGAATATGTATTAGAACAAAACCAGCCTAACCCGTTTAATCCCGTAACACAAATAAAATTTTCAATTCCCGAAGCTGGTTATGTAACCCTTAAAATCTATGATGTATTAGGTCGGGAAGTATCAGAGCTTGTTAATGGCTGGAAAGAAGCAGGTACTTATGATGTTGTGTGGGACGCCTCTCGATTTTCAAGCGGTGTATATTTTTACAAGCTACAAGCAGGCAATTTTATATCTGTTAAGAAGATGCTTTTAGCGAAGTAAAATTATAGTACGAACTTCAGTATGCGAATTGCCATAGGGCGACGAGTCTCTCTCTACGAGACCGTAGGTCGTCGCCCTATAATTGTCTTTAACAATGTTATATTCTTTTTAACAGCTTCTTCAATTCATTTCTCGCATTTGAAAGAATTAAATTTTCATCAATCCCGGTAAAATCTTTTTTTCGATATACCCACTTCCCGTCTATCATAACCGAATCCACATTAGATGGATTTGCCGAATAAACAATCGTTGAATAAAGATTCTCCGCTTCATCCTGTATTAAAGGATTCCAAATGCTTTGAAGGTCGAGTAAAACGATGTCGGCCTTCTTCCCTGCTTCGATACTGCCAATTTCCTTATCCAGTCCTAAAGCTTTTGCCCCGCCGATTGTAGCCATCTCAAAATTTGTTTTTACTGGCATCGCCGTCGGACCGTGTAACGGCTTTTGTATCAATCCTGCGAGCCGCATTTCCTCAAACATATTCAAATTATTGTTGCACGGGGCGCCATCGGCACCGAGAGAAACAGAGATTCCCTCAGAGAGATAACGCGGCACATTAGCAACGCCGGAACCAAGCTTTAAGTTAGAACTTGGACAGTGAGCGATGTTTGTTTTTGTGTCCTTCATAATCTTGATTTCATTCTCATTCAAATGTATGCAATGAGCAAGGACGGATTTTTCAGACAACACACCGAGGTGATGCAAAAACTCCACGTTATCCATCTTGCATCTTTCGCGAACCGCCTGCACTTCCCCGTGATTTTCAGATGCATGGGTGTGAAAGAGCATCCCGTCGAAATGTTTTGTCATCTCGTAAGCATCTTTCATACACTCATCGCTGCACGAAAGCACAAAACGCGGAGCGGGTGCATATTTGACACGACCATCAAACGAGTTGTGCCATTTTTCTGCAAGATCTAGTGTGGAATTAACAGCGGCTTTTGTCGTCTCCTTCAATTTTGTATAAGCATCGTTAATATCCATCATCGCTTTGCCGGTAAAAGCTCGAAATCCGGTTTCTCCTATTGCCCGGATAACTTGTTCATGGTGATTAACGCTTCCCATATCCAAAACAGTTGTAGTGCCTCCACGGATAAGTTCGGCAATTCCAATCATCGCAGAATAGTAAATAGATTTTTCGTTGTGTGCTGCTTCGAATGGAAAAATTTTCTTCTGAAGCCAATCTAAAAGTTGCAGGTCTTCTGCCATTCCTCTGAACAGCGTCTGACAAAGATGAATATGTGTTTGAATGAAACCGGGAATTGCCACAAGATTGGACGCGTCAATTATTTTGGCGTTTGACTGTTTAAGCTTAGCTACTTCTCTGCCGGTAGCAATCTTTGTAATGCGGTTACCGTCTATAACTATTGCTGCATTTTTGATGAGTTCGGTCTTCGACGCGGATAAAATTTTATCTACTATTACTACGGTTGACACTTTCGTTCCTTTTAAACTAATTTAATATATGACGGAAGTTGTAGCAATAAAACAGCAAGACACATCCGTCGGAATTTATTTCAAAATATTGCTAATAAAGATAGAGATGATTTCATTTAATTGCAAAAAGAAGCCCCGAATTACCGATCCGAGGCTTGAGGTTTATAAAAGTTATTATCTATAGTTCTATTCAAATGATGTATTATAACCCGTCTCGAAGTTTAGGTTCAAGTCAGGTTAACTTTTCAGGCATCAAGAGAACGGCGGTTTACGTCCTCTTTCCGTACGGTCAAAATCTGTGTCAAAACTAATAATGGTTAGATTGTATTTTTCTGCGGCAACGTATTGGTATGCATCATCAAAATCCAAACTAAATTTTCCTATTACTTGAATGAGTTTATTCATATCGGCTGGTTCAAGATGAATGACAGTAACAGCGCCATTAATAAAAGCGTCTTGAATAAAAGAGGATAGATCGTTCAGTCTGCCAAGCTTATACATTACAATACAAATTGAATGAAAGGCAAAATCCGAAATATAAAGCTCATCTGACGGTATAATGTTTAAGAATCTACCTACTGCTTCCGACTTTTCTTGATCGAGCAAACGCTCGAGCCAAATATTTGTATCGACGAGATACAATACTCACTCCCCCCGCCATTCGAGCGCCTTTTTTTGAAGCTCAAGAGACGTGTACTTATCACGAAACTCACGAAGTGAGCCAGCCCAATTTTGACGGAGTTTCACTCCTTTTTTCTTAATCCGTTTATCCAACAAAAATTGTATGAAATCCATTACTTCCTGTTGAAGGTCTGAGGGAAGATCCTTTATTTTTTCTTCAATTTGATTCATATTAACCTCACCTTATTATAACGATTAATTTAAACAACTTCAACTCAAATAATGTATCACTAATCCGTCGCGCAGCTTTGGTTCAAACCATGTAGATTTCGGCGGCATTATTTTCCCCGCGTCTGCAATCGACATCAACTCTTCAATCGAGGTGGGGTAAAGTGCGAATGCAACCGCCATCTCGCCGGAGTCAACTCTTTTTTCCAGTTCTCCTAAACCGCGGATTCCTCCGACAAAATCAATTTGCTTACTCGTGCGCGGATCGTCAATACCTAACAATGGCCGCAATATGTGTTTCTGTAAAATGGAAACGTCGAGTTTGTCTATTATATCTCCGCCCTCAGCAACTTCAGTCTTGACACGCATGTAGTACCACTTTTTCTCCATATACATTCCGAATTCGCCCTTTTGCATTGGCTTTGCCTGAGCAGCAGACTCACGAACATCGAATTTTTTCCTTACTTCGTTGATTAACTGTTCCGGTGTAAAGTTGTTTAATGTTTTAACTACTCTATTATAATCCATTATCTTCAGTTGATCGTGTGGAAACAGAACTGCAAGAAAATAATTGTATTCCTCGTTACCGTTGTGGTTGGGGTTTTTACCCGCCAACTCAACGCCTACTCTGGCAGCAGATGCGGCGCGATGGTGTCCGTCTGCGATGTATAGATACGGTATGTTTCCAAAAATTTTCGTTATCTCATTTATGATTACCCGATCAGTAATCACCCAAAATTGATGACGAATTCCATCGGGTGCAACAAAGTTATTAACCGGTGTGGTCGAAGCAATTTTCGAAACAATCGAATCAACATCGGCGCGCGATTGATAAGTTAGAAATATCGGACCTGTGTGAGCGTTGGTGTACTTAACATGATTAGTACGGTCGTCTTCTTTGTCTTTTCTTGTCAACTCATGTTTCTTGATTATATCGTTGAGATATTCCTGAACAGAAACACAGCCTACAATTCCGTACTGCGTATAAGTTCCCATCGTTTGAGAATATAGATAGAGGAACGGCTGGGGGTCTTGTTGAAAGATTCCATCCCGAATATATTTTTGCAAATTTTCTTTTGCTTTTTCATAAACGCGTGTATCGTATAAATTGATTGACGGGTCTAAGTCGATTTCGGGTTTGCCGACGTGAAGAAAGCTGAGTGGATTGCCCTTCGCTTCTTCTCTCGCTTCTGACGAATTTAATACATCGTAGGGTTTAGCTGCAACTTCCGATGCGTGTTCGGGCAAAGGACGGCATCCTTTGAATGGTCGTAATATTGCCATAATAAGAAATTAAAAATTAAAAACTCGTCACTATTTGAGTGTGTTGACTACCTTTGTTGCAATTTCTTCACCGACACGTTCTTGAGCTTCGTTGGTCGATGCGCCAATGTGCGGCGTTGCTGAAACATTCGGATGAGACAGCAATTCTTTCTGCACATCGGTTATGGGTTCATTCTCAAAAACATCGATTCCCGCTGCGGCAACTTTACCGCTCTTAAGGGCTTCGAGTAAATCTTTTTCAGACACTACCCCGCCTCTCGCGCAGTTAATTAGAATTACACCCTTCTTCATTTGCTCGAATTCTTTCTTGGCTATCGTAGCTCCAAGTTTTTTATCATAAGGAATGTGCAGAGTAATGAAGTCGGATTGTTTCAAAACTTCATCCTGAGTCGTTAGCTTAACATTCAAGTCTGTTTTATTAACAATCGGGTCGTAAGCAATTACATTCATTCCAAGACCGATAGCGCGTTTTGCCACTTCTTTACCGATACTTCCTATTCCGAATATTCCAAGCGTTTTACGTGTAAGCTCAACGCCTTTGCTGTATTCCTTTTTGGGCCACTTCAAATTCCGCATTTCTGAAGTCGAAACGTGCAAAAACCGGCATAGAGCGAACATATGAGCAATTGCAAGCTCGGCAACCGAAATAGCCGAGGCGCCCGGAGTGTTGAGAACTGGAATTCCCTTACTCTTTGCGTAAGCCACATCGATATTATCCAAACCAACACCGCCGCGTGCAATGGCTTTCAAATTAATTCCTACATCAATTACTTCCTTCGTAACTTTAGTCGCAGAGCGGACGATTATAGCATTATAGTTTGGAATCTCTTTTAATAATTCTTCCGGTGTTAATTTTTTATCGGTTACTTCATGTCCCGCACCGATAAGAATTTTCTTGCCGATATCTTCAATACCATCCGAGATTAATATTTTCATAATTCACCTCTTTTTATAGTTGTAAGATTTTTTCGATTGCAGACGTAACTTCTTTAATGTCTGCCATCGTTAATTCGCCCATGTGAGCAATGCGGAAAGTTTTTTCCTTCAAATCGCCGTATCCGTTTGAAATTTGTAATCCGATCTTTCCTAAAGCGCTATTAAGGTCCCCCACTGATATATTTCTCGTATTCGTAATTGTAGTAAGCGTTTGAGAAGAGAATTTTTCTTCGGGGAATAAAGCAAAATATTTCTTTGCCCAGGCGCGTGTGTATTCAGCCATCTCAAAATGACGATTGAATCTGTTTTCTAAACCTTCTGCTAAAATTCTATCGAGTTGATAGTTTAAGGCGAACATATGCGAAAGTGAAGGAGTCGATGGATACTGGTGATCTTTCTTTTCAACGTAGCTATAAAGGTCGACAAGGTCAAGATACAATCCACGGTTCTTTACGGTCTTTGCATGTTCCAACGCCCGCATCGTTACTGAAGCTATTGACATTCCGGGAGGTAGAGCAAGAGCTTTTTGTGTAGAGGTTATACAAACATCGATTCCTAATTTATCGACATCAATCTTAACACCGCCGAGAGAACTGACGGCATCTACCAACCAATACACATCGGGGTACTTTTTCTTCAACTCGGAAAACGGTTCCAAGTTGTGCATGATTCCTGTACTCGTTTCGTTGTGTGTTATCGTGAATACGTCGTACTTACCGGTTGCCAAGTATTGGTCAACAATTTCCGGAGTGGTAGGTTTGCCTAACTCAGCATTATGCTTGTCTGCGGGTACTCCATTGGCTTCAGCCATTTTGAACCATCTATCGCCAAAAGCGCCGACAGAAAAAACAACCGCGCGTTTTGCCGTGAGCGACCGTATCGAACCTTCCATCAAACCCGACCCGGATGTTGTCGAGAGTAAAATCGGATTTGCGGTGTACATTAGTTTGCGGAGTTTTTCTGTAATCTCGCGTTGTAGGTTTGAGGCGTCTTTCGACCTGTGTCCAATCATCGGAGTCGCCATTTTAGCCAATACCTCAGGTGCGACTTCAGTTGGACCCGGGATAAATAATTTCTTATGCATAATTCTCCTTTTCTATGTTGTTATTGAATATTTTTGTGCGAAGTGAGAACGATTTGTTGATGAGCTTAAATTAATTCTTACTTAATTTTAAGCAATTTTTAGGAAAATTACAAAAATTGAAGTCAACTCAAATCGAAGATTACCCGGTTTAGTTGAAAAAGAGGTTTTATTTTATGATATTGTTTTGTGCCAGATTTGAAAAACAATCAGACAAAATTCATTTGAAAGGAATACAATTGTGCGACCAACTGTCAAATTCTTAAGTAACGAGCTAATCGAAAAGATAATTGCGGAGGGTAGAGAATTAATCTGCAAGCTTGGTATTGAAATACATAACGACCTAATTTTATCTTTACTTGCGGACCATGGCGCAAGAATCGACAAGCTTACAAATCGCGTCTATTTCAAACAGGATTTAATCGATAAAGCTCTAGCGTTAGCGCCGCACTCATTTAAGCTATACGATGCGCTCGGCAATGAAGCGGTTGATTTGTCCGGATTCAAAGTGAACTTCACGCCCGGCTCTGCGGCTATCAACATCCTGGACGCCACAAATAAAATCAGAAAACCTGTTACAAACGATTATGTAAGATATACGAAGCTGATGTGTAAGATGAACAACATCGCTTCACAATCCACAGCAATGATTCCTGTGGATATACATGAAAAAATAGCGGACAGTTACCGGCTGTATCTGAGTCTCCTCTTTTGTGAGAAACCTGTCGTGACCGGCGCATTTACGATTGAAGCATTTGAGATAATGAAAGATTTGCAGATTGCGGTTCGAGGTTCAAAAGAAAATTTAGCCGCTAAACCTTTAACAATTTTTTCGTGCTGCCCTACCTCGCCGCTTAAATGGAGCGAAGTTACTTCACAAAATCTTATCGACTCTGCCAAGTATTCAATTCCAGTTGAGTATATCTCGATGCCGCTTTCGGGCTTCATGTCGCCGGTAACTTTAGTCGGAACGCTTATACAGCACACGGCAGAAACGTTGAGCGGATTGGTAATGAGTCAACTAACAAATCCGGGAACACCCGTTCTGTATGGCGGCTCGCCAGCATTCTTCGATGTTCGATATGAAACTACACCGATGGGCTCAATTTCAACTATGATGGTTGATTGTGCGTACAATGAAATCGGAAAATATTTGGGATTACCAACGCAAGCATACATCGGTCTCAGCGATGCGAAACATTTAGACGCGCAAGCCGGACTTGAAACATCAATGGGCGCAACGCTTGCCGCACTTGCCGGCATTAATAACATTTCTGGTCCGGGCATGCTCGATTTCGAAAGCTGTTTCAGTCTTGAAAAGTTAGTCTTTGACAATGAGATTTGCGGAATGACTTTACAAATGATAAAAGGGATCGAGCCTAAAGAAGATTTTCCATCGCAGCCGATATTCGAAGAACTCTTAAAAGAAAAACACCTTTTAATTGCAGACCACACTCGGAAGTATCTAAAAGAAGAAGAATATTTTCCCGGACCTGTCATCAACAGAGCGAATCATTCCCGATGGGAAGAAGACGGAAGCACAACTCTTAATCAGCGTGCAACCGATGCGGTCGATAAAACAATTTCCAAGTGGCAGCCTACCCGTCTTTCCCACGATATTAAGAAAGAACTCATCAAACTGATGGAAGCGGAAGCCCGCAGATATGGAATGGATAAATTGCCAAATAAGAATTCCGAATTCTAAAACTTATTAATGCGAAAAATTTATAACATATCTACCGAACAAGTAATACCTTCTATCGAAGCGGTGCTGCTCGGTCAGGGTATTCCAAGATCGTCAAAACCAGACGAACGCACAATTAAACTTACCGAGGAAGCAATTTCGGTTTACCGTCAATTAGTGAAGCCTGTCGCTATCTTGATGGAAATCTCGAAGAACGACTTCGAAAGTGTTTTTGTGGGTGAAGGTAGAAACGAGATTGATTCTCCCATCAATCCTATCTATCTATCGTCGGACTGCCTGGCGCTTTTTGCTGTTACTGTCGGTAAAGAAGTTTGCTCAGAAATTTCTGAACGTTTTAACAATAATGATTTTGCACTCGGATCAATGCTTGATTCTGCCGCATCGGAGGGAACGGAAATGACGGCTCAGGCAATTGAAGATATTTACCGCCAATATTTAATCGAAACCGGAAAATTCAATTCTGATTCCGGGATTCTCCGTTTCAGCCCGGGTTATTGCGGATGGCACATCAGCGCACAACGGAAGTTGTTTCAAACATTACGACCGGAAGAAATTAGAATTACACTCAACGACAGTTTTCTGATGCAGCCGCTCAAATCCATTAGCGGTGTAATAATTTTCGGAAAGAAAGAGATATTTGATTTTGACGACAATTTCTCATTCTGTATAGACTGCAGCACGCACACATGCAGAGACCGAGTACAAGCAGTGAATAAATATTAATTAAATTCGAAAGATGACATTATGGATCTACTCCTACAATTATCCGACAGCTTACAACAAGGGAACGCGCAGAAAGCCGCCGAACTTACGCAGCAAGCAATCAATACAAATCTTGATGTGAAGAAAATTTTAGATAACGGACTCATATCCGGCATGACTATCGTTGGCGAAAAGTTTAAAGCTCACGAAATTTTCCTGCCGGATGTTCTGCTCGCCGCAAAAGCGATGTATGCAGGAATGGATTTGATAAAACCTCTGATGCTCAAAGAAGGTATCCCGACGTTAGGAAAAGTTGTAATCGGAACGGTTCAAGGCGACCTTCACGATATCGGAAAAAATCTTGTTGCTATAATGTTGAAGGGCGCCGGCTTCGAAGTAATTGATCTTGGTAACGATGTTTCACCGGAACGCTTCATCTCAACGGCCGAAAAAGAGAATGCGGATGTGATTGGAATGTCCGCGCTTTTAACCACCACTATGCCTGTTATGAAAAAAGTAATCGATTTAGCAAAAGAGATGCAAGTTTACGGAAAGAAAAAATTCATAGTCGGCGGCGCGCCGCTTTCAACGGAGTATGCAAAGGAAATTGGCGCGCATGCGTATTGTTTCGATGGCATGAGCGCAGTGGAGGCGGCAAAAAGATTTGTAAGGATATAGCAAAATGATTTCATTACGAGAACGGATGAAACAACCCGGCGTAATCGTCGCCGATGGCGCTATGGGAACAATGCTATTTCAGCGCGGATTGAAACCGGGTGAGTGTCCTGAACGGATGAACCTCGAACACTCGGAAGTTCTTAAAGACATTGCACGACAGTATCTAAATGCGGGGGCTGAAATTATTCAGACAAATACTTTTGGCGGCTCACCTTTAAAGTTAGCATCGTACTCGCTTGATAGTAAAACCGAAGAAATAAACGCACAGGCAATCCGTTCAGTGCGAAAGATTGTTGGAAACAATGCTTATATCTCAGCTTCTTGCGGACCTACAGGAAAATTGCTCGAACCGTTTGGTGATACAAACCCGGAAATTATTTTTGAAGCGTATCAACGGCAGATGAAAACTTTAATTGCCGAGGGGGTAGATTTGATTTGCATCGAGACGATGACTGATTTAACTGAAGCATCCCTCGCTGTAAAAGCTGCACGCTCCATTTCCTCATCTATCCCAATTTCTGCAACTATGACGTTTGATCCAACTCCGCGGGGGTTTTACACGATTATGGGAGTTACAATTGAGCAAGCGGTAAAAGAACTTACCGAAGCAGGCGTTGATATCATCGGTTCAAATTGCGGCAACGGAATCGAGAAGATGATAGCTATCGCAAAAGAATTCAAGAAACACACAACTCTCCCGATCATAATTCAATCCAACGCCGGATTACCGACAATGAAGGATGGTGTTTCGATTTACAATGAATCGCCCGAATTCATGGCGACGAAGAGCAAAGAACTAATAAAAGCGGGTGTAAAAATTATCGGCGGATGCTGCGGTACAACACCTGAACATATTGCGGCAATAAAGAAGATAGTTTTGAATTCAACTTGCTGACGACATTATCCTTAGTGGTTTGAGCTTTTTGATTTAATTTTAAAAAACAATATCTTATTAGAGAAATATTAAAATAAAAGGAGATCGATATGAAATTAACAGATTTATTTTTATTTACGCTTTTAATGCTATCGCTCTTTATTATCGGAGGATGCGGTTCGTCGAAAACAGTTGAACGGGTTGACCCATCTACGACAATAGACTTAAGCGGCGACTGGAACGATACCGATTCGCGGCTCGTCGCGGAGGAAATGATAGCCGATGTGCTTTCCAGACCTTGGTTAGGTGAATTCAAAGGAGAGAAAAAAAGACAACCCGATGTAATCGTGGGGACAATAAAAAACCGTTCCAGCGAACATATCCCAACAATTCCTTTTATTAAAAACCTCGAGCGAGAGCTTATCAATTCGGGTCGAGTAAATTTTGTTGCCAACAAGGAAGAACGCCAGGAGGTTCGTGATGAACGCACAGACCAGCAGGAATTTGCATCGGATGAAAGCATCAAAAAAATTCAGAAGGAAGCCGGCGCCGATTTTATGCTGCGCGGAGATATTACAACTATTATCGACCAATCGGGCGGTGCAAAAGTAAAGTACTACCAGGTAAACATGGAATTGGTTAACATTGAAACAAACCGTAAAGCATGGGTGGGTGAGAAAAAAATTAAAAAAGTTGTTTCGCAAAGCCGGTCAAAGTTTTAAACAGATTATATATTATAAATGACCAACGTGTTTTTTCAGAAGAAGGCGCTGAAGCTGTTAGTTTCGGCGCTTTCTTTTTTCCTTATCTCTTGTTCAACCTCAAACCAACTTCAACGAGCGCTTGAAGAAAATGTTTCGAGGGGCGAATACTTGCAAGCCATTGAGACAATTAAAAAAAACAAATCAGCTTACGGCGAGAAAAACTCTGTGTTGTACAAACTCGACTTAGGGCTTTTATTCCACTTCGCGGGCATTCCCGATTCAAGCAATCAATACTTCTTCTCGGTTGAAAAAGAGATTGATGATCTTTACACACAAAGCATCTCCCAACACGCATTGTCCTTTCTGCTAAACGATAATGTTCTGCCTTACGAGGGAGAAGATTTTGAAAAAGTTCTGGTAAATATTTTTCTGGCGCTTAATTTTACCGAAAAAGGTTTGAACGATGAGGCATTGGTTGAAGCCCGAAAAGTTGACCTAAAACTCCGCGAATATTCAAAACAGTATGAAGGAAAAAATAAATACCAGGAAGACGCTTTTATTAGATACCTCGCAGGCGCCTTGTACGAATCGAGTGGTGAAATAAACGATGCTTTTATCTCATATAGAAATTCTTACGAGGCTTACAAGAATTATTTAAACGAATATGGGACTCCGGCACCTGCCAGTCTTCTGGATGATATTGTAAGAACTGCGACGCTAATGGGTTTTAATGATGAAGCCGATTTTTATAAAACTATAGGCGGTAAGCCATATACTCCAAGCGCAGAAGGAAGTATTTTAATAATAGTGTATTCTGGTAAGGGACCGGTTAAAACCGAAATAAGACCGACTGTGAGTATTCCCGACTCGGCTGGAATTATTCACACATTCCAGGTTGCACTGCCAAAATTTTTATCCCGGCATAAACTGAGCAGGACGTACAATGTGCAAGCCGCCTCGCTTACGGATACAATTTCAACAACAACGCATCTCGCTGAAGACATAACGGCAATTGCTGAAAAAACACTTGAAGACCGTTTAGCTTATACTTACCTTAAAAGCGGCGGACGAGCTTTAATGAAATTTTTAGCTTCCGAAAAAATGAAAAAGGGATTAAATAAAGATTCAGATCAAAAAGGAAGGAACTTCCTCGGTAGTATTGCGATCGATTTGATAGTGGGCGCAACAGAGCAAGCAGATATTCGTACCTGGCAAACGCTACCAGCAGAAATTCAACTTGTACGTTTGAATTTGCCTCCGGGAAAGTACAACTTAACCGCTGAGTCTTCTGACGGTGGTTTCCGTCTCCGCGATGAAGTAGTTCACGTCGGCAGTGGCAAAACATCTTTCATAATTCTTGACGACATAAGATAACGTCGGGATATGTGTCAGTTTTAGCTTTTGTAAATCTCTCCAGTTTTTCTTATCTTCTATCAGTTATTAATATTCAATTTGCAATTTTCAGTTAGATTTATAAAATAAAACATTATTCTGGGCCCGTAGCTCAATCGGATAGAGCATCAGCCTTCTAAGCTGAGGGTTACGCGTTCGATTCGCGTCGGGCCTACTTTGTTTTCACCAATTTTTACGACTCAAATTTCCTCAATTCAAAAAATCTTACCATAACATTAACACGATAAATTTTTCTCGCTTGCTTCGTTTATTTTCGATTACAAACGTTTCCTTTACCTCAACAGCAGCATTTTTCTTGTCTGCGCAGATTTGTCCGTCGTGAAACGGTAGCAATATACTCCTGAAGGCAACGACCTGCCTTTGTCGTCTTTTCCATCCCAAATAATTTTATGCTCTCCGGCTTGGAGATTTTCTTCAAAGTAAGTTTTAACTTTTACGCCGAGTGTATTGTATATTTCCAATCGCATGATTGTTGGTTTTGTAAGACGGAAAGATATTGTGGTCGTAGGATTAAATGGGTTTGGGTAATTTTGATATAATTTAAAAGCCTCCGGAGTGTTTTCATCTTCAACTCCCCACGTATATATTGTTGTATAAGAACCAACGAGGTGCCATCTGCCACCTTCATTTGATTGCCAAACAACCCATACATTAAAAGGATAGGGCCAAATTTGTGTATCTAAAACACCACATGAGACATCAGGATTTTTATCTAATCCATTAGTATTAAATATTGCATCCTCATACATATACATGCCTTTCACATGTATTTGATTATCGGAGAAGGATGAGTCCTCAAAGGCAACTAAATCGTAATAAAAGAATTGCTCGGTTTCTTTCCAGATTACAGGCATAAGTATGCTTGAGGCATTTTTATTATGTACTATGTCGTCGTTGCTTAAATTGGATTCAACGCCCCATTGAAGTGTGTCATAATTAAAGTAGGAATTCCTTCCATAAACTTCGATATCTGTTTCCCCTTTTTGGTCCCAAGCTACCTGGATGTTTCCAAAATTATCAGCCATCTTTGTTATTGAAAGGTTGCTCTTATCACTCAGAGTTTTTAGCAATCTTGGCGTACACCAAGTGTTGTTTTTTAAAATTGAGTAAAGAACCCGAACACTATCTCCGACAATTTTATCCCAGAAAATAACGGGCATACTCCCTTGCGTTGATGTTACTTTGGGTTCGGTATTGGCGAAAGAATCAGAAATATTCATTGGTAGAGACCACTCATTGTTTAAAAAGAAGCTGACTTTTATGAGTCCGTCCGATTCCCACACTGCAATAAATGTTGTATCAAAGCGGGCGACTTGAGGATTTATATCTTCACTTGAATTTGTATTAATTGGCATCGGTAAAGACCAATTAAACCCATCACCACAACTGTAATAAATATCGTTATTTCTGTTTCGATTCGTTTGCCACAATATCATTATTTTATCAGTACTATTTGGATAATAGTACGGTATGCAGGCAATTGAAGGCGAAGTATTCAAAAAACTGTCTTGTGTAATATAAGTTACGTCACTTTCCCACCCACGTCCGTTTAGTGTGGTTCGTTTTACACATATATTGGTTCCACTCGAATCGGTCCTTGCGAACACAAGCCCGTCATAACCATAACCAGGCCACGGTAATGATGCAAATGTTGGGTTTCGGTCGTCAAATTCTCCCGATGTAATTTGAACTATCTCCGACCACTGTGCAAAAAGCGATGAAGAGAAAATACTTAAAAGTACAACAACAAATTTTACACATCTTCTAAACATATACCCTCCAATTGTTCTAAAGGAATATAAAAACTTTTCTCTGAACTTCAAAATGTTCGCCAAGGAATCTCGTCAGTTTACCAATCAGTACCGAACGACTTAGGTTGTTTGCTCAACACCCCTACGATGTAGCTCTGAATTTTTTCCTTAAATATTTTCCTATCAAACCCGAGCGCATGTCGATGTATTTCTCCTGCATCGAGCTTTTTTGTATCAAATCTTCTCACGGCGTCAATCAAACTTTCTTTGATTTGTTCATTAAAGAAAATTCCCGTTCGATTTTCAACTACTGTTTCAAGCGCTCCACCTTTTGCAAAGGCAATTACGGGTTTGCCCGACGCCATCGCTTCAAGAGGAACGATTCCAAAATCTTCTTCGCCGGGAAATATTAATGCTTTACAATCCGCATAATAATCGGCAAGTTTTTCATCGCTTGCCCATCCATGAAATTCGACATTGGGTTTTGCTGAATTTTTCAGCTTCTCCAACTCGCTCCCTACGCCTACAATTACTAACCTCTCCCCGATTTCATTGAACACCTCAACTGCAAGGTCAATCCGTTTGTAAGGAACAAGCGCAGAGACAATCAGAAAATATCCGTCGTCTCTCGTTGACACTTTGAACCGTGACGCCTCGACCGGTGGATATATTACTTCGGAATCTCGATTATAAATTCTCTTTATCCTCTCTTGAACATTTTTTGAATTAGCTATAAAGTAATTTACACCGCTACTCGACTCAACGTCCCAACGCTGTAAATAATTTCTAAAAAATTTCATCGCCGTGCGTGCTGGAAAATTCGACTTTCCTTTGGCAAAGTAATTCTCATACTGATCCCAAATATATCTCATCGGTGTATGGCAATAACAGATATGAACCGCATCTTTTCTCACCCTTACTCCTTTTGCAACTGCATGACTGCTTGAAATTACTAAGTCGAATTCATTGAGATTAAATTTTTCTATCGCGAACGGCATAAGCGGGAGATAATATTGATAGCGGCTTTCGCTTTTCGGTAAATGTTGAATAATCGATTTTCTAATTATCATATTCTCTATCGTGGGCGAAGCGCTCCCATTTCTATGCACTAAAGTAAAAAGAGCTGCATCGGGAAAAAGCTCACACAGAACTTCTAAAACTTTTTCACCGCCTCGCATTCCTGTCAGCCAGTCGTGGACGAGTGCAATATTTTTATCCGTCTTCATAAATTCTTGAAAAATATACAAATAATCAACAGATATTCAAAGCTTCTTGCATCAAAACACCATGATATGTATATTAAACATAACAATAAAACACATTAAAATAGAAATGTTTCTTCTTATAGCTCTTATCGTCATACTTTTCCTTTTTTTATCGAGCGTAACCCTAGTTCTGCTTTTTATTGGGCCGACAATATTGTTGCAGCCTCGACGCCGCCATCCACTTTTTTATCAAAAACTAAACCATCCCATTACTCCAAAAGACCTTGAACTAAAATTTGAGGAAATTAGTGTTGTTACGCGGGATGGTGTAAAATTACATTCTTGGTTAGTAAAACGCGAAAATGAGTGCAAGGGAACTGCAATTTACCTCCACGGTGTCGGAGATAGCAAGATAGCCGGTTTACCGTTCACAAAATTTTTCCACGAAAACGGCTATAACGTTTTCCTTTATGATTTGAGAAGACACGGCGAAAGCGGCGGTAACTATTGTACTTATGGGTTCAATGAAAAATATGATTTAATGGATGTGATAAATTATTTATCTTCGAGAAAAGATTTACATTTAGGAAAAATCGGAGTTTTTGGAACTTCCATGGGGGCTGCGGTTGCAATCCAGACCGCTGCGATTGACAAGCGAATAAGTGCGGTGGCTGCGGAAAATTCTTTTGCGACGCTCAGGTCAATATTTGACGACTACCAGAAACGGATAGTAAAAATTCCGTTCCATTATCTCCGGAACATCGTCATTATCCGCTCGGAAAGAATTGCAAAGTTTAAAGCGAGAGAAGTGTCGCCTTTAAAATCTGTTACTGAAATTAATATTCCGGTTTTATTTGCGTACGGCAAGCAAGACAAACACATCAATTATAAAAATTCTATTACGCTGCATGAAAATGCCGGCACGCAAAAAGAGATATGCGTTATCGAACATGCCGAACATAATGATATGTGGGATGTCGGAGGAAAAAACTATCGTAACAAATTATTAGAATTTTTCGGGAAATACTTAAGATGAGAAAAATTTATTTGATGGCACTATGCCTTATCTATTCCATGAGCATATATGCTCAACTGGAGTTCTCGCAAGAAAGCGCTGAGAAATTTTTGAAAGTCCTCGCTGTCGATATCGGTCCGCGTCCGATGGGGTCGCCGGCTGAACAAAAAGCAATAAAATTTGCAGTCGAAAAATTCAAAGCTTTCGGTTGCGATACTTCCTATATCATGCCGATGACTTTTACCAGCACGTCTAACACTACAAGCGGGATAGCTATAGGCGTTAAAAAAGGAATATCAAAAAGAATAATAGTTCTTGGCGGACACATTGATTCTGCCGGACCTGAAATTCCAGGCGCTGACGATGACGGCTCTGGGTCTGCCGTTATTATCGAACTCGCCCGCATACTCGCAACAAGAGAAACACAGTCGACAATTGTATATGCACTGTTCGGAGGAGAAGAACAGGGGCTTGAAGGCTCAACTTACTTCACAAATTTTTTCCCTGAGATTGACAGCGTTGTTTTAATGCTGCAAGTAGATATGGCGAATGGACTTGGTATTCTTGAGATAGACCCGAATACTTATGGACAGAGTGCGCCAAAGTGGTTAGTGAGTGCTGCAATCGAGGAGTATAACAAATTGGGATATACAAAACTTCGCTATCCGACACACGCCTATGTCTTAAACAATACGTTCGGAAAAGGAGCTGGGTCTGACCACGAACCATTTCTCGACTGCGGCATACCTGCGATAGCTTTCGTATCCGATATAACAAACCCCATTCACACGCCGCAGGATAATTTTAAAAACTTCGATGCGCGCGGTTTGAAACGCTCAGGCGATTTGGTTTTAAAGCTTGTACAGCGTTTCGACAATGGAGTGCCAAGCAGGAACACAGAACGATATTGGTTGTACATCGTAGGTAAAACTCCGGTCTTTCTACCAATATGGAGTTTGACGCTATTTGTAGTTATAGCAGTTTTCATATTAGTTATCACTTTCATTTTTGTTCGTCGCAGACGTTTAGTAGTTACTCAATCATTAATCATCGATAGTGTAACAAACAAACCGATTCCCAACCCTCGCCGTTGGACGGGGTTGAAGATGATTCTTTTTACATTAATCCCGATTATCTTTGCATGGTTTTCATCCGATTTAATGGGTTTATTAAAAGGGTTGAGATTCCCGTGGTTCACAGGAATTACGTCTTATTTAATTCTCTCAGTATTGTTTGGTTTGGTTGGACTTTGGTTTTCTTTTAGGATAGAGAAAAAATTAAAGCTTGCAAAATGTCCATACGTTTTTTATAAACGTTCTGTAATAATAATGCTGGTATTTGTTGTTGTAACCGGCGTGGTTCATATTCCTATCGCTGTATATCCGGCATGTGCGCTCTTGTTTATTTCTTTAGCGGTTTTGATTCGGGTTCAATTTTTAAAAATATTATTTTTCATCATCGCACCAATTGCGATATTTCGATTAATCTTTAATGAATGGTTCACATTCAGCGCAAGAATATTTACGATGGTACCCGGAGCTGAAATGATGACTCCATTAATCTCCGCCGCGGTGAATGTCGTATCCATCGTTTTATTATTGACCGTAACGCTTCCTTTCTTCTTCGCCTTCGGCGCAGTGTACAGAGAGACACCGTTGCTTAAATCCGTTATGTTGAGATTTAAAGCGGGGAAAACATTGTTTATGCTTTTGACAGCCATCGGAGTGCTATCGGTTTATCTTTACACCGAGCCAACCTACAACGAACGGTATCAGAAATCTGTTCGGGTTAAACAAACTTACGATGATGATAAAAAAGATTTTAAAATATTTTTGTCGGGTACAGAGTATTTAGATAGTTTGAAGATAAAACATGGGGGCAAGGACACCTTGCTGTTGGATAAAATAATGAGAACTTCTATAATACCAGCGACGCAATTCGATACATCGAAAGTTAAAATTGTGAGAGAGCTAAAGAAAACGACGTCGGACGATACTACATACTTTGATATAAGCTTAAAATTAGAGTCGAAACTTATTCCATACCGGGTAGATATAATATACAACGGAGGGGAGAACTTTAGAAAAAGCTTAACTACAGAATGGAAGTTCAAGGATACCGAAAATGAAATAGGGTTGCGGTGGTATTCATTCCCCAAGATGCCAATAATTGTACCGATTAAATTTTACATCGTCGGTAATGACAGTGTGCTGGAGGACATAAAGATTACTTATGCTGATTTATTTTATCCGATGGAGTTTGCGAGAGAGATGACGAATTTTATAAAGCGGACAGAAATAAAACAGAGCATAAAGTACAGCCATTGATGATTTCAGATTTGGGATTTCAGATTGGCTGTCACTCCACCTACGTTGCACTTCGGCGGGATTCTCAAAATGAATTATAACTTAACTTCGTTTCACTCGTTAAGTTATTTAACTTTGGGAGTGCCGGAGGCGGGACTTGTCCGTTCCGATTCGATGAAATCGAACGGAACGAGATCGCGTCCCGTGAACACGGAGTGAAACGGGACGGAAACCCGCATGCTCCAATCTGACTAAACCTAGTGAACAAAGTAAAGCTAAATAAAAGAAATAAAAGTGGGATTTTTTTTCTCTCTCCACCTACGTTGCACTTCGGCGGGATTCTCAAAATGAATTATAACTTAACTTC
>CAZOQB010000002.1:0-34297 GCA_964581995.1 uncultured Ignavibacteriaceae bacterium | reverse complement strand
GTTTCACTCGTTAAGTTATTTAACTTTGGGAGTGCCGGAGGCGGGACTTGAACCCGCATGCCCTTGCAGGCGCCGCGCCCTGAACACGGTGTGTCTGCCAATTCCACCACTCCGGCAAAAGGGGAACAACAACAAATCGCTTAAAATCTTATAAAATTTAAGGATTTTATAGTTTGAAAGCAACTAATTATTTATTCCAGCCGAAAACGGTTGTCTATGCTACGTGTAGTGCTTATAGTAGCCAAGAGTGAGCATCCACAGTAGGTCCGCCTTAAGTTGATGTCCGCTTCAAGATACCCCGGCACAGTTTCATCCCATTGATTTATTTTAAATATTCTTTTTTTACTTATCATAATATTAGGTGCTTTTTTATGTGGAAATGCATGATCGATAATTACTTTGGTTTACACCATTCTTTTTAGTATATTTTAACTCAGTAAAATGACTTTTTTATTCATTAATTAGAAATTTATGCCAACCTATCATTATAAATGTAGAAATTGTTCACACGAATTCGAGGAATTTCAGCGTATTTCGGATAACCCTTTAATTTCTTGTCCGGCTTGTAAAGATAATGCATTAAAACGTATAATCGGCAGTGGAGCCGGTTTGATTTTTAAAGGAAGTGGTTTTTATCTTACAGATTACAAAAAAAACAATTCATCCCCTACGGTTGAAACTGGTGAGCAGACAAAAACCGAACAAAAAACTAATGCTAACAAGGATACCACAACTAAGAGTGTTTCGACTGAAACGTCAGCTTCCGAATTAAAAAAATGATGGCAGCCTACCGACTTAAAACGCATTGGGAATATATTTAATTATCGGCTTCCCAATTTCCCACTTTATTGCAACTACATCGAAACGACACTCGGTGTTTTTAATCTCTTTCTCCCATAAGTAAGCTTCCGCGATTTTTCGGATTTGTTTTCTCTTCCGAGGCGTAATCGAATCTTCTGGCTCACCGTAAGTATCGGTCTGCCGCGATTTAACTTCTACAAAAACAAGCACAGCGTTATCGTGGAAAATTAAATCAATTTCACCTCTGCCGTAGCGGTAGTTGCGCTCGATAAGTTGGAAACCCTTCTCTTTTAAAAAATTTTCAGCTATTTTTTCTCCGCCTTTACCTTTTGAATGTTTGTTTTGCATAAAGTATATCGGACCTGTTAGGGTTTGTGAAGCTTAAAACTTTTCCTATGTATTTCGCTTAATCCAAACTCCCGAATTGCAGCGATGTGTTCAGCAGTTCCGTAACCCTTGTGCTTAGCAAATCCATAATCCGGATACTGTAAATCATAATCTTTCATTATCTTATCACGAGTTACTTTCGCTATAATCGAAGCGGCAGCAATAGTAAAACTTTTTGTATCGCCATCGATGATTTTTTTTGCAGGAATATTCAACTCGGCAAAATATGGTCCGTCAATAAGTAGATGATCCGGCTGTGGTATTAACTCGCCGATAGCTTGGTGCATTGCCTTGAAGGTTGCATTCAGTATGTTAATTTCATCAATGACGAGGTGTGGAACAATACCGATTCCAATGCTAAGAGCTTTTGATTGAATAACTTCAAACAGTTTGAGACGTTGTTTCTCCGAAAGCTTTTTAGAATCCTTGACACCCTCGATATACACTTCCCGCGGGAATACAACAGCGGCAGCTACAACGGGTCCGGCAAGCGGACCACGCCCAGCTTCATCGACGCCGGCTATAAAGCGCTTGCCGTTATTCCACAAACTTTGTTCGAATGTTAGCATCGTCATCTTTAAAAATCGCTTATCAAGCCAAAGTGCAACTTTGCCTGACTGAAGTTATCGCCTTTTCCGAGCGCAAAGCTGATACCGATAATTCCTAAACCGGTTTCGATTCGCATACCAACCCCATATCCATACTTAGTATTTTCTGACAATGTGCTCACGTTTGATTTGTTGACCGTTGGATGAAAATAATAACCAAAATCAAAAAATCCAAAAAAGAATGATTTTTTTGCCATCAGAAAGCGGTATTCGAGGTTTAACCAGACAATCCGAGAACCGAGGAATTGGTTCTCACGATAACCGCGCAACGTGTTAGTGCCGCCGAATCGATAAAGATCGCTCACTTCAATCTCATCGCTGCGCAACTCTCTGCCATGAAGTCCCAAAGCCACCACTTGTCTACGAAATGTTTCATAAAACAACTCAGCATCAAGTCCGATTCTTTGTAAGGTTAATGTCTGTTTCGAAGAATACAATTTTTTTCTTCCTGCATAGTAATCGCTCCGATAATTTATACCCGCTGTCGGATTGTAGATATCGTCTCGAGTGTCGTAATGAATTTCCACACCGACCGATGTTGTGCCGCTGGCTGGTACATATTGATCAGCAATATTCGTTGACGGAATAATGTTTTTCTGGCTAAATATTCCCCCTATCGTAAGATTTTCTGTCAGTAAAAAGTCTGCCTTTAACTCAGTTAGTCGCTTGATGTAAAGAGTATCCTGCTGCCGCTGATAAAATGACCCGCCTAAATTGACCGGATAACTTAACAACCACGGCTCAACATACCGGATCCCAATCTCTTGAGAATATTTATCCTCGCGCATCCATTTAACACTCAGCTTCCTTCCCGTTCCAAAAAGATTTCTCATTCCGACATCCACCAAACCAGTAAAGTATCCCTTCTGGCCGACCGAGCCGGGTAGGTAACCAACAACACCGTCGAATGTGTTTGTGCTTCCTTCTATTATTTTTATTAATAATCCACCAGACTTGATTCCGCTGCTCATTTTTGCAGACAGCGCATGAAACGGATTTAGGGCTTCAACATTGTCTGATTTCTTAATTGAATCCGGAATCAAATACAAAGAAGGGTCATCTACAAATGAAAATATTTTAAGCCGGTTTAATAAACGTGAAATGTTTTTTACCCTGTCGCTATTATAAATTTCTCCATCACGGATCCGTGTCTCACGCACGACAACATATGCTTTTGTATCTGTATTTCCTTCTACCTCTATCTGCTCAATTTTTACTTTTGGACCTTCATTAATTAATATTTGAACATCCAAACTCGAACTGTCTGTATATGTAAAAGAAATATTTTCAACCGTTGCCGAAATAAAAGGATACCCATTATTTTCATACTTGGATAGAAGATTTTCTATATCAGACTCTAATTGTGTTTGATTTAATAACTCACCCGCTTTGGTCTCAAACATCTCCAAAATCTTTCCCTTAATAAAGACGGTGTTACCATTAATATCGATACTTCCAATTCTATATTCAGTATAAACGGGAACACAAGAGTCAGTAACAGACCTTTCTTCAACACGCGGGTTGATACCTGTTAAAGGATAAAAACTATTCTGTTTGGTTAAAAAGATTCCGGCTGGATGAGCCATCAAAGCAAGGTGACCGAAAATAAGAAGAAGAATGGATGAGTTCAGATTTGCCATTAGAATATTAACAAGCCAATGTTGATGTAACTCTAATTTTATCTCGGACGCTGCCAGATGTCCCAGATTGGGGTAACAAGGCGATAATCACCAAACCCCGTCTCGTCCACAAACACAAGCTGACGATTCAACTCGTAATAGTACCATACCTCATAAGGTTTCGAGTCTATATCGAACGGATGCCGGTCTACATTATTAGGAGAGCCGAAAATTATGAACACCATTCCCATATCGGTTCTCCAGCCATCAAGGTAGCTTTTAAAGTTCTTGTTTGAATAGTCAACGCGGGAGTAATATTCTTCCATCAATTCATTCCTGTCAGTCCCAGGTGTTGGGTCTTTTCTCTTCCATAATTCTTTAAAAGCATCGGCTTTCTGAGCCGGTGGAAGCGCTTTAATACGGTCAATTTCTTTTAAGTCGAAAATGTATGTCGTCTGGTCGATTGCAAGGTCAAGGTCAATGATCGATTGAGGCATGCCTCGCCATTGAATATTAAATTTTCTGGTTACTTCGACCGACTGCTCAGAAGACTTAAGAGGCGACGAATGAAGCTTTAGCTGGTATGTCCCCATCGGGAGGTTTAAAGTGCTCACCTTTACAAATACAGAATTATTTCCACTTTTCAAGATCTGAATAGCTGTGTCTGCCCTTATGAATTTTTCTTTTTCGTTAAAAACGCTACTGAGAATTTGAACAGAATCAACATTCGCACGATTATAAATTTCAAAGAAAAGGATGAAGAAGTTATCTAACTCAACTACATTTCCGGAAATGTTTGGAACTATTGATTTCTTCTCATTCTCAATTGTAAGCTTGTTTAGTATCATCATGTCGGAAACTTCTAAGGGTCTTTTTGTAAAATCTCGAAGTTCGATATCACGGTTTATCCTGAATGATTTATTCGTCTCGTTGTCTCTGACCTGGACAGATACGACATACTTTTGGGGAAGTAAATTAAAAGACTGTTGATTCAGCTTATAAATCTTGGTGGATATTGTTTCATCATAATCCGATGTGTTAATACCGTCGTTTATAATTTTTTCTCTAATTAGATTTTTTTTCGCGTCATAGATGTCAATCGTTAGCTCATACTTTGCGGCAAATATGTTTCCTTGCTTAACGAAAGACAGCCCTTCATAGGTTATCTGTGTATAAATATCGAGACGGCTGTTTCCTGAATCGTTGGAGGCGAAACCCAAAGCATCGAAAAAGAATTTTGGGGTTCCAATATCCTCAAGCTTTCTATTCTCAACCTGAGAAACGGCAAGGTTGAAGATAGAAAGGGATAATAAAATTACCAATATTATTATTTTATTCATTTTTATACTCTGCGAATAAGTCATACTCATAGCTCTCAACAATTTTAACGTTATAATAATTTCCTTCTTTCATACCGGCGGCAGATTCGACAATAATTTCATTATCGATCTCAGGCGCATCAAATTCGCTGCGGCAATAAGCGGTTGAATTTTGGTTACTATCCACAACCACCTTCACCTCTGTTCCTAAAAGTTTCTGGTTTTTATTGTACGAAATATCTTTTTGAATCTCCATAATCGTATCCTTTCGTGCTTGTTTAACTTCTTCAGGAACAGTATCGCCCAAACTAAAAGCGTGTGTGTCTTCTTCCTGAGAATAAGTAAACACACCTAACCTTTCGAACTGCATGTCCTGAACAAAACTAACCAACTCATTAAACTCTTTATCGCCTTCACCCGGATAACCAACTATCAAAGACGTTCGTAATGCAACATTCGGTACTTTGCTTCTGATTGTTTCAAGAAGTTCTCTTGTCGCACGCGATGTAATTCCGCGCCGCATAGATTTTAAAATTTTATCCGAGATGTGCTGAACCGGTATATCAATATATTTACAAATTTTATCATTATCAAAAGCATCCAAGATTTCAAGCGGAAACTGAGCAGGATAAGCGTACATCAGACGAATCCACTCAATTCCTTCAACATCGTTAAGTTTGTCTAACAAAGTCTTCAGTAAGCGCTTTCCGTAAATATCGAGTCCATAATAAGTTGTATCCTGCGCTATTACGATCAACTCCTTAACGCCAAGTAATGCGAGACGTTGCGCTTCTTTTAAAACTCTTTCAACCGGTTTGCTGATGTGCACGCCTCTCATAATCGGAATGGCGCAGAATGAACAAGGGTTATCGCATCCTTCGGAAATTTTCAGGTATGCAAAATGACGCGGTGTGGTTAAATGTCTTTCTCCCAGCAACTCATATTTATAGTCTATGTTAAGCGCGCGTGTAACCTGCTCAATTTTATTTGCGCCGATGAACGCATCCACTTCGGGGATTTCTTTCTGCAAATCATTTTTGTATCGCTCGGAGAGGCAGCCCATTACGATTATTTTTTTGAGCTTTCCCTGCTTTTTCAATTCTGCCGCTTCAATTATTGCATCTATGGATTCTTTTTTAGCATCTTGGATGAAGCCGCACGTATTGATGACCAAAACATCCGCTTCGTTTGGGTTTTGAATTAACTCATAATCGCTATGGTCGATTTGTTCCAGAAGCTCTTCGGAGTCCACGACATTCTTTGCACAGCCGAGCGTTAGAACGGCAATTTTAAGCGTGTTTAATTTCACTTTAAAATGTAAGAAAATTGTGAGAGAATAAAAAACCGGAAGTTAATTTGACAATATAGATGATAAGTATTATATTCAATAGAAATTTTGAGGTTTGGGTTTGAAAATGAATATAGATTTTGACAGACAAAGAATAAAAACGCAATTCGTCTTTTATACCAAAATGGCTGTAAAAACGCAATGCGTACTTATAGGAGTTATGCGCAATTGTTTTGCACTCTTTGGAGAATATGATGGACAGTAATAAACAGTTAGATGTTCCAATAAAAATATCTGTTCTAATAATAATCGTTTTCGTCGTTTGGTTTCTATCTGCTATTGGAAGCATCCTTTTTCTTCCAAAATGGGAAGAGCGGGCGCAACTTGGTGATATGTTCGGGTCAGTCAACTCACTTTTTTCAGGATTGGCGTTCGCTGTACTTATCTATACAATGTGGTTACAACGAACGGAACTGACTTTGCAGCGACAGGAATTGGAGTTGACACGTCAAGAACTTGCCCGAACTGCTGCTGCTCAAGAGGCAACCCAAAAAGCTGTTGAGGTACAGGCTGAACTGATGATACTGGCTGCCGATCTTTCAGCAACTGCGACATTATTAGAAGCGAACCAAAAAGTTGGGAACAAGATAGCTGAGCATTATGGCTACCATCTTGAAAGACTACAGATCGAATTGCAAAAACGTACCAAAGAACTTCGGATCCTTAAGTCTGATTCCAAAGAAAACAGTTAGCTTTTGTTAATGTGCAAAACAACATCGCATAACACGCATAAAAATGGAACAGAAAATAAACATAGTTAAATCAAACGTCTCGCTAAGTGGAACATACCGTTGCTCTCAGAAATTATTTTATTATAGTTCGCAACGGTACGTCATTTTTATGCGAGACGTTATGTGAAAATTGCGCCTTGCAAATATGACAATTAGATTTTCAGCATTTAGGCAAATCAGAACTCCTTCTCGCAGAGTAAGAAAGAGAAAAGTAATCACTCTTTCCAATTCTACTATATTGGATCCAAATAACTATGACCACTCACTATTTCCAGTAAGCATTGACGCAACTATGCGAGATGAACAGATTGCCCGTATTAGAGTTCCGTCAATCCTCCATAACAAATTTAAGCAACAAGGAATTATTCGTTTGGGACAACTTGACGGGCTGGATGCTTCAACATTTCTTTCTTGGTATGGGTTTGGTAAAACCTGCTTAACAGCTTTGTGCGTTTTTCTGGATTCACTTCGATCTGGCCAACTAAACATGTTGCCTGAAAGAGTAAAGAAACTCACCCACACAGAATTTGTCCCGTCAGTCAGTGCAAATGAATTATCACCAAATACACTGGATTTCCCGATATATAACTTAAATTTATCCACACGTCTTAAGACGCATCTCAAAACATCCTATTACCTCCGTAGTCGCCAAGTTACCCTTGAGAGAGTTCAAGACTTTATCAGTGCATTTGATAGCGGCAAACTATCTCCTCATGGAATTGGTTTCAAAAGTATTCAGCAAATATTCAACGAAATCGAGAGCCTACATAAACTTGGTTCACGGGATTACCTTGAGCATGTGGTTCTTGACAACCAATCGTTCCTTAGTATTATACTTCTTGCGAAAAACAAAGTGGATTTGAGGGAACGACTGATTCTCGAATGCCGATTTGCGCCTTTCAACTCAAGCTTTCTCACGCTCGAAGTAATCGCCCAGCAACTTGGACTTACAAGAGAACGAGTGCGTCAATTGGATAAGGCATTAATTAAAAAATTCCAAAGCGGAACTTTGAGAGAATTCGGATGGGCTATTCGTCGCAATGCTCTCAAATTATTCCAAAACCCAACTGCTGAGTTTACCTTCGAGAAGTTTATTGCATCCAATTTCTTTCGAGACTGCACGAGCGGAGATTCCAAGTTGCCCGTACCAATTTTGTTTCTCGACAGAGTATTCTATGCAACATTTTCCATTACCAAGAATACAATTCAACTAACCGAGAATGCAAGGCGCAACTTCACATAACACGGCAAACAACGACGCACGGAGTTTAATCATGGTAGCTCAATACTTTTGTTCACGAAAATGAGATTGATAGGTTCACAAAAGTATTGCGTTGTTTGCCGAAACGTTATGTGAAAATGGCGGCACGCCGCATTTTGACTTGAGGACTTATGAAAACCACAACAATCCTAACATTACTCATGGTCTGCTGCAGCAATCTTTTTTCGCAACAGTCCCACGTTCGCCTTTACTTAGCTCCAGCAATAGACACATCCAATGCAGACATCTCCCGAGTCATTCAGCTCTGGGCGGATTACCTCAACTCGAACCCCGATAGTATTTATGACAATCCGTACTGGATAGGTTCTGAAAAAGAGCGGTATAAGAAGTTTGATTTTCTGAACAGCGTTTATTTTACACCCAGCTTGTACTCTCTGACCGCTTCTTACAAACCAACCGTCATGAGCATCTCGCAGGTCGACAGTGGATTTGTTATTCGCACTCTATTTGCAAGGCAAGCAGATTCTGGTTTCTCTCGCCCCTTCTGTATCACCCGCGTTGTGGCAAAATGGGACGGCGATCGATTTCGTCTCTGCAACATCCTTCCTCTCAATACAAGAACTTGGCAAAGGGAAACCATTGGTAGTATCACATTCGTATTTCCCTCAAGCCATCGGTTCAATCGAGAGCTTGCGCTTCGATTGAACTCTTTTGTCGATTCACTCACGACCCTCTGGAACATCAAACCCTTGCCCATGGAGTTTTATCTTACGAATGATGTTGGCGAAATAATGACGTTGCGAGGATTGGACTTCTATATTGGCGAAAGCTACAATCGAGGAATAGGTGGACTAACAGATGTTGCTAATCGCATCGTTTTCGGTGGCGGACTGGATGAGTGGTATCCTCATGAGTTCGTCCACGTTTACATCAATCCACTTTTTACCAAGGCACACCGCTATTTTCTCGAAGGATACGCTGCTTTCCTTGGCGGATCCAAAGGTCACGAACTTTCGTGGCACATGAAGAGAATGCACCAATATCTCGAAGACCATCGGGAGTTGGATTTAAACAATCTTTTGACGTTCTGGCGTTTCGATTCCTACACTGATCCTCAGTATGTTTTCGGCGGTTTGCTCTGCAGTTTAGCTTTAGAGAAAGGTGGTCTGCCAACCCTCAAGCGACTTTTCTCGTTCGGAGGTGAGGATAAGGATTTCTACAACGCCATCGAATCTGTCTTCGGAATAAAGCAGCAGACACTCAACCAGTTTATTAGAACGAAACTGGCGGAGTATGCGACTAGATAAAATCTCAGAAAGGCGTGCCGCCACTTCACATAACAGCACAAACCACGACACTCGATCTTTTGATACGGCTATGTTGAAACTCAACTCAAAATCAGTTATGCTCGTTCCATGCCGCACTCATTTGATAGAAAAGCGTGGAGTGCGGCACGGCGTGGTTTGTGCACACGTTAGCTGCCATGCTCTCACATTATTGAAGATGTGGTATGCTAACGTTAACTCAGTTACCAAAGGGGTTTGGTAATCTGAGCATACAGAAATTCAATTAATCCCATAACTCTGAAAGGAGTTCAAATGAAAAGAATAGCATTATTATTCATCCTGTGCGCCTGCACCGTTTACTCACAGACGTACTACATGAATGTCCGAATGAAAGGCGGAAGCACTACCTCTATTCCCATTCAGGACATTCAAAAACTCACCTTTACTGGCATTTCAACCGCCGTGGGTAATGAAAGGTTGTCGACTGTCATCAAGACGTTCGCCTTGCTTCAAAACTATCCCAACCCTTTCAATCCAAGCACAACGATTGAATACCAACTGCCGAAGACTGGAAATGTTGAAATCAATATTTTTAGTATCAATGGTCAGTTGATAAAAACACTCGAAAGCATCCATCAAGTTGCAGGCACGCACTCGGTTGTCTGGGATGGCAAGAATAACGGTGGGCAGACTGTAGCGAGCGGTTTGTATGTTTACCAAGTTGCTTTTGAGAACTCGATGCTCGCGAAGAAAATGTTGTTCATCAAATAATCTATAGGAGATTCTACAATGAAGAAATTTGCAATTTTAATTCTCACGATCTTGTTCGCTCAGTTATCGTTTGCTCAAACGATGGTCGTCCATAAGAAAGATGCTACAACTACCAATTTTGAACTATCACAGATCGATAGCATTACATTCTCGGTGCAACAACCGATCCCGACTGATAGCTTAGTCGCATACTATCCATTCAACGGTAATGCAAACGATGAGAGCGGCGGTGGTTATGACGGGACGATTTATGGGGCAAGTTTAACTGCCGATAGATTTGGAAAATCTAATAGCGCTTATAATTTTAACGGTACAAGTGATTACATTGACTTAACAAACACTAACTCCTTGAATTTTGAAACGGGTGGGTTTACGCTAACAGCATGGGTTAAATTCACCGCTAATAATTTTGATGAGGGAATTGTTGGTAAGCATGTATGCGGGGTAGAAGCAGGTTATTTTTTAGGGGTTGGAAGCTTCAGCGGAGCAGACACAAATTCCTTTCAGTTTTACCTCAACAATTCTAGAATAGTAACACCAGAGAAGTACAACGACGGCAACTGGCATCTTGTTGTCGGCGTTTACGATGGAACCAACTATACCGTGTATGTAGATGGAGTTAATAAGATCTCTCAAGCAATCGTTTATAATAGTTTCACTGCTATAAATATTTCAATCGGAAGAGCAGGAACAAACTGTGTGTATACTTATGATACTTTATTTCAAGGTGTGATAGACGACGTGAGAATATATAGCCGTCCCCTCTCGGATAGTGAAATCCAACAACTTTATCACGAAGGTGGCTGGTGAAATATATTTGAATCAGAGCACGGCAGCTAACAGCAGGCATTACGATGCTCACTCTTTTTGAAAAGGAAATTATAGAGTTCGCTCCAATTGTTTTGCCGCATAACAATTGGTCGTTCGATAGCGGCAAAACAAACGGCGTAATGCCTGCACACGTTAGGCGCCATGGCTGGCTGCCACATAAGTATATCAATTTCTTAGTACGAAGGTAACTATATGAACAAACCATACGTTTTATTCATCAGCGGCTCTATCGGACTAGGGCATATAACCAGAGATCTTGCTATTGCCCGAGAAATCCGAAAGCAGCAACCTGGTGTGGATATCCTTTGGCTAGCAGCTAATCCTGCAAGCTTGGTTCTTAAAGAAGCCGGCGAAAAACTAGCACCTGAATCTACTCGTTATGTCAATGAAAGTGAGTTTGCCGAGAAGAGCGCCCAAGGCTCAAAGCTTAACTTAATCAGCTATCTTATAAAAGCTAAGGGTGCATGGAAACAAAACGTCAAAGTCTTCACCGATTTGGTAACATCTCAACATTTTGACCTCGTCATCGGTGACGAAACCTATGAAATTAACCTTGCCCTCCGACAATTTCCCCATTTGAAGACATTCCCATTCGTGATGATGTACGACTTCGTGGGGCTCGATGCGATGACATCCAGTCCAATTGAAAAGCTGGGCGTATACATTTGGAACCGCAAATGGTCGCATGCATACAGAAAGCATCAGAAGCCATCTTATGATCTTGGCTTGTTTATCGGTCAGCTTGATGACATTCCTGATAAAACCTTTGGTCTAATGTTGCCGAACCGACGTCAGTTTGCCCAGACAATGTATAAGTTTGTCGGCTATGCTTTTCCATTCGAACCATCGTCACTGAAAAATCAACAGGCACTCCGAAATAATCTTGGATATAGCCACGAGCCACTTATTATTGCATCAATTGGTGGAACCTCAATAGGTAAGGAACTTCTCGACCTCTGTGCGGATGCATTCAGCGTAGTCCGGAAGGACATTCCAAATCTCCAGATGGTACTTGTTGCTGGTCCCAGACTTGCCACCGATGCATTTAGGGTCCCGAAAGAAATTAAATTACGATCATTCGTCCCCAATCTATACGAACACTTTGCTGCATGCGACCTTGCAATCGTGCAGGGTGGGGCAACCTCGACGCTAGAATTGACAGCTTTACAACGCCCTTTTATTTATTTTCCGATTGAAGGTCATAGCGAACAAGCCAACGTCGCTAAGGTACTTGAGCGACTAAAAGCGGGCACTCGTATGTATCTCTCACAAACATCTCCGGCTTTATTAGCTCGGAACATCTCGTATTTGCTTTCGGTAAAGCCGGTGTACCCTGAGATACCTACAGACGGTGCACAAAAGGCTGCGCAACTAATCGTTCGACTTTTAAACAGTAACCGGCAGCCAACCACGTACGCCTAACAACAGTAGCAACGACACTCGATTTTATTTATATGGATAATTGTACTCGTTCAATGCTTTTGCTCACGGGAATTTTTTGGTTTGATAGTTCGCAAAAGCACTGCGTTGCTACTGTAAACGTTGTGCGGACATTCGCTCCGCACTTGCGTGCTACGCTCATAAGCGTCCGCACAATGGGCGCGGGTTTCACCCTTGTTGTGCGAAACACGTTCGCTCCGCGAACGTCGCACAACTGCGGGAACAATGGCAATGCGTGCGTTGCGCTCGTAAACCAAAAAACGGTTTCCGTGCTCACGCACTGCATTGTTCCCGCGCCCATTAGGTGCGATACTTTTTAAATATTACCACCGAGGAACATAAAATGAAAAATATGATTCTAATTATTACACTTTCAATGTTATCTTGCGCACCCGCTGTATATCATTCGGGCCTAAATCTAAACAGCTATGCCCAAATAGAAGAATTACCCCTCGACTCTATTCGTTTGTATAAAAATGATTTGCCCGAAGGTTATTCTTTTTCAAAAGATGTGGTTACACCTGATATTCAAACTGCCGTTTTTTATAACAATCCAACTATTTATTCTGATATAATCGGCGGTGAACCTATAATTCAAAAAGCTACCCAGAATTTTATTGGACCGGATGGTGAAAAAGGAACAATTTTCTATATATTTTACACTACGAAATTGAATGAGAATACCTCAAACTTTTTAGAAGGTTTCTTATGGGGTGGTGATAGTCCAAATAGTCACCATCCCGAAGAATTATTTGTTTCACAAAAAACAATTATTATATGGGGACTTCCTACTGTAAGCAAGATAAAGCAAATTTCACAAACTCGATTATACAATTATATTATTAGACATTCGAACTAAAAAGTACCGCACCTAACAAGCATAAAAATGAGTCAAATTTTTCATATAATTAAATCTGACGTTCCGCTCGATGATACATTGTTTCGTGCGCAGAAAATGGTAAATTATAGCGCACTACACAATGTCATTTTTATGCGGAACGTTGTGTGCTATTTTGACAAGAGCCACATAAATAACTAAGCAAATGAAATTAGAAACAGAACGACTAATAATTAGACCGATTAAACTTGATGATAAGAACGAAATATTTGAATATCGTTCCGATGCAGAGACAAATAAATATCAAGGATGGATTCCAAAAACAATTGATGATGTGGAAACCTTTCTTGGTAAGATTTCAAAACAAATTAATGAACCTGAAACTTGGTTCCAATTTGTTCTCATCGAAAAAGAGACTCAAAAAGTAGTTGGTGATTTAGGAATTCACTTTTTCGGCAAAGAAAATAAACAAGTTGAAATTGGATGTACTTTAAATAAAGTTTTTCAGAATAAAGGTTACGCCACAGAATCTGTCAAAAAAGTAATTGATTATTTATTTAAAGAGTTGAATAAGCATCGGATTATTACATCAATAGACCCAGATAATGAAAACTCAATCAGACTTGTTGAAAGAATTGGATTTCGGAAAGAAGCTCACTTCATTGAAAGTTTATTTATAAATGGAAAGTGGGTTGATGATTTGATATATGCATTGATTGAAAAAGATTTGGAAAAGCTATATATATGATGAATAAATAAAAACAGCACACAACACACGCTAAAACAATCATGCGGCAGTCGCAAATTGAAAGCACAAGCAAGTAATTTTGTCCGCAAAATTTTTAATTTATAAAATAATATAACAAGGCAAAAATTTTGCTACATTGCAAACTGAAAACGTGTCGGATTTAACGCCGCACGCTGTTTAGCAAATCGTTATATGAAATTAGTTTGATTTTTATATGGAGATAAATAAATGAATAGCTGACAACTTCAACTATGGCCCCATGACCATCCAATCTCTGAGTTAATCATATGAAGACAACGTTAGCTTCACTGGCGCTATGTTTGCTCTTCCTTTCGTGCGAGAGGAATTCGTCCGATGACGGAAATTCAATACTCACTGACGCAAAATACGTTTTGCCCTATCCTGTTGGAAAGGCATATACCTGTTCACAGGGCTTCAAGAATACGATACTACATCCGCTCGGAGTCCAAAGAGGCGTTTCTTATGAAGCGTTCCCGTATTGATCTCGCTCCAAATTGGCACTCGCCGGCGCAAACTATCAATCTATCTGAGGACAAAGCATTGTAAACCAACTTCGGACAACAAAATCCAAATATAGATAAACCATCGGCGCAACAAACAACAAACTGTCGAATCTATCCAACGCGCCGCCGTGTCTGGGAATAAATTGTAGGGTTTTATAAATTCAGACTACACACCCCTCTGTCCCCTCTCGAGAGGGGAAGTGAAGGGGTGTGTAATTTAGGTTAAAACAATGAAAGCTAGAAGAAATATCATTCCTTACAATCCTGCGTTAAAAGCAAAGGCACGGGAATTGCGAAATAACAGCACTAAGTCTGAAATATTACTTTGGCAGTTCCTTAAGAATAAAAAAATGTCAGGTTATGATTTCCACAGACAAAAACCCTTGGATGAATACATTGTCGATTTTTTTTGTAATGAATTAATGCTGGCTATTGAGATTGACGGTGAAAGTCATTTTGGTAAAGAAAAATATGACGAATCCCGACAGAAAACACTTGAAAACCTGGGAATACGTTTTTTAAGATTCAAAGACACCGAAATAATATATAATTTAGATGATGTTTTGAAAAAGATTGAAAATTGGATTAAACAAAATATTTGATCGGAGAAAATCAATTATTCAATAGGATAAAATTTCTAAACCCGAAATAATGTATGCCATACGACAAAACTCCCTAACTACGTAAACACAACAAAATCTAAATACAAATAAACGAGCGGAGCCACAAAAAGTAAGCTGTCGAACCTATCAAGCGCGCCGCCGTGTCCGGGAATTAACGAAGAAGAATCTTTCACACCGGCATCTCTTTTGAACATAGACTCAACCAAATCTCCAATTTGTCCAAACACACCGACTATAAAGCCGAGGACGACAGCGCTTTCAACTGAAAGATAATCGAGCAGAATATACTTCATCGCAACCGCCCCAGCTATCGCGAATAAAAAACCCAATACAGCTCCCTCCCACGTTTTATTCGGACTGATACGCACAAATAACTTTTGCTTGCCTAACAACCGTCCGCCGAAATAAGCAGCGCTGTCGCAAATCCAGATAATAATAAAAACAGATATGATTGTATATCCGCCCCATCTGTAAATTTTATCGAGAGTTTGGGGTAACGATATTTCATCGGCTGTAAAGAAGCGTGATGCAGGGAAATCAAAGGGAATAAAAAGCTCACGCAACCCTATGAAGGTTCCGAAGAACCCTGCTACGTAAATTATTCCTAAAATAGTTGAAGAGAGATTTTGTAATGGCGAGCCTGAATTCCTGAAGAGTTCAACAATAAGCAGAGTGAGAAGAATAGATATCGTTAATATAAAAAATAAATTCGCCTGACTCGGAAAAGGAATTGCCAGTCCGGCTTTCTGGAATATATCTACACAAAAATTTTGAAGTTTGCTATGATAAAATGATAGGTTTACCAAACCTCCGGCTATCAAGCCCAAAATTATTTGCGGCTTTGCGCCTTTGGCTTCGGATAATTTATAAAATTCATAAAGTGCAATGGATGAACAGACAATCACCAAAGATAAAAAATAAAAACCACCAAGATACGAAAGTAAAATCAGTATCGGTATTCCGACTATCGCTGCGAGGATGCGAATTGTAAGATTACTCAAAGCGCGCCCGAGAGCTTATTCTTCATCTTCTTCCGATTCGCCGCTGAAGAGATCCATTTTCTTGAGATACGCTTGGGCTTCGTCAAGTCGTTCTTTAGGGACCATCACATTTACGACAGCCATATCACCGATTGTAATAAAATATGCATGGTCGCGCTGGGAGAATATCAAGCAAGGCATGCCGCCGCCTTCAAGATTCGCCTTAATCATTGCTGCCTCATATTCTGTGTTAGTCGTGAATACAACCACCCAGTCTTCCGCCATCTTAATGTGCTCATCATTATCGCAGAAGAGTTTGCTGTTACGTTCGACCGCACAATCGCCGCAAATCGGTTTGCTGCATATGATACAGATACCAACCGCTTCAACACTGTTGTGCTTTTCGCACATAATTTCTTCATCATCCTCTAGTAAATCGACTTGCAAATAGCCGCAGTGTGGGCAAAAGTCTGCTTTTTTAACCAACATCTCTTCACAGTTGAAGCAGTAATTCGGTTCACCTACGGTGAGTTCGAGTTTGCAATCGGGACAGATGGTGGCACTTTTAACATATTCTGCACCGCATTCTGGACAGTAAGGCATATAATTCCTCTTAATATAAATTAGTCTTTTTTTCAGTTACACGTATAAAATAATATATTGACAGCACAAATACTACTGTTGAGGCAACAAAAATTATTGTCAATTCTTCCAACGGCAGTTCGGTTGCTTTTCCCGTTATCAAATCGTCATCTCCATACCCGAAATATAAAGCCAGTACTGCTATTAAATTATTGAAGAAATGGGCAATGATTGAAGAATAAATACTTCCCGATTTTGAAGTCAGGAAACCAAGATAAATACCGATGGCTGCCAACGGAACGAAAGAGAAAGGGTTTAAGTGAAACACTCCGAAAACTAATCCTGTAATTATAATCCCTCGCTTAACGTTCAAACTTTTTTCTAAACTTCTTTGAACCAAACCACGGAATAAAATTTCCTCCGCAAATGCCGGCACTAATGCAACAACCAAAATTACGTAAAACATTTCTGGTAAGTTTGATGAACCAGCTAGCATCTTATACGCTTCTTCTATCGCCTGCTTTATTTGATTAAGCTGGGGTTGGATAGACTGAGGTAAAGGTATTTTATCCTGAAAGACCATATAAACTTGAAGAATTTGCTGCAGTGAAAATATTCCCACCACAGTTAAAACACTTTGCAAAATACTTACTCTGTTTAGCCTTAAAAAGTCTTTTAAATCGAAAGTGGCAAGTTTCGTAAGCAGTAAGGTTGGCACAAGTAGGAATAAAATTTGACCGAGCATTGTAATCAACCTGAAACCATCAACATTTTCTGGCGTAATTCTAGCGCCAAACATTAGATAGGTTATTACGCTACCTACGATTTGATACGTGCCAAAAAGAATAGTTAGCGAGATGAATGCAAACAGGATCGGTGAAATATTGTGGCGTTCTAATAGAGTAAGTTTGGTCTGTGGATATATTGTTTGACCGGATGGCTCCATTATTTAATCCTGTCTTTGATCATGGCGGCGAGAAGTGGAATCATTATTTCGTGATGACCGGTAAAATTATAACCTTTGCCCCCGCCCTGTGTAGGTCTTGAGACTATATTCATCATTGGTCGGTACTGGGGAAGCATGTCAAAATTCGCTGTCGTGAATCCTTTTGTTTTGTATCCGAGATTACGCGTAACGGTAAGAGCTTTAAGAAAAACTTCCGGCAGTATAACAGCCGACCCGATATTCATTACGACACCGCCGCCTTTTAGGTCCTTAATTACGTTACATAGAATCTTGAAATCGCGGAACGATGTTTCTCCCGTGGCGGCTCCATTCATCGTGGGCTGCTGATGAACGATGTCGGTTCCGATTGCGGCGTGGACTGTAACAGGTATCCTATACTTCACACATGCAGCCATAATACTATATTTTAAGTTGGAGGCTTTTTGAGAAATAAGCTCATTGCCCAACGCCTCACCATATCCATAATCAGTTTTAAGAAAAGCATTAGTGAGTGTGTTGTTGATAAATTCGCCCGTCTCTTTTGCCATACCGAAATCGCCGTCCATAATATTTTCGGCAACGTCTTCTGAAGTTTTTCCCCACATAGCTGTTTCTACATCGTGAATTGCCGCGGCGCTGTTCATACCGACCGCTGAGATGATTCCATTTTTTATTAAGTCGATAATTATAGGCGATAATCCCACTTTGATAACGTGGGCACCTAAGAGAGTAATTACAGGTTTCTTGTTTTTGTTTGCACTAACGATATCGTTGATCAAAAAATCAATATTTTTTGCCGCCAATATCTCGGGAAATGATTTTATAAAACTTGTAAACGATTCTTTCTTAGGGTTAAAAACCTTTGCAAAATGAGTCGGGGTAACTTTGCTTTTGCGGGATTTTATCGAGATGGTTTTTACTTTTCGTAAATCTATTTGTTTGAACTTTGCCATATCTATTTCACCTTTGCGCCTATTATTCCATTAATTCCCGAGTATTCCGCCAGTTCTGCGGTTACCGAACCGATAAGAATTTTTGATTTTACCATGATGGGAATTTTTCTCTCATCGTCGGTCAGCCATATCAGCAACGTTCCCTCGGTCTTGAACAAACCGCCTTCCTTAATAATCGGTTCGACGATGACGCATTTAAATTCACCCGCCTCAACTTCCACGGTTTGTCTTCCTTTGAATTTGACGTCGAGCGTATGTGTTGTGTCCTTATAAAAGTTTTCAAGATTAATTCTATCGCCGGGTTTCATACTTCCTAAATCGAGTGTGCGCGTATAATAAAACGCAGAAATTATGTCGAACACAAACGGTTTTATATCGTAGGTTCCTTCAGTCGTTATTGCTTTACCGTTGATGTGGTCGAATTCAGCTATAAAGTCGCGTTTGTATCCGCCTTCGCGTATATGCTGCTCAAATTTCCAAGGGAATATCCCTTCCACGTCGACGATTGAAAGATATTTATCATCAACTTTATAAAACGTAGAGAAGAAAGGAAGTGAATTCACTCTGCATTCTATACGGTAAGATTTTCTGTCTTTGTAATATTCATAATCTGGTATCTCCATGTAGGCTCTTCCCGCTGTGACAAAGCCGTAGTTGATATCGAAAACTAATCGCTCACCCTTTGTGAAAGCTTTGTTTATTCGAACAGGCAGTATAATCCCCGATGTATCTATATTCTTGATAGTATCTTTTGCAATCTCCAAACGCTCGGGTTTGATCCTGATTGTATCCTGTGAAAAAGAATTGATATCCCAAAAAAGAACAAATAGCAAAAGCGCTATCACGCCAATTGAAATTATCTTATATTTTTTCATCTTACCTTCAATTTTATTTTAAAAATTGTATAACTGCCTCGAACACTTCATCGACTGAAATTGAATCCATACATTCACAATTTTTCTTATTCTTTATACACTTCTTACAATTATTGGGTTTATTTTGCGGTACAAATACTTTTTTCTTACCCGTATAGGGACCCCAGCGGTCGGGGGTCATCGGCTTTAGGTGTGGGAAAAAACCTATAACAGGCGTCCCCACCGCTGCTGCGATATGGAGAGGACCCGTAGAGTTACCGATAAACAATTTAGCCAATTTGGACAAAGCCGCATATTCGAGCAGGGATAACTCACCGCCAATATCAATTGAATTAAAACCTATAGCACTCTGCAACTTCTGAGCCAACGGTTTTTCATCCTTACCGCCCGTTATTACAACCTTTACATTACGGAGATTCGTTATCATTTTTCCAAGCTGAGAAAATTTTTCAAAGCTCCAATCACGAGAAGAGCCGCCGCTGCCAGGATGAATAATAACAAGTTTTTCGTTTTCGTTGACTCCTGAGTTTTTCAATTTGTTCTTGACTGTTATAATATTTTCGTCGGGTGCGTTTATCCAGGGTGGTTCAGTTTTCTTAAGAGTGCATCCGAATTTTTCCAGCAAAGTAAGATTGTGTTCAAGCTCGTGTTTATTTGAATGTTTACGATGCTCATAAATTCTTCTATTAAAAAATATTGAATAAAGCCTAAACCCGCTGCCGACTCTATATTTAATACCTGCTAACCAAAGCAACAGCGCTATACGCATTCTTGGGAAAGCCACAAAAGCAGCATCGAATTTTTGCCGGCGAATTAAACCCAACATTTTAAAGAACGGGACTAATCCGTCTTTCTCATCGTATAAGATTACATCGTTTACGTTCTTAGAATTTCCGGCGAGTTCCGCTGTGTAACGCATTGTCATCATAGCAATTTGCGCATCCGGATAATTCGTTCTAAGAATATCTATCATGGGAAGTGTTAATACTAAATCACCGATTCTGTCCGTCCGAACGACTAAAATCCGTTTTATCTCGCTCATTTAAAATAAAATTTATTGACTTTTCGGAAAGTAATATAATCGAAATGGGGTTGATTTCCAAAGTGAGAATTTAATTTTCTGTATCTAAATTCTTTTTCTCATTTATGAGTTCATTGGCACGCTGCATATATGGCATTAAGTCTTCTCCTCTAATTTTTGCCTCCTTCATCAACTCTTGGTTCAACTCGAGAAGTTTTTGAATTGACTGTTTCTTGATTGTTTTTAATGCAGCTTTTACAATCTGCATAACATCCCCTTTCGATACATCGGTACCGCTTTCCACCCAACGCTTACTCAACTCATATTTGCTAAAAACAAGCTCGGATATTAAGTGTTTCATACTTTCTATATCTGAACTCGATGCGGTTGAAGCCGAGATGAAATCCAGAAGTGTAGCCGCCTCTGAATTATTTCCAGTGTCGCGCAGTCTTTTAATCTGTTCAGCAAGGAGGCGTGCAACAGGATGCGCAAATTCATTTGGCGGGAAATTCTGAAAAGCAAAATCAGCTATATCGTTACCACCCTCGATAATAGCATGCAGTAAATCCTTCTCAGCAACAGGAATCTTTTCAGTGGATCCTAACGGTTGTTTAGAGTTTTCACCGGTCGTTTTAACGAACCGGTCTAAAGGCGCTTCCTGTTCCGGTTTATATCGAGTATCGGAACTCCTTGAGCCCCGCCGATATTTTTCCAACTCGTTGTAGAGAACAGATTCGTACAGTTTATACTTTTCAGCCACGTGTTTAATAAAAAAATTCCTTTTAATCTCATCTTTTATTTTTGAGATAGTCTGTATTATTGTTCTAACGGCTTTAGTTTGACCTTCGGGCGTCTTAAAGTAACCGGCAGTTTCAAAGGACTGTGTCATAAAATCTACAAACGATATTGAATCGCGAACTAAAGCATTAAATTTTTCGCTCCCATACTTACCAATATATGAATCCGGGTCTTCTCCGGTTGGAAGTACTGCAACCCGAACATCTAAATCGTTCTCAAGAATGAGGTCAACGCCACGCAGCGTGGCTTTTGACCCGGCTGAATCAGCATCGTAAACTATAGTGATGTTTTTTGTATACCGGCTGATAAGGTGAATTTGGTCGATTGTCAGAGCCGTTCCGCTCGAAGCTACGATGTTTTTCATTCCTTCCTGATAAACTCGTATCAAGTCAATGTAGCCTTCAACTAAAATAGCAAAATCTTTTTCCCGTATCGCTTCTTTCGCGTGGGGGATGCCGTAAAGTATTTTGCTTTTGTTGTATATGGGAGTTTCGGGAGAGTTTATATATTTGCCAAGCTGGTCATCATCGTACAACTTACGCGCTCCGAATGCTATCACTCTTCCGGTCGATGAAAAGACCGGAAATATCGCGCGACCTCTGAAAAAATCGAAGTAACCTCCGTCTTCCTTTTTCCTGGCAAGTCCGACTTTCTCTAAAGTTTGAACCGAAATATTTTGTGTTGACGCATGTTTTATCAACTCCTCCCAGCCTCTCGGTGAGTAACCCAAGCCAAAAGTTCTGATTGTCTCATCGGTAAATCCACGCGTATGAAAGTAATCGAGCGCAAACTTACCTTCGCTTGTTTCAACAAGATTATGGTAGAAGAAAAGTCCGGCGACCTTGCAGGCGTTATACAATTCCTCTTGTTCTTTTGCAGCATCTTCCGATTCGGGTGTATATGCAGGGAGTGATATACCCGCGCGTTCGGCAAGCGAGCGAACAGCTTCGATAAAAGAAACCTTTTCGTATTCCATCAAGAATGTGATGGAATTTCCACCCACGCCGCATCCGAAGCAGTGGTACATTTGCTTATCCACAGACACTGTAAAAGAGGGCGTCTTCTCGGTGTGAAACGGACATAAGCCGATATAGTTTTTACCGCGTTTTTTTAGCTTGACCATTGACCCGATAAGGTCAACAATGTCGATGGAATTGCGGATTTCTTCTATTTTTTCTTCAGGTATTCTCAAAACGTATCGTGATTATTTATATGTACTCTTCCCTTAAGGGGCGAGTTGAAAACCAATAGGAATTTAACAAAATTGGAGGAGGGATGCAAAATAACTTGTAGAATTGCTTGACATAAAGAGTATCTTGACTTATATTTACAGATAAAATAAACCAGGATTAATTATGAAAAAATATGTTTTTGTACTTCTGACAACAGCGTCTATATTGTTTACAACTCAAATCAACTTATACGCCTGCACCAACCTATTAGTAACTAAGGGTGCTTCTGTAGATGGTTCGGTAATGATCAGTTATAATGCTGATTCATATAATTTTTACGGCGAGTTATACCACTTTCCCGCCACGAAATATCCCGAAGGTGCAATGCTCGATATTTATGAGTGGGACACCGGAAAAAATTTAGGAAAAATTAAACAAGCCCGCGAAACTTACAACGTAGTCGGAAATATAAATGAATACCAGGTTGTTATCGGAGAAACTACATTCGGCGGACGCGAAGAACTCGTAAACCGCAAAGGAATAATTGACTACGGAAGCTTGATGTACATCGCTTTACAGAGGGCAAAAACCGCGCGCGAAGCAATAAAGGTAATGACCGACCTCGTAGCTGAATACGGATACTGTAGCTCTGGTGAATCTTTTTCCATCGGCGATGCAAACGAAGCATGGATATTGGAAATGGTCGGCAAGGGTGAGGGAAACAAAGGAGCCGCGTGGGTTGCTGTGCGCATACCCGATGGTTATGTTTCTGCACACGCTAATCAGGCAAGGATAACAACTTTCCCCCTGAACGACCCAAACAATTGTTTATACTCGCCCGATGTAATTTCGTTTGCACGCGCAAAAGGATACTTCACGGGTAAAGATTCTGAATTCAGTTTTTCGGACACTTATGCACCGTTGGATTTCGGCGCGATACGTTTTTGCGAGGGGCGCGTGTGGTCTTTATTCCGCAGAGTGAACAAAGATATGGAAAAATATATCTCGTACATCAAGTGTGAGAATTTGGAACGGATGCCGCTCTATATAAAACCTGATCGCAAACTCTCAGTCCAGGATGTAATAGGTTTGATGAGAGACCATTTCGAAGGAACCGAGTTTGATATGACAAAAGGCGTGGCGGCAGGTCCATACTCATCGCCGTACAGGTGGCGCCCGCTAACCTGGAAGTACCAGGACGAAACATATTTTCACGAGCGACCGATCTCAACTCCACAAACCGGCTTTTTGTTCATCGGTCAATCGCGTTCGTCTCTCCCGAATGAAATCGGCGGAGTGTTGTGGTTTGGCGTTGATGATTCTTACATGACTGTTTATGTGCCGATGTATTGCTCTATTACAAAAATTCCACATAACTATCAAAAAGGATTAGGATCGCTTGCAGAGTTTAATTGGGAATCAGCGTTCTGGGTTTTTAATTTTGTTTCAAACTTCACGTATCCTCGATACAGTATTGCAATAAACGATGTTAAGACAGTGCAGCTCGAATTAGAAGGAAGGTTTCTTTCACGACAGGAAACTGTAGATAAAACTGCTCTTGCGTTATACAAAAATTCTAAAGGCGAAGCGGTGGATTATCTCACAAAATACTCGAACGACATGGCTGATTTGACCGTAAAGCGCTGGATGAAATTAGGTGAGCATTTAATACAAAAATATATGGACGGCATTGTAAAAGACGAATTTGCCAAACCGATAAATATCGGCTACCCCGATGACATTAAGAAAAGAATATTGGATGAAAGCGGAGATTTATTTAAGGTTAAGAAAATTCCCGGTGAAGACAAAATGGCTTATGATGCTAATATAAAAGAAGCCAATAAATTACTCAATGAGAAAAAATACTCTGAGGCAAAAGTAACCTATGAAAAAGCGCTTAAGCTGATGCCTAACGAAAGTTACCCGAAGACCCAGATAGAAAAAATTGACAAACTGATGAGTGAGATAGAGAGTATTCATAAGAAGAGTTTTGGGGGATGAGAAATTCGGTGTTCGGCGTTTGATATGTAATCAGGTTATTTTGTATATTTGATAAAGTATTAGGATTAAATGTCACTCACATCAACAAAGACAAAGCCGTTCCTCAAATGGGCGGGTGGGAAAGCTCAACTAAAAGTAAAACAAAATTAAATCATTGATAAAAGAATTGAAAATCGTTCCATTTTTAACGGAAGCCAATGACATGAAACAATATGATGCTGTAATAGAAGTAATGAAAGCAAAAGGTGGATATTCGACTTTAGGAGATCTGTATCGAGAAGTATTTAAAATTGAAAATGTGAAGTGGGGAACTCAAACTCCTTTTGCCTCTATTAGAAGAATAGTCCAAGATGAGCGATTTTTCTTTAAAATTAAACCTGGGCTTTGGGCATTAAAAACACATAAGAAAGATGTTTTGCAACTTTTTGATATTGAGAAAAGGGCTAAAATAGCAACCCAATTCAATCATGCTTATTTTCAGGGATTATTACTCGAAATTGGGAATTTGAAAAAGCTGGCAACGTTTATACCATACCAAGACAAAAATAAAAAATACCTTGAGAAGCCTCTTTTTGAAATTGCAACAATAAATAAATTCTACGATTTTACTTATAAGTATATAGTTGACAAAGCGGCGACGATTGATGTTTCTTGGTTCAACGAGCGTAAATTACCACATTCTTTTTTTGAAATAGAGCATTCAACTGATTTCAAAAATTCACTTTTAAAATTTGTCGAACTTCAAGATTTTAATATTGAGTTCCGTATAGTGGCGGATAAGAGTAGGGAAAAACATTATAATTCGGCATTATCATTTCAAGCATTTAAAAGTATTTCACACAGGGTTAAATTTCTTTCATATGATCTTGTAGCAGAACTTCATGTGAAAACAATTGAATTAAATTTAATTGAGAGTAAATTTTAGTAATATCAAATAATGGCTAAGAGTGATGCTGAGAAAGTAAAAACATTTAAGATAGAGAGATCTAAATTAACCTCTGGTCTTTTTACAAGTCGCACCGAAGAATGGGAAACACCCCAATATGTATTTAGTATCCTCAATGATGAATTTAATTTCCAAATAGATGTGTGTGCGACTTCAGAAAATGCGAAATGTAAACTATTCTTTACCAAACAGTTCGATGGACTCAAACAAGAATGGAGTCCGTATCGTTGTTGGATGAATCCACCATACGGTAAAAATATTTCAAACTGGATGAAGAAAGCTTATCTGGAAAGTCGGCGAGGTGCTTTGGTTGTATGCCTTATACCGTCTCGAACAGATACAAGATGGTGGCATGAATGGGTTATGAAGGCAGCAGAGATAAGGCTTATTGCTGGAAGACTATCCTTTGGAAGTAGTGCTCAATCAGCTCCCTTTCCTTCATGTATTGTTATCTATTTCCCTGAATTTGATAATCCTTATAAATTATCTGTTCCAGTCATAAAATCAGTTCGTTTTAATAAGGCAAATAAACAAATGAAGCTGTTTATTTCTGATTTAAGGAATAAACCAGAAGAGATTAAGGATCTTACATTGTAAATATTTTGATAAACTGTTTAGCGTTGAAAGTACAATAATACAACCTATTCTTCTAAATCGTAATGCAATAGGATACGACATAAACCAAAAAGCCATTGACATTTCAAAGGAAAGGTTAAATTTCAAGGCTGAGAATAACTCGATACAATCTGTAGAGATAGGCGACGTTCGCAACCTCTCCAAGCACGAAGATAACTCAGTCGATCTCATCATCACCCATCCACCGTATGCAAACATAGTTACCTACTCAGACCGAAAGAATCCGGATGACCTATCCAGTCTATCGGGTATTCCAAAATTTCTCGACGAACTCGAAGTCGGCATTAAGGAACTCTTCCGCGTTCTCAAACCGGATCGTTATTGTGCAATCCTTATTGGCGATACGAGAAGGGGACAACACTATGTTCCGCTTTCGCATTTTGTTCTCGACCTATGCTTACGAAACGGTTTTGCCTTGAAGGAAGAAATCATCAAAACTCAACACAACACAAAATATGGTTCGCGCTGGAGAACGGCAGCTAAGAGTTTTCAGTTTTATCTAATCATGCATGAACATCTTTTTGTGTTTCGCAAACCTAAACCGAATGAAGACCTTTCGCGTATTCGTTACAGCTTGCAGAAGTGAACATATACTAAGAACCAACCATGCAGGACAATTACACAGCAGATATCGGTGATTTTGGAAAGTACATACTCCTCAATGAATTGTGGAAGCTGACGAGGGTTCTATTATGCTGGGAGTGAATTGGTACTACGTAAATAAAGTGGAGAAGAACTCAAGCGACGGACGGCATACCAGCTATTTAAATTCTCAAAATCCGAATAACAAACATTTTGAAGTTTGCAGTCCTAAACTTTACTTTCAATTGAAAAAAATTGTCGAAGCGAACAAAAGAAATATTACCGAAATCGAGAAGGGTTCAATATTACCGAGTGAAACGATCTTTTACTCTTCACCGGTCCCATTCTCATCAAACTCTCCCGCCCAACGCAGCCGGGACAGAGAGAATTGGTTTTTAAACTCGCTACAATCACTGAGCGGTGCGCATGTTGTTTTCCTCGACCCCGACAACGGCATACAAACTTCAAATCTTCAAAAATCTCAACCACGGGCAGTTAAATACTCTTTTTCGGATGAGATACTAAAATATTATCACGCCGGTAAATCAGTTATTATCTACCAGCATCGCGACCGCTCGCCTAAAGAAAAATACGACAAAAAATTTAAGATGCTTTCAGATGCAGCCGGCTGTAATATACAAGTTCTAAGGTTTAAACGGGTTTCCGTTCGCAATTACATCTTTCTCCCTCAATCCAAACATCGAAATCTTTTCAATAAATTATTTACGCGCCTTAGCACTTCACCCTACAATTTCTTGTTTGAAAAATATCAAATCAGTTAAAAAATAATAAAGGGGCAAAAGCCCCTTAAAAATTTTTCCTGACCTAAACCCCGACCTGATGAAACTGTGTTATAATACCGAACTCACCCTAAATCCCTCTCTTACGAAGAGAGGGACTTGCTGAATCTGCGCTCAATTCTCCCCTTCTCTTTTTAAGGGAAGGGGCAGGGATGAGTTCCGATAGTTATCACACGACCTCTGAAGGTCGGGGATATTGATTAATTGTTAAACTTTAACTTCTACTTTTTCAGGTTCAAGAATTTTCTTACCATTCTTCCGCTTACGCATATACGGTTGTTCTACCTGCGGAGTTGGTTCCGGCTCTTCTTCAATATCGGGATATGTGAAGATGTCGTATTTATAGTTGCGTAGAATGATCTGGTTTCCAGCCCTGCCGACTACATACTGCGGCAACAGCGGGATTTTTCCACCACCGCCCGGCGCGTCTATAACGTAATATGGTATTGCAAGTCCGGAAGTATGTCCGCGCAACTTGTCCATAATCTCCAATCCTTTACTGACCGGTGTGCGGAAGTGGTTTGCACCTTTTGTAATATCTGCTTGATACAGATAATATGGTCGTACACGGATTGCGAGAAGTTTTCTCATTAGTTCAAGCATAACGTCCGGGTCGTCGTTCACGCCCTTCATTAAAACAGCCTGATTGCCCAACGGTATTCCTGCATCTGCTAAAAGCTCGCAAGCTTTTTTTGCTTCGGGTGTTATTTCCCAAGGATGATTGAAGTGCGTGTTTATAAATATCGGATGGTATTTACGAAGCATCTTGGTCAGCTTGGGTGTAATCCGCTGAGGCAGTACACATGGCATTTTTGTACCGAGGCGGATTATTTCGATGTGTGGAATTTCACGCAAACCCTTTAAAATTTTCTCGAGCATAAAATCGGTCAGCATAAGTGGGTCGCCGCCGGATAAGATTACATCACGAATTTCAGGATGCGCCGCGATGTAATTTATGCCGTCCTGTATGTATTTCATGTTAATTTTAGTGGAATCGCCAACTTTGCGTTTTCGCGTACAGAAACGGCAGTACATCGAGCATTGGCTTGTTGTCAAAAATAAAACCCTATCAGGATAACGATGTACTATACTAGGTACGGGGCTGTGTGAATCTTCCGCAAGCGGGTCATCGGGTAAGCCGTCTTCATCAAGCTCTCTGCCGTCGGGAATGCACTGAAGCCAAATTGGGTCTCCCGGATATCGAATCAAACTTAAGTAGTATGGGTTAATTCGAATGTGGAACAGTTTATTTAGTTTTTCTGCAAGCTCTTTTTCGATGCCGAATCGCTCGACTAAATCTTTACCGCTATCGACACTTTTTCTGAGCATTTCCTGCCAAAGTTCCATCTATACCTATTTTCCTCTAAATTTGTTAGACATAAAATTTAATTGCGACATATCGTATCAAAAATACTTACCGTAAATTACAAGGTCGTCGCTGACTTTGTAGTAATCTTTAATCCTCGCAAGTTCTGTATAACCAACCCGTGTGTAGAAATCTCGCGTCTTTTGATATTTTGGCTGCGAAGAAGTTTCTGCAATCAACAATCTTCCCTGGTTTTGTTTAACAACATCTTCTGCAAATTTCATTAAACTCTTACCTACACCGCTTCCATGTTCCGACGGCTTCACAACAATCCAGTATAAATCGTAAGTGCCGTCGGTTACGGGAGTCGGACCAAGGCATATATAACCGCGTACTTCATTTTCCTCGACAGCAGAATAGCAATCGTAATCAATCTGCTTTGGATTATTTAAGAAGGTATCGATCAACTCCATAGCTACACTTATTTCTGCGTAAGTGAACACTTCGGTGTCCATAATGAACTGACGAATTTGTTCTCTATCCCCATATTGAAGTTTTCTTATTATCATTGCGCCCTCTCCAGAGCGAATTCAGTAATCATGGCAGCCATTTCTTCGAATGTCATTCCAGATGTTTTTACAGAACGCACAAAACCGGCATCGGCTGCAATATCGGGATTGGGATTGAACTCTAAAATATAAGGTCTATTGTCTTTTGATAACCTGAAGTCGACCCGTGCGTAATCCCTGCCGCCGATAATTTTATAAGTCTGTAATGCCAATTCTTTGATTCTTTGTTCTAACCCTTTTTCTAATTTTGCGGGACACATACCTTTGGTATTCTCATATTCTTCAGTGCCCTTCATCCACTTGGCATTGTAGGTTATAATTTTATGATATTTGTCGGGAAGTGTTGACATATCGATCTCAGAGATCGGAAGAGCTTCGGGTTTGGAGTTGCCTAAAATCGCGACATTCAGCTCTCTGCCTTCGATATATTCCTCAACAATCGCCGGCTGATTAAATTGTTCTATGATGTACTTTACTTTCTTGCGAAGACCTGTAAGGTTGTATACAACGGAATCGGATGAAATACCCACACTAGCATCCTCACGCGAGGGTTTAACGATTAGCGGAAAATCGAGGTTGTTTTCGATAGTGATGCGGACAGGGTTGCTGCACAGCATAAACTTTGGAGTGGGCAGTTGATAATAACTTAACAACTCTTTGACTCTCATCTTGTTTTGTGCTAAGCCGAGCGTGAATGCGTTTGCTCCCGTATAAGGGATGCCCAACAACTCGTAAACGCCGGCCACGTGCATCTCGTGCATAGATTCACTCCCCATGCTCTCACATATATTGAAAATTACATCGGGTCGAGTTTCAGTTAAAAAGCTAATTAGCCTCATTATATCGCTGTTGACATTAAAGAGCGTTGTTTTATATCCCATCTCGGTGAGAGCACGCTTTATGTCGTTCATTTCATCTACGACGCCAGCTTCCGACATGTCTATTGATACTTCCGGTGTACTGACAAGAGCAGTGCCGGATTCATATAAAATTCCCGTTTCCGAGATGTACTTACGGCCAGAGCTGGTTGTTACGGTCGGTTCATTATAAACTATAGCAACATGGTTTCTTTTCTTCATTCAACCGCTTTCACATTTGTTAAATATTTTGATTTATATAATCCATACCTTTCGGTGGCAATAGATAGCACTTGCTGTATTAGCTTATTATAATTCATGCCCTCAGCGCGTGCTGCTTTCGGGAAGCAAGAGTTTTCTTCAGGTTTTGGAAGTATGCCCGGCAAAGGATTCAACTCAAGAATATTCGGATTACCGTTCGCATCTAACCTTACATCGATTCTGCACCAATCACGGCATTTGAGAATCGAATAAGTCTTTAAACATATATCTTCAATCTCGGTTTGTAATGCTGGGGAAATTTTAGCGGGACAGTCGAATATTTCGAGTGGAGATTCCGCATTATCCCAAATCCATTTTGCTTCGTACGAGTAAATGGGATTAACGCCCTGGGGTAGAGAATCAAACTTAATTTCGACTATAGGAAGAGTTCTTGCATTTTTTCCGTTTCCAATAATAGCTACTGTAAATTCTCTGCCGGTTAAAAATTCTTCTACTATGGCGCCTTCCTTATACGTTTCTATTATATTAGCGACCTGTTTTATTAGCTCGTCCTTATTATTTACTATAGAGGAATTAAATATTCCTTTGCTGGAACCCTCGTGCTGAGGTTTCACTATACTCGGGAAGCGAACGGAAACACCCGCTAATTCGGAGATTGAAGACACAAGATGAAAGCTCGGCGTAGGAATTCCATAATATGAAAGAATTTCTTTAGCTCGGGCTTTATCTAAACAAATACCGAGAGTCAGTGGGTCGGAACCCGTATAGGGAATTTGGAGGAGGTCAAGCATGGCGGGTATCTGTGCTTCGCGGGAAACACCATTGAATCCTTCTGCAATATTAAAGACAATGTCGGGTTTTAATTGCTGAAGTTTAAGGTAGGCATCTTTATCCGCTTCAATCAGGGTTACGTTGTGGATTTCGGCAAGCGCTGACCTTACAGCATCAATCGTCTCGAACGTATCCCACTCAGCATAGATATCGTCACAGTTTTGATTTTGAATTTGGGTGAACACCGGCGATGGTGATTCACCTTTCAACTCCGCTGCTACAAAATTACTTTTACTAGGAGGCTCGTAATTCTCTTCTTTTTTTTGTTCTTCCTTTTTCTGATTAAAGACGAGCGCCACATTCAACGGAAGATTTAACAACTGACTCGTATAACCTCAAAATTTGTTTAACATACTCTTTAACTTCTTCATCACTCTCGTCGTTAAGAACTTTTTAATTATTAGTGATGAAGTATCTGATGCTAAATATAATCTTTTTAAGATTTAAGTCAAGGAAAAAATGCATTTTAAAGAGAAAAATTAAAAATAATTTTTGAGGAGACATATTAAGACGAGGAGCAAAAAAATTTTCTACTGTCGTTCTTACCCGACTTGTATGAAAGCAAGAGAGTCTTTTAACTTTTCGGAAAAATATTTTCGGATGGATTGATTCTCGGGAGATCTTAAATGAGGATCGCTCTCGACAAGGTCGAACGCTTCCCGTCGAGCTTTCGAAATGATCGGACCGTCTTCGAGTACGTTGGCGATATGAAGTTCCGGCATGCCTGACTGCTTTGTACCGAAGAAGTCGCCGGGACCCCTTAGCTTCAAATCAACCTCTGCTATCTTAAAGCCATCGGTTGTGTTCAGCATTGTTTTAATTCTCGTTACGGCGTGCTGGCGTTCTAACTCATTGTTTTTCATAGAGTTATCAAAGTCCAATTGCATTGTACTGTTACCTCCTCTTTTTACAATGCGGCTGACCCATTCCGGAACAATCAATACGCAGTGCGATTGGTCTGCCCCACGCCCAACTCTGCCACGTAATTGATGAAGCTGTGATAAGCCAAACCTCTCGGCATGTTCGATGACCATCAATGTTGCGTTCGGTATATCTATACCCACCTCGATGACAGTAGTGGATACTAAGATATCCAATTTTTTGTTTTTGAAGTCGGTCATGATGGTATCCTTCTCCTCCGATGGCATACGTCCGTGTATCAAACCTATCTTTAGTTCGGGAAACACCTCGCTCCTTAACATCTCATAGCTCTCAACAGCCGCCTTCAGGTCCATCTTCTCCGATTCTTCGATTAACGGATAGACGAAATACACTTGCTGACCTTTCTTGATTTTTCCTTTGACCATCTGATAAAGTTCGGTTGTATTTGGTTCGGGTACCATGAGAGTGTTAATTCGCTTCCTATCCTGGGGCATCTCATCAATGATTGAAACATCAAGGTCGCCATAAACCGTTAACGAAAGCGTTCGTGGTATTGGCGTAGCGGTCATTACGAGAACATCCGGATGGACATTGAAATCTGTGTAGACAGAGTTAGTTGAAAGACTTTTTTTACCTTTTTGCATCAATTCGGCTCTTTGAGCTACACCGAAGCGATGTTGTTCATCTATTACGATGAAGCCTACATTTGCAAACTCAACTTTTTCCTGTATGAGTGCGTGTGTTCCAACCACAATATTTGCAGATCCACTTCTTATATCTTCAAGCACGTCTTCCCTCAATGCTTTTTTCTGTCCTCCAAGCAATAATCGAACATTAACGGGTAAGGCGCCGAGGAACTGAATGAGTGTTTTATAATGCTGCTCAGCAAGAATTTCTGTTGGAGCCATAAAAGCAACCTGGTAACCATTATCGATTGCTATCAACATCGGAATTAACGCAACGATGGTTTTACCGCTGCCGACATCGCCTTGCAGCAGCCGGTTCATAGGTTTGGCTTCACGCATATCCGCAGCGAGTTCGTTTATCACACGAACCTGTGCTTTCGTTAGCTTAAAAGAAAGTGAATCGACTAACGACCGCGCCATGTTACTTTCCACCTTAAATGAAATTCCTGGCAAATCAACTTTTGTTTTTTTCTTTTTATATGCAAGAAGGAGCTGGTAAAAAAACCACTCATCAAATTTCAACCGTGTACGCGCCCGCTCCTTATCTTCGGTTGTCTCCGGAAAGTGAACCGAGCGTATCGCTGCCGGAAGCGGCATCAGATGATTTCTAGTTATAATATTTTCAGGAATAATCTCACTTACCAAAGGCGCATATTGGTCAACAACTTCCCTGAATATTTTCCTGATGACGGTTTCATTTATATTCACTAACCTGAAATCTTCGTTTGACGAATACTTAGCAATGATTCCTTTAGTATGTAAAAATCCCTTTAGTCCTTCGTCAACGGATATCTCGAGCCGGTCAATTCTCGGATGGACTATTTGTGGTCGATTCATAAAGGAATTAATTTTACCCGAGATAGCAATCGTTTCACCGATTTTGAAAGCCGATTTAAAATAATTAGGGTTCTGAAAAAAGACGAGTGGTATTGTGCCTGTTTCATCCCCAACAATAATAACACATCGCCGTTTTGGAGGTCTGCCGACGATATCGATTGCGCGCACTTCTCCGATTGCAGAAACGTGTTTACCGGAATCAGTATGCCGCCTCATAGAATTAATTGAAGATACTTCGGTCAGGTCAAAATAATCGTACGGAAAATAATAAAGAAGGTCAGAAACAGTAATAATCCCATGTTTAGCAAAAGCTTCTGCACGCTTGGGTCCGATGCCTTTTATAAACTGTATAGAAGTCTTTAGATTGTATTTACTTATATCCTTCACGGTATGTAATATAAGAAAAAAATAAAACAAAAAAGCCGACTTCCCGCTCTGAGAAATCGGCTCTGTAAAACTTCCGATTTCTGACCTTGCATAAGCTCAGAAGAAATCGGAAGTTTAACGGTTTACCTCATCAGAATCATCTTCTTAACAGATGTAAACGAGCCCGTATTAAGTTTGTAGAAGTAACCACCGCTCGGGAAATTACTTGCATCAAATTCTACCGACTTGTATCCCGCTTCTTCAAATCCGTTCACAAGCGTAGTCAGTTCACGACCGAGAACATCATAAACTTTAAGCGTTACATATCCCGCTTCAGGCAGTGCGTAGCTTAT
>CAZOQB010000001.1:264304-300635 GCA_964581995.1 uncultured Ignavibacteriaceae bacterium | reverse complement strand
GAAATGAGGACGGATTCGAAGGAACAGGAAGTAAAATTCAGAATCCCGTCTGAATCCGCCTGAGGCGGATGAGGCGGAAAAAAGAAAAAGTAATATTGAATCAGTTACTATTCACAATTTATATTTAGGAATTAATGCGATTATCTAAAAGTTTTATACCAACACTAAAAGAAGTTCCTTCCGATGCTTCTATTCCGAGTCATCAATTAATGCTTCGTGCAGGATTAATGCGTCAGCTTGCTGCAGGTGTATTTTCTTTTCTTCCATTAGGTTACAAGGTAATGAAAAAAGCCATGGACTTAATCCGAGATGAAATGGATGCAATAGGTGGGCAAGAATTCCACTTACCGGCACTCAATCCACTTGAACTATGGGAAAAAACAAACCGCGTAGAAGCATTCGGTGATACGATGTTCCACATAAAAAATCGTCCGCTGGTACTGGCTCCCACGCACGAAGAAGTAATAAGCTGGATAGCTGCCAATCATATCGAGTCGTACAAAGATTTACCACAAATATGGTATCAGATACAAACAAAATTTCGTAACGAAGCACGCCCCCGTTCGGGCGTATTACGAGGACGACAGTTTATTATGAAGGATTCGTACAGCTTAGATTCATCCTGGGAAGGATTAGATGTAAGTTATAATCTCCACGCTGAAGCGTACAAGAAAATATTTAATCGTGCGGGGCTGAAATTCTTCATAGTCGGCGCTTCAAGCGGCGCAATGGGTGGAAGCGGTTCTCAAGAGTTCATGGTTGAATCAGAATCAGGTGAAGACACTTGTACGGTTTGCGAAAAGTGCGGCTACGCTGCGAATATCGAAGTTGCAACTTCAAATATTTCAAAGCTTACACGTACTTCCGAAAATTTATCACTTAAAGAAATTCACACTCCAAATGTTAAAACTATAGATGAGCTAAAAGTATTTTTAAATGTCGACGAGAAAATGTTGGCTAAGTCTCTCGTTTACATGCAGGACAGATCTCCCGTTTTAATCCTATTGGTCGGTAACGATCAACTGAATGAATCTAAAATACAAAGTGTGCTTGGAGCTAATGCACGTCCGGTTCATCCTGATGAGTTGGCGGAACTAACCGGTGCCGATGCCGGCTCAATCGGTCCGATTGGATTAAAAGGTTTTAAAATAATTGCAGATAAACGACTTGAAAATGCTAACAACCTCATCAGCGGAATGAACAAAAACGATTACCACATCGGTAATATAGATTTATCTCGAGATGTAAAGGTAGATAGTTACTATGATTTGAGAACTGTTGAAGCAGGCGAACCTTGTCCTACGTGTAACTCAGCACTACGTGTTGTAAACGCAATCGAGCTTGGGCACATCTTCAAATTAGGTACTAAATATTCCGATGCCTTACATGCGATGTTCCTTGATGAGACCGGTGAAACGAAACCGATAATTATGGGAAGCTATGGTATTGGCGTAGAAAGAATCATCGCTTGTGGTATCGAGCAGAATCATGATAAGTTTGGAATAATCTGGGGAAAAGAGATCACGCCTTATCATGTTCACCTAGTTTTGGTTAATGCAAACGTGGAGAGCGTAGTTACCGCTGCCGAAGAGATTTACGACCAACTTCGCAAGAACAAGATAGAAGTACTCTATGACGACCGGAAAAATGCAAGTCCTGGTTTTAAATTTAAAGATGCAGATTTACTCGGTATGCCGCTTCATGTTGTCGTTGGTGAAAAGAATGTGGTTAATGGTAAAGTAGAAGTGAAAGACCGAAAAACCGGCGAACGGCAAATAGTGGAAAAAGATAAAATTGTAGAATATGTGAAAAAGTTTTATGAGATGAATTAATGGAATATGGTTTCATCGTTGGTAGTGAGAAGCGAAAATCACCGGTCAAATCCGATGTTGTTAATCCATATACTAACGAAGTTGTTGCGCAGGTATATGAGGCGCAAAAAACTGATATCGAGGATGCAATACAGTGTGCACAGACTGCTTTTCAACAAACTAAAAATTTACCTGCTTACCGTCGGGCTGAGATATTAGAAACCGTTGCGAACAAATTATCTCTAAGAAAAGAAGAATTAGCCCGACTAATGACCTCAGAGAGCGGAAAACCTATAACGAATTCTCGTGCTGAATTAGACAGAGCGATCTTCACATTTAGATATGCTTCGGAAGAAGCAAAGCGTATTAGCGGAGAAAACATCCCCCTTGATCTCGCATCCCATTCTGAAAAGAGATTTGGGATAGTGCGTCGTTTTCCCATTGGGCCGATCTTAGCTATCACACCGTTCAATTTTCCACTAAATTTAGTTGCGCATAAAGTAGCTCCAGTAATTGCGAGCGGTAATAGCATGGTTCTTAAGCCCGCACCGCAAACTCCGTTGCTTTCATTAATCTTAGGAGAGATAATACTTGAATCGGGTGCGCCCGAAGGAATGGTGAATGTTCTTCCTTGTGGTAATGAGGTTGCTGAAACTATGGTAAGGGAAGAGAGATTCAAAATGCTTACCTTCACAGGAAGTGCACATGTCGGTTGGTTCTTGAAATCAATTGCCGGTAAGAAAAAAGTAACACTTGAGCTTGGTGGTAATGCTGGGGTAATAGTCGATAAATCGACGGATGTCGAGAATATTGTAAAGAGGATTGCTCTCGGCGCTTACGGACAGGCGGGGCAAAGCTGTATAAAAGTTCAGAGAATTTACATTCATAACGATATTTATGACACATTCGTTCGAAATTTTATTGAGGCAACACAAGCCATAAAATTCGGCGATCCAACAAACTCAGAAACAATCGTAGGCCCATTAATTGATAAATCTGCCGCAGATAGGATTGAATTGTGGATAAAAGAAGCGCTCAAGGGTGGCGCAAAACTTTTAACGGGTGGCAGCCGAAACGGTTTAATCATCGAGCCAACTGTCCTCACAAACGTTCACTCCCGGATGAAAATTTTCTGTCAAGAAATCTTCGGTCCGGTAGCCACTCTTCATCCGTTTTCAACAATCGAAGAAGCCGTTGCTGGGATAAACGACAGTGTCTATGGATTGCAAGCTGGTATATTTTCTAACGACTTTAAGAATATTTTTTATGCTTACGAAAATTTAGAAGTAGGCGGAGTGATAGTAAACGACTTCCCAACTTACCGTATAGACCATATGCCTTACGGAGGAGTAAAAGATTCGGGACTGGGAAGAGAGGGCATTAAATATGCAATTCAGGAGATGACAGAACCAAAATTGATGGTTGTAAATCTGAGTTAGTTTTCTTGCTTTTAATCTCCATTATTTTATCTTTAAAACACTGCTTTATCATACCAAGATATTTTTCAGGAATAAATTACTATTAGAACGAGAAAACTGAATGGCTGGTTTTATACATCTTCATAATCACTCACATTATAGTTTGTTAGACGGTGCGGCAACAATTGATTCGTTAATATCCGCCACTGTCGAAAATAAAATGCCCGCTGTCGCACTCACAGACCATGGAGTAATGTTCGGTACTGTGGAATTCTTTAAGGCAGCTAAGAAAGCCGGTATAAAACCAATCATCGGTTGCGAATTTTATATCGTTACGCAAGGAGGTCGCTTCGATAAAGAAATCGACAACAAGCGGATGAAAGAAGGCAAGGGTAGAGGAATATACCAGCACATTGTTTTACTCGCCAAGAATCTCGTTGGCTACCGGAACCTCGTAAAGCTCACAACTCTCGGACATTTAGAAGGGTTTTATTATAAGCCGCGGATAGATTTAGAATTGTTGAAAAGGTATTCCGAAGGACTCGTAGCACTGTCAGCCTGTCCGGCTGGTATCGTTGCTTCTGAGCTTGTAGATGGAAAGTACGACAAAGCCCTGAAATCTGCTATAATTTTCAAGGATATTTTCGGGAGCGATTTTTATCTCGAATTACAAGACCATGGTTTAGAAAATGAGAAACCTATTCTTGAAAACATGCCTCGTATTGCTAAAGAGTTAGGAATTAAACTCATAGCCACTAACGATATCCACTATATCAAACCTGAACATGCTATTGCTCATAACGTTCTGCTTTTAATACCCGAAGCATCCAGTACAACTACATTAGATTATAAAGACTTAAAGTACAAAACAGATCAACTGTATTTTAAATCGTCGGAAGAGATGTGCAAGCTGTTCAAAGATTATCCGGAGGCAATCGAATCTACGCTTGAAGTCGCTGATAAGATCGAAACATTCGATATACTTCCGTCAGAACCTTATCTTCCAAATTTTCCAATCCCTTCAGATGCTGGAGTGAATACTTATGACGAGTATCTTGAGAAATTAGCATTCGATGGGCTTTACAAACGCTACAGAAATATTACTCCTGAAGTTGAAGAAAGATTGAGGCACGAGTTATCTGTAATTAAAAATATGAAATATTCGGGGTACTTCCTCGTCGTTCAGGATTTTATTAGTGCTGCGCGCAGTATGGGAGTATTAGTCGGTCCTGGGCGGGGCAGTGCGGCAGGAAGTTTAGTCGCTTTTGCACTGGGGGTTATTGACGTCGATCCTCTTAAGTATGATTTACTTTTTGAGAGATTCTTAAATCCCGAAAGAGTTAGCATGCCCGATATTGACGTGGATTTTACAGATACAAAGCGCGACCTTGTTATCGACTACGTGAAAAAGAAATACGGCGCAGAGGCAGTCGCTCAGATAATAACATTCGGAACACTATCAACCCGTGCTGTTCTAAAAGATGTCGGTAGAGTGCTGGGTGTAGAGTTGAGTATTGTAGATTCCATCACAAAACTGATTCCATCTATACAAGGCAAAGTCGTAAATTTGCAAGAAGCTCTGGATACTATCAAAGAGCTTGAGCCGGTAAAAAACTCTAAAGACCCTAAAATAAAAGAACTGATACAAATCTCACTCGTACTCGAAGGAATGAACCGCAACGCTTCGATGCACGCATCGGGTGTTGTAATAGCACCCGGTGATATTAGCGATTATGTTCCTTTATATTCCACACCTCAAACCGGCGTGATGACTCAATATTATATGAATGACCTTGAGAGTGTCGGTCTATTAAAGATGGACTTTCTCGGTTTGCGTACTCTTACTGTCATCGAAAATGCCTTAAAGCTTATTAAAGAAAATCATAACATTGAAATCGATCTCAATAAGATTCCTGAAAACGACCCTAAAGTTTTTCAAATTTTTCAAAAGGGAAATACCATCGGTGTTTTCCAGTTTGAATCTTCGGGTATGCAGGAATCACTCCGTAAGTTGAAACCTACAACCATCAACGAACTTGTTGCTATGAATGCTCTCTATCGTCCCGGTCCGATGAGTATGATAGACGATTTCATTAAACAAAAGCAGGGAGTCCAAAAAATTCAATATCTGCATCCGATGTTAGAACCGATACTAAAAGAAACATACGGAATCATTGTATATCAAGAGCAGGTAATGAAAATTACAAACGAGGTTGCCGGTTTTTCGTTGGCAAAAGCCGACCTGATGCGCCGTGCTATGGGTAAAAAAGACAAAGAGTTGATGGCTAAGCAGAAGAGCGAGTTCATCGACGGGGCAGCGAAGAACAAGATTTCCGAAAAATTGGCTGGTGATATTTTTGATATGATCGAAAAATTTGCCTCATACGGTTTTAACAAATCGCATAGTGTTGTTTACTCCATTATTGCCTATCAGACCGCTTATTTAAAAACATACTACCCTGCCGAGTATATGGCCGCAATTATGTCTGCTGAGATGGGTGATACTGATTATGTCGTTCAATTAATTGACGATGCTGGTAGATTGGGTTTAAAGGTTCTGCCTCCCGATGTGAACGAGAGCGATGCCGACTTTACAATAACAAATGATGGAATTCGCTTCGGCTTGAGTGCTATAAAAAATGTAGGTCGCGGCGCGGTTGAGAACATTAAAAAAGCTCGTCAAACAAAAAGGTTTGAGAATCTCTTCGACTTTTGCAGCAGGGTGGATTTACGGACTGTTAATAAAAAAACATTAGAGGGTTTGACGTTGGCTGGGGCGTTAGACGCACTCGGAGCGCACCGTGCTCAAATATTCGAGACTATTGAACGCGCTATTCAATTCGGGCAAAAGAAACAAAGTAACGAGTCGATTGGACAATCCACTTTTTTTGATACAGGAAAAGTTAAAGAAGGCAGCGTCCAATATCCTGCAATGCCTGAAGTCCAACCGTGGACTGAATCCGAAAAACTTGCCAACGAGAAAAAAGTTCTTGGGTTTTATGTGTCGGGGCATCCTTTGATGAAGTATAGAATGGAAGCCGATGCTTTCTCGACGGCTAAATTCAACGAGACAGTAAACATTAAAAACGGATCACCCGTCAAGTTGTGTGGAATTATTACTGCGATTAAAAAGAAGTCCGATAAAAATGGAAACATGATGGCATTTGTAACAATGGAGGACTTTACCGGAAGGGGAGAGGTCATCGTATTCTCAAAAACTTATGATAAATATATCTCGCTGCTTCAGGAAGATTCCCTCTTAATGGTAGCGGGTAAAGCCGATTCGAGCGGCGATAAGTTAAAAATACTTGCAGATGAATTTATTCCTATTGAGCAAGTGAGAGAGAGGTTTGCAAAAAATATTATCTTATCATTCAATGTGAATGAAGTAGAGGTAGGAATTATAGATAAACTACAAAAAGTTATTGAAAAACATAAAGGCAAGTGTGCCTTATACGTTGAAGTAAATGGGCTGAGCGAGAGTAAGGCGGATGTATTTCAGGTCGATAATCGGTTTCGAGTGGCTCCGACTACTGAATTTATGAACAGCGTATCTAAATTGAACAAGAATATTAACATAAAAATATCAAATTAAAAAAATGACAACAAAAAGAAGGAATAAGAATGAAACCAATAGAAGTTAATGATGCGAATTTTGAAACAGAAGTAATAAAATCGGATAAACCTGTATTGATAGATTTTTGGGCTGTGTGGTGCGGACCGTGCAAAATGATCGCACCGACTGTCGAAGAGATTGCTAAAGAATATGACGGTAAATTAAAAGTGTGCAAGCTCGATGTTGACTCAAACCCTCAAACTGCGATGAAATATGGGATACGCAGCATACCGACTCTTTTAATTGTTAAAGGTGGTCAGGTTGTAGAACAGATGGTCGGCGCAGTTCCCAAACGACAAATGGTGGATAAGATAACACCGCATTTAGTTTGATACTTAAAAAACGGTCACAATGAACAGAATCCGCTCAATGTTGATGAAGAGGGAGTGTGGGGTTATTCGACTTCCACGACATCCGCTTTTTTCTTCGACATCCTCAACCGCTCGTTGTGGTCTAAATATTTTTTCCTCAGTCTTAATGATTTGGGAGTAACCTCAATATACTCATCATTTCCAATCCACTCAATAGCTTGTTCGAGCGAATGAATGTGCGGCGGTTCAAGGCGTATAGCATCGTCGGCACCGCTGGCACGCATGTTCGTAAGTTGTTTGGTTTTACAGGTGTTCACGATTAGGTCCTCATCCCGTGCATTTTCCCCGACTACCATGCCTTTGTAAACTCGTGTGCCCGGTTGAATGAAAAATGTTATTCGTTCCTGAAGTTTCCACATAGCGTAAGCTGTAGCCATGCCGTCTTCTAATTGTACGACGGCTCCTTTATTCCGCGTTGTTAATTCGCCCTTGAATGGTTCATAACCGTGAAAGTTATGATGGAGAATTCCGGTTCCTTTTGTTTCAGTCATAAACTCAGACCGGAAACCCAAAAGGCCGCGAGCTGGAACAACAAACTCCAATCGTGTATTGCCCTGTAATTGAAGCATGTTCTTCATAATTCCTCTGCGTTTACCCAAGTTCTGTATTACGGTTCCGGAAAATTCATCGGGGACATCGATAATAACATGTTCCATCGGCTCACAGAGCACGTCATCAATACGCTTGTAAATTACCTCAGGGGCTGAAACTTGAAATTCGAATCCTTCGCGTCTCATGGTCTCAATGAGTATGCCTAAATGCAATTCTCCTCTGCCACTAACTTTGAAAACGTCCGGGCTGTCGGTTAGTTCAACCCTCAAGCTTACGTTCGACCGAAGCTCGCGTGCAAGCCGGTCGCCTAAGTTTCTGGTTGTAACGTACTTGCCTTCCGTTCCGGCGAACGGAGAATTATTCACTACAAAATTCATCGATAGTGTCGGCTCTTCAATCGTTACAAACGGCAGCGGAGTAGGGTCGGAAGCATCCGCGATGGTTTCGCCGATGTCCACATCCTCCATACCCGCAAGCGCAATAATATCTCCGGCAGATGCTGATTCGGCCTCCATGCGTTTGAGTCCTTCGAAGGTATAAATTTTAGTAACGCGTGCGTCTTCGTTCTTTCCATAGGGATGGACAACTTTCATCGGCGAGCCGAGGCGAATCGTTCCACGGTCTATTCTGCCAATACCAAGCCGCCCAAGGTAGTCGTTATAATCTATAGTTGTAACAAGCATTCTGAAAGGCGATTCAACGTCGCCCTGCGGTGGAGGTATTTTGTTTATAATTGCCTGAAACAGTGGTTCAAGATTTGTGCCTTCTTCTTCGAGTTCATTTTTCGCGATACCCTGTTTTGCGATACAGTAAACCGTGGGAAAATCGAGCTGCTGACTGTTTGCGCCTAACGACAAGAATAATTCAAACACTTCGTCAAGCACTTCGTGCGGGCGTGCATCTTTTCTATCGATTTTGTTGATGACAACTATTGGCTGTAGATTTAGTTCGAGAGATTTTTTCAAGACGAATTTTGTGCCGGGTAATGGTCCTTCGGCAGCGTCAACTAAAAGCAGAACGCCGTCCACCATTTTCAGTGTGCGTTCAACCTCGCCGGCAAAATCGGAGTGTCCCGGTGTATCGACGATGTTTATTTTAATGGTCTCTTTGTTCGGTTGCTTGTAGAATATTGCCGTGTTCTTTGCAAGTATCGTTATGCCTCGTTCACGCTCAAGTTCGTTCGAGTCCATAACGCGTTTAACTACTTCCTGATTATCGCGGAATGTTCCGGTCTGGCGCAGCATATGGTCAACGAGTGTTGTCTTTCCGTGGTCGACGTGTGCGATAATTGCGATGTTTCTTATATCTTGTCTATAATTCATAATTTAATTTTATTTCTAATTGATTGGTAAAACAACAAAAACGCCTCGAGCTGAACAAAGAGCCTGAGGCGTTTTCAATGCCTATTTCGATTAATGTTCGATTTTTCTGTTAAAAGATACGAAAAATATGGATGGATTCCAAAAGGTTGGCAGGTCAAAAGTAATTCGTTTATTTAACGCTATTTATCGGATATGTATTTTATGTAGGAATAATTATTAATGTAAGATAAATAATACTTGACTTACATTGATAAATGTGTTATATTGTTACCGAAAATAAGATAAGGATAATAAGATGGAAACAACAGCAACGACAAAAGGACAAATAGTGATACCCTCCAAGCTACGCGCCAAGTTAGGTATAAATGAGGGTACGCGAATAAAGATAGAGTATGACGAAGAAAATAAACAAATTGTATTGAAACCAATAACTAAAGAATCTATAAAAAAATTTCGTGGTATTCTAAAACTAAAACCAGGGCAAAAACCCGCGACAGAGCAATTGTATGCTGATAGGGAAGCTGATAAAAAGAGAGAGGAGCAAAAACTTGGTAAATACGGTTCTTGACAGTTCTGCAGTTTTGGCACTTTTATTCGACGAATCTACTGCTGGGGTTGTTGAAGAGATTATTGCTAAAGCGGCAGACGAAAAAAAAGATGTCTTGATTAACGTTGTTAATTGGGCTGAGGTGTTGTATAAAGTAAACCAGATTCAAGGCAAAGCAGGGATTGCGGCGGCAAAACAATTGGAAAGTGAAAGCTCATTAAAAGTAGTTGATGTTGATTGTGATTTAGCTGAAGATGCGGCTTTACTGAAAGCCGAATATAGTATCCCGTTAGCCGATAGTTTTTGTGCTGCTCTTGCACTAAAACATAAAGCTGTTCTTGTAACCGGAGACACGGATTTTAAACCATTAGAACGAGTACTTAAGAAAATTATTTGGTTAAAGAAAGAATAGGACTATGGAACTTCAATCGAAATTAGCAATATCAAAAGAAATTCCCCAGCTAGAAAAACTTTCCACAGAAAAGCTTATAGTTTGGATAGTCGGTAAAAGTCGAGAACTTAATTTAAGGCTCACTCCGGAGGATATCGTTATCGAATGCTGGTTAATAAATCCAAGTAAGCACTCACTAAGAGGATATTCAAATTTTCCAGATTCGGCTACAGTCCAGAAACGGATTGGGGAGATGAAAGGTAAAAAGGGTTTGCTAATTGGCTCAGAAATGTCTGGATATAATTTGACGGATATTTCAAAAAGAATATATGCTGATATTATTGAGCTGATTTCTCAAGAGAAAGTTGTTTTGAAGCACGGACATAGTGCTGCAGATAGAAATATTAGTTCGATGGATGAAGCACCATACAAAAGATTGAAAAAAACACCAGCATACACAAAATTTATTAATAATCTGTTAGAGCAAATTGTGGAAACAGATTTCCTGTATTTTTATGGAATAAATTGGCACACAAAAAAAAGCATAATTCATAACCGAATAAAAAATGTTGATCAGGTCGTTGAAAGTTTTTCTGAAAAAGACCAACATTTAAAGGCATTACATAATTTATTAAATAATAAATTCGCACATATTCGCAAACAATTATTGGGGGAATAAAACCATTATGGCAACAAAGAAGAAAGACGAAATTGAAATTAACTGGGGAAATATCCTCGAAAATCAACTCGAAAGATGGCGAGGTGGTGGACAACACGGACGAGGCATAGGTGAATACATCACAAATAGCGATGACTCGTATCGTCGTCTCAAAAAATTTAAAGGCCAAGTAATAAACGTTGAAATACTTTCTAAGCGTGGAAGACATATTGATAAACTAATTGTTAAAGATTATGCCGAAGGAATGAGCTACCGTGATTTAGAGGATAAGTTTTTTAAATACTTTGAAAGCGCAAGTGGAAGAGATAAAGGTGAATCAGTAACGGGTCGGTTCGGGACTGGAGGAAAAGCTTATGCCATAATGAATTTTAAACACTGTTGGATTACTTCTATTAAGGATGGGATAGAAAATAAAGCGTGGTTCAAGTGGGACCCTGATCGTAAGCGAATTATTCGTGGATATGATGAAGGAGGCTTTAAAAACAAAAAAACTAATAACACAAACGGAACTATTATTGAACTTCAAGATAGTTTTAAAGTTAATCCGGAATTAATGGAATTAGTTGCTGGCTTAGAAAAATTACCCAGAATAAGACACGTTTTAAAAAATCAGATAGTCGATGTAAGATTATGTAAGAAAAAAGAAGATCAGACATTGCCGTTAAAGTATAATGAACCTCCGTTTCCGATAATGAAGAGTTGGGATTTTGAAGCTCCCCACGACCTCCGTGATGGCAAACCAGATAAACCCTCATTAAGACTCCAGTATTTTCAGAAACCTCTAGGTGATGATGCATTTATTGATTTGACAGACGGAATCTCGAGTGTTGCTGATCTGAGAGTTGACAGTTTTGATGGAAGACCTTTTTCAAAGTATTTTAATGGCTCTCTTATCCTGCATAAATTGAGAGACTCAACAGCGGTTAAAGAGAATAGAAAGGGTTTAGAGGAAGGAGATGATTTAACTTGTTTGATTGAAAAATTTATTAAAGAGTCTGTCTCAAAAGCAGTCTCTGAAGTGGAAGAAGAACAAAGGAGGAAAGAAAAAGAAAGACGATTAAACGCTTCCAACGAAAAGATGAAAGAACTAAGTCGATTCTTAAAAAAGTGTGATTTAAAATTTAAATTAGAATTAAAAGAGTTAAAAAAGCGTGCAATTGTAAATACAAACGAAGCTATTATAGAAGATGAAGAAGAGGATGATATCGAAATCTATCGTCGGCCAACTCCTGAAGACCCAGCTCAACTGTTGATTCGGGGAAAGTGGATTTCACAACCGGGTTCTTTTGGTGGTAATGGAAAAAATCGTATGGGTATGCCACGTTTTATACCGGATGCTAAAGGTGATGAATATGCTGTTAAGATAGGGGCAAGCAAATCTTCGACAGGGCAAGGTAAAAAATCAAAAGAAAGTCTTCATGTGTTGCTCTCTGATGATATTAATTATCCAGAATCTGACCGACCAGTATTTAGTGAATATGATGATCCAGTAAGCGATCGGGATATGGTAACTAAAGGCGTTATTTGGATTAACGCAAATCATCCTTTAATATCGAACCGTAGAGAAAAAAGTGATAAAGATCCAGTTTTTCTTGAGATGGTAGCAAACTATACACTCATGGTGGTATCACAATATCAAGCTCAGAAGCAATATGATGCAGAACCAGAGGATGAGAAAACAGATCCAATATTACTGTTCCGACAAAAGTTTTTTCAACTTCAAAGAGATCTTCGAGAGGACGATGAAATTTCATATTTTGAACAGGAGGATGATCTGGAAAACCAGATAGCTCAAGATGCTGTATTAGTGTAAAAAAGTTCTAGTAAATAGTCTTACTGGCGATATATTGACTCAGCGGCAACGTTGCCCCACGTCGTACTTCTACAGAACCTTCTACTATTGCAACGATTTCTTTTTTGTTTGACAAGATGTCGAGTGTTTCAAGTAAGTTCTCGAGATCATCAACGTTAAAAAGTATAGCGGCTTCTTTTGTCATTTCAGCTTATATTCTCCAAATTCTTCTCAAGCTTTTCCAGTGTAATCTTAAAGCTCTCTAATTTATTCCGTTCGTGGTCAACAACTTCTTTTGGAGCTTTGGAAACAAAACTTTCGTTGGATAGCTTTTTCTCAGTGCTAGCATAAAGTCCGCGGACACGGTCTATCTCCTTCTGTATCCGCTCGCGTTCTACTTCCAAATTTATTAAACCTTCCAACGGTATGTAGATTTCAACATTATCGATAACTGCGCTTGCTGAGTGCCGCGGTTTCTGAGAATCTCGCAAAAGCGTTACTTCTTTTGTCTTCGCCAAACGCTTTAAGTAGCTTTCATATTTCTGTAAATGTTTTTCTTTCTCGGCATTATGGAAATTAAGGATTAAATAAATTTCCTTCGAAGGTGGTACATCAAGTTCACCGCGAATTGTACGGACTGCATTCACAACATTCTGCATGAACAATCCATCGGCTTCTGTTTCTCTGTCAATCCATTTCTCGGCGGCACTCGGGAAAGGTGAAGTCATTATACTCTCACCGTCTTTTCGTTCTGCGAGGTTCTGCCATATTTCTTCAGTAACAAACGGCATAAAAGGATGGAGGAGCTTTAAAGCTTGCTCATAAATGAATATAGCGCGATTGAGGACTACTTTCTTAATATCATCCGGTTCTGCACCGTATAAGCGAGTTTTTACCATCTCAACGTACCAGTCGCAGTAGTCGTGCCAGATAAAGTCGTACAAAATTTTAGTTGCATCATTAATATAGAAGTTCTCTAGAGCTTTATTTAATTCTAAGATCGTAGAATTTAGACGAGACAGGATCCATTTATCTGCTAGATCGAGGTTTTTATCAAGATCGATATTCGATGTTCGATATTCGATATTCGATATTTGTTCTACATTCATTTGTAAGAATCGTCCTGCATTCCATATCTTGTTTGCAAAGTTCCTTCCTAACTCGCATTTCTCGTTTGAGTACAACACATCTTGTCCGAGGGGAGCGAGGTAAAGCACGGTAAAGCGTAATGCATCGGCTCCGTACTCGGCGATGACGTCGAGCGGGTCGGGAGAGTTACCAAGCGACTTGCTCATTTTTCTGCCTTGTGCATCACGAATAATACTTGTGAAGTAAACATCGTGGAATGGAACTATATCTTTATTTTCTTTGCGGAGTGAGCCGTCAGGCAGTAGAATGTCTTTTGCAAATTCAATTCCCGCCATAATCATACGTGCGACCCAGAAAAAGATTATATCAGGACCGGTAACGAGTGTGTCGGTTGGGTAGAAATATCTCAAATCCGGATTGTCTTTGTGCCAACCGAGTGTTGAGAAGGGCCAGAGCCACGATGAAGCCCACGTGTCAAGAACGTCTTCGTCTTGTCTGAATTGTTTGCATCCGCACTTTGGACATTTTTCTTTAGGTTCTGTTTTACTTGCCGTCATATAATCGCACCCATCGCAGGTGCAGTACCAAACAGGTATTCGATGTCCCCACCACAATTGACGTGAAATGCACCAATCGCGTATGTTCGTCATCCAGTGCTCATAAACTTTTACCCAGCGGTCGGGATGAAATTTAATAGTTCCATCCATCACTACTTTTAACGCTGGTTCAGCAAGAGGTTTCATCTTAACAAACCATTGGTCGGATAGATACGGTTCGATGATTGTATCGCAGCGGTAACATCTGCCGACTGCGTTTATATGTGTTTCTATCTTCAATAAAAGTCCAAGCGATTCTAAATCTTTAACAACTTCACGTCGTGCTTCAAAACGATCTTTCTTCTGATATTTAATCGGTGCGTTCTCATTAAGGTTTGCAGAGATATCGAAAATGTTTATATGCTGTAAATTATGCCGCTGACCGATCCAATAATCGTTCGGGTCGTGGGCAGGAGTTACTTTGACCATTCCTGTTCCAAAGGACGGGTCAACAAAATCGTCTACAATTATCGGAATCGTTCTGTCAGTTAATGGTAATGTAACATGTTTACCGGCGAGATGTTTATATCTCTCGTCGTTCGGATTTACAGCAACAGCCGTATCGCCCAACATAGTCTCAGGACGTGTAGTTGCGACGACAGCGAAATCGTTTGTCCCAACAATTGGATATTTTATATACCACAGATGCCCTTGCTGTTCGATGTGGTTCACCTCATCATCGCTGATTGCGGTGTGGTCTTTTGGGCACCAGTTGATAATATATTTGCCTCTGTAAATCAAACCTTTGTTGTAAAGCCGAATGAAAACTTCCTGGACGGCTTCCGAGAGTCCTTCATCCATTGTAAAGCGTTCACGTTCCCAGTCACATGAGGTGCCTAATTTTTTTAGCTGCTTAATAATTGTGCTGCCGTATTGTTCTTTCCACTTCCAGACGACCTCGAGGAATTTTTCCCGCCCTAAGTCGTGTCGGGTTTTCCCTTCTTTAAGTAACGACTTCTCTACAACATTTTGTGTTGCGATGCCTGCGTGGTCGGTTCCGGGCATCCATAGAGTTTCGTAACCTTGCATCCTTCGCCATCGAACGAACACATCTTGAATCGTATTGTTTAGGACGTGCCCCATCGTTAGAATGCCCGTGATGTTCGGAGGCGGAATTACAATCGTATAAGGTTTCTTATCGGGATTTGCTTTTGCGTGGAAGAGTTTGTGTAGTTCCCAATAAGGATACCACTTTTCTTCTGCTTCTTTTGGATTGTATGTTTTTGGGAGTTGTGACATAAGTTGAATTAAGTTAAAAATTAAAAGTTAAAATTCAAAAAATAGAAATTTCTGAGTTATTAACGGATGCGAAAAGTAGCGTTGATTTCGTTCTCGTTTCCTGCTTTATCTGCTATTATAATTTTTAGAGAATGTATGCCTTTTTCTAATTTCTGATCCCCCTGATACCAGATTTTGCGTTTATCCCATTCAATTTCTGGAATAATCAAATTATCATCTATGAACATCCTGAATTTATCGTCATTGAATCCCGATAAATCGTCATGGTATTTGAAAAATATAGATGGCTTTCGGTTTCGAGTTTGAATTTTTAAACGTGAAATTGTCGGACCTTTTCGATCTTCGATCAAAGCTATATCGCCTAACGTTCGCGTAAATGTTGTCGTGAAATATTTACTGTCTAAGTCGAGTTGGTTTGTTTGGAATCTCCAACCCCCTGTTAGTTTCGAATACAATCCTAAGTTATTATACTTGTCAGACTGTATCGAGACTGTAATTCCTTTATTTAACAAAACATCTTGTGGATACAATGAATAGATAGTCGTGCCATTTTCTTTTGAAGAATCGATATAAATTTTTATCGGCTTGAAAACGGCGCCTGAGTCATACGAGATTTTGATCGGTGTGCCGTTCACCATAAAAGACCCGGTTTGATCGGTTGGTATTGGGTATAAAGGATAATTTTCCGTTAAGTTTTTATTAGAATGAGTTTCACGTTGATTGTCAACGAGAAGTTTTCCATTAAATTCGGATTCGTTTCCTGAAAAATCTTTTACAAGAACCTTAAAGTAATGTATTCCTTCGTTGAGAAGTTTTGTATTTATTATCCCGCTGCCGTAAGGCAAACGATTATAAATAGGTAATGTAGTTCCTTGTTCGACGAATAGTTTCTGAAATTTACCCGCACCGCTATAGATTGAGGGTAAGTCGTAATGCAAAAGGATTTGTTTTAGAGCGTCGGATGGGATACGGTCGAATTTTACTTGGTATATAACACTGTCGTTTAACGATAATTCAACACTATAAACACCGGATCGATTTGCAGCATCACTTGAGACATCGATAGTTTCAATTCCCAAACCGATTTTACCTGATACAATTACAGATTTAGGTAACTGGCCTGTTCGGTAAGCCCGCCTAGGATTTCGGTAGTAGTAGGTATCTGTTCGATCATTGACGCGGGAACTGGCTTCTAACGGGATAACTGAAAATTTTTTAATTAAGGGTGGTGTATTATCGCCATCGTTAAAATTTTCAAAGAGAAATGGATTGACGTAGTTTAAATTCTCGTCTCGTATTTCAAAATGTAAGTGTGCTGGACCGGCGCCGGTATCACCTGTGTATGCAACGACGTCCCCTTTTCTGACGGGCAATTTAGTGGAGTCCAATGTAACTTCTATCGCGTATGTTTCACGTCGATATTGCTCTCGCCGTAAAACTTCTGTAATTTCTGCGTTGAAAGACTTAAGATGCGAGTAAGTTGTTACGTATCCGTCGTGGTGCTTAATGTACAACATCTTACCGTATCCGTTAGGTAAGATTTGGATTCGCCAGATATAACCATTCCTTACAGCATATACCTCATAGCCGGTTTTCTTGTTTGTGCTTATATCTATACCGCCGTGAAAATGAGTATTTCTGAACTCCGCAAAAGAAGACGAGATTCGCTGGCTTGCGTTAGTGGGCCAAATATAATCTGACGCATCGGGAGTAAGGTTTTCGAACTTAGCGTAAATATTATCGATCGGATCGCTGTGTACAGGTTGCACCGCCGCGCTGTGGGTTTTGGGCTCTGAGTGTTTCAGAAATGTGAAAAACAAAAAAGGCAGCGAAAAAATAATAACAGCGTATAACCAGAGATTTTGCTTTATCATATTAGAACTTTGTTGGATATTTTAATAATTCCATCCAACTCTGCTTCGATGGTATCGCCTTCATTTACTTTTCCGACCCCCTCCGGTGTTCCAGTGTAAATTAAATCGCCGCGTTCAAGTGTAAATATTGAAGAGATGAATTCAATAAGCTTATCTATCTTGAAAATCATTTTACTAGTTGAGCCGTGCTGACGAATTTGTCCATTTACTCTGCAAGTAATAGTTAGATTATGCGGGTCGGGAATTTGATCGATAGAAATTATATCCGATATTGGCGCTGAAGTATCGAAGCCCTTTGCGACCGTCCAGGGCAATCCCTTCTTTTTAGCTTCCAACTGAACATCACGCAACGTCATATCGAGACCAATTGCATAGCCGAGAATGTGGGAGTAAGCATCTACTGCTGGAATATTCCTTCCGTTCTTACTAATGGCTACAACTAATTCCACTTCGTGGTGCATCTCGTTCGAAATTTTCGGTTGAATTATATCTTCGCCGTTTTTGATGAGTGCGGTGGAAGGTTTTAGAAATATTATAGGAGTTTCAGGAATTTCCGATTTCATTTCCGCTGCATGTTCAGTATAGTTTCGTCCTATGCAAAGAATTTTGCCTACTGGTATCTGCTCTTTAGTTTTTACGATTGTTATAGTTTTCATCGTTGTCATAAAATAATTATTTAAAATATACTCAAAATTTGGGTATTCTACAAGGAATTTTAGTATTTTTTGCATTTCAAAAAATTTTATACTTTATTTAGATGGAAATAAGTAATAAAAAAAATTTAAAACTTAAGAATTGTCGAAATCATACAAATCTGTCGGTGTTGATATAGAAGCTGGTAATGAGTTTGTAAATAAGCTCAAACTTAAAGCAAGGTCAACCTTTTCCAAGTCAGTCCTCTCTGATATCGGTTTATTTGGCGCATTCTACGATGCGAAGTTTGAGAATTACAAACACCCGGTACTTGTCTCGAGCGTGGATGGGGTGGGAACAAAATTAAAAGTTGCTTTTCTAATGAACAAACATAACACGGTCGGTGAAGATTTGGTTAATCATTGCGTAAACGATATTGCCGTCTGTGGCGCAAAGCCTCTTTTCTTCCTTGATTATTTGGCAACTGGTAAGTTATCGCAAACGATCAGTGACGAAATTTTTGAAGGAATGATTAAGGGTTGTAAAGGGAACGAGTGTGCGCTTGTCGGAGGCGAAACCGCTGAAATGCCCGGAATATATCACGAAGATGATTATGATATCGCGGGCATGATTGTAGGTTTGGTTGAAAAGTCGAAAATTATTGACGGAAAAAATATTAAACCAGAGGACGTCATGATCGCTCTTCCATCGAGCGGTTTACATACGAATGGATATACGCTTGCACGTTCAGTTCTTTTTGAAAGATTTGAAGTAGAAGATTTTATTGATGAGTTAAACATGAGGTTAGGCGAGTGTATGTTACAGGTTCATAAATCCTATCTTGGTAGTATTAACGCAATAAAAAACTTGACTTATGTTCATGCTATCGCTCATATAACCGGCGGCGGTATCGAGGGCAACACGCGTCGTTTGATGCCAAAAGATTTAGAATTGGATATAGATTGGTTTGGCTGGGAGCGTCCAAAAATTTTTCAACTTATACAAAGGTTGGGTGAAGTTCCTGAAGAAGACATGCGGCAGACATTTAATTTAGGTGCAGGCCTGGTTATAGTTACAGCCAAAAAGGGTATAGAAAAAGTAATAAATGCGCTCAGAACAATCGGTGAAGAGCCATTCATAATCGGAAAAGTAGTAGAAAGTGATAAGAAGTTAAATGAAAAATTCTAATTTATCATCCGGTAATTTAAAAAACGAAATGCAGAAGAGCGAATTAATCCCAGCCTACGGGCTGCCAGGGCGTTTAAGCACATTGATTGAGATTGCTTTACAAATTGACGCAGTAGAAAATCGGGATGAGCTTTACGAAGTGCTGCGGAATGAATCAAAGTGGTTAATGGACTTCGAAGTGTTCTTTATTGGATTGTTAAATCCGTTGCATACTTTTTATCATCTTATAACACTTTCGCCTATTACAGATGCCACCGGCTTAAATCATACCTATTTTAATATAGATGAGGGAATGCCTGGATGGATTATTCGGAATCAGACGCCGAAGTTTTGCAACATTAATGAGTGCCCGAATAGAAGCTTTTCGTTAGAAGGGAAATTTGAGGAACTCGGTTTGCAGTCTTTCCTTGCCGTTCCTATCAATAGTGGGCAGGATAAAGTTGGCGTACTGGTTTTAGGATCCAGCAGTTTAAACAATTTTTCTGAGGATGATTTAATTATTGCACAATTGTATGGATTACAGATTGGCGTGGCTCTAAAGAATGTGGCTTTCTTTGAAGATGCAAAAAAACGTATCAACCAAATTGAAATAATTAATGAAATCTCTAGAACGCTCAATTCTACATTAGAGTTGGAAGAGCTGCTACAGTCAACTGTCTCAGCGATATATAACAGCTTTGGCTATTTTAATGTTTCGATATTTTTATTAACGGGTAATGAATTAATCTTAAAAGCTCATGTGGGGACCATCTCAGATTTCTTACCCAATGGTTATAGCCAAAAAACAAGCGAGGGATTAGTGGGCTGGGTGGCGAGCAACGGCACATACGCTATGGTAAATGATGTTTCTCAGGATCCGAGATACCTTGTGTATAAATATCAAAATACGAGGTCAGAATTAGCTCTCCCAATTAGAATTAGCGACGAAGTTGTTGGTGTTTTAAATATCGAAGATACAAAGTTATACGCTTTCGATGAGATGGATGTTATGGTTTTGCAAACACTTGCCGATCAGATTGCCAACGCATTGAACAATGTGCAGCTCTATGAAAAAGTGAAAAGCGCGAATGCCAAACTCACAGAACTTGATAATTTAAAGTCGGAGTTCTTAGGGATAGTATCGCATGACTTTCGTTCACCCCTTTCGAGTATAATTCTTGCGGGAAAATCTCTTCTAAAAAGTGAAGAGATCCAAAGCTCGGACAGGTTTAAGGAATATATGCAGTTAATTGTGGACCAGGCTAATCGACTAATTCAATTAGCAGAAGATACACTTTCCATTGCCAGAATTGAGTCCGGACAGATAAGCTTACAGCAGAAAATTGTGAACATCGAACGCTTGATTAAAGAGGCTATGTCGTTAGTTAAACTCTCAAAACGACACAGTCTCGGGTTTTCGATTGACCCAAACGCCTCTTACATCAAAGGCGATCAAGCAAAACTTCGTCAAGTAATTCAAAACTTGCTTTCGAATTCTGTAAAATATTCTCCTCAAGGCGGGCAAATCTTCGTTGACGTTCGGGAGATATCTGACGACGAAATACAATTTTCCATTACTGATGAAGGAATAGGTATAAGACCTGAGGATTTTGATAAACTCTTCCAGAAATTTTCTCGAGTAGATTCTAAAGAGGCGCAAAATATTAAAGGGAGTGGTTTAGGCTTGTGGATATGTAAAGAAATTATCGAAGCCCACAACGGAAAAATATGGATAGAGAGTGAGCTTGGAAAAGGCAGTACTTTTAAATTTATTCTGAAGAAGGCGCAGGAATAACTGTAGACTCTCCGCTCAACGCCTTTTTATGCTTTTCCAATTTATTTATTACGATTGAATAAAACTCCTTCCACTTTGAAACATTGTTGTTGTAGTCATCTATGGTCGCCTGTATTTGTTCTCTAATAACATTGTGTCGATGGAAAATTTTATCTAAGGCTTCAATATTAGGCGATTTTGATAAAGAATCCGCACTTTTTACGGACGCTTTAGATAGCAATATATCGACATATATAAGAGCAAATTTATCGGGTGGAAGTACCGCAGATGTTTTTTTATCACAACCACAGAATCCTACAACAACCAACATAAAAATAAAAGTAACTCTTATCACCATACTATAAATTGAAATACATTTTATATTCATAAGGGTGTGGCATAGTTGCAATCGACTCGACATCCTTGTGTTTGATTTTTATCCATTGCTGAATTAAGTCGTCTGTAAAAACATTTCCACGTTTCAGGAATTCATTATCTTCGTGTAGTGCATCTAATGCTTCTTCAAAGCTTTTAGGGAGGAATTGAATCTGAGAATTTTCATTATTATAAATGTTCGTGTCTACTGGTCCGAGTCCCTCACTTACCGGGTCTAAATTATTGATAATGCCATCTAAGCCAGCCATAAGCATTGCGCTCATAAGCATGTATGGGTTTGCTGTTGCATCCGGTGGCCGATACTCGAGGCGTGTCTCTTCAGGGTTATTTACGTACGATGGGATACGTATGGCTGCTGACCTGTTTGCTTGCCCGAAAGTTATAGCTACAGGAGCTTCGAATCCTGGTACCAACCGTTTATATGAATTAGTACTCGGGTTGGTAAATGCGCATAATGCCCTGGAATGCTTTAATAGCCCGGCGATGTAAGACAATGCTAATTTATTCATGTTGGCATATTTACCTTTTTCATAGAAACTGTTCTTGCCGTTTTTTAATAGATACTGATGAACGTGTAAACCGTTGCCCGCTTGCTTAAACATTGGTTTCGGCATGAATGTTATGAACAGGTTGTGTTTACGAGCGAGGTTGAAGATCAAGTATTTTGACAGGACAAGCTTATCGCTAATAGAAAGCAGCGAGTCGAATTGTGTTTCGATTTCTTGCTGGCCCCGTTCGCCAACTTCATGATGGTGATATTTAACCTTTATACCGAGTTGATTGAGTAGGAGAGATGATTCGTCTCTAAAATCATCGTATATATCGAAGGGGTTTGCAGCATGGTAAGCGTTGGAAAAAAATTCCTCTTGATGTTCGATTTTATAGTAAGAAAAACTCGTTCGAGTATCGAATTCCACTTTTGAAAAAATATAAAATTCTAATTCCGGTCCCCACATCGAAGTGTGGGCGATTCCGCTTTCTTGGAGAAACTTTTCTGCCTTGAACGCGATGAACCTTCCATCTTGCGAAAAGCGGCTTTGTTGTGCGTCGGTTAGATGTATTCTCGTTAATACGCTCAGGGTTGGAGATGCCCGAAATGGGTCGATTACAGAAGTTGAAAAGTCGGGAATTAAAATCATATCGCTTCTTTCAACTTTCGAAAATCCATAACTTGATCCATCGAACCCCACACCTTCTTTGCTGAGAGTTTCTAATATTCCAGCTTCGTATGGAATTGTTAAGTGGTGCAGCCTGCCAACCAAGTCGATTGTCTTTAAATCAATAAATTTAATGTCATTTTCTTTGATTAACCTATTAGTGTTTTCGATAAATGTATCCATAAGTATCTCCGTTATAATAAAAAAAATAGGAAGAGCAACCTTATTGAGAACGAAACTCTTCCTTTGATAGGATCAAGATAATAAAGAGTCTGTCGAAAATCAATTTTTAAATGTAAATTTAAGCTGAGCAACTATCCTTTATTGTATCAAAAAAAGAATTCTACAGAATAATTGAATAAAATGTGAAAATGTTTTCCTACCGGTAATCATCTTAGTCCCTCGCTTCAACTTTGAATCTTTATAATTCGTGAGTATATTACCATGGTGATGGATAGATTTATAAACATAGAAAGAAACATAACCGACAACATCGGATCATTTTTCGATCACGTAAAACATTATAAACGTTTCGAAGAACGACCTTTTTTAAAAAGTGAAAAGTCCACAACTACGATTTTATTGGGCGGCTTCACTTCTCGCCACGATTATTTTGTTAGAGCAGGCATAGAAGGTTTGGGATATAAAGTTCAGCATCTCCCGACACCGAACCTTGAAATGTATCATATCGGCAGAGAGTACTGTAACAACGGAATGTGTAATCCTACATATTTTACAGTCGGTAATTTAATTCATTACTTGAAAAAGCTTGAAGCTCAGGGGATGAGCAGAGATTATACTATCAAAAACTTCGTTTTCTTCACTGCCGGCGCATGTGGACCATGTCGTTTCGGAATGTACGAAGGCGAATACCGTTTAGCGCTGCGAAACTCGGGCTTTGATGGATTCCGCATAATTACTTTTCAACAGGTCGAAGGATTCAATCAAGCCGCAAGGGGTAACGGTTTGGAGATGAATGAAGAATTCTTTTTAGGAATATTGATAGGTATCGTACTCGGCGATATTGTTAATGACGTCGGTTACAAAATACGTCCGTACGAAAAAAATAAAGGTCAGACCGATAAAATACTTAGTGAAGTAACTGAGAAAATATTTCAAACAATTAAGAACAAACAGTCGTTATTAAGCGATTCACGAATAATCAAGGCGGTTCAAAAAATCACACGTACCGGTTCGACAGGTTTGTTTGCATTGATTCTTGATGAAATATTTACGAGAGTCTATCCAGATGTTCTTAAAGAATTGAGTGAGAAGGTATCCCAAATAGAGGTGGATTATTTGCGCCAAGTTCCCGTCGTAAAAATTACAGGAGAATTTTGGGCGCAGACGACCGAAGGCGACGGAAACTTCAAAATGTATAAATACCTTGAAGGTGAAGGAGCTGAAGTTATTGTAGAACCGGTTTCTACATGGTTACTCTATCTGCTGTACGATGGTAACCAGTATTTAACAGACCGGTCAAGGATAAATAAAACAATTAAATCGAAATTGAACTATCTCAAGAAAAAATTTTTATTCAAGCTCGGAGAATTTATTTTAACAAAAGAGTATAATAGATTCCGCAAAGCTTTACACTTTTTACCGCAACCGTTAACCGACCAATATTTGTTAGAGCGATTAGCACATAAATACTACAACAGTCGGGCGAGAGGGGGCGAAGGACATCTGGAGGTTGCAAAAAGTATTTATCACACTGTAAATCATCTCTCGCATATGGTTTTGTCTCTAAAACCATTCGGTTGTTTACCAAGTACTCAAAGCGATGGTGTGCATTCGGTTGTTACTTCACATTATCCGGAAATGATATTCCTGCCCATCGAAACTTCGGCTGAGGGCGAGATTAATGCCTACAGCCGTGTTCAAATGGCGCTTACCGAAGCTCGCCTCCGGTGTAAAGCAGAGTTCAAAGAATCTTTAAATGAAACCGGTTTAACTGAAGCAAAAGTGAGAGAGTATATTTCGAAAAATCCGAAAATGCAAAATCCACTTTTTCAGATACCGAAAGTTAATGGAGCGGTTTCGCGAGCGGCATCGATTGTATATTTTGTAAATAAACAAATGCCTACTTAGTAAAATAAAAATGCGAAGAGAAACCACATACATAACAAATTATAACTCAAACAATACACTTTCAGTGGGGCTTGATATCGGTTCCACTACAGTCAAGGGTGTTGTTGTTGATACGCAAACAGACAGTTTAATCTGGAGCGACTACAGGCGACATGAAACCCGTGTTGCAGAAAAAGTGCTTGAGTTCCTTCAAAGAATTGAGGCGGACTTAAAATTGAAGCAAGGGGACTTCCGACTCTTTATTACGGGAAGCGGCGCCAGCGGTTTAACAGAATTCATCGGTGGTAAGTTTGTTCAGGAAGTAAATGCTCTTTCGCTTGCAGTTCAAAAATTTCATCCTCTGGTTAAATCCGTAATAGAATTAGGCGGACAGGATGCAAAAATAATTATCTTCAAAGAAGATTCCGCAACCGGAGTTAAGAAAACTATCGCATCTATGAATGATAAATGTGCGGGGGGAACGGGTTCAGTGATTGATAAAATTTCCGCCAAGCTAAATATTCCCGTTTCTGAACTTTGCGGACTGCCGTATAAAGATGTTAAGATTCACCCTGTCGCAGGTAAGTGTGGAGTGTTTGCTGAAACCGATATTAACTCATTGCAGAAACAAGGTGTGCCTACTAACGAATTAATAGCGTCTCTGTATAGTTCTATCGTCCAACAAAATTTAACTGTCCTCACACGAGGACATACACTGGTGCCTGAAGTATTATTGTTAGGAGGACCTAACACCTTCTTGCGCGGAATGCAGGAAGCATGGCGAGCAAACCTTCCGTTAATCTGGAAGGAACGAGGTATCGAAATAGCTGACCACTCTTCTGTCGATTTGTTAATTAAAGTTCCCAAAAATTCTGAATTATATGCAGCGATTGGCGCAGTTGAATATGGCAAAGGCGAGCCTCAGTCTGTAGGTGTGTATCAGGGGTGGAAAAAAATATTCGATTACGTCCATGGCGACCGTGAAGAATTAAAGAGTAAGCTGAGTGGTTCCGGGTTGTGTAAGTCTGACGATGAGATGGAAAGTTTCAAGAAAGAATATCAAATTCCGGCTTTTTCGCAGCCAGATTTTAACGTTGGAGAGGTTGTAGATGTATACATTGGAGTTGATGGCGGGTCAACTTCAACTAAGGCAGTACTGTTAGATAGGGATAAAAATTTAATTGCACACGAATACCGGCTTTCAAAAGGTAACCCAATCGAGGATACGAAAGATATTCTGGAACAACTACGAGTAAGAGTAGAATCACAAGGTGCACAACTCAATGTGTTAGGTGTTGGTGTAACAGGATATGCAAAGGATATTCTGAAGGATGTAATCGGTGCAGACGTCGCATTAGTTGAAACTGTTGCACATACGATGTCTGCATTACACTACTTCGACGATGTTGATGTAATATGCGATGTCGGTGGACAGGATATTAAAATAATAATACTTAAGGACAGACGGGTTGTAGATTTCAAACTTAATACACAATGCTCTGCCGGAAATGGATACTTCCTGCAGGCTACAGCAGAAAGCTTAGGTTACAAAGTTGAAGATTACGCTGTGAATGCATTTATGGCTAAACGCGTTCCTGAATTCAGTTACGGTTGCGCAGTATTTTTACAGTCTGATATTGTCGATTTTCAGCGTCAAGGATGGAAGCCCGAAGAAATTTTAGCTGGATTAGTAAAAGTGCTGCCCAAAAATATTTGGCTATACATAGCACAAATGCCTAACATGGCTAAGTTTGGAAAGCATTTTATTCTGCAAGGCGGGACACAGCATAATCTGGCAGCCGTGAAAGCTCAGGTAGATTTCATTGAAGGAAGATTTAAAGGTTTATCTGAAAAACCGGTTATCAAAGTTCACCCCCATACGGGAGTAAGCGGTGCAATAGGTGTTGCGATTGAATCCGAACGACTATTTAATGAAGGCAGGCAAACAAACTTCATCGGTTTCGATGCGGTGAGAACGATTAAATATAAAACTACGAGGGACGAAGAAACACGGTGCTATTACTGTAAGAATCATTGTTTGAGAACTTTCATCGATATTTATTCTGCTACTCTACACGAAAATGAACCGGAAGTATTTAGTTATAAACAGGGAGCTGAGCAATTACGTTCAGGACGAGTTGAATATTTTGAGCAAGATGAACTTGAAAAAATTGAAGGAATGCGTAAGGAACGCATTATCATCGCTACATGCGAAAAGGGAACAGTAGATAACATTGCCGGAATGAAAGAGATTCAAAAGCATATCGAAGATATAAAAAGAGCGAACCCTAATTTAATTGAGTATGCCAGTGAGAAAGTATGGCAGGCGGTTAAACCTAATATCGTCAAAGAAATACCCAATAAAATTTCATTAACATCGAAGAGCACGGCAATTAAAAAGCTTAGACTTAGTCGTGATAAGATTGTTATCGGTATCCCGCGCTTGTTAAATCTTTACACACTCAATCCATTCTTTAGCGCGTATTTTGAAAGTCTTGGAATCCTGCCAGGTAATCTTGTCTATTCAGATTATACATCGGAGCCACTCTATCGCGATGGTGCAAAGCGCGGCAACATCGACCCGTGCTATCCAAGCAAACTTGCAATACCGCATGTCCACAATTTACTTTACGTTCAGCACAAGAAAAAAAAGCTCGACTTTATTTTCCTTCCATCCATCGATTCAATGCCGAGCGATTTATTAAATTGCGTCGACCATCGCGGTTGTCCGACGGCAGTAGCGACTCCATTTTCTGTTAAAGCAGCTTTTACAAAAGAAACAGATGTGTTTGCGGAGTTCGGTGTCCGGTACTTAAATCCATTCTTGAATTTATTGGAACCCGAACTAACCGAGAAGCAATTGTTCTCAGAATTTGAAATGATACTCGGATTAAGTAGAACCGAAAATGGAAATGCGGTAGAGGAAGGGTATAAAGCTTTACACAATTTCCAAAACACAATTCGGAAAAAAGGGCGCGAAGTTTTAGAATTACTCGAATGCGAAAACCGAATTGGAATTGTAGTGTTAGCACGTCCGTACCATAACGACCCCGGCATAAACCACGGAATACTTGAAGAATTTCAAAAACTTGGCTATCCAATACTTTTCCAGGATGCTTTACCAACTGATGAAGACATATTAGATAAATTATTTAAGGGTGAAGATACTCATCCGTTGGAAATAGCCGATGTCTGGAAAAACTCTTATAGCGAGAATACAAATCGAAAAATATGGGCGGCTAAATTTGCAGCTCGGCATCCAAATTTGGTAGTCCTTGAGCTTTCCAACTTTCGCTGCGGCCACGATGCTACGGTTTACTCTATGATACAAGAAATCTTAGAAGCAAGCGGGACTCCTTATTTTTGTTTCAAAGATATTGATGAAAACAAACCTAAGGGTTCTATAAAAATACGTATTGAAACAATTGCGTATTTCCTGAAGCGCTACTCCAAACATTTACAACAAAAGGATATATCGGAATTGCCTCTGAAATCTAATCTTGAGTTTGAATATGTCGGAAATCAAAACTTCTAACCCGTCAAGACCAACGTCTAACCACAACAAAATATGGACTATAACAGAACTCCTCAGGTGGTCTACTGATTATTTAAAAGAAAAAGGTTTTCAAGAGGCGCGCCTTAATTCTGAATTATTGCTTTCACACACACTAAATTGTTCTCGCATAGATTTATATACTCGCTTTGACCGGCCTTTAGGTAAAGATGAATTAACAGTATTCAAGGCTCTGTTCAAGCGTCGGTTGGACCACGAACCGCTCCAGTATATTATCGGTGAATCTGAATTTATGGGACTAAAGTTTTTTGTGGATAAAAGGGTATTAATTCCACGTCAGGAAACTGAAGTACTAGTTGAAGAAACGATAAATATAAGCCGCACCTTCGAGGGGAATATTAACATTCTGGATATAGGTGTGGGCAGCGGGAATATTGCTGTGAGCTTGACTAAATTCATAGATAAAGCATCTGTTACCGGTATAGATGTAAGTGCAGATTCACTCGTTGTTGCAAGGTTGAACGTCGACAGGTATGCTCTAAACGATAAAGTAAAACTCCATCATCAAAATATTTTTGATGAGATCAAGTTAGATACTAAGTTTGATATCATAGTTTCAAATCCTCCATACATTTCATCCGATGAAATGAAAGATGTCCAACCAGAAGTGGCTGAATATGAGCCATTAATTGCAACTACGGATAATCAGGATGGATTAACATACTACAAACGAATAGTGGAGGTTGGTAAAGCGCTCTTAAAACCGGGCGGATGGTTGCTGTTTGAAATAGCTTACAATCAAAAAGAGGATGTATTCGAACTCTTTTCAAATTCCGGATACTCCAGCATAGATGCAATAAAGGATTATGGTGGAAATTTTAGAGTGGTAAGAGGGCGATTTTAAATTACTGGATAGACTATAACAAAAATTTGGTTTTATTAAACGTACATTTGATTTTACTGTATAGAGTTTATATCTTTAAATTGAAGTTTGAAACAATAGTATGAGTACAAAAATATGACCGATGAACATAATAAATTTATCGACAAATGCGTGCTTTAGTACAACGAGTTCGCCAAGCAAGCGTCACCGTAGAAAGCAAAATTACCGGACAGATTGGCAAAGGTATGCTTATACTATTAGGTGTATCCGGTAAAGACGCAGAGGCAGATGCAAAATATTTAGCTGAAAAATGTGCAAACCTAAGAATCTTCGAAGACAGTCAAGAGAAAATGAATTTATCAATTCAAGATATTAATGGAAGTGCATTAGTAGTTTCTCAGTTTACACTTTACGCCGACACACGACAGGGAAATAGACCAAGTTTTACAGAAGCAGCCCCACCTGAGAAAGGTGAAAGATTGTATGAATATTTTGTAGAACAACTCCGCGCTTTACTCGGCGAGAAAAATGTAGCAACAGGTGTTTTCCGTACAATGATGGATGTTAGTTTACTAAACGATGGCCCGGTAACAATCATGTTAGAATCGAAACACAATAATTAAGAGGGGAAAAAGTGAAAAAGATAATTTTGTTCGTAGTCCTAAATATTTTATTATTAAACTTGTCGTTTGGATTTCAGCAAAAGAATTTCGAAGTATTAAAATCCAAAAACTTTATCATAAAGTACGAAAAAGGTATCTCCCAATCCCAAGTTAATCCGGTGATGAGCGATTTAGAGATACAATTTAAAAACTGGAATAAGCGTTTGGGTTTAGTGCCGACAAAAGCCGATGGGATAGAAGTCCGGATTTACAAAAACGAAAACCGGTATTTTCGTGAGTCGGGTTCATTATTAAAAGAAGAAGGATTTTATTCGAAAGGAATAATCCACCTTGCCCCGCCCTCTACACTCGATAAAAAGGGGAATCGAATGAATGTTTTGTCTCGTGTCGTGGCATTAAGCCTCTTATCCGCTGCGAATGATAACGGTTGCCCTGCTTGGCTTGCAGAAGCTTATGGAATTTATGCCGGTGGCGATTTAAGGAAATACGGAACACCGTTGCAAGTTCGTTCTTCTAATTTTGGAGATATGCAGCAAGAGTTTACACAAGTGCGCAAGGAAAAAGATATGATAAACTTTTACGCAAAACTGGCTGAGGTGATAAAATTTTTAAACGATAGGTACGGCACACAAAAAGTAGATTCCCTCTTCACAGTTTTTGATGGTATAAAAACATTCGAGAAGGTATTTGAACAAGCATTTTCAGAAAAGTATGATAAAATTGAAAAAGCTTGGGGCGAAGCCATTCGAAACCGTAAAACAAAGTGATGAGCCATCCGCACGTACTGATGATATTTTTGGATGGAGTTGGGATTGGGAAAAAAGACCCGACAGTAAATCCCTTTTTCTCTGCCAACCTCCCGGCATTATCAAACTTATTGGATGGAAATATACCATATTTGCGCTCAAAACTTTTTACGTCAGATGGGGCAGTTGTGATGAAGCTGAATACAACAATGGGTGTAAATGGACTGCCGCAAAGCGGAACGGGCCAAACTGCTTTACTCTGTGGTGTAAATGCTGCAAAAATAATCGGAAAACATTTTGGACCTCACCCGTATTCTTCGTTAAGGCAGGTTATTGGAGAGAAAAATATATTTTTTAATCTTAGTAAACGGGGGAAGAAAGTCTTTTATGCAAATGCTTATCCACAAATGTATTTTGAGTACATCGAAAAACATCAAACACGCCGGACTGCAACAACGATGGCATACACAATGTCAGGTTATGACTTGAATGACCACATGAAATTGGAACGAAAAGAAGCTGTCGCATCTGATATTACGAATGAACGTTGGAATGCAATGGGATTCCCGAAAGTTCCACCAATTACACCAAACCAAGCTGGAAAACGTTTAGTAAAATTTTTAGAGAAATACGATTTCGTATTTTATGAATATTTTTTTACCGACCACGCTGGACATAGTCAATCGTTGGCAAAAGCAAAAGAGGAATTGGAAAAAATAGACGGTTTACTGTCAGGCGTGTTGGAGAATTTTGATAAAAAATCAATGATGCTGATATTAACGAGCGACCATGGGAATATCGAAGATTTGTCGACAAAGTCTCATACTCGGAATCCCGTTCCGTTGATATTCGTTGGTGAGAATAATAGGAGTAATAATCTTAAACTGGTAAAGGGTCTCACTCAAGTTGCTCCAGCGATATTGAGTTTATATCATTAAAATCTAATAACTAAAATCTAAAATCTTTTATGCTGGCAAACAGACCAGCGGTAAAATTCTGCCTCCCGTTTCTACTAGGTATTATTGTAGGGTGGGAGTTCTTTTTTTCTATTTGGTATATTTCTGCCTTCCTCATTTGCTTGTTTATTATATCTGTAATAAGTTTTCCGTTTTATAAAGAAAAGGATGTTGCTTTACAGATATTAATTGCAGCACTCTTGTTTACTCTTGGTATCTTCAAGATCACGGTTGATAGTAAGTACTCACCTCAAAACCAGATAGACAATTTTATTACTCACGACGAAGTAACAGCTATTAGAGGAGTGATAACCGACCCGCCGCGGAAAAAAACTAAAACAGTCCAATTTGTCCTCGAATCAGAATCATTGGAGGTTAAAAAATCATATATTCCTACGGCGGGTGGGGTGCTGGTTACAATTCCCAAAGACAGCGCTTCAAATGAATTTTTGGATGGTTTGGAATATGGGACAAAAGTTCTAATATCAGGTCGGCCGGTTCAACCGGGTACAGCCCGAAATCCCGGAGAATTTGACTTACGGCAATATCTACACATCAATGGAATTTATGCAAGAATTTTTTTGGAAAATTCGTATGGAGTTTTAATAGAGGAAGAAAACAGCTCAGGGTTTTTAGCTTCATTAGTATACCCCCTTCGTAAATCAATTGGTGAAAGACTTGATAAATTGATTGGTGGTGATGAAGCAAAATTTTTGAAGGGCTTATTAATTGGAGACAGGGGCGATATTTCGTACGAAGTGAAGGATGCTTTTATTAATGCCGGCGTTATGCACATACTAGCTGTTTCGGGTTTGCACGTGGTTATTGTTATCCTGATTATTTTTGCATTATTGATCGCGTTCAGAGTTCCGGAAAAATATAGGATTGTGTTTACGTGTCTCTTCCTGGTTTTTTATACATTTTTAACAGGACAATCTCCGTCTGTTGTGCGAGCTGTTTTAATGGGTATCATCGTGTTGGGTTCTCAACTCTTCGAACGCAAATCGGATGTTTATAACTCACTAGCTCTCTCCGCGATAGTAATATTATTTTTTGATTCTAAACAATTGTTTAATCCCGGCTTCATACTTTCTTTTGTTGCGGTGTTTTTTCTAGTCGCTTTGTATCCGAAACTTTATTCTCTGAAAAATTATTTACCCGAGAAAATTCAATCAATCACAATTGTCAAATTAATCTATGGTACAGTAGCTGTGTCATTGGCATCTGCTATCGGCACGCTACCATTTACTTCATTTTATTTTGGAAAAATTTCAGTCATTGGAATAATTGCTAACTTATTCATAGTGCCGCTCTCAAATGTTGTACTAGCAATAGGAATGTTGACCGTTGCTGTCTCTTACGTGTCGCAGTGGTTCGCCGGAATTTATGCCGAGACAACTAAGCTTATTACCTACCTGTTGCTTGAGTCGGTTAGTATTATTGGTAATTTTAAATATGCTTATGTTGATTCCTATTTCACTTTCTGGTCTGCTTCCGTTTTTTATTTATTCATTGGATTTATATTTACACTCAAACCGAAGATAATTTGGAAACGAATTATTATTTTTAGCTTGATAAGTGCTACGCTTGCCATTTACTATTCGCTCATGTTTCCTGATAACAAAATTCTTAGAGTTACTTTCCTGGATGTCGGACAGGGAGATGCAATATTTTTAGAATTCCCTGATGAAAGAAATATGTTAGTCGACGGTGGACCAAAAACTTCTTACCGTGATGCGGGCGAAAGATTCATCGCACCATTTTTAATGAGAAAAGGACTCAAGAAAATTGATTATCTGCTAAATACTCATCCTGACCATGATCATCTTGGAGGGATACCGTACTTGCTGAGAAAATATGAGATCGGAAAAATCATTGATGCAGGTTTGTCCGACAGCTCAAAAATATTTCAGGATTACAAATATCTGATTGATTCTCTTCACCTTCAGCACACGATTGTTAAGAAAGGAGAGATAATTGATGAACTTCAGAATGTACGTATTTATATCTTAAATCCCGAAGCATCTTACGATTCAGTAAATTCCCTTAACTTTAACAATCAATCAGTAGTGATGAAAATTGTCTACGGTAAAACAAGTTTGTTATTAACCGGCGATGTTCAATCGGAATCTGAAAATGTGATGGTTAGTAGATACAAGAATATTTTACACAGTGATATTATCAAATGTGCTCATCATGGCAGCAAGACTAGCAGCACCGATGATTTTATAAAGTACGTAAACCCAAAAATAGCTTTGATATCAGTAGGTTTAAAAAATCAATTTAAACATCCGTCCCCCGAAGTAATACGCCGACTTAGACACCGAGGCATTCAAATACATCGAACCGATCAAGAAGGTGCTGTTATTTTCGAATCGGATAGCAGATCATGGAAAAAGATTGAGTGGAGATAATTTTGCTTGAATCCAAACCAGCTTTTATTTATCTTTACACAGTAATTAAAACATTTTGAGGAATTGTATGAGCGAATATCCGAATAGTACAAAATCGGCTTGGGAATCGAACATCCTGAAACCCGTTCTCGATAAATTCAAAGAACGAAAATCCAAATTCGAAACCGACTCGGGTATCAACATAGATAGAGTTTATTTGCCCGATAATATAGATTACGAAAATCAACTCGGTTTTCCGGGAGACTATCCCTTTACTCGTGGTGTATATCCTACGATGTATCGCGGTAAGTTCTGGACGATGCGCCAGTATGCAGGATTTGGGTCGGCAGAAGAAACTAACGCACGGTTTCGTTATCTCTTAGAGCATGGCACAACCGGTCTCTCTGTCGCGTTTGACCTTCCCACACAAATTGGTTACGACTCAGACCATCCGATCGCAGAAGGAGAGGTTGGTAAAGTGGGAGTGGCGATCGATTCACTTGAAGATATGGAACGACTTTTCGCTGGAATAAAACTCGAAAATGTTTCTACTTCGATGACAATTAACTCGACCGCAGCAATTTTACTGGCTATGTATGTGGCAATTGCAAAAAAGCAAGATGACGATTTATCGAAAATTTCAGGGACTATCCAAAACGATATTCTAAAAGAGTATATTGCAAGAGGAACTTACATTTATCCACCGCAACCCTCGATGCGTTTAGTAACTGATATTTTTAGCTGGTGCAGTAAAAATTTACCAAAGTGGAATACAATCTCCATAAGCGGATATCATATACGTGAAGCTGGTTCGACGGCGGTTCAGGAGGCGGCGTTCACACTATCGAACGCAATTGCTTATGTGCAGGCAGCAGTGGATGCAGGGCTCGATATTGACGTGTTCGGTCCACAGCTTTCTTTTTTCTTTAACGCTCATAACAATTTGTTTGAGGAAATTGCAAAGTTTCGTGCGGGACGAAGAATATGGGCAAAGATTATGAAAGATAGGTTTGGCGCTAAAAATCCTGAAAGCTTGAAGTTACGTTTTCATGCCCAAACAGCCGGCTCAACCCTGACTGCACAACAAATAGATAACAATATCGTCCGTGTCACTCTACAAGCCCTGTCAGCGGTTTTAGGCGGTTGCCAATCGCTGCACACTAACAGTCGCGATGAGGCGCTTGCATTACCCACAGAAGAGTCAGTTCGGCTTGCGTTGCGCACACAGCAGGTAATTGCTTATGAGAGTGGTTCGGCTGATACAATCGACCCGCTCGGTGGTTCCTATTTTATCGAGAAAATGACTGACACAATTGAAGAAAAAGTATTACAGTATATACAAAAGATTGATGAGATGGGTGGAGCGGTTAGAGCTATTGAAAATAAATTCTACCAGTCCGAGATTGCCAACGCTGCTTACGAATACCAAAAATCGATTGAGAACAAGGAGAAGATTATTGTCGGTGTGAATGATTTTCTAACCAAAGAAAAAGTTCAGCCAGACGTGATGAAGATAGACCAGAGTGTTCGCGATAATCAAATCAAGCGACTGACCGAATTAAAGAAAAAGCGTAATAATGATAAAGTAAACTCTACGCTCATCGCTCTGAAGCGCTCGTCTATCGGTAAAGATAACCTGATGCCCTACATCCTCGATGCGGTTGAAGCGTATGCAACTGTTGGAGAGATTTCAGACGTGTTAAGAAGTGTGTGGGGTGAATATCGGGAAAGTTAGAATTAACATCCCTTCGCAAATGATGACAAAATTTTCTATATTGATGACAACTTTTCATAAATAGTCAGATGACTCAAACAGAAACCATCTTAGTTCTAGATTTTGGCTCCCAATACACCCAGTTAATTGCGAGGCGTATAAGAGAGATTGGTGTATATTCCGAGATTCACCCTTATAATTTTCCGATCTTAAAAATCCGGGAAATGAATATCAAGGGTATAATTCTTTCTGGCGGACCATCAAGTGTGTATCAAAAAAATGCACCATTCCCCTCTGAAGAAATATTCAACCTGAATATTCCTTTTTTAGGTATCTGTTATGGTTTACAGGTAATCGCTCACCAACTTGGCGGTGAGGTAGATAAATTAGCTAAACGTGAATACGGCAGGACAGAATTGCTCATAGACGATGACTCTGATTTGTTCTTCGGTCTAAATAAAAGCACAACTGTTTGGATGAGCCACGGCGATGCGTTGACTAAATTACCTGATAACTTTGAACGGATCGGGCACTCAGCGAATTCTCCTCTCTGTGCGGTTCGAAATCTGCAAAAAAATATATTCGGTGTACAATTTCATCCGGAGGTAATTCATACTGAAAATGGAATCGATATTCTCAGAAATTTTGCTTTGAAAATTTGTAAATGTAAAGCCGACTGGACTGCCGGTTCATTCATCCATCAAAAAACTCAGGAAATACAAAAAACTGTTGGGGATGGAAAAGTAATTTGCGCTTTAAGCGGTGGTGTCGATTCATCGGTTCTCGCTTTACTTATGCAAAAAGCTATTGGAGACAAATTGTTTTGTTTCCATATCAATAACGGTTTACTGCGTAAAGGTGAAAGCGAAGAAGTTGTGCGGCAGTTCAGAGACAGCTACCACATCAACTTGGATTATATCGATGCGAGCGATTTATTTTTAACCCGACTCGAAAGCGTGAACGACCCTGAGCAAAAAAGAAAAATTATCGGAAATATTTTTATTGAAA
>CAZOQB010000001.1:234285-264294 GCA_964581995.1 uncultured Ignavibacteriaceae bacterium | reverse complement strand
GTTCAGGTAAAATGGCTTCTGAAAAAGTTACGCAAGCAGCTGCTGCAACAATAAGAGCAATTGCAAAAGAAAGAAAAAGAGATGTTGCTTGGGCAGAAAGTGTTGTCAAGAAAAGCAAAGCAGTAACAGAACAAGAAGCATATAAACTTAAGGATGTTGAATATCTTGCTCAAGGAACGCTCTATCCTGATGTAATTGAGTCTCGCTCTTTCAAGGGTCCTTCTGCAACTATTAAATCTCATCACAACGTCGGTGGATTACCGGAAAAAATGAAACTCAAGCTTATCGAGCCGCTGCGCGAATTGTTTAAGGACGAAGTACGCGCAGTTGGTAAAAAGCTTGGATTATCTACCCAGATATTAAACCGCCATCCATTTCCGGGGCCAGGATTGGCAGTAAGGATAATCGGTGACATTACAAAAGAGAAGCTCGATTTGCTAAGAGAAGCCGACGAAATTTTCTTGTCTGAAATTCTAAGAGCCGAAATCTATAACGATATATGGCAAGCTTTTGCTGTGTTGCTCCCTGTGCAAACTGTTGGAGTAATGGGTGATGAGCGAACTTACGAGAACGTTATCGCACTTCGCGCTGTTACAAGCGTTGACGGTATGACTGCTGACTGGGCAAGAATACCTGGAGAAATTTTGGAGAAAATCTCAAACAGAATAATCAATGAAGTAAGAGGTGTTAATAGAGTCGTGTATGATGTTAGCTCGAAACCACCCGCAACGATTGAGTGGGAATAATAAGGTTGTCTTGAAAGGAGAATTTTTATGAAATTATTAATCGGGAAAAAACTGATAGAAAGGAAAATATTTTTTATACGCTCTCAAAGTGTAATACTCGATTTTGATCTGGCGAAACTATATGGTGTTTCAACGAAAAGATTGAAAGAGCAGGTTCGCCGCAATTATAAAAGATTTCCATCCGACTTTATGTTTGAATTAACTCCGGGGGAGTATGAAGATTTGAGGTCGCATTTTGCGACCTCAAACATAGGAAGAGGAGGTAGGCGTTACTTACCATATGCATTTTCAGAACAAGGTATTGCTATGTTATCATCTGTTCTGAAGAGTGAGAATGCAATAAACATAAATATTGAAATAATGCGTGCCTTTGTTAAATTGCGAAATATCTTAACATCCGACAAAGAGCTTGCGAGAAAAATATTTGAGATGGAACAAAAATATGATACTCAGTTCAAAGTGGTTTTTGACACAATCCGACAACTGATGCGGCCGCCACAAATACCAAAACAGCAAATCGGTTTTAGGGTAGCAGAGCCCAAAGTGGTTTACAAAATAAAAAAGAAAAAGTCTAAGAGATGAAGAAATATTTCCGGTTTATAAAAATAGAGCACACACTTTTTTCTCTGCCTTTAATTTATGCGGGTGTTTTTTTGGCGGCGGAAAGAGCACCTTCCGTAGAATTGCTAGTATTCGTACTGTTGGCAGCTACGGGTGCGCGCACAATCGCAATGACTCTAAACCGTATCATAGATGCTGAGATTGACAGAAGAAATTTACGAACAAACAATCGAGAGATACCCGCAGGCAGAATGTCGTTAAGTGAAGCCGCCGGAATTTTGTTGGTTGGGATGATGTTGTATTTTGGTGCTGCTTATTTAATTTCGTGGTTCTGTTTTATTCTTTCACCGATTCCACTCATCATCTTTAGTGTTTATCCTTATGCAAAAAGATTTACTGCGCTTGCACATTTCGGTGTAGGTTTAGGTTTATCAATGGCTCCGCTCGGCGGTTGGTTCGCGATAAAAGGTAGTATTGAAAATGTTCTACCCGGCGCTTTGATTTCACTATTTACATTTTTCTGGGCAACAGGATTTGATGTAATTTATTCAACTCTTGATGAGAAATTCGATAAAGAAGCCGGATTGTTTTCTTTTCCGTCAAGATTTGGTTCTAAGAAAGCATTAATCATCTCGTCTGCCCTTCATGTATTGGCTTTCGGAACTTTGATTCTACTTTTTCTGATTTCAATAAATAATCTTTGGGCTTTGCCATTACTTCTGTTATCAGGAATCTTACTATATCTTGAACAAAAAAAATCGTCGGACGTTGAATTAGCTTTCTTTAAAATTAATGCTGTCATTGGTTTCGTTGTTTTAATTATGGTGTTAATGAAGGGTTTTTCGTGATGAGAATTGCTGTAGGAATTACCGGCTCATCCGGTGCTGTCTATGCTTATGAATTTTTAAAACAGTGTGATGCCAGTAAATATTTAGTCGTGAGCAAGTGGGGTAAGACTTTGTTAAAAGATGAACTTGGAATCAGCGATGAACAGCTTAAACCTTACATCAAACGACAATTTTCAAACGACGACTTAGCCGCACCGTTATCCTCCGGCACAAACAAAATAGATGCGGTTGTAATTTTACCCTGCTCAACTTCAACGCTCGGTAAAATCGCTTCGGGTATCGGCGACTCATTAATTACTCGTATGGCTCAAGTAGCACTAAAGGAAAGATTCAAACTTATTTTGTGTTTACGTGAAACACCGCTCTCGACGATCACACTTGAACAATGCACTCGCCTCTCGCAAGCGGGTGCTATTATTATGCCGATTTCTCCGCCAATGTATTTCAAACCTAAAACCGTTGATGAATACATTAACGCCTTTGTCCAAAAACTTCTATCAGTGGTTGGAGTTCGCGAATCAAAAGGTTGGCGGTCTGAGGAGTTAGAATGAAGCATAGCTTCCCGGCACTCAGCGAGTTTCTAAAATACCTGGAATCAATCGGTGAACTCCACAGGATAAAAGTTGAGATCGATCCTGAGTTGGAATCGACGGAAATCGCTATCCGTGCACTCAAACAAAATAAACCCGCCTTGTTATTCGAGAATCCGAAATGTTCAAAATATCCTCTCGCAATGAATATACTTGCAAGCGAGAGACGAATTGAACTTGCGCTCGGCATTCACCCGGAAGAATTGGGAGAAAAGTTAATTGGATTTATTGAGCGAGCTATCCCCCCTAAGTTGGATTTCCTGCTCGAACAAAAATCAATGGTGAAGCGTTTGATTTCATCTCGGCCAAAAATAGTTAGAGGCGGTGGTTCTCAAGAAATTGTTGATAAGCCGAACTTAACTCAGCTACCTATTCAAAAATGTTGGCAGGATGACGGCGGAAGATTTATTACACTCGGACAGGTAATAACATATGACCCGATAACCAGAAAACGAAACGCTGGAATTTATCGCATGCAAATGTTTGACGATTCATCAACCGGTATGCACTGGCAGATACAAAAGGGCGGTGGGTTCCATTACTTTCAAGCGCAAAAAATTGGAAAAGAATTTGAAGTTGCTGTTGCACTCGGAACTGATCCAGCTTTGTTATTGGCAAGCATTGCAGCGCTACCTGAAGGAATCGACGAAGTAATGTTCGCAGGATTTTTACGTGGCGCAAGAATTCCGATGACTCGCGGAAAAAGTATTTCGATAGATGTTCCTGCTAATGCTGAATTTATTCTCGAAGGAAAAGTATCTCTCACCGAATCAAAGTTAGAAGGTCCGTTTGGCGACCACTTCGGTCATTATTCGGCTGCATCCGAGTTCCCTGTATTTCGTTTGAACGCTATAACACATCGCTGCAATCCGGTTTATCCCGGTACCGTTGTCGGAAGACCCCCAATGGAAGATAAATTTTTAGGCGACGCCACACAGCAAATTCTTGGTCCGCTAATCCGATTGATGCACCCCGAAATAAAAAATCTCTGGGCTTACTACGAAGCCGGCTTCCACAATTTACTCGTTGTTGAGATTGAAGAACGATACGAGAAAGAAGCAGCAAAGACGGCAATGTCGTTGATGGGTGAAGGACAGCTCTCGCTGGCGAAGTGCATCGTAACAGTTTCAGCGGGTGTTAATCCGAAAGATTGGAATGCAGTATTGAGAACGATAAGAGAAAATTTTGATCCGCATTATGATTTTATTATGATTCCAAAAGTCCCGCTTGATACACTCGACTTCACAAGTTACAAAATGAATTTAGGAAGTAAAATGGTGATAGATGCGACTAAGAAGCGAAGAGCAAAGAGCGAAGAGCTTGGAGTTCTGAATCTCAACGCTCTACACTCTAAGCTCTTGGCTGTTGACCGACGAATCATCGATATAAATTTAATCGAAGGTACATTGCTCCTCATAAAAGTTGATACTACATTCGACTCGCCTAATGATTTATCCAAAACTCCATCACTCCAAGATTCCATTGGGAAAGATATTCTTCACAAACTTCTACACCATCCCGATCTTTCATTCCTCAAACTCATTGCTATGATTAGCGAAGATGTTGATATCAGAGACAAAGAGAGTTACATCTGGGGAATTTTTACTCGATTTGATTGTGAACGCGATGTCATTTTTACAGAACAGAAGCTTGTGGGAATTTCTCCGGTGTATAGTGGTGTTATGGGTATTGATGCGACATGGAAACAAGGATACCAAAAACCACTGTCTATGGATGAAAGAATTGTTAAGCTGGTTGATCAGAAATGGGATACATATTGGAAATGAAAAGTAAAATGAAGAATGAAATAAATTTCAAAGATATAGTGTTAATTCCTATTTGGCAAAAACTCCAGTATGGCGAACGTCTTTCCCTCGAAGACGGTTTAATTTTATATAACACCAACGACCTAATCTCACTTGGTAAGATGGCACAGTATGTCCAGCGGCAAAAAAATGGCGACGCTGTCTATTTTGTTCTGAATCAGAAAATTGAGCATACAAATGTTTGTGTGCTATCATGCGAGTTCTGCGACTTTGCGAAAAAGAAAGGCGAACCCGGCGCCTATGAGATGACCACGGACGAAATTCTCTCAAAACTTTCTCCGGAAATTAAAGAAGTCCACATCACCGGCGGTATGCCAAGTGATTGGCCCTGGGAAAGATACCTCGATATCGTTTCTTCAATCCATAAAAAATTTCCAGAGACAGATGTAAAAGCTTATACGGCAATTGAGATAGATTTCTTTCACAAAAAATTCAAAATGCCAGTCGAAAAAGTCCTTCGTCAGTTGAAGGAAGCCGGGTTAAAAACAATGCCTGGCGGCGGTGCTGAAGTTTTTTCAGAACGCGTGCGCGCTAAATTATTCCATCAAAAAGTCGGAGAAAAAGTTTGGCTTGACGTCCATAAAGCCGCTCATCGTATGGGAATCCCGACCAACGCAACAATGCTTTATGGTCATATAGAAACGATAGAAGAGAGACTCATACATTTAATTAAACTTCGTGAGGCACAGGATGAGACGGGTGGATTCCTTACATTCATTCCGCTTACATTTCAACAAGGAGAAACCGGAATTAAACCACTTGATACATACGGTTCTGCAATCGACGATCTTAAGACGATTGCAATTTCCAGGCTGATGTTAGATAATTTCCCACACATTAAAGCTTACTGGGTAATGTTGACAGAAGAAGTTGCAGCCGTTGCTCTAAACTTCGGCGCAGACGATATGGACGGCACAGTCGGTGAGGAACACATCGCTCACGATGCGGGCGCATTAAGTCCGATGATGTTGACAAAAGAAAAGATCATTAGCATTATCGAAGATGCCGGAAAAATTCCTGTCGAGAGAGACGTGTTTTATAATCCATTGAAAATTCACGGTGAAAATTTGATCGGAAAAATTCCATATTTAAATTCTGTTCCTTTTTATCATTATCTCGATAGCTCTGAATTTAAAATTTTACCCGTAACTCCTCGCCGGTTGGGTGTGTTGTTCAAACAAGGAACTGTAAATGCCGGTCTGATTTCGCTTATGGATTATTTTGACCAGGAAGAAAACTTAGACCTTATGAATTGGTGTATCGCAGCTCGCGATCAAGTTCAGAGTGTTTTACTTTTTTCGAAATATGAATGGAAAAATTTATCCGGTAAAACTATAGGCGTTGTTGATGATACTTCGACTTCTGTAAAACTTCTGGAAGTTATATTGAAAGAAAAGTATGGAGTTAGTGCTTCTTTTGAGAGAATGAAACCAAATGATTATCAAAAATATTCAGCCGTAATATTAATCGGGGATGAGGCTTTAAGAAGTCTGAAGCAAGGTATCCCCGGATTCGAATTTAGATACGATTTAGCAACAGAATGGTACAACTGGCAGAAACTCCCGTTTGTGTTTGCGGTTTTTGCTGTAAATAAGAATCTTTCGAGTGAAACTAGGAATCTGATTCAAGATTCTATTCAGCAGTCATTGGCAAAAGGAATTGATAATTTAGAAGCTATCAGCTCGCACCACGGTAGAATGCTTGGTTACACATCTAAGGAAACTAAAGAATATCTTGAGGGTTTCAACTACACACTTGGCGAGCGTGAGCATAAAGCGATTGAAGTGTTTAGAGAAATGGTAGCTAAACTTGAACAAAAATAAGTATGTAGTAACTAGTATGAAGTATGGTGGCGGTTAGTGAACTGGAGAAGCGACGAAAATTATGTTACAAAATATATATCATAAAATACAAAACAACGAACGGATAACATCCGAGGAAGGTTTGGAACTTCTTCAAAAAGCTCCACTTCTGGATTTCGGAGAGTTGGCTTCAGCGGTGCGTTATCGGAAAAACTCAAAACCTCAGGTTACATTTGTAGTAGATACAAATCCAAACTACACTAACATATGCACAATAGATTGTATCTTTTGCGCATTCTATCGTCATCCAGGCGAAGAAGACGAGTACACATTATCTATAGATCACCTCATTCAGCAGTTCAAGGAATCTGCGGAGAAGGGTGTAACTACCGTTCTATTGCAAGGCGGGGTAAATCCAAAGCTTCCGTTTGATTATTATCTTGAGCTTGTTCGTCGGACAAAAAAAGAAGTCCCACAAATTTATCCACATTTCTTTTCAGTTTCGGAAATTGTAGGTATGTCGGATGTGTCCGGTCTATCTATACCAGAAGTTTTGAAACAGCTTTGGGACGCGGGACTGCGTTCAATCCCGGGCGGAGGTGCAGAAATCTTGTCGGATAGAGTTAAGAAAAAAATTTCAAATAAAAAAGAAACCGCCGACCAGTGGATCGATGTAATGCGGCAAGCACACAAAATCGGATATAAGTCAACGGCGACGATGATGTACGGACATATCGAAACGGATGAGGAAATTATTGAACACTTAGAAAGAGTCCGTTCGCTTCAGGATGAGACAGGCGGGTTCACTGCATTTATACCGTGGTCGTTTAAACCGGGGAATACGCCGCTGGAAAAAATTATTCCACACTATGCATCTCCCACGCGGTATCTTCAAGTACTTGCTTTGTCGAGAATTTACTTAGATAATTTTCCGCACATACAATCTTCCTGGTTTTCAGAAGGCAAAAAGATTGGACAGATTGCGCTTCATTTCGGCTCGGATGATTTTGGCGGAACGCTGCTTGAGGAAAATGTTCATGCTGCGGCAAATTTTGTAAACAAGTCGAACACTGAAGAAGTTATTAGTATAATCCGTCAGGCGGGATTCACACCGGCACAGCGGACGACGCTGTATGAAATTGTGAATGTATATTGAGAACTAAAAGAATGATCCAGCAGCTATTTTATGGTTGAATTATTAGTGGCAAAAAATATAATACTAATATTAAATAGACCACAGAAAAACGCGAATTTTACGGATACGCACAAATTCGTATCAGTGTTAATCTGATTCATCAGTATTTTTGAAATTCAAACTTATACTCTTTTCCAACTTCGGGGAGAATGACACGTGTTTTCGGAAATCTAGTAAGTATTTTTTTTCCCATCCAATCATATCCATCTTTTTCACCGTGGACTAATATCACCGTTTTCGGTTTTAATCTCTTCACTATCTCAATCAATTCTTCACGGTTTGAGTGAGAACTGAACCTGAATGATTGCACCTCGCAGGCAACTTTTATTTCTTCTGTTGTATCACTTAGCTTAATTACATCACCTACTTTTGCATTCAATACTTTGTGGGCTGGTGTTGTAGGGTCAACGTATCCAACAAAAAATATCCCAAAGTTTTTCCCCTTCAGCCATCTTTGAGCGAGTGCGAATGAAGTAGTCCCCTCAATCATCATACCGCTTGAAGCTAAAACTATGCTCGGAGTTTTAAAATACTTTCCCGTCAGAAGCTCGTCTTGAATAATTGGTAACTGTGGGATTTCTTTTATCTTGAAATCATTTTTTATCCGCTTTGTATTGAGTCGGTGCAGATCGTAAACATCGGAAATTTCACGAGCCATCCCACTCGTGTATATATCAATGTGCGGTATATTCCCTTTTTGCATCATCGTCTGAAGAAGCTTTAGCGTTTCCTGAAATTTGCCGAGTGCAAATATTGGAATCAGAATCGAACCGCCTTTATCAACAATCTTGTTTAAGGCTTTTGAAAATCTTTTTACTTCATCACTTCTGTTGACAATTTCATCCGAAGCTCCGGATGTTGAATCGGTTATCAAAATATCCACGTGTTCGTCGGGATAATCAGCTCCGGCGAGGAGAGATTGTTTTGAGGTACAGGTGTCGCCTGTATAAAATATTTTACCGTGTTCGTTCTCAATTAGAATCCCGGCAGAGCCTAACACATGGCCGGCATCTAAAAATCTTATTTTAACATCATTATTCCCTCTGTATCCACGTAACTGAAACGGTTGGTTGTAAATTAAAGGATTTATCGATTCAGTAAGAAGGTCAACTTGCTCATGTGTATATTTGGGTAGCGGGTCGGTGTCTATGATTTCTTTTTGTACAATTGCTAAACTGTTGTGCAGCATAACTTCTGCAAGGTCGCGGGTTTGCGGCGTGCAGAAAATTTTAAGATAAGGATTTTGTTGTATCAAATACGGCAGCGCGCCGATATGGTCTGTGTGGGCGTGTGAGATTAGGACAAAATCGGAATTTAAGCTTTTAAGAATGTCGAAATTGGGGAGCGCCTCATTGCCTTTCTTCTGTGGATGAAGTCCGGCATCGAGAATTATTCCCGTGCCATCTATGTTTAGGTGGTAACAGTTTGCACCAATTTCTTGTCCACCGCCGATAATTGTAAAATTAATATTATTCATTATCAAGGCTAAGTAATTTTCACGCAGAGATCGCAAAGGGATTGGTTATATCACAGACGCAAAGAGCGCGACGAGTGAAAACTAAGTCTTTACGCTCCGCGAACTTTGCGACTTCTTGGCGACCTCTGCGTTTAAAGTAATTCAATTTCTGGAATCAACTTAATTAAAGCCTTTTTATGAGCAAGAGAAAACAGCAATTCCAGCGCTTGCTTTCCTTTTTCTCCCATATCAATGGTCAACTCGCTTACGTACATCTTTACAAATTTTTCTCCAAGCTGATAATTTAATCCTCGACCGTATTCGAGTGCATAAGGTATCGCTTCGTCCTGATGTGTATAGCCGTAATGGATACTTTCTTTAAGTCCTTTTGAGAGTTTGGTTGCGAGTTCTCTTCCCAAATCTTTTCGCACGACATCCAATCCGAGCGGGAGTGGAAGTCCGTTTGAAAATTTATCCCAATATTCACCGAAGTCGAGTATCTTGTTAAATCCCTGTTCTTTGTATGTAATCTGTCCTTCATGAATAATTAGCCCAGCGTCGAACTCACCGCTTGTTACCTTATCCATAATTTGGTCGAAAGGTATATCTACGTTCTCAATCCCTTCAGTAAAAAGTTTAAAAAGGAGTGTTGCCGTAGTTAGCTTACCGGGAGTTGCGACTCTTTTTCCTTTTAGCTCCTCGAGTGATTTATATTTTTTTGATACGATTACCGGACCGTAACCCTCGCCCATACTCGCGCCGGTTCGCATAATCCAATATTTGTCGGCAACATAAGGAAAAGCGTGAGCAGATATTGCGGTTACCTCAAGCTCTCCGCGCATAGCGCGCTCGTTTAAGGTTTGTATATCCTCGAGTGAGTGTTCGATAGTAATCCCTTCAAGTTTCACTTTTCCAGATGCGAGTCCGTAAAACATAAATGCATCGTCGGGGTCCGGGCTGTGTCCTACCTTGATGATTTGATTTGGCATTTTTATTCCTTCGATATTCAAAATTCATTATTCGGTATTCATTATTTAATTAGAGAAGTATGAAGTATGTAGTAAGTAGTATCATGACTTTACTCCGGTGTAAGCCGTGGCAATTCCAAAAGTCATTCGGTGTTGTTGCGCGTTATTAAATCCAACCTTTGTCAGTATATCCAAAAATATTTCACCTTCAGGGAAATTCATAACCGTATTTGGAAGATAATCGTATGCCTCATGATGTTTTGATACTAACTTTCCTATGAATGAAAGTACGTGTTTAAAATAAAAAAAGTAGATCTGTTTAACCGGAAAAATTTTTGGCTTGGAAAACTCGAGTACTAAAATCTTTCCATCATTTTTCAGAACTCGATGCATCTCGCTCAATCCTTTTTCAAGATTTTCAAAATTTCGAACCCCGAAAGCTACGATGGCCGCATCGAATGAATTATCCTCAAATCTTAATGCTTCCGCTTTTCCTACTTCGAGTTTTATTTTCTCATTCAATCCTTTTTTAAGTATTTTCTGTTTCCCTATATCGAGCATTTTATCTGCAATGTCGATACCGTAAACCATTTCAACACCATAACTTACGGCAGCGATGGCAAAATCGCCGGTGCCGGTAGCAACATCCAAGATATTCTTTGGTTTAGAATTTCCTAACAACTTCAAAGCGCGTCGTCGCCAGTAAAAATCAATACCGCCACTCAGGAAATGATTTAAAAAATCATAAGTGCCCGCTATTGAGTTGAATAATGAAGCCACATAGGGCGAATTATAATTGTTTTCTCTAATCTGTGAATTCACACATCAAGATAAGTAAAGAAATAAATATTAGCAACGAGCTTAGATTTTCAAAACTTGATTTTCAAACACTCAATTCTTATACTTAATAAAGCCCAACCATGTAGGTATTGGGCTTTGAGTTTTATTCAGAAAGGATGTTAAGATGATTATCGTGATGAAATCGACGGCTACTGCTGCCGATATTCAATATGTTGTTAAGAAAATTAATGAGCTGGGTTTGCAAGCTCATCTTTCAACCGGTGTCGAGAGGACAGTCATTGGTGTTGTCGGAGACGAAAGGTTAATTAATAAAGACCAACTAAGTTTGCTGCCGAGAGTTGAGAATGTAATTCCAATACTAAAACCTTACAAGTTAGTAAACCGCGATTTTCATCCTGCTGATTCCATTATTGATGTTGACGGTGTACCTATAGGCGGCAATGCTGTTGTTGTGATGGCGGGACCATGTACTGTTGAAAATGAAGACCAGCTCCTGCAATCGGCTGAAATAGTAAAAAATGCGGGTGTCAAAATATTAAGAGGAGGTGCATACAAACCAAGGACAAGTCCATATACTTTCCAAGGAATGGGAGAAGAGGGTTTAAAAATTTTAGCAAAAGCAAAACAACAGACTGGGCTGAAAATAGTTACGGAAGTCATGGATGCGGCAGAGGCAGACCTCGTAGCAGAATATTCTGATATATTACAAGTTGGCGCGCGAAATATGCAAAACACAAAATTGCTTCGTGCTTTATCGAAAATAAAGAAACCTATTTTACTCAAAAGAGGTTTTGCCGCTACCTTAACTGAATTTTTAATGAGCGCCGAATATCTTTTATCGGGTGGAAATGATCAGGTGATATTGTGTGAGCGTGGTATCAGAACATTTGTTGAGTACACAAGAAACACATTAGATTTGAATATCATCCCCGCTATCAAACTGTTATCTCATCTTCCAATTATTGTCGACCCAAGCCACGGAACCGGAAGATATGATTTTATTATACCGATGAGTCGTGCAGCGATTGCCGCAGGTGCGGATGGATTAATAGTCGAAATGCATCCCAACCCGGAGGAGGCAATTTCGGATGGTGAGCAGTCCTTGAAACCTGAAAAACTCAAGCAATTAATGACTGAATGCGATCTCATCGCTAAAGCAGTCGGCAGAACAATTGCATAAAACTATTTTTAATGATAAAGTTAGTTAACCTCACAAAAAAATTTGGATCATTCAAAGCAGTCGACGGGATAAATTTAGATATTCCGGCTGGACAGCTTTTTGGATTTTTGGGACCTAACGGAGCCGGGAAGACCACAACTATTAAAATGATGACGGGTCTTTATGAACCGACATCGGGCGAGGTATTTCTCAACGGTTCGAATATTAAAACTAACCCCATTGAAGCGAAGCGACAAATCGGTTACGTCCCTGACCATCCGTATATTTATGACAAACTAACAGGTCGAGAGTACTTGTATTTTTGTGCGGGGCTTTACAAGATGTCTAAATTAGACCTTGAGGGCAAGATCGAAGAAATTATTAAACTGTTTGAAATTGAGCCATGGATTGATAAACGAGCTGAGAATTATTCTCAGGGAATGTCGCAAAGGTTGGTTATCGCTGCGGCGCTGTTGCACAATCCAAAAATTATTATCATCGATGAACCGATGGTGGGACTTGACCCGAAAAGCGCTTCAATCGTAAAAATAGTTCTGAGGGAAAAGTGCGAGAAGGGTGCCACGGTTTTTATGTCCACCCATATTTTACACATTGCTGAGGAATTGTGCGATAGAGTTGCAATCATCAAAGACGGGAAAATTATTTTTGATTATCAAAGCAATGAACTGCAAAGTTTGAAAAATAAGTTTAACGGAAAATTAGAGTCGGTTTTTTTAGAACTCACCGAATAACAGATGGGCGAATTATTTCACATCTTATTTTATAAACTAAAATCCAATCTAAAGATAAACACCGATTTTAGTTTTGATGGAATCATTAAAACTGTTGGCTCTGGATTGCTTTATGTGGTGTTTGCACTCGCAGCGTTCTACCTCACGCGGACAACTATAAACTACCTTTTATTGGAAGCACACATAGGGCAATACCTTCTACACAGATTTATATCGATGGCTTTGTTCGTTTTTTTTATTACTGTAAGTGTCGGAAACATTATCGTCGCATACACAACTCTGTATCGTTCGAGCGAAGTATCATATCTTTTAACGAAACCGGTTTCGTTTACAAATATTTTTATAATCAAGTTTCTTGATAATTTTTTCTATAGTTCAGCCACACTATTTTTTATCGGTGTTGCTGTAATTGCGGGTTATGGAAGTTATTTTCATTTGCCATTTTCCTTCTATGTTATTGTCGTCTTCCTAATTTTTATTCCTTTTATGCTTATCGCTGCGTGTATGGCGGCAATTATCCTTTTTGGTCTGATGAGACTATCTGCAATTATCGGGGCTTTGTCTGTTGTAGGGGGCTTGGTTTCTGCGTACATCGTTTCTATATTTTTGTTTTTTAAGTTTACAAATCCCCCTATGCTTGTAAAGAAGGTGATGCAATATTATCCACATACCGATCAATATTTTTTTCAGTTTGACCCCCAATTCTCTAAATACCTGCCAAGCCATTGGGTAGCTGAATTTTTATATTGGACAACAAAGGGAAATAATCCTACCGGTTTTCTATACTTGTTTCAATTATTAATTCTTGCGGCTGTTCTATTTGGGTTTCTTGTTTTGATAGCAAAGGTTTATTACAGAAAAAGTTGGCTGCTGTCATCGGACCTAAGGTTTTTCAAGAAAAGAGGGGATAGGAAACCGAAATCGTATTTTCAAAAAAAGTCTATATTCGAGCATCAATTTGAGGTATTATACAAGAAAGAGATTTTGCAATTTTTCCGGGAACCAACTCAATTTTTTCACCTGGGGATAATGATATTGTTCATGTTGATTTTTAATATCAGCATAATGCATGTAAATTTGGGCAGAGTGCAACCGTTTCTGTATTCAGTATTTTATACAGTTGTCTATCTGTTCACAGCATTCTTATTAGCATCGTTAGCAGTAAGGTTTGCTTATCCAGCCGTAAGTATTGAAGCACAGAGTTTTTGGAAAATTAAAAGTTCTCCACTATCGTTGAATAAATTTTTTAGCGTAAAATATTTACTCTACCTAATTCCGACAATTATTTTAGGTTTTCTGTTGGTTGTCTTTTCAAATTGGGAACATAGATATGAACATCAATTGATTATCTACATTTTTTTTAACGTTCTGTTTTTATCCATTACGTTAGTAACGTTAAATATTTCCGCCGGCTGTTTGTTTTCTAATTATGACGAAAAAAATCCAATAAGGGTTGCATCCACACAGGGTGCTTCGCTCACATTTTTATTAAGCTTGATTTATTTAGTAATTGCGTCTGCGATGATTTTTAATATTTTCGATAATTATTTTATCTCTAAAAGGTTGAAAGAATATTTATCCGAAGAGTTAATTCTAAAATCTCTTGCTATCACGTCTATTATTTCGGCAGCCATTTCTTTCACTGCTTATTTAATCGGTTTAAAATCATTAAAACGAGATTTGCCGTAGTTATTGTGTTTTCAGATAATATTTAGTAATTTTAATCTGTATCGCCATGCACGATGAACAGCAAAAAATTAATTTAATTCTTTCGCAAGCAAAATCGTTAGCCGACGAAGGAAAATATCTCCACGCATTGCAGCTTTACGATAAATTATTATCCGAAAAGATGACTATCCCCGAACCTTTCATTCAATGTGCTAATCTTTATTTGGATAACGGTCAAGTTGGTGCAGCCGTAAAAACACTTGAAGACGCATTGATATTATTTCCAACGGACGAATATATTTTTTATCGATTGGGAATATTATTCCAAAAAACCGAACAATACCATAAATCAATCGCACTGCTGAAAAAGATATCAAAAAGACATAACATAGCTATCCAGTATGCATTGGGGATAGCATATTTAAAGATAACTGATTATAAAAAGGCAAAAGATCATTTTAAAGTTGCTCATAAATCAAACCCGAAGTATAAGCGGGTAAATATTCACTTAGCCGAAACTCTATTAAAGTTGAATTTATTTGCGGAATCTTTGAAATATTTCAAGAACGAAATAAAACTGAATCCGAATGACTGGGGATCTTATTATTATCAAGGAATTGCATATTTGCATTTGATAGATTATAAAAAAGCATTTAACGCTTTTGAGTCGGCAAACAAAATTGAACCTCATAATAAATTGAGCATAACTAAAAGTGGAGAATGTTTACTAGGGATGAAGGAGTATGCTCAAGCAATAAATTATATAAACTTAGCATTATCATTTGACCCTGACTTTATAGACGCTCTTATTGTACTCGGGCGGCTGCATTACACCGTCGGTGATTATGGCAGCGCTAATGCAGTATTAGTCCGAGCTTCTAATATCGAACCTCAAAACATGCTAATAAGGAGTTTGTATAAAAAGGTTCTATCAAAACGAATTTAAATTATGTACAATTCTATCAAAATAATCTGCTGCATTTTAATTTCCATGAACCTATATGGCCAGGACATTCCTCGGTATAATGAGGATGCAGAGGTAAGATTTGAAGAGGGATTAGTCCATTTCCAGAAAAAGGATTATACACAGGCGAAAGCTTTTTTTGAAAAATTAATCAAAGATAAGTTTCATCAGCGTACAACAGCGTCATACCTGATGCTCGCAAAAACATACCGACATCTGAATGATTTCCCGAATGGGATTGCGGTTCTAAAAGAATTTATCGGCAGGTACCACGATAGTAATTATTTAGAGGATGCCTATTATACTAGTGGATTAATTTTTATTGGAATGCAAGAGTATAAATTAGCCTGTTTAGAATTCATCAGTGTTCTAGAAAATACTACTGATCCTACCTTAAGTCATCGCTCGATTTCACTCTTAGAAATGTTGACCAAAATACATCTATCTGCAGATCAGTTGTCCACTGTTTTAAAAAAGGTTGAGAAACCTGAGAGCAAGGAATTAGTAAATATACTTATTGCCCAAAAATACTATTACTTGGGTGATGTGCGAAAATCAAAATCTATTTTAGAACCTATATTTAAGAGCAGGACTCTCAGTAAATATCTTGGAAAGGCTCACGATGTATGGCGGAAACTATCAAAAGGGCTGATTCTTAAGATTGGTGCTTTATTACCCTTAATGCAGAACGAGCCTTCCTCACCTTATAAAGGAATTGGAGAAGATATTTTGTTCGGCATTGAAATCGCAGTTGACGAATTCAATACGAAGTTTGGTCCGGATTATCAAATTGAGTTGGATTTACGGGACACTGAAAGAAATTCTTATGTAGCAGCGAAAGAATTAGAAAAATTAGTAAAAGATGAAGATGTGATAGCTGTCGTGGGTCCCGTGTTTACTAATGAAGCCCAATCTTGTGCGGAAGTAAACAGAAACGGTAAACTCCCGTTGATTTCACCGACAGCAACGGGAAACGGAATTGCTGATGTAAGCGAGTATTGTTTTCAGGCAAATCCTGATCTGGTTAACAGGGGCCAAGCTATGGCAATATATGCTATAAAACAACTCGGATTAATAAATTTAGCCGTGATATCCCCCGATGAACCTTCGAGCCGTATTATAGCAGAAAGTTTTATTGCCGAAGTAGAAAAAGTCGGCGGAAAAATTATTGATTCGCAGTGGTATCAGAAGGGTTCTACTGATTTAAGCGACCAGCTAAAAAATATCAGAAGAGTCGGATTAACTCAGGAGGCTGAACCGATAATATCATTTACGTCACAACTATCGCAAAAAGAAAAAATGAAAATGATTCGAGCCGGTGCAAATCTGCGATTGGTAGATTCGTTAATTGAGGTTGAAGGGAGCTATGGCGTAAATAGACTTTTTGGAAGGAGAGGAAAACAGATCGCGGATTCGCTCAAACTTATATATACTGTTCCTGCTGTCAAAGTTGACAGTCTGAATATACCAGTTAATTCTATCCACGGAATTTTTATGCCTATATCTGTCGCTGAGGAAATTGGGGTATTGACATCTCAGATATATTTTTACAACATCAAGACTCAAATACTCGGAACGAGCGAGTGGTACGATGAAATTGAACTCGATCAGCACGCAGTTTATACAGACGGAACAATTTTTTATTCCGAATTTTTCATAGAAAATTCTCACCCACGTGTTGCGGAATTTTTAACAAACTATACAACAAAATTTAATAAAACACCATCAAGATATTCTTTCTTTGGTTATGATGCCGTTTCATTGATATTGTATCAGCTGAAGTCTGGTCCCATTACTCGGGAAGTTATACAAGCCCGGCTCGCTTCGATTAAATCGTTCAACGGATTACACTCAAAAATTACATTGAGCAGCGGAAGGATTAATAGTGAATTGCATATCTTGAAATATATTAACGGAACCCTTATTAAAATAGGAGAAGTAGATGTAAGCAAAGATTAAAATGGAGAGGTAATTATGGCAAGGAATTTAAATAAAAAAATTGCTGAGTCATCACAGTATCACATAAGAATAACCGACTGGCCCGAAGGAGAAAGACCACGGGAAAAATTACTCAAATTTGGTCCACACACATTATCCGATGCTGAATTGTTAGCAATCTTGATTCGTACAGGAACCGGAAAAATTACGGCAGTTGATCTAGCAAAAAAAATATTAAAAGATTATCGTACACTCGATGTGTTATTATCTAAATCTGTCGCCGATTTTAAAAATTATAAAGGTATAGGAAATACAAAAGCAATTTCTTTAATGGCTGCGTTTGAGATAGGACGGAGGGCAACTATTGCAAAGGACAAAGGAAAAAATAAAATATTATCGCCCGGCGATGTAGCAAATTTATATTTACCTTTGATGAGAGACCTTCAACAAGAAATTTTTAAAGTTCTGCTTCTCGATAGCGCAAATCATTTAATAAATGAAGTTGAAATAACCAGGGGAACCCTAAATTCTTCACTTGTCCATCCCCGTGAAGTTTTTCGAGCTGCAATTGCTGAACCCGCTGCTGCAATCATATTGTTACACAACCATCCGAGTGGGAATGCGGAGCCAAGTTCTGAGGATATTCAAATAACACGTCAATTAGTTGAATCGAGCAAAATAATAGGAATTCCTGTTCATGACCATATTATTCTTGCCGGAAATACCTTCACCAGCTTCGCAGAAAAGGGGCTTTTATAGAGTTTTAAAAATTTTTACCCCTGAACTTACGATTTTACTTGACAAAAAGAGTTTAATTTCTTATAATAAGGCAAAGTAAATCATGACTAATATAACTCAGAAATATAACTAAGGAGGTTATTATGTTGAAAAAAGTTCGTTACATTACATCGCTTATTGCAGTTCTCGCTGTGGTAGCTTCTCTGTTTCTTACCGGCTGTACTAGTAAGCCTACTGATGAAGAGCTAAGGCAATTGAATGATCTTAAAGCTGAAGTGTCATCTCTCGAAAAACAAATAGCAGATAAAGAAAAAGAGAAAGCAGGCTTAGAGAAAGAGATTGCTGAAAAAAATGGCAAACTCCAGCAATGTCAAGCTGATAAGGAAGCAGTAAAGAAAGCCACTGGTCAATAACAATTTAAGGAAGGAGAAACTGCAATGAAAACAAAATTATTTTTAGCGATAATAATAGCATTAGTGTTTTTAATTGATGCGCCGAGCGTTCTTGCTCAAGAAATGACTAAAGAACAATGGCAACAGGAAATGAGCCAAGTTACCGCCCAGCGAAATGATTTAAAAGCGAAATTTGATAAATTAAACAGCGACATTAAAAATTTACAAAGTCAATCCAAGACATTAGACGACGGTCTTGTAGCTTGTAATGACGAGTTCCTGAAATTATTAGGAATGACTCAAGCTGAATACGATGCTTATCTGAGCGAACTTAGTGGATACGAATCACGCACGAACGAATTAATGCGCCTGTCGGATGAAGAGCTTCTGAAATATCGTGACGAAGTTGTGAAGATGAACGGCCGTGTAAACGAGATGGCTAAACAAAAGATAGCTTTTATTCCACGAGTTAATGATAGAATTAAAAAATTACAAGATAACATCGCTGGTTTATTGAAAACTTTAGATAAGTCGAAAACCTACACGGTAGGCACTTGGGCAAAAGACCGCGATTGCTTATGGAACATCGCGAAGAAAAAAGACATTTACAACAACGCATGGCTGTGGCCCAAAATTTGGCAGGGGAATACAGACCAAATCAAAAATCCGGACGTAATTAAACCCAAATGGGTTTTAAAAATACCGGCGGGAACAGAATTAACAAAACAAGAAAAATCGGCAGCAAATAAGTACTACAAAGAAAAAGCTGCTATTCCCGCAGCCCCACAAGAATAAACTGAAAAGAAATATATTCTATATTTAATGAAAAGCCCTTTCCAATTTGTGGGGAAGGGCTTTTTACTTTTTTAAAAATACTTTAAGAGGTTAAAAGTTCATTGGTAGAAAAAAAAATAAAAGCTGAAGGTGTTGACATGCTCAGATTGCTAGGTCTGAATGATGCAAACCTTCAGATTCTAGAAAGCAGATTTGAAGCAAATATATTCGTCAGAGGAAATAATGTTACATTGAAGGGAGACGACCATCAGGTCGAACAGCTCGAAAAAATTATTAATGAACTAATTTACATTCTAAATAAGAATGGCACTCTTTCAGCAAACGATGTTGAAACAGTCATAGACCTCGTACTGGTCAACGGCGAAGCCGCTCTCCCAAAGACAATCACTCAGCAGGTTTCAGGTGAAGACCTGGACAGTGCGGTTCTTTATACAAGGAACGGGATAATACGAGCCTTGACTGCAGGGCAACGGGAATATTTACGACAGATAAAAAAGAATGATATTGTCTTTGCAATCGGACCCGCAGGCACAGGCAAAACTTACCTTGCTGTTGCGGCTGCAGTAGCCAGTTTGAAGAATCGCGAGATTATGAAAATCGTTCTTGCACGACCAGCAGTAGAGGCAGGAGAAAGTTTGGGTTTTTTGCCGGGCGACTTAAAAGAAAAAGTTGACCCTTACCTCAGACCGCTTTACGATGCTCTTGATGATATGATCCCACCTGAGAAATTGAAGAGTTACGTCGAGAAGCGGGTAATTGAAGTTGTCCCGCTTGCCTACATGCGCGGCAGGACTTTAAACAACGCTTTTGTAATTTTAGATGAAGCTCAAAATGCCACGAGTATGCAAATGAAGATGTTTTTAACGCGTCTGGGTGCAAATTCAAAAGCAATAATAACCGGTGATATTACACAAATTGACCTTCCCGGTAAAACAATTTCGGGTCTGGTTCAAATCCAAGAAATATTACAGAATGTTGATGGAGTGAGGTTCTGTTATTTTGATAGGAACGATGTAGTCCGCCATAAATTAGTTAAAGATATTATCGATGCGTATGATAAGTACAGAACTAACGGTATAAGTTAGAATTTAGTTAACTTTTCGTTTTAGCTTCTTCCCACAACTTATCCATCTCTTCTAATGAGGATGAATGTAAGTCTTTATCCATCTCCTTAAGTCGCTTTTCAATAAATTGAAAGCGAGTAATAAATTTTTCTACGGTATGGCGTAGGGCGATCTCAGGATTTACATTTATGAAGCGCGAATAATTGACCATTGCAAATAATAAATCACCGAATTCAGCTTCCACTTCCACTTGATTTCCCGATTCTATGGCTCTGTGCAACTCGTGCATTTCCTCATCGACTTTTTTCCAAGCGTCTTCTTTCTTTTCCCAATCAAATCCAACTTTTGATGCTTTATCCTGAAGACGGTGAGCGCGCAGCAAAGCGGGTAATTCTTTTGGAACGCCTTCCATTATTGAGTTTCTGCCCTCGGTCATCTTAATTTTTTCCCAGTTCGAAATAACTTGCTTCGATCCGCTTACCGAAAGTTCTCCAAACACATGCGGATGCCGGCGAATCAATTTTTCAGTAATAGTTTGTATTATATCCGTTAGCGTAAATTCGTTCTCTTGTTCGGCAATTGAAGCATGAAAGACGACGTGCAACAATAAATCTCCAAGTTCCTTCTTTAATTCTTCCATATTTAACTGGTCGATAGCTTCTACAACTTCGTATGTTTCTTCAATAAGACTATGCCTTATGGAAGAATGTGTTTGTTCTCTATCCCAAGGGCATTCTTTTCTCAGTTTATGGACGATATCAACAAACTCTAAAAATTCTTTATTTAATTTCTCGTTAATCATTTTTTAATAACATAGTAAATATGGTTCATAAAATCAATTAGTTAAACGAGATGGTATATTTGTTTTTAAAGAAGCGTTTATCTATATTTTTAAAAATATCAATAGAACGGATTATTAACATGGTTGACGGTAAAAAAAGAAAAATTCTCCTCGTAGATGATGAGGTTGGTTTTGCTGAAATTTTACGTGAGCTGCTTCAAATGGATGGCTATGAGGTAGTATTGGTTTACGACGGTCAAGAAGCTGTCGAGAAACTAAACGATTATCACCCCGACCTAATTATTTCCGATATCATGATGCCGCGCCTGGGAGGGCTGGAACTTTATCATTGGGTACGAAAAAACCCCTTATTACAAAAAGTGCCGTTTCTTTTCGTCAGCGGTTTCGAAGACGAACGCATATTAAGCGGTATAAGGGATGTCGAACTTTTTGGCGTTCTTCGCAAACCGATAGATATGGAACAAATTCAAAGAGCGCTTTCAAAAATATTAAAAGATTAGTTTCCGTGTAAAACTTTATTACCAATGGAAATACCTTTTTATAACAGTGTCCGGTTTCGAATATCTCTTGGTTTTATAATATTAGTTTCTATTAGTATCTTCATTACGATATGGGCAATTATAAATTTTAACCGACTGGGGAGCTCGGTCGATAAAATAATCCGTGAAAATTATCTAAGTGTAGTAGCCACCGAGAATATGGTCCGTTCTCTCGAAGTTGAAGACAATGCCCTGGCTGCCTTACTGATAAATCAAAGCAAAAAGAATGTTGAAATGTACCAGCAGACAAAGCTTGATTTTTTTCAGTGGCTGCAAAAGACACAGGAACGAGCTGTATATGCACCACAACGCAATTTGCTGGATACAATACAAATCCAACATAGAAGGTACGAGGAACTAGCAGACACACTGATCATGATAGTTTTTGACCCAGAGTTAAAAGTGATTGATAAGACCTACTACTTCGGCACGATTAGGCCGATGAATGAAATTTTGAGACAAAATTGCTTCAGGTTGATTGAAATGAACCAGCAAGAAATGTTCGACTTAGCTAAAAGGGCCAGAGAAATATCGAGTGATGCAACGTATGCTGTGCTCATAGCATCTTTAATTGCAGTGGCGTTGGCAATTATTGCAAGTGCACAATTTACCCGCTCTCTGGTAGAACCTGCTGAACGCCTGACCGAAACGGTGCGTAAAATCGGGCGCGGCAGGTTAGACCTGAAAATCGATGTTTTGACAAACGACGAATTCGGTGAATTGAGCCGTGAGTTTAATAAAATGACTGAACGGCTCAGAATATTTGAGGAATTGAACATCGAAAAAATTCTCGAGGAAAAACAGAAGTCTGAAACCTTAGTTCAAAATATAACTGATGCAATTGTTGTGTGCGATAAGAATAATCGTATCATACTAATTAACGATGCAGCTCAAAAATTATTTAACGTTAAAAAAGAAAATATCGAAGGTGCCGATTTTTCAGAAATCATCCTCAATGACAAAATTCGAAATATTTTTCTTAATCCGAAGTCCAATTCTTATTTACAACAGCCGTATCTGTTGTTGAAGACCGATGGCAATGATGTGTATGTCCGTCCAAAAGTTTCTGAAATACCTTTACCCGGAGGTGAGACACTGGGCAATGTATTAATCCTTCAGGATGTTACACAATTCCGGGAGTTGGATAGATTAAAGTCTGAGTTTATGGCAACTGTTTCGCATGAATTCAGAACCCCGCTCACATCAATCAATATGAGTGTGGATATTTTGAAGCAGGAAATTGTCGGTAAGCTGAATAAAGAACAAAAAGATTTAATCCAATCTACAAAGCAAGATGCCGAGAGATTGACGAAGCTTGTACGAGAGTTATTAGAGTTGTCAAAACTCGAATCGGGTAAGTTCCAACTCCGGCGTGAGCCGGTATCAATTAATGACCTAATCGATGACACTATCAAACCGATTCTTTTACCTATGAAAGAAAAATCGGTAGAATTAAAGCTGAAATTGGGTGATAATATTCCAGAGATTATCGGAGATTATCAACAATTAGGATGGGTTATCAGCAACCTCGTTAACAATGCGTTGAAATATTCTTCTAAGGGAGGGCTTATTGAAATATCAACTGCTTTAACCGGGAATAAGATTATTGTAAAGGTAAGCGATACGGGCAAGGGAATATCGAAAGAAAATATCGATAAAATATTTGATAAATTTGTTCAGATAAAAGAAAGTATGGAAACCACACCCGGAAGTGTGGGCTTAGGGCTTGCAATTGCAAAAGAAATTGTTGAGGGATATAGCGGTGAAATTTCAGTTGAGAGTGAAACTGGTAAAGGAAGCATCTTTACATTTACAATACCTATTGAAAGTGAGAAAGCTGAATTAACATGATACCTCGTGGGTTGATATTAGTTGTTGATGACGAACCGAATATTCTCAAGACGGTCCGAATCTATCTCGAGTCAGTCGGGTTTACTGTTGACTCATATTTAAATCCTTTAGATGCCGCCGTCCAGCTAGGTGAAAAGGGATACGATATTGCCTTCTTCGATTTAAAGATGACCCCGATCGATGGAATGCAATTATTAAAGGAGTGTAAACAAAAATCACCGGACACCACGGTTGTAATAATAACAGCACACGGTTCAATTGAGAGCGCGGTTGAAGCTATCAAAAACGGTGCTGAAGATTTTATACAGAAACCGTTTGATATTACAGAATTCCAGGTTTTTACTGATAGAGTCTTCAATCATCATCAACTTAAGAAAGAAATACGCTCATTAAGAAAACAGTTGGACGCGGCAAAGCTTGTATCTCAAATTATTACTCGCAATCCGGCGATGTTAAAACAGCTCGACTTTGCCAGAGAAGTTGCTGATTCAAATTTGAGTGTGCTGATTGAAGGCGAAAGCGGAACCGGAAAAGAATTGTTGGCTCAATTTATACATGATAACAGCAGCAGAAAGACGCAACCATTTATAAAAGTAAGCTGCGCCGCTCTGCCCGAAACTTTACTCGAAAGCGAATTATTCGGACACATCAAAGGTTCTTTTACCGGAGCCATAAAAGATCGGGCGGGAAGATTCGAGGCGGCTGACGGAGGAACAATTTTGTTGGATGAAGTAGGCGAGCTACCGCACATAGTGCAAATTAAATTGTTGAGGTTTCTCCAAAGTCGGGAGTTCGAAAGAGTGGGTGAGAACATCACACGCAAAGTAGATGTAAGAGTAATAGCTGCAACAAATCGAAAATTAAAGGATGCGATAAAAGACGGATCAATCAGAGAGGACTTATATTACCGGCTGAATTCAGTGAGGATAGAATTAAGCCCGCTGCGCGAACGTCCGGAAGATTTGCTTATTTTAATTCAGCATTTCATAAATAAATATGCAAGCGAAAAAGAAATTGATGTTTCAAGCGAAGCTTTGAAGCTTCTTACAACGTACCGATGGCCTGGAAATGTAAGGGAATTGGAAAATGTCATAGAGCGTTGTTTAGTATTTGCCAAAGATGGAATAATAAAATCTAATTATCTTCCGGAGGAAATTCAAAAAACAACTGAAAATAAATCCGGTATTCTTTCCATCGAAGAGATAGAAAAACAACATATTAAAAAAGTCCTTGGACTCGCAGCTGATTTAGAAGAAGCTGCCATGTTATTGAACATCGACCCAGCGACGCTTTGGAGGAAAAGAAAAAAATACAATCTGTAATTCCTTGCATTTTGCAAGTTAATTTAACTACTTACAAAACAATCAGTTATAGGTATATTTTATTAAAGCATCAATCTAATAGTGCAAATCGCAACAACAATTTGTTTTTAACTATTAATATTGTTCAATTTTACATAATTTTCATGGCATCCTGTTTGAACGTTATTATATTTGAAATTATAAAGGTCGTTACGTGTCTATTAGAACTCGAACAGTACAAGAAGGAACTATAGGAATCATCGAAATTAAATCTTCATTGATAGGAGAAGAAGAAATCGATATGTTGCGTGATGCCGTCTCTGATTTTATTGAGCAAGGCAATAAGAAATTGATAATAGATTTAAGCCGTGTCGGAATAATAAACAGTGTCGGTATTGGCGCATTAATCTCCGGATACACAAGCTTCACTAAAAACGGCGGTGAAGTAATATTAACCGGTGCAAATAAATCCGTTAAAAATGTTTTTATCATAACTAAATTAAGCGAAGTATTCGAGATACATGATACTGTTGCCGACGCAATCGAACAATTTTCATTAACAAATATTAAAAATTAATAACAACATCAACAATTATAGGAGTCAAATCCCATGAAACAAAATATGTTTTCAACAATAGTATTTATTTTAGCGGTGGTAATCGCTTTTTCGATTTACTGGTTCATCTTAGGTGATCCTTCAAATTTTAAGGATGGTGAAACCAGGCACCAACCGACAACACTTCTTGGAACAGTATACGTCGGTGGATGGTTTGTTCCGGTGTTAATTATGTTGTCAATTCTCGTAATCACATACATATTCGAAAGACTTTTCTCTTTAAACAAAGCAAAAGGGAAAGGTTCGATGACAACTTTTGTCCGTCAACTTCAACGCGATCTACAAGCGGGCAATGTCGATATTGCAATTACAGCTTGCGATAAACAACGCGGGTCGTTAGCAAACATTGTTAAAACCGGATTAGAGAGATACAAAGTTATTTCAAAAGAAGGCAAAGGCTGGGAAGCTGAAAAAGAGATGAAGGAAGTTCAACGCGCTATCGAAGAAGCCACTTCATTAGAAATGCCCGTTCTCGAAAGAAATTTAATCGCCCTTTCCACAATTGCATCAGTTTCTACAATGGTTGGTCTACTCGGAACCACAGTTGGTATGATTCGTGCGTTTCGCGCATTAGCTCAAGCCGGCGCTCCTGATGCTATTCAGCTTTCTATCGGTATTTCTGAAGCTCTTATTAATACGGCGTTAGGTTTATTTGCCGCCATCGCGGGAATTGTTGCATACAATTTCTTTGTTAATAAAGTAGATACCTTTACATATATGATAGACGAAGCAGGATATGAAGTCGTACAAACTCTGATGACAAAATCTAAGTAATCATTAAAGGAAATCAATATGCCGAAAATTAAAAAAGGACGTGTTTCGATTAGAATCGACATGACCCCTTTTGTGGACATTGGGTTTTTGTTGTTAACATTTTTTATGTTGACGACTCAATTCAAGCCACCGGAGGAAGTAGCGATCGATTTGCCGTTCTCACATTCAGAATTCAAATTACCGGAATCGGACGTCATGATGATTACTTTAACTAAAGACGATAGAATATTTCTTGGTGTAGATGCTCAAAGAGTAAAAGTAGCCGTTCTATCCGACGTAGTAAAACGCAATTGGGATTTATATTCACCGGACCTCAAAAAACAATATCAAACTCCGGAGATGATGACAAAATTAGCCCCGAGCGTTGAAGTAACATTAAAGGATTTACCCGAGTTGTTAACGAAAGCCCGTGTAACAAATTTGAAGTTAAGGACGGTAGTGAAAGGTGATAAGGATGCTAATTATGGTTTAGCTGAAGACGTGATGAACGTTCTTCAAAAAACTCAAATTACGCGTTTTAATTTAATAACTAATTTTGAACATAACTAAGGAGTTTTTTTATGGGCGCCGTTGACAGTGCTGCCCCGCGCGGGCACGAAAGGAAAAAAGGCAAACGCAGAAAACCTCGTCGCATGGGCGTTAGAATAGATATGACCCCGATGGTCGATATCGCATTCTTATTGTTAACATTTTTTATGTTAACTACAACTATGACAAAACCTCAGACAATGGAAATAAATTTACCGCCGGACAAAGAAGTGAAGGTAGAGATTGCTGAGAGTAATTTAATGACACTGCGTGTAAAAGAGGATGGCTCGATGTATTGGAATATCGGTATTGAGAGCCCTCGTAAAATTGAATTTAAAGAATTAAAGCTTCATTTTAAGGACCACATAGCACAAAACCCAAAATTAACTGTGTTACTAAAAATCGACAGAAAAGGAAAGTATCAGACCATGGTCGATATAATAGACGAATTCAACATAAGTGGTGTTGGGCGATTCAGTATTGCTCCGATGAATGAAACAGATTTAAAAGTACTTGCAAAAGTATCTTCATAAGAAAGGAGCTGAGAAAATGGTAAAAGCAATGACAACAACAGTTCATTATGGAATGCAAGAATTGCGTTCACTGTACGGACGTTATTCAACTCTTGCCTTAGCAATTGCTGCACTGCTTCATCTAAGTGTAATAGGTGGATACTATCTTGCTGAATATTTAGCTGCGGAAGATGAGCCTGTGTATGTGTTACGCACAATCAAATTATCTGATTTAGGTCCGCCCCCTTCAATCACAAACACTGAGTCACAACCACAGATTCAAGTAACTGCTCCAACTGCAAAACCAACCATCGGCGTGCCGGTTCCGGTCCCCGATGCCGAAGTTAGCCCCGAGCAGACAATGGCAACTCAACAGGAAATGAGTCAACAAATCACTCCGGCTGCTATTGATGCAGGTACCGGCGGCGACTTTCAAATCGAACAGGATATCCAAATAGACGATGGTCCGCCACCAGATTTTGTACCCGTGGAAAAACAACCCGTTGCTGTAAAGCAAGTTACGCCGGTTTATCCTGAAATGGCACAACGTGCAAATATGGAAGGAACTGTTTGGGTAAAAATCTGGGTAGATAAAGAAGGTAAAGCTAAAAAGGCAGTGGTGATTAAGAGCGATGCAGAAATTTTTAACGAAGCAGCTATCAATGCAGCTATGCAATGGGTATTTACTCCAGCAATTATGAACAACGGTCCAGTTGCTGTTTGGGTAGCCATTCCGTTTAAGTTTAAATTAAAAAATTAATTTCATAAACTTACATCATCTGAAGTAGAACGGCGGTGCGGCTATAATGAAGATTCAAAGTATATTAAGAATTTTTGGTTATACGGTTGCAACATTAGTTGGAGTTGTCGGTATAGCAGTTACCGCCGGTTTTTTGATGCCGAGTTACATTCCTGAAAACCTCAGGATTTTATTCGGGATTGTTTTTATACTATATGCAATTTATAGGATTGTTACATTGAGACTAACCCGTAAGCGAGACACAATTTCTGATGAAACTTAAATATCTCATAGTCGTTGGTTCTCTCCTTTGTTTTTTTGGATGCCGGTCTGATTCAAAAAAAGAATCACCAACAGCCGGAACTTTGGATATTATGGTATCCGAAACAGTATACCCCGTAGCAAGTCAAATGGGTGAAAGGTTCGAGGATCTATATCCAGATTCTAGAATTAATGTTATACCGACTACTGCGAGTGAAGCGGTCCAGTTTTTACTGAACGACAGCGTTGAAGTAGTAATGCTCTCGAGAAAATTGAATAAAGACGAAGAAATATTCATCCAGAAGAATGAATTAAAAATTGGACAACAAGAAATTGCAATCGGCGGATTGGTAGTTATTGTCAATGAAAAAAATCCGATAAATGGGTTACGTGTTTCACAAATCGACAGTATCTTTAAAGGATACACTTACTATTGGAAAGATTTAGGATGGAAAAACACTAAAAATACAGTCCTTTTTTTTGTCCCGGACCCGAAAACAGATATATTCGATTTCATCAATAATCAATTTTTACACGGAAACAAATTACCGAAAAGTTTTCAGTTCGTTTCTTCTATTGATTCAATCATCAGCTCAGTATCAAACAATCTTGGTGGCATCGGTATTGTAGGTTTTAATTATTACGATACTAAGTATAATATAAAGTCTTTAGAAATGAGCGATTATTCAAAATTAAGTGATTCTTTAGGCGTGAGTGGACAATATTTCTCACCCGCGCAAGCTTATGTGTATAGAAAACACTATCCACTGCGAGCTTCAGTATACATATATTCAAATATTCAGAGTGTGGGTTTAGCAAGTGGTTTTGTTTCATTCGCTATGAATATTCAAGGACAAAAAATTGTCATGAATAATAAACTCGTCCCTGCGACGATGCCCGTTCGTATAATTCAGTTAAATTCAGGAGATCAAAAGTGAAAACATTATCAAACGTTATCTCAATTATAATCGTCTTTACAATCTTTCTCAGTCTCGGAGCCACCGCACAAGATAAATTCGATTTAGGCAAAGACGAGTTTAAGAAAGGAAATTATATAAAAGCTATGTCCCTCTTCAGGGAAATTCAAACTAAGCAGAAGAAGAATCCTGAGTTGTTTTTCCTGATGGGAAGCGCACTAATAAAACTCGATTCTTTGGATGTCGCCTTAGTAGAATTTACTAGAGCAAAAGAATTAGATGATAAGAATCCTCTCACATACATCAATATTGGAGATATTTACTTAAAACAAAGGATACCAGCCGCAGCGACTGAACAGTACCAGAAAGCAATAGAACTGAATACTGGTTTAGTTGAGGCTCATACCAAACTCGCAGTAACTTACAAAGAAAGGCGAATGTGGAATGAAGCAGCTAAAGCATATTTGACTGCAATACAATTAGATTCGACGAATACAGGATTATATGTTGAACTTGGTGGTATATATTTCAAGGCGAAACAATATGCAAATGCTTCCAAGATGTATAAAAAACTTACAGAGCTAATGCCGAATTCATTAGATGCTCAAATAGTATATATGAAGTCTTTATATGAGATTAAAGATTATGAAAATGCTATAGTAGCGGCAAATAAAGTTTATTCGCTCGACTCAACGCAAACTGAAGCATTGAGGATTATTGCATATTCACATGTTGAACTTAAGGATTTTAAAAAATCCGAAGAGTCTCTGTTGAAGTTGAAGGAAAAGACAGAACTAACCGCTGATGATTATTTTAATCTTGGAAAAGCTCAGGTTGGGCTCGACAAGCAGGAATTAGCAATACAATCCTTTGAGACAGTTCTAACCATTGATTCGAATATGGTAG
>CAZOQB010000001.1:214847-234275 GCA_964581995.1 uncultured Ignavibacteriaceae bacterium | reverse complement strand
GGTAGATATATTTACAGAACTTGGCGCTCTGTATATGAAACAAAAGCGTTATCTAGAATCCGCTCTAATGTATGAAAAGAAAATTGCTGTCGACTCAACAGCTTTAGGAGCTTATATAAATGCTGCCGCTTCATACATTCAGATCAAAAATTATGAAAAAAGTTTAGAACTGCTAAAAAAGGCAGTCGATCTTAGACCTACATATCTTGGTTCAAGATTACGTCTGGCTCAGACTTATGCGTTAATGGACTCGATGGACCAGGCGAAACAAGAATACGATGAGGTATTGCGGTTGATTGGCGACCAGACCGAAAAATACAAAAATGAGTTGAACGAAGCATATAACATGATCGCAAATATTTATTTCCAAAAAAATAAATATGACCAAGCAATTGAAATTTTACGAAAAGCTCTAAGTTCAGGTTCCGACGGTAGTCAAGTGAGAGTTTTATTCGGTCAGGCTCTGATATTAGGCAGAGGCGATGATTCCGAAGCAAATCGAAAACGAATCGAAGAAGCCATTAAACATTTCCGTAAAGCCATCGATTATGACCCAAAGAGCATCCAGGGACGTTTGTGGCTTGCACAGAGCTTGATATTATCCAGGATCGAATGGGAACCCGAACAAATGAAAAAAGTAACTGAAGAAGCTCGTCAGGAGTATAAAAAAGTTCTACAACTTGATCCGAATAACGCTGATGCTAAAAAAGGATTAGATCGGATAGGAGATAAATAAGAGTATGGAAGGTAGCTTAAAATACTTGCCGGTCGGAAAACGCGCCCCGGATATTGTGAATGCAATCGTGGAAATACCAAAGGGAAGCAGGAATAAATACGAATTCGATTTAGAGTTAGGTGTGTTTAAATTAGATCGCGTTCTGTTTTCTTCGATGCACTATCCTGCTGCTTATGGTTTCGTACCGAGTACTTTATATGAGGATGGCGATCCGGTCGATGTCTTGATAATAATCGACCAACCTCTATCCACAGGAATTCTTTTAGATGTTAGACCAATCGGTGTTTTAAGAATGTACGATGAACACGGCTCCGACGATAAAATATTGTCGGTAGCTGTTCACGACCCGACATATAAAACCGTTACGGATGTTCACCATATACCGAGCCATTTACTGGTAGAGATAGAGCATTTCTTTACTAGTTACAAAAATTTAGAAGGTAAGATTGTGAAAAGCTTCGGTTGGGATTCGGCTCTGGCTGCTCGGCAAGCAATAGCAAAAGCTGCAAAGCGATTTTTAACTAACCGGAAAAAAAATAAAAAGAAATAATTTAATTTAAGCTGGTGTAGCTCAGTGGTAGAGCAGCGGTTTCGTAAACCGCAGGTCGTCGGTTCAAGTCCGACCACCAGCTCAATAACAAAGCCTTTCAGAATAAATCGAGTTCAGTCTGTTCAGGACCAACCACCGGTTCATTTTGCAATTCTTTAGAAATCTTTATATATTTAGATAAGAAAATTTTGAAATTATAGGAGAAATAATGAAAAACGGCATACATCCCGCATACAAAAAGTCGATGGTTACTTGCGTCTGCGGTAATACTTTCGAAACTCGTTCGACAGTCGGCAATATTAAAGTTGAAATTTGCGCCGCTTGTCACCCGTTTTATACCGGTAAGCAGAAATTGCTTGACTCAGCGGGGAGAGTTGAAAGGTTCAATAAAAAGTACAGAAAAACAGAATCTGCACCAACAACAAATCAATAGGTTGTTGTTTCGAGAGTTATCAACAGACGGAATGTAATTATTTGCATTCCGTTTTTTTTTATTTAAATTGGATGAAAGAATATGAACCTCTACATTTTCGAGGACGAAGTTTATAAAAACTTTTTACCGTTAACGCATTTTCGAACGGTGTGTGAACTTCGTTGTGGATGCATGACACTGAAAGAGAAGATTGAAAGCGCTCTCAAGATTACCCGTCCGATTCTTCTGAGTCGTCAATACTTGTCTAATTACCTCAGAGAAGTATTTCCAAAGAATAAAATTAATGAAACCTTTTCAGATACTCCTCTGCTTGTAAATGGAAGGATCCTCCCGACAAAAGATTTCGTTAAAAATTTATTGGTTAAAAAAGGAAAGGAAAGAGTTTTAATCAGTGGTAATACGGTCGTCGCAGCAGTCTTATCTCCCAAAACTTGGGCATCGGTTTCCCAAAAATGTATTGGTAATTTATTTAGCATAAAGTGTTTTGATGGCATACCATCCTTTGAAGTCGATGCTGAGTTAGTAAGTTACCCTTGGGACTTAATCAGGATTAATGGCGATCAGATACGGAAAGATTTTATTTTAATGTCAGCGTCAATCAAACGGAAGATTGCTGGTAAAATTCATAAAGGTGTTTCTTTAATTAAGAAGAAGGACATAATTATCGGCTCTGGTTCGGAAATTTTCCCCGGTGTTGTAATAAATGCCACTCATGGACCTGTAGTGATCGGTAAAGATGTAACCGTAATGTCAAATGCAGTGATTAATGGCCCCGTTTTTATCGGAGATCATTCTCTCGTAAAGGTCGGCGCAAAAATTTATCCGAACACATCCATCGGCGAAATGTGTAAAGTGGGCGGTGAGATTGATGGAACGATTATTCAATCTTATTCCAATAAACAGCACGACGGTTATTTAGGACATGCATACATCGGAAGCTGGGTAAACATCGGCGCCGATACTAACAACAGCGATTTGAAAAATAATTATTCGAATGTAAAAGTAATGCACAATGGCAAACTTATAGATACGGGTATGGTGCATTTCGGTATGCTAATCGGCGACCATACAAAAACGGGAATTAATATGATGTTCGATACGGGAACTATTATTGGTGCAGCTTGCAATTTATACGGTGCGGGTTTGCCTCCACGTTATATTCCTTCCTTTGTTAGGGGAAGTGTCGACAATCCTTATAAAACGCATTCTGTGGAGATGGCTCTTGAAACAGCGAAAATTGCAATGAGCCGGAGAAATGTTAGCTCATCTCAATCGTTTATCCAGTTATTCAAAAAAGTTTTTGAATTGACTCAAACGGAAAGAGAAGCCGGAAAAATTATATTATGAAATTAGACGAAAGAGAAAATTTATATAAAGGTCCGCGTGGTATCGCCATTAAGATTCTCAATCGAGTCGAACGGACCGATGCTTACCTTGATAAAATGATTGAAAGTATTATGAAGGTGGCTGATGTTTCCGAAGTAGATAAAGGTTTGATGTTTGAAATAGTTCACGGTGTTATACGTTTTAAAAACCGTATCGACTGGATTATTTCCGGATTTTATCATGGCAATTATTATAAATCAGAGACTAATATGAAAAACGCTTTGCGCGTGGCGGTCTATCAAATATTATTCCTCGACAAAATCCCCGAGTATGCCGCTGTTAACGAAAGCGTTGAATTTATTAAGCGTCTGAACGGAGATAAAGCGGCTAATCTTGTAAATGCCGTTCTAAGGAGTATCATACGTAGCAAAGCGGAAATTCGCTACCCGGACGTAAGCCAGGATAGTTTGGCTTACCTGTCAGTTTATTATTCCCATCCGAACTGGATGGTAAAACGTTGGTTAGCACGATTCGGTTTCGAGGACACCGAAAAATTACTTATCTCTAACAACCAGATCCCTGATGTTACAGTGCGGATTAACCGCTCAAAGATTGAACCCGTTAGGTTTTTATCGCTTTTAGAAAACGCCGGTATCAAGTACCAGGGCTCAGAATATATTGATTATTTTGTTAGGATTAAAGATTATTTTGAGTTGAGTAAACTCGATTATTTCCATGAAGGATATTATTCTATTCAGGATGAAAGTGCCGCGTTACCGACTATTCTACTCCAACCACAACCGGGAGAGCGCGTTATTGATTTATGTGCAGCGCCTGGTGGCAAATCGACTCATATCGGAGAGTTAATGAGAGGCGAAGGTAAAATAATTGCTGTCGATAAGTTTGATTATAAGTTGAAATTGATTAAAGAAAGTTGTACCCGTTTGGGTATCGGTAATGTTGATTGCATAGCTTCGGATGCCAGCATGTTAAAAATTGAACCCGCAGATAAGATACTCGCAGACGTACCTTGCTCAGGGTTGGGTGTTTTAAGAAAGAAACCCGATATAAGATGGAAGCGTGAGATCGAGGACATTACCCAATTAGCGAGTTTTCAAAAAGATATTTTAGAAAACGCGGCGAGGTTATTAAAACCCGGCGGCGTTGTTGTGTACAGTACCTGCACAACAGAGCCGGAAGAAAATTTTAACTTAATTCAAGATTTTTTAAAAAAACATACTGATTTTTATATAGACAACGCTTCAAAGTATGTTAATCAAGCATTAGTGAATTCAAACGGTTGTGTGGAAACCTTTACATATAAACACCACATGGATGGTTCGTTTTCAGTCCGACTTGTAAAATCTGCACAAATGTCAGACGAATAATGAACAATCGGTGTGAATTTTGAATATCGAATATCGAATATTGAATGTCGAACCATAAATTATTAAGGATAAACAATGCAACTCATGAAGGCAGTCGTTAAAGAAAAACCGTTTCCCGGCAAGGAATGGCACAAAGGTTTTAAACTCACTGAAAAGGAAATCCCTGAAATACAAAAGCCAGACGAAGTAAAAATCAAAGTTATTGCAACCGCGATTTGTGGCACCGATGTTGGAATTTATAACGCAAAAGATTCACTCAAAGATTCGATGATGATTTTAGATACACCGGATGTTATCGTCGGGCATGAGTTCAGCGGCAAAATTGTAGATGCGGGTACAAAAGCCAAGCTTCAACTTGCACAGATGTTGATCGATCAAGTAAAAGGCAGTCCTGTTGTTAAAAAATTTGTTGGCAGGCGCAGTCCTATTCAGCTTGCCGGCGACCCAGGCTTCTTCACATTTTTAGATAAGTATATTTACTGTTCTGCCGAAATGCATGTTACATGCGGCAAATGTGTTCAATGTAAAGCCGGTGATTTTCACGTGTGCCGAAATACAATTATCAGGGGTTTGCACGGACATGGTTCGTATGCAGAGTATGTTCTCCTACCTGTTGAAAATATTCGTTTATTCTACAGAAAGGATATCCCTCCCGAAGTAATCGCTTTCATGGATGCAATAGGAAACGCTACTCACACAGTACAGTCGGTCGATGTTAAAGGAAAGTCCATAGCGATTTTGGGCTGTGGAGTACAGGGATTGATGGCGACAGCAGTGGCGAAATATTTAGGGGCAAAAAAAATTTTCGTTACCGATACTTCGCATGGCGAGTTTACGCATGACAAGTTAGAAAATTCCCGCTTCCGTCTTGCACGACTTTACGGTGCAAAACACTGTTTCGATGTATCGATTGATAGGGAGAAGGAAAAATTCTATAAAACAGTTTTAGCCGAAACAAACCAAGCCGGCGTTGATGCGGTTATCGAAATGTCGGGAAACTACAAAGCCTACGAGGATGCTTTTAAGGTTGTTAGAATGGGTGGAACAATTTCGCTGCTCGGTATACCGGGGGGACAAATGGTAACAGATTTTGCTAAGCACATCATTTTTCCCGGAGTAACAATTAAGGGCATTATCGGGCGAAGAGTGTGGGAAACATGGGATGTTATGACAGAAATCCTGAAAAAGGGTCTTGCCAAAAAATTTGTCAAGACAGGATTCATCACACACGATCTACCGCTCGAAAAATATGATGAAGGCATCAGCGCAATCATTAAAGGCGATGCACTGAAGGTAATACTTAGACCGTGAATTGCGAAACGGTGAAAGGTGAATCGGAGAATCGGTGAGTGCGATAAGTTTCGGAGTTTGAAAATATTCCTCGCTCTAAGCTTTCTTGCACTTGTGATTTTACTTAAAAATTTTATATATTTCACACACCAATCAAGCATTATCCACGTTCTTCATTTTTAATCACAATTAAAATCGAATAAAATGATCAAAGGTATTGGTGTTGATATTGTCGACCTCAATAGGTTTAAAAATATCAATACCGATCAGGGTTTCATAAATCAGATTATATGTGAGTGTGAAGTATCCGCTATCTTGGCTCGTAATCCCAAATATGTTCAAGTTGCAAAAGCTTTCGCACTTAAAGAAGCAACGATGAAAGCTTTAGGAACTGGTTTATATTACGGGTCTTATTGGCATAATATCGAAATATCGGAATTATGGGATGTTAAGCTTTCAGGTTATCTGAAGAAAATTTCAGATAAGATGAAAGTAAATAAAATTAGTAGCTCAATTGCACAAACTAAAAATTATGTAACAGCAGTAGTCATATTAGAGTGAAGGTGGTATTAAAAATCCAAGAGAATATCGAATATCGAACAAAGAATTATGAATTATGAAGTAGTTGTCCACTTCGCCATTCGACATTCGGTGTTCATTATTCATTATTAGAACTATCCATGATTAATAAAAGGAGAATTCATGAGTAACATCGGTTCGTACGAAGAGAAATACAAAACTTTTAGATGGGAACAATCAGAAAAGGAATTGGAGTACGGCAAAAATGGAATGTACAATATCGGTTATTATTGTAGCGACCGAATTTGCGAAAAAGGCGATGCCAATAAATTGGCATTAATATGGGAAGGATTCACCGGCGAAGTTAAAAAATTCACTTACGACGATATACGTGTGCACAGTAACACCATCGCAAAGTTTTTGCAGGATAACGGAGTGAACCTTGGCGACCGTGTTTGTCTCTTCATGGATAAAGTTCCTGAATTGTATTTAGGGTTTATTGGAATCTTAAAAATGGGTGGCATAGCTCAGCCGCTCTTTTCCGCTTTCGGAGAAGAAGCATTATTCACTCGTTTGGACGATGCAAAAACCAAAGCGATAATCACTCAAAAAAAACATTTAGGGAAAGTCCGAAGAATAAAAGATAAACTTCCTGAGCTTACTAAAATTATCGTTGTCGATGCTGATGATACAACACCCCAAGTTAATGAAATTCATTTTTGGTTGGCGAAAGCTCAGAAGATAGATAAGTTCGATATCGTAAAAGTTGGACCGGAAGTGCCATCTGTTTTACATTACACATCCGGTACTACGGGTAAACCAAAAGGTGCTCAGCATGTTCATTCATCAATTATTGCTCAGTACATAACGTCAAAATGGGTTCTCGATTTGCAGCCCCATGATATTTACTGGTGCACTGCCGACCCCGGATGGGTAACCGGAACTTCGTACGGCATTATTGGTCCGTGGGCAAATGGTGTTACACAGATTGTTCTGGATGCCGGTTTCGGCACCGAGAAATGGTATGCGTTTATTCAAAAATATAAAGTAACGATGTGGTATTCAGCGCCGACTGCAATCCGATTACTTATGAAGGAGGGATTTGATGTTGTAAAGAAGTATGACCTGTCATCACTCCGACATCTTGCAAGTGTTGGCGAACCGTTAAACGCTGAAGCGGTTATTTGGTCCGAGAAAGCTTTCGGTAAACCGTTTTATGATACATATTGGCAAACTGAAACCGGCGCGATAGTGATAACAAATATTCCGGGAATGAAAATAAAACCCGGTTCAATGGGGAAATCTTTCCCGGGTATCGTCGCAACTGTTGTTAACGCAAAGACTTATGAACCGATCGAAACTCCCGGCACAGTGGGTTTAATCGCCCTCAAACCCGGCTGGCCCTCCATGATGCGAACTTATTGGAACAATAAAGAAACCTATGAGGGCAAGTTTAAAAATGGCTGGTACATCTGCGGCGACCGGTCAAGCATCGATAATGAAGATTACTTCTGGTTTGTTGGACGTGATGATGATGTTATTAACACCGCAGGGCATCTTGTCGGTCCATTCGAGATTGAATCTGCTCTGCTTGAACACAAAGCTGTTGCGGAATCAGCTGCGATTGGAAAACCCGACCCTGTGAATATGGAAGTAGTGAAAGCTTTTATTGCACTCAAACCCGGTTTTGAGCCAAGCGGTGATTTAGAATTAGAGATAATAAATTTTATACGGAAGAAACTTTCTCCTCTCGCAATGCCTCAAGAGATTGAGTTCGTTAAGTCACTTCCTAAAACTCGCAGCGGAAAAATTATGCGGCGTCTTCTCCGAGCGCAAGAATGGGGTGAAGAGATCGGAGATATTTCAACATTAGAAAATGATTAATATTAAAAATAGAATTTCTAAATTCTAAATAATATCTAAATTCGAATTTTAAAACGTTGATTGTTCTAATGTTTGAAATTTTGACTTTCGTACTTGTTTAGGATTTCGATATTCGGATTTCGAATTTGTTATAAGATCACAAAAATACTTAAATTAAAATATGGAGCAATTATGTCAGAAGAAATTAAAAAATTAATTATCGATTACGTCAAAAAAGAATATCTCGAAGAAGATTCAACAACGGAAGTCAATGAAAACACAAAGCTCATCTCGAGCGGGATAGTTGATTCATTCTCTATGGTTTCACTAAAAATGTTTCTCGAAAAAAAATTCCTGGTCAAAATTCCAGATGATAAGGCGACACCCGAAGCGTTCGATTCAGTAAATAACATCATCGTGCTTTTAAAAGAATTTACTAAAATATAAGGAGGATATATGGCATACAGTGAGAAAGCGAAATCATTCTACGAGGATGAATTAAATGGCATCCGTAAGGCGGGAATTTTTAAAGAAGAACGCTACATCAAATCGCAGCAAGCGGCAAAGATAAAAGTCGAATATCCCGCCGGTGCGCCCTCAAAGGATGTGTTGAATTTCTGTGCTAATAATTATCTCGGTCTATCAAGTCATCCCGATGTTATAGCCGCGGCTCACAAAGGTCTTGATGAGAGGGGATATGGACTATCGTCGGTGCGGTTCATTTGCGGGACACAGGATATTCATCGCGAGCTTGAGAAAAAACTGTCTGAATTTCTTGGCATGGAAGATACGCTCCTATTTCCATCTTGTATGGAGGCGAACGCCGGACTCTTCGATGTTATTCTCGATAAAGACGATGCGATGATAGCGGACAGATTAGTTCACGCTTCGATTGTTGATGGAATGCGGCTTTGTAAAGCTCAGCTCTACAATTACAAGCATTCCGATATGGCACACCTCGAAGAGAAATTACAGGAAACTCAGCACTGCAGATTGCGATTAATTATTACAGATGGTGTTTTCTCGATGGATGGCGACATTGTTAAATTGGATAAGATTTGTGAACTTGCAGAGAAATATGATGCGATGGTTATGGTTGACGATTCACACGCAACCGGTTTTATTGGCAAGCACGGCAGAGGAACGCACGAACATTGTGGAGTTATGGATAAAGTGGATGTGATTACTACGACACTCGGAAAAGCTCTTGGTGGTGCGGCCGGCGGATGTGTTAGCGGAAAGAAAGAGATTGTTGAAATGTGCCGTCAACGCGCCCGTCCTTACTTGTTTTCGAACACGGTACCGCCGGTAGTAATTGCCGCCGCAATTAAAGTAATCGATATTATCTCCAGGTCGACAGACCGGCGCGATAAACTCGAAGCGAACACGACCTATTTCCGCGAGAAGATGATCCAAGCCGGGCTTGATATTAAGAAGGGCGATAGTCCGATTGTGCCGGTTATGCTTTATAATGCAAAGCTCGCACAGGACGTAGCCCGCGATCTGTACGACGAAGGTATTTATGTGGTTGGATTCTTCTTTCCCGTTGTTCCGCAGGGTCAGGCACGAATCAGAACACAAATCTCAGCAGACCACGAGAGAGAGCATCTCGACAAAGCAGTTGCTGCATTTACTAAGATAGGTGCTAAGTATAAAATTCTTGGAAAGAAAAAAGACGAGATTATTGCGATGTACGGGATGTAAATTCCTTTATTGCTTCTAATACATATTTTGGATAAATTTATAAAGGCGTGTTCACAATTTGCCGTGGAGACGCCTTTAACTTTGATATGAACACAAGTATCAAAATAAAAACTTAACCCTTAGCTGATTTATATCTGATAGGGGTTAAGTTCAAAGCTAACAAAAAGAAAATCAATATGGATATACTACCAATCATAAAAAAAGAATTAAAAAGATTACAGGAATCAAATACTTGCAAGCATGAAACTCCGCTTCAAGGTCCGCAGGGAGGAGTGGTTAAAGTTAATGGTAAAGATGTGGTTATGCTTTCATCGAATAACTATCTTGGCTTATCCGACCATCCTGCTATTAAAAAAGCTGCAATAGAAGGTATTAAGGAGTACGGTTATGGTATTGCATCGGTCAGGTTTATATGCGGTACTCAGGATATTCATTTACAGCTTGAGAAAAAAATCTCAAAGTTTGTAGGAACGGAAGACACAATTTTATTTTCCTCATGCTTTGCGGCTAACGAAGGATTCTTTGCATCATTAACAAATGAGAAGTTAGGTTTTGAAAAATACAATGATGTTTTATACAGCGACAAATTAAACCATGCGAGCATTATTGATGGTCAGCGGTTGTGCAAAGCCGAGACGACAAATAAGAAAATATATAATCACGCCGATATGGAGGAGCTTGAAAAGTTATTGGAAGAGGATAAAAATAAAGATTATCGCTTCAAAATTATTGCAACCGATGGCGCCTTCAGTATGGAAGGATATTTAGCTCCCCTCGATAGGATAGTTGAGTTGGGTAAAAAGTATAACGCTTTAGTTTTTGTTGACGATTCGCACGCAATCGGAGTTTCCGGTAAGACCGGACGCGGCACGCCCGAAGCAAAAGGGGTTCTTGGTAAAATAGATGTTTTAACGGGAACACTGGGTAAAGCTATGGGGGGTGCAGCCGGCGGTTATATCAGCGGTAAAAAAGATTTGATAACATATCTGCGTCAGAAATCTCGTCCATATACATTCTCAAATTCTCTCCCGGCCGCAATTGTTTTCGGTGCGATGGCTGCATTCGATTTGTTGAGTAAGGATCATTCCATTGTTCAACATCTACACGACAACACTGCATATTTCAGAAAAGAAATTAAAGCTCTCGGGTTTACGATACTCGAAGGTGATCATCCAATCGTTCCGATAATGTTAGGTGATGCATCGGTGGCGCAGGATATGAGTGCGGCATTGCTCAAAGCCGGTGTATATATTAAAGGTTTATGGTATCCGGTAGTACCCAAAGGCGAAGCCCGTCTGCGTGCACAAATCTCCGCCGCACTAACGAAGAAAGACATCGACCGGGCGCTAGATGCATTCGAAACTATAGGGAAGAAGATGAAAGTAATATAGTTTATGAGATCAAAAATTCTCTTTCTATTGTCTCTAGTATTTACACTGTGGGAAGGTAATGCACAGGTTCATCCGTTCCTGACATATACAATCAAGAACGACCTTATTTCAAACGAGGTACGGACACTTTTTCAGGACTCACACGGTTTTCTGTGGATAGGAACATCGGAGGGATTGAGCAGGTACGATGGCGTTTCGTTCAAAAATTTTACCCCCGCTGAGGGGCTTCCTCATAATTACGTAAACCATATAATTGAAGACCGTAATGAACCGGGCGCTTTATGGGTTGCCACAAACGGCGGAGGTGTGTTCAAATTTTCCCGCGGTAAATTCAAAACCTTCTCGCACAAATCCGACCACTATGCCAACTATGTGGGCTATCTCATGCAAGACAGCTACGGAAAAATATGGTGTGCAACGCTTTCGGGCATTTATACCATCCAAGATGATAACTTATCTGAGTTAAAAGAAAATTTGAAAATCAATTTAACAGGAATTTATCAGACATCCGACGATGAGATAACATTTTTTTCTACATACAAAATGTACTCTTACTCCCTAAAAAATAAAGATTTAAAATTTATTGAAATCTCAAAGGATACAAACCTTCGCTATATCGATAGCTTCAAAGATTTGAAAAAATATATTTGGACCGTACTATCGGACGGTACTGTTTTAAAAATTCTAGATAATAAAATAGTCTCTCGACTTGAGACGGGAATTAAAAATATTACATTTATCACGGGTGATCAGAATGATAACTTGTGGATTGGCACAAATGGTGGACTATTTAAAATAACTTCTGAGTTTTCAACTAAAATCACTCCGGTCAAATACGGCGCTGAGCAAGGTCTTCCAAGCTCAAATTTAATTTGCGGACTCATAGACCGTGAAAATAATTTATGGATGGGAACATATAACGAGGGTATTATAAAATATGAAGACCCGTTTGTTTACAAATTTCCGATAACAAATTTAAGCACTCCAATCAATAACTCACAAACTGTGAGCGACAGTGCGGGGCATATATGGGTTGCATCCGTTTCAGGGCTGTGGGAATTTTGGTCCGATAAAAAAGGAAGATGGTCAAGTTATTTACATAAAATTATACATAACAATTTTCCACAAACTTTATTATTCGACAAACAAGGCAGACTATGGGTTGGATATGCACAATCGTTCATTATACTCTACAATATTAAATACCAACAAGGCAAAAGATCAAAGCTTGAATATATCAGAAAAATTCCATTGAAACATGTACCCGGGAAATCGGATTTGTTGTGCATGTTGTTAGATAAACAAAATAGATTGATGTGCAGTGTACAGAATATTGGGATACTAATAATAGAATTCGATTCTTCTATGACTAAGACTCGCTATCAATTAATAACTGATAGTTTACCCGATGTATCGGTACGGGCTATTTATGAAGATCGCGGAGGTAACATTTGGCTTGGCGGATACTGGGGTGGTTTAGGGGTTATCGAAAAAGGCGATTGGAAGCAAGGGAAAAAAATAATTCTAACAGAGTCGGATGGATTACCGAACAATGCCGTCCGCGCACTCTGCGAAGATGAGAACGGGAATTTATTAGTCGGAACCAGATACAGCGGTATCGGGGTTATACCAAAGGATCGAATATCTTCAATTTTTGATAAAGACGAGAAGTCGAACATTTTTTGTAGAACGATTACGATGCGCGATGGGCTAGTGAGCAATGCGATATGGTGTTTATTAGAAGAGGACCAAACCATATTCATTGGAACAAATCACGGATTCCAGTCGATGGGTTATGACCAAGTTGTGAAATTCCGGAATTTCAGAGAGTCGTTAGGAGAAAGAGTTGCTCTTTGCGGCATCAATAATAACGGTGTCAGTTGGTATATAACAAGAAATGCGATTATAATAGACGAAGATATAAGATACAGGATAAATTTATTGCCCCCCAAGGTGTTGATAAATTCTTTTACAGTCGATGGAATATCATTTCCTTCAGATTCGATCTACAATTTTTTAGCGGATAATCAACAATTTGTAATAGAATACGTGGGAGTTAGTTTAAGAGACGGTGAATTGATAGAATACCAGCATCGTTTAAAAGATGTTGTTCAAAACTGGAGTTCGTGGACGCGAGACCGGCGGATTACGTTTGCCGGCTTGAAACCCGGGACGCATACATTCGAGGTGCAAGCCATCAACGGAGATGGATTTATAAGCGAGCAACCTGCACACATTACATTTACAATTGTTACCCCCATTTGGCAGCGCTGGTGGTTCTTGTTTTCATTCTTTCTCGCTCTAACTTCATTGTTTATAATAATTATTAGGTATCTTTCAACTCGTAAGATAAAAGCGAAGTTAGAAAAAATTAAACAGGAACAGGCATTCCAGAACGAAGGCACTCGAACACGTGAGAGCATATCGCGGGATTTGCACGATGAGATTGCTTCGACATTGAGTGGAATCGGGTACTTCGTACAAACAGTTGAAAAAGAAAGTGGAAATGTGATTCCGCAAAGTTCAAAAAAATATTTATCCCTTATTAAAGAAAGCACCGATGAAATTTTAGAATCTATCCGGGATATTATTTGGTCGCTGAATCCTGAGAATAACAATTGGGAGGTAGTACTAACAAAGTGCCGCCGCTACACGTCAGATTTATGCGAAAGCAAATCAATTAATTATAAAATTGAATTTCCCAAAAATATTCCTAAAAATACTCCACCCCTGGAAAATCTCAAGAACTTTTGGCTCATATATAAAGAAATTGTTACTAATGCCATTCGACATTCTGAGTGTACTCACTTGGATATAGCTATCACGCTATCGGAAAACTCGTCCTTCTTGATTCAGATTAGCGACAACGGAAAGGGGTTTGAGCCTGATAAAATACAAACCGGTAATGGTGTGAGAAATATACACTCACGCATTAAAATGATGAATGGAGAGGTAGAGCTAATTGCCCTTCAAGAAAAAGGTACATACTGGAAAATAACTCTTCCAATATAAAAACTACATATTCGGGTAGTGTATTTTGATTTAAAACATTTATATTGTGCATATGATGATAAATGAAAATCCTATCATATCTATTTCATTAATTGAAGATAACCGTTACGTCCGTTTTGGGATGGAAGAACTTATAAATAGTATTCCCGAATTTGCACTCGCAGGCTCTTTTGAAAATTGCGAAAAAGCATTCGAGACTTCAGCAATTGAAGAATCGGATGTGGTTCTTATGGATATCGGTTTACCCGGTATGTCCGGTATCGAGGGAGTAAAATATATTTCAAAAAATTATCCCGACGTAATTGTACTGATGTGTACAATACACAGCGATGATCAAAAAATATTTGATGCAATTTGTGCCGGTGCTGTGGGATATTTATTAAAAGAAATTTCTGCTGACGAATTAATAAGAGCGATAAAAGATAGCAGGAGCGGGGGTTCACCTATGAGTCCGAATATCGCGCGTAAAGTAATTTCTTATTTTCAAAAATCAAAAACGTCTATATATGAAACCTCGAATGATTTGACAGAGCGGGAGATTCAAGTCTTGAAAAAAATGGCAGAAGGCAAGTCTTATTCAATGATTTCAAATGAATTATTCCTCTCTATCGACGGGGTTAGGTATCATATCAGGCACATTTACGAAAAATTGCACGTCCATTCTAGGGGCGAAGCTGTTGCGAAAGGTTTTAAAAACGGTCTAATTTTTCCAAAAACGTAAATTCTTCCACATTTAAACAATAATTTTCTCCTTCCCAAAAACCACATATTTATGCGGTGATTTTGGCATTTTCAATCTCTATATTGGCTTATATCAAAAAACAAAATAAGGAGAAAAATCATGTCGAACTTTAAATATTTACTTACCGTATTAATTTTTAGTCTATACTTACCACAGGTCTATTCTCAACCTCTTAACGGTTCTTATACAATCGGGGCTGGAGGAGATTATTCTACGTTATCTGCAGCCGTAGCCGACCTTACTACAAAAGGTGTGAACGCAGCAGTAGCGTTTAATATTATTAGCGGAAGTTATAATGAACAAATTTTAATTGGCGCTATCAGCGGAGCCAGTGCTACAAATACAATCACCTTCCAATCTCAAAGTGGAAACGCTGCCGATGTAACGCTTTACTTCACACCCACAAGTACTAACAACTATGTTGTCAGACTGAATCAAGCCGATTACATTACCTTCCAGAATATCACACTTACTGCAAGTGGAAGTCCATCATACGGTGTAGTGATTAAACTTGACGGCGATGCCAACAACAACCGATTTTTAAACAATGTCTTAAATGGTATCAGTACAACAGGTGGTTCGGCAAATCTCATCATCATATATGCAGACTATGACTCCATTGACAACACCACAATCAGCGGCAATACGTTAGTTAATGGTAGTTATGGTGTGTATCTCGATGGTATGAGCCCTACTGTACCATCTTCAGGTACACAGATAACGAACAACACATTCAGCGGTACGGGTTACAACCCGATATTTTTGCGTTATCAGAGTGGACCGCAAGTTACGGGCAACACGGTTAGCTCAACAACAGCCCAGCGAGGTATGGAGATTCAGAACAGTACGGGAGCGATACAGGTATTGAAGAATCAGATAAGCATCAATAACGGTTTGGGTATTTATCTTTATTACTGTGATGGGGGTACAGGCCTTCCCACACCACGTGGCTTAATAGTGAATAATTTTGTAACTGTTGGCGGAACGAGCACAGCATATGGGATACAAATTTATGTTAGCACAAATCAAGATGTTTATTACAACAGCGTTAATATAACAAGTACATATGTAGCTGGTGGCAGAGGTTTATCGGTAGAAGGAGGTGGAAGCAGTATAAATGTAGTCAACAATGTATTCGCTAATCAAAGTGGAGGTTATGCTTATTACATCGGTACTACTGCCGCAATCGGAACATCGAACTACAATAATCTATACACTGTCGGTAATTACATTGCATACTGGACGAGCGATAGAGCCACACTCTCAGCACTACAAACAGCCAGCGGTAAGGATGCAAATTCAGTTTCAGTATATCCACACTTTACATCAAACACCGATCTTCACACAGTATCGCCTTGGCTTAATGGCAAGGGAACTACACTTGCAAGCGTAAGCGACGATATAGATGGGACAGTACGTTCATCGCCGCCCGATATAGGAGCGGATGAGTTCACACCAGATCCATCTACAACAACACCACTTGCAGGTAGTTATACAGTAGGTAGTGGAGGGAACTATGCATCGTTATCGGAAGTTCGTGCAGATTTGATTTTGAAAGGCATCTCTGCGCCGGTTACATTTAACATTTTAAACGGTATATACATTGAGCAGGTAGAACTATTGCCTGTTCCCGGTGGAAGTAGCACAAATACAATTACGTTTCAGTCGCAGTCCGGCATTCCAGCCAATACTACTTTGTTTTATGCCGCCTCCGGTGCAAGTGATAATTATGTGTTTAGGTTTAACGGTGCAGATTACATAAGGATTCAGAACCTCACATTAGCGAGTAATAATGTTGTTAATGCGACGTATGCAAATGTTGTCGATATAGTTGGAGGAGTAGAAGATTTGCGTATTCAGACCAATATATTATCAGGGACACAGACATCGAGCGGTTCAGGAAATCAGATTATTATTTATGCTGAAAATTCTCTTTACACAAGTCGTATTATTAGTGGCAACACATTCATAAATGGCAGTTACGGAATATGGATGAGAGGTTTCAGTAACGCAGTACAATCCTCCGGTACACAGATAACTAACAATACATTCAACAGTACGGGTTATAATCCGGTATTTTTACAGTATCATGTAGGCCCGCAAGTTAACGGTAACACGGTTAGCTCAACAACAGCCCAGCGAGGTATGGAGATTCAGAACAGTACGGGAGCGATACAGGTATTGAAGAATCAGATAAGCATCAATAACGGTTTGGGTATTTATCTTTATTACTGTGATGGGGGTACAGGCCTTCCCACACCACGTGGCTTAATAGTGAATAATTTTGTAACTGTTGGCGGAACGAGCACAGCATATGGGATACAAATTTATGTTAGCACAAATCAAGATGTTTATTACAACAGCGTTAATATAACAAGTACATATGTAGCTGGTGGCAGAGGTTTATCGGTAGAAGGAGGTGGAAGCAGTATAAATGTAGTCAACAATGTATTCGCTAATCAAAGTGGAGGTTATGCTTATTACATCGGTACTACTGCCGCAATCGGAACATCGAACTACAATAATCTATACACTGTCGGTAATTACATTGCATACTGGACGAGCGATAGAGCCACACTCTCAGCACTACAAACAGCCAGCGGTAAGGATGCAAATTCAGTTTCAGTATATCCACACTTTACATCAAACACCGATCTTCACACAGTATCGCCTTGGCTTAATGGCAAGGGAACTACACTTGCAAGCGTAAGCGACGATATAGATGGGACAGTACGTTCATCGCCGCCCGATATAGGAGCGGATGAGTTCACACCAGATCCATCTACAACAACACCACTTGCAGGTAGTTATACAGTAGGTAGTGGAGGGAACTATGCATCGTTATCGGAAGTTCGTGCAGATTTGATTTTGAAAGGCATCTCTGCGCCGGTTACATTTAACATTTTAAACGGTATATACATTGAGCAGGTAGAACTATTGCCTGTTCCCGGTGGAAGTAGCACAAATACAATTACGTTTCAGTCGCAGTCCGGCATTCCAGCCAATACTACTTTGTTTTATGCCGCCTCCGGTGCAAGTGATAATTATGTGTTTAGGTTTAACGGTGCAGATTACATAAGGATTCAGAACCTCACATTAGCGAGTAATAATGTTGTTAATGCGACGTATGCAAATGTTGTCGATATAGTTGGAGGAGTAGAAGATTTGCGTATTCAGACCAATATATTATCAGGGACACAGACATCGAGCGGTTCAGGAAATCAGATTATTATTTATGCTGAAAATTCTCTTTACACAAGTCGTATTATTAGTGGCAACACATTCATAAATGGCAGTTACGGAATATGGATGAGAGGTTTCAGTAACGCAGTACAATCCTCCGGTACACAGATAACTAACAATACATTCAACAGTACGGGTTATAATCCGGTATTTTTACAGTATCATGTAGACCCGCAAGTTAACGATAACACGGTTAGCTCAACTACAGCCCAGCGGGGCATGGAGATTCAAAACAGTACCGGTGCGATGCAAATATTGAAGAACCAGATAAGTATAAATTCAGGTTTTGGTATATATTTATATTACAGTGATGGTGGTACGGGTCTTCCCACGCCGCGGGGTTTGGTTGCAAACAATTTTATATCAATCGGCGGTGCGAGCACAGCATATGGGATTCAACTTTATTACAGTACTAATCAGGATGTGTATTATAACAGTGTGAATATAACCAGCACAAACACAACGGCTGGTCGTGCTCTGTCAGTTGATGGTGGCAGTAGTATCAATGTTGTGAACAACATATTTGCAAACCAGGGTGGCGGTTATGCATACTATATCGGTATACCTGCCGCTATCGGAACATCAAACTATAATGATATTCATACAACAGGATCGACATTAGCTTTTTGGAATGGAAATATTGCTAATTTGAGTGCATTAAAAACAGCAAGCGGTAAAGATGCTAATTCAGTTTCTTTAGATCCACTGTTCACATCCAATACTGATCTACACATAGGCACCTTAGGGTTAGATAGTGCGGCAACACCACTTGCCTCGGTTATTGACGACATTGATAATGAATTAAGAGATCCTTCAAAACCGGATATTGGCGCTGATGAATTCCGTATCATAGTAATCCCTATTTCATTAGGTGTGGAATATCAAGATACATTAAAAGCATTTGGGGTTAGATACTATCGTCTAAATACAATTGCGGGGAAAACATTATCGGTAAAAACTTTAGCTACATCCTTGTTAAAACCACCGGACGCTTTTACTTCTACATCAAGAAATTTAGACCGTAACACTTACCAATTCCGCTCGGAGAAGATTAGTTTTTCAACGAACGAAATTATAATTCCAAACACTATTGATGGTGCTTACTACTTCTATGTCTATAATCCAGAGAACAGTATTAATCCTTATAAATTCCGGGCCGACTCGTTGAGTTTTTCTATTCAACGAGTACGAGAAAATACTGCTGGAAATAACGGCGAGATCACGATAGAGA
>CAZOQB010000001.1:52312-214837 GCA_964581995.1 uncultured Ignavibacteriaceae bacterium | reverse complement strand
GTTCGAGGCAAATTCGACAGTAATACTCAGACGGGCGGGCTCATCTGATGTAGTTGCTCAACAAACGAATTTTGTTAATGAGGCTCGCTTGAATGCTGTTTTTGTGCTGAATAATGTTGCCATCGGTCAGTGGGATGTGGTTGTTCGCAGACCGAATGCCACTCAAGCTGTTCTAACTAATGGCTTAACAATTCAACCAACAGCGCCACTCGATATACAAATTTCAATGTCGGGTCCTGCCGCCATACGCCAGAGGCAGCCGGGTTACTTTTCGTTGAATGTGCACAATCCGATGAATATCAATATTGAAAGAGCACTCGTTTACTTAAAGGTAGCCGGGGATGTAAGTTTGGTTGTAAAGCCAGAAGCGCTTCCGATGGATGTGTCGCCATTGCCGAATGTAAATGTATATTTAGATTCAGCGACCAATACACATTCCATTTCGTTATCCCTATTCAACATTGGAGCTGGACGTACAAAAACTATCCCGATGACAATTACTTTTAACAGAGGCGGAAGATTCCATTTTTATGCGGATGCTTTTATAACAACGCGTTCTAGCTTAGACTCTGTATATTATATTTCAATAAAAACGGCGCTGGATAGTGGATGGTTAGATACATCCAAAGTTTTAGCCAATACTTTTGGGGGTATTCCTTATGGTATAGCACAAGGTTGTCCGTATGGTGACGCCGGAGCTTGTGATGCTTGGAATTTAAGGAATCAGCAACAGGATATGGCACAAGACGCTCAGGGTGTTGTGCAAGATGCTGCTACTATGCTGTATTTCCCATTCAATAAACCCGGTCCGGGTAAGCTATTTAGTTTCGGAAACTTTTTTAGAAAACTATTAGACTTTCATAATAAACATTCACAACAAGATCAAAACGTGAGCTCTGCCGACGGGATCGGTTCATACGATCCGAACGATATTGTTGGACCAGCCGCCAATGGCGCTTTAAATTGGGTTCAACATAAATCACTTTCTTACTTAATTCAATTTGAGAATGATCCGGATTCAGCTACTGCACCTGCTCAGGCGGTTAGGGTAATTCACAAACTTGACCCTAACACAGATTTCGGCAGCTTCACTCTTGGAAGTTTTGGTTTTGGGTCCTTTACTTTCATTATCCCTGCCGGCAGAGATTTTTACTCTGCTCGTTTAGATGTAAGAGATTCCTTAAACTTATATGTTGATTTCACAGCCGGTATTTATGGAGATTCTATAGTTTGGTGGTTTCAATCAATTGACCCTCTGACGAATTTACCGCCAACGAATCCATTCTCCGGCTTCCTACTCGTAAATGATTCTACACATAGAGGTGAAGGTTTTGTAACTTATTCCGTTCTACCAAAGGTTGATATCACAACCGGAGGTAGAATATACTCACAGGCAAGAATCTATTTTGATGATAATCTGCCAATCTATACAAAAAATATATTCAGAACTATTGACGTAGGAAGACCTACAAGTTCTGTAAGGACATTAAATTCAACTTCACCAAATTCCTTCAATGTAAGTTGGAGCGGCAGTGATGATGCTAATGTTTATCAATACACTGTTTATGTTTCCGAGAATTCAACTCCATTCAAAGTCTGGTTATCAAATACATCGGACACTTCAGGAGTGTTTACCGGCGAACACGGGAAAAACTACGGATTTTTCAGTATTGCGATAGATACAGCAGGGAATGTTGAACAGGCAAAATTATCTGCCGAAACTAGCACTATGGTCTTATCAGTTTCTGATGGTTCTTCGATACCTTATCAGTTCAATCTTTCTCAGAACTATCCGAATCCATTTAATCCAGTTACGAACATCAAATATACTATACCAGAAGCTTCACAAGTAACACTCACTATTTATGATATACTTGGCAGAGAACTAACTGTGTTAGTCGATGAAGTACAAACCGCAGGACACAAGCAGGTAGTGTGGGATGCTTCGTCATATCCGAGTGGTGTTTATTTTTATAGGATTATAGCAGTTGGCGAAAAAAAATCTGGTAATAAACTTACACAAACGAAAAAACTTTTATTATTGAAGTAGGTGTAAAACGATTTAATGCCATTAAAGCCTTACAGAAATTATTTATCTGTAAGGCTTTTTGGTTATATACTGATGTTGATGATAACGGAAGGGAGTCGATTATAAATCTATTAATCGGAACGCGAGTAGTATCACCGATGAGACGTTGTTTTATAGGCTTCGCGCTCGACCAACAGATAACGAGCAGTTCAAACCTCCCCAAGGATAATACTCGATATACCAGAGCAATCCTTCAGGGGGGTTTATGTTAAATCCTTGACTTTCATACCATATCTGCTTATATTTTGCAAGTAAATTTTGCAATTTTGACAAATTTTAGTGATTGGAGTTATTTTTTTATATGCCAAGTACTTCTGACTTTAGAAACGGTTTAACAATAAAAATGGATGGCGATCTCTGGACTATAGTAGAGTTTCAGCACGTCAATCCAGGCAACTGGCGTGCTTTCGTCAGGGCAAAGCTTAAGAATCTAAAGAGCGGAAAAGTAATCGAAACTCGATTCCGTGCGGGCGAGAGTATCGAAACCGTGAGGATTGACCGTAAGCAGTTCCAGTTCCTCTATCATGATGGAAGTGCATACGTATGTATGGATTCCGAGACCTACGACCAAATCTCCGTTGACGATAAGCACGTTGGTAATGGCGGCAAATTTTTAAAAGATAGTGAAAATATAGAAATATTTTTCAACGGTAACGAAATAATAGGTGTTGAATTACCGATAACAGTCGAATTACAAATCGTTGAAACCGGACCCGGTTTAAAAGGTGATACTGCTACGGGCGGAACAAAACCCGCTAAGGTCGAAAGCGGCGCCATTGTAAACGTCCCGCTTTTTCTGAATGAGGGTGATAAAATTAAAGTCGATACTCGAACCGGCGAATATTTAGAACGCGTAAAAGCCTGACTATAAATTATAGGAGAGATTATGGATCTCAATTATTTAAAAAAGATCACAAAGATATTAACAGAAAGTGGAGTCGATGAAATCGAAATCGAAGAAGAAGGTTTAAAAATTCGGATTTCTAAACACTCTCAAAATAGTACAATCCATATGATGCCCTCCGCGCAAACGCTGCAACCCGTACAGGGTATGTTTCCACAGACTACTGCTCAAGCGCCGGTTACAACCCCAGCACACGTTGATAAGCCGGTATCAGCACCCGCTATCATAGAAGTAAAATATCATGAAGTAAAATCACCGATTGTTGGAACGTTTTACAGAGCACCCGCACCCGATGCAGACCAATATGTTGAAGTCGGGCAGTCGATTCAAAAAGGGACTGTGCTTTGCATAATCGAAGCCATGAAGTTGATGAACGAGATAGAATCAGATGTTTCGGGTAAGTTAGTAAAAATTCTTGTTGAAAACGGGAAGCCGGTCGAGTATGGTCAAACTTTATTCTTAGTTGAACCCGTTTAAAAAGATTCCCAGCCAAAATCTTTTTGAGGAAATCATTGTTTAAAAAAATTCTAATAGCCAACCGAGGAGAAATAGCGCTGCGAGTTATTCGTGTGTGCAGAGAGTTAGGAATTAGCACCGTCGCGGTTTACTCCGAAGCAGATAAAGATTCACTGCACGTTAACTTTGCAGACGAGGCTATCTGCATTGGACCTCCGGCAAGTAAAGAAAGTTACCTCAATATTCCACGCATAATAGCTGCTGCTGAAATTACCGGCGCCGATGGTATACATCCGGGTTATGGTTTTCTTGCCGAGAATTCTAATTTTGCAGAAATCTGTCTTTCTTCGAAAATTAAATTCATCGGGCCAACCACTGAATCAATTATTTCAATGGGCGATAAGGCTTTGGCTAAAGAAACTATGAAAAAAGCCGAAGTTCCTGTAATTCCAGGCAGCGATGGAGTAGTTAAAGAGTTTAAAGACGCCTACGAAATTGCAAAAGCGATAGGATTTCCTGTAATCATCAAAGCTGTTGCGGGCGGCGGAGGTAAAGGTATGCGTATAGTACGTGATCCGGATGATTTCGAAAAGAATTTTATGATGGCTTCTACAGAAGCCGAAGCCGCCTTCGGTAATCCCGGCGTGTATATCGAAAAATATATTGAACAACCCCACCATATCGAGATACAAGTTTTTGGCGACCAGTATGGCAATGTAATTCATTTGAATGAAAGAGATTGTTCAATTCAAAGAAGACATCAAAAATTGATTGAAGAATCCCCGTCGCCTTTCATCGACCAAGAGTTGAGAGAAAAAATGGGCGCTGCCGCCGTTAAAGGCGCCAAGAGTGTAAAATATGAAGGAGCCGGAACCGTAGAGTTCCTTGTAGATAAAGATAAAAATTTTTACTTTATGGAAATGAATACTCGTATACAAGTAGAACACCCGGTGACGGAGGAAATAAATGGACTTGACCTGATAAAACTACAGATTAGAGTTGCGGCAGGAGAGAAGTTAAACAAAAAACCGATAAAGCCACGAGGACATGCAATCGAATGTAGAATAAATGCTGAAGATCCTTCTAACAATTTTATGCCCTCTCCCGGTGAAATAAAAAGTTTTCATCTTCCGGGCGGCTTTGGTGTACGCGTGGATACACATTGTTACGCTGGTTATCGTGTGCCGCCTAATTATGATTCTTTGCTTGCTAAGTTAATTGTTTTCGCGCCTACACGAGAAGATGCAATCGATAAAATGGCGGGCGCTCTCGAGGAATTCACAATCGAGGGTATCAAAACAACAATACCATTCCATCAAAGAGTAATGAAAAATAAACTCTTCCGGGATGGAACATTTGACACGAGCTTTATAGACCAGACACAAATATTAAATGAACTTCAAAAATAAGAGGACTGAAAAATGAACTTTCCTGAAAATTTAAAGTACACAAAAGACCATGAATGGATTCTCATTGACGAAGAAACCGGAACGATAGGGATAACTGACTATGCACAGGGGGAGCTTGGCGACGTCGTTTTTATGGTTCTTCCATCTGTCGGAAAAGAAGTTAAAACAGGCGAAAGCTTCGGTACAGTGGAAGCTGTAAAAGCAGTGTCTGAATTATATTCGCCGGTCTCTGGTACTATCATCGAGGTTAACACTAATTTAGAAACCCAACCGGAATTAGTGAACAAAGAACCGTACGACGGCGGATGGATAATAAAAATCAGAATATCGAATAAAGCGGAATTGGATAATCTTCTTGATGCAGTAAACTATCGAAAGTTGATCGGCAAGTAACAATAAATTTTTAATCCAAAATCCGAAACTTACTATGTCTTACATCCCAAATACTGACGCTGACCGTGAAGAAATGCTTCGTGCTATCGGCGTTTCTACCTTCGAGGAACTTCTAAAAAATATTCCTGAAGAACTCCGACTTCGAGAGAATATCAAAATTCCCACAAAATTATCTGAACTTGAAGTTTTAAAGGAATTGAAATTACTCGAATCCTTGAATAGTCCAACGAGTAAAATGATTTCATTTCTGGGTGGCGGCTCTTACGACCATTATATTCCTTCCGCGATAAGTGCGCTAACCAGCAGGTCGGAGTTTTACACTGCCTACACACCTTATCAAGCTGAAGTAAGCCAGGGAACACTGCAGGCGATCTACGAGTATCAAACGATGGTTTGTAAACTTACAGGTATGGATATCGCTAATGCTTCAATGTACGACGGAGGGTCGGCTTTAGCTGAAGCGGCGCTGTTAGCAGTCGGACATACTAACAGACGTGAAGTAGTAATAGGGGGCAAGATACATCCTCACTACAAACAAATAATTCAGACATATTGTGAAGGACAGGACATAACAATAAAGGAAGTTACCTCCGCCCGGGGTGCAGTTTTACCGGATAAACTTAAAACTTCTCTCACGAAAAATACTGCGGCGGTCATTGTTCAACAACCCAACTTTTACGGATGTTTGGAAGATGTCCAGGAGATTGGCACTCTCACACACAACGCTGGAGGTTTGTTTATCGTTGCTGTTGACCCGATTTCGTTGGGCATTCTAACTCCGCCCGGTGAGTACGGCGCCGATATAGTTGTAGGCGAAGGGCAAATTTTTGGGAGCGCACAAAATTATGGCGGACCGTATTTAGGTATATTTGCCGCCAAGGAATTTTTACTGAGAAAAATGCCCGGACGCATCTCCGGGATAACTGTTGATACAGACGGACAGCGAGGATTTGTGTTAACGGTGCAAACCCGCGAACAGCATATACGCCGCGACAAAGCTACATCCAATATATGCACAAACCAGGGTTTGGTAATGTTGACTGCTACAATTTATCTTGCTTTGTTAGGCAGATCAGGAATACAGGAAGTGGCGCATCAATGCTTACAAAAAGCTCACTACCTTGCCAATGCGATTACGGAAATACCGGGATATAATTTAAAATACCACAGGCCTTTTTTCCGTGAGTTCGTCGTCGAAACACCAAAACCAGCAAAGGATATTATCAATTCAATTTCTAAGAAGGGAATTTTAGCGGGCATAGATTTAAGCCAATTCGATTCAAGCGATTCAGGTTTATTAATTGCGGTTACAGAAAAACGGACAAAGGGAGAGATGGATTTGTTCGTCAGTGAGTTGAAGAAGTTAAGCTGATAGGTTTAATCTACTATTCTTTACCGATTTCATCCTGCCTGTTCCGAATTCTTTTTCGGAGAGCGAACGACCGCAGGGAGTGAGTCGAAGTATGAATTATACCACCTACAAAAATCGCTTGAATTATAACAAATTAAATTAATAGTATCAAATGATTCGGATTGTGTTTTAACTATAGCTCAAATCGGCTTAACCTTCAACAGTCGGCTTTCTTTGTTTTATTCACACCAACTTTATATATTAAAAGTATCGAAATTATTAAATATCATAATCGCATCAATCAGTTAACAATTTAAAAGGAAACACATGAAAAAATTATTTTACATGTTCGCAATTATAATCATCGGATTAACCAGTAATTCATTGCACGCACAGTGGGTGCAACAAATAAACCCACTAGGCACTGCAGATTCAGCAATGGTTGGTAAGGTTCAATTTGTAAGTCCCACTGAGGGATGGATTTCAGGCAGCAGAGGTGATTTTCTTCACACAACAGATGGTGGTAGTAATTGGTTGGTGATAACACCTTTTCCAGATGATACTATTTGGAGCCCTTCTGACGCAGCATTGTCTATGTCCTGGGTTAATCAAACTCACGGCTGGAAAATTAATTCTATTGGACCAGCATTTGGCATTTCGTACGGAGTCGTAATCCATCAAACCACCGATGGAGGAAGCACATGGCAAAAGAAAGTACTTTCGACTACGGGAGGTGATTTTGCTGTCCAGATTCAATTTGTAGATATAAATAACGGATGGCTACTTATTTTCAATTTTTCCACTCAGACTGCAAGCTTTTTGAGATCCACAGATGGTGGAAATAATTGGAATCCGTTTACGGGAGCAGGAATCTTTTTCTTTGTAGATGCAAACAACGGTTGGTCCTTTTATGGATCTGGTACAAATGGTTCTGAGCCACCATACCAGATATTGCGCACTACTGATGGAGGTACAGATTGGACATATCAATATACCGACAATAATGTTGGTGGTTACAACGCAATGTATTTCTCAGATTTAGAACATGGCTGGATAGTTGGAGATAATGGGAAGGTTCTAAATACAACTGATGGCGGCACTAACTGGAACATTGTTACCAATAGTGGAATAAATCCAGATGATAGAAGTAAAACTGTCTTCTTCCTTGATGCAAATATAGGTTGGATTTCTACTAAAGACGGAAGTGGATTTGGTGTTGTTCAACATACAACAGATGGTGGCGCAAGTTGGACAACACAGGCAACTCCTCTTAATAATCCACAAGGCGGTAATGCGATTTTTAGTATCTATTTTGTTGATGCTCAAAATGGATGGTTAACCGCTGACTATGGAAAGATATGTCGATATACGGGATCAACAGGAGTTGAGAATAACAATAATTTACCAAATGATTTTTCTTTAATGCAGAATTATCCTAATCCATTTAATCCAAATACAACTATCACTTATCAGATTTCAACGCAGTCTTATGTTACACTGAAAATATTTGATGTACTCGGCAGAGAATTAACAACACTGGTAAGCCGAGTGGAGGAAGCTGGATACAAGTCGGTGAACTTTAATGCAACCAAGCTACCTTCTGGAATTTATTTTTATCGGCTAACAGCAGGCAGTTTCGTAGAGACCAAGAAATTAGTCTTGATGAAATAGTATCAAATGATTCGAGTTATGTTTTAACATAAATCCAAGCCGGCTTGCCAACTGTAAGTCGGCTTTTTTGTTTTTTTGAGTTTCTTAATTATATTCTATCAACTGGTAGTTATATCAGTGTAGAGAAAATTCTTTATAAATCCCGTTCTTTAGAACGGGGAAAGCAGAATCCGTCCCCCCGAAATAAGGGTTTTAACCCTTTACGTCATATTCGTCTATCATCTAATAAATTTGAGGGAATTATGTTTTCTCAAGTCCTGAGCAGTGCAACCTATGGAATCAACGCACATCTCGTGCAGGTAGAAACTAACATCGAGAGAGCCCTTCATAGCTTTATCGTAGTCGGTTTGCCGGACAACGCAGTCAGAGAGAGCCGCGAGAGAGTGGTAGCGGCTGTTAAAAATTCACATCTCGAATTTCCGAATCTAAAAATTACAATTAATCTCGCGCCCGCCGATATTAAAAAAGAAGGGTCTGCTTACGACCTGCCGATCGCTGTCGGAATACTTGCCGCGACCGAATGCGTTAAATCCGAGTTGTTGAAAGATTTTATCATTTTAGGCGAGCTTGCTTTGGACGGAACTCTCCGACCGATACACGGCGTCCTGCCGATAGCAGTAGATGTTAAGAAAAATAAACTTCGCGGCATCATACTTCCGAAAGATAACGCAAGAGAAGCTGCAATGGTAGAAGGTATCGAAGTTTATCCGATGGCAACTCTTAACGAGACGATCGATTTTTTGAACGGTGAGTATGAATTGTTGAAACCATTCCACGTGGACATGAATGAAGTATTCTCACAGGAAAAAAAATATCCAATCGACTTCGCCGACGTTAAAGGACAGGAGAATGTTAAGCGTGCTTTAGAGGTCGGAGCCGCAGGCGCTCACAATATTATAATGATAGGACCCCCCGGCTCGGGCAAAACGATGTTAGCCAAACGCTTACCGACAATACTTCCGCCAATGACTTTCGAAGAAGCCATTGAGACGACCAAGATACACTCAGTTGCCGGTGTGCTGCCTTCCAATTCTGCTCTTATTGCAACACGTCCGTTTCGTTCACCTCACCATACAATTTCCGATAGCGCGCTTGTTGGCGGTGGGTCAATCCCTCGGCCCGGTGAGATTTCTCTTGCACATCATGGAGTTTTATTTTTAGATGAACTTCCTGAGTTTGCCCGTAATGTACTCGAAGTTCTTCGTCAGCCGATTGAGGATGCGCGAATAACCGTCAGCCGTTCAAGGATGACACTGGAATTTCCAGCAAACTTTATGCTCGTGTGCGCAATGAATCCCTGTCCTTGCGGTTACTACACCGACCCCAACAAAGAATGCACCTGCACACAAATGCAAATACAAAAATATATGGCAAAGATATCGGGACCTTTATTGGATAGAATTGATTTGCATATCGAAGTTCCTGCTGTGAAGTATAAGGAGCTTGCGAGTAAGAACTCCGGTGAATCCTCTGAGAAAATTAGAGAAAGAGTTATTGCGGGAAGGGAAATCCAGATGAAACGTTTTGCCGGTATCGCTGGAGTTTTTTCTAATGCCGATATGGAGTCGAAAGACATACATGAGTATTGCAAAATAAATTCCGACGGTGAAGAGTTGATGAAAATGGCGATCAACAAACTTGGTTTAAGCGCCCGTGCTTACGATAGAATTCTAAAAGTTGCCCGCACAATCGCCGACCTTGGACAATCGGCAGATATTCGTCCTGAACATATCAGCGAGGCGATTCAGTATCGGACACTGGATAGAAATCTCTGGCAGACGTGAAAGTCAAACAATTTATAGCGGGTGTTACTTTTAAGCATGCACAGCGTCTAAAACCGTTTTGGGATGTTTCGCTACGATGCACAGCAGAATCCTTGCCGGTCCGTCCGGCTTCCGTCTGCCTTGTTCCCAATTCCGTAGAGTTGCCAGACTGATCCCCAGCAGCATTGCAAATTTTTGCTGCGTCAGACCAAGATGCCGACGAATCTCCGGAACATCCGGATCTTCAATCTTAAACTTGCGGCTGGGCATCTTTTTACCTTTAAGGATCGCGCCGCCCTGCTCGATGCTTGTCATAAGTTCGTCAAATGTTTCTTTCTTCATAATAATTCCTTTGTAAGAATGTTACTGAGTCTCTTTAGTTGATCCGCAGTAAGATTACTCTGTTCATTCTTCTTAAACAAAAACAACATGAGCAGCATATCTTTCGGTTTCACACAATAATAGATAATTCAGCTTCCGCCTCGTTTCCCTTTGCCTTTAATATTCCATCTGAGTTTCCGCAGACCATTTGAGCCGGGGATAATGTTTCCAGCCGCGGGATTTGCGGATAGAAAAACTTGGAGGTCTTTGTATCCATCATCCGATAGAATATCCAGATCTCTCCTGGTAAAAACGGGCGTTTTGATAATTACCAAAATAAAATATACGCCATTGGCATATAATTGTCAAATTTAATAGAATGCAGATATGCAACCAAAGGATATTCAGAAATTACTGTCAGTTCAATGCTCTAAGCCCTACGCTCTAAGCTCTACGCTCTAAGCTCTCTGCTCCTAGCTCCTCCAAAGTTGTTCCATTCCAATCTATTTCCTATATTTTTATTAAGTCAAACACGTTCAGGATAAAGTATGTACAAAAATCTATCTCATATAGGAATCGCGGTCAAGAATCTGATGCAATCCACAGATACTTTTCAAAAATTATTTGGCAGTAAAGATATACATCTCGAGTCTATTCCAGATCAGAAAGTAAACATTGTAATGCTGGATGCTAACGGAATCCACATCGAGTTACTCGAAGGCACTTCAGCCGATTCTCCAATTTTAAAATTTATCGAAAAGAAAGGCGAGGGAATTCATCATCTATCCTTTACAGTTGACGATATCGAAAAGGAATTAGCGCGATTGAAATCGGAAGGATTTCAACTTATTGATGAAAAGCCGAGACCTGGCGCGGGTGGTTCTTTGATTGCATTCGTCCATCCAAAATCTACAAATGGTGTTTTGATAGAATTAAATCAAAAATCCAAGAATGGATGATAGACCAGAAATAGTTATTAAGATTGATAGCCATGATACGAAGCTTGAGGAAAAGCTATCCAATTTACCCAAGCAACCGGGAATCTATCAGTACAAAAACTCTGAAGGTAAAATAATTTATGTCGGTAAGGCGAAAAATCTTCGTAACCGCGTACGGCAGTATTTTCACAATCCCAAAAAGTTAGATGCAAAAACCAGATCATTAGTATCGAAAATAACCGACGTCGAACTGATCGTAGTTGATTCAGAAGTCGAGGCGCTTATTCTTGAAGCGGTTCTGATAAAAAAGTTTAAACCAAAGTATAATATTTTTCTCCGGGATGATAAAAGTTTTCCATACATCGTCATCACTAACGAACCGTATCCACGTGTGTTTGTTACGCGGCGAATCATTCACGACGGGTCTAAATATTACGGGCCCTACACTGATGTAAAAAGTTTGCGTGCATCTCTCAAATTAATCCATGATGTTTTTAAAGTCCGATCCTGCAATTATCATATCGACGATGACTCAATTCAGAAAAAGAAGATTCGTGTCTGTTTAGATTATCATATTAAAAAGTGTGAAGGACCTTGTGAGGGATTGGTCAGCGGGGAACATTATCAAAATATGATTGGCGAGGTTGCCAAAGTTTTACGCGGAAAGACTGACAGCTTAATATCAGACCTTGAACAAGAGATGCGTAAATATTCCGATGCTCTCAGGTATGAAGATGCAGGCATTGTTCGTGATAAAATTCAGGGACTGCGAAACTACAGCGAAAGACAGAAAGTTGTTGATCCTGACTTGATTGACCGCGATATTTTTGCGGTTGCAGCAGAAGACGATGATGCATGCGGTGTAATTTTTAAAATCAGGGACGGGAAAATTGTAGGCAGACAGCATTTTTATATGAGTGCAGTTGAGGGAGTTGATGAGCGGGAAATCGTCTCGCAGTTATTGAGGCGGTATTATCTTGAGGCGGATTATTTCCCTAAAGAAATCTACCTTCCCACTGAGGTTGATAACAGTGCCGTCATTCAAAATTGGCTTACTTCAAAGCGCGGCGATAAGGTTACGCTTGTGGTTCCTAAGATTGGGGATAAAGTCAGGTTGATGGGGATGTGCAAAGCCAACGCAAAATATTTACTCGACGATTTGAAAATTCAGAAACTCAAGCGGGGTGAAAAGACTCCCAAAATATTAGAGCTATTACAAAAAGATTTACACCTTTCGGTTTTACCGCGAAGGATTGAATGTTTCGATATTTCCAACATTCAGGGTGCTGATGCTGCTGCTTCTTTAGTCGTGTTTGAAGATGGGAAACCGAAGAAGAGTGAGTATAGAAGATTTAAAATCAGGACGGTTGAAGGACCGGACGATTTTGCAAGTATGAGAGAAGTAATTTCCAGACATTATTCCAGTGTACTTGAAGAAAATAAACCACGGCCAGACTTGATAATGGTGGATGGCGGGAAGGGACAGCTTTCGAGTGCTGGTGAAGTTTTAAAAACAATAATGAATAATGAATATCCAATAACGAATAACGAAATAAAAAATTATGAAATCCGAAATCCGAAATCCGAAATCTCTAATATTCCAATTATCGGCTTGGCAAAGCGGCTTGAGGAAATATATTTCCCGAACATAAGCGAACCACAATCAATTCTTAAAACTTCATCCAGCTTGAAACTACTCCAGCGTATCAGAGATGAAGCACACCGGTTTGCGATTGAGTATCACCGCAAGCTGAGGACAAAACGAACTCTTCAGACAGAATTGGACTTGATAAAAGGAGTTGGTAAGAAGCGGTCCAAAGAATTGTTAGAAGCCTTCGGGTCGGTACAGGGTGTAAAGTTTGCGACATCGGAACAAATTGCAGAGATAGTTGGGGATAAAGTTGCTGAAAAAATTAAAGAATATTTTGAAGCCGTATAGTTTGTATTTATTCATTATTTTGAATAAATTTGTAAGGTCTTCGGGCGATTAGCTCAGTCCCAATTTGAAATAACTTAGCGAATGAAATGAAGCTAGGTTATAATTCAAATTGCGGATCCCCGCTGAAGTGAAATGAAAGCGGGATTGGTTTGTTGAAATAAGAAATAAATTTGATTATATCCTGGACGATTAGCTCAGTTGGTTAGAGCGCACGGTTCACATCCGTGAGGTCGTAGGTTCAAGTCCCACATCGTCCACTATCTAAGTAAGTTGGGTACACGTTTAATGAATTTGGTTCGATCCGGGTGTTGCCCACAAGGACGTTATGTTAGAGCGTCCCGTCAAGAATCTCCGATTCGTGGCGGGAAGGTCGTAGGTTTTCCGTTCATAAAAAGTCTTTTATTCGCGGAATCCCTTTGGGACAAGTTCCACATCGTCCACTACATAAGCATCATAAACCTTTAATACCTATTCAGTGAGATAGGAAAGGAGTAATGAAGTATGATAGTATCTAAGTTCCAAGTATATGAGATAACAAAAATACCTCCATCCCGTTTTGGGATTTGGAGGTATTTTATTTTGGTAAACAATAATGAGTATCAAAATTCATCATTCGAAATTCAGTGTTCGATATTCATAATTTAAGAATGTAATATGAAAATAAAGTCCAAAATAATTGACGAAAAAAGTTTAGAACGCACACTCACACGGCTTGCCCACGAGATAATTGAACGTAATAAAGGTGTAGAGTCAATTGCAATAGTCGGTATTAAAACACGCGGTGAGTTTATTGCAAAGCGTTTGGCAAACATTATCGGTGAGATCGAGAGGAAAGAAATAAAAGTCGGACTCCTTGATATCACACTCTATCGGGACGACCTAAGAACTTTGCACGAGCAACCCGTGCTCAAAGGAACAGAAATATCCTTTGATGTAACAGATAAGAACATCATTCTTGTTGATGATGTTCTGTTTACAGGAAGAACAGTCCGCGCTGCATTGGACGAGCTTGTAGATTTAGGCAGACCGGCAACGATACAGCTTGCTGTGTTAATAGACAGAGGCCATCGTCAGTTGCCGATTAAAGCAGACTTTGTTGGAAAAAATGTTCCAACCTCGCTGGATGAACAAATAAAAGTAATGTTAAAAGAAGTGGACGGAGAAGACTCGGTTATTATTGTCGAATTGGAAAGGGAATAAATTATGCCGCTTACAAGCAGACATTTATTAGGTTTGGAAGGAGTTACCCAGGAAGATATACAGCTGATATTGGATACTGCTACAACGTTTCGCGAAGTTTTGGACCGTCCAATTAAAAAAGTCCCGACGCTTCAAGGTAAGACTATAGTAAATTTATTTTTTGAGAGTTCCACACGAACTCGGATTTCATTCGAGCTGGCTGAACGTAGGCTCTCTGCGGATGTGGTAAATTTTTCGGTTGCGGGTTCAAGTGTCGCAAAAGGTGAGACTCTAAAAGATACCGCGCGAAACATCGAAGCAATGAAAATAGATATGGTTGTTATCCGCCACTCGTCTCCCGGTTCAGCCAAATTTTTAAGCAAGGTTGTCCATGCAAACATTATAAACGCTGGCGATGGAACACACGAACACCCAACTCAAGCGCTACTCGATATGTACACGATTCGAGAAAAATTAGGGAAAATCCACGGACTTCATGTTTGTATCGTCGGAGATATTTCTCACAGCCGTGTTGCGCTTTCAAATATATATGGATTACAAACTATGGGTGCAAAAGTTTCTGTATGCGGGCCTAAAACTTTGATACCAAAAGACATAGAAAAACTTGGCGTGAAAGTCTTTTACAACGTCGATGAAGCGATTAAGGATAACGACGTATTAAATGTTTTGCGTATTCAACTTGAGCGACAGGATCGTTCATTCTTTCCATCGACGAGAGAATATCATAATTACTTTGGAATTACAAAGGAAAGGCTGGAAAAAGCTAATAAACCTACTACAATAATGCATCCTGGTCCTATAAATCGAGATGTCGAAATTTCTGCCGATGTGGCTGACGGAGAACACTCTGTAATTCTTCAGCAGGTTTTAAACGGAGTAGCGGTTAGAATGGCGGTGCTGTATTTGCTGGGAACCGGAATTTAAAAAATTAAAAGCAATAACCAATAATGAACGCTGAATAATGAATTACGAAGGATTAAATGCTTCATCATTTAAAATTGAGTGTTTGAGATTCATTATTAACTATACTAAAAAACTCACATGGATTGCAATCAAGTATAAAACATTGGATGTTGCTATTAAAGATTTCGAATCAAAATCATAAAATCTAATATCATGAAAATACTTTTAAAGAACGCGCGAATCATCGAACCTATTCAAGGCATAGACACAGTTGCCGATATATTAATCGTTGATGGAGTCATTGAAAAGATTGCTTCGAAGATACACGCTGGGAACTCGGTTCAGGAATTTGAACTTGCTGGTAAAATTGTATCACCCGGATTTATGGATATGCACGTTCATCTCCGCGAGCCCGGTTTTGAATACAAAGAAACTATTGAAACGGGTTTGGCTGCTGCTGCCCAAGGTGGTTTTACTGCGGTATGCTGCATGCCAAATACAGATCCACCCATCGATGATGCCTCGGTTGTAAAGTTCATAAAAGAACAATCAAAAAAAGCACTCGGCGGATTGGTCGATGTTTACCCGGTAGCTGCCGCAACTAAGGGGAGAGAAGGAAAAGAACTGTCGCCGATGATGGAGCTTGTTGAAGCAGGCGCGGTGGCTTTCTCTGATGATGGTTCACCAATTGAAGACACTGATGTCATGCGTCGTGCGATGGAATATTCTGATATGTTAGGTAAGCTTATTATTCAACATCCTGAGGATCGGTCGCTTTCAAAGGGTGGAGTTATGAATGAAGGACTCGTTTCAACATCTCTTGGTTTGCCGCCGATTCCAGCCATTGCAGAAGAAATTATGATTGAACGTGATATCCGATTGGCTGAGTATATAAAAACCCGCTATCATGCTGCTCACATCAGCACAGCCGGTTCTGTGGATATTATCCGAAAAGCTAAGTTGAAAAATATTCTTGTAACTTGCGAAGTAACTCCACATCATTTTACACTAACTGAAGAAGCAGTTCGTTCATTCGATACCAACACAAAAATGAACCCGCCGCTCAGGTCCCAAGATGATATAGAGGCGATAAAAGAAGGACTGAAGGACGGGACAATAGATGTAATAGCAACCGACCATGCGCCGCATTCATTCGATGAAAAAGAGGTTGAATTTTTAGCAGCACCATTCGGAATTGTTGGATTAGAAACGGCAATCGGTTTGGCAATTACCGGGTTAATTCTTCCAAAAATACTTTCAATAGAACAACTTATTGAAAAAATGTCAATCAATCCAAGGAGAATTCTTAATCTGCCTATAATTAAAATTGTAGAAGGACAAAAAGCTAATCTTACGATAATTGACATCTCGAAAAAATGGGAAGTAAGAATACAAGATTTTAAGTCGAAATCTAAAAACTCTCCATTTAATGGTTTTGTGTTGACAGGTAAAGCTATCGCGGTTGTGAACAATGCGATATTTAATGTATGCTAATTTATGAATAGTGAGATTAACAGTTGTATTGAATTATAGACATTAACCCATCGTAAACATCTGAATATATCATTTTTAAAAAAGATTTTTCATGGCATAGCATTTGGAGTTTTACCGATCAACATACTTCAGAAAGGTGAACTTATGAAAAAGGTAATGAATATAATCGCGATCGCAATTTTAACTCTAACAATCGGGTGCGAAACACACATCTTTTATCCCGATACCAATCCACCTTCAGCGCCAAAAGGACTTTATGCCGTTGCCCGCGATAACCATGTAAATCTATACTGGGATTATAATCGAGAAAATGACGTAGAGGGGTACAACGTTTATGTAAGCTCGTCTTATTCAGGGCGTTACGAATTAATCGGGTCAACACGCAGCAATTACTTTTACGACAAGGGCGCTACAAACGGAAAAACTTACTACTATGCAGTTGCCGCATACGATTACGACTATAATGAGAGCGATTTGAGTCGCGATGTCGCCTACGCAACTCCAAGGCCTGAAGGTTACGATATAATATTGTCCGATTACCGTAGTCGTCCATCTACCGCCGGCTACGATTTTTCCACTTACACAATTGGTCCGTATAATGATAGTTATACCGATATATTTTTTGAATATTATAACGGAATTTATTATATGAACGTTTGGGACGACACGGATATAAAAGATATGGGTTACACTAATTCGCTTTACGATATTGAAGTTGCGCCTGCGAGTGGTTGGTCAACGTCAAAGGATGTACTGTTGGCAGTTGGGAAAACCTATGTTGTTTGGACACACGATGACTATTATGCAAAGTTTCGTGTAGTTTCTCTCTCCTCGACACGGGTTGTATTCGATTGGACGTATCAGTTGCAGAAAGGGAACCCAAACTTAAAGAGAGTAGTGAAAGAAGGAAGATTAAAGTTAACATTAGGTTCGGGTACAAGCAGCAGGGGCAAATAGATTGACTTTTAATTTTGTATGAGTTATTTTGTTATGGAAATGATAAACAAATTGAGAATATTACCAATAATATTATTGATATTTCCGGTTTTTATTTTTGCTCAAGATCAGTATATACAAAAAGATAATCACCGCGAAATATTTACATCGGTTGAATTAGGAATTGATCAGGGAGTTGTGGAGAAAATTTCCGGTTATTTTGGGAAACAAGTATATCTTAACATCCGTGGCGGCGAAAGCGGTTATTACAGTGCGAATCAAGTTTTCTATATATTAAAGAATTTTATGAATGCCCGTAAACCGCTAGGGTTCACGTTCACAACTTTCGGCATGACTGATAATGTTCCATTCGCAACAGGTAGAGCAGCATTTCGACTCAAAGGAAATCGGGAATACATCCAGGTTTATGTATCACTGATCCAAGTTGATAATAATTGGGTGATCGATAAGATTAATTTTTACTAATTCAAAATGCAGAATATTTCTAATCTATTTATAAGATTTTTGAAAAGACGGTATTTATTTATCGTCTTTTTTGTTTTATTAATCATTGTATTCTCATACGTGTTTGAATATTTCTTAGTTCAATCTATCGAAGGCGATCAGACAAAAATATTAAATGAAAAGAAAGAAACAATCACAAGTGATATACAGAAACGTTTCGATGGCTACCAAAACAGGATTGCATCGTTAGCTGTAAAAATTGCCAACGATAACAATTTTCAAAAAGCAACTGTTAATGCAGAAAGAGAAATACTATTTAATCGGCTCAAAAATTTTTCATCATCAGGGTCAACTTGTGAGGTTTATGATACGACAGGTTATTTATTAGCTTGGTCAGATGGATTTGGATCAAGCGTTACGATTGACCCCTTACCTATTAACTCAATCTCTTTTATTAGGGAAGGCATTATTAATACTTGGTTAGTGGTGGTAGAACCACTATTTGTCGATTCGATATTCGTTGGCACGATAGTAGTAAAGAAATTATTCGAAGTAAACTACCCGCTAAATAATCGCTATATAAATACTGAACTTTTTAAAGGTACATTTAATAAAGAAACTGGATATCAATTATCTTTTGATTTCTCAAACGGAAAAAAGACAGAACCCGATGCCGACATAATAAAGGTTCCGTTGATAGGGATTAATAAAAATGTTCTTGGTTACGCTTTGGCTGAGTTGCCTACTGTGTCGGTAATAATTGATGAAATAAAACAGTATGTTTCTTATATAAGAAAATTTCTTTTTGTTTTCTTTAGTATTCTAATCGGTGCCTTCATGATAAAGTTTATTCATGAAAATATAATGGCTGTATTTCGACCATTATTAAAATTGTTGGTTTTATGGCTCGTCCGTTATTTTTGGCTTTTTATAAATTTTCCGTCAGGTTTTATATCCTCAAACGTTTTTTCACCTTCTTATTTTGCCTCTCCATTCGGTTTTGGTATCGTTAGTTCAATCGGGGAAATGTTGATAACCTCACTTTTCCTGGCGGTGAGTGTTTACGTGCTCGTTGCAGATTTGTACAAAAATTATCAAAAATATAAAGGAGATTTAAGTAAACCATTTATACTAACTGCATTATTCGGGCTAGCCTCTCCTCCAATTTTTATACTACTCTTAAGGGGCTATTTGGCAATTATTATCAGCGCAATTAATGATTCGACGATTGATTACGTCGACCCTGTAAACATTCTTCCTTCATTTGAATTATTGGTTATGCTTTTTAATCTGCTCTTAATATCTGTATCGTTCGTAGTGTTGTCTATACTGTTGATATGTGCAACTTACATATTTTTTAAAAATCTGTTCAATATAACTCCAAGGATATTACTCGTTGTTGCGCTTTACACGATTGTGAGTTTGTTATACGGTGAGTTCAATATAAATCCTTTATCAAATAACATCGAACGGATTTTAATATTCTTAATAATATTTGTAATTGTCCTTGTCTTATTCAATAAATTATCAACTCAAAATAGCAAACTTGTTTTTAAATTCTTAATGTACGTTGTACCCATTTCGATTTTATTATTGGCTACAATATTAAGCGTTAAACATACAGATAAAACTCTCGAAAAATTGGAGAGGTATGCAACCGAATTATCCCGCCCGATTGATACTTGGTTAGCATATTTAGTTGATGAGACGCTAAATCAGGTTTCGGCTGGACATGCCGTTCGTTTAATAATGGAAGGTTCTGAAATTAAACAATTAGCTTTTACGGAGTGGGCTACAAGCATATTAAGCCGTGAAGAGGTGAGTTCCTCATTGACGATCATCGATAGCACTGGAAATTCTTTAAGCAGTTTTCAAATCGGGCCCCTACAAACCGATAAATCAGTAAACTCGGACAATAAAATCTCAAGAGGCAGAACTGTTCACGTGAGAGAGGAACTAAATGGATTTAAATATTATTCAGGGTATACGCCTCTTTTTACAGCAGATAGTGTTCTTGTGGGGGGGGTAGAAATTGATGTTGCGACTTCAAGGGAAGGATTGTTGAAGGGTGAGTCTTCTGAAATCTTAAAAACATCGCTGAGGGGCGACTTTAAATCATATTATAAGAATATATACTATTCGGAGTTTATCAATAGTCGAAGAATTTACACGACAAATAACCAATTTTCTCAAAAATACACTATCCCAGATACGGTTTTGAGTTATTTCAGAAACAGTAACCGCCAAACATTTTCATTGGAAGAAAATATTGATGGAAAAGATTATGCGACTGTTTTCGTAAGATTGTTGGATGAACCCGGCAATTTAATTACTCTCAATGCAGAAACGATGGGTATCCAATGGACTGTATTAAATATTTTAAAGCTTTCGTTATACATCGTTTTAATGATTCTTATAGTACTTTTAATATCCATGTTATTTAGTTCGAGTCGAATAAAGTTTTTACTGAATTATCGCACAAGAATTCTTGCTGCGTTCCTGGTAGTTTCAATAATACCGATAGGAATTACAGCTTACTTTAACCATGAATTTGCACTCAACAGAACACAGAAGTTAATTAAGAATTCATTAGAGGAAGATACAAAGTTAACTTCGCATTACATCGAGAATGATCATAATATATCAGACTCGCTATGCAGACAAGTAGCAGCAGCCACCGGGATAGATTTTAATATTTTTATCGATTCAAAGTTAAGTGCGAGCAGCAGGCCTGAGTTATTCGACGCTGAAGTGGTGGACAGACGATTGAGTGCCGAAGCGTACCGGAATATATTCTTACTCGGAAAAAATTTTTTTGTGGAAAGCCAATCCCTTGGTAAATTGGCATATTTAATAGGTTATCGAGCGCTTTATAACAGCTATGGCGATGTAGATGGGGTAATTGCAATTCCGACTTTATTCAAACAATCATCTGTTGATGATGAATTGCAAGAAAGAAATGCCTACTACTTTGGTGCATATTCAATTGTGGTAGTTTTAGCTTTGTTGTTAGGCGTTTTTTTTGCAAATCAAATTTCAAAACCCGTCAGTCAACTTACGGAAGCAGCCAGGCGGATTGGGGAGGGCGATCTTGATTATAGGATAAAGACCAGAAGGACTGATGAGTTTGGAAAATTAGAAGATGCATTCAACGAAATGTCGAAGGAGATAAAACAAAAGCGTGAGGATTTAATAAAGTATGAGAAAGAGCTTGCCTGGAAAGAAATGGCAAAGCAGGTTGCACATGAAATCAAGAACCCTCTTACACCAATAAAGTTAGCTGTTCAACATCTGTTCCAGGCACATAAGGATCGAGTTCACAACTTCGGTGAGATATTGAAACAGTCCGTTACCATGATACATGAACAAATTGAAGCGCTAAGCCGAATTGCATCTGAATTTTCTAACTTCGCCAGAATGCCCGAGAGACGTCCCATTGTTTGTAACCTCAGTGAAATATTAAAAGAAGCAGTCCAATTGTTTAGTAAATACGAAAAGGTCGAATTTATTTTAGATTTGAAGGATAATGGAGTAAACATCTATGCTGATAAAGAAGAATTACGACGTGCCTTTATAAACATAATCCGTAATTCTGTACAAGCAATGGATGAGAAAGGCACTGTTTCAATTTCTACAAAAATCATTGATAATAAAATACAGATTGAAATCGGAGATAATGGACCAAGTATGCCTGAGGAAATTAAAGACCGGATTTTCGAGCCAAACTTTTCTACAAAAACAGACGGTATGGGTTTAGGTTTAGCGATTGTTAAAAAAACTATAGACGACTTAGGCGGAACGATAACATTTACGTCTCAAAAGGGTTTAGGGACTACGTTTACAATAACCTTACCAACCGCATGACATGTATGGAAGATATCCCGATCATCTTTTCAGAAAAATTTTCAAGATATAAAGAAATCAGATTTGGCTTCAGTACACGCAAGGGAGGTGTAAGTTCCGAACCATATGGAATGAACCTAAGCTTCAATGTTGGCGATGAATCATTAAATGTTCTTGGAAATCGGGAGAGATTCTTTGGAGCTTTACGTATCGGTTGTGATGAGCTTGCAATTCCCCACCAAGTTCAGGGTGGATTAGTTCACCGTGTTTATACTCAAGGTGGTTATGATGCTTGTGATGGTTTGATAACAAATTCTTTTGGAGTGCATTTAACTATAAGCGCAGCCGATTGTCTTTCAATCTTTATGTTCGACCCCATCCAGAAAGCAATCGCTGCGGTGCATGCTGGCTGGCGTGGCAGTTCGATGAACATAGTAGAAAGAGCGGTTAAACTTATGGGTGAAGAATTTGAAGCGGATGCATCCGATTTAATTATATATGTAGGTCCGGCGGCGGGAATTTGTTGTTATGAGGTAGGTGAGGAGGTTGCAAAAAATTTCAAGGAGGAATTCTTGGTGAGAAATGGCGATAAAAACCCGCATTTAGACCTCAAAAAGCACACAATGGTTGAACTTTTAGATTCCGGTGTCTTGGAATCAAACATCGAAATATCTGACTTATGCACAATTTGCACACCTGAGTTATTCCACTCCTATCGCAGGGATGGCAAAAAATCAGGTAGAATGATGGGTGTGATAGGGATGACAGCGTATTGATTATTTTCTACAAGTGTAAAATATTACTTGACATTATAAATAAGTATTGATATATTTTGATCGAGTTAGGGTATTTTAATGAAATTAGAATAAAATAGAGCGGAGTAAGGAGAGAGAATCATTATGGTTGAAATTGTATCGATTATTTACACTGTTGCAAATTTTAGTATTGCTGTGCTATTGTTTATTAAATCCCCAGCCAACCTCTTAAGCAAATTTTATTTATTTATCATCGGCTGTATGGTTACACTTGGGGCGATAACTATTATGCTTACTCAACCGATGAATTTGAGACTTCTTGGAACTCTGGAAATGGTGGGGGTATTCATCTATTCTCTTTTACCTTTTTTCTTTATTCATTTCATTATACTGTTTGTACGACGATATGAAATATTTAAAGTCAAGTATGTAATTCCCGCCTTATATTTTGTGGGGTTGTTTTGTTATCTGACTATATTGTTGGAATTAATACCCAAACCAATTTCAATTAGCAAAGAAATATCACCGAGCGCCTACACTTATTACTTAACATGGATGACAATATTCTTTGCTATCGGGGTTGCGATGGTTTACGAGGTTGCTCGTGGATTTTATGAAAAACCAGGGAGAAGCCACATCCTTTTAGCCTCCTTTTTAATTCTACTGTTAATCCTTCCCGGTCCATTCACCGAATCAGTATTTTTTAAAATACTTCGAGTCAATTCTGTTTGGTATTATTTTTCAAGTACATTGTCGGTGACGATTGCCGTTTTCTTTATCTTTAGGCATAAGATAATCGTAAATACTTTATACGATGCGATGAAGTCGACGTTAGCCGTACTGAACGATCTGCTAATAACAACAAACGAACAATTTCAGATAGAAATGGTTTGGGGAGCTACAACAACGAAGTTATTGAGTTATAAAGAGGGGGAACTATTTGGGAAATCGCTTTATGACCTGATTGTTCAGAAAGAATACCTCGATAGATATAAAGAGTTTGTGTTCCTGAAAAAAATGAAGGAGAGTTACTTCGATGCAGAGATAGTTTGTAAAAACGGAGATAGCATACCTATGAATATCTCACTCTCTCCAATTATTTTAAATGAAGTAGTTAGTGGATTTGTATGCTTAGGTAGAGATATTAGGGAACGGAAAAAATTAGAAGAAGAATTACGTCAAGCTCAAAAATTAGAGAGTCTTGGCACACTGGCGGGTGGGATTGCTCACGATTTTAATAACATCCTGCAAATAATTCAACTGAATAATAGTGTTTTGAAAAAAAATAACCTTCAATTGGAGAAGGTGGCTAAGTCAGTAGAATTGAATGATCGTGCCGTACAAAGAGGAGCAAGCTTAGTGAAACAGCTGTTGACTTTCGCTCGAAAAGCAGATATTCAATTTGAAGTGGTTGACATTAACGAAATTCTAAAAGACCTTGTGAAGATGCTTAGTGAGACATTCCCGAAAACCATCTCATTCAAACTGTCATTGGATTCAGAAATTTGTTTGTTATCGGCAGACCCTAACCAACTGCATCAGGTGCTTTTGAATTTAGCTATCAATTCGCGTGATGCAATGCCAAATGGCGGAACAATTTCAATTAGCACAAAGACAATTAAGGCGGAAAATATCCAAAAACAATTCAAAAATGCGTATGACAAACAATATATTTGTATTGTTTTTTCCGATAATGGCTATGGAATGGATGAGAGTACATCAAAGCATGTCTTTGAACCATTTTTTACCACAAAAGAAAAAGGCAAAGGAACGGGATTAGGGCTTCCGGTTGTATATGGTATTATTAACTCACACCACGGGTTTATTGATTTTGAAAGCAAGGCATTTGAAGGTACAAGCTTTAGTATTTACCTTCCGACTACTATTACTAAAAAGTATTTAAAGAAGCCTGAAAAAGAAATCGTTAAAATGGCACTTTCCGGTTCAGAAACAATACTTGTTGTCGAGGATGAAGAAAATATTATCAACTCATTGTTTACTTTACTAACCGAAAACGGATACAACGTAATGTCAGCGTTGAATGGCGAGGAAGCTGTAAATTTATATAAATTGCATAACGAAAGAATACATCTGATTCTAACTGATTTAGGTTTACCGAAGCTCGGCGGTTGGGATGCCTTCTTACAAATGAAGGAGATCAATCCTAAAGCTAAGGTAATCATCGCAAGCGGTTATCTTGACCCACAAATTAAATCAGAAAAGACAGAGGCTGGCGTTGCTGGTTTTTTAACAAAACCATATCAACCCGATCTTTTACTAAAAACTGTAAGAATTGCACTTGATTCTGAAAATGTGATAGCTTGAACGAACTAAAAGAAATTACTCTTCCCCAAACCGAATTTATGTTGTAATACTTCCACACACTCTTTGGGCGAGTTCACTTTTAGCACATATTTAGTGCAATTCTCCAACCCTTCCCAAGCCAATTCATCCTTGAGTGTCTTCACTACCGGCTCCCAAAAATTATTTAATATGATTATTGGTTTCTCTTCCATTAATCCCTTATTCATAAACTCCCAGGCTATCGCAAGTTCAGCTAATGTTCCCGTTCCGCCTTTCAATACTATATATGCATCGCCAAGCTCGATCAATTTCTGAAGGCGTTCTAAAAGGTTATTTTTTATGATTGCTTCATCAATATAATTATTGGGTGTACGGCTAAACGTATCTACGATGACCCCGATTGTTTTACCACCAACACTCTTTGCGCCCTTGGCACTCGCTTCCATGATACCACCGTAACCACCATTGCAAATCATGAAGCCGGTTTCAGCTAACGCCTTTCCAAGCTCGAATGCAGATTTATACTCAAGTTCTCCCTCTTTTACTCTTGCACTTCCAAATATTGTAACGATTTTTGTCAATTCTCAAATTCCCAGGTAATTCCAAACCTCAACGACATGTCTTGTATTGGATAGAACGTTGTAACGGCATACTGGTTATCTAATACATTCTCGAGAATAATATGCACCACGGCACTTCCGATTCGACCGAAAACAAATGCATCTAAGCTACCTCCAGCGCCTAAATCGTAATTCGAATTTGGGAGATAGCTGATAGTCAAAGAATTAAACTCAAACCCTTTCTGTTTCGATATCGCTCTTCCTCGAACTCCAAATTTTAAATCCAGATGGTCCTTGAAAAAAATATCTCTAAAGAATATCTCGCCTAAAATATTTACACGTGGAAGATATGATGCAGCAGAGTTGTTCTTGACGAAAAATGTAGAGTTAAATATCCCTTTTACTTTCCAGATTTTAATTTCACCGCCTGCGTTAATGCCGCTAATATTCATGCTGTTGGTTGTATAACTAAATGCTGGATATGGATAGCCATTATATATCGGAGTAGGAATGATTGCTCCATCAAGATTTCGGTTAAAGTATGTCATGGTTATATTAATAAAATCTTTCCAAGATAAATTAAAACCGAATTCAAGCAACTTGTGTTTCTCGGGATTGAATTCTGTTATCTCTCCCAATATATTTGCATCGCGCCAATAGTTTTCTTGAAAGGTGGGTAGGCGGTACGATTCAGAATATCCCCCCATTAACGTCAGGCCAGTACCGACACCATAATGTACATCCGCGCCCAAACTTAAATATTGCTTCTTTAAATAGCTATCGCTTCTTATGTAACTACCGATTATGGATTTTTCGATTGGCTGAAATTCTCCTTTACCAAAGAGACTGATAACAGTATTTGCTCGATAACCCATAGGCAAACCTTGAAATATCTGCCGCGACTGGACATCGAAGCCGAACTCGAGACTTATTTGATTCAACGTCTCTAAGTTTTCTTGATATATCCCAGCCGAATCTGGCCTTTCTTGAGAACTGGTTGAAATTGGCAGGCTTGTGGATTCCGCCGGCAGCGAGTTGTCATAAAGGCCTATTTCAGAAACAATGTCTCGTTGTTGTGCTGCAAATTCAAAATGCTGTGTAAATTTCACACCCATCCACCGGGATTGAAAATTGAGCTTCAAATCCTGATCTCTGTATCGCCGCATCTGATTAGAGAGGTAAAAGTTAATATTGCTCATCGAGGTTGTATCAGGTAGTATTTTTGCAGCCGCACCAAACTGTAGGTCGTTCCGAGCAACTTTTTCATAAGAATTCGAATTTCGAACAACGGCTTGAAATCTATCGAATAAATAATTTCCACTTGTTTTTATAACATCAACCCCACCGTTTAAGCCGAGTTCGTTCTGATTATAAATTTCACTGAAATAAATGTTCAAGTCATCGGATAAATCATATCTAAGTTTTGCCCTTGCATTCCAGGCGTCGTAAGCTGTGTTTGCAAACATCCCGTTGGCAGAGGAACGCTGCACGCCGCCATTGAGGTTGAGGTTTGATAGTAAATTCTGACTAGCCATTCCGTCAAAATAAGTTTCCTCGTAAGCTGACTCGCTGTAGCGGATTTTCGAGTAGGGTTTAAGCGACTTAAAGCTTTTTGAGATTAAATTTACTGCACCGCTGTTGCTGTTCAATCCATAATAGAAGCTCTTAGTACCATTTATGTATTCTATCTTTTCAATATTTTCAGTCGGATATAAGTGCATGTTGTAATTTCCGACGAGTGGGTCGTTAATAGGGACACCGTTGCTCAAAAAACCAACCGATTTAAGTCCGTTAACAATTAAACCGTTTGGCTGTCCGATGCTTCCGAGAGTGTAAATGAAAACACCTGGAAAATATTCTAACATATTTCCGACGTATTTATAGTCGGAAAATGTGAGCGCAGAATAAGATACTACAAGATTAGGGTTTTTATCAATTGAGCCAACTGATTTGATAGGAATTACGGGAAGTAACTTTTCGGTGAATGATGTGTCTTGTTTTAACACGTTTTCAGTTGATATGCTATCCTCAACGATTTGTGTTAACCCGAAAGAGGGTAAGAGAATGAATAGAAAGAAATATATGGTCAGGTATTTAGTTAAATTTTGTTGTCTCAAAGAATTCTCATGATTTGTAAAAATATAGAGAAAGTGGAGGAGATTTGCAATTTGCGCTCGAATATTCTTGCATAATTCTAATCTTATCAGTAAATTCTTTTTGTGTAAAGTTTTGTATAACTGAAATAATTAACAATTTTGCCAAAAAACTATATTAAGTTAAATGAATAACCGTGTACCAATAGGAATGCTTATCGCCTCAATTAAAAATGTTGGGAATGAAGCCCTCGAAATATTTGGTTTCTGGTATTATAAAGAAGTCGGATTACCAATAAAAAAGGACGAGCGGAAAATCTTTTTATCCGACTTAATGTCGGAGAGGTGTTGTCAGGTGAGGATTACAGGAAGCAACAACCAGATTGAGGAAATTATATCGTTTGCATATTCAGCTTTTAATCAGGACGTAAAAAATGAAGAGGCTATCCAAAAAGAAATAGTATCGATATTTAACTTTTTAAAGTCGACACCCGATGCCGCATACATTTTCGACGATTTAATGGAACCAAAGGGAACGTCTCTTCCGGCTAATATTATTGTAATGGTAAATGAGGACTATAGTTCATTGAAGAAAAAAATACAATCAAAACCGGATGTCGTGAACTTGAAACTCGATAAAGATTGGAGTTTAATGAAAGACCTGTTCGGTATACTATAACTCAACCGGCATGTAGAGCAAATATATCTAAGGAAAACCCCTCTAAGAATAGACTTCTAACTCTGCCCTTTACAATTTCCTTCCGCTGTCGTATATTTAATCTACCAATGCTTCCTAGGACCCTAAATATCATAAATTTACTCATCGCTGGTTGCTGTTTGTTCTTCACTAATATTCTTTTTGCACAATCTTCTTCCAGAGCTTCTGATAATCAAAATAAACAGCATATCTTTCAAATCGTAGACGAAGACTCTACGTATCAACTGCCAGACCGCTATATCGTCGTCGGTACACTGAAAGTAATACTCGATACAGTTTTATTAGAATTGAATCGTGATTATATTTTCGATTCACAAAATAGTCAAATTAAATTTCTCCCCGAGTTTATAATAAATGTATTCCGAGATTCCTCGAGTAAGAAGGAGGTTGAAATTAATTACAGAGTATTTCCTTTCGAGTTTAAAAGCAAATATGCTCATCGTGAATTGTTTTTTAAAAAGGATAGTTCAACTGGAAAATTGATTCAGACGTCAAAACCGCTGTCTCTTTTCACGGTTGATAATATTTTTAATGAAAATTTACAAAAGAGTGGAAGTATCGTGCGAGGATTTACGTTCGGCAGTAACCGCGATCTGTCTTTAAACTCCGGTTTCAGAATGCAGATGGCAGGAAAATTATCGGATGACATCGATATTGCTGCTGCGCTGACCGATGAAAACTCTCCGATCCAACCCGAAGGCAACACTCAAACACTACAGGAGATTGACAAAGTATTCATCGAGTTGAAAACTAAAAATATGTCGGCAACTTTAGGCGATTTCAATTTAGATTTTACAGGTACAGAGTTCGGAAAGATATCTCGAAAACTTCAGGGAGGTTTGGGTTCGGTAAGATATGATGCTGGGGATGTGAATGGTAACGTCAGTTTATCAGGCGCGGTGACAAGAGGAAAGTATAATACTAATCAGTTCCTCGGTATCGAGGGAGTGCAAGGCCCTTATCGTCTGTTGGGAAAAAATAATGAACGAATCATTATTATAATAGCAGGAACAGAAAAAGTTTACGTGGATGGCGAGCAGATGAAGCGTGGTGACGAAAACGATTATATAATTGATTATGCGCTGTCGGAGTTAACTTTTACCAGTCGAAGATTAATTAATGGTAATTCAAGGGTGGTGGTTGATTTCGAGTATACTGATAGGCGGTACACGCGAAATTTCTTTGCTGCTCAAGGAAGCTCGAACATTTTTGACGATAGATTCAACGTGGTTGCTTCATTTATTCGTGAAGGAGACGATTATAGTAATCCGATTGACCTGACGTTAACAGATGCCGACAAAGAAACGCTACGTACGGCTGGCGATAATCGGTTCAGAGCAATCCAAAATGGTGCGCAATATGTCGGATACGGCAAGGGTCAATATGTTTTAAACGACACAACTATAAATACACAGCCTTACAGTATTTTTCGATACGCACCCGGAGATACTGCGGCAAAATATTCCATAACATTCACATATGTCGGCGACGGCAAGGGCGATTATTCAAAAATCAGCATCGGAAATTATAAGTTTGTTGGCGTTGGTTTAGGAAGTTATTTGCCGATCCGGTTTTTACCTCTTCCTCAATTGCAAACTCTGATAGATGTTGACCTTAAGGCGAAAGTGACGAATTACCTAAGATTTTTCGGTGAGACGGCGGTAAGTAATTATGATGCGAACCGATTTTCAAACCTCGACGACGGCGATAATCAAGGAGGCGCATACAAATTCGGGTTGCAATTTAATCCACAAGATGTTAGGATTGGAAGTACAAATATCGGCTCCTTCGATCTGCAACTAAGAGAGAGAATTATCTCTGGTCAATTTGTTCCGGTAGATAGAATCAACGATGTTGAGTTCGGTAGGAAGTGGAATTTAAATCAAACTACACAACTGAATGAAGCGAGCGGCGAAGGACTTTTGAATTACCAACCGATAAAATCAGTAAGAATTAACAGCGGGTTAGGTTACATGAAAATGGGAAATCAATTCACATCAACCCGAACGCTGGGTGAATTCGATTTTAACGAAACTACTCTTCCTAAAATCAACTATCAATTCGAGTTAATTAAAAGTAAGGATAAAAGTTCTGACGCACTTGGCAATTGGCAGAGGAATAAAGCGTTAACAGAATATACTTTTTGGAAAATTACACCAAGCTTTATGTATGAAAATGAAACTAAGAAACAAAACTCTATTGCATCCGATACGCTTCAATCGGGCAGCTTCAACTTTAGTGAATACTCTCCCAAGCTAAAAATAAAAGATATTTACACTACAACGTTCGGTGTGGAATATAAATGGCGTGAAGAAAATCGATTTTATAATAGAGCGCTGGTGAAAGAATCAAATACATTCACTCAAATTTACTCTATATCCTCTCAACCGCTTCGGACTCTCTCAACTTCAGCCGATGTTACTTTAAGAAAACGAGAATACACAGCAGAGTTCAAAGGTGCTTCAGGAGGGAATACAGAATCGATTTTAATTCGCTGGTTGACAAGGTTTGCGGCTTTCGATAGAGGAATAGAATCAGACTTACTCTATGATGCATCGACACAACGTTCCGCTAAAATGGAAAGGGTTTTTCAAAGAGTTCCTAAAGGAACCGGCTCTTATGTTTATATAGGCGATATTGATAGTAATGGAATCGCGACAGAGGATGAATTCCGTCCGACGAGGTTTGACGGCGATTATGTTCCAATAACAATTCCATCCGATAATCTGTCGCCGGTAATAGATTTAAGATTAAGCGGCAGGATAAGATTTGTGCCATCGAAGCTGATCTCAGAATCGAACTGGTTCGGTCAAACTGTTTCCGCTTTTTCCACTGAAACATTCGTAAGAATTGAAGAAAAAAGCGCCGAAACCGTTCAGCGAAACATCTATTTTTTGAATATGAAGTATTTTCAGAATGAGAAAACCACTTTAGCTGGAAGTAATTCCATAACACAGGATGTATTTTTATTCGAGCAAAGTCAGGAGTTTTATATGCGTTTCCGGTTTCAACAGCGTAAGAGCATGGCCCAGTATGCTTTGGGAACAGAACGAGGTTACAACCGTGAACGGTCGGTTCGAGTACGTTGGCAATTGATTCCAGAAATTGCGAATCAAACTGATTATGAAAATAAAACCGATCAAGTTGGAGCATCAAAGTATAGCTATCGTGTTAGAAATATAAAAGGTGATTTACTTACTTCGGATTGGGCATACCGACCGAATAAAAATATCGAGATGGGGTTTAAAATTTCTGTTGGCAGAGCAGAAAATAAAGATGAGTCTTCAAACTCTGTCGCTGATATAAACACCCAGGGAATACGGTTAATATATTCATTTGAAGAAAAGGGATTAGCACGCGTTGAATTCAACCGTGAAGAGGTTTTGGTGTTGGGTGCGGGCTTAAATTTACCGTATGAGCTAACCGGAGGTCGACTTAGGGGAAAAACTTGGTTGTGGCGAACCTCAGCAGATTACAGATTTACAAACTTTCTGCAAGCAACACTTAATTATGAGGGAAGAAGCGAAGGTTTATCGTTGCCAATCCACTCAATGCGAGCAGAAGTCCGTGCGTTTTTTTAATAGGTTAGGGGATGTTTCTTAAGAATCATCTTAAATATGTTTCACAACGTTTCATAGAGGGTAGAAACAGAATTGTAATTTATTTTTAAAAATATTTTTAAGACACTCATGCTCACATAAAAATTATTTTTTAACTATTTGTTAGAAAACCCTTGCATATGTTTTTATTTTTTTTTATAATTATCAGCGCTTATTAGTGAGTAGTTTTCCTTTTGCTAATCAACCTACAATAAGAATCGAATATCAGTTATATAGTAATGATGAATTATACCATAAGTCCGGAAAAAATTGTGAACGAACACGTGAGAGTAAAGACTGGAGAGAGTGGTGAAAAAAAAACTATTCAAGACCAACAATTGGACAGAAAAGTGTTCTGTACATCATTCGATTCCCGTATTGGTCACATTTATATAGCCTCGACAGAAAAAGGTTTATGTAAAGTCAGCATTCCAAAAGAAACAAAGAAAGATTTTTTTAAATGGCTTGAAAACCATTTCGAGATTGATGCTGTAAACGATAATAAATCGAGGAATAAAGAATATATTGATCAGATAAACCGTTATTTGAATGGGAAACTTGTTGAGTTTACTCTCCCAATCGATTTAATTGGCACTCCATTTCAACTCAGGGTCTGGAAAAAATTGACTCAGATACCTTATGGGACTACCACAACATACAGTCAATTGGCAAAAAGAGTCGGTGTGCCCAAAGGATTTCAAGCTGTAGGTAGAGCAAACGGAGCAAATCCCTTACCGATTATTATCCCATGTCATAGAGTTATTGGTTCTGATGGTTCGCTAATAGGATATTCTTCGGGCGTGAAGACAAAAGAATTTTTATTAAGACTCGAAGGCGCAATTATCTTATAAAAATATTTTTCGGGAATACACATCGCCGGAGAGGAATTATACCGATGTGTTGCTAAGTAATAAAAATTTAGTATTGGAATTGATCATTAATGTTGTTAATAAATGAGTTAAATAAAGTTCAGCAGGACGCTGTGAAAGCTGTAGAGGGTCCCGTGATGATTGTTGCGGGTGCGGGCAGTGGAAAAACCAGAGTGCTCACATATCGAGTTGCATATCTTATCAGTATTGGTGTACCCGCTTATCAGGTCTTAGGACTTACCTTCACTAACAAAGCTGCCGATGAGATGAAAAAAAGAATTACTGCCCTCGTAGGCGATAAAAGCTCGCAGTTATGGATGGGGACTTTTCATTCGATGTTTGCAAGGTTGCTGAGACAGGAATGCGAGGCAATAGGTTTTAACAGAAACTTTTCTATTTACGATACAGAAGATAGCTTGAACCTTGTAAAAAATATTCAACACAGCTTAAATATTAATACGCAGCAGATTAACCCCAAAGCTGTTTATTCGAAAATTAGCAGCTCAAAAAATATACTTATTTCTCCGGATGAATTCGAGACCTCTTCGAGTGATTTATTCGGACAGGAAGTTATCAAAATATACACAGAGTATCAGAAGTTACTAAAACAAAACAATGCGATGGATTTTGACGATTTGTTGTTAAGACCGATCGAATTGTTTGAGAAACATCCCAAAGTTTTGTCTAAATACCAGGACAGGTTTCGATTTATTTTAGTGGATGAATATCAGGACACAAATCGGGCACAATATAAGCTGATCAAATTGCTGGCGCAAAGATACAAGAACATTTGTGTTGTCGGCGATGATGCACAGAGTATTTACCGGTTTCGTGGAGCAGAAATTCAAAATATATTTGATTTTGAAAAAGACTTCACAGGTTGTAAAGTCTTTAGATTGGAACAGAACTACCGATCATCGAAATTGATTTTATCTGCTGCCGATCAGGTAATTAAAAAGAACATAAACCGAATAGACAAAAACCTATGGACTGACAATGATTTGGGAGACCTCATTACTCTTACTGTGTGTCAAGATGAACGGGATGAGGGACGAAGAATAGTCGATAACATTAAAACTGAAATTGTAGAACGAAAACTGGATTTTAAAAATATTGCGGTTTTGTACAGGACTAACGCTCAATCCAGGTCGATTGAAGAGTCTTTCCGAAAGAATGGAATACCATACGTCATCGTAGGCGGAGTTGAGTTTTATAAGCGAAAAGAGATTAAAGATGTTTTGGCATATTTAAAATTACTTGTAAATCCAAATGATGACATTGGTTATTTAAGAGTTGTGAATTATCCCTCTCGTGGAATTGGCGAAGTAACCATAAATCAATTAGAAACGTATGCAAAAAAAAATAAGCTATCACTGTTTGAGGCAGGATTAAAATGCAAAGGGATAAGCGAATTACCACAAAAGGCAGCCGACCGTCTGTTCAATTTCGGTTTGATGGTCAAGAAATACCAAGAACTGATGCAGAAATTATCTGTAACCGAATTATCGAGGTCATTGGTGGAAGAGATTGGTATTTTAAGAGAGTTCAAGGAAGAAGGCACTGTAGATTCTCTCTCTCGATGGGAGAATGTGCAGGAATTGTTGTCGGCGATTAAAGAATTCAGCTCGGAAAAAGAAATCCCAACCCTCGAAGCGTTTTTACAGGAGGTAGCGCTTGTATCGCAAATTGATAAATGGGATGAAGCCCATAATGCTGTAACCCTGATGACTCTTCACAGTGCCAAAGGTTTAGAGTTCGACGTCGTCTTTATCAGCGGGTTGGAAGAAGGACTGTTTCCGTCGTACAATTCTATTTTAGACTCAGCCGAATTAGAAGAGGAAAGACGCCTCTTTTATGTCGGCCTGACGAGGGCAAAGAAAAAGCTTTTCTTAAGTTATGCAACTACTCGTAGTAAATTTGGTGAACCTACTTTTTCCACTCCGTCGCGTTTTATTAAAGAAGTCGACCCAAATCTAATCAGTAATCAACAGGCAGAGTATATCAAGAGAACACAATCTCGGACTGATACGAAAGCGAGAACCTTTTTCCCCGCTCAGAAGTCCCAAAAAACTAAGCCAGAAATAAATTACTTCGCTCAGAACTTTCCAGATTATGAAAATGAATCTCAAGTGCCTGTTCGCTTGAATGTAGGAAGCTTTGTAGAGCACGGTATTTTCGGGAAGGGAAAAATTCTCAACCTGTCAGGCGCGGGCGGCAATTTAAAAGCAGAAATCGATTTTGAGAACATCGGAAGAAAATATTTACTGTTAAAATATGCTTCACTCCGTTTGTTAAGGGAATAATAAAATGGTATTACACATCAAATCGAGATTGGAAAATTTTAAAGATACAGCGGTTTTCTATGTCAAAAATTTATACCGTCATCTATACGATGATGACGTTCTTTTTCTTGCTTCCGGAATTTCGTTCAATGCAGTTTTATGCTTAATACCGATTTTGCTCTTGTTTACGTCCATATTAGGAATAGTCTTAAACTCATCGGAGTTGGCAGTACAAAAGATACAGCAAATATTAAGCGCAGCATTCCCCGACCAACCATATGCACAGAATATTAAAACATCCATACAACAAATTATTCGAGATATAATTGAATACAGAAAATCTTTCGGTCTCTTTGGATTAGCGGTCTTAACATGGACTGCCACCTCGCTCTTTAGTTCGGTACGAACAGTGCTCAACAGGGTTTATCGGATAAAGTCGACAAAGTTAGTGATACTGACGATTTTGGAAGATATTCTTTGGGTAATAGTTGTCGGAATTCTATCTATGCTGATAATAATTGCAACTTGGTTTTACACGATAGTTGAAGACTTGATCCGCATACTCCCGGGTTTTAGGAGTGTTGAGTTTTTCTATTTTGAGCAAGCACTTCCATTAATTGTGTCTTTTTTTCTTACACTCATAATGTTTTTCATAGTCTATAGATTTATTCCGGACAAAAGCATCGGCTGGAAAACTGCACTTATCTCTGCCATTACATCCGCTACATTATGGATTGCCGCTGGAAAATTGTTTGCCTGGTACTTAAACAACTTCCATTCTTTCGGTAATTTATATGGGACTTATGCTTTCTTGTTAGTACTGCTTGTTTGGATATATTATTCGAGCTTAGTTTTTGTTATCGGCGGGATAATAGGACAAACATTTCGCGACCGGCATGGACTTGGTAGTTAATTACTTTCATTTAATTTAGGGAATCACATACATTATATTAAAGTACATAAATATGTGTTTTAAATCACTAATCTATTAGTCAATTATGTCCATATTATATTTGCTATATTTATATTGTATAATAATGCTAGTGGAAATGGGAAAAAATGGGCAGTAATGCTGTAATATTAGTGTTAGGTCTTGTGCTAATTTTTGGCCTCATCGCCGGAACTTTAAACAATTCTAGTAATGAAACAATAACAACAACCATGGGATATTATAAGTACTCGCAAGCGAGAAATATTGCGCATAGTGCAGTTAGTTTAGCTTTGAGGAAAATTGATGATACCAATGAAAGTAATTTCTTTCTCAGTGGTAATGTGGATGGAGGGTCTTATGATTTATCTTGTAAAGATACTCTTGGAGGAACGTATTTAAAAATAAGATCAGATGCAATCTATAATGATTCTACGTATAATATTGATGTTCTATTTGAAAGGGTCGCAAAAGATTTTCCAGTTCCCGGTGCTGCAGTTGGGTTCGACTTTTCGCCAGTGGACTTTTCTATAAAAAATGTTACAAATAATAAAGTAAAGATTAGTGGTATTAACCACAACTATTATTGGGTGAATCCTACAAAACTGGGTGTGTACGATGCGCTTGGTGATTCAAATGATGTATATGCTATTTCTGTTGTTGCTCAAAGTGATAGTTCTAATATCAGCAGCAACTATGGAGCTGTTCTATATCCCGATACTAACAAAATCACAGTAACAGACACAATTCCAAATTATTCGACTATCGTGAAAGAATTTATTGCAATGGCAGATGTAAAGTATGTAGCCATACCTCCTCAGTTAAACATTACCTCAATCTCTCCGCCTGCATGGGGAGATTCCAATAAACCAAAGATAGTCTATATTGATGCTACTGAAGCACCTGTGAAAATTACGGGTAATGTGATTGGGTATGGAATTTTGGTTGTAAAAGGGAAACTTGAGGTAAGTGGCACTCTAAATTTTATAGGTTTGGTAATACCATTCAATCGAGAATTTAGTGATAGCACAGTATTTGACACGCCTGATAGTTCAACATTTAGTTCTACGGGCACAATAAATATTGTAGGTTCGGTACTGATGGATGGTTCACCGGGCAGCGACTTTCTCTTGAATGGAACTGCAAATATTTATTACAGCAATGATGCATTAAAAGATGCACAACAGATTGGGAAATTACAATATTATAAAATTGTTTCTTGGTACGAGTGAAATTAATTATTTTCAGTTTATATTGTAGGTGAAAGTTTATTGCTTTCACTTTTTTTTTGGGAATTATGTCTACAATTTACTATCTTTTAATCAGCAAATATTAATAGAATAGATTTTAAGAAAGGAACGGACTATTTTAAATTTATTTTCTAAAGACGATAAAATTGATAAATCAATAAATAGTAAGACTAAGGACGAAAAAGCATTTTCATCTGTCGATTGTGTGTCTGGATTTGTAGAATTTTTAATACAAAAAGGTGTCGTTTCCAGAGAATGTGTCAACGAAGCATTAAAGTATAAGCAAAAGTTAGACATCAGCGATAAACGTCAGCTTTTTAAAGTTCTAATCGACCAATTTAATATTGATAGAGAAAGCGTTTTCGCCCAATTTGCAAGCTATTATTCGTTTAAAATAATTGATATCTCGATGAGTGAATTAGACTCTGCATCCCTTTCATTCATTACAAAAAATCTAAATACACTTCCCTATGTTATGCGAGAGCAGGCATTATCCGCAAGAGTTCTCCCCTTCTCGGTAAGCGACAGTGATCCCAATAAATTATTAGTAATAACTACAGATCCCAGTAACCTGGACGTATCGCCTGTTGCACGCTCCTTTTCGTTTCCTAAATTTGAGATATGCTATATCTCCCTTTCTAATTATGAGGAACTTCTACATAAACTCCATTTAGACAAACCTGATTATTCGACTGCTACGGAAGAAATTGTGGATGATGAAACCGTTATGGAGGACTTGGAAGAAGAAATCCAAAAGGGGCATTTAGCAGATTTAATTGATAATATACTCTCAGATGCCGTCAGGACACACGCAAGTGATGTACACATAATACCAAAAGGAAATAGACAAACAGAAATCCATTTTAGAATAGATGGTAAATTAAATTTATGGCACACAGCCAACGACATACGTTCCGAAGCTATTGCAGCCGTCATCAAAGACTATGCAAAAAATTTAGATAGATTCGAACGCGCAACAGCCCAAGATGGTTTTGCTCAAAAAAATGTTGACGGAAAAATCGTTCGCTTTAGGTTGTCGATAATCCCCATTATTGGCCGTGAACCTAAACATAAAATGGAATCGGTAGTTATTAGAGTTCTGCCCGATCCCGAACAAACCATCACAATTGACAATATAGGATTTGAACCACTAACTCTGGAACGTTTTAAAAAAGCAATCAGCAAGCCATACGGAGTCGTTATACTCACGGGCCCGACAGGTAGCGGTAAGAGCACTACTCTTCTTGCAGCCTTACGCGAGGTTATAAATCCTGCTGTTAACATTATCACCGTCGAGGACCCGGTAGAGTATTTGATTGATGGAGCCAGGCAAGTAAAACTAAGCCCGAAATTAGATTTTGAAGGAGCTTTGCGCGCAATACTTCGCCATGACCCTGATATTGTGATGGTCGGAGAAATAAGAGATAAAATTACGGCTGATATTGCTATAAAGTTAGCCAACACAGGTCACCTCACCTTTTCAACTTTGCACACGAATGATGCCCCCAGTGCGATTGCCCGTTTATATAAAATGGGAATAGAACCATTTCTACTTGCGTACGCGTTAAATATAATTGTTGCACAACGTCTAGTGAGAAAGCTTTGTACGAGATGTAAAATAATAGATAATGATGTTGAGATTTCACATTTAGAAAAAATCGGATTCCCGAAAGAGGAAATCCAATCGATAAAATTTTATAAACCCGTCGGCTGTATACATTGTATTAAAGGTTATAAAGGCAGGACGGGTATTCATGAAGCTCTTTACTTTACAAAAGAGATTCGTCAATTAATCATGGATGCCGGTTCATCGATTAACGAAGAAGCCATCCGCAATATGGCGATAAAACAAGGCATGAGAACCTTACGTCAATCAGGAATAGAATTACTGCGAAGAGGTGTTTCTTCTGTTGAAGAGATTGCCGCAACCACTGCTGAAGATTCTTAGCTGTATAATAAGTCCTGTTTTACGGTGTAAAATTTTTACGGATCATTTAACGTTAGTAATCTCTACAATGCCCGCCGTTCTCCAAATTTCCGATAAAAATCTGTGGTGTGAGGGATGTTTATCGCAGAAACGCAGGTACAGAACTGAAGTCCTTTCATCAATATTTTCAACATTAAATTGAGAAAAGTCTAAGTCGTGTTCATTTAATATATTTGCAATTTCGCCACGCGTCCGACCACCATTTTCTGCAAAAACTATTTTGAAATTGACGTAATTACATTTTCCAAGCAGACGTGGTTCAATTTTGTGGAGAATCGTTAAGGTTCCCAAAACCATTAAGGTGCAGATTAAGCCAATCAATGGGAATCCAGCACCGATAATCAAACCGATTGCCGCAACTACCCATATACCCGCAGCGGTTGTAAGCCCCATTATTGTTCCGCGAGCTTGAATAATTGTTCCCGCGCCTAAAAACCCTATACCTGTTACAACTTGTGCGGCGATTCTCGTCGGGTCAACTCCGGTGATACCTAAATGTTGAATAATGAAATCAGAGACCAACATATACAACGTAGCGCCAACACAAATGAGCGTGTTCGTTCTGAAGCCCGCCGCTTTGCCACGTCGCTCACGTTCAATGCCGATCAAACCGCCGCAGAGGATTGCGAAACCCCCACGTAGAAGCAAAGTTGGTAAAAGAGTAATAAAGTCATGATAAGTTTCCATAAAAATATTCCTCTAAGCTCTTAGTTAATTATCTTTTTTTAAAATGTATTGATAAAAATTTTCATACTGGTCTACAATCTTATTCTCGCTAAATAGCGAGATTGCTCGGTTGCGTGCCGCTTTTGCAAAGATTGTGTGCTTTGGTTCATTAGTAAGAAGTTCAATACTGTACTTCGCCATTCTATCTATATCTCCGATCTCCGCAATGTAGCCGGTTTCTCCGTGCACCTGAAGTTCCGGTAAACCACCAACACTCGATGATACCACTGGTATTTGACAAGCCATCGCTTCAAGTGCGGATAATCCAAAGCTTTCCGACTGGCTCGGTATCAGGAATAAGTCCGATACCGAAAGAAGCGGAACTATATCGGATTGTTTCCCTACGAATTTTACATCCGAACAAATAGCCAGTTCACGACATAACACTTCACAGGCGGACCTATCCGGTCCATCTCCAATGAGTATCAATTTTGACTTTATTTTTTTCCGTACCTCGTTGAATATCTTGATTACATCGGGAACGCGCTTCACAGGACGAAAATTAGATGTGTGGACAATTATTTTTTCACCATCGGGCGCTATCGATTTTCTTAATTCAGTATTCTCAGTCCTTTTATACTTCTCAGGGTTTATAAAATTATATATTACTTCTATCTCTTTTTCAATTTGGAAATTAGTGATGGTTTTATCCTTTAAGAATTTGGAAACGGCAGTTACCCCATCACTCTTTTCTATGATAAATTTCATCATGTGTAAAAAACTTGGTTCAAGACCGACTAAGGTAATATCTGTTCCATGCAGTGTGGTAATTATTTTTAAATTATTCCCGACAATCTGTTTGGCAAGATAAGCGCTGATTGCGTGCGGTACCGCATAATGAACGTGGAGTACATCTAATTTTTCAAACTTAGCAACCTCGACCATCTTGCTTGCTAATGCTGGCGTGTACAACGGAAATTCGAAAAGGGGATATGATGACATTTCGACTTCATGATAGATGATATTTCCTAAGAACCCATCTAAACGTGAGGGGAGCGCGTAGCTTATAAAGTGAACCTGATGGCCCCGTTCGGCAAGGGCTTTGCCTAATTCGGTAGCAACCACGCCGCTGCCTCCGTAGGTGGGATAACATGTAATTCCGATTTTCATAGTGGTATAATATATTAAAATTTTGTTTAAATTCAGAACAGTGTTGCATAAGATTGCTTATCATCGAAATTCTTCTTATTTTCAATAAAAATTTTGTTAAATAATGTCATTAGATGAAAAAATAAATACCCCCAGTATCGCAGAAAGTCTGACGGTTGATTCATATAAAGCAGAATTAAACGAGTTGATGGAACGCCGGCGTGAGGAACTGCAAGCACTGATTGCGAAGGGTATTAATCCGTACCCGTATAAATTCGATAGGTCACACTACTCAAAGGAAGTTATCGAAAATTTTAAAGATGATAACGCCCAGCAAAATGTATCAGTCGCAGGTAGGATTATGTCGATACGTAGGATGGGAAAAGCCTCCTTCTGTCATATACAAGACTCTGCCGGTAGGATTCAAATCTATCTTAAGCGGGATGACTTGGGGGACATCTATGATTCCTTCAAGTTGATGGACTTAGGTGATATTATTGGAGTTAGAGGATATGTCTTCCGCACAAAGATGGGGGAAGTCTCTATTCACGCACAATCTCTTGAGCTTCTTTCAAAAACATTACGCCCCCTTCCCGTCGTTAAAGAAAAAATTGATGAATCAGGAAATAAAATCGTTTACGATCCATTTTCGGATAAGGAGTTACGTTACCGTCAGCGGTATGTAGATTTGATTGTCAATGAAAGTGTGCGTGAAGTTTTTATCAAGCGTTCCAAAATGATGAACGCAATCCGGGAGTTTTTTAATGAGCGCGGTTATCTGGAAGTTGAAACTCCAATTCTACAGCCGCTCTACGGTGGTGCCTTTGCAAAACCATTTATAACCCACCACAACGCACTCGACATCGACCTTTATCTACGTATCGCAGATGAATTGTATCTCAAGCGTTTGATTGTTGGCGGGTACGATGGTGTTTATGAGTTTGCAAAAGATTTCAGAAACGAGGGAATGGACAAGACACATAATCCCGAGTTTACTATGCTTGAGTTATACGTTGCATACAAAGATTATATATGGATGATGGAATTAGTGGAGCAGCTAATCAGTACGATTGCATTAAAGTTGCACGGTTCTACGAAAATAAAAATAGGTGCGAATGAAATTGACTTTACCCCACCATGGACGCGAATAACGATGTATGATTCGATTAAAAAGTACACCGGTGTTGATGTCAGCAATTATTCAGAGGCGGAACTTCACAAGCTTGCAAAAGAGTTGCACATAGATGTTGACCCGGGCGCAAGCAGGGGCAAAGTTATAGACGAAATTTTCGGTGAGATGGTCGAGCCAAATTTAATTCAACCTACTTTCATCATAGATTATCCGATTGAGATGTCGCCGCTTGCAAAAAAGCACCGATCCAACCCGCAAGTAGTAGAACGTTTCGAAGCGATTGTTAACGGCAGTGAACTTTGCAACGCTTTTTCTGAGCTAAACGACCCGATTGACCAGCGTGCCCGTTTCGAAGAACAAGCAAAGTTGCGCGCACGAGGCGACGAAGAAGCCAACGTGCTGGACGAAGATTTTTTACGTGCATTAGAATATGGCATGCCTCCCACTGCTGGATTAGGAATTGGTATCGACCGCCTTACGATGTTGTTAACCAACCAAGAATCAATTCGAGATGTTTTATTTTTCCCACAAATGAAGCCGGAGTAAGTAAAAATGCGTTATGTTATTAGTCTCTTATTAGTGATATTTTCAATAAATATTGCTTTGTCTGGAATCTACGGAATTCTGGAGGGCGTTGTTAAAGATAAAGAAACCGGTGAGCCGCTTATTGGTGTGAATATTCTAATTGTGGGGACTACGATGGGTGCCGTCACTGATATAAACGGTTCTTATCAGGTTTCAAACGTAAAAGCTGGAACGTATGACCTGCAATTCTCCATGGTCGGCTACAAAACCGTACTGCATAAAGGAGTTACGATAGCCCCGGATTTACGTACCAAAATAAATTCATTCCTTTCTTCAACTGATATCGAATTAAAAGAAGTTGAAGTTATCGCCGAAAGGCCTTTAATCCAGCGCGATATTACTGCTACAACCTACAACGTTGGCGCCGTTCGTCTTGAGAAATTACCGGTAACATCAATGCAAGAAGTTTTAACGCTCCAGCCCGGCGTAACTAACGAGGGCAATGTTCGTGGCGGTAAAACGAGTGAGGTGGTTTACCTTGTAGATGGTTTACCAATTCAAGACGTTGTCGGTGGTGGAGCGGGCGCTGAATTACCTAAAAGCGCGATTACCGAAATGTCTATTCAAACAGGAGGGTTTGATGCTGAGTATGGTAATGCTTTATCTGGAATAGTAAATATTATTACAAAGACAGGCGGTGAAAAACATAGGTTCCAGGCACGTGTTGATAAAGATAATTGGTTAGGTGGTAAACAGGTAAGTAAAGTAACGGATGTGGAATTCTCCGCGAGCGGACCGATTATGAGTGACTTCGGTTATTTTTCAGCGACTGATATATATTTAAGCGATACCAGATGGTGGCAGGATTTTCAGCATTTCTTTAAATCTCCTATCCAAAAAGAGCTATCCAATTTTTCAAAATTAGATTATAATTTTGGTAACGGCAAAAGGTTAAGTTTGTCTGGTTTATTTTCCTTCAAGCGTTGGCACGACTATGAATACACTTGGCGTTTTAATCTTGACGGTCTGCCGCCGCGTTCACGAGATGCGTTCAGGGTATCACTCTCGTGGAATCACTCGGTGTCTGAAAATACATTTTATAATGTTAGTATAAGTACCTACTCTATGAAACAGATGATAAATGAAGGTGAAAAGAATGATATAGATACTACAATTTATCAATATGATTTTTATCTCCAATATATAATTGATGGTAATAGAGCATGGTGGGCTGATTCGAGACAAAACATATATACTCTAAAGGCAGATATTACCAGCCAAATTATGAAAAGCCATTTGCTAAAAGCAGGGTTAGAATTCAATCAATATTCGATTTTCTCAGAAATATTAAAGTATGAACCGCGGAAAACTTATTTTGGGAAACCGCTTCCGGGTGAGCCGCAGCTTAATTACTCTACAAATTATAGATACTATCCTCGAAGCGGTAGTGCATACATTCAAGATAAATTTGACGAAGAAGGTTTGACGCTTAATATCGGCGCAAGATTCGATTTCCTGGATCCAACCGCTGAACGCCCACAGGTTGAAACCATTTCTGAAGTAATCGGGACCGACAGAATAGATTCCCAAGTGGTAAAAGGATATGTTAAAGCCAAATTAAAATCTTCTTTAAGTCCGCGTATTGGTTTGTCGGCTCCTATTGATGTAAATGGGTATATTTTTATCAATTATGGTGAATATTTTCAGTTTCCGCTCTTCGATTATTTATATTCCGGTTTAAACAATATTACATTATCAAAGGGTGCAAGAGCTTTAGTAGGTAATCCTGATTTACAACCGGAGAAAACAAAAGCGTGGGAAATAAGCCTTAAGTACATTTTTGCAGAACAATATGTTGTAACAGCTACCTACTTCAATAAAACAACCACAAATCAAATTGATACAAAGACTTTGGTTTCAGCTAATAGTCGGGTTGCCGGTGATTATGGTTTTGCCGAGTATGTTAATAATCCTTATGGCGAGTCAAATGGACTTGAACTCACTGTATCGCGTGAACATGGAACAGTGTTAAATGGATCCCTCTCCTATACCCTGATGATGGCTAAAGGATTAAGCGAATATGCTAATCAAAGCTTAAACTATGCTCAATGGGGATTACCTTTGTATCCCGAACCGTTCTACCTGAGCTGGGATCAACGTCATACTATCAAAGGCGTTATCGATTTAACATTGCCGGATGATATTTCTGTCGATATACTTTTCCAGTATAATACTCCTCGTCCGTTTTCTTATTATCCCACGAAAGACGGTTTTTATGCACTAGATGCAAGTAAAGCATTCGTCCCGAATAACTCACGCATGAAGGAATATACAAATATAGATTTCAAAGCATCTAAAAAAATTATAATAAACGAACAGAAGAAACTCAATATGTTTATTTATGCTGATGTCAGGAATCTTCTTAATTCAAGGAATGTGAAATGGGTTGACTCCAACGGGCGGATCGGTGGCGAACTAAGTGACCCTAGCGCATATTCAAACCCACGTCGCACACGCGTTGGCGTGCGCATAGAGTATTAGTTTGGAGATCCGGATGAGAATGTTTTTTTTAATTTTCGTAGCCTTAGTTGTTATTTCGTGCAACGAAACTTTACCACCCTACGACCAACCACCTCTACCTTTTAGTGCAACTATGTATCATTATCCTCCATCGAAGTTGATTGATACACTTAACATTTATGAAGACCATTATTTTGAACCACCTAGAGTTGCTTACTATGATAGCGCCGTATATTTTAGAATTGGTGCGGTTCACAATTACGAAGAGATATTGGAAGAAATCGCGAATATAAAAGGTTATGTAGAAATTTATGATGTATCCCAACCTGAGAGGGTAGCAAAGGTTCCGATTGATAATAGGAATATACAAAGTAGATATTTTTCCGGCGGGATGATCACACTTGCAAAGGGAGATACATTTTGGCTTTCGATAAGTTGGAATGGAAAGTTTCCTAATGGTGTATATCCGTTCGATGGTAAACGAAGGAATGATGTACCAGGCACCGGGGGGAATTTAGGTGACTACGAAACAATAAAATTCAACGCACGAGCATATATTCAATTGTTCACTAATATTGGGGCTGTTTTCACTCCACAATCAGAATTTAAAGTAGTTTTCCGTGCATTAATGAGATGGCCGCCGTAAAACGGAACAATGATGAAAATAATTATTTTAATATATATTGTTGTTTTATTGGTGCTGTCGGTTGTATTTCAGGCTTGTGAAGAATCATTGCCGGAGTATATAGAACCTAAAAATATAGTAATTGGTAATATTACTTCACCTGGCGACGGTTCAAATTATTCCATCAGTGTCTTCGAAAAATATTGGGGAACCCCAGATCCGATTACCCTTCGTTATCCGTCCGTTACTTTTATTGGTCTAAACGCCATCGGTCTTGAGATAACAGTAAAAAATATTTTTAATGATGTCGTGAGCGACTCGACATTTGTGGGTGGGTACGTAAAAATCTGGGATCCTATAGATCCGGAAAATATAGTTACACAGTTAATTAAAAAAACCGATTTAAGTCCGAATCCTGATGTGCTAACTCTCCAACCGGATCAATTCGTCAAGTTGAAAGTTGATTGCAAATTACTAAATGATGAAGGCAGATATATTTGGTTAGATAAGCCTTACACAGAAATTGAGAGCGCCTATTCTCCAATCCCCCTTAAATTAAAAGCTTATGTCAGACTATATAAAAAATTAGGCTATGCTGTAACACCAGAAATGAGTATAAATCTGATAGTTACTGGTAAAAGAGATTATGGTCCATAATTTAAAATGTAACGTAAAGTTTTTATGAATCAAATTACTTTTATCTTTGCAGTTCATAACCACCAACCGATTGGGAATTTTGATTTTGTTTTTGAGGAGGTTTACCAAAAATCTTATAAACCTTTCTTTGATGTTTTAGAAGAATTTCCTCAAATAAAAATTACTCAGCATTATTCAGGCGTTTTACTCGATTGGCTTGAAACCAACCATCCTGAATTTATCGACCGGCTCAGAAAGTTGATCAAAAATAATCAAATCGAGATATTATCGGGCGCTTACTATGAAGCTATACTATCTATCATACCACCTGTTGATAGAGTCAGACAAATAAAAAAATTATCAGACCGTATTTATAATCTTTTTGGTGTGCAACCTAAAGGCATATGGTTGGCTGAAAGAGTTTGGGAACAAGCCATAGTTAAAGAAATTTCCGAGGCTGGTATCGAGTTCCTCCCGATTGATGATGCGCATTTTCAGTATGCCGGAAAATTAGATAGTGAGCTATACGGCTATTATACAACTGAGGAACAAGGTCGTGTTATTAAAGTTTTTCCAGGAAGTAAAAAACTTAGATATACAATACCTTTTGCACCTGTGGAGGAAACAATTAACTGGTTTCGAAAGATTGCATCAGAAGGCAGGGATATGATAGTTGTTTTTGCGGATGACGGTGAGAAGTTTGGGGCTTGGCCCAATACATATACTCACTTGTATGAAAACAACTGGCTTAAAAATTTTTTCCGCGAAATTACAGCAAACTCGAGTTGGATTAAAATGGAGCACTTCGACAGTGCGATAAAGAACCAATCGGCGCTTGGGAGAGTTTATTTACCAACGGCTTCATATCCCGAGATGTTAAAATGGGCATTACCTGTTGAATCAACAAATGAATTTGAAGAATTTGAGAATATTTTAAGCAGTCAGAATCTTTCGCGTTTCAGTACTTTTGTGAGGGGCGGCTACTGGCGGAATTTTCTTGCAAAATATCCTGAAGCAAACTGGCTGCACAAAAAAATGCTTCGTGTTTCAAATAAAATCCAGAAATACCAAGAGGAAGGCCGCGATGTAACCAAAGCAGTCGACTACTTGCTTGCCGGTCAATGCAATGATGCATACTGGCACGGTGTCTTCGGTGGTTTATATCTAACAAATTTAAGGTTTCCTCTGTATCAGAATTTAATTAATGCAGAATGTGAATTGGATAAGGTCTCGTCTAATTATCCATCAATAGAAGTTACAGATTTCGATTGCGACGGATTGCCGGAAATATTATATGAGTCATCAAAGTTAAACCTTTACCTCAAGCCGGATAAAGGCGGTGCGATATATGAAGCTGATTATAAATCAAAACATATAAATATTTTGGATGTATTAAGCCGTAGCAAAGAATATTCTCATAAAAAATTGTTACAAGCAACAAATGCACAATCTACAGAAGGTCACCTGCTCGAATCATTAATTTATGATAATTACAAACACGCTTCACTTATTGACCATTTTTTTGCAGAGAGTACGACCGTTCAAGATTTCATTAAAAATTCTTATGTTGAATTAGGAGATTTTGTAGATAATCCATATCAATTCAGTGTTGATACACGAAAAGGCATAACAAATATTGAACTAAAGCGAAGAGGGAAAGTTTTAAATCAAAATTTTTCCCACGAAATTGAAATAATAAAAATTATCACTTTAAAAGATAACGACAGCGACATAAATGTATCATATCAGCTTATAAATTTGAGCGGGAAACCGTTGAACTTGCGTTTCGGTGTTGAATGGAATTATGGATTGTTAGCGGGTGACGCTACAGACAGATATTATAACGTGGAGGGAGCTAAATTAGATGACCCTCGATTAAAAAGTGTAGGCAGCTTAAAAGATATAAGATTGTTAGCGTTAGTAGATGAGTGGTTAAAGTTGAGAGTTGAACTTGAAACTACGTCGAACGCTGAATTCTGGAGATGCCCTATAGAGACAGTTTCACTCTCCGAAGCCGGTTTAGAAAAAGTTTATCAAAGCTCTGTTGTTATTCCAATTTGGAATATCGATCTAAAAGATACTTGGGGAATTACAGTTAAACAAAGGCTAATATCCTTCTAACTTTTCTTTTTTATTTTTTTTAAAAAAACAATTACTTGGACGAACGAAACAAAATAAGTGTTATCATTCCTACATTTCAGGAAGAAAAATTAGCTGAGAAAATACTTTCTCAGTTTACGGGACAACTCAAAAAAAAACACAACATCGAGTTAATCGTAAGCGACGGCGGCTCAACTGATAAAACTTTGGAAATTGCATACAGGTACGCCGACAAGGTTGTAGAAAATAAGGAAGGCAAAAAACAAAACATATCGATTGGAAGAAACTGTGGTGCAAAAAAGGCAAAAGGGGAGATACTAATTTTCATCAATGCGGATACGGAAATTGAGAATATCGATATTTTTTTTCCCGCCGTTCGGAGTGAGATAATTAAATCAGAAATAATCGCCGTTACCTGTCCTGTATATGTTTATCCTGAAGAAGAGACACAGCTTGACCGATTAGTTCATTTCATAATGAATGTATATTTTTATTCCCTTAATATTTTAGGTATGGGAATGGGACGCGGTGAGTGTCACATCATAAAGAAAGAAAATTTTGATAAAGTTCAGGGTTATAACGAAAAAATTGCGGCGGGCGAAGATTTTGACCTTTTCCACAGATTACGCAAAGATGGAAAGATCAGTTTTTTGTGGAAAGTGAAGGTTTTTGAATCGCCAAGACGTTATAGAAAAGAAGGGTATTTTCGAATAATTTTTCTTTGGTTAGCAAATGCAGTTTCCGTTTTAATCTTCAAAAAATCTATTTTAAATGAATGGAAACCCGTGAGATAAGAATTTGACTTTCTCTCAGATTTTAAATATACTAAAAACGTGAAGTTAGATATTAGAGGAATATTTATGGTAAAACGATTTTCATTAGCAACTGTTTTAGTTATAATAGCAGCTGCTCTTTTTTTAGGCACACAATTAAACAATGTATTTTCCGGAGATAATATTTATGTCCAGTTGAATAAATTTAAAGATGTACTAAGCTATACTGAAAAATATTATGTTGACGAAGCTAATGCCAAAGATTTAGTCGAGGGAGCGATAAACGGACTATTGGCTAAATTAGACCCGCATTCGGTTTATATTCCTGCATCGCAGCTCAAGAGAGTGGAAGAGGAATTTAAAGGAAGCTTCGAAGGAATAGGCGTTGAATTCGATGTTTTAAATGATACACTAATGGTAGTTTCCCCTATCGTTGGCGGGCCCAGCGAAGCGCTTGGTATTTTAGCCGGCGACAAGATATTGAAGATAGACGACACGTCTGCCGTCGGAATCAAGAGGGAAGACGTTCCCAAAAAATTGCGCGGACCTAAAGGAACAAAAGTAAAAGTATCGATATTGCGTGTGGGTTTAAAAAATTTACTCGAGTTTGAAATTATCCGTGATAAGATTCCACTATACAGTATCGATGTGTCTTATATGGTTGACGATGAAATTGGATATATTTATGTCAACAGATTTTCTGCAACAACTAAGGATGAATTCGAAAAAGCTCTGGACAAATTAAAAGAGCAAGGAATGAAAAAATTAGTGCTTGACCTGCGGAATAATCCAGGCGGATACCTCGACCAAGCTTTCAAGATGGCTGATGAATTGCTGCCCGCAGGAAAAAAAGTTGTTTACACAAAAGGCAGGCGAAACGAATTTAGCGAAGAATATATTTCGAGCGGAGGAGCAAAGTTTCAGAACATACCGCTTATTATAATGATAAATCACGGTTCTGCCTCAGCAAGCGAAATTGTTTCAGGTGCTGTTCAGGATTGGGACCGTGGCTTGATCGTGGGCGAAACTTCTTTTGGAAAGGGATTAGTGCAGAGACAATTTGAGTTGAGCGACAGCTCGGCTTTCCGTTTGACCATCGCTCGGTATTATACTCCAGTCGGTCGACTCATCCAAAAGCCATACGGTAAAGATATGGCTGAATATCGGAAACCACTCCCCGATGGAGATGAAGAAGTGATTGATAATATCGAACATAAAGTTGAAGACGATACCTCTAGACCCATGTATAAAACTGCGTCGGGAAGAACCGTTTATGGTGGCGGTGGTATCACACCCGATTATATTATTAAATCCGGCAGATTAACCGATTACACAGCACAGTTAAGAGGTAAGGCAGTGTTCTTAGAATTCTCTAACAGATTCTTTGAAAAATCTGGAGCCGATTTCAAAAAAATATATGAAAACAATTTTAGGAAATTTTTAACCGAGTACGAAATTAATGAAGAACTGCTCATCTCAATACAAGAGATTGCGAAGAAAAAAGATATCGAGTTCAATAAAGAACAGTATGAGAAAGATGTGAATTTTATAAAAGCACTTGCAAAAGCTCAGCTCGGTCGGACAATCTGGGGGAACGAAGGGTCTTATCCCGTAATACATAAGGAAGATGACCAATTCCAAAAAGCGATTAAACTTTTTCCCGAAGCTGAAAAAATAGCTGGAATGAATAAATAATATTTCGATGTTTTTTATCCATAAAATAAAAATTATATCAGGTTTAATTATTCTATATCTGGTATGTTCATCATATCTTTTTTCTCTCGGCTATGATAATAAAAACAGACCCGTCGACAGGAAACCGTTTGAGCCTGAAGTGGGGGAAGAGCTTGTCTATAAAGTAAGCTATGCATTCTTTAGTTTAGGAGAAATACACCTGCGGGTTTTGGATAAAGTTGTATCAGACGATAAAATTTCTTATAAGACCATAGCATATATCGATAGCTATAAAGGAATACCGTTCGTGGACCTTCATGAGACTTATGAAAGCACCTTGAATCGGAATATTTTTTCTAACTGGTTTCAATCGCAGTCTCGAAAAAATTCAGAGATTCGCTACGTTACTTACAACTTTGACTATCCGAACAAGAAGGTATATTTTGAATTTGGTAGTTCACGAGGAAACGTTGTTACTAGTAAAGATACAGCCAAAATAGATACATTTGCACAGGATGGTTTGTCGCTATTTTATTTTGCCCGTCAGAATTTGTTCAAAGGTGAGACGGTGCGTATCCCGACAGTAGTAAATGAAAAAGTTGTAAATACAACTATAAATTTTCTGAATAAAACTGAAAGCGTTGAAATCGATGCAGCCAATTATCCGATTGATGTAGTGGAGTTTGACGGTACGGCAGATTTCGAGGGCATCTTTGGATTTACCGGAAAGTTTGAAGGCTGGTTTAGTAACGACAACGAAAGAGTACCGATTTTGGCAAAAATGAAAGTCCTAATCGGTAAGGTAAGAATTGAACTGATAAAGTGGACAAAAACCAATTGGAAACCACCGGCAGTAACAAAACGATAGTCGATGATATATACTTATAAAGATAAAATCCCAACAATTATTCGGGCTGCTTTTATTGCAGAAAGTGCAGCTATCATCGGCGGTGTAGAAATCGGTGAGGATGCAAGCGTCTGGTTCAATGCTGTTATACGTGGTGATGTAAATTTTATAAAGATTGGCTCCAAGTCAAATATACAGGATGGTTCAGTGCTTCACGTCTCCGAAAGCTCACACCTAACTATAGGCGAAGGTGTAACAGTAGGGCACAACGTCGTTCTGCACGCCTGTACGATCGGAGATTATTCTCTCGTAGGTATGGGATCAATAATACTTGATGGGGCAGTTATCGGAAAGAACACATTAATTGCCGCCGGCTCAGTTGTACTTCAGAACAAACACATCCCGGACGGATCTCTTGCAGCCGGAGTTCCTGCGAAAATCCTACGGAAATTAACTTCAGAAGAAATTGAACAATTAAAAGACTCAGCAAATAACTATATTTTGTACGCAAAATCATTCCAAAATATTAAGAAGGTGGGGTCAATATGAAGCTCACATTTTGGGGTACTCGAGGTTCTATTCCTACACCGGGTAAACATACTGTCAAATACGGTGGTAATACTCCATGTGTCGAATTGAGACTCGATAATGGTAAATTAATTATTCTCGATGCTGGTACAGGTATTAGGAATCTTGGAGATCAATTAATGCTCTTGGGTGATTCCATCAAGGCTTATGTTTTAATTTCGCACCCGCACTGGGATCATATACAAGGGTTTCCATTTTTTAAACCGGCATTCATATCGGGTAACGAACTCACTGTCGTTTCTAGTGAAACTCAAAATGTGTCACTTCAGAAGATGATATCCGACCAGATGAATAAAATATATTTCCCTGTTCTGCTAAACGAATTAAAAGCAACCATTAACTTTATGCCAGTTGGTGAAGAAGAATTTGAAGTGTTTGGATCGCAAGTAAAAACAATTTACTTGAATCATCCTTCTTTTGCGATAGGATATCGAATTACATACAATGGGAAGTCGATTGTTTACATAAGCGACAACGAGCCTTTCGACCGCATCAATGCTCAGTCGGTACGAAATATCGAACAAATCGTTATCGATAAGTACATGGAGTATTTGCCGGAACCCAACCGCCGCATATACGATTTTGTTTCGGGTGCAGATGTACTTATTCACGACACCACCTACACTCCGGAAGAATATCTTGATAGGGTGGGTTGGGGGCATTCACACTATCTTTTTACATTAAAAGTTGCTGCCGAAGGAAAAGTAAAAAATCTAATCCTTTTTCATTATAATCCATCGCATAATGATGAAAAAATTGCTGATATTTATCAAAAATGTCAAAATGAGATAAAAACTCAGAAATTCAATTTTACTTGTCATGCCGCTTACGAAGGATTAGAAATTGCTGTTTAAGTAAAAAAAACTTGACAAATAGCATAATAGGTTGTATATTTTCCATACAATAACTTTGATGTAGCGATTAAATATGTTAATAAAGGATGATTTCCCGGAAAAACGTAGACTGTAAGGGGTCGGTATAAAATATTATTACCTGAGATCCGGGACACTATGAAAATGAAAAAGGAGAAAAGTAGGTGACACATAGACATATCCATTGTTTTGTGATCCGCTCTAATTAATAATTAGTCGTATGTGTCAGTAGGATTACAGAAAATGGAAACAATAAAACAATAGGAGGCGCTATGTCTCGCGGTAAAGTTAAATGGTTTGATGCCAAAAAAGGTTACGGTTTCATTCAGTGGGAAGATGGCAAAGACGTTTTTATACATTATACCGAAATCCAAACAAATCAACCCTTTAAAAAAGTTGAAGAAGGGGAGCTTGTTGATTTTGACCTTGTTGTCGGACAAAAAGGTCTTCAAGCAAAAAAGGTAATGGTTGTTCGGTAAAATTTTGTAAGTATTTTTTCCCGGGGATGCTCTGTCATCGGGCATCCTTCGGGTTTTTTATTATTGTTTGTAAGGAATATGATGAAAAAGAAATTATTGTACTTTTATTCATTTAATAAGAGCGGTTTAACAAAGTTAAGTAAAGTTTTAAAATCTAAACTTAAGAAGTCAGGTAAAAGCTATAGATTAGAAATTGAGACGAAACTTGAACACCGAAAGCTTGCATTAGAAATTTATCCTAATGTATATATAGGTAAAAAGCGTGGTAATCTGGTATCAATTTATACATCAAACACACATCTCCAGTTGCATTTCTGTACCGGTTTTGTGGTGAGCGAGATGCTTAATGAAGTAACCTTCTTCAGCGAGAAGGATGAAAGTATTTGCGGCTTAATTGTCGAGCGCGAAGGAGGCTGTTCCCTTTATGCGAACGTCGATAAAAAAATACTTTCCGGAGATTTTACTACATTAGGCCCCGAGGTTATGTTATCGGGAATAGCTTTATCGCTTACAGAAAATATCCTAGCGCCTAAAAGGAGGTAATCCTAAATTTTGATTCGTGTATTTAACAATTGTAAAAAGTACCGGTTCGATAAAAAGGAAACTATTTCTTTGGCTAAACGCGTTATTAAGTACGAGTCTTCAAAAGAAGGCGATATTAATATTGTTTTTGTAGATGATAAGTTCATTCGAAAATTAAACACCACATTCCTAAAACATAACTGGGTCACAGATGTAATTAGTTTTCCTCTTGGCGACGGTAATAAAATCGATGGTGAAATATATATCAATTTAGAACAATCAAGACGTCAGGCAAAAGAATACCGCTCGACATACAAAGCCGAGATACAAAGATTAATTATTCACGGAGTGTTACATCTGATCGGATTCAAAGATAATACACCAAAAACAAAGAAAAGAATGAGTCTTTTGGAAGATAAATATTTAAGATGCAAGACAAAATAGTAGAATTAATAATATACATTTTAAAAGAGATCAAAACTCTTGAGATAAATCTTCATGATGTCGATACGCGGAAGTTAGAGAAGCTCGGTTACTCAAAATCGGAAATGAACGTAGCCTTTAGCTGGCTTTTCGATAAGCTCTGTTTACGTGATTTAGGACTCGGCTCTTTTGACGAGACTCCCCATTCGTTTAGAATATTACACGAGGTGGAGAAGCTGGCAATATCTCCTGAGGCATACGGGTATTTAATCCAGTTGAGAGAATTGAATATCATTTCAGCGAGCCACATAGAGGATATAATCGACAAAATTATGATGTCACAATCGCATTCTATCGAATTGGACGAGATGAAGGAGATGATTTCTTCTTTCATATTCGACACAGATGAAAATATTTTACAAAGGGTATCCTCGTACGACAACGAAACAGAAAATTAAAGAAAGAATCTATGAGTAAGTCGCTAGTAATAGTTGAATCACCATCAAAAGCAAAAACCGTTAAAAAATATCTTGGAAAAGATTATCATGTCGAAGCCTCAGTGGGACACATAAAAAATCTTCCAAAAAATAAGTTATCTGTAGATATTGATGATAATTACAAACCTACATTTGAACTGATAAAAAGTAAAGCCGAAATAATTCATAAGATATCGAAGCTAAGTTCTGAAGTTGAAAAAATATATATAGCAACCGACCCTGACCGTGAAGGTGAAGGTATCGCATTTGATATAGCCGAAGAAATAGAAAAATCTAATAAAAAAATATACCGAGTACTCTTTCACGAGATTACACAAACCGGGATTACCGAAGCTATGAAGAACCCGCTGAAAATTGACACACATCTTGTCGATTCTCAAAGAGCCAGGCGTGTGATGGATAGAATTGTCGGGTATAAAATTAGTCCATTCCTCTGGAAAACTGTATATCACGGCTTATCGGCAGGAAGAGTGCAATCTGTTGCTCTAAGGCTTATTTGTGAGCGCGAAGAACTAATCCAGAATTTTGTTACCGAAGAGTACTGGTCGATTACGGGAGAATTTAAGACTCTCAAGAGTGAACCCTTTTATGCAAAGCTGGTCAAAGTAGCCGAACAAGATCCTTCCATTCCGAATGAAGCGGGTGCAAATACATATATTTCGGATATACAAAATCAAAAATATCAGATCTCTGCCCTTCAGAAAAAAGTTGTTAAAAGAAACCCACTCCCACCGTTTATTACAAGCACGCTGCAGCAAGAAGCGGCATCGCGCTTGGGATATTCGACAAAAAAAACAATGATACTTGCACAGCAATTGTACGAAGGTATAGAGATCGGAGAGGACGGTCTGGTGGGTCTTATTACTTATATGAGAACAGATTCAACGCGTCTGAGTAAGGATTCCATTTCGGCAGTCAGAGAATATATTTACGATAATTATGGCGGTGAGTATTTGCCGAAGGAAGCACGGGAGTTCAAAAAAGGCAAAGCATCGCAAGATGCACACGAAGCAATCCGTCCGACTATAATGAAGTATGTTCCGAAATCGATTAAAAAATACTTCGCCCATAAAGATCTTTTTAATTTATACGAATTGATCTGGAATAGATTCGTTGCATGCCAAATGGCGGTCGCTGAATTCGACCAGGTGACTGTGGAAATAAAAGGCGGAGATTATCTTTTCAGGGCTACAGGAACATCCCCAAAATTCCGCGGTTTCCTTCAGGTGTACGATGATATGAAAGAAGAAAATGGTTCTCCACTCGATGCCGACCCAACGTCAAAGATTCCAATTAATCTTCACGTCAACGATTCAACTACGTTGGTATCTACTATTCCCAGACAGCATTTTACTAAACCACCGGCACGTTATTCGGAGAGTACTTTAGTAAAAGATTTGGAAGCATACAGCATCGGTAGGCCGAGTACGTATGCGTTAATCGTTAGTACAATTATCGACCGTAAATATGTAGAGGAACAAGAGAGAAAACTATACGCTCAATCCTTAGGTATGCAAGTGAATAGTTTGCTCGTTCAGTATTTCCCTGAAATATTTAACGTTAAGTTTACAGCTAAAATGGAATCTGAACTCGATACGATTGCATCCGGTAAAAGAACATACAAGAAAGTACTGGATGATTTCTACCATCCGTTTGCGAAAGCATTAGAGAAAGTTGTAAAGCAGACGACTGAAATTAAAAAAGGAATGCAGGAAGCTACTACCGATGTTTGTGAATTGTGTGGTAAACCGATGGTAATCAAATGGGGCCGCAACGGCAGATTCAAAGCTTGCAGCGGCTATCCCGCCTGTAAAAACACAAAACCGCTGGATGAAGACGCAGCCAAGCATGAACACCTTGAAGGTATAAAATGTGAAAAATGCGGCGGCGATATGATTGTTAGAGGAAGCCGCTTTGGTGTATTTCTTGGGTGTAATAAATACCCCGAGTGTAAAAACACGAAACCAATTTCTATGTCGATGAAATGTCCAAAATGTAAAGAAGGCAACGTAATAGAAAGAAAGACGAAAAAAAGGAGAAGCTTTTTCGGCTGTTCACATTATCCAAAATGCGATTTTGCCTCATGGGACATGCCGATTGACCGTATATGCGACACATGTGGTTCTAATTACCTTATAGAGAAGCGAAACCAAACGCGCGGCACTTACCTGGTCTGCCCTGAATGCAAAGCTGAGATTGAGTATAAGGTGCAAGAAACCACAACTGCCTGATGTATAGAGAATGAATAATAATATTAAATCATTTTTGGATTACATACAATTCGAGAAAAATTATTCTAAAAACACGATTCTTTCTTATGAAGATGATTTATCCCGGTTTCATCGGTATTTATCGAAGCATTTCAGTTCTGAAAATTATTCATTGCTTGATGTTGATAATCTGACCATCCGATTATTCCTTGGAGATTTGATTGAAAGCGGATTGTCAAAAAAGAGTTTGGTGCGTAAGCTCGCAACAGTTCGTTCGTTTTACAGATATTTGTTGAAACAGAAAGTTGTTTCAGTGAATCCAACACTAAATATTGTTACACCAAAGATACCGAAGAAACTTCCTTCATTTTTAGATGAATCCTCGATCGAAAAAATGATGGAATTGCCGGACACAGAAAATATTGAAGGTGTTAGGGATAAGGCATTGTTGGAAGTGTTGTACGGTACAGGGATACGAATTGACGAACTTATCCAACTTAGTTTGGACGATATCGACTGGTCGAATGTAACAATTAAGGTCGTCGGTAAGGGGAATAAAATGAGAATAATCCCGTTAGGTTCAGAAGCCAAAGCTTCGTTGAAAATATATTTGGAACGTCGCCATAAAATATTCAGCAATTGGACCAAAACGAGTTACAAAAAATATGTGTTTTTATCGAACAGGGGTTTACGATTGTATCCTAAAGCAGTATATAATATTGTTAGCCATTATATTAATTTAGTATCTGATATAGAAAAGAAAAGTCCTCATGTAATTCGGCATACTTTCGCAACGCATTTGCTAAATAGAGGTGCAGATTTGAGAGCTGTTAAGGAATTGTTGGGACACGAAAGTTTATCTACAACTCAAATCTATACACATGTAACAGCAGATCGTTTGAAACGTATTTACGAACAAGCCCATCCAAAAGCTTAAATTATTAAAATTAATGAAAGGATAGTAGTATGGATATTCATATAACAGCTCGAAAATTCACTCTGCATGATAAGTTGAAAGAACATGCTATTGATGCAGTTAAAAAATTAAGCAAATACTTTGATGGAATATTGAGATGTAATGTCACTTTTAGCTACGAGAGAACAAGCAACAGTGTTAAGATAGTTGACATCAGTCTTCATCTATTCAAACACGATATCGTCGTCAGTGAAAAATCAGACGATTATTATAAATCAATAGACCGGGCGATGATAAAGTTAGAGAAAAGGCTGAGTAAGATAAAATCAAAAGTCCGCGATAAGGATAAAAAGAAAGTTCGTGAAGTAAAAGGGAAAGAATAAATGAACACAAATAACCAGAAGGAAACCCAGAAGAAGAGCATAACAATCGGGTTTCTGTATGAAAGGAACAAAGATCGACTTCGTCTAAAGTTACTAAATGGCGAAATAGGGTTCGAAAAAACAATCATAGACAAGAATGTTCACAGACCTGGTTTGGCATTGGCAGGTTATGTCGAGCTTTTTACTTTTAATCGAGTTCAAATTTTTGGAAATACCGAGATCAGGTATTTAAATCATCTTGATCTTGAAAACAGAATAAAAGCTTTTAGCCGAATAACCGAGTTTGATATTCCATGTATAATAATGACAAACGAAAATAGGCTTGAAGACGAATTATTGAATATTGCCACTAAACATAACATCGCTGTTTTCCAAACTCCGTTCGAAACAACAAAAGCTATCTATATCTTGGGCGACTTTTTGGACGATCAATTTGCGTTACAATCTGCAGTCCATGGTTCTTTTGTTGATGTATATGGTATCGGTGTTTTGATTATTGGAAGGTCTGGTATCGGGAAAAGTGAAATCGCATTAGACCTTGTGGAAAGAGGCCATAGATTAGTAGCAGACGATGTTGTAATGGTAACCCGTAAAGGTGAAGGTATCTTGATGGGGGCCGGAACAGATATCGTTAAACATTTTATGGAAATACGTGGCTTGGGTTTGATCGACGTTCGGAGTATGTTTGGTATTCGAGCTATACGTTTCCAGAAACGTGTAGAGGTCGTTGTAGAGCTAATGGACTGGAATCCTGACGAAGATTACACACGGACTGGATTAGACAGTGAGGGAAAGAAAATTTTAGATGTTGAAATACTGCACGTAAAGCTGCCGATATTTCCTGGTAAAAATGTGACAGTAATTTGTGAAGTAATTGCTTTAAACTACCTCTTAAAACATTATGGATACGATGCAGCTAAGGAGTTTGCCAAGAAATTGGAGTCTGTAATAGATGGTAAAAGTAAAAAAATAGGTGAAAGAGTAATTGACTACTTTGAGCACGACTTTGAATAATTTTTAGATAAATTAAAGAAAAAGCTTGACAAAACGATAAAAAATAGTTATAATTAAAAAAAATATTGCAAAATATAAGCAAAAAAAGGCGTTTAAATAAGGTATTTTACAAAACAGGTCAAAAAATCATTAAAATTATTAATGTTTAGAAAAAATCGTAAATATTTCTACTTTTCAGAAAAGAGACTTCAGTTCGAAGAAATTAAGTTTTTCAAATTGAAAGTTTCTTCGGTTATTGTTTCTATTGTAATTTTAATTATGAGTTTGATCTTGAGCGGCAATTATTTGATTTATGATTTTTTCAATCTCGGTTTCGATAGGATTAACAAACTTGTCGATGAGAATCAATCCTTGCAATCTCAATTAGTTACACTCAACGGAAGAGTAAATCAATTAAATGACGATTTGGGTAAAGTAAGATCTATGAGTGACAATATTCGCCTTCTTGTCGATTTGCCCAAACTTGATAAAGATGAATTAAGAGTTGGAGTTGGCGGTAGTGTATTAAACTATGATGCTAATAGTATCTTAAAACCGACTTCGAGTGTAGTTACTCAATTACAAAATATAACCGACCAGTTAACTAGAGAGATTTCACAACAGAAAGAAAGTTATAGTGAGGTAGTCGAAAAATATAAATATAACCAGAAACTTTTTTCAGCAATCCCGGCTCTAAAACCTATGGAAGGTTATTATTCGACTAAAGGTTTCGGAGGCAGGATGCATCCGGTACTTGGAATGTTTCGGATTCATCAAGGTTTAGATATCATAGGCGACGTTGGCACGCCCGTCTATGCGAGTGGTGACGGCACAATTGAATATGCCGGACAAAGCGGTGGAGGTTATGGAATTGTAGTTGTAATCAATCATGGCTTTGGTTATCAAAGTATGTACGCGCACTTATCACGAGTCTTGGTACGCCAAGGAATGAAAATCAAAAGAGGCGACCTGTTAGCAAAAAGCGGGCGTACTGGTTTGGTAAGCGGGCCTCATCTGCATTATGAAGTAATTTACAAAGGTGTTAAAAAAAATCCGGTCGATTATTTTCTTGATGATGTATCACCGAAAGAATACCAAAGACATCTTGCGAATCGTTAGGTGGACTTACTATTGTCAGAACGCTTAATAAAAACTTTCAAAAGGAGATAATTTTATGATATGGACAATAGAACTTGCTTCGTTCCTAGAGGATGCACCTTGGCCTGCAACAAAAGAAGAATTAATCGATTATGCATCGAGGACTGGCGCGCCCATAGAGGTTATTGAGAATCTTCAAGAATTGGAAGATTCTGACGAGCCTTATGAAAGTATCGAAGATATTTGGTTGGATTATCCTACGGATGGAGACTATTTCTTTGAGGATGAGAATGAGTATTAAAACCTCTATCTACAATCAGCCATAAAGTTTTGACTCCACTTATTTGTATGCAGAAACCCATCTTGCTCATGCGGATGGGTTTTTTTATAATATTTTTAACTAACTCGTAAAATGAACTATTGCTTTCTCAAAGCTCGATTTTTTTTATTATCTCGTATTCGGCAAATACTTGTTTTGGTGTATGTTGTCACCAGTCCTGCTTTACAATCTTACGGTCAGAATATTTTGAGTGAGAAACAAATCGAAATTAATAATATCACAATTGAGGGAAATAATTACTTTGATGAAAATGAAATTAAAGAAATATTCAGCACAAGAGAAACTCCGAGTAAGATATCAAAAATATTTTACAACATTTTAGGTGATAAATTCGGTAGTAAGCCGGAATATTTTTATACTGACATATTTAATGCTGATCTAGTAAGATTAAAGCAACTTTACAATGATAACGGTTTCTTCGACGTCGAAATCTCAGAAAACTATTCATATAATTCCGATACCACAAATGTTGAGCTTATTATATCCCTGAAAGAGAATCTTAGAACTACAATCGATAAAATTGTCTACAAAGGGATAGAAGGTGCCGGCCCCAAAATACTTGAAGCAATACTAAAGGAACCTTTAATACAAAAGGGACAGCCTTACCAAAAAATTAAAATAAACAATGAGGCTTACCGCATTCTCGATATCATAATGAATTATGGCTATCCGTTTGCGCGTATTCTATCGGATAGTTCTATCGCGGCAAGATATTATTCCTCTAATAAAATTGAAATAGTGTACGCATTTGAAATTCAAAAGCAAGTTAAATTTGGGGAAATTAACATTAACGTGGTGCCTTATCGCGAAGATATTACGGATAATATTATATATAAGCAGCTCGACTTTAAAAAAGGTGACTGGATAAGTAAAAACCAAATATCTTCGTCTGAAAAAAGCCTAAACAAGTTGAGTGTGTTTGAGGCAGCAAGAATAGAAGTTCAACCGGATTCTGTTGATGTTATTAAAGATGAAATACCCGTAAAAATCATGGTAAAGCCCAGGAATAAACATGAATTAGCCCCCGAAGTAATAATTTCGGATGAGGATAATACTTTTAACCTCGGTTTCGGAGGAGGTTATACAAACCATAATTTTTTTGGAGATGCCAGAAGTTTTAACTCACGCTTAAGATTCAGCACCCAATCTATTCAGGATTGGAATTTTAGTAGGATATTTGGTAAAGGTGGGATAAGCGACCCTTCTTTACTAGGCAGAGTTGAAGTTCAACTTCAGTTAACACAACCATCATTATTTACAAAATATCTTAATGGTTTGTGGACGTTGTCGTTTACGGCGGACAAGAAAAACTTTTATGCGGTTACAATTGCCAGAAATAAAATTAGTTTGATAAATCAATTTGCAACATATACCACAGGATTTTTTGAGTGGACGCTCGAACGGTCTGACGTAAACTGGCTTCAGGATACTCTATTAGCTGGGTTAGGTCTTTCGAGGCTCAAAGAAGAAGAGCAACCCCAATTCAACTCGATACTCACTTTTACGTTACAGCGGGATAAAACGAATGATATATTTTCCCCTACACAAGGTTTTTTTCACGTTATCACTATTGAAGAATCTGGGTTACTGCAAACGGTTTTTAAAAATATACAACCGACACTCCCGTATACTCAATTTTACAAAATCACTTTACTCGGCAAGTGGTATATTGATTTATCACGCACGAAGTTTAATATTTTCGCCGCTAGATTAAAAGCCGGCTATCAGGACACGTATGGAGAGAGTAAACAGAATCCAAACGTACGGATTCCCTTAAACAGAAGATTTTTTAGCGGAGGAAGCGGAAGTCTCCGCGCTTGGAAAACAAGGACGTTGGGTGCGATGCCTGATAATGAATTACCTCTTGGAGGTAATTTCGTATTCGAAGGTAATAACGAGATTCGTGTAAACCATTTACGCGGTTTAGACAAATTATGGTTTTTGGATTTACAAAATTTCTGGGGAGTTTACTTTATAGACTATGGTAACGTTTGGAGAACCATACGTGAATTTAGCATGAAAGATATTGCGATCGGTGCCGGCATCGGAATTAGATACGATACTTTCGTTGGTCCCGCAAGATTGGATTTTGGTTTTAGAGTTTATGACCCTAAAGAACCAAGAGCAAAGCAATGGTTCTATACAAAAAAATTCTTTAATGAAGTTCTATACAACGGTGTGTTGAATTTCGGTATCGGGCATGCGTTTTGATGGAAACAATCATATGAGTTGGAATTCGATCATCGGTCAAAAAAGAGTGAAACAAACGATAGAAAGATTCATGTCCCAGAATCGTTTGCCACACGCCTTATTATTCTATGGACCTGAAGGCGTAGGAAAAGACGCCGTAGCTATTCAATTAGCAAAAATTATCAATTGCAGTTCCGGGAATTCTGATTCCTGTAATAAATGTCCGGACTGTCAAAAATTTGATTCACTCCAACATCCGAACCTGCATCTAGTGTTTCCTTTACCAGTCGGAAAAAACGAAAGCTCCGATAGTTCCCCAATCGAAAAACTATCGTCTGATGAATTATCCGCCGTGCAATCCGAAATCCGAATAAAATCTAAAAATTTATACCATAATATTACTATCGATAGAGCAAACATAATAAAGATGACGAGCATCCGCGAAATAAGAAGAAAATCGTCGCTCTCTGTTTATGAAAAGGGTAAAAGAGTCATCGTTATTATGAACGCGGATAAGATGAATGATGAAGCGTCGAACGCTTTATTAAAAACACTTGAAGAACCATTGGAGAACACGCTATTAATCCTTACTACATCGAATAAGGATGCGTTGCTTACAACAATAATATCGCGTTGCCAACTCGTACGGTTCGATGAATTGAGTGAGTATGAAATTAATGAAGCATTACGTACAACGGCAAAGGTCGATGAGCAGCAGGCACGAATAATTTCCCGCCTCGCAAATGGAAGTTATAGCCGTGCTCTCGAATTGACCGGGTCTGAGTTGAATTCAAAACGAACATTTGTCGTTGATTTTCTGGTTGCTATAATTACACAGAATACTCTCAATATATCGCGGGAGGCTGAAAAACTAGCCAAAGAATTCAACCGCTTCGAGATTGAGCAAATCCTATTATTAATGCAAATGTGGTTTCGCGATGCAAATGCAATCCAGCTTGGGAATGAAAAAATATATAATATCGACCAAATTGGGCGTTTAGAGAAATTTGTTGCCAAATATCCCACTATCAACTATTCTAAAGTCTATGAAATTATCGAAAAATCGCTTTCACTTCTGAAGAAAAATGTATATATTAATCTTATTCTATTGACGTTAGTAATTAATATAAAGCGTGTGTTAAAGTAATCATGTATGTAAAAAGAAGTTGTTATTAGTTGAATAGAGAAGTCACAAATAATCATACCGATAGTATTGACAGTAGTAACGGTTGTCCTCAGAACGGAAACTCGGTTACGATAGAGAGGAAATTGCCGAACGAAGTGTTGCCAACTCAGGTTGTTGAGCTTCACTTTAAAGGTGAAAGATGCAATTATTATTACAATTACCTTTCGTTAGATATAAAAGTAAATGACAAAGTGATTGTTGAAGCTGAACGCGGAACTGACCTGGGAATAGTTTTTTCCGTTGGTGAACCCGCTTATGTTAAGTTACAAACCCGTAAATCGCTTTGTTCGGAGTTAAAAAATGTTCTGCGCCTTGCTACCGAAGAAGACATAACAAAGTATCTCGCCAATAAAATAAAAGAAGAAGAATCCTTTAAAATATGTATAGATAGAATTCTTAAACACTATCTTCCTATGCGTCTCGTTGACGTTGAGTACCAGCTCGATTGCGGAAGAATTACTTTCTACTATACCGCTGAACACCGTATCGATTTCAGAGAACTTGTAAAGGATTTGGCGAATGTCTACCATACCCGGATAGAAATGCGGCAAATAGGAGTGCGCGATGAAACTAAGAGAGTGGGCGGCTTAGCTATTTGTGGTAGGCAGTTATGCTGTGCTACATGGTTGCTTGATTTTGAAAAGGTTTCCAGCCAATATGCAACCGCCCAGGGCTTACCATTTAACCCGATCAAATTATCTGGGCATTGCGGCAGATTAAAGTGTTGTTTAGCGTTTGAGTTAGAAAATTATAAATGTGAAACATCCGGAGATTATTTACTTTACAATGCGCAAGAGGGTTCAAAAGTTGAGGAACATATTATGCACCGCGAAATATTAAATGGTGTTTTTGGTAATAACAACGGTGTGAATGGTTGTAAGGGTAAAAAGAATCACAGACAATAAAAAATATTTATGGTAATAAAAAAAGATTTTAAACGTGTTTTAATAACCGCTGCGCTTCCTTATGCGAACGGTAAAATACATTTAGGTCATTTAGCGGGTGCATATCTTCCCGCAGATATTTATGCGCGTTACCAACGGCTTAAAAAACGTGATGTTGTTTTTATATGCGGGTCGGACGAGCACGGCGTTCCGATTACAATTACAGCTGAAAATGAAAACACCTCACCGCAAGTAGTCGTGGATCGATACCATCAGTTAAATAAAGAAGCATTCGAAAAATTCGGGATGAGCTTTGATAATTATTCCAGAACCTCGAATCAGCTTCATCATAAAACAGCACAAGAGTTTTTCACAAAATTGCACGGCGCTGGAATACTTAAGGAGAAAGTCGAAAAGCAATTATTCGACCTAAAGGCAGATATGTTTCTACCCGACCGGTACGTTGAGGGTACGTGTCCGAAATGTTCCAGTCCCGACGCGCGTGGAGACCAGTGCGAAAAATGCGGAACATTTTTGAATCCGTTGGAATTGATAAACCCGAAAAGCAAAATTACGGGTGAAACACCTGTAGTCAGAGAAACTTCGCATTGGTATTTTCCGTTAGGGCATTTTCAAGCCCGGCTCGAAGAATATATCTCTGAAAGAAATGGACGCGATGGTTGGAAGGACAATGTCCTGAATTACTGTAAATCGTGGTTTACTGAAGGGTTGCAAGACCGCGCCGTTACACGCGATTTAAAGTGGGGTGTCCCTGTTCCCCTAAAAGGATATGAGGACAAAGTGCTTTATGTTTGGTTCGATGCAGTATTGGGATATATCTCGAGCACAAAAGAATGGTCTGACAACTTGGGAATTGAGAACTGGAAAAATTACTGGCTGAATGACGACACAAAATATGTTGCATTTATTGGAAAGGATAATGTAGTATTTCATTGTATCGTTTTTCCCGCTATCCTTATGGCTTGGAATGACAACAGCGAAATCAAGTATGTGCTACCCGAAAATGTTCCCGCGAACGAATTTTTAAACTTCGAGGGTCAGAAATTTTCAAAAAGTAGAAATTGGGGAATAGACGTCGATGAGTTTTTAGAAAAGTATCCCGCCGATTCGCTCCGATATGCACTCGCTTTGAATTTACCGGAGACTCGCGATTCGGATTTTTACTGGAAAGATTTCCAGGCAAGACATAACAATGAACTCGCTGATATTTTAGGCAACTTTGTAAACCGTACAATTACATTTGCGCATAAAAATTTTAATGGGTTAGTTCCTAAGCTTGCTCAACTTTCAGATATGGATAAAAGATTTATAAGCGAGTTGGAGAGCAAACCTAAAATCATCGGTGAAGCAATTGAGAAGTATAAATTCAGAGAAGCTGTTCTCGAAACCATGAACCTCGCTCGTGCAGCCAATAAATACTTTAACGATAGTGAACCATGGAAGACATTTCTGCAACATCCTGATCGATGCTCAACAACTATTAACTTATGCCTTCAAGCTGTACGTACACTGTCAGTACTATTTGAACCTATCTTATCACTTACAACTCATCGAATCCAAAATATTTTAAATATCGCGCAGTCGCACGACAATTTAAATTGGGATACATCTTCTAATTTAACACTTAGCGAAGGTCATGTATTAGGCAACCCGGAAATCCTTTTTACTAAAATTGAAGATGAGATTATACAAAAAGAATTAAGCCGATTGACCCCCGCTACTCTTCCCGTTACTGCACAAACTGTAGAATTGAAACCTACAATCGACATAGATGATTTTAAAAAGATAGATTTGAGGGTAGCTACAGTTATTTCCTGTGAAAAAATTCAAAAATCGAGTAAATTATTAAAGCTCAAAGTTTCTCTTGGATTTGAAGAACGTCAGGTTGTTGCTGGAATCGCTGAACATTATCAACCCGAAGACCTTGTGGGTAAAAAGATTGTTGTCGTGGCGAATCTCAAACCCACAAAACTTATGGGCAACGAGTCGAATGGAATGATGCTCGCCGCCGCAGACACGAGCGGCAAACTCGTTTTTGTTACGGCATCGGCTGAAATTACAGATGGTTCATTAGTTAAATAATATTGTATTTTCTAATAAACTCGAATTACAAAAAGAGGAGTTGTATGAAGTGTTTATACGTTTTGATAATAATGATTTTTGCGACTATCCCAGCTTGGGCGATAAATCGGACAATTGAAGTTAGAAAAGGAGAAAGCCTTCAAACTGCGATTGACATTTCGATAAGCGGTGATACAATCAAAATCGGTGAAGGTGAATTTAGAGCATTACCTGCGATTTATAACGATGATCGGTGCGGTAATTGTAACGATCAAAATATACCTGTGAAGGCGACTAGAGGTTTCATTGTCGAAGGCAAATCGCTTGTAATTATCGGTGCAAGTCCATTTCAAACAAAGCTGATAACGAATGCTGGTTATGGGGTATTATTTATTAATAGCGATGGCTCTTCAATATCTAATCTAACAATTACAGGGGGTAAACGCGATACTAGCGGTAATGCGACCGATGCGGGAATTGTTGTAAAAAATAGCATCGTTCACATTAAAAATATACATGTAAAAGATAATACCGATCAGGCTCCGGGTGTAGTGGTGGGGATTGCCGGAATTATCGGACGCGAAGGCTCTGAGATAATAGTTGAAAAATCTATTATCCGCAACAACAGCTGGGATGGGGTCGCTTTATATCGTGGAGCAAAGGCATTAATCATCGATAACATGCTTGAACAAGGAAGAGGAGTCGGTATTGGTGTTACATGGAATGCACATGCTACTATTTTAAGAAATAGTGTTTCCTATTATTGGAAGGGAATCGGAACCTTCGGTAATGCTGAAGCAATTGTAAAAAATAACGCCGTTTATGAAAACCTCAGCTGGGGAATAGCTGTTACAGGTTCGTCTTTCATAGAAGCGGCTAATAACGTTGTCGCAAGAAATGGAAATTGTGGGGTCGCTATTTGGGACAGCACATCATCCGCTAAAATATATAATAATGTCATCACTGAGAACGGTTGGCGCGATGAGTGGTTATGCCCGCAAGTCGGGTTCTGGATGAATGGTAAAATGACAAACGTAGAATTTACTTATAATGATGTATGGAATAACGTTATGGGTAACTATCGTAACATAGAGGACCAAACCGGCATCAACGGAAATATTTCTGCAGAACCTCTTTTCTTACAGGATTCCAATTATAAAACACTGCCAACCTCACCACTAAGAAAAGCGGGAAATCCGAATGTGCGAAAATTAGACCGAAATAGTAACCATATCGGAATTGAAGGCGGTCCTGCTGCACAGTGATCCAAGATTCATATCAGACGATCACTGCAACTGCAAGGGAAGAGATTAAAGTTTTAAACTCACGTTTTATTGCTTCTGCTTTTCCTGTTGCTACAAAGGAGGAGGCGATTAATATTCTTAAAAAGGTACGCGAGGAATTTTTCGATGCGACGCACAACTGTTTTGCTTACAGGATTGGGATAAACGGTGAAGTGTTCCGGTATTCCGATGACGGTGAGCCATCTGGGACTGCCGGAATAAAAATATTCAATGCAATACAATCGAAAAATCTTTCCGACATTCTTCTTGTGGTTACGAGATATTTCGGCGGCACGAAGTTAGGAGTAGGTGGTTTGAGCCGTTCTTACTTCGACTCATCTATGGGTGTTTTGAATAAGGTTAATATTATTGAGAAACTTCTTATGGAGGAACTGAAAATTATATTCCCTTACGATTTTACCAGTCAGGTTATGCACACAATCTCTAAGTATTTGGCACAAGTCGTCGATTCGCGTTATGAAGAAGATATTCAAATGATTGTGACTGTAAGAAAAAGTATGGTCGAACATTTTAAAGCAGAGTTAATAGAAGTATGCCGGGGGAATGTGAAGGCGTAAATTATAAGGGAAAATTTAACTATAAATAAAGAAGAAAGATTTTTGTTCGCGGGTTGATGGGTTAACTACAGTCGGAGAGTTTTACGAAAAAACCGGCGGCGGGTCGAGTATGGTATTGATATAATATTAAACCCAGATTGTTCGTTATAGAGTTGAAGTGATCAGATATTTCCGCAACCTTTATTGAACAATCTGGGTTTAAATAATTTTCGTTAGGCCTTTATATTTTTCGTTTAGAATGCTGTTACAAATCCAATCGTGAAGCTATTTTTCTTCAGTTCTATGTCGTAGCCGTATTCACACATAAATTTTAAATTTCGAGCGAGAAGATAGCTATAATTACCTGCGAAAGAGTGATAATTGAAATAATCAGATTTTATCTTATTGTAGATTAAAAACAAATACCATTTGCTCTTATCACCTTCGGGGGCATACATAAATTGTACAAACCCGCCTCGACTGAATGCTGATACATCCTGGTTTATGAACAATGGATTTGTATCTTTTCGATAAACAAATTGACCACAAAGTTCAAAAGGTTCCACGTCAATTGTTGCATCCGCACCTAACATTGTAATGTTATTATTGAACGTTCCGAGTGTATCAGTAATACTTTCTTTTCCGAGATATCCTAACCCTCCAATTTGAACATTGTCAGTAATCGGTTGAGCAAGCCGGAAAAAGTAATTTTTGTACGGGTCGTCGTCGAAACCACTTTCGCTCATCGGACCGATACCATTTCCATTCAAAACAGATACAAATAAATCAGTTTCAGTTGGTAAAGTGTAATTTAACATCAATCCACGATCGTATGTTAAATCGGCTTTCGACATTTCTGGTTTAACTTTATATATCCAGTAATCTTCGAAGGTCGGACGGAGTTCTCTTTTAAAAATCGGGTCAGCTACTTGATACTGTCCAGCCATAACGTCAAATTCAGCTCCACCGATATTGTTAAAGTAGAGGAAAGCATCTTCTACGCCGGCAACCTCACCTCGTTCATCAAAAAGAAAATAGAAAAAGTAAGAAATATCTTTAGCAATCTGACCGCTGGAGAGGATTTTGACTATAAAGGGCCACTGAATATCAGCTTTTGGTTCGTTCTGCGGTTGATAGCGGGAATATCCGTCGATTCGCAGTGCAAGAGGTAGCTCCCGCATAAGCAATAAATCTTGGTCGCCTGTCTCGCGTGTAAATCGTGGCGATTCTTTATCTTTCAATTGGTATCCGTCTGCCGCAAAATCAAGCCCGTAAGGTTTTAACTTAGGCATAGGTGAATGGCATACATTGCATGACATATCGTACTTCCTTGCATACGCAGGAATTGCTGATGTTTGCTCGATAATAAAAAGCACACAAATAAACAATGCTAATATTGGAATGATTAATTTTTTCATGTTGAAGGTCTCCTCTTTTTATTTAATAATATTTATTGTGGTCTCATGGAAATTTACCTCAAGTGGTTCAGCTTCTTCTTTAGGCACACCTAAAAACTCAGCAACAGGTGTCGGAAGCTTCTGATAATATAATGCAGCTCTAATCGTCATCGGTCCGGGCGCAGCGTCGTTTGGAATTGCCCATGTAAATGTTTCTAATTTTGTTTCGCGAGGTCCAATCCGGTAATCTGTCGAAAACGAAGCTGTGTTCCACTGCATTATTGTCATGCGTCCCTGTGGGTCAAGGTACGGTAAACGGTAAATGCGGTCTCCTTCCGGAATTCCATCTCTCTGGACTCCTTTGAAGTCCGGCATGTTCAGTGGTATTCCCATATCTTGATATGCGAGCGTATTTGCAGCAATTGTATATTCTTCACCCGCAAAACCTTTCTTATCAACTTTCAGATGATACACATTTCCTTTGGCATCTTTCGCCTCGGTGTGCAGCCATAGCAGTCTTTCTTCCGCCGATCCGGTCGGGAACTTATGTCCTGTTTTTTGGTTAAAGAGTGCCGCGGTAAATTTCACTTTCTCACCCGGCTCAACTTCTCTGATATCAGGATGGATACGAATCTCAACTACGCCGCGAACTTTTCCCGGGTCGTGCGCGCCGTGGAAGAGATGCTGTGCGACATCTGGAAGCTCTGAAGCCATCGCTGCGTTATGCCCTTTTGCGTAAGTCATATGGCAATCCTGACATCTTACACCTTCTTTTGAATATGGACCTTCTTTCCATTCGAGGTGAGTTGATTTTACCCAAACATCATACGGACTCATTTCATTGTGGCAAGTTCCGCAGAAGTCGGCAGTCCTGTGAAAAGTAGAATACATAGTTTTATGGGCGGGCGATACCACACCTTCACGATTTCCATACTTTACTTTTCCCGGTTCTGATATATAATTGTAATTGTGCGGAACATCTCCTTTGAAGCCAGTAACAGTGTGGCAAAAATCGCACGACACAGATTCATTGGCGCGGCTGTTTGCTTCCGGCTTTGGCGGGGGAACATCACCGGCGAGGAAAGCAATCGGTGAGTGACAGCCGTTGCAGCCGGCTTTAACGCCGGCAACTTTTGGATCTATATCGGCGTGAGGAACTGCAAGCTTAAAGTACTCGATTTCATCCCAGTGATGTGTGTATGCTTGCGACATCATCGCCTGTTTCCATTGTTGGTAAAAGTCGATATGGCATGAGCTGCCGCAAACTTCGGGCTTTTCAAAATCAGCATACTTTCGAGTTCCCAAAGCTTCATCTCCAACTTTTATCTCCTGACTTACCAAAAGCGCGGGTGAAAAAATGAATAGTAACAACATCCAAATTAATGTTTTCATATACTCCTCCTAAAATTTGTTATTGTAAAATTTATTTAATTATAAATCTAGAACAATAAAGATTTTGATGGAGAAAATTAAGTAATAATTCAGCTAAATACAAATTTTTTTCAAGCCGGAATGGTTTTGTTATGCTAATTAATTCCGATAGGGTAGAACATACTTAACAAAAGCAAAATGTTCAGACCGGCAACTATAATACCGATGATTATGAGAGTGAATTTTGTTAAAGGTTTGTTAGCATATTTTCCCATCACACGTTTCGAGGAGGTAAGGTAGATTTGTAAAAAAACAGTAATAGGAAGTTGAATGCTTAAAAACATCTGCGAGTAGATCAAGCCTTTGAACGGATCGGTAATAAAAAAAATAATCAATAAAGCAGATACAAGTGAGACTGCAACACCTAACTTCGAGTGGTTATCTTTTATATCGTAGGGCTCTATAAAAAATCCGGCAAAGATAGTTCCTCCTGCCATACCGGAAGTAATAGAAGAAGCAATTCCAGCAAATAATAGTGCGATTGCAAAAACAAAAGAAGCAGCTTTGCCTAATAACGGCGTTAACAAATTTTCGGCTTGCTGCAATTCTGAAACCGGGATATTGCTTTGGAAAAATGTTGCAGCAGCCAACAATATCATTGCACTGTTGATTGCCCAACCGATTATCATCGAAAACAAAGTGTCAAGGAACTCGTAATCCAACTGTCGTTTAATAATTTTATCGTCCTCGATATTCCACTGTCGGCTCTGAATTATTTCTGAATGTAAAAACAAATTATGCGGCATTACGACAGCTCCGAGCACACCCATTACAATAATCATCGAACCTTTCGGTATCGAAGGCGTCAACCAACTTGCAGCGGCTACACTCCAATTTATATCCACCAAATACAATTCGTAAATGAATGCCAATCCAATAATTGAAACAAACGCTATTATCCACTTCTCAATGATTTTGTAGGAATTTGTAAACAACATAACGCCGACAAAGATCAGCCCCATCATGGCTCCTATTTTAAGCGGAATATTAAAAAGCATATTCAAAGCTATTGCGGCTCCTAAAATTTCTGCCATAGATGTTGCAATAGAAGCAAACATTGCGGTCGTTAAAATTCCTTTGCCAGTCCACGAAGGGAGATACTTGGTCGTTGCTTCCGATAAACATAAACCTGTTGCGATACCTAAATGTGCAACGTTGTGCTGTAGAATAATAAGAAAAATTGTGGATAATGTAATTACCCATAATAAAGTATATCCATAATCGGAACCTGCCGCAAGGTTAGTAGCCCAATTACCCGGGTCAATAAAACCTACGGTAACCAGCAAACCTGGTCCGATGTATTTCAACAAATCCCCTGCTGCAAACCGAGGTTTATGCTGTTTTTTATTTCTTATATCGTTTAAAAAATATTTTATCTTTTTAATCATATATTCATTTTGTCCTCCTGCGGTTAATAATCGCTGAAGGATAAGTTCCTCTATCTCGGAACTTGTGATAATTGTGTTTAACCCCATATCGTTATGGTCTCGGTTAACGATGGGGCTTTTTCAATCATCAAAAGATAGGAAATAATTTGAAAATAATCTAATTATCTCATTTTGCTTAAATCAAAAATCTCAAGGAAATCAATGAGTCAAATCGTTGTTTTGCGTCTGAGGTTAGAAAAATATATTGTAAGCAATGAATTCTTTAACATCGGCACTAAGTCTGTTTACCTAAGTCTTCTAATTGTGTACAAACCGATAGATTGTGAAATTATTTGCAAACGAGGCAAGTGTTCGATATATTTAAGCAATGAAAAAGATACTTCCCAGCTTACTTGTTTTATATCTTATAGTTTTAATAGCCGGGTTATCTATTCATGTTCATGCAGATAATTTAAATGGACATGAAGATAACTGTCCCGCCTGCCTTTTAGTGCGAACAATTCATAATGCTTTGGTTCTTCAGCAGACAATAATTTTTATTCTGCAAATTCTGTTCGGTGTATCTTGCACCATACTTATATTTTTTACCTCTCCATCAATACGCTTCTCACGCGAAAGAGCGCCCCCATTCCCAACCCGTTACATTTAATTTAGATCATTATAAAATTTTTGTTGGATCTTGACGAGGAATTATATTCTCGCAATCCGACATCTTTCATTACTTAAATAAATTTTTTATAAAGGGGAAACAAATATGAATAAATTACCTTTTATTCTTATTGCTCTTAGTATTTTAATAAATGTAAATCTATCGGCTCAAACAGAACAACAATCGGGCGACAATCCGTTTTCACAATCTAAATTCGTCCCGGATATATCATTCATTCTCGATGTATCATATTTGTATCGTGATATTAAGAATGATGACTACAATCTATTTGAGGTGCCGGGTTTGATTCACTCGACTCTAGAAGAATCTGCTCATGGTCATGAGCACGCAGAAATGAATTCAAGATCCGGATTTAATCTTAATTATGGTGAATTGGTTGTTGCCTCAACCGTGGATCCGTATTTTGATTTATTCGGAATATTCCATTTATCTGCTGAAGGATTTGGAATAGAAGAGGGTTATTTTTTAACCCGCAGCTTACCTCTCGGATTTCAGATTAAAGGTGGAAAGTTTTTAAGCAGCTTTGGACGAATTAACGAACAGCACGCGCATTATTGGGCGTTTGCAAATATGCCTCTCGTTTATAAATCTTTCTTTGGCTCTCACGGACTTAGTGAAATAGGTGTGCAAATAAATTGGGTTGCGCCAACTGATTTTTATTTAACGTTCGGTGGCGAAATGCTTCAAGGCGATAACGAGATAAGCTTTGGTGCAGATGGTTTTCAGGATCTTTCAGGTTCTATCAAAGTAAGCAGCAGCAATGCTCCGAATCTTTATACAGGTTTCATGAGGACATCAATTGATGTGGACGACCTTACAGTACTTGCCGGCATTTCAGGTGCTTTTGGAAAAAGCCGCTTGAATCACGGCATTGATACGGATGCGCCCGATGGTCATGCGGTTTATGAAGATGCGAAAATCCTAAATGCTAATCTTACTTTGAAATATATTATTGAATCATACAGAGACATTACTTTTCAGACTGAGTTTCTTAATAAAATAACAAAAGGAGATTTATACTATAAAGATTCTATAGGAACCACTATGAAAGGAGATATTAGTAAGGATCAATCGGGCTTGTATTCACAGTTGGTCTATAAATTTTCACAATACTGGAGAATCGGTTTTCGCTATGATCTTTTAATGAAAAATGAAATTATTAGAAACAGCAGCACGCTCAACCTTCCGGATTTCATGCCTCAATTATCGAGTATGATAGAATACAACCCAACCGAGTTTTCCCGCATCAGATTGCAGTATAATCATGACCGGACTAAATATTTCAAAGATAATCTAAAAATAAATAACGAGATTTTGCTGCAAATCAATTTGGCAATCGGCGCCCACGGCGCACACTCGTTTTAATTTGAAGGAGAAAAAAATGAAAAATATCATAATCGTATTAATAAGTTTAATTCTTACAGGTTCAGTATTTGCGGATGAGCTAAATGTTGTAACAACGTATCCGTATATCGCAAGTATCGTAGAGCAAGTCGGTAAAGATAAGGTGAATGTTTTTGCCTTGGCGAAAGGCGAATGGGATCCACATACTATAATACCCAAGCCATCGTTCATAGCCAAACTTCGTAAGGCGGATATCCTGATATTAAATGGCGCACAACTCGAAATCGGTTGGTTGCCGCCGTTGATGCGGCAGGCGAATAATCCTAAAATTCAAGTAGGCACACCGGGAATACTCGATTTGTCTAAACATGTCGAGTTAATAGAGGTTCCTGCTGCCATCTCCCGTGCGCAAGGCGATGTTCATCCCGATGGAAATCCACATTTCCATCTGGATTTTACAAATATTCCCAAAATCGCTACAGCTATTGCACATAAATTATCGGAAATCGATCCGGTTAATAAAACAACCTATGAACAAAATAACAACGCATTTCTCGAAAAATTTTATCAGAAAGAAAAAGAATGGACTGCGGCACTGGAAAAACTTAAGGGTACGAAGGTAATTGAATACCATAAGAATTATGATTACTTGCTCCGAAGAGTTGGCCTCCAACTTGTGGGAACAATAGAACCCGTGCCGGGAATTTCTCCAACCTCGCGTCATATTGAGACGTTGGAGAAAATCATTTCTTCAAACGATGTAAAATATATTTTGCAAGATGTTTATCACCCGGATGATGCTTCAAAATATCTTTCATCGAAACACAAGATTAAAATGATAATTATTCCCCATGACATCGGGTCTGTGAGTAATACAAATAATATCTTTGAATTTTATGATGAAATTGTAAGGAGGTTAATCGGTGACTGATATTTTATTCTCTGCATTTGTTCTCTCCGTTGTTCTCGTCGGGATACATTCATATTTTGGATTAGAAATTATCCGTCGAGGGATAATTTTTACCGATCTGGCTATCGGACAGATGTCGGCGGTTGGTGCCGCTGTTTCTCTTTTATTCTTCGATGGTAATTATCTTTACCCCATTTCTCTTGCCTTTGCTCTCGTTGGTGGATACTTAATCGCTCACGTAACGAAAAAGGCAAATAATGTTGAAGCATTTATCGGTCTGATGTATGCGTTGGGTGTTTCGGCTGTTTATATTATATTGTCAAAGACTCAACATGGAATGGAAGAATTCCAAAAACTTATGGCGGCAGACATATTATTTACACCCCTTGAAGAGATCGGAAAGGTAGCAGTAATCTATTCTATCCTTGGTGTATTTATGCTATATTTTCACCACAAGACAAAAGGTTTTATCAGAGACTTGCTTTTTTTTGTAACCTTTTCGATTACTGTAACAAGCTCGGTAAAACTTGCGGGAGTTTTAGTTGTGTTTGCAATTCTGGTTTCACCTTCTCTCATATCTATATATATTGGCAAGAAAATGCTACTCGCAAAAGCGTGGTTAATAGGAACATTAATAAATCTCATAGCGATAATATTATCGTATAATCTTGATTTTCCAACAGGTTATGCTATAGTATTTTGCAACGCATTTACGGCAGTTGCCGTTGCTTTAACGTCTAAGAAAATGAAAACCATCGAAGTGTCCTAAAAGAAAATAGAAAGAGTAATACATTTATTCATTATTTAATTATATTATAACAGAAAGAAACTACAATGGAAACAAAAAATTTAAAGGTCGCTTTCGTCACAGACGATGGTAACGAAATCAGCCAACATTATGGCCGTGCACAGTATTACGAAGTCGTAACGATTGAGAATGGAGTAATGACACATCGTGAACGGCGCGAGAAAGCAGGACATCACACGTTCCACAAACAGGAGGAACACGGAGAACATCATGGTCCCGGTCACGGTTTTGACGAGCATTCTCAAGGAAAACACCGTATGATGACAGCGACCATCGTGGATTGCCAGATATTGGTTGCACGAGGTATGGGTAACGGCGCATATCAGCACATGGTAAGTGCAAACATTGAACCCATTATCACACAAAATAAGACGATTGATGACGCAGTTAATGAAATCATCAAAGGAACCATCGTCAATCATATAGAAAAATTACACTAATAATAAACAACTAAAGAGGAAAAATTTAAATGAAAACTGACAAAGCAGGATTTAATACCAAGTTAATTCATGCGGGTGAGATACACGATCAATTTCACAGCGCAACTACACCAATTTACCAGACTTCAACTTTCGGCTTTCCAAGCGCTGAAGAAGGTGCCAAATGTTTTGCAGGCGAAAGCGATGGTTACATCTACACACGAATTGGCAATCCGACAATTAATGCGCTTGAACAACAAATTGCAACGCTTGAAAACGGACACGGAGGCATTGCTGTTAGTTCGGGGATGGCGGCAGTAACTACTATATATTTAGCATTGATGAGCAGTGGAGATCATATCGTTAGCACTGATGCAATTTACGGACCCGCACGCGGCGTAATGGAAAAACAATTCACAAGGTTCGGTTTTCAATCTACATATATCAACACAACCAATATTGATAACATTAAAAAAGCGATTCGTCCGAACACAAAAATATTGTACATCGAAACTCCGGCAAATCCAACAATGGACATAACCGATATTGCCGCCTGTGCCAAAATTGCACGTGAGCATGGTATTTTATTAGTTGTAGATAATACATTCTGCAGTCCGTATTTGCAGAACCCGTTAGACCTCGGAGCCGATATCGTTTTTCATTCCATGACTAAATCTATTAACGGACATGCAGATGTTGTAGCCGGAATTATAATTGCAAAAGAAAAAAACATCTATACTCAACTGCGAAGTATGATGATTAATCTCGGCTGTAATATGGATCCTCATCAAGCATACTTAGTATTACGAGGTCTGAAAACATTGGGTATCCGTATCGAGAGGGCGCAACAAAGCGCTCATCGGGTTGCTCAATTCCTCGAGCAACATCCCAAAGTAGCATGGATAAAGTATCCGGGGTTGGAATCTCATCCGCAATATCAGCTTGGGAAAAAACAAATGCGCGGCAGTGGTTCTATCATCAGCTTCGGATTAAAAGGCGGTTTCGATGCAGCCAAAATTTTAATGAATAATGTGCATTTAGCTTTATTAGCTGTTTCGCTTGGCGGTGTGGAAACGTTAATCCAGCATCCGGCATCTATGACACATTCAAAAGTATCGAAAGAAGACAAACTTAAAGCCGGTATTACTGATGATTTAATAAGATTATCGGTCGGCATCGAAGACGTTGAAGATATAGTTGCAGATTTGGATAATGGATTAAAAATGATGAAATCGGAAAAATGATCAACGGAAACAAAGATCACTGGTACGATGGCTGGTTTTACGATAAGTTCATAGCTCCAAGCCAGGATAGATTATTTGGACAGATAAAAAATCTTATTGAAACAAATTCTAACATATTAGATGTTGGATGCGGAACTGGTCGTTTCTCTTTCTCTATTGCTGATAAATGTAGGTATGTTTTAGGAATAGATTTATCAAGTAGAAATATTGACAGAGCTAATCTGACACTTTCAAAAAATCCAAATAATAAAATTTCTTTTCAGCATAAGAATGTGGGTGAAATAATTACCGACGGTCAAGAACATTTTAATTATGCGGTGCTGACTTATGTTATTCACGAAGTTAACCAAGAAGAAAGGGTAAAACTTCTAAACGAGATAACAAGAATAGCAGATAAAATTATCATCGGTGATTATCTTGTTCCTAAGCCAAATTGCTTTGGTAGTATATTAAACGAAGTGATTGAATTTGCCGCCGGTTCGCAACATTACAGAAACTATAAAAGCTATGTGGCTAAAAATGGTATTTATGATTTGGCAAACAAAGCCGGACTTAAAATTATTACTGAAATAAAAAATCAACCCTCAACGAGTCATCTTGTAATGTTGACAAAATAAAAGGATATAACCATCTGTGAACAAACAAATTTGTTTTAAACCAATTGGGATCATCCATTCACCTTTCACCGAAATTTCGGGTGTTCCAATTCAGCCATTGAGTGCAAAAAGCATTAAGGGGACAATTGAATTAAATCCCGATTTTATAAAAGGATTGAAAGACATCGAAGGATTTTCACATATTACTTTGATTTATATTTTTCATCTAATATCAAAGGTCTCTTTACAGGTGATACCTTTTATGGATGATAAACCGCATGGAATATTTGCAACCCGGTCACCTTCTCGACCAAACCCTATCGGCATTTCAACAGTTCGATTAATAAGCGTTGATCAAAACATTTTGCACATCGAAGAAGTTGATATTATTGATGGAACACCGTTGTTGGACATAAAACCATTTTATCCACAATTTGATAATCGAATTACTGATAAAGTAGGATGGTTGAGAGGTAAAGAAAATATAGATAGGATTCAATCGGATGATAGATTTAAATAAAATAGATAAAACTACAATGCAAGATATTTTTAAATTAATCGCGTCGATTTCTCTTACTGATAGCGACAAGTTATTGCAAAGCAGGGGATACAACTTAGCTGCTGAGTATTATGAAATCCTCAGTCATGCTACATTAGACACCCACCAGCCGATACTCGAACTGGCTACAGGAACAGGAAGAATGTCGGCTGTGCTGACCCGGCTCGGTTACGATGTAATTACAGGCGATGTCTCAACCGAAGACAGAAAAAATGCCGAGCTGCGTATTACAACAGAGTATCTTCATAAGGTAAAACTGCTTACAATCGACATGGAAGCGTTGCCGTTTGACGACGGTAGTTCTCCATCAGTAATATCGATGAATACTTTTCATCATCTTGAGCGCCCGGAGGTTTGTCTAAGAGAGTTAATTCGCGTACACTCTGGGAAGAATTCACTGATAATTGGCGACTTCAATGAAACAGGTTTTGCCGAGCTTCAAAAAGTTCATCAAATACTTTATGCAAAAGATCATACGCGTGGTAATTTAAGTATGGATAAATTAAAACCGTTTCTGGAAACACAATATCACGAAGTTAAAGAAATTCACACAAAATTAAACGTTACATTAATTGCATCTGCAAAGAAGAAAAAGTAAACCGGAGAATTAGATGGAACACATCGAAAAGTTGAGTAAGGATGAATTAATTAAGCTGCTCAAAGTGTACGCAAAAAATTGGCTGGCTCACGATGGCTGTTGGTTTTTAGCGGCAGAAGAAAAATATGGAATAGAAACAGCAATTGAACTTGATACGAAATCGTGGAACAAGTTCGCAGTTGCAGAAGCTCGGCGGATTATGAAGGAATTTAACATTCCCGAAAACGGCGGTTTGAAAGCACTGGCGCAGGCGTTCGATTACCGTCTGTATGCAGCAATCAATAAACAAGAAATTGAATGGATAAATGATAAGACAATGGTATTTAGGATGGTGGAATGTAGGGTACAAAAAACCCGCACGGAAAAAAAACTTGCACCTTTTCCATGTAAATCAGTAGGTATGGTTGAGTTTAGTCAGTTTGCCAAAGCCATCGATCCACGTATTCAAACCCGTTGTATCAGTTGTCCGCCAGATCCAATTACCAATACATATTGTGCTTGGGAATTCACAATTGGGGATGAAAAGAAATAAAATTATGTTGACTGAAACCATAAAAGTGAAAATACTATGCGCTTGTTAAACGTCATCTTAATAATCCTGCTTTTAAAAATAACATTTGTGTTTCCATATAAGATTGAACTCGAAAAGAAGGCACATGAGCACTAATCTATTTTGTATCGGATATTATGCTGGTGCTATGCACCTTTTTACCCACTCAATTCCACGATGAACCATTATTATAATCCCCACCTGCAACCTCTTCCGTGACCTGCAACCTCTTCCGTGTACAAATGTCCTTATTTCAATAAGAGTTTTCTAATTTTTAAGAAAATAGTTTTCAACAATCTTAAAAAAGATAATAAATATTCCCTTTATTCTTTTGAAATCATAGAAAAATCAATAATTCTTCTGGCATAATATCTGATAATTATAATTGTAGATTTTATTAATGTCAAAAAAACCTTATATTCAAATATCAAACGAGCCGATTTTTTCGATTGGGGCTGCGGCCGATTTAGTTGGCTTGTCAGTTCAGATGCTGCGACTTTACGAGGCGGAAGGACTTGTACTTCCTTTTAAGAAAGCTTCATCGCATCGACTTTATTCTGAAGCTGACATCGAAAGAATCCGTTGCATCCGAAAAATGATTAACGAGGAAAAGATAAGTATCGTCGGTATTAAGCGGTTGTTGGCTTTAATACCTTGCTGGGCAATTAAAAATTGTTCGAAAGGAAATAGAGAGAACTGCAAAGCATTCACTGATCATACACAACCGTGCTGGTTACAAAAAGAAACTGCTAACGGATGTGACAATGCTACATGCAGGTTGTGTCCGGTGTATCAAAATATTTCAAACTGTGCGAGTCTTAAACAAATTTTGAATCAAGTTGAACATATTGAATTATAAAAAGGAAGATAGATGAATTCAATTTCGAGGAGACGTTTTTTAAAAATTGGTGCCGCAACCGCAGGAGTAGCTGCAACTGCCGGTGCTTTGAGTAAATTTACTCAACAAGCGGTTAAAATATCGAGTAGTGTACCCGAAAAGGGAGTCTATACAATTCCAACTTATTGCGATTTGTGTTTCTGGAAATGTAACGCAATTGCAACTGTGAAAGATGGCAAGCTCTGGAAAATTGTAGGTAACCCGATAGACCCGATGAGTAAAGGACGGCTTTGTCCGCGCGGAACTGGAGGCGTTGGCTCATACTACGATCCGGACAGACTGCGCAAACCTTTGATGCGGAAAAATAATCGAGGACAAGAAGAATGGGTCGAAGTAACTTGGGACGAAGCATTCACATTTATTGCCGATAAAATGAAGAGGATAAAATCTGAGTACGGACCCGAAGCTGTAGCTTTATTTTCTCATGGTATCGGCGGAAACTTTTTTAAACATCTGATGAAGGCTTACGGAACTCCTAACTTAGCTGCACCATCTTTCGCTCAATGTCGCGGACCACGTGATGCGGGTTTTAGATTAACATTCGGTGAAGATGTCGGCTCGCCCGAAAGGACCGATATTGAGAATTCAAAATTCCTTGTTCTTATCGGCTCGCACCTTGGCGAGAATATGCACAACACTCAAGTTCAGGAATTCGCCACTGCTATAGAACGAGGCACAAAACTTTTAGTAGTCGACCCGCGCCACTCGGTAGCCGCAAGCAAAGCTGATTGGTGGTTCCCAATTAAACCTGGTACAGACATCGCTCTAATTCTTGCCTGGATAAACGTAATTGTGAACGAAGAGTTGTACGACAAAGACTATATCGGGAAATATGCAATCGGTCTCGACAAACTCATACAAGCAGTCGCAAACAAGACACCCGAGTGGGCTTATCCAATAACTGGTATTAAAGCAGAATTAATTCGCGAGACTGCACGCGAGATGGCTCGTTACAAACCCGCAACCCTTATACATCCGGGACGCCACGTAACCTGGTATGGCGACGATTCACAACGCAGCCGAGCAATCGCAATACTTAATGCTCTGATGGGTAGCTGGGGACGTAAAGGTGGCTTCTTCTCTCCTGTAAGCATGGATATTGCTTCTTATCCTTATCCGGAATATCCTCATTCTGAGAAAGGTAAAGTGGATAACCCGGATAATAAATATCCATTCGCTCACGAAACTATTACAACGGGAATACGCGAAGCAACTATTTCAGGTAAACCATATCCGGTCAAAGGTTGGTTTGTTTATGCAACAAATTTGATGTTCACTTTACCTAATGAAGACGAGACAATAAAAGCAATACAGAATTTGGACTTAATGGTGGTGGTGGAAACACAACCCAGCGAAATTACCGGCTGGGCTGACGTTGTTTTACCTGAAGCAACTTATCTCGAAAGATACGACGATCTAAATGTTGAGTTTTTTAAAGAACCTTTTATTTCAATTCGTCAACCTGTTTTAGAACCGGCATTCGAAACTAAACCAGGTTGGTGGATGGCAAAAAAGTTAAGTGAAAAATTAGGACTAGAAAAATATTTCCCATGGAAAAATATAGAAGAATATCTCGACACCCGATTGAAAAACAGTGGTTATAGTTTAGAACAATTAAAAAAAGTTGGCTTAATTAAAGGCGACAGACAGCCGATATATTTTGAAGAAGGTGTAACACCCGAGTTTCCAACTCCTTCGGGGAAAATTGAATTGTACTCTGAACAACTTGCTGCTTATGGTCTTGATCCCGTACCTCGATACCGAAAGCATGAAGAACCTCCCCCGGGATATTATAGATTGCTTTTCGGAAGAAGTCCCGTTCATTCATTCGGAAGAACTCAATCAAATCCCATTCTCTTTGATATGATGAAAGAGAATGAAGTTTGGATTAATAAGTTCATCGCTGATAAATTAGAATTGAAATCGGGAGACTATGTTATACTCGTTAATCAAGATGGAGTGCGAAGTAATAAAGTTATGGTGAAATCCACCGAAAGGATCCGGCAGGATTGTGTTTATATCGTGCACGGTTTCGGACATACATCAAAAGGTTTTGTGCGTTCACGCGGACTCGGTGCAAGCGATAATCAGTTAGTTACCAAATACAAAATCGATCCGATAATGGGCGGAACTGCTCAGCATCTTAATTTTGTAACGATAGAAAGGGCTGCATAATATGGCACGCTACGGTATGGCAATAGATACTACGAAATGTGTCGGATGTATGGACTGTGTAGTTGCTTGTAAAACTGAAAACAATGTTCCTGAGGGTTTGAATCGAGATTGGATACAAACGATAGTCAATGGCGAGTTCCCGAATTTGACTATGGAAATTCGCAGCGAAAGATGTAACCACTGCACAAACGCTCCTTGTGTAAATTGCTGCCCAACGGGGGCAAGTCATTACGACGGCGGCGGGATTGTATTGGTTCATCACGATCTATGTACAGGTTGTAAAGCTTGTATTGCATCCTGCCCGTACGATGCCCGCTTCATTAATCCGGAAGGATATGCTGATAAATGCACTTTCTGTGTGCACAGAGTTGAAGAGGGGAAAGACCCGGCTTGTGTTTCAGTATGCCCAACTTATTGTATGACTTTCGGTGATTTAGATGACCCCAACAGTGAAATTAGTAAATTAGTAAAAAGCAGAAACAATCATACAGTTCTTCCTGAAGCCGGTACAAGTCCTAACATCTATTATTTGATAGGAGGCAACAATGCTTGAAATTACAAATACACGAATGAATCATCTTATCGATCCATCTCTACATATTTGGGGATGGGAAATTTCGATATATCTTTTCGCAGGCGGTATGGTTGCCGGTATGATGATAATTTTAGGTTTCTTCTTCTTTAAAGGGAGAGAAAAAGAGGCAGATTGTGTATGTACTAACCTCCCACTGTTAAGTATTATTATTCTCTCACTTGGAATGTTTGCTTTATTCTTAGATCTCGAATACAAACTTCATGTCTTTAGATTCTACACAACATTTATTATCACCTCTCCGATGTCGTGGGGTTCGTGGATTTTGATTTTAGTTTACCCGGTGCTTGCGGTTAGCTTATTATTACGGCTTCCGAAATTTGTTTCTAAACTAATTCCCAAACTCGAACAATACTCAAATAAATTAAAATCAAATCATAAGTTGGTAAAAAGTGTGGGCATATTGAATATGATTCTTGGCGCAAGTCTGGGAATCTATACAGGTGTTTTATTGAGCACATTCCAAGCCCGTCCTCTTTGGAATTCACCAATTTTAGCTTTACTGTTTTTAGTTTCAGGATTGTCTGTTTCAGCAGCCTTCGTTCATATGATTGCAAAATCAGTTTACGAACGTGAGTTGTTAGCAAAAGCTGATAATGCATTCTTAGTAACGGAATTATTTGTAATATTTTTATTTATTATCGGTATGGTAACTTCAACTAAAATTCATCAGGATGCAATAGCATTATTCCTCGGAGGACAATACACAGCCGTATTTTGGATATTTGTCGTATTGATGGGTATCATTATACCACTCATTATTCAATCACTCGCGGTCAGTCATAAAATTAAGCATACACCCCTTGCTCCAATATTTGTAATAATCGGTGGGTTGATTTTAAGATTTGTTATTGTTAGTGCAGGACAATATAGTTCATGGTATTGAAAATTTTTTAAGGAGAAAAATTATAATGGATCAAAGTTTAATTAACGATAAACCGACCAAGTATATGAATCCTTATTTAGCAGGAATCGGGCTCGGTTTGGTTTTACTCGCATCATTCGTAGTTATGGGACGCGGACTTGGTGCTTCGGGTGCATTCTCGACATTAATTGCTGCCGGAACAAATATTGTATCACCAGAACATGCAAAATCGAACGCATATTTTTCAGAATATTTAGGTCTAAATCTTAGTGAGACTCTCAAAGATTGGTTATTGTTTGAAGTCATTGGTGTGGTCATTGGTGGATTCGTTTCTGGATTATTCGCGGGTAGAATAAAATTGAAAACTGATAAAGGACCGAATATAAGTAACGGAAAACGATATTTGTTCGCATTTATCGGAGGCGGTTTAATGGGTGTCGGTGCAAAAATTGCGCGCGGATGCACAAGCGGTCAAGCTTTAACAGGCGGTGCCTCACTCGCATTTGGCAGTTGGGTTTTCATGATGATGGTTTTTGCCGGTGGATATATGTTTGCATATTTTATAAGGAGACAATGGAGATGATAGCGCCTTTATTTAAATTCGGATACTTTGGCGATGAATTTAGTTTGATCGTCGCTGTCTTGATCGGAATCGGTTTTGGATTCTTTTTGGAGCGAGCCGGCTTTGGCAGCTCAACTAAACTCGCCGCCCAATTTTATTTTTATGATATGACTGTTTTAAAAGTTATGTTCACAGCTATTGTTACTGCTATGGTTGGATTACTTTACTTCGGTTGGCTCGGAATTCTCGATTTAACTTTAGTATCGGTCAACCAAACTTATCTTGTTTCTCAGATAGTCGGCGGGTTAATATTAGGCGTCGGTTTTGTGGTTGGAGGTTACTGTCCCGGAACTTCGGTCGTGGCGTGCGCAACGGGAAAAAAAGATGCAATGGTGTTTTTACTTGGTGTTCTTTTTGGGATATTTGTTTTCGGAGAACTTTACTCATACATCTTTGAACCGATTATGGAGCTCTCTGCGATGGGTAGAGTTCTACTTCCCGATGTGTTACATTTGAGTTATGGCTTGGTTGTATTCTTAGTTGTGGGAATGGCAATCGGTGCATTTATACTCGCTGAATATGTAGAAAAGAAATTAGCATTAAAGAAGGGAAAATAATTATGATTGGAAAAATATCTTTAAATAAAAAACTCGCTGCTCTTGCAATCCTACTTGGATTAATCGGCATACTCGCCGGTTCACCTAATGAAAGTTCAGCAGGAAAGATAGACACAAATCAGTTAGCTCTTGAAATTGCCAATCAATCAAACATCATCAAACCGACTGATCTTGCAAAAAGCATGATCGATGGGAGTAATACTTTCCGGATGGTTGACCTACGCAATGAGAGCGACTTTACAGCAGGCAATATAGAAGGTTCTGAAAACTTTCCAGTTGCACAAATCAACAAGAGCGACTTAAGGAGAAATGAAAAAATTCTTCTTTACTCAAACTCAGAAATCGAAACTGCTCAAGCGTGGATGCTTCTGAAATCAAAAAATTACAGAAGTGTTTACATGCTTAAAGGTGGTTGGATTGGTTGGCAGAGAGAAGTATTAGGAATTGCCGAAGGGCAAACCGCTGCATCGGGGTCATTGTTCGGCAGCAAAACAGCAGACGAAACTGCTGTTGCTCCAGTTCCATCGGGTGGAATAAAACTTCCGCCATCAATGCCTGCTAAGAGCGGTAAGAAGAAAAAGGAAGGTTGTTAAGTAAAAGAGAAAGTATTATATTTAAACGAATCCTTTTAAAAAAATATGGAAATCCAAATACATCCACATGCCAAAGAACGCATGCTTGAGCGTGGTGTTTCAGAAGCTGAAATCATGGATACTCTAAACAACGGAGAATTATTTCCGGCAAAATTTGAAAGAGCAGGATTCAGACGCAACTTTCCATATAATACCACATGGCATGGCCATTTTTATTATATAAAACAAGTAGAAATAATTACTGTAAAAGAAAATAATAGAATTGTAATAATAACTGTCATTGCAAGATATTTTTAGAATTGAAAGAATATACGTATGAAACTATCCTATGACCCAAGATATAATATCGCCTACTTGCGTTTCAAAACGAAAACTGAAGAAGTAGAGACACTAAAAATAAGCGATGAAATGATCATTGATATGGCTCCGGATGGAACTATCTATGGTATAGAATTGCTTAATGCAAATGAACAATTAAAACGTGATGATGGTGGAAAATTATATATCTTGAACGAAGCAACTGGTAAGCAGATTGAATTTACACTTGATGTAAATATTATATAGAGTTCTTTAAATTTTACTCCGAGTCTGTTTACCTAAGTCGATTGATACGGTAACGGACCAGTAAGTCGATAACGACTTCACGACTCAATTAGAGTTGCGACGGGTGCTGACCGAAAGGTAAGCGCCTCCCGCGTTTGGAAAGGAGAAAGAAATATTTTTTCATTTGCTCATTGTCTCATCGAACCAATGACTCAATGATTAATTTCCCCATCCTTTTCACGATAGATGGGTTTTTTTATTTTAGATAAATTCTTTTTGATACTTAAAATAATGTTAATAAATATTCAATGCATCCACTTATAGATAACTTTAATAGAAAGCACACTTATCTCCGCATCTCCGTAACAGATAGGTGCAATCTTCGCTGCAGCTACTGTATGCCTCCACAAGGTATCCAGCTAAAAGAGCGGAGTGAGATACTTAGCTTCGATGAAATTGAACGAGTAGCAAAAATATTTGCCACTATGGGTGTTAATAAAATCCGGCTTACGGGCGGTGAGCCCCTCGTTCGAAAAGATTTACCAAAACTCATTCAAAAACTGGCGAACATTCCCGGGATTCAAACACTCGGTATGACAACAAACGGAGTTCTGTTAAAATCTTTCGCTCCTGAATTGAAACGAGTCGGGCTGACTAATATAAATGTCAGCTTAGATTCTTTGCGACCTTCGCGTTTTGAATTAATATCCGGTCGCCAATATTTAAAAGATGTTACAGATGGAATATATGCTTCACTTGATGCAGGTTTTCAGCCATTGAAAATGAATGTTGTAGTTATGGGCGGTGTCAACGATGATGAACTACTCGACTTCGTTGAGTTTGTTAAAGATAAACCAATCAACGTTCGTTTCATCGAGTACATGCCTTTCAAGTTCAACCAGTGGAATCAGGCGAAATTCGTTTCATATCAACAAATGATGAAAACGATAAGTGAGAAGTATGAGTTGCAACCAATTGAATCCCCGGATGAGAATTCAGTTGCAAAAGATTTTAAGATCGATGGTTTTATCGGAACAGTCAGTTTTATTACATCAATGTCCGATCATTTTTGCGGATCCTGTAATCGTATTCGCTTAACTGCCGACGGCTCGATTAAATCTTGCTTATTCCATCCGGCAGAAGTTAATTTGCGTTCAGAACTTCGAAGCAGACAATCCAACGAAGCTATTGAAGAAATGATTCGCTCGGCTGTACAACAAAAACAATATCAACATCCCGATCCGGAAGAGTTAGTAAATATAGAAAATAGAAGTATGATACAAATCGGTGGGTAAACAATAAACGTTGCGTCCTTAGCGGGTAATTGGTTCTCGCAATCCGCCTTCGGCGGACGCATAGGTCGCGAAGGAAGATATTATGATAGACATATCGAATAAAATAAAAACATTAAGAACTGCGGTTGCACAGTCAACTCTCAAACTAAAACCTGAAACGATAGAACTCATCCATCAAAACAAAATCCCCAAAGGTGATCCACTATCAGTTGCAAAAGTTGCCGCAATCCAGGCAGCGAAGAATACCAGTAATATTATTCCTTACTGTCATCCGCTTCCTGTTGATTATGTAGGTGTTGAGTTCAATATCGGAACAGATCTAATTGAAGTTAATGTAACGGTGAAAGCCATTTACAAGACTGGTGTAGAAATGGAAGCATTAACCGCCGCTTCAGTAGCGGTGTTAACACTTTACGATATGATGAAAATGCTTGATGATGAAATGGAAATTCTAACTGTCAAGCTCGTGAGTAAAAAAGGAGGAAAGTCTGATTTTAAAACTGAATTCAAAAAACCTCTCCGTGCGGCGGTGTTGGTAATGTCAGATTCTGTTTCCGCCGGAAAGAAAAGCGATGAATCTGGAAAAATGATTCAAGAAAAATTACTCAAGCAGGGAATCGAAGTAGCTGATTATGCCATCATTCCTGATGATACCGAGACGATAAAATCAAAATTGATTAATTATGCAGATGAAATGAAACTGGATTTGGTGATAACTACAGGCGGTACCGGATTTAGTCCAAGAGATTTTTCTCCCGAAGCAACGTCCCAAATTCTTGAAAGAGAGATTCCCGGAATTCCTGAAACGTTGCGAACATACGGACAAGAACGCACACCGTTTTCAATGCTCTCGCGCGGCAAAGCCGGTATACGCGGCAACACGATTATCGTAAACCTGCCCGGCTCGAAAAAGGGTGTTAGCGAATCTCTTGATGCGCTGTTCCCCGGACTTCTTCATGCCTTCAAGATGTTGTGGATGGAAAGTCATTGAGCAAATAGGATAAAGAACTTTTGAAACCAATAGATTACAATAAAGCACTACGGTTGGTGTTGGAGAATACGAGCCGATTGAAGTCGGAAGTCGTCGGCATCGAGGATGCTCTCGAATTATTTTTAGCTCAGGATGTTTTTGCTGTATCCGATTTGCCGAGGTTTACTTCTTCTGCAGTAGATGGATATGGAGTTAAGGTGAGCGACGTTCTAAATGCAAATAAAAAGAATCCGATTGCGTTAAAATTAATTGGAGAAATAAAAGCGGGTGATGTTCCAAAAATACATATGAAACAAAATGGAACCTTACGCATATTAACCGGTGCCCCGATTCCTAACGGAGTTGAAGCCGTAGTGATGAAAGAGGACACAGAGTGCGTTGGTAAAAATATTTTGTTCACCATCTCAGCGAAATTTAACGAAAATATTCGTTTCAAAGGAGAAGAATTCAGAAAGGGAGCCAAAATAATTTCATCCGGTTCCTCATTAAAACCAGCGGCCGTCGGTGTTCTCGCCTCGTTAGGTATATCCAAAATAAAAGTTTATAAAAAACCTACTGTCTCCGTTCTTGTAACCGGAAATGAGCTTGTTCCGTTAGGTAAAAAACTGACAACCGGACAAATCCACGATTCAAATTATTTCACACTGTCTTCTTCATTAAGGCAAATTGGAATCGAAGCAAACAATCTTGGTATTGCGAATGACGATAAAAAAGATTTGCTCACGAGAGTTCGAAAGGGTTTAAGCGAATCCGACGTGCTGATTGTTTCGGGAGGTATATCGGTAGGTGAGTATGATTTTGTTCAGGAAATTTTCAATCAATTAAAAATTAAAAAAATATTTTGGCGGATTGCCATCAAACCGGGCAAGCCGACCTTTTTTGGAATAAAAGGAAGGAAATTAATTTTCGGTCTTCCCGGTAATCCCGTTGCCTCGCTATTGATTTTCAATCAGTTTGTAAAACCTGCGCTGAAAAAGATGATGGGGGAAAAAAATAACAATCCTTTGGTACTAACAGCTACACTCGATGCGACTATCAAAAAATCTCCCGGTCGTTTAGAATTAGTGCGTGGTATTCTAAGCGCTGATGGAAGCGGTACACTAACGGTTATACCGTCTAAACTTCGAGGTTCTCATATGCTTGGCGGAATGGTTGACGCGAATTGCTTGATTTATTTTCCAAAACAATTGAGCCAATTGAATGCAGGTTCAAAAGTGAAAGTTGAGTTAATGGATGAATAAATTATGAAATCAGAATTAAAAGGCAAAATAGTTGCGCTCAACATTAGCAAGAAGAAAGGTATTCCCAAAACGAATGTCGAGTGTGTTAAGCTCGTTGCAGACTGGGGAATAGAGGGCGATGTGCACGCGGGTAACTGGCATCGTCAGATTAGTTTTCTCGCGCTAGAGAGCATCGAAAAGATGAGAGCGAAAGGATTGAACGTCCGTCCGGGTGCGTTCGCTGAAAACATCACGACAGAATTTGTGGATATACCAAACCTCCATATTGGAGACATTGTTAAGGTTGGGAATGCCGAATTTGAAATCACTCAAATCGGAAAAGAATGTCATTCCAAATGTGCAATTTATTACAAAGCCGGCGATTGTGTTATGCCGCGTGAAGGAATTTTCGCGCGCGTGTTAAAAGGTGGAATTATTAAAGTTGAGGACGAAATAATCATCATCACGGAACAAGAGTCTGTTTCAGTGGGAGTAATGGATTGATGGAATTGAGATCTGATATGGTGGGCGTAATTCTTGCTGGCGGAAAAAGCTCAAGGATGGAAAAGGATAAAGCATTACTGCTGCTCGATGGCGAAACTTTTATCAATCGAATCAGCAATCTGTTAAAAGACAATTTTCATTCGTCAATCATTATAACTGATAAAGATGAAGAATATTATTCCGCAGATTTGAAAATCCATCACGACATCTACAAATCTTGCGGTCCGTTAGGAGGAATTCATTCAGCTTTAGTGAATGCAGAAGCTGAATCGGTGTTCATTATCTCATGCGACTTACCTGTGATAACCGCTGATATCATACGGCAACTCTTAATACATTCCGCCGATGTCGTAGTTCCATCTTACAAAAATATCATTCAGCCGTTGTGTGGTATTTACCGTCGTTCTCTACTTCCTTCGTTAGAAACATTTCTCAATAACGGCGGCAGAAAAGTTCACGATTTCATAAAAGCCGTAAATTCGATAGTCGTTCCATTCGATTCGCTTAATTTTTCCGTAAATCCTTTTATGAGCATAAACACACCGGAGCAATACGAGGCATTTATTTCTGAGGCCGTGCGTGATTGAGTTAGGAATCCCCTGGGAATTACTTCCGCTTTTTTTTCTTGTGGCATTTGTTTATTCTAGCGTCGGGATGGGTGGTGCATCAGGATATCTTGCACTGTTCGCCTTGGCAGGTGTGGGACGTTCCGAGATTGCACCGGTAGCACTGGCGTTAAATATTTTAGTTGCATCCACAGGTTTTGTAAATTATTATCGTGCAAAACATTTTTCGCTCAAACTTCTTTTACCGTTTATTCTTAGCTCGATACCAGCCGCTTTCATTGGTGGTTTGATAAAAGTACCCACACAAACTTTCTCATTAATACTCGGCGGTGTGTTGTTCCTCGCAGCTATCAGGCTGTTGTTTATCAACCCTCGAACGAACGAAAGGTCTATAGAACCTCCTCCGCAAATATATTATTATGGAGCTGTCGCCGGTTTTATGATTGGTTTTGTTTCCGGAATAACCGGAATAGGAGGCGGTATTTTTTTAACTCCGGTTTTACTGCTTACAGGTTGGGCTGATATGAAGCAAGCCGCTGCAGTTTCGGCTCCTTTTATTGTTTTAAATTCTATAAGCGGACTTGCGGCTAAAACATTCGCGCATACAATTCATTGGGATGTAATATTGATTTTCGGTGTCGTTACATTCATAGGTGGTCAAATCGGTTCTCGACTTGGAGCTTTTAAATTTAATCCGACAATTCTGCAAAAACTGTTAGGAATAGTTTTATTTTTTGGTGCGTTGAAGATGTTTTGGGATGTGTTTTGAGGTTGTATAGTCCGTTCCTCAGAACGAACGGCGAGGTGTAATTGTCCGATTTGAGAATCGGACACTGCACAGTGATTGTAGAGTCCATTCCTCAGAATGGACGGCTTGGTTATTTTGTCCGATTTGAGAACCTGCCCGACGGCGTCAGTCAGGCGGGCTTTTAGTCTGTCGAGAAAGCCTCCGACACGCTAAAGCGTATCGTACCAACAGAACCTGATCCGGTACGATAGACTTTAGTCTGTCGTTTGGTTATTTATTAAAAGATAACCGCTAAGTACTCTGCGATCCGCTGCGAAAACCGCGGTTTATTATTAAAACACACCCCTTCACTTCCCCTTCTCGAGGGGGACAGAGGAGTGTGTTGCTTGAGTTATGACTTTTTCATAATAATTCCTCAGGATGGATCAAAGAGTTAGCTGAGCAAATCTTGTGTCGGAGAGTACCAATTACAAAAATCTTAATAATATAATTGACTGCATAAGATATTTTGCTTATCTTAATCTAAATGATTTTCTTAAAATGAAAGAATGTGTATATAAAAAGGAATCTAACAATGCAAAATATTTCTAATTTACTTATTAACTCTCGTGTTTATGTGAGCATAACGACTACTATTCTTTTAATCCTTACCGGATGCAGCAAGGATAGTTCTACAGTAACGAACCCCACAGGTAGTGATGACACAACACCTACATTCGTTATAGATACTGTCGCACAAAACGGAGAATACCCGGCAATTGCTATCGACAAAAATGGGAAACCGCATATCAGCTATCTCGATTACAACGATGACTACGTGAAGTACGCTGTTAAAAATGATACATCGTGGATAGTTAGCCCGGTTGGCTATGCGGCAAATGCAAATGGTACTGTAGCGAACGGGGGGTTAAGTTCAATCGCACTCGATGCCACAAACAATCCTCACATCACTTATTATGATTACGGTAATGTTCAATTTAAATATGCAAAACATAATGGTACTTCATGGACAAACAATATAATTCCTCTTCCAAAGGATTCCAGGGGTTATGATTATATACCATGGGCGGAATGTTCAATCGCTGTTGACACAACTACCGGCACCGCTCATGTCTCGTTACAAATGTTAGGCTCAATAGATTATGCACTCGGTTATTGGAAAACCGGTTTGCTGAACACTGTCGTTGTGGATAGAGCGGATAGCAATACCGGATATCAGAATTCAATTGCGTTAGATGGTAGTGGCTACCCGCATATAAGTTATGAAGCAAGAAGTGCAGGAAAGCTAAAATATGCAAACTGGACCGGCTCAACGTTCAATATTGAAAATGTGGACTCAACGGTTGATATTTACTGGGAGGATCGTCTCTCATCTTTAGCCATTGATCCAAGCGGCAATCCACATATTGCTTATGTGAGCGCGAAGGATGGATATAAATACAAGTATGCTCATAAAAGCGGCGGGCTGTGGAGTAAAGAAACGTTTCCAGACAATTATAATTATCCTTCGGTTTCATTAGCTATCGATGGATCTGGTAAACCACATATTGCTTTAGTAGATATCAGCAGCAGATTACGGTACGGTTACTGGAATGGTTCGGCATGGTCGTTTACTACTTTGGATAATAATGTTAATCGTTGTGCAATAAAAGTGGATAAGTCAGGTAAGGTACATATTGTTTATAACCAGGGTAACGTAAGCAGCGTTATCAAGTACGCATCGAAATAGGGGGAGCATTCAAACATTTTCAGGACGGCGTGGTTTTATCGTCCGGTTTGAGAATCTGCCCGACGGCGTCAGTCAGGCGGGTTTTAGTCTGTCGAGAAAGCCTCCGACACGCTAAAGCGTATCGTACCAACAGAACCTGAGCCGGTACGATAGACTTTAGTCTGTCGTTTGGTTATTTATTAAAAGATGACCGCTAAGTACGCTGCGATCCGTTGCGGACACCGCGGTTTATTAATATAACACACCCCTTCACTTCCCCTCTCGAGAGGGGACAGAGGGGTGTGTTGATTGAGTTTTGCCTTTCTCCTAATAATTCTCTATTTTGCCAACGCTTTATTAATAGGTAAAAAAAACCAGTCATCTTTTCCTGTATTCCGCTTTGCCGCACCCTAATACTTTTTTTTCACGATTTTGTTAAGGGAGTTCAATTGCTTTTCTCTATTACCTTTTATATCTTTCTACCAAAATAAATCACCTATTTCGATGAAATCTAAAACCATCATAGTTCTTTTACTAACAGCGTTTATCAGTCTCTCATGCGACCACGGGCTTGCTCCTCCTCCGTCCGAAAGAATTGAACAGGGAATAACCGGCACAATTTATTATCAAGGAACTTTCCCCACAAATATAACAGCGCATTATTTTTTCGCATCTAAAGTATTTCGCCATTTCCGTGATTTTGAAGAAATATACCTTTTGGTATTACAACCTGATTCGATCCAACTTTATCCCGAACTTCCGAAACACAAAATTGATTCAATCAGTTATCGCTTCGTTCTTCCACCGGCTGTGTATAAATATATCGCAATTGCTCAGGCACATGGTGATATGTCGCAAATGCAAAACTGGAAAATCGTCGGTTTGTACACATCCGACTCAATTCGCGTAGCTCCCGATACAGTCATTGTAGAGACGGGTAAGTTTGTCGAGAATGTGAATATATACGTTGATTACGACAGTTTACCACCTCAACCTTTTGATAATTAGTTGATAAATATGAAAAGAATAACTTTCATAATTTCTCTAACCGTTCTAATTACAGCGAATATATTTGCACAACAATATGGAATTCTTAAAGGGACGGTGACCAATAAAGAAAACAATCAGCCGCTTCCATCTGCAAACATTATGATAAAAGGGACGCTTGTTGGCACACACACCGATTATAACGGAAATTATGTTATCCGAAAAATTCGGTCCGGAAGATTCACTGTAGTCGTTTCAATGATTGGATTTAGAAAAGAAGAGATTACAGATGTTGTAATTGAAACAGGTATTGAAAAAATATTGAACATAAGTATGGAACCGGTGGCAATTCAGGTTAGTCAGGTGGTAATCACGGCTGGTAAGCGTGAGCAAAGTTTTGCCGAAGTTCCGGCATCAGTCAGTGTAATTGACCCGCAAACATTACAACGACGTAATACAATTACTATCGACGATGCGCTGAGGCAAGTTAGCGGTGTAAGTTTGATTGAATCGCAGGTGAGCATACGAGGCTCAAGCGGTTACAGCAAAGGAGTCGGCAGCCGTACTTTGATGTTGGTTGACGGTATCCCTTTGCTTACAGGCGATACGGGTGAGTTAGTTTTCGAATCAGTGCCGACTTTTAACGTTGATAGAATTGAAGTTTTAAAAGGTGCTGCCTCGGCGCTGTATGGTTCGGGTGCAATGGGTGGGGTCGTGAATGTGCTTACGAAAGAAATTCCTGATCTACCCCAAACGTATCTGAGACTTTATGGAGGATTTTATGATAAACCATATTATCCCGAATGGAAGTGGAGTTCAAAAACGCAATTCATTAATGGATTTTATGTTGCGCACTCACAAAAGTTTGCCGACTTCAAAACACTTTTCGCTATCAGTCGAACAGAAGACGATGGTTATCGCCAAAATAGTCGGTGGCAGCGATGGAATTTGTATTCGAAATCCCAATATCAATTTACGCCTTCAAAAAAATTACATCTATCGATTAATTATCTTGAACAGCGGAGGAACAATTTTCTTTATTGGAGAAACCTTGATAGCGCCTTGATTCCACCTGACGACCAATTAGGCGACAGAGTTATCTCGAAGCGTTTCTCTGCTTCATCCCTTTTTACAAACATAGTTACCGATAGATTTACATATTCGATAAAAGGCATTTGGTATCACACAGATTGGGGTAATAAAATCGATACAACGGGCGACCGTTCTATATCCAACTTTATGGATACTGAAGTTCAGTTCAATTATCAAATGTTTGCGGAACATATTTTTACATTAGGTGTGCAAGGGAATTACAATCGTGTTCAGTCGGATATTTTTGGAAATCGGTCTGGATTCAATACAGCATTTTATCTGCAGGATGAATACAAAATGCGCGATGATTTGAGATTTACTTTCGGCACTCGCTTCGATTATTCCAAACTCGATTCACTCAAAAGTCAATTTCAAATCAATCCTAAATTAGGAGTCGCATATTCATACGACCTGTTGACAAGTCTCAGATTTTCGGTTGGACGTGCATTTCGTTCGCCTTCTGTGGGCGAAGCATTTACTTCAACAACAGCAAGCGGAATCGTAGTTATTCCAAATCCAAATTTAAAACCTGAGAAAAGCTGGAGTTTTGAAGCAGGAATTAACCAGATTGTTTCTGAAAATATAAATTTGGATGCATCAGTATTCCAAAGTGAGTATGATAATTTGATAGAAGCGAAATTTGTTTCACCGTTCACCGGACAGTTTATAAATGTAACACGGGCGCGTATACAAGGTTTAGAAGTATCTGCAAAAACTTCTTTCTTCGAAAAATTATTACTGATGAATATTTCATATTCTTATCTGAAACCGATGGATAGAGTGGAAAACGATATATTAAGATTCCGGTCGAAACATCTGTTTTATGTGAATACAGTAATGAGTTACTCGAATATAGAATTAGGAATTGATTTCCGGTACATAAGCCGAATCGAGCGGATTGATAAAGAATTTGAGTTGTATATCGCAGATGCTGAGCAGCGTGTTCCGACTTACGTAGTTGATACGCACCTCAGCTCGATATTTAAATTTGGTGATGTCCCGTTGAGGACTTCGTTTCATATTAACAACTTGCTGCAATACAATTATGTTGAGTTGATTGGTAATATTGCGCCGATTAGAAACTTTGTATTGAGATTAGAAACGACGATATGATTGGATCAAAGGAATAATGGATTTATGGATAAATGGAGTAAGAAAATCTCCATCACTCCAATACTCCCTTGCTCCATTATTTCATCCCTCCAGCTTTTCGTCTTTCCTCTTTTGCCAATTCTCTAACATTTTTCTATATTGTTAATATGTTTATAGATTCACACGCACATTTAAATTCTAATGATTACAAAAACGATATCGACGAGGTTGTAAAACGCGCTCAGGATGCCGGTGTTGAGTATATAATTAATCCCGGAACTGATCTCGAATCGAGTAAAGCAGCAATCGAGTTAGCTGAGAAATATGACTTCATTTATGCAGCAGTCGGTTTTCATCCTCACGACGCTGCAAAAGCGAGCGACAAACTCCTCGAAGAAATCGAAAAATTAAGCCACCACCCGAAAGTTGTTGCCATCGGTGAAATAGGTTTGGATTATCACTACAACTATTCGCCACAGGAAAACCAGCGTAAAGTATTTACCAAGCAAATCGAGATAGCACAGCGTCGTGACCTGCCAATCATCATTCATATGAGGGAATCAGAATCTGATACCCTCTCGATTGTAAAAGAAGAAGTCCGAAAAGCACCGAACTGGCGAAGCAGCATTCCGAAGAATCGTTACCCCTCACCAAAAGGTGTGTTCCATTCTTTCTCAGGAGATTCGAGTTTAGCGTGGAAAGTAATTAACTTAGGTTTCTACATTTCAGTACCGGGAGTAATTACATTCAAACCAAAGGTTGGAGAAAAGTCGAAGCTTATAGACGTTGTCGAAAAAGTTTCCATCGAACATATATTATTAGAGACTGATAGTCCATACCTGACTCCTGTCCCCCATCGTGGTAAAAGGAATGAACCTACTTACGTAAAATATGTCGCAGAAAAAGTAGCTGAGATTCAAAAACTTTCCGTCGAGGATATCTGCCGGGCATCCAATCTTGGTGTTTATAAATTATTCGGAATTGGAAAATATCCTGATCCAACCATCGCATATAAAATTAAGAACTCACTATATTTAAACATCACAATTCGTTGCGACGCCGATTGCTGGTTCTGCGACCGAAAAGGTGAAGCATTAGTGAAAGGACACAACCTTAAAATCAAAAAAGAACCAACAACAGCTGAGGTTATAGAAGCTATCGGCGACCCGAAGAAATATGATGAGGTCGTCTTCTGTGGTTTCGGCGAGCCGACAATCCGTCTTGATGTTGTGAAAGAAGTTGGCAAGTGGGTAAAACAAAACGGCGGCAAAGTCCGCTTGAATACAGATGGTCACGGCAACATCATCAATCATCGAAATATTGTTCCCGACCTTGTTGGCGTTGTAGATTCGGTGTCTATCAGTTTAAACTCCACCGACCCCACACAATATGGTGAGATGATGAGGATCGACGGTGAGCGATATTTTCCCGCGATGATTGATTTTGCAAAAGAAGCAGTCAACCTTCTCGGCGATGTAACAATGACGATAGTTGACCTGACCGGCGCTGATATGGTTAAAGCTCGAAAGTTCGTTGAGAACGAGATTGGTGCAAAATTCAGAAACAGACCTTATTTCTGATAAGTAATCAGAAAGATTTTTTTAACGCGAAGGTCGCAGAGGATGCGCAAAGAACGCAAAGTTTTTAATCCCTCTGCGCACTTTGCGACTTCTGCCGAAGGCATCGAGATTGTGTAATAAGTTAACCAAATGAACTCAACCCCCAACTGAGTTCAAACAAAATTCCCCTTCTCTTAGCAAGAGAAGGGGTCGGGGGATGAGTTCGTATAAAATAAGTTTTAACACAAACTCCATCCCTTTGGGATTAGCGAACTTTGTCCGTCTCGTTTACGAGACGAGACCTCGCCTGAAGGCGGGCATTTAAATATTTTATGCTTAACTCTTTTTATAAGGAAAGAAAATGAAGAATCTTATTCTGTTAGTACTCCTATTCACGACTGTTGCCTATTCTCAGCAATCTCAAGAAGAAGAGCGGCTCAAAAAGCAGCGAGATAATCTTGAACTTATAATGCGCTTCCAGGATTTACGCACTATTCACGATGGAAAATTGATAAGCTTTTTATCGGAAGGGGATGCAGTTGTCCGACGAAAAGCAACTTATGCTTTCGGAAGCATACAAGACACATCCGTGCTGCATTTACTCGTCAGAAATTTGGCAGACCCGGACGACACGGTCCAAGCCGCTGCTGCATTTGCTATTGGGCAAACGGGTACGATGTTAAGCGAAAAAGGGAAGGTAAATTTAGAAACCGAATTGATATGGAAAAAGCTTGGTTACACACGAGTGGACGAACGTTTGATTGAAGAGATAGGTAAATTTGGAACTGAGGAAGCTTTAAACCAGTTGATGCTTAGATATGGAACGTTGTACCCGCGGGTACATATCAACGGACTCATAATGTCGGTTGCTCGGTTTGCTGTAAGAGGAATTTACAATAAAGAAGCAATTCAATATCTTCTCACATTTATGAAGCCGCAGTCCCCGGTTAATTGGCGGGCGATGTATGCTTTAATGCGAATAAGCACAAATCCAAAAAGCCATCCCGAGATTATGTCTGAGATAAATAATCTTTCCCAATTGTATAAAGATGGAAATCCACTCACACGGATGAATTTAGCTGTAATACTTGGGCGACTCAAAAATGAGCAATACTGTCTTGAACCTCTACAACGTATGGCTGACTATGACCGAGATTGGCGGGTGCGGGTTAATGCGATCAAAGCTCTTGTTAACTTCGATTTAAAAAATAAATATAAAATAGTCAGTACATTCAAGCGTGCTTTTTATGACGACAATATGCACATCGCACTGACAGCGCTTTCAGTTTTTGGGAATACCTCTTTGAGCGATAAAGATAGCAGCGTAGCTGTAAAGGAAACTTTTGGATGGTTAAAGCGGATGGTTGAAAACCCGGACAGAGCTTATAAGTGGCAATACCAAGCCGAAGCATCCATCACTTATGCGAAGTTAATCGGAGAAGAAGCTATTGATATTTTACTCAAGCAGCAAAATGTGTTGCCACAGCTCCAGGCAAAAATAGTTGAAGCATTAGCCCAGACTGGCTCGGTAAAAGTTATACCAGAAGTATTTCAATATTTAGAGAGCGATAATCCGGTTATTGTTATTGCCTCGTTGGAAGGTTTACAAACACTTGTTTCGAAGAATAAAGATAATGACCAGTTCACTTCTGATTTTTATAAAGCTCTTATAAATATACTCGAGAATGATGATGTAGCTATATTATCGACCGCGACTTCGATATTAGGAGATTCTTTATTTTTAAGGGCATCCTCGGTAGATCCATTAATAAACACTCTAAATGGTTTGCGAACACCCGATGATACAGAAGCTATGCAGGAGATAATAAAAACTTTAGGTAAGCTGAGGGATGATAAGGCAGTCGAGGTGTTAAAAAAGCAGTTGCAGCAGCCGGATAAAACTTTAGCTTTAGCTGCTGCCTCGGCGTTACGGTCAATAACCGGTAAAGATTTTTCAAAAAGTATTGCTAACAATTTGCAGCCCATCCACGTAGATTTAGATTTCAACTACTTGCAGTCGTTACCGGAAAAGCCAACAGCAACAATCGAGACTATCCGAGGAGATATTAAAATTGAACTCTTCCCGGAAAAAGCTCCGTTCACAGTAATGAGTTTTTTAAAGTTGGCTGAGAAAGGTTTTTACCGTGGAACGGTCTTTCATCGAATCGTTCCTAATTTTGTAGTTCAGGGTGGCGACCCAAGAGGAGATGGATGGGGTGGACCGGGATATTCGATCCGGTCTGAATTTTCGGATTTAACTTACGATCAAGGCTATGTTGGTATGGCAAGCTCCGGTAAAGATACCGAGGGCTCACAATTTTTTATCACACAATCGCCACAACCGCATCTCGATGGCAGATATACCATCTTCGGTAAAGTAATCAGCGGTATGGATAAAGTATTCTTAATGCAGAGCGACGATAGAGTATTTGATGTGAAAATGGAATAATTGATGCTGTGTTCTCAAATCTGATGTACCTGTTTCCGAACAATATTTAACGCTGCCTGAGAAGCGCGGATTTTTACACGTATTCGGTCGTCCCCGAAAAAATATTTTTCAGCAAACGATTTATTGGTATCAGAATATCCTATCCATACCAAGCCGACAGGTTTGCCCTGAGTGGCACCAGTTGGTCCCGCTATCCCTGTTGTTGACAATCCGATATCCGTCTTTGAAGTGTTCCGTATTCCTTCAGCCATCGTCTCTGCTACCTCTTTACTTACAGCGCCATATTTATTTATCAAATCTTGAGAGACACCAAGCAGGTCGATTTTAGATTTATTGCTGTAGGAAACTACTCCACGCTCAAAATATTGCGAGCTTCCCGGAACGTTTGTTATCCTATCGGCAATTAAGCCACCGGTGCAGGATTCAGCAACGGAAATAGTAAAGTTATTTTTAACCAGTAATTTCCCGATGACTTCTTCTAATAATTCGTTATCAGTACCGTAAATATAGTTTTCAGATTTTTCTCTTATTTTAAATTCAACCTCTTCGATTTTATTTTGTGCGGCAGAGTTATCATTACTGTTTACGCTGATTCTCAGTTTAACACCTGTTGGAGAGGGGAGGAACGCCAGTTTAGCCCCGGAGGTAAGTTGTTCGATGTCTCCTAATAAGTCTGATAATGCGGATTCAGTTATTCCGGTTGTATTCAAAGTTCGATGTATGATGATGCTATGTTTATTGATGTTTTTGAAAAAAGAAATCAAATAATCATCCACCATCGATTTCATCTCGAAAGGGACGCCGGGCATTATGACTAAGAATTTATTTTCGCGCTCGAATAACAAACCCGCCGCGGTTCCGTGTTTGTTAGGAATTATTCTGCATCCTTCAGGTACAAGTGTTTGATTTTCTGCAGCCGCTGCCCATTTTAAGTTACGCAAAGAGAGGACCCTTTTGACGTTCTCTTTTACTTCTTCGTTCACAACGAGTTTTGTATTAAAAAATTTGCAGACTGCGGATCGGGTAACGTCATCGTGAGTAGGGCCGAGTCCACCGGTAACTATTACCAGATCGCACTCAGAGAAATATTTTCTGAATGTCTGGAGAATATCGTCTTCGTTATCGCCCACCGTTAAAATGTATTTTACGGTTACACCGGCAAGATTTATATGTTCGGCAATATAAGATGCGTTAGAGTTAAGTACTTGTCCGATTAAGAGTTCATCACCGATAGATATAATTGTAGCGTTCATGTAAAATTATTTAAAAACGATAAGTATTATTTGCATAATGATGTTTGCATAAATTCCGGCGAATACATCGTCCAACATTATACCCCAGCCGCCGCTTAAGCGCTCAACCTGTCGGGCGGGAGGTGGTTTCACAATATCAAACAATCGGAATAAAAGGAAGGCGCCGATATACACCGCTAATTGCTTTGGCAGAAAAAGTAACGAAACCCACATACCTACAATCTCATCGATAACTACGATTGAAGGATCATCTCCGAGTTTCTTTTCGAGATGCGAAGAAGTAACAATACCTATGATAAAAAATAATATGGATAAGGAGATTAATATGATTGGTTGTTCTATACCCGGAATTAAATAAATGAAAATACCGACTAACGAGCCGGCAGTTCCCGGTGCGAATGGCGAGTAACCGGAATAAAAACCTGTTGCAAAAAATAAATGTAGGAAAGGTATATTTTTCGATTTTTTATCCGATTCAAAATCATTCATAAAGAGATTTAATAAATTTTCGGTTTGAATAAACGTAAGTTATACCTGTCCAGACGGTTAAAAAAGTAACTAATAGCATCATACCAAACAAAACTTGTGGATGCAGCAGGTTATCTATTAGGTTGTATAACTCGGGAGAATTTTTATCTAAAAGTGGTATCGTTTTAGCAACGTATAATATCAAGATATAGTAAATTATAACATATTGAATAAAAGTTTTTGTTTTTGCAGTTGAGCTTGTTACAACCGGCTGGTCCTTAAATTCAGCGATGGACCTTAGCGTAGTAATAAGTATATCACGAAAGACAATAATCCAAACCATCCAAGCATCAATTAATCCGAGAGCAGCAAAAGATATAATTGCTGCGGAGGAAAGTATTTTATCAGCTAGCGGGTCTAAAAATACTCCAAACCTGCTCACATAACCCCACTTGCGGGCGACCCACCCGTCGTACCAATCAGTTAGTGCTGCAATGATGAAAACTAACAATGAGATCTGTTTATTTATTGGAGAATCGGAAATAAAAAGGACGAGAAATACCGGCGTTAGAACTATACGCAAAAAGGTAAGCGAGTTAGGTAAGGTTATGGTTATATTGTTTGCCATAACAGTAAATAATTAAATTTTCTGAATTATGCAAATTGTAGGATTCGGTCAAAATAAAAAAGCCCAGAAAATCATCCGGGCTTTCAATGAATCAATGTGTGACAGTTTTAAGCAGCTTTTACAACCTTACCTTGTTTAATGCACGAAGCACATACTCTCATTTTCACTTTTTTACCGCTCATGTTTGCGTGAACGGGCTGTAAATTCGGCAGCCATCTACGCCGCGTCTTATTATGAGCGTGGCTTATGTTGTTGCCGCTGAGTGGTCTTTTGCCACATATTTCACATACTTTTGCCATAATGTTTCTTTCTAGTGAATGAATCCTTTAAAATAACTGCATTAATATAAGAAAAAAGAGAAAGAGAAGCAATAATCAGGATAGCTTTATTCAAAAAAATACCTTACACCTATACCGCCGTTCATACTCAGTGAAGTCTCAGGAATAAGGTCAAGTATTGGTGCAAGCTCAAGAAAGAAATCGATGGGAGCTTGCTTGAGGAAAAAGTTCAGCCCCACTACACCTCGCACTCCTATTCCGCTATCGACTTTATTTCCAAATCTAATCCTGCCGCCGACACCATAATAAACTGGGATACGTTCTTGGGTTTTAATTAAGTCGAATGAATGCCACAAATAATCTGCATGTATATGTAGAGCAGTTTCTCTATGAAACGACCAAGCCATTCCGCCGTCTATCGCAGTTGTCGATGTTGTCCATGTCTTCAAACTAATCCCCGTTGGTTCACCAACTATCAAACCAATTCCAAAACCCCTTTCTTGTGCATAAGCAGGGATTGAAATAATAATAAATGCTATTAAAAATATTTTCTTCATTTTAGATTCCTTAATATTGATTAATTCTTGCCGTTATGTGTTTAAAAGATATAAAATTTAATCAAAGGTTGCAAGTTTCTAAAAATTTTTCGTTATTACATGCACTATGATAATTTTAGGTATAGAATCATCCTGTGATGAAACCTCAGCAGCCGTTATGGTCGATGGTGCGCTAAAATCAAACATCATCTCTTCGCAGCTTGTACATCGGCAGTATGGCGGTGTAGTGCCTGAATTAGCTTCCCGCGCCCATCAGCGCCTAATTATTCCCGTCGTTGATGAAGCATTAAAATCTGCAGGTATCCAAAAGGAACAGTTGAGCGGAGTTGCCGTTACGTATGGTCCGGGTTTGACGGGTGCATTATTAGTTGGACTAAACTTTGCCAAGTCATTTGCCTACCGGTTGGGAATTCCTTACGTCGGTGTTAATCATATGGAAGCACACCTGTATTCAAGTTTCATACATGATCCCAAACCGGAATATCCTTTTGTATCTTTAATCGTTTCGGGTGGGCATACACAGTTAGTATATGTCTCCGCACCATTCAACCATGAATTAATCGGAGAGACGTTGGACGATGCAGCAGGAGAAGCTTATGACAAGGTTGCTAAGATGTTAGGCTTGGGTTTTCCAGGGGGACCGTTGATTGATGAGTATGCACGGGAAGGTAATCCAAATTTTGTAAAATTCCCACGCTCTTATCTCGGAGAAAATAGTTTTGAGTTTAGTTTCAGCGGAATTAAAACATCTGTGCTGTACTGGTTAAAGAAACGGGGCTATTATCCGGTGCATGAGAACTCAAATAAAATTGATGATAAGATTCTAAAAGATATTTGTGCAAGCTTTCAAGCTGCAATGGTGGATGTTTTAGAAGAAAAAACAATCCGAGCTGTTAAAAAATATTGTGTAAAGAATTTAACAGTATCGGGTGGAGTGTCGGCAAATTCTGAGTTGAGAAAGAGGCTTCTTAGTTTTGGTGCAGAGACCGGCATCGGTGTGTTTATACCTACTCTTGAATTTTGCACTGATAACGGGGCGATGGTCGCTTTGGTTGGGGCAATGTTATTAAATAGAGGAGTGTATTCTAATTATGATCTAACTGCGGTTGCAAATTTGAGTATCGGAAACGGTGTACTATTTAAACACGATTAAGAAGTGAAGATATTAAAAACTTATATTCTTTTTCCAATTGTTATCATAATTATCTCGTTTATTGTGTTATTGTATTATTCATTTCTTGCTCCCAATTATTTTGAAGGTCAAATAATATTCGTTGTCTCTAAGGGAATGACGTTTGATAATGTTGTAGATTCATTAAAATCTGCAGGTGTAATCAGGAATAAATATATTTTTGAATTTGCCGGTAAGATCCTGAATAGAGAAAGAAGAGTCAGGATTGGTAAATATCTATTTGAGAGCGGTATAACTAACCGGCAAATATTAGATGACTTAACGACCGGACAGTCGGCTCTGCTTATCAAAGTAACTATCCCGGAAGGACTAAAAGCATCAGCACAGGCAAGTTTGTTCAGTGAGCAGGTAGGTATAGATTCCACAAAATTTGTTAGCTACGTTTTTGACGAAAGTTATGCTAAAGGTTTAGGTATAAAAACTTCTTCTTTAGAAGGTTATCTTATGCCGAACACATATCATTTCTATTGGCAAACCGATGAAGAGGAAATTGTTGAAAAGATGGTTGAAGAGTTTTGGAAAGTATTTAATGACACGCTTGTTAGAAGAGCTGAATCGTTGGGATTAACGATAAATGAAGTGGTTACGATGGCATCAATCGTTGAAGGAGAAACCGACGTTGAAACCGAACGACCGATAATCGCCGGTGTTTACTATAACCGTATTAAAAAAAGAATGTTATTGCAAGCCGACCCGACAGTCCAATATCTGTTGGATGACGGACCAAGGAGATTAAGATACAAAGACCTTCTAATTGAATCTCCCTACAATACATACAGAAGTGTCGGTTTGCCGCCGGGTCCTGTAAATAATCCTGGTAAGCAGGCAATACTCGCGGCTTTGTATCCGGCAAAACACACATACTTGTTTTTTGTTGCAAGTGGAGAGAGCGGTCATTTATTCAGCTCAACTTATTCAGAGCATCAATCGGCAGTTCGGAAGTACAGAAAAAAGATAGCGGAAACGTCGAAGTATGATTAACCTAATCTACAACCAAATAGTAGATAACAACAATAAATCAGCACGGATGCCATGGAGGTGAAATGACTAATAAATGGGGCAAGAACGATATTCATTATATTAAAATATTTTTCTTTTGTGTTGCTGTCGGATTGTTTGGATGTGCCGGTCAGTATCCACCACCCGGAGGGGCTGTGGATACAACACCACCGGAAATACTTTTTACCGATCCGGCACAAAACACACTTAATTTTCATGGAAACAGTGTCGTCATAAAATTCAGTGAATATGTCCATCAAAGGTCGGTGCAGGAAGCTGTATTTTTTTCACCAAACCTTGGTAGTCTCGATTATGAATGGGATGGAACTGAAGTCGAAATTAAATTTTCCGAGGAACTTCGAGAAAATACAACTTATGTCTTATCGGTCGGAACGGATGTTAACGATAGACGCAACGGCAACCGGATGAAGGAAGCGTACTCATTGGCATTTTCATCGGGAGATAAGATTGATTCGTGCTCGATCTCGGGTAAAGTCTTTCATTCCAAACCTTCGGGTATCTCGATATTTGCATATAAGCTTGAAAATTATGACGCCGATACATTGAATCCTCAAAAAATTAAACCCGACTATATTACACAAACCGGTTCTGACGGTTCTTTCATTATGCCGTTCCTCGCAATTGGCGAATACCGGGTTTTTGCTATCAGAGATGAATACAAAAATTTTCTTTATGACCCACAAGTTGATCAATATGGTGTCTTCAGCGATAGCATATCGCTTACAGCCGATATTCCACATTTTTCCGGATTAAGTTTCCGGATGACGACGGAGGATACTCTATCCCCGTTCATAGATGCAGTTACGGTTATTGATAAAAACAAAATTAACATCCGCTTCAACGAGCCGATTGACACATCTAATATTCAGGATATTTCAATATCTATCTCTGATACTATTAAAACGGACTCACTATCAGTACAAGAAATTTGCATTTTGGGCACCGAAAGAAAACAGCTCGCTCTTATTACATCGGAACAGGATACATCGTTTTACCGACTGACTATTAGTGGTGTTCAAGATACTGCCGGTAATATAATACTTGACAAAAATAAACAAATTGTTTTTAATGGCAGTAACATCCCTGATACAGTTTCTCCGTCTATCAGCTTTCTAAATATCAAAGATAGTATAAATGATATTCCTTTTAATTTTATTCTTAAATTGGGTATTACGGAACCCGTCATAAAAGAAAAATTCCAAAGAGGTTTTAACATTTTAGATTCAAATAGAGTATTGGTTGAGGGAAAATTTAATTGGCTCAGTAATGCAAACGTTTCCTTTTTTCCATCCGAGAAACTGCAGAGTTTGATGTGGTACACAGTCAGTATTGTGATGGATTCGATTTCGGATTATTTGGATAATTCAATTAAGGATAGCATTCTTATCAGAAAGTTCAGAACTATAGATAAAAAGAAATTGGGAGAAATTCGGGGTATTGTCAGGGATAATCCGAAAGATACATTGGATGAGGATGTAGTTATTGAAATTAATAAACTTAATTCGGTTACAAAATCTTCAAAAAAATTAGAATCAAAAAAATCGGGTAATTATATTTTTGAAGATTTAGAGGAAGGACAATATGTGATCGGTGCATTCACGGACGAAAAAAATAACGGATTATTCGATTATGGTAAAATATATCCCTATGTGCGTCCTGAGAGATTTATTTTTTACCCAGATACAATTAAAGTAAGAGCAAGATGGCCAGTTGACGGTATTAATTTGAAGATAAAGAATTGACATCAATTATTTTCTGATGGTGTCGTATCTTCTTTTAACCTTGGAGGATTTTTATATACTTTGTCTGGCACAACCCAGGCATTTTTATATCCGAGGTTGACAATGGTTTTCATTAGTTGGTTAGCGGTCGTCCTGGTTTGGCAATCCCCTACGCGTACTTTATAATAAGGGGCTTCAAATATTAAATATACTCCATCTTTGACTATAGGGGTAACTTCGTTTTTTATACTGGTTGCCTGGTCAATTTCCGATGTGATCAATAACTGCACCCTGAAACCGGATATAAGTTCTGGCTCTTTTACCTCAGCATCACGCGTTGATAATAAATTTTTATTTTTTCCTCCTAATCTTTCATAAACCGTGTCTTCTACTTCATCATATTCAGCGGGGTTGAATGACTTTTCGTACTTGTCCAGAAAATCCTTTCTTTCTTCAGCAGGAGTTTTTACCGACTTGGATGGAAACAACACGGTGCATCCCGTAAAGGTTACTAGAATAACGGATAATAAAGCAATGAATCTCATCTTTTCAGGTCTTTATTGGTATCTATTACCCATGCATCTTTGTATTCTGGAAAATTTTTCACTAATTGGTCACGGTATTGGTGTGCCGCCTCCTTCGTTTCGAAACTTCCTACCATCACTCGATATAAATTTATTCCCTTATCAAAAATGTTGAATACATCTGTATCCAATTTATTTTTTGCGATATGAGCATACTGTAATGAATTTACATCGGCTTGGAATGCTCCAATCTGTATAGAAAAATTTCCGATAATGTTTTTAAAAACCGGTTTTTGTGCCGGTGGTGTGGGAGGATTAGATATTGTAGGCTCGTATGCAACTTTTGTGTTACTTTCAATTGCCACATCGAGCGTGTCAATTTTGGCGGTATTTTCTGTAACCGGAGCGGGTGGCGGTGTCTCTCTAACTTCAGATTGGGGTTGTTGCTCAGCGTCCGATGTTTTTTTTGAAGAACTGCATCCTAACACGAAAATTATAGGTAAAGTCAATAAAACATTTAACAAATACTTTTTCATTTTATGTTCTCCTTATGCATTTAATGTTAATACATTGATGGTGACTTAGTAGTTTCGTTTACACCGCTTATTATTTTTACGCTTGCACTTGCACCTATTCTATCGGCGCCGCTCGCAACCATTTGGAGTGCTTCTTCACGCGTTCGCACACCGCCCGATGCTTTGACACCCATAGCGCTTCCAACTACTTTACGCATTAGTGCGATGTCGCCAGCGGTCGCACCACCTTTTGCAAACCCTGTCGAGGTTTTTACAAAATCAGCGCCTGCTTTTTTTGCCAACAAACATGCTTTTATCTTTTCTTCGTCGGTCAGCAGAGTTGTTTCAAGTATAACTTTTGTCAAAACACGATGCCGTTTTGCCGCACTTACTACCGCAAATATATCATTTTCTACATAATCAAAATTACCGGATTTTAACATACCAATATTTATAACCATATCAACTTCGGTAGCGCCATCGTGGATTGCTCGTTCGGTTTCGAATGCTTTAGTCTCTGTCGATGTTGCACCTAACGGAAATCCTATTACAGTACAAACCTTAACCGGTGTGTTTTTTAAAAGCTCAGCACATCTCGAAACGTAGGAAGGATTAATGCAGACACTTGCAAACGTGTACTTTTTTGCTTCTGCACATAACTTATCTATTTCGTCTATAGTACCTTCGGGTTTCAATAAAGTATGGTCGATCATCCTTCCCAGTTCGTTCTCGATTCCGCCGGCATCTCCAACACCAAGGCTCGCCGATACTCGGCACGCTCCTTCATCGACAATTGTCTTTACACCTGCTTTATTATGTATGACACACAAACCATCCGTACACACACCATCTTTGCAAGTAGGTTTTTCTGTGTTATGTTCTTTTATAACAAGCTGAATAATTCGTTCAATTTCTTCTCTTTTCATATTTCTAATCAATTTTATTAAACTAGTAACCCGTCTTTATAAGTTTAAATATATGAAAAAAATATAAATAATCAATATTTTGAAAATATGCACTCGTTTAGTATATTGACGAAGTCATAAATACCCATAATTATTTGAAAAATATTGAGTTATAAATGAATTATAAGAAACGAACCCACACTTGTGGTGAACTACGTAAAGAGCATATTGGGCAAACGGTAACTTTAAACGGATGGGTTAACACTCGCAGGAATTTAGGCGGATTACTATTTATCGATTTAAGAGATCGAAACGGAAAAACTCAAGTTGTTTTCAATCCACAACTCAATCCCGAATTGTATCAATCGGCATCTGAGCTGGGGAGTGAATATGTTATTTCAGTAACCGGCATTGTGCAAACAAGACCCGTGGCAAATACCGAGATGCCGACGGGTGAGGTGGATGTAATGGCTGAAGAGTTGACAATTTTGAACAAAGCCGAGACACCTCCCTTTGAAATTAAAGATGAGATCGATGTTAACGAAGAAACACGATTGAAGTATCGCTACCTTGATTTGCGTCGAAAACCGCTTCAACAAAGTTTGCTAACCCGGCACAGAATGTATCAAACTACGCGGCGCTATTTTGACGAATTAAATTTTCTTGAAATTGAAACTCCGATTCTAATGAAGAGTACACCCGAAGGTGCGCGAGATTATCTTGTGCCGAGCCGCGTTCATCCTGGAAAATTTTATGCACTCCCCCAATCGCCGCAAACTTATAAACAGATTTTGATGGTTGCCGGCTTTGACCGCTACTTTCAAATCGTGAAATGTTTTCGTGATGAAGATTTGCGCGCCGATCGTCAACCGGAGTTTACTCAGATCGATGTTGAGATGTCATTTGTCGATGAGCAGGATATCTTCACGATGGTCGAAGGATTTATGGTCAGGTTATTCAAAGAAATTAAAGGGATTGATATTAAAACTCCTTTCACAAAGGTCACATATAAAGATGCAATCGAAAGATACGGTTCTGACAAACCCGACACCCGTTTCGATTTAACATTTACAAATTTGAATGATGTTTTATCCAACACTGATTTTAAAGTATTTAGCGAGACGATTAAAAAGGGTGGAGTTGTTTCAGGTTTTACCGCTCCGAATTGTGCTAACTATTCTCGAAGCCAGCTCGATAACCTTACTGAGTTTGTGAAAAAAATGGGAGCCGGCGGTTTAGTTTGGATGCGTGTAACTGAAAACGGTATCGAAACACCCGTCGAAAAATTTTTGGGAAAACAAGTTTTGGATGCCATCCGAACAAAAATGAATGCACAAATCGGAGACTTGATTTTATTGATATCCGATGAGTGGTCGAAAGCTTACAATTTTTTAGGTGCACTCAGGTTGGAAATGGCTGGTCGTCTGAATTTAATGGATGATAACAAATTTGAGTTACTTTGGGTTACGGACTTCCCGTTATTAGAATTCGTCCCCGAAGAGAATCGTTTTGTTGCTGTTCACCATCCATTCACATCACCGAAAATTGAAGACCTGCCGTTGCTTGAAACGGAAACGAAAAAAGTTCGTGCCCGTGCATACGACTTGGTTTTAAACGGTAACGAAATTGCCGGCGGTAGCATCCGCATTTTCAATCAGACATTACAAAATAAAATGTTCGGTTTGCTTGGCATAAACGAAACAGAAGCGCAAAAAAAATTCGGTTTCTTACTCGATGCATTTAAATACGGCGCTCCTCCGCACGGCGGTATTGCTTTCGGCTTCGATAGAATTGCAATGTTGCTGACAGGACAGAAATCAATTCGCGATGTAATCGCTTTCCCGAAAACTACAAGTGCAACATCATTGATGGACGATTCACCATCGGAAGTCGACGCAAGACAATTGAATGAGTTGCATATAAAAGTTGTTTGAAAAAGTTTTACGCAAAAGATTATAATAAATAAGAGCTTGTTTTACGGTCTTTGCGGCTTCGCGTGAAATAATTTCTTGCCAAGGCGCAGAGAATGCAAAGGAAAAAATAAGAAGAGTTTAATAATTTCTAAAATAAAATTATTTCAAATTTGGTATTGCTGTAAAATTTTAAAATCATAAATCATAAACTTGCCCTGAGTTCGTCCTTTTTTTTAAGGACGAATCAAAGGGTCCAAAATCTAATAAAGGAGTTCTTATGGTCGGAATTGTAGGTTACGGTTCGTACCTGCCAAGGTATCGTATAAAAGCTGAAGTAATCGCAAAGCAGTGGGGTTCGGACCCCGAAGCGATTAAACGGGGTTTATTACTAAACGAAAAAACTGTCCCGGGACAAGATGAGGACACAATAACTATTTCGGTTGCAGCAGCACGCGACGCAGTCAAGCGGGCGAACATCGATCCTCAGGATATCGGAGCTGTTTACATAGGCTCGGAGTCGCATCCGTATGCAGTAAAACCAAGCGGTGCAACTCTGATTGATGCACTCGGAATCGGTCCGGATGTTCACGTTGCAAGCTATGAGTTTGCTTGCAAAGCTGGCTCCGAAGCAATGTATGTTGCTTACAGTCTTGTTAAGGCTGGTGAAATGAAATACGCTATGGGTATTGGCGCCGATACATCGCAGGGTGCGCCCGGCGATGCTCTCGAATACTCGGCTTCGGCTGGCGGTGCGGCGTTCATTATGGGAAAAGAAAAAGTAGCCGCTGAAATTCTTTTCACTCATTCATATACATCCGACACACCTGATTTTTGGAGGAGAGAAGGCGAGTTCTATCCACGACACGCCGGAAGATTCACAGGCGACCCTGCTTATTTCAAACACATAATGGGTGCGGCTAATGCGATGTTGGAAAAATCCAAAATGTCGCCTAAGGATTTCAAATATGCAGTATTCCACATGCCGAATGGAAAATTTCCGCAAGAAGTTGGAAAGCGGTTAGGGTTTACAAAAGAGCAGCTTGAAGTTGGATGGATCGTTCCGTGGATGGGTAACACTTATTCAGGTTCATCGCCAACCGGACTTGCAGCTATTCTCGATGTTGCAAAAGCGGGCGATTCGATATTCATGGTGTCGTTTGGTTCGGGCGCCGGAAGCGATGGATTTATTTTCCGTGCGACAGAAGAGTTGCCAAAAATTCAGAATTTAGGTGTGAAGTTGCGCGATATGCTGCTGAACAACCAGATTTATTTAAACTACGGCGAGTATGCAAAATTCCGCCACAAAATTAAATTAAACGATTGAGGAGATGAGAATATGAGAGACGTAGTAGTTATCGGAGCTGGCATGACTAAGTTCGGCGAGCTTTGGGATAAATCGATTAAAGATATTTTCGTCGAAGCTTCATTGAAAGCAATTAAAGATTCAGGAGTTGACCACATCGACTCGATTTATGTCGGTGCGATGTCGTCGGGATTATTTGTCGGTCAGGAACATTTGGGCGCCATTCTGGCTGACTATTTAGGAATGAATCCTGTCCCCGCAACACGAGTCGAGTCGGCTTGCGCATCGGGCGGTGCGGCATTTCGACAAGCATATTTAGAAGTTGCTTCAGGTGCAAGCGAGATAGTTCTTGCCGGCGGAGTTGAAAAGATGAACGACGGCGCGGATGTTACTGAAGTGTTAGCAACAGCGGCAGATCAGGAATACGAAGTTTATCAAGGAATAACTTTCCCCGGTTTATATGCTATGATTGCTAAAGCACACATGCATCAGTATGGAACAACGCGCGAACAACTTGCGGCAGTCGCAGTTAAAAATCACCGCAACGGTTCAAAGAATAAGAATGCACAATTCGGTTTCGAAGTTACTGCTGAACAAGTGATGAAATCTACAATGGTTTCCGACCCGCTTCGTTTGTTGGATTGTTCACCCGTTACCGATGGCGGTGCAGCAGTAATTGTTGCCTCGATGGATGTTGCAAAAAAATTAAACAAAAATATAGTGCGTGTAATTGCTTCGGCACAAGCTTCCGATACCATCGCACTTCACAGCCGCGAAAGTTTGACTACTTTAAATTCAGTCGTTAAAGCTGCCGAGAAAGCATACCGTATGGCTGGCATCAAACCATCGGATTTGAACCTGGTTGAAGTTCACGATTGCTTCACGATTGCCGAGATAGTGGTTTCGGAAGATTTAGGATTTTTCGAGAAAGGCAAAGGCGGCGAAGCTGTATTAAATGGATTGACTTCAATCGAAGGCGGGAAAATTCCGATTAACACGAGTGGCGGATTGAAATCGAAAGGTCATCCCGTTGGCGCTACCGGAATTGCTCAGATTATCGAGTTGTACGAACAACTTAACGGCAAAGCAGGCGGCAGACAAGTAAAGAATGCCCGGATTGGAATGGCTCAGAATATGGGCGGTTCGGGTGCAAGCAGTGTAATACATATTTTGGAGGTCAAATGATTACGGCAAGATATCATCGCGAAATCCCGCAGCGTTACCGACTTGAAGCAGGGAAATGTAAAAAGTGTGGCTTCATAGCATTCCCGCACCGGCTTGTTTGCCCGAAATGTAAGTCGCAAGATTTTGAAACTATTCGATTAAGCGACGAAGGTAAAATACTCACATTCACAATTGTGCGGGTCGCATCGGATAAATTTTCAAAACAAACTCCGTTTGCGGTCGGAATTGTTGAGTTGAAGGAAGGTGTAAAACTCACAACTCAGATTGCGGATGTTGATGTAGATAAACTTGAAATCGGACAGAAGGTAAAAATTGTATTCCGTAAAATACAGGAAGACGGCAAAGCCGGGATATTGTGCTACGGGTATAAAGCAGTATTAGTATAAGTTATTCAAATACATACATTTAAAGGTTCGGACAAATTGGATCTATGTGTTTCATGGCTTTATTTTTAAATTATACGAAAAATTTGTAAGTTAGAGTGTCATGAAGCGACTAAGAATATACGTTGATACATCTGTTTTTGGTGGTTGTTTCGATGAAGAGTTTGCTGAAGATAGCAACCAATTCATCAGGACTATCATTCGACGAAGAGATGTAATTCTTCTTACTGAATTAATTAAGCTGGAGATAGAAAACGCGCCATCAGTAGTGAAGAACCTCTATAGTTCTTTAAGTCCTGCAATCATCGAAAATGTTAATCTTACAAAAGAGGTACTTGAACTTCGTGATCAGTACTTAAAAGCAAAAATAGTTGGATTGCCTGCTATCGCAGATGCGACACATATTGCAGCGGCAACTGTTTTTAAAGCAGATGTCCTTGTTAGTTGGAATTTTAAGCATATTGTAAATTTTGATAAAATTCGAAAGTACAACGCTGTAAATCTAATGAATGGCTATCAGTCATTAGAAATCCGAACACCAAAGGAGATGATATACTATGAAAAGAATTAAAAGATTCGATTGCGTAGAAATGAAACACAATATTCAAGCAAAGATTTATAAAGAAATCAAGGGAATGACACACACAGAAGAATTAGAATATTACCGTTCTAAAAACGAAAAGCTGCGGGAATCAAATGATAAAGGAAGACCAAAGATTACGAAGCGTAAAAAAGAGATGGTATAAAGCGGTATTAGTATAAGTAAAGCAAAACCTCCCGAAGATTTGTAAACGAATCTTTTGGGGGGGTTTATCATCTGACACACAAACCCGCCGATCTTTGTGGTAGGATAATTAATATTTATGCCGTTTGAAAATAATTCAGCTTAATTAAATAAAATTGTTTAATCTTTTTCAAAACCGGTTATATTTAAAAATGCAATTTGAAAACAATATTTCACTGCAAATTCAATTATGAAAATCAAAAACATTACAATCCATAATTTCCGTTCAATCAAGGAAGAATCTTTCTCTTTAGAAAACTTTTCCTTGCTCATTGGGGAAAATAATGTAGGCAAGTCTAATATAATTACAGCCCTAAGAGTATTTTACGAGAACGATGGAGCTAAGTTTAGTGATTCTGTTGATTTACCCAAATTTCCCACAGATGACAATGAAAGCTGGATTGAAATTGAGTTTCAAACTACTGATGATGAACAGTCAAATCTGAAAAATGAGTACAAAAGCACAGATAATATTTTGAAAGTAAGGAGATATTTTAAATCATCTAATGCTGACCTTGTCAAATCCAATCAAAGCAATATATATGCTTATGAAAATGGTATATTGTCACAAAATTTGTTTTATGGCGCTAAGAATATTTCCCAAGCTAAACTTGGCAAAGTAATATTTATCCCCGAAATAAGTAAAAGCGAAGATAATCTAAAGCTTTCTGGTCCATCACCTTTCCGTGAGATGGTTACATTTGTTATGAAAAAAGTCGTAAAAGAAAGTCCGGCTTTCAATCAATTAGAAACATCTTTTGATAGTTTTAATAAAAATTTCAAAGAAGAGTATACAAAAGATGGCTTTTCGCTAAATGAACTTGTCAATGATATTAATAATCAAATAAATCAATGGGAAATTAATTTCGGTCTAAATTTTAATCCTATTAAACCAGAGGATATGATAAAAAATCTCTTAAGTCATTATTTTGAAGATAAAAACTTAAATAATGAACAAATATCTCTTGGGGCTTTTGGTCAAGGACTACAAAGACACCTTATCTATACTTTAATAAAATTATCTGTAAAATACGTTGATAAAAAAGTAGAGAAGAAAAAAGATTTTGCACCAGACTTTACTTTAATTCTATTCGAGGAACCTGAAGCATTTTTACATCCAGCACAGCAAGAGCAATTAAATTTGAGTTTGAAAGCATTATCGGAAGTAGAAGAACAACAAGTGATATGTTCAACACATTCCCCAATTTTTGTTTCTAAAAATATTACAGATTTACTTTCTCTTATTCGTTTAAATAAAATCGATGGTCAAACAAAAATATACCAACTTGGTAAAAAGGACATGGAATCACTCTTTGATGATAATCTTGGTTTATTCAAGAAGATAAATGATATTTATAATGACTCGAAAACTGAAACCAAACTAAAAGAAAAAATTAAAGAAAAATTCATTGATGATAATTCTGATATTGATGCTAAGTTAGAAGAAGAAAGTATAAGATATTTTTTATGGATTGACGCTGAAAGAGCTGCGCTTTTTTTCGCAAGACATATTATTATTTGTGAGGGTGCCACAGACAAAATCTTTCTAGAATATTTAATAAATACAAGATGGCAAGAGCTAAAAACAAAGAATGTCTATCTCTTAGATGCAATGGGAAAGTTCAATTTTCACAGATATATGAACTTGTTCAATAAATATGGCATAACTCATTCGCTCCTTACGGATTGCGACAACAATAAAGATATTCAATCAGTTGTGAATGAGTTTATTCAAACAAATAAAAACGGTTACACAAAAGAGATTTATTCCTTTCCTTTAGATATTGAAGAATTTGTAGGTATAACAAAACCAAATAAGTGCAGAAATGATCGGAAACCGCTAAATCTACTTTCTTGCTATAACAAAAAACAGATAGCAGAAGAAAAAATAACTGAATTGAAAACTATTTTAGATAAACTACTATAATATTATGCCCACGCTATCCTGGATTGGTAAACAAGCTGTTGAAAAACATCATCTCGAAATTCCATACCGTTTATTAGAATATGATGATTCCCTTTCTGTTGGTGATAAAGAAAGTGGTAACTTAATTATACAAGGCGATAATCTTCACGCTCTTAAAGCTTTGCTTCCATATTATGCTGGTAGAGTAAAATGTATTTATATAGATCCACCTTACAATACCGGTGAAGAAAAATGGAGTTTTAATGATAATGTAAATGCACCTGAAATTAAAAAATGGCTAAACAAAGTAGTTGGAAGTGAAGATGAAGATTTATCCCGCCACGATAAGTGGTTATGTATGATGTATCCACGATTACAACTACTTAAAAAACTGCTACACAAGGAAGGGGTAATATTTATATCAATTGATGATACTGAATTGAGCCGACTAAAATTAATTTGTGATGAAATATTTGGCCCTAAATCCTTTGTAACTTGTTTAGTATGGGAGAAAAAGAAAAAAGGAACGCACCTAGACAAAAAAAGGATAAGCATTAAAGAATATATTTTGGTTTATTGCAAAAACAGAATTTACTTCAATGGTTTAATAGGTGAAATTAAGGGAAGTAGAGAAACCTATCCTTGTATAAACCCCGGGAATAGTAGAAGCATTCGAACTATTCCCAGTGGTACACTTTCTAATTATAGCGCGAAAAATCACTCATTAACAAAAGGTGAAAAAATATCAGTTGGTAATATGTATCTAGAATTAAAAGGCGATTTAATTATAAAAGATGGCCGTCTCAAAGAATCGGTAGATATAGAAGCAGAATGGAGATATAATCAAGATAGTATAAATAAATTTGCCAAGGAAGACACATTATATTTTACTAGAGACTTATACTTGAGAAGAATAGTCGTTGAACCAAGATATAAAAAGCTGAAGGATTTATTATTTCGTGTCGAATATGAAACAATAGATACTTATAAAAATGAATTGATTGAAGAGTTATTAAAAAAAGAAAAAGATAACGATAAAATAAATGAATTATTAGAAGAAATAAATTCTTTAGAAAATTTGCATCATTTGGAAGTTGAGGATATAAATAATCTTAATAATAGCGGCTGGGGTTCAAATGAAGATGGAGATGATGAACTAAGACAAATATTTGGTAAGAAAGTTTTTGATTTTCCAAAACCAACCAAATTAATTTTGAAATTGATTGCCTCAACCAGATTTAGTGATGGTTATTTCTTCGACTCCTTTGCTGGTACTGGAACCTTCGCTCACGCTATCCTTCGCCTTAACAAATATTTTGGTGGTAACAGAAAATTTATTTTAGTGGAATTAGAAAAGAAAATTGCTCAAGAGATAACTATTAAAAGGATAGAAAAAGCAATTAATGGTTATAAGGTGAGCAAACAAAATGGCACTATTTCGGAAGTCCAAGGTTTAGGTGGTGGTTTTCGTTATTGTAGACTTTCTGAACCTTTATTTGATAAATATGGGAATATTAGAGTAGGTGTAAAATTCAGAGAGTTGGCTTTCCACATTTTCTTTTCAGAAACCGGCGTGCCGTTAAAAGAAAATACTAAATTCACATCTCCATTTATCGGCAAGTATAAAGGCACAGCATATTATTTATTGTTTAATGGTATTCTTGGCGATAAATCTGTAAACGGTGGTAATGTTCTTGCAAGTAAAATTTTATCTGAGATACCATCTCATAATGGTCAAAAATTAATATTTGGAGAAAGCTGTAGATTAGGTGTATCACGTCTTAAAAAAGAAAATATAATATTCAAACAAATTCCTTACGAAATTAAAACGAGTTAATGATGCTAAAAAAATATCAGCAAAATACTCTTGATGCTATTACACTTTATCTGCAGCGCTGTGCTATTTATAAAGATGTCAAGAAAGCTTATGCAGAATCTACTAAAGAAAATTTTGGTGCAGAAGGTCTATACAATGATGCAGGTTTTTCGAATCTCCCTTACGTTTGTTTACGCCTTCCCACCGGAGGCGGAAAGACTTTTTTAGCTTCTCATTCAATTCCAATTACCTGCACAGAATATTTGGCTCGTGATTTTTCCCTTGTTATCTGGCTTGTGCCAAGTAATGCAATTTTAGAACAAACTTATGATTGCTTAATAGATAACAATCACCCCTATCGTCGAGTCCTCAATGAAACATTTAATGGAAATGTCGAAATACTAAGAATTGAAGATGCCAGAAGCATTACAAAAGGTTCTTTGGAATCGAATACTGTTGTTGTTATTTCTACTTTTGCATCCTGGCGTGTTGGTAATAAAGATGGAAGAAAAGTATATGATCAGAACGGAAGCCTTTCTTCTCACTTTGAATATTTGACACAAGAGCAATTAACAAACTTAGAAAAAATTAATGGTTCAAATATTCCTGTTCATTCTCTTGCTAATGTTGTATATCTGAATAAACCTATTTTTATCATAGATGAAGCTCATAACGCAAGAACCGAACTAACATTTGAAGTTCTTAAAAGACTAAATCCTGCGTGCATAATTGAATTTACAGCAACCCCTAAAACTGAACCGCATTCTAAAGATAGAAGCAATGTTCTTTACAGCGTATCGGCAGCAGAATTAAAAGCAGAAGATATGATTAAAATGCCAATTGAACTTCTAACAACCTCCGATTGGCAAACAGCTATTTCCGATGCTGTAAAACAACAGCATCATTTAGAAAATAATGCAAGGGAAGAAGAATCAATTACTGGAGAATATATTCGTCCGATTGTTTTATTCCAAGCCCAACACGATAGCCAAACTGAAAGCACAATAAATGTAGAAGAAGTAAAGAATTTTCTTTTAAAAACGATGAACATTCCACCAGATCAAATTGCTGTAGCAACTGGCAAAGAACGAGAAATAGAAGGTAAAGATTTATCTGCGAACAATGAACCGATTCGTTTCATCATCACCAAACAAGCCCTTAAAGAAGGATGGGACTGTCCTTTTGCTTACATTTTTTGTTCGGTTGCTAAGGTCAGTTCTAGTAAAGATGTTGAGCAACTGTTAGGGCGCGTGTTGCGTATGCCTAAGGTTAAAAGAAAAGAAAAAGACGAACTAAATCGCGCCTATGCTTTTGTTTCATCTGATAGTTTTTACAACACTGCTAATAATTTGAAAGATTCTCTCATTCAAGCTGGGTTCACATCTGCTGAAGTTTCAGATTTAATTGAAGTTGCACCGGCTCAGTTAGCATTAGGTAAATTTTTTGGTAATGTTCAAGTTAAATTATCAAACATACCCGATATAACAGCTCTTGATGAAAGTATTAAAAGTAAAATTGAGGTTGACAGAGAGAGCAAATCAATAATTTTCAAAGAAGAAATCACCGAATCCGATAAAGAAGCTATAATAAACAGTTTGTCAAATGAAAACGATAAACAAGCCATAGAAAAAGTTTATAGAGAAATTAAATCTTTTAACAGAATTTTAACTTCTCCTAAACGACAAGGAAAAATTCTTTCTGTTCCTCAACTCTTGATTAATTTCGATGGTGAACTACGTGTCTTTGATGAAGAAGTTCTTCTACCTTCAGATTGGAATTTAGCGGTTTGCGACAAAGTCCTTTCGGAACAAGAATTTCCCACGAAAGTAGATTCCGGCACTAAGGGTTTAATTGACATTGATAGTAAAGGCAACACATATACATACAATGCTTCTACAATTCAAGAGGAGCTTTCTTCCTTAATCATCTCGAGCACTATGGACAAAACTGCTCTTATTCAATGGCTCGTAAAAGAATGTAGACACCAGTCTATTCCATACGCTCAAATAATTGTATTTATTTCATCACTTATAGATAATTTAATTGAATCACGCTTTTTACAAGTCGAACATCTTGTTTTTATGAGATTCAAAATAAAAGATGCAGTAAAACGTAAAATCCTTAATCATTATTTGTACGCAAAGAAAAAAGGGTATCAAGAATTGTTATTTACCCAACACGGTGTAGTTAAAGAAGAAATAAGTCGCTTCTCTATCGGTAATGATTTTGTTTTTCCAGAACTATATCCTGCATTTAATTATTATTCCGGTTCATTTAACTTTTCAAAACATTATCACGAGCAAATTACAGATATGAATAATGAAGAAGCAGAATGTGCTTTTAATATTGATTTACATCCTAATGTTGATTACTGGATAAGAAACTTGGAAAGGCAAGAGTTTTATGCTTTTTGGTTGCAAACCTCAACAGATAAATTTTACCCAGATTTTATAGTCAAGTTAAAAGATGGAACTATTGTTATAATAGAATATAAAGGTGAAAATATTTACGACACACCCGACTCAAAAGAGAAAAGACAGATAGGTGATTTCTATGCCGGGATAAGCGGCGGCAAATGCCACTTCAAAATGCTCAAAGGCAAAGATTGGAATGCACTAAAGTTTGTTTTAAGTGCTGAGCAAGAAGTTAAATACAAAAAGGTATAACAAGCCGCTCACCACGGACAGCCCCGACAAGTCGGGGCAAACTGTTTTTTCCCGCAAAGCGGGATCCCTAAGGCAGGACAGTGCGGCGTTTCCGCCTACTAAATATCTCTCATTAGAAAAAAAGAGAAAAGGAGTTAAATGGAAAAATTAGATTGTATCCTGAAGGTAGATTCAATACTAAAACAATTTGGAAAACTTAACGCCGTAAATGATCTATCCTTCAGTATAAATAGAGGAGAAATATTTGCGTTGCTTGGTCCTAATGGTGCCGGAAAAACTACTACCGTTCGGATGCTGATGGATATAATTAAACCGGACAAAGGGAAAATTGAATATCACTTGAACGATAAAATAAGCTCACAGATTCCTCTTGCTTCTGAACTGGGTTATTTACCCGAAGAGCGTGGATTATATCAAGAGATTCCAATCATTAAGACTTTAGAATTTATGAGGATAATTAGAGGGATGCACAAAAATAAAGCTCAAGAATCTTCTGAAGAATGGCTCGAAAAATTAGAATTACTAGATAGAAAAAATGAAGAACAAAATTAGAATTGCATCCGGTCAGGGTTTCTGGGGCGACTTGCAAACTGCTCCTATGGATCAAGTAACTAAAGGTCAAATTGATTACATCATGATGGACTTCTTAGCTGAAGTTACAATGTCCATAATGCAAAAGCAGAAGAAACGCAACCCTGAACTCGGTTACGCCAAAGACCTTGTGCATATGATCGAGCAAATTCTCCCTACCTGCATAGAAAAAAATATAAAGATTATTACAAACGGTGGCGGTGTAAACCCTTCTGCTTGCAGCGACGCTATACTCAAATGTGCAAAGAAAAAAGGGTTAAAATTAAAAGTCGGGATTGTTCACGGCGACGATATACTCGATAAGTTAGATGAGTTTGAAAAGCGCGGCATCAAATTCAATAATATGGAAACGGGTGAATCAATCGAAAGCGCTCGGCAAAAAATATCAGCGGCAAATGTTTACTTTGGCGCCGCACCGATTGCAGAAGCCCTCCGACAAGGCACTGACATAGTGATTACAGGCAGGACGACAGATACAGGACTGACACTCGCACCTATGATTTACGAGTTCGGTTGGGCAGAGGATGACTGGAACAAACTCGCTGCAGGAACAATCGCAGGACATATACTCGAATGCGGCGGACAAGCAAGCGGTGGAAATTTCAGCGGTGACTGGCGTGCAGTTCCCGACCTCGCTCATATCGGCTTCCCGATTGCCGAGGCATATCCGAATGGCGAAGTCATTATTACCAAACATGAAAACACAGGCGGTATGGTTACTGTAGAAACTGTTAAAGAACAACTCCTTTACGAAATTGGAAACCCCGCAAGCTACATAACTCCCGATGTTGTTGCTGATTTTACTTCAATACAACTTGAGCAGATCGGTAATGACCGTGTTCGCATGTTCGGTGTAAAGGGTAAACCAGCTACCGACACTTACAAAGTTTCTATGGCTTATCTCGATGGTTACACGGCAATTGGTACGCTCACGTACGTGTATCCCGATGCACTTGAGAAAGCACAAAAAGCCGATCAAATCCTTCGCACACGTCTCAGCGATTTAGGTTTGAAATTTGATGAGATTCGGACAGAGTATTTAGGATTTAATTCGTGTCACGGGCCTATTGCTGATATGCCGAATGTACTAAACGAAGTTGTGCTTCGCATAGGAGTAAGAAGTCATAGCCACTCAGCGGTCGAAAGGTTTGGCAAAGAGCTTGCACCGTTGATACTTACCGGACCTCCCGGAGTTACCGGATTTGCCGGCGGCAGACCAAAACCTAACGAGGTAATAGCATACTGGCCCGCGCTGATTGAAAAAAGTGAAATCACACCGGTAGTTACTCTGAAAACGATTTGAAAGATTAATGAAAAATAAAATTGACATTGACAACTGGGTAAGAAAAGAACACTTCCTGTTTTTCAAAACTTACGATGAACCGTTCTGGGGCATAACCACGAACGTTGACTGCACCAATGCTTACAGAAAATCGAAAGAACTCAATATCCCGTTTTTTATTTATTATCTGTATCTATCCTTAAAATCTGTAAATAAAATTGAGGAATTTAAATGCAGGATTGAGGGAGAAGAAGTATATTGTTATGAAGTTGTTCATGCAGCGGCGACTGTTTTAAGAGATAACGAAACTTTTGGTTTTTCTTTTATCAAATATAATGAAGACCTTCCGGTATTTACAGAAAATGCAAGGCAGGAAATTGAAAGAGTTAAAAACGATAATAAATTGATGCCTTCAGGTTCGGGTGAAAATGTAATTCACTATACTACCATTCCGTGGATCAGGTTTAGCGGCGTATCACATGCCCGACGTTTCTCGCTGAAAGATTCCGTTCCTAAAATTGCTTTTGGAAAAATTATTGATGAAAGCGGCAGAAAATTATTACCCATAGCTATTCACGCTCATCATGCTCTTGTCGATGGTTTGCACGCCGGAAAGTTATTAGACTTATTCCAAAAATTGTTGGATGAATAAATGTTTTGTTTTTTAAATTGATAATAGTTAATATAAATTAAAAACCTAAGGAGAAAAAACATGAGCAAAGGTCAGAACAGTAAGAAGACATCCAAGAAGGAACCGGCAAAGAGCATGAAAGAAAAAAAAGCCGCGAAGAAGGATAAGAAAGAAGAAATGAAGAAATCCGGATACCAGAAGTTTTAACACGACTTGCAAAATATTGTGAGTGATTCTGTTTAACGGTTAATAAATAGTTTTTGAAAAGAATCCAGAAAGCTATTCGTGATAATTTAAGGAAAACATCGGAGGAGATTAACAATGATAATCTATTTTTGTTATTTAATCATCTCGTTCACATTCTTTCAGTCTTCATCGTACACGCAGACATCAGAAAGTGATGTGATAGCCACATTTTCGATAGTTGCGCGGGATTCTGCAACCGGAGAATTAGGTATTGCGGTGGCGTCAAGGTTTTTTGCTGTCGGCGCGGTTGTACCTTGGGCAAAAGCTGGGGTTGGGGCTGTAGCAACACAATCATTTGCCAATACAACTTTCGGTTGGCGTGGGTTGGAGCTGTTAGAGAAGGGGGCCACACCCGAAGAGGTTGTCGAAATTTTAATAAGGAACGACGGCGACCCGAAGCGGCGACAGTTCGGTATCGTAGCTGCTGATGGGAAATCTGCCACTTACACAGGCAGCGAATGCCTTTCTTGGGCGGGTGGAAGAAGCGGACCGAATTATGCTGTACAAGGAAATATTCTGGCTGGTGAAGCAGTTGTAACAGCGATGGAAGAAACCTTTTTAAACACACAAGGGACATTAGCAGAACGGATGTATGCGGCATTACTGGAAGGTGAGAAAAATGGCGGTGACTCAAGAGGAAAACAGTCGGCGGCATTGTTGGTCGTAAAAGAAAAAGCCGGCTATGGTGGCTATAATGATCGGGCAATAGATATCCGTGTTGACGACCACGCCGAACCGTTCGTGGAATTAAGACGTTTACTGAACTTTGCACAAATGAATTATTCCTGGAATGAAGCCTGGACACTTTTTACACAACAGAAATTTAAAGAAGCCCTACCTTTTATGGAACACGCGGGAAAAATAGCTCCCGAGAATCCTGAAGTATTATATGACTTGGCTGTTATCAGGTTGGCTGCCGGAAGTAAAGACGATGCTTTGAAAGCTCTTGAAAAAGCACTCACACTGAATCCAAAACTTAAGAAGCAAGCATCTAGTGATAACGACTTGAGAAACTTGCGTGAAGACCGAATGTTTCAGAAGTTGATCGAAGAGAGCATCAAAAATTAAAAACCCTATGTCTGAACGGTCAAACAAATCAATTGCTAACTCGTTAGAAACAAACGAACGTCTTCTTCCTCATATGCCGTTCCTGCTTCAGGACCTCTGGGTTTTGGGAAGCTCAATTGAGGAGATAATTAAATTAATTGGGGAATTTGAATTACCGTCAGATAAAACTAAATTACTCGACTTTGGCTGCGGCAAGGGTGGTGTATCTATTCAGATAGCTGCAAAATACGGATTTAAAGTGGTTGGGATAGATGCGATGAAACCATTTCTCGAAGAGGCGAATAAAAAAGCACATCAGTATAATGTATCTCATTTATGCGAATTCATCGAGCAGGATATTTTTGACTATGTATCAGTTGAACACGATTATGACATTGTTATACTTGCTGCTGTCGGTGGTGTATTCGGTTCGTTTAAGAATACTGTTGCACAATTGCGGACTCAGGTTAGGTCCGGCGGGTATATGGTTATTGATGACGGCTATTTAAAAATAGGTAAAAGTCTTTCAAGAAAAGGTTACGGGCATTACAGAAATCATGAAGATACAATCCGCGAGCTGACTTTTTATGATGATAAATTACTCAGAGAAATCAACACAAATGAATTGAGCAGTCAGATAAATTATGAATATCACCATCTGATTGAAAAAAGGGGAAAGGAGTTAATCGTACTGTACCCTGAATTGGAAAAAGAAATTAAATCTTATATAGATCTGCAAGCCGAGGAATGCGATGTTTTGAAAAATCAAATCGAGGGGGCTGTTTGGCTTTTGCAAAAAGGGAGTTGAATGAGTAAAATAAAAACAGTCGTCATCAAATCTATGAAATCTGCTAACAACGTTAAAGCATCGTACGCAAAATGGTCGCAAACTTACGACCATGTTGAAAATCCTACAAGAGATTTGGACAAGAAAGTAATTCGGAAAATATTGGTAAACCTTGAGGGTAAAGATGTAATCGAAGCGGGATGCGGAACAGGTAAAAACACAACATGGCTTGCAAAGACTGCCAAAAGCGTAATATCGTTTGATTTATCAAAGGAGATGCTTAATGTAGCCCGCCAAAAGATTTCAAGCGCGAATGTAAAATTTGTTCAGCATGATATAACAAAAAAATGGATCTTTCCGAATGATTGCTGCGATGTTGTAACGATAAACTTGGTGCTGGAACATATCGAAAACATTGATTTTGTTTTCAAAGAAGCATACAGAGTTTTGAGAAAAAATGGAAATTTATTTGTATGCGAACTTCATCCCGACAAACAGAAAAAAGGAACGAAAGCACGATTTACCGAAACTAAAGGTAACGCAATTGTCGAAATAGATTCCTATTACCATTCCAAGGAGGATTATTCGAAGGCAGGAAATATTTGCGGGTTTAAAAATATCACTCTCAAAGATTGTTTCAGTGAGAAAGAAAGTAACCAAATCCCAAGACTATTATCAGTGTTGCTAAAAAAGTGAGAGTGACTGTATAATGCATCACTCCAATGCTCCATTAATCCAATATTCCATCTTTCCCTTTCCCTATTTTGTTTTTAACGCTATAATTCTTAATTTTAAATGCAATGAAACTTCAGAAGCAAGAAATAATTAAGAAGCTCACAAATTTATTTTCAAACAAACCGGAAATTATCCTCGCTTATTTGTTCGGGTCGGTTGCAGAGGGTAAGGTTCACAAATTTAGCGACATAGATGTGGCGATTTATCTGAAGGATTTCAAAAAGGGAAACGAATTTGACTATAAGTTGAATTTATTAGGAGAGTTAAATGACATTTTGCAAACGGATGATATTGATTTGGTCATATTGAACAATACACCGCCGACGTTAAAAAATCGGATTATACGTTATGGATTGTTAGTAAAGTGTGTCGATGAAGCATTTCGTAGACGTTATTTAATCCAATCGTATAAAGAATATGAGGATGCACAACATTTATTAAAGATACAATTCGAGTATTTAAAGAAGAGGCTTGATAGTTATGTACAACGGTGATTTTATTACGAAAGCATTTTTTGAGATCGATAAAAACCTTACCATCTTAAAGAAAAGACAAGGGGTAACTAAGGAACAGTTGGAGAATGAAACAGAATTATTATGGATTCTCGCCCATGGATTGCAATTAACAGTTCAAGCCTTAATAGATATCGGTACACATATCCTTTCGGAAATCGGAAACGAAAGGTGGGAAAAATATTCAGAGATACCAGAGTTGTTAAACAAACACAATATTATATCTGTGACATCCTCAAAAAGCTTTATCGAGATGGTAAGAATGAGGAATATACTTGCTCACGAATATTTTTTTTTAGACACTGAAAAAGTAGCAAATGTAATCAATAATAATCTTGACGATGTTCCTAAGATACTATATGAATATAGATCGTACTTACAACTATGAAAATTAAGCTTATTGAAATATGCCACGCCCGCTCCGGCGACAAAGGCGATACCGCCAATATCGGGCTTATTGCGCGTAAGCCTGAGTATTATGCTATAATTCATAAGTACGTAACCGCTGAAAAAGTGAAGGAACATTTTGAAGGAATATGTTTGGGTAAAGTTGAAAGGTTTGAGCTTCCCAATTTAGGTGCTCTGAATTTCTTGCTTTATGAGTCACTCGGCGGCGGCGGAACGAAGTCGCTAAAGAATGATGCTCAAGGCAAAACATTAAGCTCAGCTTTGCTGAGAATGGAATTTGAAACAGAAGAAAGAATTGAATTATAATTATGTTTGAAAACCAAAAAGAAAAAATAAAACAAATATCCGAACGTCTCACAAATCTCAGGGGGTATCTTTGACCTCGATACAAGAGAAAAAGAAGTTTCCGAATTAGAAAATAAAAGCCACTCGCCGGATTTCTGGAACGACAACATCGCCGCGCAAAAAGTAATGCAGCAAATAAGCACACAAAAAGAGTGGATTGAATCCTGGCGGAACATCGAACGCAAACTCTCCGATTTAAAAACTTTGGTCGAACTTGCCGAAGAATCGGCGGAAGAATTTTATGCGAAGGAAATGGATTCAGAAATATCTTTGATAGAAAACATGCATTCCGATTTGGAGTTCCGGAATATGCTCAGCGGTGTAGACGATAATAAGAACGCTATTCTTACAATACATTCTGGCGCGGGGGGAACCGAAGCTCAGGATTGGGCTGAGATGCTCCTGCGAATGTATCTTCGCTGGAGTGAAAAACGAGGTTATAAAACTTTTCTTTTAGACGAACTTGAAGGTGATGGCGCAGGTATTAAAAGCGCTACCATAGAAGTTCAAGGTTCTTTTGCATACGGGTATCTCAAAGCCGAAAGCGGAGTTCACCGTTTGGTGCGTATCTCCCCGTTCGATTCTAATGCACGACGCCATACTTCTTTTGCCTCAATATTTGTGTATCCCGAAATTGAAGATGACGTGGAGATTGAAATCAACCCCGCGGACATTGAGTTCGACACATTTCGTTCTGGTGGCAAAGGGGGGCAAAACGTCAATAAGGTTGAAACCGCTGTACGTATCCGGCACATCCCTTCGGGTATTGTTGTTGCTTGTCAGCAAGAACGCTCGCAATTCCAGAATCGTGAACGTGCAATGAAAATGTTAAAGTCACGGCTTTATCAATTAAGAAAAGAAGAAGAAGAAGCCCGCTTGAGCGCAATTGAAGGCACCAAGAAAAAAATCGAATGGGGAAGTCAGATTCGCTCATATGTTTTCCATCCGTACAATTTAGTAAAAGACCATCGCACGGATGTCGAGACCAGCAACACGCAAGGAGTTATGGATGGAGCGATTGATGAATTTATTAAAGCATATCTTATGGAATACGGACAAAAATAAATAACAGGATTAGTATGACAGACTCTTTTTCAACATTAGTGATCGCAACAATCTCAATAGCAGTGGTTCATTCATTTGCACCCGACCACTGGCTTCCTTTTGTAATGATGGGAAAAGCTCAGAAATGGTCGAAACCAAAACTATCCATCGTTACGTTCATCGCTGGTTTAGGACATGTCGGTTCATCAATAGTCCTGGGTGCGATTGGGATATTCCTCGGTATAACTTCAATTAAACTGCAAGGCGTTGAAGCGACACGCGGCGAAATCGGAATATATTTACTCATAGGGTTTGGCATTGCTTATGCGCTATGGGGATTAAAGCACGCCAGGCACCATCACCACCATTCACCAGAAATATCCACCAAAAAAACCATAACACTTTGGACTCTCTTCGCTGTTTTCGTTTTGGGGCCATGTGAACCTTTGATTCCATTAATGTTTCTGGCTACTGCCTATGGATGGTGGGGTATTGCGACTGTCTCCATTGTGTTTGGGGTTATAACTCTGATAATGATGATAGGTCAAAGTTTGTTGGGATACGCGGGCATTCAATTAATCAAACACGATTTTGCAGAAAAATACTCACACTCAATGGCTGGCGGAGTTATAGCATTGACGGGTGTGTTTTTGTATTTTATTTAATTCTTATGTCTTACGAGTGGTTCATAGCTAAAAGGTATATTTTCTCTAAACGCCGGTCCAGATTTATATCTTTCATCACGGGGTTTTCGGTACTTGGAGTGACGCTCGGAACTGCCGCGCTTATTATTACTCTGTCCATACTTGCAGGATTCGAGAAAGAGATAAAAGATAAGGTTTTCGGTTTTATTACCCACGTCCAGGTTCAGGGATTCCAAGGACAGACTCTTTACGACCATCAAAAATCGGTTGCACTTGTAAAAGAAAAAATATCCGGTGTCAGAGGAATCTCACCATTCGTCGCTAAGGAAGCTATGATTCGAGCCGGTGGTAATGTGGACGGTATTTATTTAAAAGGCATAGATGTCGGTAATGATATTTCACAAACCAGAAAATACATCAAAGAAGGAAGATATCTTACCGGTAGCTCAACAGAAGAGAATGAAATTGTAGTAGGTAGAAAATTAGCGAGAAAATTAAACGTAGATATTGGTGATAAAGTAATTGTTTTTGGTTTGCCAAAGGGAGAAGGAAATTTTCAACCGATGGCTTCAACTTTTATCATCGTAGGAATATTTGAATCTGGAATGTCTGAGTATGACGACGTGTTCGCTTACACTGAGCTTTCAAAAACCCAAAAGCTTTTCAGTCTAGGAGATGGAGTATTAGGATACGATGTTATAGTAGATAGTTTGCAAAACGCTCCTAAAATTTCGAGCGAAATCCAAGCTCTGCTCGGTTATCCACACTATGCACATACTGCCACAATGCTTTATCGAAATTTGTTTGCATGGATTGAATTACAAAAAAAGCCAGCTCCTATTCTTTTAGGTCTGATAATAATCGTTGCTGTCGTAAATATTATCGGAACATTACTAATGATGGTTTTAGAAAAAATGCAGGATATAGGTTCTCTAAAATCATTAGGGGCGAGCCAAAAAGGCATACAGAAGGTTTTTCTATTACAGGGAATGTTTATTGCCTTAACCGGTATATTCTTGGGTAATCTGCTCGCATTTGGTTTGTGTTATCTACAATTAGAATTCAAATTATTCTCGCTGCCTTCGGATATTTATTTTATGAGTGCGGTTCCTATTTTACTTAAATGGGAAAATTTTGTTTTGGTCAGTTTCGTTGTGTTCGTATTATGTATTTTATCGTCCATGCTGCCTGCAAAGGCGGCTGCAAAGCTTGACGTTATTACTTCGCTGAGGTTTGGTTAATGGGTTTTGAAACTTTCATAGCACGCCGTTATCTTGCATCTAAACGTAAAGTGCAATTCATCTCCATTATCAGCTTGATTTCCATTATCGGGATTGCTGTGGGAGTGGGTGCATTATTGATTGTTCTTTCTGTCTTCAATGGATTTTCCGGAATTGTGACTTCGATACTTGTCGGTTTCGACCCACATATCAGGATTGAGCAGAAGGGTGGACTTGAACCACAAACTTACCAGACGATTGAGAATGTTTTGCGGACGGAGAATCGCATAACCGGTTTCGCACCCTTCGTTACCGGAAAAGGAATGATTGTCTCTAAATCATTCAATAAAGTAGTATTCGTGCGTGGTGTAGATGATGATAAGATTGGAAAAATTTCAGGTGTAAAAGAAAATATTGTTCTCGGTAAATTCAATTTGAAAGAATCGGACGGGATGCAATCAATCGTTTTGGGTTTAACGCTCTCAGATCGTCTCGGTGCAATCGTAGGCGACGAAGTCACGATTGTAAGTCCATATACTTTCAATAGTGGGATAAGCCCTTTTGCACAACCGCTGACATTGCGTTTTAAGGTGCAAGGAATTTATGAATCAAATAATAAGGAGTACGACGCTCAGTATGCATTCATCTCGATACCGGCTGCCCAACAACTCTTTGAGATGCAGAATAAGTTTAATGGAATTGAAGCCCGCTTGACTGACATTAATCATTCGGACAGAGTTAAAGTTGAATTAACAAAAATATTACCGTCGTCTGTCGATATTTCTACATGGTATGATTTGCACGCAGACCTATATTCCATGATGAAAATTGAACGTTGGATTGCTTATATATTATTGAGTCTGATTATAGTTGTTGCATCTTTCAACATGTTAGGTTCACTCACAATGACAGTCATCGAGAAGAGGAGGGATATCGGTATTTTACAATCGATGGGTGCAAACCGGAAAAGCATCGTTAGAATATTTATGTTCGAAGGACTGCTGATTGGATTAATTGGAAACATATTGGGAATTGGAATCGGTCTTTTGTTAATTTATCTTCAACAAAAATATTATTTGTTCCCGTTAGACCCGACGGTTTATATAATTCCTGCAATCCCGGTTGAAATCCATTCAAGCGATTTCATACTTGTAACAGCAGCATCAATTTTGTTAACAGCCGTTGCCTCTTATTATCCTGCGTGGCGTGCATCTAAACTTGTTCCGATAGAGTCAATAAGATGGGAGTAATATGAAACACTCAAATGTAATATTACATTGTTCAAATGTTCACAAAATATTTCGCCAAAATAAAAAAACGAACGCCGGTTTGCATGTACTAAAAAGTATCGACCTTGAAATACAAAAAGGTGAACTCGTTTCTATCGTGGGTGCATCGGGTGCCGGTAAAAGTACGCTCCTTCATATACTCGGCGGGTTGGATAGACCGACAGAAGGCGAAGTATATTGGGGTGAAACAAATATAAACAAAATTGGAGATGAAAAATTAGCCCGGCTGCGGACGAAGGAAGTTGGTTTTGTTTTTCAGTATCATCACTTACTGCCTGAGTTTACGGCTTTAGAGAATGTTGCCATTCCTCATATGATATTTGGTGAGTCAAAGAAAACCTCTCTTGAAGCGGCTGAAAAATATTTAGAAATGGTTGGTTTGAAAGATCGGTTAAATCATAAGCCGAGTGAATTATCGGGTGGAGAACAGCAGCGTGTAGCAATTGCACGCGCAATAGTTAATCAGCCGCGAATTGTTTTAACAGATGAACCGACCGGCAACCTTGACTCAGCAACAGCTTTAGATTTGTTTAATATCATATTAGAATTGAATCGAGCTAACGGTCAAACATTTGTAATCATAACTCATAACGAAAAGTTAGCAGAAAAGACACACAGGGTAATGCTGATGGAGGATGGTAAAATCCGTAAAGTGTAAAATAAGTTTGTTTTCTTAGGAAAAATGATTAAATTTGAAAAGAATATTAAGGATATACAATGGCTAAAGCAATAAAATCAAAATTGAGCAAGAAGTTGGAAATTATTTTTCCATTCGAAAAAATAAATTATATCATTATTGGCACTGGGTTAGCTGTAATCATAGCCGGTTATATAGCTTTATCCGTTCCCACTGTGGAGGGTTTCTATCCATTGGTCTTAGCGCCCATACTTCTTGTGCTTGGATATTGTGTGATTATTCCTGTCGGTATCATGTATCGGAAAAGGGAAAAACCCGCGCAACCGACTGAAGCCAACCGTCCCAAAGCATAGTAATATTTCATAGAGTGATCGATTGTTACAGGACTACTCATAATAGTTTTTATCGTGCTTCCGTAACGATAATAATCCCTGATACCGAGTTTTTTAATATTTTACATTCTTTTTTAATCCTGAATAGGGATCGGGGGCGGATAACCCACATCTAACATCTCATATCTCCGCCTTTGCGATGGGCAGGTCTTTTCGTTTTCTTAAATTTGCTTTTGCATCAAAAATTAACGAAATTTTTAACCAACTGTCGTATCTATAATTTACAGTATAAACTTAATGGAGAAAGCTATAATGAAAAATAATGTTTGGATGGTCCTTTTTATTATCGTCGTTATTGTTGCGACCGTTGTGATTGCGTATCAGGATTTGCGGCGAGCAGATCAGCCCTTAATCTATTATAAAGATAAGTACATGGATTTACAAAGAGCATATATAGACCTTGCAAAGTCACATTCCTATATACTCGAAACTATAATGAAAAATAACGTGACCCTACAGCCACACTTACCGGATTACAAGGATCGGACACCGGCAGAATTTAATGAATACTTACGCCGCCGTATTGTCGGAATGCAATTGGAAATAGAGCGGCTCGATTACGAAACCAAACAAAAATATAATAGAGAATAATATGATACCGAGTGAATTAATTAAATCGATTAAAGAACAAGCAAAGAAACTTAAAAAAACGATTGTCCTACCGGATGCGCTCGACGAGCGAGCTATAAAAGCAGGACGCATTCTTACAGATGAAGGCATTGCAAACATTGTATTGATTGGCGATGAGACCCAGATTCGAGCGAAAGCCGAGAGTATAGAAACTTTACTCACAGGCATTAGAGTCGTTGACCCAAAGAGGTCTGATAAGTTGAGCGATTTCTCGCACATCTTTTACAATCTTAGGAAAGAAAAAGGAATCACTTTCGAGGATGCACAAAAAACAATGACGAACCCTCTTTATTTTGGCGCAATGATGATTCGTGAAGATATGGCAAACGGAAGCATTGCAGGGTCAATATCGACTACGGGCGATGTGCTACGAGCTGCAATACAAGTTATCGGAATGAAGCCGGGCATAAGTATAGTGTCGAGCTTTTTTGTGATGGTTTTTCCGCACAAAGTTTTTTCATTCGCCGATAGTGCAGTAGTACCTGATCCGACAGTTGAACAACTTGCCGACATTGCAATCTCTACTGCAGAGAATCATCAAAAACTAACTGGAGAAGAAGCGCGCGTAGCGATGCTCTCATTCTCTACCAAAGGCAGCGCAAGCCATCCGCTTGTGGAGAAAGTTCAGCAAGCTACTGCAACCGTAAAACAGAAAGCACCGAATCTGATTGTCGATGGTGAGCTGCAACTTGATGCGGCAATTGTACCGAAAGTTGCTCAATCGAAAGCGCCGGGAAGTTCGGTACAAGGAAATGCCAATGTTTTGATATTCCCCGACTTAAATGCTGGTAACATAGGTTATAAATTAGCGCAGCGGTTAGGTGGGGCAGAAGCAATTGGCCCAATTGTGCAAGGATTAAAGAAGCCTTGCTTTGATTTATCGCGCGGCTGCAATGTGGACGACATCGTGAACACCGTTGCGATTAACTGTGTCCTCGGAGTTTGATCGCCAGTCAATCGGCCATGGAAAAACCAAGGTACTTATTCATTGACTTATACAGGGGCCTTGTAATATTGATGATGTTACAAGGGCATACATTCCGCGCTATTTTAGACAACGAAATTATTAATACAGCGCTTTTCCAATTCCACGATTTTTTTCATGGTGTAAGCGCTCCTGCATTTCTCTTCGGTTCAGGGTTGACGTTTGTGTTGTCTACTCGAAAAAGGTGGGAAGATTATCACCATTGGGACCCGCCTTTAGCCCGCCGTCTGGGCCGTCTGTTAATAATTTTTATGTTAGCCTATCTTATTCATCTTCCATTTTTATCTGCAAAAAAATTAATCCTTGAAGCGACCTCGCAAGATTATCTCGTTTTTTTTCAAAGCGATGTTTTACAATGTATAGGTTTTGGTCTGCTCCTGTTACATGGATTGATATTCTTTTTTAAGACTGAACGCAGATTTTATGGTTTGGTTTTAGCTGCAACAGTAGCAATTCCACTACTCACACCGCTTGTATGGGACATAGATTTTTCGAAATATTATCCCCCATTTATATCTCAATTACTGAATAACAAATCAGGCTCGATTTTTCCGTTATTTCCTTTCGTAGGTTTCTTATTTGCAGGGGTTTTGGTTTCCTGGGAATTCATGCTTGCCACAGAACATAAGCGCGAGAAAAATTTTATGAGACGCTTCTTCTTTTTGGGTCCTGTTTTTATTTTTATCGGATTATTATTAGACGCATTTCCGTTTCAGCTCTATCCGACGTCCAACTTTTGGTACACAAGCCCGAATTATTTCGCAATTCGTACCGGTGCATTATTATTCATTTTAGGGGCTATATGGTTTATTGTAGAGAAAATTAAGACACCTCCTAAATGGATTACAATTTTAGGGAAGGAGTCGCTGCTGATTTATGTAATTCACCTTCCGATACTTTACGGGTCTGTAATAAATCCGAGATTCAGTCTCACAACGTTCATTGGAAGCCGGCTAAATTTATTAGAAACTATGATAATATTTATTGTGTTTGCTTCTGCGATGATAGGCATAGCTTTTTTGTGGGATTATCTAAAGAGGAAAAAACATAACGCCTATCGGTTGATTCAATTGAGTGTAGCAGCGATTTTCTTTATCGTATTTTTTACGTTAGAGTATTAATTGGATTTTATACGAAATATTCTTATAATTTATCACAATAAATAAGTGGTTTTACATATATAATCTTGTTTTTCGGTCAAAAAGGGCTGAATAGAACCAAATCATCCTTCATTATCCGGGGATAAATCCACTTACTATTTAACAAATCAAAAAATAAAAAAACAAATATTAAAGGAAGTCAAAATGAAAATTTATGTAGGTAATTTATCCCGAGAAGTCAGCCAAGACGATTTACGAATTGCTTTCGAAGCGTTCGGTAAAGTCGCATCTGCAACTATTATCAAAGATATGTTTAGCGGAGAATCAAAAGGATTTGGTTTCGTAGAGATGCATGCTGCAGCCGAAGCTCAAGCAGCAATGGACGCACTGAACGGCAAAGAAATTAAAGGTAGAGTTGTTACCGTTAACGAAGCTCGGCCGCGTCCTGAAGGTGGCCGCGGTGGAAGACCAGGCGGCGGCGGCGGCGGACGTAGCGGCGGACGTGGTGGTTTCGGCGGCGGCGGCGGAAAACGCAGACCATATTAATTTGTTGTCGTAACTTATTATTTGTGTAGGTCGACGCCTATCGTCGACCTACAAGTTACATATATTTTTAATTTGATTTATTTTCGGTCTTCGAAGATATCGTAGAACTTGTACAACCTCTTATTGATAGACCCGACTAAGTTTAAACCTACAACTTTATCGGAATGTTATCTGCTTATTTATAATCCTCTATTTTCTTATACTTTTCAAAGAATGTTTTAGTGATGGCTCCGACAGTCCCACTGAGCACGGCAAGAGCAATAAGGTTAGGTAAAGCCATGAATGCATTTGCTATATCACCGACGAAGAAAACTAATTCTATTGATGCTATCGACCCAATAAACATCAGAATAATGTAAATAATCCTGTAGGTATAAGTAACCCGGATACCAAACAGAAATTTCAAACACTGCTCGCCATAATAACACCATCCCAACAAAGTTGAGTAACCAAAGAGGAAGGAAGATAACGCAACTACAAACCCGCCGATGTAAGGGATGCTTTTGGAAAACGACGCTGCGGTCATGGCCGTGCCCGATAGTCCACTTTCCCACATTCCAGTCGATAAATTGATGAGGGCGGTGAGTGTACAAACAACAATGGTGTCGATAAAAACTTCCATAGAACCTATTAATCCTTGATGTACCGGCGATGGTGTTTGAGCTGCCGCATGTGCGATTGGGGCACTACCAAGCCCTGCTTCGTTTGATAGTAATCCTCTTCTGAAACCAAACTGGATTGCCTGGCTTACACTTGCACCTAAAAATCCGCCCATGGCAGCAGAAGGTGTGAATGCATATGTGAAAATAAGTTTAAAAACATTTGGAATTTCAGCATAGTGTTCGATGAGAACAACTACTCCAAATATAAAATAGATAAGAATCATCGTCGGTACAAGCTTCTCAGCAACCATACCAATTCTTTTAATTCCCCCGATAATAACAAGCGCTACCAGAACAGTAATTACAATCCCACTAACGATTTTTGGAACACCGAATTGACTGTAGAATGCCAATGCCATTTGGTTTGCCTGCATCATATTTCCGGTTCCGAAGAGGGCTGCGAAAGCGCCGCACACAGCAAACGCACTTGCTAGATAAATTGCTATCCTTTTATTCTTGAATCCATTTTTTATATAATACATCGGTCCGCCTGCGATTGTGCCGTCGGGATATTTTTCGCGGTAATGAACACCTAACAAAGCCTCGGCGTATTTTGTTGCCATTCCTATAAAACCGCATACCCACATCCAGAATATAGCCCCGGGTCCGCCCCAGAATAATGCCGTTGCTACACCGCCGATATTTCCATTTCCAACTGTCGCCGCGAGTGCGGTAGATAATGCTGCAAAAGGAGAAACATCACCTTCTCGCTTATTATCGACTCCTTTTCCCATAAATCCCTGAAGAACTAATTTTGCCGCATCTCGGAATCGCACAAATTGTACAAAACCAGTTTTATAGGTTATCCATACGCCGACGATGAAAAGAACATAAATCATGTAAGACCAAATCCAGGTGGCGAATTGGTCAACCGAGTTTACAAGTTGTAAATAGAGTTCATCCATTAAAACATTCCTTAAATTAGTTATCAACTAAGTATAAAAAATTCTCTTTAAAAAATTCCGAACAAATTTAGAAGGACAATGAAAATAATAACCGGGCAAACAAACCGTATGAGAAATTGCCATGCTTTCATCAGAAATAAGTAATTTTCAGAAATGCCTGTACTGATTTCACTTGCCGCATTTCTTGCACCCCATCTCCAACCAATAAAGATTGATAGCATTAATCCTCCGAATGTCAACGCGAATGACCCGAATACAAAATCCATAATATCTAAAAAACCTGTTCTGCCGAATAAATGGAGATTTGAGAAAAAATGGTTATACCCTTGCGACATTGCAGACGGGATACCGAAAATAAAAGCTATTCCTGTGAATACTAGCGTAGCTTTTCTTCTCTTAATTTTCAATTCATCTACTGCCCACGCAACTCCGACTTCGAGAAGAGAAATAGAGGATGTTAGCGCCGCAATTAATAATAATAGGAAAAAGGAAATACCAACGAACATTCCGCCGGGCATCTGGGCGAAAATTTGAGGGAGTACATTAAACACGAGACCCGGTCCTTGTGCCGGCTGCATACCAAAAGCAAAAAGCGCGGGAAAGATTACTAACCCTGCCATGATCGCAATTAGTGTGTCTGAAAATGCAACCATTGTTCCAGATGAGATGAGGTTTGAATTTTTTGGAATGTAGCTTCCGTATGTAATCATTGCTCCCATACCGAGACTGAGAGAAAAAAATGCCTGACCGAGTGCGGCAAGAATTGTGCTTCCGGTGATTTTACTAAAATCGGGACTGAGATAAAACTTAATTCCTGATTCAGCTCCAGGAAGACGCACGGAATAAATGATTAAACCTAACAATATTAAGAAAAGAAGAGGCATCAAAATTTTCGACCATCGTTCGATTCCATCTTTTACTCCACCTAAAACAACAAGCATCGTTAAGCCGAGGAAAACAATAAAGTATCCGAATTCACTAGTTGGGTCAGCGATGAAAGCACTGAAGTCGGTTGTGGCGTGCATAGCGGTTTTTACGAGGTAGCCGATTGTCCAGCCCGCTACGACAGAATAGTATGAGAGAATAACAGTACCCGCTAAAACGCCGAGGTAGCCGAGCATCTGCCACATTCCTTTTGGTACGATGGCTTTAATAGCCCCTACGGGATTTCTCTGCGTATGTCTGCCGAGTGCTAATTCTGCAATCATAACGGGAATACCGATTACGATAACACAGAGAATATACACTAAGACGAAAGCGGCGCCGCCGTTTTCTCCGGTCATGTATGGAAAGCGCCAGATGTTTCCAAGTCCGATTGCCGAGCCGGCAGCGGCAAGTATAAATCCTAATCGTGAGCCCCATTGGGCACGCGGTTGTTCAGCCATATCCAATCTTCCTGTATTGTATTAATATCAGATGGAATTATAAGAAAATGCCGTTTGAGAGGCAAGGAATATTACCGAAAAAAACTGTTTGTTTTCTTTTTTAGAAGCAGTTATAGAAGTCTGTCTTCCGGTTCTTCGTGTATATGCAATAGGCATCTTGGTATTTTTCCATAAATTCGGTTCCCGTTCCTACCCATTAAAGCAATTGCTTCGTCAATGTTTTTCTGGGCTTCACAGAATATCGGATTTATTTGTACGACTGCAAGTTTCATCTTATTAAACAAGAGTTATGTGTCGAGAATCGAGAGTCATGAGCCAAAAAGAGTTGGATTTACAATTCCTGACATATTAAATTATTTCTCTTTTTCTTGAGGTATACGTAAAACTTTTATAAAGAACCGAATTGTGAAAAAAGTTATCACAGTCCAGGAGGTTATCATTGTTATTAATGCTAATGTAGTCATGTTATTATCCTACGATAGTTTCTGTTTTCGTTTCCACGCAATGTGAACTAACCAGCCGATACCAAGCAGCGTGGATAGAAGTAAAATTCTGGTCATATCGATGATGAATACCTTAGTCGGTTCCCCATTCATGAACCAGCTTGTATCCGCGATTCCAACATTCATGATCGTTCCGATAACGCTATCCGATGAGAACTGCCAACCATCTCCATTAAGTATACCTTGGAATGATGCCGTCCAATCTCCGTTTGCGGGCCTAATCATGGACCCGATAAATACGGCTAATAAAAAGAGTGGCGTAACATACTTAATCACGAAGCGGAAAAATATTGGTATCTTGATATCAGCGCCGCGGGTAATTTCTTCCCAGCCGTTATCGATACCGAACACCCACGAAAATGCGATGGTTTCTAATAATGCAAACAATACCAGTGCGAATGTTCCAGCCCAATAATCAAATTCTCCGAATGCGCCGTGCTCGTATAAAAAAATGCAGGGTAATGCTAACAGAAAAGTTACAATGCCGAATACGGTTACAGATTTTTTCCGTGTCATTTTAAATTCATCTTGCAAAAAAGCCATTACAGGTTGACCCATTGCAAGAGAGCTTGTAATGCCAGCAAAGAAAAGAAGTCCGAACCAAGCCATCCCTGCTAATGCGGCGAGTAGCGGTCCCCAGTGCTGGAATAGCGATGGCATCGTTCGGAATCCCATCTCGAATCCTACATGGTCTTTCACCCAATCGAGTCCTAGGTATGCAACTGCGATTGGAATGATAATTGACCCCCCAAGAATGACTTCAACGAATTCATTCATCCAGCCGGCGGAAGCAGCGTTTAACGCAATGTCGTCATTTTTCCGAACGTACGCCGCGTAACAGTGAATTGATCCCATTCCTACCGAAAGTGTGAAGAAAATTTGCCCAGCAGCAGCGAGCCATACTTTAGGATTGGCAAGAGAATCGAACTGAGGGTTCCATAAAAAGTTTAATCCCACTGTCGCATCATAAATAGTTCCATGGTCGCCGGCATCAAGTGTCAACGCTCGAACCGCAAGAAAGATACCGAAAAGTATTAAAATAGGCATTCCAATTTTACTCGCTAGCTGAATACCTTTCTCAATTCCATGCGAAAGTATCCATACGTTCAAACCGAGTGTAATTATAAAAAAAATAACGGCTTCGGGTGACGCATTAATCATTTGTCCGGTACCGATATGTAGATAGTCACTAAAAAATTGAGATACCTGTTCTGCTGTTTTTCCTCCGAATGAGCCGACCAATGAGTGCCACACAAACGATAGCGTCCAGGACTCGATATAACAATAGTATGCGGCAATCGCAAGGTTGTTAAAGATTCCTAACACACCGACGTATTTCCAATACTTTTTTTTACCTAAAGCATCTAACATACCGGGTGTCGAGTGATACCCAAATTTACCGCCGTGTCTGCCGATAGCCCATTCAATCCAAAGAAGCGGTACACCCATTAATAAAAACGAGACGAGATACGGAATAATAAACGCTCCGCCTCCGTTTTGAACTGCCTGGGCAGGGAAGCGTAAAAAATTACCGAGACCGACTGCGTTTCCCGCCATTGCAAGAACAAGTCCGACCCGTGAGCTCCAACGTTCTTTTATTACTGTCATAAAGAACTTCTAATAATGTTTCTTTTATATTAAATAAGAATAAATTATTTTGTATTCAGTCTTTGGCGATATCATGAATAAGTGGAATTATAAGAAATTAGCGTGAGAGAAGCAAGCTATTTATCCGATGGATTTTATGACTTGGATAATAAATTCCTGTCGTTTAAAATTTGTGTGATGGGCGATTTTACGGCAATTGTTCATGAATATGATGTTTTAATTAGGTTGCATTTACATGTTTGTTGTTATTCTCTGCCTTTCGATGTGGTTCCGGCAAGTATGGCGATATCTAAATTTTCAAGAATCGGTTTGGAATATCCACTCAGAGATACTTTAATCATCGCAAGACCGAGACCCTCCAATGTGCAAACATTCTTCGGAGATAGAAATTTCCAGATCGGATACAGAGACCCAAGCACTTTGAAGATTGTTTTTACATTCCTCTGACCTTTACTGGGTTTCATAAGTCCCGGTCTAAATGAGTACACCGCTTTGAAGGGAAGTTTTGCGAGGTCGTTTTCAGTTTTCCCTTTCACGCGTGACCACATGAGGCGACCTTTTTCTGTGCTGTCTGTCCCGGTTCCAGAGATATAACAGAACGTCATACCGGGGTTAAGTTTTGACAATGTGCTAGCGGCACATATCGTTAGGTCGTATGTAATTCTTGTATAATCTTTTTCATTCATTCCTACGGCAGAATAGACAGGCATTATATCCAGTGAGGTGTTCTTCAATAGTCGAGTAATCAAAAAAATCGTTATGAAGTAATTCCTTGAGCTTGTGATGTTTTGCGTTGTATGGTTTTCTGCCTATAACTAAGATTGACTCTACGGCTGGATGTTTGAGAGCTTCGAGGAGAACTCCCTCACCGACCATGCCTGTAGCTCCGAAAATAATTACCTTGGTCTTCATTGTACATTACATTTGAATATGCAATGAACACCGAATTTTCGGTGCAACTTCCGAAATAAGCACCCCAAAACATATCCTGAAGTTCCCAACCATAGTTGTTATCTTTTATTTTGTTTTATAAGGTCTCGGTACTAAGAAATATTCTGTAGTATCGACCTTTGTTATCTTTTGCAACTCCATCTCCGGTTTGGAAATCGGAAGAGATTCTGTAAAAAACTATTTCAATGACTGTACCATCTTTGCCAACAATAACTCCCGTCCCAGCAGGGCGAGCATCGGAGTTTTTAGCAAATCCATATAATTCGGCTAAGCTTGAGGGTAGAATTGCAGGCTCAGCATTAGCGTTGGCTCTCCCAATACCTGGTACTCTATCACGACCATTCATAGTTCGGTCATAGATGACGTATTCACCTTCAAATTGTTCTTTCTGATCCCTAAACGAAGTAATTGTGCCGTGGTCGCGAGACGTGGAGCGAAGGATAACTTCGATAGTATTACCGTCTTTCAGGTCGTAGAGACGAAGCGGTTGGATAGTCTGTGGCAAGGTACAACTAGTGAAAATGAGTGCGAGGCAAGATGCAAAGGTCTTGAATGTGGCTACTTTCATTTGGACGTTCCTTTCAATCAATACAGTTTTCATTATGGTTTTGCAAATTTATTTTTAGGAGTTCTAAGTAACTCAGGGCACGTATGTCGCTGTTACACTTTTTAATTTAACATTTATATAAAATCTTTTCCTAATAATGGTTCTCTTTTAAATTGTAATCGCCCAGCGAAACTGTCAGGTATAACGCTCAGTAGAAATGTCAGGTCTACGCCCTCGTAGAGGGTACAGCCCGAAAATATCGGAATAACTGTGAAATTAGAGATTCCCATAAATAACAAGGAATCTCGGAATGCACGATGTACTGATTAATTGCTGTCAGCTCATCGGCAAGAAGAGCGTTCAACTTTTCAATTGTTGGGCAAAGTGTTATCGTCTGCTGCGGATGAAGACTACTTGTAAAATTCCACTTCACCGGTTTCTAAGGTATGCATAGCACCTAAAATACTTATTGCCCCCGAAGATTCCATCTCATTGAGGATTTTGCTCTTGTCTCTTATTTCTTTAATTGCCAACAATACATTTTGTTTGGATACTTTTTCAACGAAGTCGTGATTATGGGAGTTACGTTCTCCATGCACGCCAGTCACTAATTCCACGGCAGGTTTTATCTCTTTGATAACGTGGGTGAGATTGCCAAGCTCAACATTGTCGCAAGCGCCTTTTATTGCGCCACAATTTGTGTGTCCAACAACTAGAATGAGTTTAGACCCTGTTACTTTACAGGCAAATTCCATGCTGCCAAGTATGTCGTCATTCACGAAATTGCCCGCTATTCGTGCACTAAAAATATCGCCCAGCCCCTGGTCAAAAATTATTTCGGATGACGTTCTTGAGTCAATGCAACTCAAGATAATTGCCATAGGGTATTGTCCCTTTGAAGTCTGCGATACCTGCTGTTTGAAATCTTTTAAAGTCGTCTTTTGGTCAACAAACCGTCTATTGCCTTCCTTTAGCAAATCCAATACTCGCTGAGGAGTTAAAGCAGCTTGCTCTTTCTGGGTAATGACTGAATCAGTTGCCGTTATTCTCTTTTCTGTTTGGCTATAAGACGTAGTAAACAGAAAAAATAAGATGCCCAAGTAAACGTTGATTGTTTTCATGATGTTTTACCTTTGCTTGTGAAATATGTTCGTGATTTAGTTTTTCAATTTACAATGTAAATATATAGACGAACATTATGAAATATTTCGTCCAACATTCAAGGCACCACGCAAGCCCGCCCACCAATAATTTAGCAAATTATGGACGGGCTTGAGTAAGGTCGTAATGATGCTGAATTGAGGTTGACCGTTGTCTTTCCAAATGCACGAACAGCGTGGTGCCCATTGTTCGCTGCTGTGTTAGTGTCTGCCTCAAAAGCTATTCAATTGAGCCAGAGGCTCATCAGCCTCCGGCTGAATCCGCTATGGATCATCGGATCATAACTGCCTGAGAAACGCAACTAAATCCTTTTTCTCTTGGTTACTAAGATTGAGTTGCTGAACAAGGTTAAAGAATTCAACAACATCCTCCAACGTCAGGAGCCGTCCATCGTGCAAATATGGTGGAGAGTCCTTTATCCCTCTCAACGGAAAAGTCTTAATGGGTCCTTCAGCTCGAATGTATTGATCGTTGATCGTTTGAGCCTTATAGAATCTTTCCACTTGGAGATCATGCATCAGATTGTCCGTATAGTAAGGTGCGTCATGGCAAGGGGCGCACTTCCCCTTACCAAAAAAGATGGACTCGCCTCTCTTCTCCGAATCGGTTGCCTTTTTCGGATCGAGCCGACCGTAAATATCGAGTTTTGGTGCAGGCGGAAAATCGAGAAGTGCCTGGAACTCAGCCATGAAGTGAACCTGACTTCCGCGTTCAAGTATGTTTATTCCCTTTTTGCTGGCGGTCAAATGGTCTCCATCAAAATAAGCGGCGCGCTGTTCGAACTCTGTAAAATCCTCAATGTTTTTCAGAGCGCGCTGTGAACCAAAAAGACGTTGAATGTTAACGCCGCGCAAAGTGGGTGTTTCAATACGGTTTCGATGAGACTGGGGACGAATGTCACCAACCAAATGTGTAGCACCCGAAGTGTGTCCGTTTACGTGGCAATCAAAGCACGTCACTCCCAAGCTCGGCTTTTCACTCTTTCGGTCTGCCGTTGCATTAAACTGTTGCTGAGGAAACTGCGTAACCAAAAGCCGTAGTCCCTCTAACTGCTTTGGGTTTAGTATGCCGTCAAATATATCGTAGTAGTTATCAATTGTTACCACCTTGCCCTGCGAAACGTCTCCCATATCTTTGTGAGTGGTCAAGAAAATAGCAGGGGGAAATTCGGGCAGAAAGTGTTCCGGTATATCGAAGTCCAAATCAAAACGCTCCAGTCGTTGAAATTGCTTTATTTGCATTTGCGGGAATAGCATTCCACCGGAAGCGTGATTAGGATGGGGTAAAGGAAGATAAGGAAACAATCCTTTCTCCTTAATTTCATCCGGAGTCATTCCAGACAATTTATCCCACGTTAAGCCACCTTTCAATTTTGCAGTGGGACCAACAGGCAACGGTTTTCCTCGGGACATAGTTATATCAGAAATGACTTTCTTGGAAAGATCGTAGCGCTCATTGAGTAGATCCATGTGGCGCTTCATTACACCCGCCTTTTGGGCTTTGTCTTGAGCCATAACTTTTTCAAATGGCTCTTCAATTACCGGCGAGTAGCTTGACTCTCTCTTCTCTTGAGCAAAAGAGATTGTCATGCTTATAAACAATAACATGGGGATCAAGAGAACCCCAACATAGTATTTCTTTGCGTGTAACATGGTTGTGTCTCCTTTATGTTATGGTTATTTGAATATTGTTATTTAAAGACGAATCGCTGTCTACTATCACCTCCTTTCGCCATTTTGAAGAATATGTTGTTATGTGCTGCCCTGCTGTTTTTCGGAAGGTGGCTGCTCAAATTTATCTTTATCTGTTGTATTTATTTAACTAAAGCTTCTCAATTTCTTTGAGATCTCTATCTGGCAAATAAAGCATTAACAGTCCGATAATAATACCCCCGACAGCCAAGGGCAAATGATTACCTTGAAAGAACAGCATGTCAAAGTAATCAAGAACATACCAAATGCCTCGCCAAATTAGAACTATGCCAATAACAATGACAATGCTCTTGGCAAAATAACGAATCGTTTCAAAGATTTTCTTTTTCATAAGTTGATTGAAAAAAATGTTAATTTCATTTTGGGTTCCTTTATTTCACGCAATTTTTTTAATAATTCTTGATTCGATACCGAATTTTTATAGTTCATCATTATTAATTTTATTGAAACTAATAACACCCCAACTTCTATCAATAGGTCGCGTGTAAAGCCCTTCGCAAATAATGCTATCGTAAAGAGAATAATTGTTATAGCAATTACCAATGTATTTCCTAAATCAAAGTTTTTTTTCCTTATTGCAAAAACTCATTTATCCCGTGCTGCGGCGTGATATGTGCAGTTGCCCATTATCTTAGCAACAGTAATTTTCTCGTTTCAACATAGGTGTTTACCTGCAAGCGATAGAAATAGATGCCGCTCGATAACCTGTTTGCATCAAAGTTCACAGATTTATACCCCGCCTCTTCAACTCCGTTCACCAGCGTTGCCACTTCACGACCAAGAACATCAAATACTTTCAAAGAGACATGACCATTCTCAGCAAGCGTAAAAGTAATCTTCGTTGTTGGATTGAAGGGGTTGGGAAAATTCTGGTTTAGTGTGAACTCACGCGGCGCTGTGCCCGATTGCCCGTACTCTGAAACCTCGGTTGTAAAACCAGGCACAACAACACGATCAGCGTAAATATCGGTCGTATATAACGGCGTATCTTCCCACGCAGCAATAGCCCTGCCCAGGCCATCCGTAGCAACAGTAAAGTACCCGCTCATATTTTTTCCCGTCGAAACCGTTTTCCCGCCAGGACCGAAAGAAAGTGTTCCATCCAAGGTAACATGCTGTAACTTAATTTTTCCTTCACCTGGATTTTCCCAAATAATAAACGCCCCGGTCGCACCATCTGAAATAATACCCGGGATCGTTGGACTTGTGCTCTCTGTCAGCCGAACATCAGATGCCCATTGAGTCGTACCGTTCCCATTGATACGTTGGACAAAGACATCGGCGGGACTGTATCCCAACCAGGTAAATATCGCACCGCCGGTGCCATCGCTTACAATGGGGATACGGTAGGTTGCATTTGTCGTTGCAATCTGAAGACCGTTATTTGCCCACATTATTTCTCCTCCGATCCCCACTCGTTGTGCATAGGGATAGTTTTCACTTTCTGAACGACGGTCAATCCATGAAATGATTGCACCCCCGCTCCCATCAGGCGCTAATTGAGGATTTTGCTGATAGCCGGTAACGCAACAGATGGAATCACCTGTAGATAATCCCGTCACCACACCATCCGAGCTGACATGCTGAGCGAAGATGTCCGTGTTTGTGTACTCCGCATTATAGCTGTGCCAGGTAACGAAAGCACCTCCTGAATTATCGGGTGTAATTTGCGGTATGCTGCCATTAAGGTCAAGCAACACGCCTCCGGGTGTCCATTGTATTGCGCCGGAAGTATCAATCTTCTGAGTATACACCTCGCCGTTCTTCCCAATCCATGTTACAATCGCACCGGCACTTCCATATCCGGTAATCTCCGGATACGCCCAGGAGCTTGCAGAATCTGTAAGCGATATTCCGTTTGCTTTCCAGAGCGTATCTCCGTTTGCGTTCACGCGCTGAACAGCCACACAACCCTTCGGCCATCCATTCCGAAGATCAAACCATGTGATAATCGCTCCCCCGGCACCGTCGCTCGTGAGATTCGGTATCCTTGAATCGGCTGCGGTGCTTATAACGACACCGTTCGATGTCCATTTTGGTATGCCTGAGGAATCAAGCCGCTGCGCATATATTTTCGTACTTCCGTCGCGAACGTCTTGCCAAACGATAATCGCACCGCCCGCGCCATCGGTCACCATTTCCGGATATTTTTGATCGTTTATTGCCTGACAAACTTTGACGTTGGTTGCCGAATCGGCGGTCCACTGCGCGAATATACTCGAAGTTAGGAATCCACTTACAAGCAAGAGGATGTAGAAAGAGAAATGATAAATCTTCATATGGTTTTTCCTTTGTGTTTGTTGGAGTAATGGTTGCGGAACATTTGTAACAACTCCATTTTTCGTACCTCAGAACATTTATGGTGTTATTACACTTTTTAATTTAACATTTATTTAAAATCTTTTCCTATCCGGTCTTCGATAAATTTGATGTTTTAATATAATAGTTCTCTTTTAAAATATCAATAAATATTTTTCAAGAAATAAAATAAAATCCACTTAAAGCCGGATATCCAATTTTCCCTGTCTGCCGACAGGCAGGCATCGAGTAATTGATTGCGGTTGAAAGGAAAATTAGATTTTCAGACGAAAAACGCACTATTCCATTATGGATAGTTTTTGTGCATAGGTTAATGCCATTGTTAGGCGCATCATGTTGTATCTTTGAAACCCGATTAGGTGTGTATCGGGGTCGATATGATGTATGGTGTTTATTTTGGGAGGATGGTTGTAGTTGCTCTATCCAATACTTCCCAAATTCTCTCAATCCAATCGAGATGCTCGGGTTTCATCAGAACAGAGCGAAGGCAGGTTATTGTGTCTTTATCGCGTTCTATGTTGTGCGTTGCGAGATCAAAAAATACAACCGGTAAATCCGCTAATGCGAGGTGTAGGTTGTAGTGTGCGGCTTCAGTAAAAATTTTTCGTGTGAGTCCGGATGCTTCACTAACACTTTCAGCACGCGGCGCCCATACGACAATATCAAGCTCCGGTGAAAATGCAGTGATGAATCTTTTATCATTTAGAATCTTTTGATATAATGCGAGGGCAGCCGAGCGTGAATTGCTCAACATCTGTGTGAACTCTCCCCCTTTAACTAACGGCAGTAATTTTTGTGTTGCCCAAAGTGCAACGGCAGCGGCTCCGGGGCGGGAACACTCCAAACTGATTTCACCTAAGTGTAATTCACCGGAGCTGAAGTATGTGTAGGGAGAATCGTGTTTATAGAACCTGCCTACTGATGAATCCCGGAACAACACGCACCCGCAACCATACGGCTGAAGTCCGTGTTTGTGCGGGTCAATAACAATCGAATCGACTTCACCCAGACGGTCGTAAGTTTGGCGTGATTCTTTGTCGAGATTATAGGAAAGTATAAAGTAGCCGCCGTACGCCGCATCTGCGTGAAGTTGAAAGCCGTGCTTCTCACGAAGAGCGATGAGTTCAGCCAGTGGATCGACTGAACCAATAGCAGTTGTGCCAATGGTTGCCACGACAGTGCCTACATTACCGAGCTCAAGATGTTTTTGGAGTGCGTCTATATTCATTCGCCCTTTATTATCGCACGGAACAGACTCAAACTCTAAGCCAAGCACACTGCTTATCCGCTTATGTGTGTAATGGGCTTGAGTAGATGCGACAACCTTTTTATTTGGATGAACCTGAGAAGCTACCCACAATGCTTCGAGGTTAGCCATAGTACCGCCTCCGCATAAATGACCGAGGAAAGTTTGCCAGCCGAACATGCTTGCGATTTCAGCCACCGCTTCTTTTTCCATAGCTGAGCTTGCGCGCCCACCATCAAGCGCATGGTTGTTGGGATTAATCCACATTGCAAGCGCATAAGCGAGTCGTGCGATAGGGTGAGGCGGTTTTAGCATTTGTCCCGCGTAAAGAGGGTGGAAGTACGGATAATTATTCTGAAGCCGTCTGGCAACATCAAGAAGAATTTTTTCAAATCCTTTAGTGTCAGATATTGATGCGGGTACAGGTGGTAGAGTTGCAAATCCGGATTCGAGTTTTTCGAGAGCGGTTTGAAGAACGCGAAGATATTCTTTTTCGAAAGTAAAAGATTTAGAGTTTGACATTTATTTTGATGTATGCCTTAGCGTTTGCTTGATTAACTCTTCCACCGATAAATCTTTTCCGGGAAATTCTTTAAATACCTGGCGCAGCGCCTGCTCGGCAATTGAGCGGTTGTAACCAAGGGACAACAGTGCATTCATCGCGTCGTCGCGAGTTTTTAACTGTGACGTTGTAAATGTACGGTCAAAAATTTCGATTTCACCTTTTCCGAGTTTGTCGCGCAGTTCAACCACCAATCTCTCTGCTGTCTTCCGTCCGATTCCCTGGACTGAAGTCAATGCTGCAATATTACCTGTTTGGATCGAAGTTTTTAACTCGTCGGTGTTCATACCTGAAAGAACTCCTTGTGCAATCTTAGGTCCGATACCGGAAACAGAAATTAAAAGTTTAAACATCTCGCGCTCGGCTTCTGTTGCAAATCCAAAGAGTATAAGTGCGTCTTCACGAACGTGCAGGTATGTGAATACCTTAACCTGATTTCCTGTGGAATCGAGCTTTTCGTACGTGGAGAGTGAGATGTTTAAGAAGTATCCCACACCATTTACGTCCACGACTATCTCCGTTGGAGATTTGGTTACGAGTTTTCCTTGTAGGTATGAATACATATATTTTTTATTATTTTTAACTTTTGTATGTCGACTCGTCTAGTCGAAGTGTGTTCTTTTTCACAACCCCTACGAATTACTTAACGATATTAGGATTCGTTGCTACGAATGATTTCCAATCCTTAAAACGACCCACTGTACGCTTATTTCCAGATGACATTTTTAGATGAAATGAGTGGCATATAGCAACCGCAAGCGCGTCGGTTGTGTCGTAATGTTTTGGAACTGTACGCATCTTTAGCAGTGACTTTACCATATACTGAACCTGCTCTTTAGATGCAGCACCATTGCCAACTACAGATTTTTTAACTTCGCGGGGAGAATACTCGGCGATTGGTCTTTTATTTTTGACAGCCGCGAGAAGTGCGATTCCCCGCGCTTGACCCAACTTCAAAGCTGATTGTGCATTCTTCCCATAAAATGCCGTCTCAATGGCTATCTCATCGGGAGAAAATTTCTTGATTACTTCTGATAGTTTATTGTAAATCGTTTCGAGACGAATTGCCATGGGTTTCAAACTATTATTTACAATCGCGTCAAAAGCAAGCAGTCGCGATCCTCTGTCGGAAAACTCAATCACTCCGTAACCGGTAATAAGCGTTCCTGGGTCAATTCCCATTAAGATCAATTTATTTGTCTGCTGTGATTTGATCACAATGAAAATTAGCCCTGATAGTTTGCCAGTATTTTTTCGTCGATGTCAAAATTAGGAAATACGTTCTGTACATCTTCGTGCTCATCAAGAGCATCAATAAGTTTTAAAACATGTTCTGCGTCTTTGCCGTCAACTTTTACCAGGTTTTCTGGAACCATTTGTAATTCAGCAGATTCTATTTTTATGCTATTCGATTCGAGTGATTTCTTTACAGCTTCAAAAGTATCGGGTGTTGTTTTAATCTCATAGACTTCATCCTCCACTCTTAGGTCGTCTGCACCGGCTTCGAGTATAATATTTAATATATCGTCTTCCGTATAATTTGCCTTAGTAACTTGAAGGACTCCTTTTTTGTGAAAGCTCCAAGCCACCGAACCTACCGTTGCTAATTTCCCACCATTGCGTTCTAACAGGTGGCGTAGTTCAGAAACGGTTCTATTCTTGTTATCAGTGACAGTATCCACCAGCATGGCAACACCGCCCGGGGCGTAAACTTCGTAAGTAACCTCTTCGTATGTAACGCCCGGCAATTCGCCCGTGCCTTTCATGATGGCTCTCTTAATATTATCGGCAGGCATGTTATTCGAACGTGCTTTTTCGACCGCGAGCCTTAAGCGCGGATTCCCGATGGGATCACCGCCGCCATTTTTAGCTGCTATGGTTAGCTCTTTGGCGATTTGTGTAAAAACCTTACCTCTCTTTGCGTCGATCGAGGCTTTTTTACGCTTAATTGTTGCCCATTTTGAATGTCCAGACATAAAATATTCTCCTACAAATTTATCTTAAATCTTTAATTTTTAATTGCGGTAGTGCTTCTCCATTAGGAGCTGACCCCTGCCAATCACTTTCGTTTATTGAATATACTACATCAAATTTTTTGGCAGTTTGTGAGACATGGTCTTTGAATTCTCCTAGGTTGAAACCGATTGCATCTATTACGTGGTTATTCTTTTTGACTTTGAAGCGGAGGTGATTTTTTCCGACTATCTTGGCTGGTGTGGCAAGCTCGACGTTCGATGTTAAAAAAACGGGTCTTGGATTATCAGGTCCAAACGGAGCGAATTCCTTTATGATTCTCTGAAACCGCGGATTGATTTCTGAAAGGTCAATCTCGGTGTCAATGTTAATTTCCGGCTTAAGTAATTCATTATCCATCAACTCTTTTACTGCAATGTTGAAAGCCCGTTTAAAATCTTCCACTTTGTCCAACTCAATAGAGACACCGGCAGCATATTTATGTCCGCCAAATTGAATAATTTTATCTTCAACGCGTTTTAATGCCTTGTAGATATCAAAACCGGCGATACTGCGAGCAGAACCCTTTGCCACACCATCTATTGTAGTCAGCATTATAGTCGGCAAATAATATTTTTCTACCAACCTCGAAGCTACTATTCCGATAACGCCGGGGTGCCAGCTTTCCTGATGAAGAATAATCGAAGCATCATTTTCAAGGTCTAGAAAATTTTCTACAAGTTCCTGTGCATGAATAAATGTTTCTTCATCTATCTTTCTTCGGTTTCTGTTTTCTTCTTCAAGGACCTGAGCTATTTCTGCAGCCTGCTGCGGGTCATTGCTGATCAATAACTCTACGGCGCGGCCTGCATCACCAAGACGACCTACGGCATTTATTCTGGGTGCGAGCATAAAAACTATCTGGCTTGAGGATAAATTGTCGAATTTAATTCCTGAGCTTTCGATAAGCGCTTTTATTCCAGGACGAGGTGTTTCAGTTATATACTTTAGACCGAGTTTGACAAGAATTCTGTTCTCACCGCTAAGCGAAACTATGTCGGCTGTGGTTGCTAATGTGACAAAATCGATGAATGTAACAGCTAACTCTTCTTTGTTTGTTTTTTGTGCAACGGCTTGTATCAACTTAAAACCGACACCGCACCCGCTTAAGTGTTTGAATGGATATTGACAGTTCGGAAGGAGGGGGTCGAGGACGGCAAGAGCATTAGGAATATCGGATGTGGGTTCGTGGTGGTCTGCGATGATAACATTAATGCCGAGGGAATTAGCATAATCTACTTGATCGTTTGCAGTAATTCCACAGTCAATTGATATCATTAGCGTTACGCCGTATTCGTGTGCTTTATCTATACCAAAATTTGAAATTCCGTATCCTTCTTTAACTCGATCGGGGACATGGTATATAACGTCGAGGTCATAGTTTTTGAAGAAAAGAAAAAGCATTGCGATACCACATGTACCATCTACATCGTAGTCGCCGTAAATCATAATTTTTTCTTTTTTGTCGATCGCGGTTAGCATGCGTTCGACGGCTTTATCCATTCCGTTCATAAGAAACGGGTCGTGCAAAAATGAAAAGGAGGGTCTAAAATACTCTTTTGCTTTGTCGTAAGTATCGATATTGCGGTTGATAAGTATTTGAGCGATAGCGACAGGGATGTTTATATCTTTAGCAAGTTTCTCTGTTTTTTCATTGTCTGAGTTTGTCTTTATTTTCCATCTATGTTCACGAATCATATTTTTTTCCAAAGGGATACCGCGCCAAGAGGTGAGGTTGAATCCCCATTAATTATAGTCATCATGCTGATAAAAAAACGCCGACGAAAAAGTGTGAATCTGTAAGCCGAATTCTGTTTCCCCGCTAAAAGCGGGGACAGCAATCATTTATCTAGCCCCGTCCTCGCGAACGGGATCGAGCGACCTACCCGAGGCTGTTTCCAACCCCGCTTCACCAACGTGTTGGTTCAGCTGGGTTGAAGCGATGCGGACCACATCATTCACCTCTTACTTGGTCTTGCTCTGAGTAGGGTTTGCCGAGACCTCCGAGATTACTCACGGAGCGGTGGGCTCTTACCCCGCCTTTTCACCCTTGCCCTTCGACAAGCTCAGGGCGGTATATTTTCTGTGGCACTTTCCGTTTCCGAAAACTTTAGCTTCCGGAACCCTCCTGTTAGGAGGTACTCTGTCCTGTAGAGTTCGGACTTTCCTCTCCCGCTCAAAACAATGAGCGGGAACGATTGCCCGATTCACACCTTCGTCAGCGACTTTTTAATCGCCGGATGAAAGTTATTTTGTTAATTAAACCTTTATTCGTTTTTTACTATCGATACCGGCATTAGCTAATGAGTCAGCGTCGTGGTTGTATTCACGTCTAATATGTTTTATCTCTACTCTGAACTGAGCTTTCGATAAAACCTTCATCACCTGTTGGTGGATTACTTTTATGCCTGCATTTTTAATTTTATACAACCCATTCATTTGGTGCGCCAGAAGCTCGCTATCGGAATGGATTACTAATTTAGTGCAACTGAGCTGCGATGCTTTTTGTAAACAAGCAAGTAACGCTGTGTATTCCGCTATGTTATTTGTTGCCTTGCCTATATAACCGCTGATTGTGGCTGCTGTATTGCCGGTTTCATCTTTAAGAAGAACCCCGATTCCGCTTTCACCAGGGTTGCCGCGTGAAGCACCATCGATATATGCGTTTAACGTCATTATAAGCCGGAGCCAAGTTCTACTATTTTGTCTGAAACTAAAATTCTTCCGCAGTGTTCACAAGTGAAAAGTTTTTCGTTTTGTCGAAGTTCTACCATTTTCTGCGGGGGTACACTATTATAACAACCGCTACATGCATTTCGTTTTACCGCTACTACGGCAGTACCGCTCTTTGCCTTCCGGATGCGCTCGTATAGCTGCCGGTCTTCTTTGTTTATTCGGACGATTAATTTTTCCCGCTCGTGTTTGTACTTTAACTCTTCTTCTTCATTCTCTGCCGTTACTTCGTCGAGTTCTTTTTGCCTATCTTCGAGTTCATTTACTAACTCTTTTAATTCGTCTTTTACTTTTTGCAATTCTTCTTTTGCATTCAGAGAGTTTCCATCGTAGACGTCGATATCTTTTGTGAGTTGTTCAATCAGTTTTTCGGCATTTTCAACCTCACGTGTCAGGGCGTCGTATTGCTTATTGCTCTTTACCTGGTAGTGCTGTTTTTTATATTTCTCGATCTTTTCTGTGAGGTCGATTATTTCGGTGTCTGCTTCGTCGCTTTTAATTTTGTTGGTTTTAAAAGTACTGTCCAGTTCTTTACTTTTAGCTTTCAATGTTTCGATTCGTCCAGTCAGTTGATTTACAATTTCTGGCAGGCCCCCTTTTAGTTCTTCTAACTCGTCCAGTTTTAAATCGATGATCTGTAATGCGTATAAATATCGAAGCTTATTTTCCAAAGATAACTCCTTAAATATATTGTATATGTTTTTTGAATTCCGTAGTCGTTTTTACTTGAATATTCTCTTTGAGTGCCGCAAATTTATTTTGTAAATACGTGGAGATGCTTTCTACAATTGGAAGCTCGGTTTCATAATGTCCAGCGTCAACGAGTAAAATTTTACCCTCGGCTTGCTGGAATGTATGATAGCCGACATCACCGGTTACAAAAGCATCAACTTTCGAAGAAATTGCAAAAGATAACAGGTTACTCCCTGACCCGCCGCATACGGCAACCGTTTTGATTTTATCCTGATTGCTTTGTGTGAACTTCAAGAACTTGATGTCGAGAATGTCTTTTATATGCTGTAAGAATTTTTTGACTGATAACGCTTCTGCGAATTCGCCAATAGCGCCCGCGCCAAAATTGCTGCTTTCATTTTGTAGTGGATAGATATCGAAGGATGGTTCTTCATAAGGATGTGCTGTCCGAATACTGCTCACAACATCCGCAACTTTCCAGAAAGGAACAATCATCTCTAGCCGCACCTCCTCAACTTTCTCGGTTTCTCCTGGCAGACCGATGAATGGTTTGCTATCCTTGCCACCTTTGAAAGTGCCGACTCCTGAAGTTCTGAATGAACAATATTCATAATTTCCTATTATGCCCGCACCCATCAAAGCCATGGCTTCTGTAACTTTTTCAACATATTCAGATGGAACAAACACTGTTATTTTTCTTAAATGTGAAGAAGATTTTTTTAGGGGATTTATATTCTGCAAGTCTAGTTTTTTGGCAAGGGCAAAACTAACGCCGTTTGCCGTGAAATCAAGATTAGTGTGCGCGGAGAACAAAGAAATTCCTGACTGCACCAGCTTATATACCAATCTGTTATTTTTATCATCGGTTGTTATAGATTTCAGGGGCTCGAAAATAAGAGGATGGTGCGTAATGATTAAATCGGTATTCTTGGTTATAGCTTCATCTATTACATCTTCAGAAGGGTCGAGAGCAATAAGTATTTTCTGAACTTGCTTGTCGTAAGCACCGACCTGTAAACCGATATTGTCTTTTTCCCAGGCAATTTCCTTTGGAGCCCACTCTTCGAATATTTTTTGTATGTCTTGAACGATCATTTATAAGAAAAAAAAAGTCCTGTTATTTTAGCAGGACATTTTCATTAAAAATTTAGATTGAGGTTATTGTTTGCTGAATTCAATACAGCTAAACTTAGGCTTTCTATTTTTGAAACACCGCCTTTAATCGGGAAGACCATAATAAAACGCAACGGATATTTCAAAAACTTGAATCTCATAACTGATTAAATATAGAAATATGTCACCAGAAAAGCAAGTTGTTAAGAGTGTTAAAAAAAATCAGATTATCATTTTACAACTAAGTAATTCGTTGGGTAAAATCGGAAACGTCTAAGTCTCGTAAAGTTGTTATTTCCTTTTCAATTTTTGATAAATTAAAATTTAATTGTTGGAGAATGTCTTTGGTCTCCTTCGGCACGTCTTGCTTTGAAATAATGTCCGAACTGATTTTAATGGCAGCGAGAGGGTTGTTAAATTCATGGCAGATTGTTACTATCAATTCGCGTATCGCGTCTGTTTTTTTTTCAGAAAGCACTTTTTCTTTCTCCATTTGTTGTATCTGTTTTTTTATTTTGTCTCGCTCGAGAACGGTTAGTATCGCGCGGGGAAGAATAGTGCCAACGGTTTCATCCTTGATCAAATAGTCCTCGACATTATACTTCATTGCCTCTATAGCGATTTTGAAGTTCTTATTGGAAGTCAAGAAAATAACGGGGATATGAATATTCTTATGTCGGATATCTTTTACAATTTCGAGGCCATTTTTTTCCGGAAGGTAATAGTCTATTAACACGATATGTAAATCTTTGTTGTTATTTAATTCCTCAATTGCTTTAGTCCCGTCGTCCTTCCAGATCAGGTTGAATTTTTTACTTGTAAATTGTTTTAATAAATGTTGTGTAACTCCGACGTAACTAGCATCATCGTCCACAAGCAACACGTTTATTGTTTCAGTGCTCATATTATCTGTCTTTTTCTTAATTATAGCATTTGTTGATATAATTTGCAAAAAATTGTCGTATTAATTCTCTTGCCTACAAATATTGCAGAAAACGAACATGGTGCAAAGATTCAACAAATTTCTAAAAATTCTTGTAATTTATATAAATATTCTTTATATTTTTACACCTAAATTTTGGGTCTGTAGCTCAGGGGTAGAGCATCTGCCTTTTAAGCAGAGGGCCGGTGGTTCGAGCCCACCCAGACTCACGAAAACAATTAAAAATGCAAAAGGAATATCTAAAAAGTCTTTTTGCATTTTATATTTATAATTTTTCAATATCCAGCGCGAGTGGTGGAACTGGCAGACACACCATCTTGAGGGGGTGGCGCCCGAAAGGGCATGCGAGTTCAAGTCTCGCCTCGCGCACAGGTTTTTTTTAAAAAAAACTTGACTTTTATGAAAAAGAAAAGTATCTTTTGTCAGAAAATAACTGGTCATTTGAAATGAAAAGAGCATTATCTTTATCCATCCTTATATTTTTTATCTGCATCGCTGCTCAAACGCAAACTATTGATTTAACTTCCATCAAGGCTTCTAGTGATGGATCTGTGATTACGCTTCAATGGAATACAAAAGATGAAACAAACGTATCTAAGTTCGTGATTGAGAGAAGGGTCGGTACAAACGGACAATTTATCCAGATAGCAAACATGGAACCCAAAGGACCGTCTTGGTATGACTACGTTGATAAAACAGCTTTTCGTTCCACTGCTACTTTGTATCAATATCAGATACGAGTTAAATTCACAAACGGTATTACGGACCAGGAAATTGGGCCCGTAAGTGTATCTCATTCCGTTAATAGTGTGAAACGGACGTGGGGAAGCATCAAGGCAATGTTCAGATAGATTCAATCTGAGTCCATCGTTCAACCAATAGAGAATTTTAAAGCGACATTTTAGGTGTCGCTTTTTTTTTGAAAAGATATGAAAATAAAAAAGAAAATAATATTAGCTTCTGCTTCTCCGAGGAGAAAACTTCTATTTACTCAAACAGGGTTTGATTATGAGATAGTTCCGAGTGATTTTGAAGAATTTTTTGACGCGAATATTTCTGCGCAGGAGAATGCAATAGTTTTATCAAAATTAAAAGCTATCGAAGTTGCAAAAAGATTTCAAAATGCTTTCGTAGTAGGTGCAGATACTATTGTCGTTTTAAACGGTGATATTATGGGTAAACCCACTGATGCTAATGATGCGGTTTCGATGCTGAAGAAATTGAGTGGCAGAGAGCATACTGTTTATACAGCTTTCACAATTGTGGATAGACCGAGTAACAAATTTATATCTGAAATAGAAACAACGGCGGTTAAATTTAGAGAATTAGAAGAGGAAGAAATTTATAGCTACGTAAAATCGGGGTCTCCTATGGATAAAGCGGGTGCTTATGGAATACAGGATGATTACGGTGCGTTATTCGTTGAAAGGATTAACGGTTGTTTCTATAATGTTGTTGGTTTTCCTTTGACAAAGTTTTATATTACCATTAAGAAATTTCAGACAGAATTGGATAAATAGAAAGGTATTTTATGGAAAAGAAAATACGTGTTATTGTTGCTAAAGCAGGATTGGACGGGCATGACCGCGGGGCCAAAGTTGTTGCAGCAGCCTTGCGCGATGCGGGTATGGAAGTAATCTATACAGGTCTTCGAAAAACACCGGAGATGATTGTTGAAGCAGCTTTGCAGGAAGATGTCGACGCCATTGGAGTTAGCATTTTAAGCGGTGCGCACATGACGATTTTTCCTAAAATACTAAATCTACTGAAAGAAAAAGGATTAACGGACATACTTTTATTTGGTGGAGGTATAATTCCTGAGCAGGATATAAATTCCTTAAAACAATTAGGGCTTGGTGAACTGTTCACTCCTGGTGCATCAACCGCAGATATCGTCAACTATATTCATAATTGGGTAGAAAAAAATCGTAATTGACATGCTCAATCATCTACAAGCTGTATAGAGTAATCTCCGAAAGTACTTTCTTTTGATAGTGGTTCATCGGGCGTTTGTTCTTCAGAAACCTCAGAAATTAAAACCTCAATTTCGCTATTTTGAAACAAGTAATCCGATTCATAATTAAATATTAATTTAAAATCCTTTTCACTAAAAAATTCTTCAAATTTTTTTGTGAATTCTTCTAATCTTTTTAAATAATAACCAGTGTTTTCGTCCGGGAAGTTCGGGTCCCAGTCTTCAGCGAATTTGCAATTGTCATATGCCCTTATATTAGATTCCTCTCCCGTGACGTAATAAAAAACTTTTTGTCCTATTTTCCATCTCCTACCCGATTTAACTGCCAATTCATAGCCGGCACTTTTATTCCTATCGCCCGCATCAACTTCCTTTTGATAACGTTCCAGTGGATCCTTCAAAGTTTCAAAACGCATGAAATCCTGTACTTGAAGTTTATGTGTAACGACATCATGATAAATATTAACGTATAGATTATGCATTGCTTCAAAGTTGTTCTGGAGTAAACATTCGATACATTCCTGAATAAAGTTTCTACCGAATCGTTCAATATTTCTTGAAATCAGCGCCGACCCTTTTGTCCGAATTTTATTCTCATAATCCAAAGTCGCATAATTTTTCTTTTTATAACTCATCATCTTTTTGTAACGCCCGTCGATTACGAGATTAAATTCTTTTGGGATAACATTCTTGATTTCGTTAACAAAGATGTCTTGTTTTTCTTCTGTGTTTATAAATGGGGGAGGTATAAAGAACAGCCCGTCTGTATCTGCTTCAACGATTTGACAGCCTCGAGCACGGACTGCCTCCATTATTTGATTCATGATACTATGACCGATATCGACAACGTGTTTTGCGCATTGATA
>CAZOQB010000001.1:0-52302 GCA_964581995.1 uncultured Ignavibacteriaceae bacterium | reverse complement strand
CGTTAAAGATTCCGCGGTTGTAGGCAAGATATCCATAGAACGAGTTGATGAGCAGTTTGAATGAACTTTGAAGAATATCGAGTTCTTGCGTGTCCTCTACTTGAACCTGCCTTTTAAGTTCTAATCTTATTTTTGCAAATTCTCTAAGGTATAGGTTGAAAATGTTAAGTGTATCCGACTTAGGTTGAATATTCTCATTAGTCATGATTGTCGGATATATAGATTCAACGTCGATATAGATAACCGGGCCTATCACACCTCGTAGGAATATTTGTGTGTAACTGCCGGACGTTGAGCGAGCGGACTCAGGTTGAGGGATTGAGTGTTTTTCTTTCAAATATCGCCTGATTAGAAGGGATTCTATTTTCGAAGCAGTATTAACGCGAAGCAGAGTTTCGAGGTTGTATGGAAATATTTTAGCCTGGTGAAAAAATACTGGCAGAAAAAGATCGTTGATGAAACGAATCCTCTCTAAATTATTAAAACAAATGTCAGCTAAAACATCGAAATCGTTTTGCGGTTCTGGTTGAGGCAAGGTACTGAGTTGGATTTTTTCTTTATAACCCAATTGTTTAGCGATTGCATATAAATCCATCTCGGGGGTAATTTTTTTTGAAGGGTCATAAATATGGAACAAGTACCCGGTATCAATCAAATGCCTTCCTGCAATCGAGTACAACGGAGATTCGCTGGGATTGTCTCCCCGCATAGAGGTTAAGTCATAAGTTTTGGGTTTTGAATTATCCCTGCCAATATTCAATTCGAGGTCGTTCAAATCACATCTTTTAATGAGATAGGGGATAATAAAATTGTACAGTTCATTTCCTTCGATCGTGTCGGGGTTTAGGTCTTGAATTAAATTGATAAAATCTGTAAGAAGCTGTTTTTCTGGTTGGTCTTTTTTGCCAATGATGTGTTTATTCCCGCGATTATCTGTTAGTCCAATTAATAATATCCTATCCTCTGTTCGGTCAGGATGACTGAATTTGGAACCGAATTTTTTATACGTCTCAAAACAGATTTGCACTCTAATAAGGTTTTCTAAATTAATATTTTTAAAAAGTGTTTTACCTGTTTGAAGTAAAAACTGAGAGACCGGATCGGAGCGGAGATATAAAATTGGTAGGTCTATAAACGAAGTGGCTTTAGGAAAGGGTTGCTTGTTGTATTGATGAAGGATGTGGTGAACGCATTCCCACATGTCGAACCATGAAGTGAATGCTACGAGGAATTTATAAAAATTATCTCCCCTCAGTTCTTTCATCCAATGCTTTCGTTTGAACTCTTTTAAATATTCGTTGTCGGAAATGTAGAAAAAGGGATAGAAAGGAAAATCTTCGAATGAAACTTGATTTTCTTTACGAACATAGACCCGCATCTTATCATCACCTTGCGGTTGAACTGCAACGATGTTAGGATACGGGTCGTGTCCGTATAAAACTGATTCAGTCACAAATCAATTATTTTTTTTCCTTAGGTAAAAAAGCTGAAATAATATCAATCGGGACGGGGAAGATGACTGTAGAATTCTTATCAGATGCTACCTCAGTGAGAGTTTGCAGAAAACGAAGCTGTAATGCCATCGTATTTCCACTCATTACCTGAGCCGCATCGGCTAAGCGTTGGCTGGCTTGGAATTCTCCTTCGGCGTGAATAACTTTTGCTCGGCGTTCTCTTTCTGCTTCGGCTTGTTTTGCCATTGCCCGCTGCATCTCTTGCGGCAAATCTATATGCTTAACCTCAACGTTCGTTACTTTAATTCCCCATGGTTCTGCCTGATGGTCTATTATTTTTTGTAATTCTCGGTTAATTTTATCCCTCTCGGCAAGTAATTCATCCAATTCGGATTGACCCAATATGCTGCGTAGTGTTGTCTGAGATAGTTGTGAAGTAGCAAAAAGATAATTTTCGACTTCAACTATGGCTTTGTCGGGTTGTATTACACGAAAATATAACACCGCATTTACTTTTATCGAGACGTTATCTTTTGTAATTACATCTTGAGGGGGAACATCCATTACAACAGTCCTCAAGCTTACTTTTATCAGTCGATCGATAATTGGGATCAGAATTATTAAACCAGGGCCTTTTACGGCGATCAATCTTCCAAGTCGGAAAATAACTCCACGTTCATACTCTCTCAGCACTCTAATAGAGTTTGCGAGAATTATTAAAACGAAAACAATTCCCATTAAAATTAATGTCTGAAATATTTGCATGTTGTGTTCCTTTCTGTTATTGTACTTTGCGTACTTTTAGTTTGAGGTTTTCGATACCCGATACTTTAATTTTTGTTCCTGTAACAATCGGACCGTCTAAGCTTTCAGCATTCCACAACTCACCGTGAACCCGTACCAGTCCTTCCGGATTTAAATCCGATAATGCTTCTCCGACTTCTCCGATAAGTCCTTCGATACCCGTAGTCGGTTTGCGTAGTTGTGCCTTAATGCCAAAACCGATTGCGAATAAAAAGAATGCTGTCGTAAAAATTACAGTTACTAATATAACCTGCCATGATATTTCTAATACTTCCAATGTTGACTCCGTATCTATTAACATTATTGAACCAAGAACTAACGAAATAATTCCACCTATAGTTAAAAGCCCATGACTGATAACTTTAATTTCCGCTATGAATAAGATAACAGCTAAAATAATTAAAGCCAAACCCGCATAATTTATCGGAAGAGTGTGCATAGAATAAAATGCGAGTATTAGGCTTATCGCACCTACTACGCCAGGGAAAATCGTTCCCGGGTTATATAATTCGAACATGATTCCATACAGCCCGATCATAAAAAGTATATACGCGATATTGGGGTCGCTCAATATATCCAATATCTTTTGCTGAAAATTCATCTCGATATTGACGATTTCCGCATTTCGAGTATTTAGAATTTTATTTCCCGACTGTGTCGTTAGCTCTCTTCCGTGTATCTTTTCCAACAAATCCTGAACTGAGACTGCTATCATATCTATTACCTTTTCTTTGAGAGCTTCCGTTTCAGTAATAGAAAAACTTTTTCGAACTGCATCCTCAGCCCACTTAATATTCCGAGAACGTTTTTCGCTTATCGTTCTGATAAATGCCGCCGCATCGTTTGTGGCTTTCTCATTCATAATCGAATCTTGTTGGCCCTGTAATGCAACTGGATGAGCAGCGCCGATGTTTGTTCCGGGCGCCATAACAGCAATATGTGCAGCTAATGTAATAAACACTCCTGCAGAAGCTGCCTGCGCTCCTCCCGGTGCGACGTATACAATTACGGGGACATTTGAACTCAGTAAGTCGGTAACAATAACTCTTGTTGATTTGAGCAATCCACCCGGTGTGTTGAGTTTAATAATCAAGCATTCCGCATTCATTGTTTCAGCTTTTTTTATACCCGAGTGTATATATTCTGCACTAGATGGGTTTATTGATCCGTCGACTGAAATTACTATCACTTTTGGGTTTGAATCTTGATTTGTAACTTGTTGACTTAATGAAATATAAACTAGAAAAATTGTGAAAAATGGGGAGAGTATAGATAATATTTTAAATGAAGCTTTCATGTGGATTAGCTTTCGTTTCTCAATTGAAAATAACAAAAAAAAAGATTCTTTCCAATTTTTGAACTTTTTTAAAAATAAGAATTTTAGAGAAACGTCTTTCCATTTTAGCGAAATTATTAAATATAATCGACGAGTATAAGGGTATAGACGCAAAATAATATTTTGGCTTCGATTTTGATTGTTTTATTGCTTTCATTTTGTTAAATTTGCAAGTGCGTATTAATTTAAAGGATAAAAATGACGACAACAACGGATAAAAAAGTTGCAGGTTCAGTAGTAATTACAGTCGAAAGATGTAAAGGTTGCGGCTTCTGCGTGGAATTTTGTCCATCAGAAGCTTTAAAACTTTCCGAACAATATAACTCGAAGGGATACCACCCACCGGTACTTCTCTCACAGGATTTATGTAACGGTTGCGACATGTGTGGATTACTATGCCCCGATTTTGCAATTTACGGATTCAGAATTAAGAAAAAATAATTTTAGGAGATAAATGTGAAAGCAGATCCAAAAGGTGTTTTAACGGGTTATCATTTTCTTGACGGCGACCATGCTTGCAGCGAGGGTGCTATAGCAGCGGGCTGTCGCTTTGTTGCAGGTTATCCGATCACCCCTTCAACAGAAGTGGTAGAACGTATAGCCGAAAGGTTCCCATTAGTAGGAGGTGTGTTCATTCAGATGGAGGATGAAATCGCCTCTTCTATAGCAATACAAGGAGGAGTATGGGCTGGCAAAAAAGCTATGACTGTTACTTCCGGTCCCGGCTTCTCGTTAATGATGGAACATATCGGTTTAGCAGCGATGACTGAAACCCCATGCGTTTTTGTTGACGTGCAAAGAGCTGGTCCTTCAACAGGGTTACCGACACAGCCGGCGCAAGGCGATATGATGCAAGCTCGATGGGGTTCGCATGGAGATTATGGCATCATAGCGCTCTCACCAAATTCACCGCAGGAGTGCTTTGACCTCACAATCAAAGCGTTTAATTTATCAGAAGAGTATCGTGTGCCTGTAATGTTTATGATGGATGAGTGCGTTGGGCATATGATTGAAAGAGTTGCCATACCACCAGCAGATGATATCGAAATTTATCCTCGCCGATTTTACAATGGTCCTAAGGAGGATTACTTACCGTATAGACCGGAGAGCGATTTGGTTCCGCAGATGATTAAAGCCGGAGATGGTTACAAGGTTCATGTAACAGGTTTAACGCACGATGAAAAAGGCTATCCGGCGATGAATTGGATAACACAGGAAAAATTAGTTCACCGTCTCGTTAATAAAATTAAAATGAATGCCGATAAGATTGCAGACTATAGAGAAGATCAAGTTGAAGGTGCAGATGTTGTTGTAGTTTCATATGGAATTACTTCACGTGTCGCTATACCCGCTATCGAACAAGCTCGAAAAGAAGGAATGAAGGTCGGTCATTTGCGATTGGTAGTTGTATGGCCCTTCCCTGAAAAACGAATAAAAGAACTTGCGTCGAAAGTTAAATCGTTTGTAGTCCCTGAACTCAACTACGGCCAGATCGTTTTAGAAGTAGAGCGGAATGTAGCCGGCAAAGCCCGAGTCGAATTGGTGGGACATGGTGGCGGTACTGTCCACAACCCAAAAGATATTTATGACATAATCATTAGAAGTTTGAAAGGTTAGTAAAATGCACGAAGAACTTTATGAAATAGAAGAAACAATGCCAGCAAATCCAATTGAAACGTTTTTGCGCATGGATCGAATGCCGCACATCTGGTGCCCCGGTTGTGGAATTGGAACGACTGTAAATTGTTTTGCGAGGGCATTAGAAACTAGTGGGTTGGATTTGGATAAAGTTGCCATTGTATCAGGCATCGGTTGTACTGGTAGAGTTGCATTCATTTCACACAACACACGGAAGAGCTATTCCATTTGCAACAGGACTCAAACTTGCTAATCCGGAATTAAAAGTCGTTGTGTACAGCGGCGACGGCGATTTAACTGCAATCGGTGGCAACCATTTTATACATGCGGCACGCCGCAATCTTGATTTGACAGTTATTCTGGTAAATAATTTTATTTATGGAATGACCGGTGGACAAGTTGCGCCGACAACACCCATCTCAGCTACGGCAACTACCGCACCGCACGGAAATTTTGAACAGCCATTCAATCTTCCTTATTTAGCAGAATCTTGCGGCGCAGTATACGTAGCAAGGTGGACTGCATACCACGTCCGTCATCTAACAAAGTCGATAAAAGAAGCGTTAGCAAAAAAAGGCTTTTCATTCGTAGAAGTTCTGGCTCCGTGTCCGACTCTATACAGCCGGCGTAACAAACTTGGCGACGGTTTAGACCAGATGATCTATTACAAAGAAAACAGTGAAATTAAACACGGTGCTGATACTAAATCTGTCGGGCTGTCTTTCCAAAGTAAAATTACCATTGGTAAATTTGTTGATATCGAACGACCGACATACCTCGATTTGATGAATGAACATTATCAGAAAAAGTTTGGTGATAAGTACACACCATATAAAGGTTGAAAGGATATATACATGACAAGAACAGAAATTAAAATCGGTGGCTTTGGCGGACAGGGTGTCATTCTAAGCGGATATATTATCGGAAGAGCGGCATCTATTTACGATAACAAGCACTCAACGATGATTCAAGCTTTTGGCCCCGAAGCCCGCGGCAGCGCATGTAGCGCTCAAGTAATTGTTGACGAGCAAATGATTGCATATCCTTACATTACCTCACCGCAGATTATGGTGGTTATGTCTCAAGAAGCATATACAAAATTTTCTTCTGAACTCGCTTCCGGTGGTATTTTGATTACAGAAGAAGAGCTTGTAATTCCTCATAACTTGAGAACTGATGTGAAGCATTATTCGATACCGGCTACCCGTATTGCTGAAGACTTAGGTAAAAGGATGGTATTGAATATCGTTATGATGGGCTTCATGAGTGCGGTTACAAAACTTATTGACGTCGAAGCGATGCGAAAGGCGGTTCTTGCGTCAGTTCCCAAAGGAACGGAAGACCTCAACATTAAAGCTTTTAATATGGGCTTTGATTATGGCGTTACTTTGTTGGCAAAATAGTCCGATAGTAAATTAAAAAGTAAGGTCTCATGCCCGGTTTTTACCCTTCCGGGCTATTTTTTTGTGGTGTGCATCAACTTAGATTTATAGTTTTTGAAAATTCTATTGATAGTGACAAATATTTATGGTAATTTATGGCGGTTATGAAAAATGAAATAAAAATTTTACTTATCGAAGATGTACCTCACGATGCTGAATTAATTGAGCACGAACTCAAAAAACTTGGATTTCAGTATGTTAGTAAGCGCGTAGAAACCGAAAAGGAATTTCTCCTATCGTTACAAGAATTTTTTCCGGATATAATTTTATCCGACTACGATCTGCATTCCTGGAATGGATTGAGGGTGTTAGAGCTTGCACAAATTCATTGCCCAAATACACCGGTTTTAATTGTAACAGGTTCTGTGAATGAAAACACTGTGATTGAGTGTTTGAAGTCCGGTGCATCTGATTATGTTACAAAGGAACATCTTATTCGGCTTGTACCCGCCATAAAAGTTACGATGGAAAAAAAAGGAAAATATGATTTACTACAAGAGAAAGAAGAAATCTTAACGATCATCACAGAAAACATTACCGACTTGATTGCAATTTTAGATTTAAACGGTAAAAGAATTTACAACAGCTCGTCTTATGAAAAGCTATTCGGTAAACTCGAAGATTTACAAGGCACAGATTCATTTACAGAAATACACCCAGACGACAGAGAAAAAATTAGAAAGATATTCAGGGAAACCATTGAAACTGGCAGTGGAATGTCATCCGAATACAGGTTTGTTTTAAAGGATGGTAGCATCCGTCACATCGAATCTCAAGGCAATTTAATCCGCGACTCACATGGCAATCCTTCAAAAGTTCTCGTAGTTGCTCGAAATGTAACTGAACGGAAAGAAAAAGAAAAAGAACTTAATATCCTCGCACACGCAATTACAAGTATAAACGAATGCGTTAGTATAACTGATAAAGATAATAACATCTATTTTTTGAATGACCCTTTTTTAAAAACTTACGGATATACTGAAAAAGAATTAATAGGAAAGCATATAAGCATTCTCCGCCCTGAAAAAGACAGAGAGAATCCAATACCGGATATTTACGCGGCTACTCTTAAAGACAGTTGGTGTGGAGAATTATACAACCGGAAAAAGGACGGGACAATATTCCCGATATATCTTTCAACATCTCCAGTCCGAGACGATAACGGCGAGGTTTTAGCTTTGGTAGGTGTGGCTACAGATATTACTGACCGGAAAAGAATTGAAGAAGCATTGGTAAAATCCAGAAACTTTTATTTAAAGCTTTTCGAAGAATTTCCAACGCTAATTTGGCGAGCTGGTGTAAATGGTAAACGGGATTACGCTAATAAAACTATGCTCGATTTTACCGGACAGACACTTGAGCGGGAGATTGACGATGGATGGATACAGGGGATTCATCCTGAAGATGTAGATGATTGCCTTCCCAAATTTTTTGACACATTCAAAAATCGGACAACGTTAAATATTGAATACCGGCTTCGTCGGCATGATGGCGTTTACCGTTGTATTATGGATTACGGACGACCCTTCTATGACCTCGAAGGAAATTTTGCCGGCTATATCGGCTCCTGCCATGATATTACAGATATAAAAGAAACCGAGAAAAAATTACGTGATTCGGAGATTAGCTATCATGGGTTATTCAATAGCGTAATTGATGCGATTTATATCCAAGATGTAAAGGGGTATTTTTTGGACGTAAATCAAGGAGCGATGAATATGTATGGTTACCGAAGAGAAGAATTTATCGGTAGAACACCTGAGTTTTTATCCGCACCGGGGAAAAACGATATGGAAAAAACTTTAAGCTACGTCAAAGCTGCCTTCAATGGCACTCCCCAACGATTTGAATGGTGGGGAATAAGAAAAAATGGAGAAGTCTTCCCAAAGGATGTGCGTTTAAGCAAAGGTATGTATCTTGACCAAGAAGTAATCATTGCAATTGCTAGAGACATTACCGACACAATTAAAATTCTAGATATGATGCATAAACTGAATGATGAATTGGAAGAGAAAGTTACCGCTCTGGAAAGATTCAAAGATGTTGCTGTGGATAGGGAACTAAAAATGATTGAGCTAAAAGAAAAAATAAAATCTCTGGAACAGTCTAAATGAAATATGGTAATTTTAAAAACTACTCCGCTGTAATACTTATACTCTTCATTGTTTTCTTAGGCTGCTCTGTTGAAAATAAAAAAACACATGAGGTAGGAAGTTTAACGCCTAAATACGGCGGAACGCTACATTTCCTTCAAGAATCGCCTCATACTTTAGACCCGCTTCACTTAGATGATATATATGAGAGTTCAATCATAAATCAGTTGTTCGAGGGTCTTTTAGCCCTTGATAACAATTTGAACATTGTACCCGGTCTTGCTCAGACGTGGGATATTTCTCCTGATAAACTGACGTATACATTCTACCTTAGAAAGGGTGTTAAATTCCATAACGGAAGGGAAGTTATTGCAGATGATATTGTTCACAGTATAAAGAGAATTATGAATTCAAATGCAATTAATGTGTCCAGCTGGAAACAACTCTTAAAGCACATTAAAGGTTTAGATAAAGATTACTTTAGTAAAAATGATAATATCGAGGGTTTGCAGATAGTCGATAAATATACCTTGAAGATAATACTCGCTCAACCTCTTGTACCTTTACTATATTTGCTTGCAGCAGAGATTGTTTTTATTGTCCCGAAAGAGGAGGTTGAGAAAAAAGGGGAAATAGAGTTTGGCAAAAATCCTGTAGGTTGCGGTCCTTTCCGGTTTGCAAGTTGGGAAAAAGATAAAAAAATAATTCTGATAGCTAATAAAGATTATTATAAAGGTCGCCCTTATCTTGATACTCTCATTTTTAAAATCGAAAACTATACATTCGAAAAATCGATTAGCCAATTTAAAAATAGAGAAATCGATGTAACATACATACCATCAAGATTGTACGACGAATTTAATAATTCAGAATACAAGTTGATTGCTCGTCCGGAAATTTCTCTCATGGGTTTAGGGTTTAACATAAATAAATACCCCTTTAATATTTTAAAGGTTCGTCAAGCCATCTATTATGCAACGGATAACGAATCGTATATTAGTAAGAATATGCACAGTAACTTACCCGCTCAAAGCATACTTCCTCAACCAATGGTTAAGTATGTTGGAGCTTTTATAAAAAAGAAGTTTGTTCTCGAGAAGGCAAAAATATTATTAAATGAGGCTGGCTTTAAAGATGGTCGAGGTTTGGATACACTTGAATTATGGAGCTTAGAAGGTGAAATTACGGCGAAAATTGTTGACAATTTAACAACGCTTGGTTTAAAAGTTAAAACACGTAATGCCGAATGGGACACATATATAAATATGTTAGACAAAAAGAAGATGGGAATGTTTATGTTTTCTGTAGTTGGCGATTCTCCCGACCCTTCTATGTTTTATAGTTCTCTGTTAAACTCTACGGGCTCTAACAATTATTTTAATTTTCAGAATAAACAAGTAGATAGTCTTCTAGAGAATATGCACGGACAAAATAGTTTAAACTCATTAAAACAAATATGCCAGAATATCGAAAACATAGCAGCCGACTCCGTTCCATTTGTTCCAATCCTCTATTATGTAAATAATGTGAGCATGCAATCTCATGTCATGGATTTAAATATAAATCCCTTTGGATTAGCCGCATCAAAGCTATCAAAGGTATGGTTGAATAAATAATGGTTATGAAAAATTTTTTAAAAAGTATCTCACTTGCAACTTATCAATTACGTTCGAAAATAATTATTTCGTTCGCATTAGTAGTTGTGTTGTTGATTCTTACAATAATTGCGGTAATAAATTATCAGTTACCACCACTTCTCATCAACGAAGAACACGAAGAAGCAGAGTCTCTGGCAAATTATTTAGCACTGATCTCTCAAAATTCCTTGCTCACATACGATTACATAACACTCCAGGAAAATATTGACAATCTTGTTAAACGTGGGAACGTGTTATATGTTGTAGTTTATAACAAAAACCACGAAAACATTGCCGCCGCAGGCCGTATTAAACTAGATAACTGGATCAAGGATGTAAGAGTAAAAACTAATGCTAAAATTGAACATACTGCAACTCAGTTTGAAGACGAAAATGGTAAGTTTTTGGATGCGATAGACATCCTCTATCCAATTTACATAGAAGGATCAGCGCAAAAATGGGGGACGCTTAGACTCGGAGTGTCAATAGCGCAAGTAAAAGAAAATTTATTCCGCCTTAGACACAATATTTATTATATCTCTATATTTATATTGCTGATTGGTGTGGTTTTAGGTTCAAGATTTTTATCAAGAACGTTATATACACCTATTGTAGAAATTATTAAAGGAACAAAAGAGACTTCTAAAGGAAATTTAGACTATAAAATCACATTAAATTCTAACGATGAGTTGCATGAATTAGCTAACGCTTTTAACAACATGAGTCAGTCGCTGAAAATATCCCACCAAGAGATTGAAAACTGGGGTAAAGAATTGGAAAAAAAAGTAAGCGAGAGGACAGAAAAATTGGAAAAAAGCGAAGCAGCCCTTCTAAATATCCTTAGTGATTTTAAGGAAGCAAACCAGAAGTTGCGGGAATCAGAAGAACGATATAGGCAATTTTTTGAAGAAGATTTAACGGGTGATTTTATAACCACGGTTGACGGAAAATTTATAGCTTGTAATCCAGCATATGCTAAAATATTTGGTTTTCAATCAGTCGAAGAAGTCTTGAATAAACCTGCTATTAGCGTTTACAAGAATGAAGAATCTCGCAAAACATTTATAGACCTGCTCACGCAGAAAAAAACACTCGAGAACCATGAAATCGAGTTAGTCCATCAAACCGGGCGAGCCGTCCATGTTATTGAAAACATTATTGGGGTATTTAATGAAAAGGGAGAACTGAAACAAATTAGAGGTTACTTATTTGATAATACCGAATACAAGAAGCTTGAAGCCCAATTGTTACAATCACAGAAGATGGAGGCCGTAGGCACACTCGCAGGCGGAATCGCACACGACTTTAATAATGTAATGGGTATTATACTCGGTGCCTTAGACATGATCGAACAAAAAGGTGAAAATAAAGATGCTCTACGTTTTGTCGAGATGGGTAAAAAAGCGGTAGAACGAGGTGCGGGCGTCGCAAAACAACTTCTTTTATTTTCAAGGTCAGAAAAAGGGGACTTCAAACCGATCTCTCTACATCATATAGTTAATGAGGTATTAAATATCGTCCGACATTCATTCCCGAAGAATATTGAATTGGAGATGAAGTCGACTATGAAAAATGGTATAATATCCGGAGATAGTGGACAGATTCATCAAGCATTGTTAAACTTATGCGTAAATGCCCGCGATGCAATGCCGAGTGGCGGTGTCTTATCAGTTCAGTTGAGATCGGGCTTGCAAGAAGATATTGTTGAAAAGTTTCCTACCGCCCAAGCGAAAAATTATGTTGTGTTGAACGTAAGCGATAACGGCTCAGGAATGACCAAAGAAGTGAGAGAAAGAATATTCGATCCATTTTTCACAACGAAAGAGAGGGGAAGAGGCACGGGTTTAGGTTTATCCATTATTTACGGAATTATCAATAGTCATAATGCTTTCATAGACGTTCAGAGTGAGGTCGGTAAAGGAACAACATTCTCGATTTATTTTCCTACAATCGAATCCTTTACTTCGATTTCGGATGAAGTAGATGTTGAAAACATTATCGGTGGCAACGAGATGATTATGGTTGTCGAGGATGAGGAACACTTGCTCGATGTTGTTACTTCGACATTGAGGAGTGTAGGATATAACACCATAACTGCAAAAGATGGAGTAGAGGGATTAAAGGTTTATAAAGAACGGCACAGAGAAATACGTTTAGTCGTGAGCGATTTAGGCCTACCAAAGATTTCGGGTGAACAATTATTCATCGAAATGAAGAAGGTTAATCCAAATATAAAGACAATTATTGCAACGGGTTACATTGAACCCGGTACAAAATCGTCTCTCTTGAATAAGGGAGTAAAAAATATTTTACAGAAACCGCTCAAGATGAATGAGCTTTTAAAATCAGTTCGCGAAATACTCGACCTAAAATAATCATTGCAGTTTCAGTCTGAATTGTTTATATTTATATCGGAATAAGCCGAAGTGGCGAAATTGGCAGACGCACTAGACTCAAAATCTAGCGAGGTTTACCCCTCGTGCCGGTTCAAGTCCGGCCTTCGGCACGAATGTATTAACTAAAACAAAAATTATTGTTTTATGCCTATAAAACCATCCGATAAAGAAGAAGAATATTTCATACGAATTGAGCTTGAGAAAAGAAAAAAGCTTGAAGCAGAAAAACAAGAAAAGCTATTTGGGGCAGAGCGTAGCAAACTGAAAGAGCTTCACCACATGAGGTGCCCCAAATGCGGCATGCAGTTGATAGAGATCGATTATAAAGATATTAAAATCGACCAATGTTCAGAATGTAACGGAATATGGTTGGATGCTAATGAGCTTGAGGAGATTATTAAATTGGAGCATTCAGGATTTCAAAAAATATTCAAGATATTTTCAAAATGAAATCTTGATTATCATCCATAATCCCGACCATCCCTAAAAGTTTCCTCAATCCTTATTTTATCATTTCACGACTGGTTTTTCCCTATGCCAATCTGTAGCCATTTGAAAAGCGGTTGCAAGTTCTAATATTGTTTTCTCGTCAAAATGCTTTCCGATAATTTTCAAACCTATTGGTAATTTTTTATTATCAAAACCACAAGGGACCGAAATAGCAGGGATGCCCGTTAAGTTTTCAGCCGCTTCTATTACATTTCCACCCTTGAATACTTCACTCATCTTCGCATCAATCAATGGGGCAGTAGTGAGTGTGCTGGAACCTATGATTACATCGTACCTCTCAAAAATTTTATCAAAACCGGCGCGCATTTGTGTTACCAAACGCAGGCATTTCAGATAATCAACGGCCGTGATTGTTTGACCGCCCAATACTTCGCCGCGTCTCTCCGGGTCAATCAAGTCCTTCACTCGTCCATCACGAACGATCGGTTCAAAGATCGAAGCCTCTTCTGCTGTAATTATTGCTGTTGCAGTCGGTTCATAAGGATAATCTGGAATTTGAACTTCTTCAGCTTCAATGCCGAATGTTTTAAAAACTTGGATTGCTTCGTTGAAAGCTTTTCCAACTTCAACCTCACCAAATTTTTCGTAGTCTTCTTTCGCAAAGCAAACTTTTAATTGTGAAACTCTTTCCGTCAAATTTTTCTTGATGAAACTGTACGGCGCATCAATACTAAAAGGATCATCGGGAGAATGCCCCTGAATTGCTTTGAATACAATGGAACAATCTTCTGCCGTCCGCGCCATTGGTCCGATTTTATCCATCGTCCACGAAAGTGGCATTGCACCTGTGCGTGGTACGCGACCGAAAGTGGGACGCAGCCCTGTAATTCCGCAATAAGATGATGGAGTCATAATAGAACCCCAGGTTTCCGTACCGAGTGCAAACATGCAAAGTCCCGCCGCAACAGAAGCACCCGAGCCGCTTGATGACCCACCCGACCACCGCGATAAATTCCACGGCGTCCGACACGCACCCGTTGCTGTAGCAAATGGCGGACCTCCAGCAAGCTCACTCATTGCGGTTTTACCAATTAGTATGGCTCCAGCATTTCTTAGACGTTTGATAACTTCTGCATCGTAATCAAATTGTTGTTCTTTGTAAACTCTTGAACCCCAAGTTGTTGGATAACCTTTTACAGAAAATAAATCTTTAGCAGCGTAAGGAATACCGTGCAGTTGCCCTCGGTAATTTCCGTTTATAATTTCAGTCTCAGCAAGTTTAGCTTCTTTAAGTGCTAACTCGGTTGTTACTGTTACAAAAGCGTTTAACTTTGGTGAATCATTTTCGATTGCTTTGAGATAATTTTTAGTAACCTCGACCGGCGATACTTTTTTAGATTTTATAAGCTTTGCCAGTTCGGGAATCGTCTTGAATAATAATTCTCTATCCATATCGCCTCCTTTGTTTAATCTTCAGATGTATCCAGTTTTCGTTTCGATTTTTTCGGCGGGTACTTCGGAATAAATGCAGGAATCAAATCGTGAGGTAGATTCATTGCACGAATATCAATCATTGATTTATCAAAGTTTTTAAAGAATTCAGCCATCCACAATTTTTCCTCTTCCGACAGCATTCTTCCAGCAATTAGATCGGGTGTATCCTGTTTAGAAACTTCCTCTTGAACATTTTGGATACTCCTCATAACTTCTGTTGGTTTTAATATGGCTGGAATCAGCGCTACCGCCCCTAAATGTTTACTAAACGAACGTCTGTTCATAAGAACCTCCTTTTGCTTAATATGTTGAGATCTATTTTTTCTCTCTTTTTCATTCGACTCCTCTGGAGTCGATATTATTATTTTCACCTAACTATAAACATTTGTCTCCTACGGAGACAATATTTTAAGTATATTAGTATGGAAATATGAATTCTACTTTCTCTGATTTTTCTATGAGTTTTTCAATCCAATCGTTCACATCAAATTGTGCTTCAGCTTCTGCGATAGCTGTCGGGTCAGCCCAAGTTTCTGGATTACGCGGGGTTAAAAACGAGCAGCAGTCGTCGTATGGTTCTTTACAGATATCGTAAGTTTCTATTTTACGCGCAACATCTATTATTTCTTCCTTATCGCTGCCAACAAGCGGACGTAGTATCGGAAGCTTTGCAACATTATTGACGACACGGATGTTGCGGAGAGTTTGTGATGCTACTTGTCCTAAACTTTCGCCTGTAACAAGTGCATTTGCTTTTTCGTTGATCGCAATCCGTTCGGCAACGCGAACCATCATACGTCGGTACAAAATTACACGGAGCGGTTGCGGTGTTTTTAAAACTATATCTTGCTGACATTCGGCAAAAGGGACAAGATACAGTTTCGAAAAATATTGATACTGCGTTAGCTGTTCCAATATTTTCTTGACCTGATCAATGGAGTTGTGCGACACAAAAGGAAAGCTGTGAAAGTGAACATATACGACGTAAGCCCCACGCTTCATTATTTTGTAAGATGCAACGGGTGAATCGAAACCTGCTGAAATTAAAGAAACAACCCGTCCGCTGATACCCGCCGGCAAACCTCCAGCGCCGGGAATTTTAGAGAGATAAACGTAAGCCAACTTATCGACAATTTCGATGTAAATTGTTTCGTCGGGTTGTGTTAAATTTGCCCGAACGTTGAACCGTGTGCATAGGAAAGCACCGACTTCTTTGTTCACTTCGACCGATGTTTTTGGGTATGCTTTGTTAGCACGTGATGTTTTAACACATATCGTTGAGAATGATTTGCCATTCAGGAGAGATTCAGAGATCGAGTTGAACTCTTCTATTGATTGTCCTGTTTCGAATCCAAAACAAATATTAGAGAGTCCGAAAACTTTTTTTAACCTACCGATTATTTCGTTGATTACTTCTTGGTTTGAGTCTGTATAAATTATAAATCTACCGTAACCGCCGGTAACAGCATTCTGTGGAAGCAAGCCCTTAAGGGTGAGTCGGACATTTCGAAGAAGATGTTTCTCGAAGTAACCGCGGTTCTTTCCTTTAAGACCGATTTCGTGATGATGAACTACAATGATTGGTTTCATATATCCAATTTAAAATTAAAAATTCAAAATTCATAGCTAAATTCAATATCTATGACCTCGCTTCAAAAACAATAGCAGTACGGCGCCAGCCACAAACCCTCCGATATGCGCCCACCAAGCAACTCCACCCGCATCGCCACCGATTCCGAGAGAAAGCGTTCCGCTTAATAGCTGCATCAAAAACCAGATACCTAAAAATAAAAATGCGGGCAATTCTATAAACTGAATAAAGAAAAAAATTGGAATTAACGTTAGAATTTTTGCACGCGGAAACATTAGGATGTAAGCGCCCAGTACACCGGCAATCGCTCCGCTTGCACCAACCATCGGGACTTCGGATAATGGATTTATAATGATCTGTGCAGCGGCAGCGCCAATTCCGGCAAGCAGATAAAAGAAGATATATCTAACGTGTCCCAACTTGTCTTCGATATTATCACCGAAAACGTGGAGGAAGAGCATATTCCCAATCAAGTGCATCCAACCGCCGTGCATAAACATCGAGCTGAAAACCGGCAGAAATGTCATCAACCCTAAATCGAACAACTGCACATCGTTCACCAATCGAACAGGCACTAATCCAAATTGGTAAATAGCGGCTTCGTAATATTTGCCGAGCGAAATCTGGAGTAAGAATATTATAACATTCGCACCGATGAGCAAATAGTTTACAATCGGGACCGTTCGGTGCGGATTTGTATCGCGTAGTGGTATCATAACGTTTTATCCAATTGCTGAGTTAACCATCTCGAAAAATCGCTTAGGCTTTCCTGACTAATCTCGTGCGCCATTGGATATTCTTTGTAAGTCAAATCTATATTGTATTTTGAAAAAAAATCTTTTGCTTGTCTGCCAATATGTATTGGGATAACCGGGTCGTGTGTGCCGTGTGAGATAAAGACAGAGTGTTTGTTCAATGGCTTCAATATCATCGGTAAATCAAATTTTTCTGAGAAATAACCGCTGTTGGCGATGAGTCCCCGAATTTTATCGGGCATTGTTAGAAGAAGCAAATAACCCATTACAGTTCCCATACTAAAACCTAAAACGAAAATCTTTGCAGGATTAACCGGATATTGTTCAACGACATCATCCAGGAGTTGAATTAATTTCTGGTGGCTTTCTTTTAGCGATTTTAATTCGGGTTGAAAATTTTCTAACATCTCGAACCATGTGTAACCAAAACCATAATCGAACGGGAAAGGTGCCCGAACGCTGATAATTAACAGACGCGGGTCTAAGTATTCCGCCAGTCCGAGTAAGTCGTTTTCATCAGCCCCTCTGCCGTGAAGCAAAATGAGACAGGGATGTTTAGTGTTTGTATCTACTCTTGGAGGAATGATTTTGTGAAATAAAGAACTTTTTATTGTTTGAATTTGCATTGGGATCCTGGAATTAATTAGGATAACTGTTTGTAAATATCAAGCACCTGTGCAGCGGCGGTTTCAGTATTAAAAAGTTTAATCCGCTCCAGCCCTTTTTTCGAAAGCTCATTGCGCAGTGAATCGTTTTTATAAAGAATTGTAATTGAATTTGATAATTCTTCTATGCTAGTAGGGTCAACTAAGATTGCCGCTCCCTCAGCAATTTCTTTTAACGATGAAGTGTTGGAAGTAATCACGGGTGTGCCAGAAGCCATAGCTTCTAGAACAGGAAATCCGTAACCTTCATACAGCGATGGGTAAACAAAATAGTGTGAAAGTCGATATAGCGAGGCAAGTTCTTTTTCAGGCAGATAATTCAGATAACGTATTTTACTAACTATCGAGGATTGCTTAATCGATTCGAAAATATCTTTGTACAGCCAGCCCGGCTTACCGCAAATAACTAACTGAAGAGGAGATTTATGTTTATGTTGAAACATTTCGAATGCTCTGATGAGGTTGATAAGATTTTTCCTCGGCTCAATAGTTCCGACGAATAAAATAAAAGGATTGTCTAAATTGTGCTTTGATTTGATTAAGTTGTCATAATTAGGTTCAGGGATATTTGTAAATATTGACTCGATAGGAAAATGTACAACCTTGATCTTATCGGCGGCGAAAGGGAAGAACTCGATTATGTCATTTCTAGATTGGTTAGATAGAGTTATTATTGCATTAGCTCTCTCTACAGATTTAAAAATATATGTATCCCATTTTAAAACTTGCTTTTGTAAAAGGTTGGGATATTTTTTATAAACAAGGTCGTGGATTGTAATAACACCTTTAGCAGTATTTAACGGCGGCAGCAACGGATCTGCGCTATGAAAAATATCAATACCCTTTACAATATATTCAATGTTTGGACAATGAAGTCTATTCCAATAAAACCGTTTAATATTGCCAGGTATTTTTAACAGGTTGAATTGGACATTTTTATTTTTAAAATTATTTATCATCTCAACATCCAATGATAATGACCAGCCATGTAGAATATATTTGTTTATTCGATCATGCTCGAGAAGACTCTGCAGAAGACTCAATGCAGCTCTGCCAATGCCTGTTTTTTTTGTTTGAATATAACTAACGTCGAATGCGATTTTCATACTATAGTCTGATTAATTCAAAATGAAGCGATCTTATCATATTTCCTAGTCGATGTGCAGAATGAGTAATTATCTTTTTAAATAAGGTTGACTGTATGATTTTCTTTTCATAACACGGAGGTAAAACAATATGTTTTATATCAATAGATTGCTCTAGTAAAAGTCGTGGACTTTTGAATGGGTATATCACAAATCCAACACAATAGATTTTAAATTTTGCATTGGAATAATAAGTCCGTTGTTGTCCAAAAATTTTATTTGGATCAAAAACGTCTAATGAATTTTCGTTTAAAAAATGAACGTGTGTCGGATCAGCTGAAGCATCCCACGAATTATAATAGGGAACTTGGATAATGATACGCGCATCGGGTTTCGTAATTCTATAAATCTCTTCCAAAGTTTTTGGTATATATTCTAGGTGTTCTAGCACATCCATCATAAGAACTTCTTCAAAATAATGATCTTCGAATGGCCAAGGGAAAACGGATAGATCGTGTATTACATCTACACCTTTCAATCCAAATATATCTTGGTTAACATAACCGTCAAGGATTATATGACCGCATCCTAAATGTAATTTACTCTTCATATTTTATTTTTATCTATCAACAATTTATGAAATATATCTATCATTTGTTGTGATACCATTTCAAGGGAATACTCTTTCTCAATTTTTTCTCTTCCCCTGTTTACCAAAGTTTTTAGCAAATCGCTATCGTCAGTCAATCTTTTTATCGAGTTCGCTAATTCCTCATAATCATTTTCTTTGAAGATTAGTCCGCATTCGCCTATTACGTTTGGTATATCTCCAGAATTTGATCCGATAACTGGTACTCCTAACGCCATTGCTTCAATAAGAACACGTCCAAACTGTTCTTTCCAAATTTTTGTGTTTCTAGACGGAAGGACAAGAATATCAAACTGTCGAACAAGTTTGGGGACTTCCATGTATGAGACAGCATCATACCAGGTTATTCTATTTTCAATTTTTAAGTTACGCGCTAATATCTTTAAATTTTCTTTTTCTTTTCCATCTCCAACTATCATCCCATGTGCGTTCACATTCAACCGACTAATCGCTCTGATTAAAATATCAACTCCCTTTTCTTGAGCGAGACGCCCAATATATCCTATGATGAATTTATTTGAACTCTCGTTAAGCGTCTTAGGCTGGAATAGGTAATCTTTTAAATTTAAGGCAGGAGAGATGAATACGACTTTCCAATTTCCAATTTGTTCCAGAATTAATTTCGCACTCGGTGAGTGCGCTATGCAAATGTCTATCCTTTTCTTATTGTAATTTTCAATCAGGTGATTAATCCAACCGAATTTGTATGGATACGGATTACTTCTATAGTCGATGTTCCGCCAGGAGGCACACGCAAGTTTAGTATTAGGGAAATATTTTTTTACTGTTCTGACTAAATGGAAAGTATTAAAATTTTCCGGCTCACTGTTGATAAATATTATATCCGGCTTTACAGTGAAAATTATTTTTTTTAATTTAAGATAAACTATTCGCTGATGTCGATAACCAAAGATAAAAGGACTTTCATAAATTTTCAAATTATAATCCTTTTCTTCTTCACAGTACGTGATAATTCCCTGTTCTCTCCAACTCTCAGGAACAAGCATATGTATTGGTTCTTTAATGTGTTTGGATAACAATCTGTACAAATGTCTGCGACTAGATGCAACCGCGAGATTATCTATAATTAATATCCTCATTATATTTTTCTCGCTCGAATTATCAAATTATAACTCATCCTTCCCCACGAAATGTCGTAATCTATGTCGCCTACTTTATCCAAGAATTTACTTAAATCCAACTTATAATGTTTTAAGCAAAAATGTTTTACCCCAAAAGTAATCGGATAAAGAAAAAGTCCGCCATAATGCTTCTGTTCTATTTTAAATAATCGAAAAAATAATTTCCTTACATCGGTAAATGAATAATGTTTGTGGTAAGGGTAATTTGGTTTGGATTTTATTTTTCGTGATAAATTTTCAGGTTCAAGAAAACTGAACAACCCCTTGTATGGTACCGAAAGTATTAATAATCCACCAGGTTTTAATATCCGCCACGCCTCGCTTATAACCATTTTCTCATCTTGCGTATGTTCCAAAACACCCAGCAGCAAAACAGCGTCGGTAAAGTTTGATTGCAGCGGTAAGTTTTCAGCTTTTGCTTGTACTAAAGTTGTATTCGGATTTTGATTATCTAACGACTTTAGTGTATTAATATCTGTATCAACTACAATAACATTTTCACTTTTTAATTGCAATAACTTTATCAGCGGACGGTTTGAACAACCGATATCAACAACGCATTGAGTTTTTAGGAGCCAGGCAAACGCCCACTTATGATTTGTAAATAATTTTTCTTTTAGATCACTCATTATACAAAGATAAGGTTTTTTCAGATATATTTTCCCACGAATAATTTTTAGCAGAATTGATTGCATTAGTGCTTAATTGCTTTCGCAAGTTTTCATTATCGATTAATTTGACGATTTTATCAGCGATATCGTCTGCATCTCTATTAATGAAATAACCATTACCGCCATCTTTCAAATAATCTTCCACTCCAGGAACTTTAGTGATAAGTAGTGGTAATCCACACGCTGCCGCTTCCAATCCAGCAATCAAAAACGATTCATGATAAGTAGGCAAAACAAAAATATCGCTTGCGTTATAATATTGGGTTAGTGGACTCTGCAATCCTTTAAAAATAATACGGTTTCCCAAATTTAATTTTGTGCTTAATTCATAATATGGCTTTGGGTTATCTTTACCGACTACAAGAAGATTTACGTTTTTATGTTTTATCAAATCCATAGCTTTAATAACAAGCTCAAGCCCTTTCCTATCAAATTCGTTCCCAACAAAAAGAAGAACAAAATCATCCTTGGAGAATCCAAGTTCTTTTCTCTTCAGGATTTTTTCTTCTTCGGTTATCGGTTGGAACTCCTGTAAATTTACTCCATTAGGAATTACAACTACATCTTCTGGAGGGACATTATAGTATTCACATATCTCCTTCTTTAAGCCATTCGAGACTGCAATAATTTTTTTATAGTTACCTTTTGTAAAAGATAATTTTTCTACATGTAGCCTAATCGTATCTGCAATATGGAGATTCTTATTTGATAACAAGTGTTTAGAAAGTTGTTGACGTATTTCCATCCCCGCTTTGTGACAACTTTGTGCAGTCAACACGTCACAATTTTTAATATTAGCCGCATGAGAATGAATAATATCAAATTTATCTTTTCTCAAAGCTCTTTGAATATTGGATCTGAAACTCAAAAGTTTTGTTGAGGTTTTAAAAGTCCAGGTAGGAACCCTAACCTTTGTAATCTGGTAATCTAAGTCCTGAAAAGATGAAGAAAAAACGGTTACTTCTTCTCCCCTCAGATGGAAATTTCTGGTCAATTCGAAAGCGGCTCGTTCAATACCACCTTGTTTATTAAAGTCTAATACAACTGTTGCAATTTTCATCTAAATTATTCCATCTGTGGAAAAATATTTTCGTTTCGAAATAGTAATCGTCTGATCATCCAGATACCGAAAATCCAAAAGATTATACAAAAGATTATTATCAGAATCAATTGGCTGACTGTCGGAGAAATAAAAACAATCTTACAAACAACCGTAGGTAAAAATCCAACAATTGTGGTAAGAAACCAATTTATAATCTGAAGCGGAATTTGTATATGGCTGTTTAACATTAACCACGAGCCAAAGTTAACAAGAATTGTAACCGATCCGGTGGCGATTGCGACACCAAGTACACCGAATTTTGGAATGAGTAAAATATTTAAAACTAAATTTAATAATGCACCCAAAAGACTTAAAAGGAAAATTGATTTTTCTGCTCTTAGCGATAACAGAGCTTCAGCATTTTCACCGCCGCCAAAGATACGAGCTATCAAACGGGAACCTAATAATAATTGAAAAAGAGGAACCGCCGGGATGAATTCTTTAGAATATAATAATGCTATTATTTCTTTAGCGTATATTATTGAGAAACAATAAAGAGGTATGCTAATCTGAGTTACCAGCGAAGTAAGTTTTATCCAAAATTCTTTTACTTTATCTTTTTGTTCGGAAGCTAATTTTGCGAATATTGAAATTGTTACTCCGGCAAACCCTGCACCGAATGCAAATGCGGGAATTTGTGCGAGCGCGTGTGCAATATCGTAATAACCAATTTCTGATTTACTAATTCCAAAAATCCCCAAAACTGCAATATCCCCTTGTTTACCTAAAAAATATTCCATCAAAGTATTTAGCCATAGCCAACCGCTGAATATAAAAATCGGCCGTAGATTCACTTTTTCACTATCGAGGAATATATATCTTCTTACGACAATCAAATGCGCTATCATAGATAGAGTAGAGCAAAGAAGCATAACCTGCAATACTTCATTCAACATCAAACCATTAGTTGAAAGGATAATAATTAAAATTATCTGAACAGAAAGTGCGATGGTGTTTATTACAAAAATTGGTTTTGTCCTTAGCTGTGAAACCCAAACAGATAAGATTGCAGATTGAAGTGACCTTAAACTTCCATATGCGACGATGAAAAATAGAAATTGTTTTGAAGGTGAATCCAAATGGAATAATGTTTGAACATCAGCCCAACCGAGTGTTAATAATGCTCCTAATGCCGACAGAATGAAAATTTTAATTAAGATTAGTCTTTGGGTAATGTAATTGATTTTAGGGTATGCTTTTGATTCAATATATTGTGGTAAGAACCTATTTAAAGCGAGATCAATCCCGGCTGAGGATATGGCAATTAATAGTTGTGATATCGAAACAATACTTGCATATAATCCATTTCCGTGAGGACCGAGCGACCTCGCGACAAAAATCGAAAAGAAATAGATTAAGGCATATTCTAAAACCCTTGCCGCGTGATTCCATGCATATCCCTGAAGGAAAGATAAGTTTTGTTTAATTTTAATCACATGTTAGAAATTTTAAAATTATATTTTTAAAACTATAAGTTGTCAATTGAAAAGAATATACAAAGAAATTTTGATTTATAACAGAAACGAGATACTCTAATAATCAAAGCATTTGTTGTGCAAAAAATCTCTCCCATAATAATTTTAATTAGGGTTAGATAAGATGGATGTCGTTGAGGAAGGGGAATTTTTCTCGTGTATCTAAAACTTGTTTGACAGATATTTCAGATTCGATTATCGTTTCAGAATCGAGGGTCAATAGGATTTGATTCCCGATGGGATCTATTAAGCTGCTGTATCCGTTGTAATTGGCAGTAAGGTCGGTGTCTGCACGGTTTACACCCGCTACAAAACATTGATTCTCGATCGCCCTTGCTTTCAACAATGTATTCCAATGCTCGATCCTTGTAACAGGCCAGTTAGCAATCACTATAATCAAATGTACTCTTTCTTTTGCATAGAAGCGGAACAATTCAGGGAATCTAAGGTCGTAGCAAATCGAAAGCCCAATTTTAAAATCTTTTACAGTGGTGATTTTGTATGTCAACCCTCTCGAATAATATTTGTCCTCGCCCGCGACAGAAAACGGGTGAATTTTTCGGTACGATGTAACCAAGCCGCCAGATTCATCAATGTGAACGAGTGTGTTGAAAAAATGCTCGCCATCTTTTTCGATTAAACCAGCTATAACGTGGGTTTGAAAATTCTGGGCAATTCTTGAAAAGAAACTAAAGCTATCTCCGGATAAACTCTCGGCTAATTCATTGATATGCATTGAAAAACCTGTGAGAGTCATTTCGGGGAAAATTAACAAATCCGATTTCGAAAACTTACTTCTTAGTAAGTCATCGATTTTATTCTTGTTCAGCTCTTTATTTTCCCAGACAGGATTATATTGAAATAGGGATAGTTTCATCAAAAGACCGATTCGTAGTTTGGCGGAAAGGGAGAGATTCTACGCCGGAGGCGTATCAGCCTCTGGCTGAGAACTCACGGACTAATCTTTTAACCCAAGATTATCCAAGAACTTTCTACCTTGTCCAGATTTTAGGAACCTTTCACGCTTAATTGCTGACGCCTTATTGTTGTATACTTCTGTTATGATCTTTTAGCCGTTTATCTAGATCAACAGAATATCCGATATAACGCTTCTTTAGTTTGTTGCTCCATAATACATAGACGAAGAACATGCGGAAAGGGAGAGATTCGAACTCTCGGTACCCTTTCAGGTACACACGCTTTCCAGGCGTGCCAATTAAGCCACTCTTGCACCTTTCCGTAAATCTGGTAGATGACGGTCAAGCCAAATACGACCGACACCACTTTTTAAAAATCTTTCTCTTCTATATGCTTCGCTTCTGGTTGAATACTGTTCTGTGTAAACCAGAATCCAAGGCATACCACCTTTTGTAAATCTGTTCCTACCTGTGTTGTGTTCGTTTAATCTTTGCTCAACACTATCAGTAGAACCAATATATCTTTTTTTTATCTTATTACTCCAAAGCACATAGATGTAAAACATAAATCACCTATATCTAAGTTTTTTACTTTGGAACGTGCCAATTTGCGCAAAGGCGCATCAGCCTTTGGCTGAAAGCCACTCTTGCACCTTTCCATTTTGCGCGTATGAATATACTTTAATTTCTGTGAAAAATCAATTTAATTTTATAAAACGAATTCTGGTTTGCGTCTTATATCAGAATTTATTATTATGTAACCAATCAGTTATCTAGGATTTTCAGTTTTATGTTAAATATAAAATCTTAATTCTTTTAACTATTGGAGGCAGTATGCAATGTAGAATAAATATTTTTATGGGTTTGTTACTGGTTTTATTCCTATCCTCATCTATCATTTTTTCACAACCTTCCAACAATTTATTAAAACAATCCGATTTTTTAAAAAATCATTTAACATCAACACCTTTAATTATCGATAGTAAAAAGTTAGATGCAAACTCGATATCTGCTTGGATAAATAACGATGGTGAATTCTTCAGTGAAAGTGCAGTCACGGGACCGGGTTTTGAATGGCCCAAGGGTAGCGGATTACATGCCATCTTTTCATCCGGAATTTGGCTCGGTGCAAAAATACAAGATTGTGTGCGTGTTGCAGCGGCAGGTCACTTCTTTAGTGAATATCGGCCCGGGATGATTATAAACGGAGTTGCCGATGATTTTACAAAACCTCAGTATAGGTGCTATAAAGTACGACCGCTATATGATACTCCCGGTAGTAATCCTGATTATTCTGAGTGGCCCGTTGCACAAGGTGCATCATTTCATGATATAGACGGTGATGGTTCTTTTAATCCACTCGTGGATAAGCCGGCGCTTGTATGGGGGAATTCCTTTATTTACCCGGATATGTTGATGTACTCAGTTTTTAATGATGCAGATTCACAATTTCATACAATTCCTTGGGGCAAAACAAAACCGCTAGGTGCCGAAGTCCGACAGACTACATGGGCTTTCAATCGCCCTGGTTATCTTGACCAAACTATTTTTATGAGGTTTGAGATAATAAATAAAAGCGAATATACTTGGGATTCAACATACATCGCTTTCTGGTCTGACCCTGATCTTGGCGACCCTTTTGATGACGTTGTGGGAGTTGATACGAATTATGGAGCTATAGGAAAAAGTAATACTGCTTTCTGCTATAATTACGATAACGTAGATGGACCACCAGGGTATGGTTATGCACCACCCGCAGTCGGTTTTAAAATAATTCAAGGGCCTGTGTTTGCGACAGGAAATTATGCAGATTCTGCATTATGGTCGGGTAGAAAACGTGCCGGTTATCTGAACCTCAATGCTTCTAGTTTTAGTTACTTTTGTAATTATGGAACGGCAGGATGCGCAGAAAGTATGAGTGACCCAAGAAATTACTTAGAGACATATAATGTATTGAAAGGATACAAACGAGATGGAACTCCGTATTACGCTCCGGACGGGAAGCCAACAAAATTCCCACTTGCCTGGCCCCCGCCACCGAGCTGGCCACCTCTGCCCACAGAACCAATTATCGACGTAAGGATGGCTTATAAAACTGGTCCTTTCACACTTGCTCCGAATGATACTCAACAAGTAATCTATGCTGTATTAATCGGTAGAGGTGTGAGTAATTTAAATAGTGTCGAAGTATTGCAAGGATATTCTTCTCAATTAGATTTTATAAAATGGTTTGGGTTCGATTTTGGTCCCACGACAGATATATTGGAAAACTATCAAACACCTAATTCTACAAATATAACTATACAGGTTACCGAACCTAGAGCATCGTCCATAACTACGTTAATTTATGCTTGGCTTCAACCACCAGCTTACCCCGAGTCGCTCGTTGCAACAATTAATTTATACGACGACGGATTACATTGGGATGGAAATACAGGCGATGGAATTTTTGGGAATCAGGTTACACTCGACCCTAATCGAAACGGTTATTTTATTAATCTAAATGTGAATTATAAAGATGGTTCGAATCATTTATGGCAATACGTTTCTGGAATCAGGTCGTTTGGTCCGTTAAAAATATCGTCAACAAAATTTGCCTCAGATAATATGAACCAGGACGGAAAAATTAACCCTGGTGAAAATGTAAGATTGACACTTGGAGTAAAGAATGGCTCAAAATTTTACCTCGACGACCTCAGCGTTAGGGTACGCCCACTAAACACAGAATTTGTTCGTTCTTCTGGAAATATTATTCCTGTGGATATTACTCTGTGCCCATTCTGTACTTATGAAAAACCTTATGACTCTGCAAACGACAGTTCGTATTTTTCGGTTGATGTAGATCCAAACACACCACCGGGTTACCAGTTTAAAATGCTCGTCGATCTGGACTTCTCTGGTTTCTGGTATGAAAACACATGGAAAGATACATTAACGTTACAGGTAGAAGAGAACAATTTTCAACCTCGACTCGAATACCCATATCATTCGGATGGAATCGCAGAAGGAACTTTTGGAATTCGTTTAGTGGACTCGTCTGTGATTAAAGATAATTTTTATCGGATTACGATTGAACGACCTCTGAGTGGTGAAACGTTGTTAAATCTAGAAAATCTAAACACTAACCAAACTTTATTAGAACATAATCCACTGCCTGATCCTTTAGGTCACATAATTCCAGTTACTGATGGTTTTAGAATTACGAGAGGTAATGTTACAACAAGTAAAGGCATCCGACAGGGCGAATACATACCGGGAAGCAATAAATGGTTCTCTGGCGTTACGCCGTCCTACAACCCAGACGTTGCGGCATTAGGCATTTATTATCCACGTACATCAAATTTATTCTCTCAAGTAAGTTCGGTAAGTATCGAAGATTTGAAGACAGTCGAAATTAGATTTAGCACGACCAACACTCAGCGAGCTTATAGGTACATCTCGGGATTCTGGACTTTCCCTCCAACGCCTACGAAAGATACATCTTTTATTCCTTATATTCTCGTAAAAGCTCCAGGGTTTACATATCAAGATTATGAATTACATCCGTTGAATAATCCATCATTAGGCAGGACGGTTCCATTTACTGCTTGGGAAATCAACCATAAAACAGGAGAGCAGAGGCAGCTCAATATCGCGATCGTTGAAAATAATGATTCTCTATGGAAAGCCGATGGAACTTATTTTGGCAAGGGTAAAATAGATGGTAAGTGGTTTCCCACAACTCATTCAACCGGTGGTAAAGAATTATTATACATTTTTTCTTCAAGTTATAGTGAGGCACCTGATTCTTTCTACACTAATAGGAATTTATCCTATAATCAACATGAATTCGATATATTTTATGTCATGTGGCAGAAGATATTGAATGCAAGCTCTAATTTCGTGGATGGTGATACTTTACGAATTACTCCGTACTATCCATTAAAGGAAGGCGATCTGTTCACGTTCAACCCGTTAAGATTATTGGATGTTGGTGAGTACAGTGAGTTACCAACTGCTTTCAAACTTTATCAGAATTATCCGAATCCATTTAATCCCACAACGACTATCAAATACGATTTACCATTTGCTGGAAGAGTGCAATTAGAAATTTATAACATACTCGGTCAGCGTGTTGCAAAATTGGTTGAAGAATTTCAAATTGCCGGAACTTATTCGAGGCAGTGGAATAGTAAATCCGATAGAGGTTATTTATTAGCTTCCGGTGTTTATTTTTATAAATTGACTCTGACAGGCAATAAATCGACTTATACGCAGATAAACAAAATGTTGTTGTTGAAGTAAATCGAAAAATTTTTGGAGGTAGTATGCAAGTAAAAATATATCGTGCTATTGCCATTTTTGTTTCTATACTGGCGATCCAGTTGTTTGTATTTTCACAAACAAACCAACTTAAACAAATCCAATTTCTTTCAAAGTCTCTATCACCGAAGAGTATTCTACTTATCGATAGAAAGTACCTGGATGTCAATAACATTTCAGCCCCTTTCCGAAATGATGGGGAGTGTTATTCTGATCATTCAAATACAGGACCAGGTTTTGAGTGGCCCAAAGGTAGTAGGATATATGCAATATTTTCTGCAGGATTTTGGGTTGGGGCAAGATACCAAGATACAGATACCAGTAAAAGTATAAGGGTTGCCACTGTCGGGCATTTTGGTTCTGAGTATCGCCCCGGTATGATTAATAAAATAACAGGGCTGCCTGACGACTACACAAAACCCGAATACAAAATATATAAAGTCCGACCGCTGTTGGATAACGCCAACTCAAATCCCGACTATCTTAACTGGCCAGTTAATCAAGGTGCACCATGGATTGATATTAATAAGGATGGTAAGTGGGATCCGTTTGTAGATAAGCCGGGAATACAATTTTTTAACGGTCCAACTTTTCCCGATATGATGTTGTACTATGTTTATAACGATGCTGACTCGACTTATCACACCTGGATTTGGGGACAATCGAAACCGCTTGGAGTTGAAGTACATAAAACTGCCTGGGCGTATAATGCTTTACCAAATGTTCAATTTCTAAGATTTCAAATTTACAACAAAAGTTCACGTCCGTGGGATGACACTTACATCGGTTTGTGGTCAGACCCTGATTTGGGTGATGCGTTTGATGATTATGTGGGATGTGATATCGGGTTAGATTCAAGAGGCAAACGACACGATTTAGGTTACGCCTATAATGGTGATGATGCAGATGGTCCTCCGGGTTATGGAGATAAACCTCCGTCGGTAGGGTTTAAGTTGATGCAAGGACCAATAATAATTTCAAGCAGCAGCGATACCGCTACATCGTTTGGGATAAAAGTTCCAGATTATAAAAATCTTGGGTTGAGCGCCTACAACGTATTTTGCAATCCGGGTCAAGGAGGGTGTACCTTAGACTGGATTTATCTCGGCGGTTATATTCAAACTTATAATTTTTTGCAGGGACGCAATGCGCTTGGTAAGCCATGGATAAACCGTTCTGGAGATACAACAACGTTTGTTTTCGATGGCGATCCCGTTACAGGAATCGGATGGTTGAACCAAGATGAGTGGGGGCCGAGCGACATCAGGTCGCTAATGGTTACAGGTCCCTTTACTCTCGTTCCAAGCGACTCACAAGATATTATTTATTCGTGTCTAATCGAACAGGGAACAGATAGGCTCAATTCTATTACCAAGTTACGAAAAACCTCAAGCGATTTGCGTTATATTTTCAATAAGGGATTAGGAAATGTGCTCTCTGGCCTGACATTATCGTCAAAATTTATTTCTCCGGATTCTACTGTGGTTTCTATAAAATCCAATTCCCCTGAAGCGCAAACAATCAGCGCTAAATTGTACAGAGAAAATTATGAGTTCAGTTTTGGGTTGCTGGACGATGGTTTGCATAACGACGGCGAGCCAAACGATGGAGTATTTGGTAATGTTGTCACGATCCCACCCAATCCCGAATTAACGAAATTGTCGTTGACAGTTAATTACAAAGACGGTCAAACAATCATATTCGATGAAGCCGGAAGTATAACAACATCTGGTCCGGTAGAAGTTGAGAACTATAAAATTATTTCCGACAATATAAACGCTGACGGCGAAGCAAATCCCGGTGAAAATATCAGATGCACATTTGGATTAAAAAACTATGCGCGTGATACTCTTAGTAATTTTAATATAAGTATTTATCCGATTGACAATCAAATCGTAACACCACAAGCTCCGTTGAAGACTACCATTTTAAGCAAGCTGGGATCAAATAATTCAGGATTTTTAGATAGCAGTAAATACATTATCTTCGATGTGAGCTCAAATGCGATCGTCGGTACCGATGCAAAATTCGGTTTTGAAATATCTGACAGCAAAAACAATGTTTGGTACGATACTGTATCTATCGAAATAAAAAAATTACTTTTTCCTTCTAAAGAACTTTCGAGTCAGCTTACTGCGGGTGAATCTGAAGGAAATTTTGGAATCAGAATAATCGACCCATCAAAAATTAATAACAATATTTATTGTATTACAATCATTGAACTTGACTCACTGACTAAAGTTTTCAATTTATTCAACACGTCCGCTGCCGACACTTTAGTGAAAAACCATCCATTACCTGATGAATTCGGACACAACATACCCGTTACGGATGGTTTTCGAATCACAAGAGGGAACACAACCACCAAAAAGGGATTGAAAAATTGGAACTATAATCCTTTAAATAATATTTGGTTTACCGGTGTAAAAGGAATTGTGGCTGACTTGGATAAACCAAAACATGGTTATGGCTTGGCAACATATCCCACTGTCAACAACTTTGTATGGAGATCAACCGCACTGCCTATCGATAGTCTCCGCTATGTTCAAATAGAATTTAGCAAAACAAACACACAAAAAGCATATAGATACTTGGATGGTTTTGCAACATTCCCACCGAATCTCAGACGGGTGAAGCATCCTGAATTCAGACCATTTGTTAAAGATAGTAGTGGTAGTGGATTCATTTATCAGGATTATGAACAGTATCGTTTAGGTAAACCAGATAGTGGATATGTTGTGCCATTCACCGTCTGGGAAGTGAATGCGAAAGGAAATAAAATTAGACAATTAGATATTGGTATTGTTGAGAGGAATGATTCGCTTTACAGATGGATTAAAACATCACTAACCGATTCTGTGAAGGAATATTTGTTTTACGGAAATATTGATGGCAGATGGAACCCATCGCCTGAGAAAAAAATAGATGGTATTACTCAATCCGGGAGAAGAGGAGATGAGGTGTTGTTGATTTTTGGAACCACATATTCCGATTCTGCTAAAGTACGATACACAGGTGGCACAACATCAACTTATATCCCTCATTTTAGTTTACTCAGTTCATTTTCAGACCGTCCAATAATGTACGCAGTTTTTATGAGACGTCTAAATGAAGCATCTGATTTCAAAGAAGGAGATGTTTTCAGAATTAATCCGTATTATCCTTTAAAAGAGGGAGATGTTTATTCATTTAATCCGGCTGAGTTAAAAGAACAGATAGTCCCGAGTAATTATCGTATCACACAAAACTATCCCAATCCTTTCAACGCCGGCACCAATATACAGTATGGCTTACCTTATACAGGAAGAGTTACATTAGAGATATATAACATTTTAGGCCAGCGTGTTGCCACATTAATAAATAATGAAGACCAGCTTGAAGGAAACTATACGATTTACTGGGATGGTACAACCATGAATGGTAAACTTGCTGCCTCAGGTGTATATCTTTATCGGATAAATGTTACAGGTTCTGAAGGAAGTTTTGCACAAACAAAAAAGATGATCGTAATAAAGTAAAAATGTGCAAGTATTATATTGCTGGATTAAAATTTGGTTCGGTTAGGAATGCTTTATACTCTTTGCTGAATAATAATTCCGAAGACTTAGCGGCATGCTCATCCTTAAAAAAGGCATAGACGGATGAACCGCTGCCCGACATCTGAACAAAATCGGCTCCGGATTCATACAAACTAAGTTTGAGTTTTTTGATCTGAGGATATTTTTCAAATACTAAACTTTCAAAATCGTTTTTAATGTATTCGTCTAATTTGTTGGGAAAGTGAATATAATCCTGTAAAAGGTCTTTCAAGTTCCTGTCGTGTTTATTTGATTTCATCTTTAAGTTCTGATATGCCCACACCGTCGAAACACCGACATTAGGATAGACCAGTAAAATCCAGTAGGGAATGTCGAGTTTAAAGTATTCTAATATTTCACCCCGCCCCGTCGCATAAGCAGTACCTCGTTCTAGAAAGTAAGGCACATCGGAACCGATATCAATGGCGATACTATTGAGCTTCTCTGTTGTGACTTCGATTCCCCAAAATTTTGGCAGTTGTTTTAAAACCGCCGCAGCATCCGAGCTTCCACCTCCTAATCCCGAACCGAGGGGGATTAGTTTATTCAAAAATATTCTGACACCCCGCGATACACCGCATTGTTCCTTTAGCATGGTGGCGGCTTGCATACAAAAATTATTTTTACCCGATGGTAATCCCCGGATGTTGGTTTTTAGCACGATGTTATCTGATTCCTCAAATATTATTCCATCAAATAGATTGATACGAGTGAATATAGTCTCGAGGTTGTGGTATCCATCGGTTCTCTTATTGAGTATCCTCAAACCGATATTTATTTTTGCGTAAGCCCTGATAGTTAACATCACATATAAAATACGAAGTAGTAATAAAAGAATCAAACCCGATGAAATATTTGGTGTTTCTATTTTATGCGGATAAATCTTATTTTATAGCTGATAATACTAACAACACATTAATAAATGAAATGTTTTCCAAACGTACTAACTGGGATTTACATCCCAACCGGCTGACACAATTAATTGATGAACGAAGATCGCAAGGTTTACCTATCATAGATTTGACCGAATCAAACCCGACTAAATGTGGGTTTGATTATCACGCTGACGAACTGCTCGATGCGTTGGTTGAAGAAGATAACCTTGAGTACAAGCCAAACCCAAAAGGAAGTTTGAAAGCTCGTCGAACTATATCGGAGTATTATAAAGAGATGGGAATAACGGTGAACCCTGAACAAATATTTCTAACATCCAGCACCAGCGAGTCCTATAATTTTATATTTCGGCTTTTGATGGATGTCGGTGATGAAATCTTGGTTCCCCAGCCGAGTTATCCGTTGCTTGATTATCTTGCACAAATAAATGATGTCCGTGTTAAATATTACAAATTGCTGTATGACGATGAGTGGCATATCGATTTTCATTCTTTACGCATTGCCATCTCAAAAAATACAAAAGCAATTTTAGTAATCCATCCAAATAATCCAACTGGCTCTTATGTCAAGAAAGATGAATTCAACTCTTTAGTCGAGATAGCTGCTGACAATAATTTAGCTATAATTTCAGATGAAGTATTTTTAGAATATCCTTTATATGCTGACGAAAGAAGGATAAAAAGCTTTGCCGATACTGATTCGGTATTAACATTTACTCTTAATGGCATTTCAAAAATGCTCGGATTGCCACAAATGAAATTAGGTTGGATTGTTGTAAAAGGTGGTGGAAAATATTCAGATGAAGCATCCACGCGCTTGGAGGTTCTGACTGATACGTTTCTTCCAGTGAGCAGCCCAATCCAAAATGCACTTTCCAAATGGATGAATGACAGGAGACGAGTTAGTCATCAAATCCTCAATCGGATCAGAGAAAACTATCAGGCTTTAAATGAATATGTTAAGAATTACCCATTATTTCAAGTTTACAAAATCGAGGGGGGATGGAACGCAATAATTAAATTTCCATATAATACGCTGACTGAAGATGTTTCTGAATATTTAGTATCAAAACATGGTGTAGTCGTTCAGCCCGGATATTTTTATGATTTTGAGAAAAATGACTGCATAATCATCAGCTTGATTGTTAAAAAAGAGATGTTCAGGCAAGGGATAGAAACCATAGCAAGGGAAATACAAAAACTCTAATTATAATAAAAAACTGAATAATTGGGACGCCACCATACCTATTTTTTACTCCCTATTGCACACTTTTAAAATCTGTTGCTTGATTAATGTCACACCCTTTGTGCGATGTCACATCACCAGCCAGCCCTTGATGCTATCTTACTACTAAATTTAATGGCGCAATAAATTTATAAGAAAGTGTTATATATGTATAGAGACGATGGTTATAGTAGAAAGCGGGATATTGATATAGACGGAAAACTGGTAGATGTTGGCTTCCAGGGTGAAAATCTAGAAATAGGAATTGAGAAAATTTCAGAAACCACTGATAAAAGCGAGAATGATATAGAAAGTGTTGTCCACAACTTTGCTGATGCAGTAATACGAAGTATTGAGGGAATTGACATTCAGCATGAGGATGAAATAGAAAAAATTGAACCTGTGCTTGGGAAGTCCAACTTCCCCCGGATTATCGAACTTCTGATAAACAAGAACGCAATTACAAAGGAAATGGTTGAACGCGCGATCGAGATCAAAAGAAACGACACTCAGAAGCGACGTTTATTAGATGTACTGGTTGATGATTTAGCTATCGATAGGGACTTAATATTTAAGCATGTAGCAAAACATTACTCGTTTGAGACAGTTGATGCAACTAACGTTTTTGGAGATAAAGAAAGATTAAAGTTTATTAAAAAATTACTTCAAGAGCTGCCAGCTTATTATTACGAGCTATCAATACGTCATAAAGTACTTCCATTTGAATTATATCGAAATGGATTCAATAAACTGACTTTGGTTACGCCCGACCCTACACAACCTGACGTGACTAAGATTGCAACTGCCTATAAGTTTCAAAAATATCAGATTAAGTATATCTCTTTAGCAGATTGGAACGAATTATGGCGTGGTTTGGCTTTCGACCAAGGCTTAAGTTCATCCGGACTGGGTATGGAGGAGGAGTTCGCTGAATTTACAAGGTCAGAATATGCAAGTGAATTAGAACGCTCAATCGAAGAAAATGTCGGTACCGGAAAACTCGTTGATCTGATTGAAAGCTTATTAGTCGACGGAGTTAGAACTGGAGCTAGCGATATTCACGTCGTGCCGCGCGGTGCGTTGCGAACCGAATTCCATTTCCGAATAGACGGAAAATTAACTCTATGGAGTACGATTTCAGATGTTCGCGCAGAAGCTATTTTATCTGTAACAAAAGACCGCGCAAAAAATCTGGACCGTTTTGAAAAGTTTTTATCACAGGATGGTTTTGCACAACGTACAATCGACAATCAAATAGTGCGTTTTCGATTTTCTACGATGCCCATTTATGGTGGAGATTTGCGTAGTAAATTAGAATCTGTTGTAATTCGTATTCTTAGAGGTGCTGAGGTTGTAGCCGATACACAATCTCTTGGTATGAATGAAAAAGACTCAAACATTTTTCAAAAGTCAATTAATAAATCCCAAGGAATGGTAATATTAACAGGACCAACCGGAAGTGGAAAGAGCACAAGTCAACTTGCTGCACTTAAGATGATAATGGATCCATCTTTAAACATCATTACTATCGAAGACCCGGTTGAGTATTTAATTGAGGGCTGTCGACAGGTAAAATTAAACCACAAGCTGGATTTTGAAGGCGCACTCCGTGGTTTACTTAGACACGATCCCGACATAGTTATGGTTGGTGAAATGAGAGACAAACCAACGGCCGATATTGCTGTTAAATTAGCGAACACTGGGCATCTCATATTTTCCACACTGCACACAAACGATTCGGTGAGTGCAATAACAAGATTATACAATATGGGAATCGAGTCATTTTTATTAGCATACACGATTAACATAATCGTAGCTCAAAGATTAGTCCGAAAACTTTGTGAAAGATGTAAAACAATAGATAATAACGTTGACTATGATCTCTTAACCGAACTAGGGTATTCGATGGACGATGCTGCAGGCGGAAAATTTTACAAGCCGGTTGGTTGTATCCGATGTGTGAAAGGGTTCAGAGGCAGGTCGGGTATTTTTGAAATACTTCAAATGACAAAAGATATCCGCCAGATAATACTGAAATCACAAGATTTAATTGATGAAGAAGCAATCCGAAGCTTAGCAATAAAAAACGGAATGCAGACACTGAAAAAAGCTGCATTCGAAATGGTCAAAAGCGGTGTTACTTCGTTAAGTGAGATTGCCGGACTTACATTAGAAGATTAATCCTCCAAGCCGCCATAAATAAACACTCCCCCGATGCAGAGAAGAAGCCTGAAAATTTTCAGGCTTCTTCGTTTTATATCATTTGATAATAAAGACACTGAGAGTTATATTAAAACTTAGTGAAATGTAGATTATATATTACTGTTCGTGGCGCCGTTCAGGGTGTTGGATTCAGACCGTTTATCTATCGGCTGGCAACTGAAATGGATTTAAAAGGTTATGTGCTAAATTCTCCTTCTGGTGTTACTATTGAATTAGAGGGAGAAAAATCACTCCTGGATAATTTTTTAATGCGCCTCGAAAAGGAAAAACCTTCTCGAGCCATTATTACCAGTTTGGAATTCTCTTTCCTCGATTCTGTAGGATTCGATAAATTTGAAATAAAAGAGAGCAAACGAGATGGTGAAATTTACACACTGATATTGCCAGATATCGCTGTTTGTTCTGATTGTCTGGAAGAAATGCTTGACCCAAAAGATCGCCGATATCTTTATCCCTTCATCAACTGTACAAACTGCGGACCTCGTTTTTCTATAATCGAAACTTTACCATACGACAGGCCGAACACTTCAATGAAGATTTTCCAGATGTGTGAAGATTGTCAGAGAGAATATGAAAATCCACACGACCGCCGTTTTCATGCACAGCCAATCGCTTGTCCGGTTTGCGGACCTCATATCGAACTTCAGAATGTAGATGGAAAAACTTTCAGTTCAGATAATATTGCTTTAAAGGAAGTGGTTGATTTAATATGCCAAGGAAAAATTATTGCTTTAAAAGGACTTGGCGGATTTCAATTGCTGTGCGATGCTCGCAGCAACAATACGGTCGAGCAATTGAGATTCCGCAAACATAGAGAAGAAAAACCATTTGCTCTTATGTTTCCAACGATTGAATCTGTTAAAGAGTTATGCTTAGTCAATCAATTTGAAGAACGCCTCCTATTATCACCCGAATCCCCAATTGTCTTATTAAAAATTCAAAATCAGATCGAACATTCTGAACTTGGCATCTCTTCGCTTGTTGCTCCGAATAATCCTTATCTTGGTGTAATGCTGCCTTATACACCGTTGCATCATTTGTTGATGCGAGAATTAAACTTTCCGATTGTTGCTACAAGTGGTAATATTTCTGATGAGCCAATGTGCATTGACGAAAAAGAGGCATTGAACCGGTTATACGGAATCGCAGATTACTTTCTCGTCCACAACAGGCCCATTGTCAGGCAGGTGGATGATTCGATAGTAAGAGTTTTATTCGGACGTGAGTCAGTACTCCGGCGTGCGCGAGGTTATGCGCCATTGCCGATTAGTTTGAAAGGAGAAAGTTCTGGAAGCAATTCTATTATCGCTGTTGGAGGTCATTTAAAAAACACAGTCGCATTAAAAAAAGGAAACGATGTATTCATCAGTCAACACATCGGCGATTTAGAGACAGATGAATCGTATTCTGCGTTCATAAAAGTGATTGAGGATTTTAAGCAATTGTATCAAATTCAAAATCCAGACGTGGTTTGCGACATGCATACCGATTATCTTTCTTCAAAATATGCACGAAAAGTTTCGAATAATGTTATTGTAGTTCAACACCACGAAGCCCACATAGCTGCTTGCCGTGCAGAAAATCAGGTCAGTGGCGCTGCACTCGGTGTCGCGTGGGATGGAACAGGATTAGGACTTGATGGGACGATATGGGGCGGTGAATTTTTTAACTCGCGTGACGATGGATTTAGGCTTTTCGCCCAATTTAGAAAATTCCCTTTACCGGGTGGAGATGCTGCGATTAAAGAACCACGGCGTTCTGCCTTAGGTCTGTTGTATGCTGCTTTCGGTGACTCAATATTTGAAGAAGATAAATATTTAGATATATTGTCAGTAAAGTTTTCAAAAACAGAGCTACAGTCTTTGAGACGAATGCTCGATAGAAAAATCAATTGTCCTTTTACTTCAAGTGTCGGTCGGCTGTTCGATGCTGTATCATCGATTGTCGGTATCAGCGATATAACCAAGTTTGAAGGGCAGTCGGCTATGAAATTAGAGTTTACTGTCAATCCTAAAATTGATGACTCCTATAGTTTTGATATAATTGATGGAGAGCCGTTGATTATAGATTGGCAGATAATGATCGACCATATCCTCAGCGAGATTTCAAATAAAACCGACCCGAGTGTGATATCATCCAAATTTCATAATACTTTAGGTCACATCATTTTGAAAGCTGCTCAACTGCTCGGTGAAAATAAAATAGTCTTGAGCGGTGGTTGTTTTCAAAATGTGTGCTTGCTACAAACGTCTGTAAAGCTGTTAGAGCACAAAGGATATAAGGTATATTGGCATCAGCGCGTACCCCCGAATGATGGTGGAATTTCGCTTGGACAAATAGCAATTGCAATGAACAAAATAAACTCAGTTTAATATTGGAGTAAACATATGTGTTTAGCAGTCCCCGGAAAAATCGTCTCGATTGATTGCGATAGTAATCCAAAAATGGGAAAAGTAAACTTTGGAGGTGTTCTAAAAGAAGTATGCTTCGAATTTGTTCCAGAGGCAAAAGTGAATGACTATGCTGTTGTACACGTCGGGTTTGCGCTTAGTGTAGTTGATGAGAAGGAAGCAGAAGAAACGATAAAAATGTTTGAAGAGATGGATCGACTTGCAGATAAAAAAGAGAGTGAACATTAAACAGTCGAGAGTGAAAGCACGAGTCTACGTAAATTACGAATGTCGAATATCAAATGATGAATGATGAAGTATATTGATGAATATAGAGATGCAAAAGCTGTAAAGACGTTAGTCAGGCAAATAGAAACCATCGCCACCAAACCGTGGGTGATAATGGAAATTTGCGGTGGACAAACACACACGATTTTAAAGTACGGCATAGAAGAATTTTTACCGAAGAACCTGACGATTGTTCACGGACCCGGCTGTCCCGTATGCGTAACTCCGTTGGAAATGATTGACAAAGCTGTTGAGATTGCTTCACGGAAAGATGTAATCCTGACTTCTTATGGCGATATGCTTCGTGTACCCGGTTCCCGGCATGATCTGTTAAGTGTAAAAGCAGACGGTGGAGATGTGCGAATGGTTTACTCGCCGCTTGACGCACTAAAAATTGCTGAAAGCAACCAGAGTAAGAAAGTAGTTTTTTTCGCAGTCGGTTTTGAAACCACGGCTCCGGCAAACGCAATGGCTGTTATGGAAGCGAAGAGACGCGGGTTAAATAATTTTTCGATTCTCTGTTCGCATGTACTTGTCCCACCTGCAATCGAAGCTATACTTTCATCTCAGAGTAGCCGCTTACAGGGATTCCTTGCAGCAGGACACGTATGCACCGTTATGGGATACGAAGAGTATGAACCGATTTCACAAAAATATAAAGTCCCAATCGTTGTAACGGGTTTTGAACCGGTAGATATTTTAAACGGTATTTATTTCGCAGTCAAACAATTGGAAGAAAACAGATGCGAAGTTGAAAACCAGTACTCGCGTTTCGTCAGGCGTGAAGGAAATTTACCAGCAAAGAAACTTCTTGCCGATATTTTTGATGTCGTGGATAGAAAATGGCGCGGGATAGGTGTAATCCCGAAAAGTGGTTATGCGCTTAAACAGGAATACGCTGAATTCGATGCTGAGAAAATATTCGACGTAGGTGGAATTGAACCCAACGAATCCCCGCTTTGTATCGCGGGTGAAGTTTTACAGGGATTGAAGAAACCGACTGAATGTTCTGCTTTTGGAACTCTTTGCAAACCAGAAACACCACTCGGCGCTCCAATGGTTTCAACCGAAGGTGCGTGTGCTGCATACTATCGATACAATAAACAATGAATAATTAACAATGGACAATAAGACTCAAATCCTAAATCCCAAATTTCAAATAATTCACAAATATAAAATTCCAATTATGCTAAACATCTGGAGTTTATGCTTTGGATATTGGATTTTATTTGTGTTTTGATATTTGTTAATTGTTTTTTTGCCAATAACTATTCTTACTTATTGTTACTAAATATTAAATTTGAAAAATGAAAAATAACATAGATATATCGTCAGGATTGGCTTGTCCAATTCCAAAGAGCGAGTACGACAAAGTCCTTCTTGCGCACGGTGGCGGCGGAACGTTAATGCACCAGCTGATTCAGAAAATGTTCATTTCACAATTCGATAACGAGCTGTTGAACGTCCAGCACGACGGCGCGATTTTTGAGATGAACGGAGTTAAATATGCGTTCTCTACCGATTCGTATGTTGTGCAGCCGATTTTTTTTCCGGGCGGCGATATCGGCGAGCTTGCAGTGTACGGAACCGTGAATGATTTATCTATGTGTGGTGCAAAACCGTTGTTTATATCTGTCGGACTTATTATTGAAGAAGGATTTCCGATGGAAGACTTGTGGCGCGTCGTTCAATCGATGAAGCAAGCTGCTGAGAAAGCGGGAGTTAAAATTGTAACCGGAGATACTAAGGTTGTTGACAGGGGAAAGGGAGATAAAATTTTTATAAATACTTCGGGTATTGGCGTAATTGATGCGGGAGTAAATATTTCTCCGAAGAATTGTAAGGTTGGCGATGTTATAATTATTAACGGTAGAATTGCCGACCACGGCGTTGCAATAATGTCGGCACGTGAAGGATTGGAGTTTGAATCCGATATTAAAAGCGATACCGCACCGTTAAATGACCTGGTTGAAAAAATGTTATCCGTTTCGAAGAATATACATGTTCTGCGCGACCCAACCCGCGGCGGACTTGCGAGTACGCTCAACGAAATAGCGAGCGACTCGAAACTAGGGATAAAAATTGATGAGACAAAAATTCCGGTCTCGGAGGCGGTTAAAGCCGCGTGTGAGATATTAGGATTGGACCCACTTTATGTTGCTAACGAAGGCAAACTGGTTGCATTCGTTGCTAAAGAAGGTGCGGATAAAGTTTTACAGGTAATGAAGGCACACCCGCTCGGAAAAGATTCTGCGATTATTGGTGAGGTAGTGGAAGAACCACGCAAGCGGGTAATAATGAAAACCTCAATTGGCAGCACGCGGATTGTGGATATGATATCTGGCGAGCAGTTGCCGAGGATTTGTTGAGAATATCTTGATAATTAAACCGCAGCAGTCGCAGAGATACGCAGCGTTCTCCGCGATTAATAAAAATTGCTGTTTGATTTTTGCATTTGAAACAGGTATATTTCTCAAAAGTGAAAGAGTTTATTATGCATTATCGAATATTAATTGAACAAGACGAGGACGGGATATTTATTGCTGAATGCCCAACATTGCCAGGGTGTATCTCTCAAGGCAAAACAAGATCCGAAGCGCTTGAGAATATCCGTGATGCCGTTAAGGGATATATAGAAAGTTTGCGCAAGCATAATGAGCCGATCCCTCCACCTATTGAGGAAGAAATTGTGGAGATCGCGATTTGACCAAGCTTCCGGTAATTTCTGGTAAGAGTTTATGTAAAATACTTGAAAAGGTGGGTTACTACACTGACCACCAAACCGGCAGTCATATTATTCTTCGTAATCAAAACCCACCACACCGCCGGATGACAATTCCGAATCATAAAGAGATATCTAAAGGAACACTCAGGTCAATACTACGGCAGTCAGGGATGACAGTTCATGAATTTACTGAGTTGTTAAAATAATTTCTCTAATAATAGCCCCGACTTTTAAGTCGGGGACTAGAAAACCAAAACACAATCTGTGTTTTAACACCTATGTATATTGGACTAAAGTCCGATTATTAAAAGTATTGGCTCTCCGCGATTTGAAACTCGCGGCAATAGATGACAAACCTCCCGAAGGTTTAATTTGCTTCAACAGGATAACCTTCGGGAGGTTCGCGCTGGTTAAGTTGCCATTTTATCTAAATTTTTGTATGTTCAATTATCATTTTTATTCGGTGCGGAAATAAGAGCGTGGTATTATAGAAGTTTATGACAAAACAAAAAAATAACACCGACGAACTTATAGAATGAAAACAAATGGTGATAAAGAATATAACACAAACAAGCTACCTGCTTGTCCATCTCTGGTGGAAGGTATAGCGACCATAGGTAGTATAATAAATAGACTTGCGGGAAAGAATCAGTTCAATTAGCATTGGATAAAACTATGAAACAGAATCCAAAACCAAATCGGTGGTATTTACTCCTTGCAATCGTCAGCTCTATCGGAGTTGTAATTGGATTATGGTATGCAATCTCAGGCCTATTGGCGGTTTTCGCAGGACTCCAGAAGGAAGTTGCAGCCGCAATCATAGTTGCCTCCGCCACTATCCTTGTATCTGTGCTCTCGGTCGTGGTTGGCAAATACTATGAACGAAAGCGTTCCATTGAACAAGAATTACGTCAAAAGAAGATTCCAATGTATGAGGAATTTATCCGATTCTGGTTTGATTTATTCATGTCGGAGAAGCTCACAGGCGCACCAATGAATGAGAAGAAGATGCTTGAGTACTTCAATACCTTTACTCAGAAGTTGATGGTATGGGGTTCAGATGAGGTTGTAGGTATTTGGTCTAATTATCGTAGGGCATTTGTAACTACTTCTCCACCTACCGATGCATTCCATTCCATGTTGGAATTTGAAGAGCTATTGTCTGCAATCCGTAAGGACATGGGGCACCGCAACAAGAATCTGAAGAAGGGGGATTTGCTTGGATTATTCATCAACGACATTCAGAAGTATGTTTAGTAATCCCTTTGTCTGCCTAACTGCCGGATCAACCCAACAAAATGAAAGCAAATAAAAATATAGAATCTAACTCATCCGGAGGCTGATAAGCCTTTGGCTTAACACAAACCCACCGATCTTTGTGGCGGGATAATTAATAGTTGTTGCTAAAATAAAGGTAAGATTTATATCGAAACTTTAACTATAACAGTAGGCTTATTGTTGCTTGTTTTTATAATCAAGTGGGTTTCTAATATCCGAAGTAATATTAAAAATACAAAACACAGATTATATGAGAAGGAAAATGATCTTCTAAAGCAACGAGCTGATGTTGAAAAGATGCAAAAAATATTACTCGAGAAAGAAAGGGTATTAACAGGAAAAGAGCAAGGCTTATCCTACAAAATTATTCAAACAAATGAATCAATTGAGCGATCGCTTGAAATGCTTAAGAATGAAGAGAATAATGCGGCCGAACGAAAAGCCAAGATTAACAAATCTATTGAAAAGATAATTAATGACAAAACAAAGAGTTTCCCTTGGGTGGCAAAATTAATTTCTGATTACATTGATGTTTTAGATGAAAGATTGGCAAATTATTTAGAAATGAAAATCCATCCTGCCAAAAGGTCTGCCGATTTAATACGTGAAATTAAAAATGAGAAAAGAAAGTTAGAATACGATTTCAGAACTGTTAGATATACTCTTGACTATTATGAATCTCTTTTCCCTAATTTAAAAGAATACTCTGAAGATGGATTAGACGAGCTTTCAAATTCTTTTTTTAAAAATAATCCCATACAAGATGAGAATGAAGGAGAATATGAACCTGCAATTAATTTGCTTTCAGAAGAAGAACAACTATTATCCCACACTGATAGGCTTCAACGAGCTCTAGACAATTATTTTGATTATAACAGATCTCGATGGGAAAAAGGCAAAAAATATGAAAGATATGTTGGATATTACTATGAAAAGAAGGGATACTCAGTCAATTATCATGGTATTGAGAAACGCCTTGAAGATTTGGGCATTGATCTTATTTGCACCAAACCTGATGAAACACTTCTAATACAATGCAAATATTGGAATCAATGGTTAATTAGGGAAGCATCAATAAATCAGCTATTTGGGACATCAGTAAAATACGCAATCGAACACTACTGTAAAAACCAACAAATACCGTTTATGTTTTCTGATTTATTGTCTAATTACAATATTGTGCCAATGATAATTACTTCTTCTCAACTATCAGATACAGCTATTAATTTTGCTCAAGTCTTAGGTATAAAAGTTAAAGATAAATTTCCATTTGAGCGGTATCCGATTATTAAGTGTAACATAAATAGACAAACTGGAGATAAAATTTATCATCTGCCATTTGACCAGCAATATGATAATACAGTCATCGAATATGATAGAGGCGAATTTTATGCTACAACAATTGCTGAAGCAGAACAAAAGGATTTTCGTCGTGCATATAGATGGCGAGGGAATTAATTAATAATTAGGAAGTATATTTTAAACCAAGAGAGTTGACAACAACATGGCATTCACTGGACCACAACCTGAGGGCACACCACAGACCATATACAAGTACCGTTACTTTGACTCGAACAGTTACCACTTACGAAACTTGGTAAACGCAGAACTTTGGTTCACCTCAGCTCGTACCTTCAATGACCCATTTGATTCAGCAATACCCCTCGACCTTACCGGACTAAACTCTGACGTCGCAGTCCGTTGGGCAGAAAATTTTCTAACAAGGGAGTTTCCACACTTCAACCCAGATGAACGGCGAAAGCTTGCCGAAGAGAGAATCCAGCAAATGAGGAACGATCCTAATGACTCCTCTTGGTTTCAAGAGGATCATATTGAAGAAAACTATAGCAAATTTGGTATCTGTTCACTCACACCACACAGAGACAATTTACTTATGTGGGCTCACTACGCAAAACACCATCAAGGTTTTTGTTTTGGGGTAGACACTCAAAAGCTGCTGGCATTGCAACGTGAGCTTGCCCCAAGTATTCTATTGGATCTCCACAAAGTGACCTATTCGGAACTGATGCCGAGAATCAATTTCTTCGAATCGATGCAGTCTCCGAACGGTGATGAAGACTTAGTTCGACTTGTTACAACGAAATCAACTCATTGGGAGTATGAACACGAATACCGCCTTATGCTGTGGAAACACCCAAACACTTCATTGCCGATTGGGTTTGACGCAATAAACGAAATCATCCTAGGATGTCGGATTAAACCAGAAGACAAGCAGTCTATTCTCTCACTATTGCGTAATTTGGGCGCGGGAACAATGCAGTGCGTGAGCACGGAAACCGTTTTTTGGTTTACGAGCGCAACGCACGCATTGCCATTGTTCCCGCAGTTGTGCGACGTTCGCGGAGCGAACGTGTTTCGCACAACAAGGGTGAAACCCGCGCCCATTGTGCGGACGCTTATGAGCGTAGCACGCAAGTGCGGAGCGAATGTCCGCACAACTCCTTTAAAGGCGAAAGTATTTCAGGCGATAAAAGGAACAGAAAGATTTGAACTTGAGTTTCAGCAAATATCCTAACGCAGTGCATTCATAACCCCCCATTCTTCCGATTCATTTGGAAATGGGAAAACTCGTCTCAATATATTTCCATTAGCATTTCTCCTCAAAACAAACTATATTGTAAAGGAATCAATATGAGTGGGGCTGTACAAAGGTCAAGTACAAACACTTTAAGTCCGTATCGGCATAGTCGCACACAGCGGCTTTATAAAAACTAAAATCCGAAAGTTCGTAACAACCATGGGAATGTAATCCATAGTCATGCTGTTACAATGTATATAAGTTTATTTCTAACAAATCAAAGAGGAAAAAAATGGCTTTTCAAGCCTTAGGTTTATCAGATAAAATCGTCAGAGGAATACTCGAATCAGGCTACATAGCGCCTACCGAAATTCAATCGTTAGCTATTCCAGTCGCACTCGAAGGTAAAGATATTATCGGCATTGCGCAAACAGGAACCGGTAAAACAGCGGCTTTCGTTCTACCAATACTAAATCGCTTAGTTGGTTCCGAAGGAGCGGCAAAACATCAACCCCGTGCGTTAGTATTAACACCTACTCGTGAACTCGCAATTCAAGTGGAGGAGTTTGTACGCAACTATGGTAAGTTTACTAGTATTCGCAGCTTGCCGGTTTATGGCGGCGTTGATATGAAGAAGCAGCTAAAAGCTCTCAAAAAGGGTGTCGACATAATTATTGCTACTCCGGGACGTTTGCTCGACCATATACACAATAAAAACATAAACTTTTCACATGTCGAAGTTCTTGTCGTGGATGAAGCAGACCGCATGTTCGATATGGGATTTATTGATGATGTGAATTCAATAATTAGATTGCTGCCTAAAGAAAGACAAACATTTCTTTTCTCGGCTACATTTTCTGAAGATGTTCAGTATCTAACCGAAGGGATTCAAAATAATCCCAAAAAAATTGTAGTGGGCAGACAACAAACACCTGTCGAGACCGTGACACAAGTTATTTATCCTGTTCAGCAGGAAAAGAAATTGGATTTGTTACTGCATTTGTTAGAAAAAGAGAAGCTCGACCGTGTTCTGGTTTTTTCGAGAACAAAACACGGAGCCGATAAAATTGCGAGACGACTCGAGCGAGGCGGGATAAAAGCTATCGCTATTCATTCCAACCGGACGCAAAGTCAGAGGGAGAAAGCGCTGTCAGGTTTTAAAAACGACAGGTTCAACGTTTTAGTGGCAACCGATGTCGCCGCACGAGGTATCGATGTTGAAGCCATCTCTCACGTAATTAATTTCGATGTGCCTCGTTTCGCCGAAGATTATATTCATCGTATCGGTCGTACAGGCAGAGCTACTTTAACGGGTGATGCGTTTACTTTTGTAGCCGGTGATGAAGAAAAATTTATCAGCCGTATCGAAAAATTTATCGAAAAAAGAATTGAGCGTAAAAAGTGCCCTGGATTTAACTATAAACCAACACCAAAACAATCACAACCCCCACGACAAGCAGAAACATCAAAACGCCATCATAAGCAAGCACAACCCTCGCGACATGCAGAAATATCAAAACATCAACATAAGCAAGCACAACCAGATAAGTTAGTACCGCCACAAATTGAAGAAGAAAACCCTGAAGAAAGACAGCCTACCCAAAACATACACCCGAAATTAGGCGTACAAGTGGAAAGACCCCTATCTTTGGTTGAATACGGACAGAGAAAAAATAAAGAGAAACGGTTTCAACCGCCTTTTTGGAAGAAAAAGACTGACCGAAAATCGAACCAGTCTGCTCAATCACCCGATGATAAACGCGATCGAAAAAACAGGAACCGTCGTTTTGGGAAACGCAGATTTAGATAGAGGTACAAGCAGTTACTGTCGAAAATATTTTTGTCATTGATTATACATTACTAAATTGTGGAAGTAAATTAGTCTTTAAAATATTTGAAGTCTCTCTTATTAAATATTCAGATAATTAAATCTGTTGTATCTAATTCGTATTCTTCTTCAGACATCCGTGAATTCATACAGATTTGTTACGACTTAGCAATGCCTTTGGTGAGGAAAAAAATCTTCCTTGGTAAAATCAACCTTAACATTCTTGGGATGAGCGAGAATGACCTCGTTTACGACTGCCTCGCCGATTTGTTCGAACGTGATAAAAATGGGAGTTTTCCTCAGATAACAGAATATTTCCGTAGGGAGATTCTCGATATAAAAACATCTAACCAAGAGGAAATGCTTCCTACTCTCCGCAGACTCGTATTCGGAAAGGTAAATCAGAATTTTGTCAGGATATATTCTGAAGCCGACCCGGTTCTTTCAAAGATTCTCCGAAATATTAAACAGGCGGTGGACACGCATAAACTGTTTGACTTCCAAATTAAATTCGGCGAGACATATTTGGTTCCGCAGGGATGCGACCTCTTGCACGAATGTCAACCGATTACCGACGAATATCTTAAAGAACAAATATCAAATAATGTTCTGATACACGATAACATCCCTCATATTCTTCGTAAAGTCTATGATTTAGTCGTTACTCAAAAAAAATATCAACGGTGTATTCCATTAATATGTATTGCATTAATCGTCAAATCTATTTACTCACTCGGCAAATTAGATGATGAAAAGAAGGAGTGCGTTGATATGGATGTCATTCATCTCGATATTGATAGGGTTTCGAATTTAGTATGCGATGAATTGCTCCACGAATTGCACGGTAATTACGTCGTAAAGAACAAGTGCAGCGAGCTTGTTTTTACTAACTATATAGATGCGGTTAAAAAAATACTTAGGCAAACTTATGGCGACGGAGACGGCAAGGGGGAGTCGTTTTATGAAATATTAAAGCAGCAAATTCCTGAATTAACAAAAACAGAGTATGCTGAAAACCATCGCACAACAATTGAATATTTTGTCCGACTTGGCAAAGAAAAGATGAATGATAAATTCAAAGAGTAAAATTCTGCAAGGAAGTAAAAATGTATGTATATAATATATAAATGAAACATTTAGAAGAAAATATAATTGAGTTGTACATTCTTGGTTATTTAGATAATACTGAAGAATACGAAGCGATTGAAAGGCATTTAAAAGAATGTCAGGGATGCCTTGCATCCTACCAGGAAATTGCTGATTACTACACGGATGTTGAGCATTTGCAGGAGCAAAGATTAAAAGCATCTCCACAAGCGTTAACCGTTCGCAGAATGGTAACTCGGTTTCAGACATTTCAGGAAACACTCTCGCCCCGGAATATAAAACCAACTTTGCCTGCGAGATTCATGTTCTTCGTCTTAAGGCATCCTGCAATCTCATCGGTTTGTTTTACTGCAATAGTGTTTGCATCCTTAATACTCGGTACGATTGACTTCAAGCCAAAAGATACAAACCCTGAATATGCGCGGGCAAAGGATGAATTCCTCGTCGTGTATAATAAGAATGGTGATGAATTGTGGAGAAAACATATAGGAATTGGATATGGTTTGGAAAATTTGCGTGACCAAGAACCCTTCCTTGATCCTGATGAATATTTACAAACCGTCGATGTTGACGGAGACGGTAAGAAAGAGGTAATAGCAATTTTCGGCATGCTGAGCAAGTGGCAGCCAAAAAAAAATACGATCTATTGCTATACATCCGATGGAAATGAACGATGGACATATAAATTTAACCGGCAAATGACATTTGGGAATAATATATTTGATGATACATATCAATTTTCAAAATTTTTAATCGGAGATTTTGATAAAAATGATTCGTTTGAAATTATAGCGGTAATGTATCATGGTGGCTGGTACCCAAGTGCAATAATTAAAATAGACGCTTCTCAAGGAAAATTACTAAACGAATACTGGCACAGTGGAAGTATTCGCAAGCTCATGCACAGTGATTTAGACAATGATGGCGTGGACGAAATAATAGCAACCGGAGAAAACAACGGTTTTAATTTAGCTTCGATAGTCGTTCTTGATCCACGAAATTTTACGGGTCACTCTCCGGCTCCCGAAGAATATACACCAAAGGATGTCTCGATAGGTAATGAAAAGTATTATTTACTAATCAATCGAACTGATTTGAAAAAATATGCATCCCACAAAAGAAATAGGGCAAGGGGAGTAAGGTTCACTTCGGATGGGTCTTTAATAGTAGACGTTACTGAAGAAATAGAACTAAAGCAATATATTTTGTTATATTTATTCAGCCGTACTCTACAATGTATTAATGTTGATGGTGAGGACAAATTTGTAACCCTGCACAACAAATATTTGGCAGATGGGAAAGTGACCGAGAAACTCGATGAGCAATATTATGAAGATTTGAGGAAGGGTGTTCAATATTGGGATGGGGAGAATTTTGTGAATTATCCAACGATGAATAAAAAATACCTGGCACTTACTAACACGAAACAATTGCCTTAGCAGTGTTTATATGTGCGACTCACCTTAAAACCAGATTCTGAAGGGTAGGTGAGTCGCACTTTTTTTTAACAAAATTTGCCGAATCTACATTGAAAACGCAATGTCGGTTCGGCTTTTGTATTTTTTTTTGAATAATTTTCCGCACGTATTCTTAAATGTAACTATATACTTATTGAAGGTTAGTGAGATTTAAGGGAATTGCAAATAGTAACTCCTATCATTCATATTAAACGCTCCGGTATTGTAGGGTATCGGAGCTTTTTTTTTACTTAATAGTCAAATCCATATGAAACGAATAACCACCACAAATTGTTTTAATTGAAACATCATGCGTAAATCAATATTTTTTATTATAATGCTTTTAATCCTTTTGAACAGCGTTACCATTTGTCAACAATATCACTATAAAGGAGTAAAATTGGAGAAACTGACTTCCAACAACGAAGAGTACGAAACGACTACTTTAGGTGCCGGCTGTTTCTGGTGTGTTGAAGCTGTTTACCAGCATCTAGATGGTGTTATTTCCATAACCTCTGGATATTCTGGCGGAACTACACAAAAACCAACTTACGAAGAGGTATGTACCGGAAAAACCGGTCATGCCGAGGTGATTCAGGTTGTTTTTGATACAACAAAAGTGTCATTCGAGGAACTCCTCGAAGTATTCTGGAAGACACATGACCCGACAACTTTAAACCGGCAAGGTAGTGATGTCGGTACCCAATATCGCTCAGTAATTTTTTATCACAACGAAAAACAAAAGAAATTAGCAGAAGAGTACAAAAAGAGGTTAGATATCTCCGGTGCATTCAATAATCCCATTATAACTGAAATCTTACCGTTCAAAAATTTTTTCAAGGCAGAAAACTATCATCAGAATTATTATAACCAGAATTCGAATCAACCTTATTGTAGATTTGTAATCCAACCTAAGCTTGAAAAATTTAAGAAGGTATTCAAGAACAGATTGAAGAAAGGAAAAAACTAAATTGATTTCTTTCTTTCACAAATCGCTGAAGCGTTTACAACATGGTGGCTCGTTCACTAACCCACGACTTACCACCCCGTCCGTCAGGCGGGAGCCGTGGATTAATAAAATGATCATAATACACATAACCGTTTTAACGGTTTTACAAGCAATATTAATATTACCCATAGATACGTTTGGACAGAAGAAAATGAAATACAATAAATTAACTCCCGAAGAGGAGAGAGTAATAATTCACAAAGGTACAGAGAGACCATTCACCGGTAAGTATTATAGCTTCAAAGAAAAAGGTAAATACGTTTGTAGACAATGTAACGCACCGCTCTATCATTCTGACGATAAATTCGATTCAGGATGCGGCTGGCCCAGTTTCGACGATGAAATACCCGGTGCAGTGAAGCGAATTCCTGACAATGATGGAATGCGGACTGAAATTGTATGTGCTAAGTGTGGTGCGCATTTGGGACACGTCTTTCTGGGTGAAGGTTTTACTCAAAAAGATACCCGCCATTGTGTAAATTCAGTATCGCTCGACTTTATCCCTTCAAAAATTAAAAAATAGAGCTTTCTTTTAATATTTGAAAATGTTTAAAATATTTGCTATTATAAAATAGAAAATAAACTATAGGTGTCGTAATGAGCATGCACCGAGATTCAACTAAGTCTAAAGGAAGATATTGGTTTGTTGGATTTTTTGCACTTC